>CAVUNH010000029.1:0-248174 GCA_963742665.1 uncultured Alphaproteobacteria bacterium
GACGAACAGCATCGGCCCCGCAACGCCGCACCAGAGTAGCCGTCGAGGCATGCGCCGTTCAGCCATCTTGATTTTATGACGCTTCCCACGCCGTGATGACGGCAGTCTCGCCTTGGAGCCTGGCCGTCTTCAGGCTGTGCCGGGCATCTGTTTGCAATGGTGGCGAGTGTGCAGCGCGGAGAACCTCACGAAGTCTTCGACCCGCCACCGTACCGAAACCGGTGCTCACGACGTGTTGGCCACTGGCGACCCGTCTACGACATTCCTCGTCGAACCTGGCGAGCGCCCCTTCCAGGCGGCCGCGCGCCTCAACCGGCGTCACCGGTCCGCTCGTAGGGTTCATCGCCTTGTGGGCCTTAAACCCCTTCGGAAATGCGTCCTTCTTCAGATTCGGTTGAAGAACAGTCTGGCCAGCGGGCGCAGGAAAGCGGGGGCATCGGGATTGACGGAGCCCCAGAAACGACGTTGGCCGCTTCTTCCAAACCACGCGCCACATGCTCCACGACCTGGCTCGGCGACCATTTCCCCGGCGCGCGCGGGGTAGTCCAAGTCGCTGCTGATCTCTCCGCGGCCGCGACAAAGTCGAGGACGGCGGCGCGATTGGCCGCAAGCGCGTCATTGACATCAGCCATGGGACCTCCAGTGCGCAAAAAGGAAGCGATGTACGAGCGACGACAGTCTCACCCAAAGTGAAACGCCACGCCTGCTCGCAGGCCCCAGTAGTGCCAATCCTCGAATTGGATATCGTCGCGCCGCGGCAGGAATGAAAAACCGTCCAGCCGGAAACCGATCCGCTTCCGAGGCCAGTACGTGATCCCGGCTCCAACGCTGACACCGAGGGCGTCGTCATTGAGGTCGCCCAACATCGTGACGCCTACTGTTGCGAACGGATCAAGCTTCCTCGCGGGCTGGTGAGCAAGGGGATGGTACGACCCAGCGAGGGACAACAGAATAAGGTTCCCCGCCCCGAACTCAGCTCCGATGCCTATCGGCCCATTCAGGATGAGCCAGTCGACACCGCCATCGAGTTGCGTGGCACCGACGCCAAGAGAGACATAGGCGTGGCTTCTTCCTTGAGCGTTGACTGAATGAGCAGTCACCACAAGAAGCATTAGTAGCAGGCCGCAACGACAAAACGGTAGAGTGCGCATCCTCAGAAGTTCTCTCGCCGGATTCACGCCGGTCGTTATCCTTCCGACGTCTAACGAGTAGTCGGCTCAACTCGAATACCGCTGAACGAGTGACGGCCGCAGCGTGGCGCCGCAGTGGCCGTGATAGCCCTCGAAACTGCTGAGATTCCGGATCCCTTTTCTTCAGATCCTCTCGCCGCGAGCCGATAAACCGGTCTGGTGAGTGAGTCTCACCATGGCGGTCGCGCCATCGCGTTTTTGTGGCGGACGTAAACGGCGTGCAGCCACGTGCCGTCTCGACAGCCGACGAGCAGCTGCCGATGTCAGGCTTCGTTCGAGACGATGGTGAACGCCGCTCGCGGCTGAACGGCATGACGTTATGCGAACGCGAGATCAGAATTCGTGGGACAAGGGGGACCTAGTGAGAGCTGTCGTCTTGGGCGTTGTCGTAACTCTCGTGGCGGTCCCAGCGCTTGCCCAGGACATCGGGCTGGAGATTCGGGCCATCTACTCGTTCGCGCCGCACGAGCTGACGAGCCAGGAGATTGAAGAAGAGACGCGGGTCCTCGACTCTTTCTGGGCCAAGGCGAAGGCCCAGAAAGACACTTACCTGCCCGCCATCAGATCTGAACTGGCGCGACCCGAGGCGCGACCCTTCTTCCTCTACGACGGAAGTCTGCTTCTGCTCAGTCTCTCGGACACGGGTCCTGATCGCCAGTTGTCACTTGGGGCGATTGCTCGGTGCGATCTTGCGGCACACGGCTTACTTCCTTGAGGTTCATCACCTCGCAAGCCTCGGCGAAGATACGACTGAAGCCGCCTTTCACATTCTGGTCGAACCCAAGTTCACGGCCTTCATCCCCCAGCACGTCCTGACGCTTGGCCAGAACTACGCGCTCGTCTACATGTTGCTCCCGACTGACCCGGCGCGTTGGCTGGCAAAGACCCTCACGCGTCTCGCGAATGAGAAGGAGCCGACCGCCCAACGCAGCCTTCTGCTTCTTGCCTGGTATGCACAAACCAACGAGGCAGATGCGGCGATTACGGCTTTCAGCGCCGACTCAGCCAGGCCTGAAGAAAGCCGCAGGTATGCGCGCGAACTGCTATCCAGGAACGGCTCGAGCCTTCTAGCCGCGGTCACATCTCTCTCTGTTTCAGTCCGAGGAGGCCCTTCGTTCTGAGCGTCGGGAGCTGATGAAACGGGTCAGTGACGAGGCCCTGCTTGAGCTGGACCAAAAGACGACCCAGATCATGGCCAAACGGAGATGAGTGCGTCGTGCAACAAGCGGACGACGCTTCTGCTTAACGGTTTGCGCCTCGCTCGATAAGGGCTCGCGCAACGCTCTGCCAGCCCGTGGTCGCACGGAACCAATGTCCCTCTCGACCGTGAGTCATATTGCGCGTGTTCATCTCATACCATTCGTCACCATTGCCGGGAATATAGACGTCGTGCTCGGAGGCGGAGTCGTGCTCGCAGAGGACGACATAGGCGAGTTCTTCCGGTCGTGCTTCGGCGAATCGATTGTCGGTCACATAGAACGAGACTTGATAACGTGGGAGCCCACTCGGACTGGTTGTGGCACCCTTTGCTGCCAGTGACGTGCCTGCCGCCAACACAACGATGAGGCTGACGACGCAAGCGAGGATTGTCTTCATTGCGCCTCCGCTGTGCCCTTCAGTGTAGGTCACCCCCAGCCTTCACGATCGCACCGCACGATCCACGAGCGGGCGTGCAGTCGGACTAGACACTGGGAGGTCAAAAGCTTCGCCAGATAAGAAAATCGTTGACTTTTCATAATCCCGCCGTAGCATGCCATCGATTCCTCGAGACTGGCGCGCGGCGGTGCGAACTGGGCACCGCCGATCTACCGTGCCAGACAAAGCGTGCAAGTCGGACGGTTCCCACGTCGGCGTTCAGCGGCGGTTGAAGTGACGCCGTTTCCACCTCAGTCGAAGGAGGGGTGAATGCTCGCAATCCGTGTTGATGCAAAAGCGGCAGGCCGCCTGGTACTGCTCGCACTCGTTCTCGCCATCATGCTGCCCTCGCTCGCGGGCGCCCAGTCGATCGCGGGGGTGATCCCGACCCATCAGGAGCGGTGCTGCCCGGTGTGACGATTGAAGCGGCCAGTCCGGCCCTGATCGGAAAGATCCGAACCGCCGTCAGCGACGGCGCGGGCGGTACCGCATCGAGAATCTGACACCCGGCACCTACAGGATCACCTACTCGCTGCCTGGCTTCGCCAAGGTCGAGCGCGAGGCGGTCCAGGTGTCGACCGGTGTGACGGTCACGCTCAATGCCGACATGCGTGTCGGTGGCGTGGCGGTATCGATCACCGTCTCGGGTGAGACGCCGGTGGTGGACGTGCAGAACAGCACGCGCGTGCAGCAGGTGCTCAGCGCCGAGGTCCTCGCGGCGCTGCCGGCATCGCGCGGGTACGGAAACCTGCTGGCGACCTCCTCCGGCATTCAGTCCAATGCCAATCAGAACGGCGGCGTCAACCCGGGGATGATCTTCTTCACGTCGCGCGGTGGCCGCAGCGACGAGGGCACCATCCAAATCGACGGGATGAACGTCGGCTCGGCGTTCAACGGCGGCGGCGTGGCGGGCTATGGCTACGACACCACCAACGCCCAGGAAGTGCAGCTCACCGTGGCCGGGGGGCTTGGCGAAGCCGACCGGGGCGGGCCTCAGTTCAACATCGTGCCCAAGACGGGCGGCAATGTGTTCAGCGGGACCTACTTCGGCAGTCTGGCCGGGGCATGGTCGCAGGGCAACAACGTCGACGCCACGCTGAAGTCGTACGGGATTCCAGCGCCGACCGAGATCATCAGGAACTGGGACACCAGCTTCTCGATGGGCGGCCCGATCAAGCGGGACAAAGTGTGGTTCTACGCGGTCGGGCGAACGCTGGGCGAGTACACGAACCTCGCCGGGCGGTTCGGGAATCTGAATGCCGGCGACCCGACCAAGTGGAACTACGTCGTCGATCCGAGCATCAAGTCGCGATCCGCGGGCAGCCGGAAAGTCGTCGGGACGCGGGTGACCTCGCAGTTGTCCGAGCGGAACAAGATCAGCGGCTACTTCGACTACCAGGTGCACCTGCAACGGGAGTTCGTACGCCAAGGACGCTGGTCAGTGTCGTGATCGCGGCGACGAGTGGATCGCGGTCTACGGCTTCGGCACATGGTCGCCGGAGGCGAGCCAGTCGCAGAAAGGCGCCGAGCACATCATGCAGTTCTCCTACTCGGCGCCGCTCACCAACAAGCTGTTGATCGAAGCGGCCGCGTCGCAGTTCCTCAGCAACTGGAACCCGACGTCGCCGGCCGGTGCGCTCAACCAGGTGCCATTCATCCCCGTGCAGGAGCGGAGCCTGGCCGGCGGCGTTCCGGTGCCCAACATGGTGTACCACGGCTACGCCGGGCTGAGTAACAACCACCAGACGCACAACGTGTGGCGCGCGTCGCTCTCTTACGTAACCGGCGCGCACAGCATGAAGGCCGGCTACGCCGCCGCCTACGAAGTGACCGACATCTTCGGCGACTTCGCGGATCACGGACTTCATACCGGTTCAACGCGGGTGTGCCCGACCTGATCACGCAGCGCATTACGAAATGGCAGCAGGCCAACCGCACCAGGTACGACGCCTTCTACCTGCAGGATCAGTGGACGCACAACCGCCTGACGGTAACAGGGCGCGCTGCGCTACGAGAATGCGCGGAGCTTCTTCCCTGAAGGGTTGAACGGTCTGCTGACCAACAGCGTGTTCGGAGGGCCGCCGAAGACGTTGCCGGCTGCGAAAGGTGTGAACAGCTATAACGACATCGCGCCACGCATGGGGATGGCGTATGACGTCTTCGGCAACGGCAACACGGCCATCAAGGTAAACCTGGCCAAGTACTGGCAGTATGCCGCCAACGACGGCGTGTATATCGGCACCAACCCGGCGTCGACCTTCGCGCAGACGGCCAACCGCTCATGGACTGACGCCAACGGCAATTTCACTCCGGACTGCGACCTGCAGAACCCGCTGGGCCAGGACAATCGGACGAAGGGCGGCGACTTCTGCGGCGCCCTCGACAATCAGAACTTCTTCACGTTCCGGCAGACCGGTTCCGCTGCGGGCACGGCGACGCAGATCGACCCGGCGCTGCTCAGCGGCTGGAACGTTCGTCCGTACGACTGGCAGTTCAGCGCGTCGGTCCAGCAGAAGATCCTGCCGCGCGTGTCGGCCGAGATCGGCTTCAGCCGCCGCTGGTGGGGGAACTTCACGGTGACCGACAACCGTGCCATCGGCGCGCAGGACTTCGATATCTACACGTTCACTCCGCCCTCGGACCCGCGTCTTCCCGACAGCGGGCAGCCGGCTTCCTACTACCTGAGGAACAATCGGACCGCCTTCGGCGCGGTCGACAACTACCTGACGCTCGCCAGCAATTACGGCGACATGGTTGCGTACTGGCAGGGCCTGGAATTGAACGTGAACGCCAGGACGAACAACGGCATCACGGTGCAGGGCGGCTTCACCGTGGGGGCTGGCGTTCGCGATCTCTGCGACGTCGCGAAGGCGGTCCCCGAGGTGTACACGACCGTTGGCATGCTCCTGAGCGCGGCAACGTCCCCGATTGCGCAGGCGTCGGCGTGCCGCGTCGAGGAGCCGTGGCTCTGGGCATGGCGCGGTCTGGCCAGCTATAGCGTCCCGAAGATCGACGTGCAGGTGAGCGGAATCTTTCGGTCGCAGCCCAACGTCACGGCCACCAACGATCCCGCGTCGAACGGCCTGGCGATGAACGCCACGTTCTTCCAGACGAACGCGGCGATTCAGGCGGCGCTGGGCCGGCCGATCGCCGGCGGCGCGACGACCGTGGCGCTCGACCTGGCAAAGCCGGGTCAAGTCTATCCGGACCGCCTCAACACGGTGGACATGCGCTTTACGAAAATCATCAAGATCGGTCGCACTCGTACCAACGTGGGCGTCGATTTGTACAACCTCTTCAACGCCAACACGGGCACTTCGTTCAACCAGAACTTCGGTACCGACGGCTCCACCTGGCTGCGTCCGAACGGCATCCTGAACCCGCGCTACGTGCGCTTCAACGCCACCGTGGACTTCTGATGCCGGGGCACCCGTTGATCGCCGCCGCCGGGTTCGTCGACGGTAAGTCCTGACTTATCGCTCGACTGCGCCCCCCCCGCCTTCCACGCCCGGATCTCGAGGCATCCGGGCGTTGGCTGCTCGATGCATTGCCCGGCCGCTAGGGCCTCCACGACGCGATGAAGAAAAAGATGTTCGTCGGCGTGTCCTGGCTGATGAGCCCTTTGCCTCCTGCCTCGGGATCGGCCTGCAGCTCGCGGACCTTCGTCAGGCTCTTGGCATTCGCGATCGCGTTCCACACCGTGAGATCGCGGACCCGAATGTTCACGGTATGGAACCACCCGCCCCTCCGCTCAGTGAGGATGTGACTGTGCGGCACGGCCGGACCATTGGGCAATCCGCCCACGCGTGAGGCATCGATCATCCCCGGATGGTTGAGGCAGACGCTCAGGGGAGGACACGCAAGTGTCGACAGGTCGGGGTTGATGCCGCCGACTGCGGCGATCGCATAGATCGTCGGCATCGGTCCGGTCTGGGCGGTGTCTCGGCGTCTGCGCCAAGCTCGCAGCCGCTGGTGGCCCCGCTCTCTGGGGGCTCAGCGCAGTAAAACGACTTCGTGTGTAGAGGTGCACCGTGTCACCGTCGACCCATCCGTCGATGTACCCCTTGTCGTCTGACTTCATGACATGACTGACCGGTGGACCCGTGGCTCCATCGTGAGCCACATGTACGGATTGAACGGTTGCGGTGAGCGACGTTGGCGCTGTCGCAGCGTGCGCTCCGTGCACCCTGCGACGAGAAGGACCGTCCCAAGGCAGACGAATCCGAGCGAAAGCCATCCCGAGAGCGTCCGAACGGGTCGTGTGTGCGTCTTCATCTGAACCCTCCGTTTTGATGGCAGCGGGCGGCAATTGCTCCGTTCACGTGTGAGCGCAAGTAATCGACATCTGCATACGGCACCTCAGTTTTGTTTTGCGCCTGCGGGTGACGTGATAGATGATGCTGTTGCCGACGCTGACCTTCAATGGACCCGGGCTGACCTCTTCGGTGACTTTTCAATAACCACGCAAGACACTCTTGCGTCGTGTGTTACACGGACATGTAACCGCGTGAAACGCGTGAGTCGGTGAGAGGCCGCGAGCGCGGCAGTAGTCCGACATGGAGGAAACAAACCGATCGACGCAGATCGTCCGGTTCGGCTCCTTCGAAGTCGACTTGCGCGCTGCCGAGTTGCGAAGGAGCGGGCTCAGGGTTCGCCTGCAGGAGCAGCCGTTTCGCATTCTGGAGCTACTGCTGGAGCGTCCCGGCGAGACTGTTACCCGCGAGGAGCTGCGCCAACGGCTCTGGCCGGCCGACGTGTTCGTTGCTGTCGACCAGAGTCTCAACAACGCAATCAAGAAGTTGCGCGCGGCATTACATGATCCGGCGGAGAATCCGCGCTTCATCCAGACGGTCGCCCGGCACGGCTACCGGTTCATCGCGCCAGTGGAGGTGGTCCGCGTCGCACCGCTCCTGCAGTTCCGCCCCGCCGGTCGTGGCCATCTGCCTGGATTGCGGTCCTGTGTCTTTCCGGGCTCGCTCTCGCTGCGTATATCGCGGTCAACCGCCCCGGCGTCCGGCCGCCGGCGGATCGCCTCACCCTCGCAGTCCTGCCGTTCAACAATTTGAGCGGCGATCCGTCACAGGAATACTTCAGCGATGGCCTGACCGAGGAAACGATCACGCAGCTCAGCGCCGTGAATCCGCGGGGCTCCGGTGTCCTGGCGCGGACGTCGACCATGCGGTACAAGGACACCCGGAAGGGGGCGGACGAGATCGCAAGGAGCTGCACGTGGACCTTCTCGTGGAGGGAAGCGTGCGTCGGGAGAATCAACGCGTCCGGATTTCAGCGCAGCTCATCCGGGCGAGCGACCAAATACACGTCTGGGCGAAAAGCTACGAGCGCGACCTGCGGGAGATTCTTCTCTTGCAGCGAGAAGTCGCGCAGGACATCGCTCGTGAGATCAACGTCAGTGTCAGTCCCGCGGCGTCGACACAGCGGTCGACCGTGGCGGCATTGAATCCCGATGCCTACGAAGCCTACATCAAGGGTCGATACTTCTGGAACAAGCGGACCAAGGACGCTCTCCAGAAGGGGATCGAGCACTTTGAGGCGGCAATCCGGCACTGACCGCGGTACGCCGCCGCCTACGACGGGCTCGCGGACTCCTGGATCGCGCTGGGCTGGTACGATGTCTCGCCGAAGGAAGCGTTTCCTCAAGCTGACGAAGCGGCGAGAAAGGCGCTCGCGTTAGACGACTCGCTGGCGGCGGCTCACACGTCATTGGCGATGGTGCGCTTCAACTACGATTGGGACTGGTCTCGGGCCGAGCGAGGCTTTCAGCGGGCCATCGAGCTCGATCTGGATTACCCGAACGCGCATCATTGGTATGCCGACTACCTCTCCGCGATCGGCCGACATGACCAGGCCGTCACGGAGTCGAGCGTGCTCGTCGGCTCGATCCACTCTCGCCCATCATCAACGCATGGCTTGGATGGCGTCACCATTTCGCGCGTCAGTACGACGCTGCGGTCGAGCAGTATCGCAGGACGTTGGAACTCGACCCCACGTTCGCGCCGACGCACCTCGTGTTGGGACAGGCCTACGAGCAACAAGGACGCGCGTCGGAGGCTCTTGCCGAGTTGCAGCAAGCCGAGCATCTCGGGCGCGGCAGTCCTCTTTATGTCGCGGCGCTGGCGCACGCTCTGGCCGGCGCTGGAAGGCGGCCCGACGCTGAGCGGGAATTGCGGCGGTTGGTGGAGCTTTCAGCGAGACAGTACGTATCGCCTGTCCAGATCGCGATCGTGCATGCAGGCCTGGGCAATGCCCAGGAGGCCATCGAATGGCTGGAAAAAGGGATCGATGGGCGCTCCGCCGACATGGTGTGGATCAAAGAAGATCCACGTTTCGACGCTCTCCGCCCCGATTCCAGATTCCAATAAATCGCCGGTTCGCGCGCCTTCGATTCCCGTGACTCCAATAATGAAGCTCAAGCGGCGATGCGTGGCGCAACGCCGGCTGCGACCTCGGCCACGTCGGCTTACTGACAGGCGTAGTGGCCAGTCGCGCTCCACGACCCGGTGAAGTTCGACCCGCCGCCGCCGCGCGGACCCGGAATCAGCGATTTCTGAACCAGCTTGCTGTCCGTGGCACCCGGGCGTGCTGGCTGCCCGCTGGGCCGTTGCCATGATAGGGCTGGACCCAGCGCCTCGTTCCAGTTTGACGGCCAGTACGCGTAAGCCGCCGCGCTCCATTGCCAGGCGAACGACAGATCGCTGTCGTCGGTTTGCGTCGTGAAGAGAATCGTCGCCTGCCCGCCTCCGATGATCGTCGCGTCGACCGGAATCGCGGCGCCCACGAAGAAGTTCTCGTCACTGATGAACGTGGGATTGATCGTCGTCAGCCATCGATTGTTCGGCGCGTCGAACGTCGTGGCGTCCACCGACGGCGCCGCCGGATCGAAGGTCACCAGGCCGTTCGGCAGCGGTACGCGTGGCCGTTCAACACGAACGACACGCCCGTGAACAGCACCGTCGTCTTCGTGGTGGTCGAGACGCCCTTCGGCATGAAATGGGCGACCCAGACGACGGGCGCCGTCCCAAACGGCACGCTGAACTTGTTCCAGGACGTGCTGCTGATCGCCTCGCTCGATCCGGCAATCGTGCAGGCCGGGGGCGGAGCCGACGACGGATAGAACCCGAAGGCGAGGATGTGAAATGTGAAGTTGTCCGCCACTGACACATCGACGTAGCTGAACCCGGTGTTCGAATCGATGCCGTCACTGTCGGCCAGCGAGGCGTCAGGGTGACCAGGATTGTTCACCGGCGACACGAGCGTGCCCGCCCCAAGTGGAGGCACGGTGTAGTCAATGATGATCCGATAGTTGCCCACGGCGGGCAGTTTCTGGGATGAGAACGAATAGAGCCCATCGGGATCCGTCATCGTGGATGCGATAAAGGTCGTGCCGCTATACGCGGACACCGTGACGCCCACGCGCCCGGGCTCGCCCGCGTCCTGAATCCCGTCGCCGTTCACGTCGTTCCATACGAATCCACACACGACATCCCCTTCGGCGCACGAGTTGACAACTTGCGCGGATGCCGACGTGGCCGCCATCACGACGAGCGCCGACGCGACCGCCGCGCCGAACGGGAGAACACCACCGATTCGGCCGCATACCGCGCGGCCCGCTGTCTCGTTTCCCTTGGACATGTGCTATCTCCCTCTGCGGCCTGCGGCACGCTCACAATGCCAGGCATTTCGATCACGCGGACCAGTGACGAAACCCCGTTCAGTTGAGCTCGTCGCACGAGGGATGCCAGGTCGCGATGTCTGTAAGTAGCTGCAAGCGTGGCGGAGAGGACGCGCGGCTCACGGCAAGCCCCGGCAAACCGTGAGGGAGATCACATAGTGCGTCGCGCCCCGATTTCATGGGCCTTTCATCTTAACGCCTCGCCTGTACGGGCGTCGTACGATCCCGTACGGTGTCGGTGTTCGCGCGAGCGCCCGCACACCACACTGGGCGGATGTCAGGCAACCGACCGGTGACCGCGTTCATCACTGGAGCCGCAGGGTTCGTTGGTACTCAAGCTGATCAAGGTCCTCACGGCCCGTGGCCACAAAGTGTTCGGCCTTACATGGTCTTTATACGAGGCGCAACGCGTGCGTGACGCCGGTGCAACAGCGGTCATGGGCAACCTGCTCGAGCCGGGTCAGTGGCAGGATGAGGCAGCGGCCGACTGGGTGTTCCATCTCCCGCCACATCCGCGAGAGGGAGCGCGCGTGACCTGGACACGGGCGGCATCGATCTCCCGTGTGCGGGAACTGGATGCAGGCGGTTGCCGCGTTGCGCGGTGGCGGTGGCGGCGTTCCCAGCGCATCGTCTATGTCTGGCACTGAGCGTTACGGAGCCACCGGTCCACGTCCGATCACTGAGGACGAGCGGCCCCAGCCCTCAAAGTGGGGGATGCTGCCTCGCGCCAGCCTTCAATCGCCTCGATGGATACGTCACTGCCGGACTGCCGATCGTCACAGCGTTTCCCGGATGGGTGTACGGCAACGCGTCGTGGTTTCGGGAACGCGTCATCGAGCCGGTCATGGCCGGCCGCCCCGTGCTGCATTTCGGGAAGACCGGCCCGGCGGCGTCGCCCATTCACATCCACGACAGTGCCCGGGCGCTGGTGCATCTCGCCGAGCGTGGCGAAGTCGGCGGCCGGTACTTTCTCGTGAATACCGAACCGATCCGGATGGACGCGTTCGCGAAACATTCGCGCGTCTCGCGAACCGCCCATTGCGCCTGTGGCACGTGCCCGCAGCCGCGAGCCGTTTCGCCGTCGGTCCCCTGCTGGCCGATTCCCTCAAAGCCGATGCGGTGTTCTCGAATGTCCGGCTCCTGGCGGGTCTGGGCTTCCATTTCCGGGTATCCCACGCTCGAACAGGGACTCGAGCAAGTCCTCGGAGCGCTCCATGAGTAATCGTAGACAAGCGACGATCGCACCGGCGATCAGTGAGAGTTTTGACGACGTCGTGGTGCCCCACCTCGATGCCGGCTACCGGCTGGCGCATTGGCTGACGGGGAACGCGCACGACGCGGAAGACGTCGTGCAAGAGGCATCGCTGCGCGCCTTGCGATACTTTCGGACGTTTACCGGGGGGAGTGGACGCGCCGGTTTTCTACAATTGTTCGCAACACGGCTTGCCGCTGGCATAGCCGCTCGCACGCGCCCGTGGACACATTCGATGAGGAACAACACAGCCGCGATTCGCCCGGCACCGATCCTGAATCGCTGCTGATGCACGACGACGACGTGACCTTGAATCGATCGTGCGATGAGCAGCCGTCAAGTCGTTTCCGTCAACTGCCGTGCTTCGCGAGTTGCAGGAACTGTCGTACCAGGAGGTCGCCGATGTCATCGGCGTGCCGATTGGAACCGTCATGTCCGGCCTGTCGCGCGCCCGCGAGGCGCTGCGAGGCGCGCTCGACAACGAGCTGAAACGGTCCGGCATCGCAAGGACAAGTCCTCGAAGAGAGGATGCGGAAGTCGCGCTTGTGTGAAGCCGCATGGAATAGAGGGACGGCACGGCGATAGACAAGGGAAGGAGCGTCTGCGATTCCCGCAGCGCATCCCCGTCAAGAGTCGGAATGAAGGAAAAGTAACAGAGAGATGCTCAAGAAGGCAGCGGCAATTCTAGTGGCCCTCGGGATTGTAGGGCCGGTCGGCGCGTATGCACATGACTCTGCCCACGAACGTGAGTTTCTGGCCAGATTCGAAGGCGGCATCGGCGTGATTCCGGCGTCGAACGGCGCCGGGCCAGCGAACCCGGACGGAGGCCACGTTCCCGAACGTCAAGCTGAACATCGTGAGAGGTGTCCCCCCTGGCGCCGGGCCATGGAGGATCGCCGACCTCAGGGCCGACATCGACATCAACGGCAGGATCAAGGTCAGAGGGCGTGGCTTGCTCCTGGCCAGCAGCAACAGCATCGGCCAGAACGCGAATCAAAACGTGTTCGCCACGTTGATCTGCGAACCCGCCGCCCCGTTTGTCGAGCACAACACGGTCAGTGTTCCGCTTGAGCCAAACGGCGATTTTCGAATCGACGACACGCTCAGTGCCGTCCGACTGCCCCAGCCCCGTGCTGTTGATTCGCAACAAGGGCGGCGTGTGGTTCGCGGCCGGAGTTCCAAAGCTCGGCGACGACTAGCGACGACTGTGGGCCGCTAACTCCCAACTCCCGACGCCACACAAGGTATCAACCCCCTTGCTGAGTTGGCGTCGGAGTTGGGAGCGCTCGATCAAGACACGTCCGTTGACGTCTATACGGACAACCGAAAGAAGTACTTGTGAAGCTTGCGAGAACCAGTCCTGGCGGATCGCCCTCGTCGACGATGGCTGGCCCGCACTTTGAACGGCACGGCATCGTGGGTCACAGCGACGCCATCGCCGAGGTCATTCGTCGAATCGAGCTGGTGTCGGCGACCCGGAGCACGGTGCTGATTACGGGGGAAACCGGCACCGGTAAGGAGCTGGTGGCTCGGCTGGTGCATCACCGGAGCGCACAGCGCGACAAGCCGTTCATCAAGGTCAACTGTGCGGCCATTCCGGAGACCCTGCTCGAATCGGAGCTCTTCGGTCATGTCAGAGGGGCATTCACCGACGCTACCGCCACGAAGAAGGGCAAGTTTTCGCTCGCCGACCGTGGGTCCATTTTCCTCGACGAGATCGGCACGATGAGCGCCGGACTGCAGACCAAGCTGTTGCGCGTGCTGCAGGAGCGCGAAATCGAGCGGATGGCGTAGCCCATGGTCAGCGACATCTGCACGATCATGATCGGCATGATGTTGGGCAGGATGTGGACCAGCAGGATCCGGAACTCGCCGTTCCCGGACAGGCGCGCGGCCTGCACGAAGCCGGCGTTGCGCCGGACATTGGCCTCGGCACGGGCAACGCGGGCATAGAGCGGAAAATTCACGATCGCGGTCGCGATGATGATGTTCTGCACGGTATTGCCCAGCGCCGCGACGATGCCCATCGCCAGCACGAACAGCGGAAACGCCATGATCGTGTCGGCGATGCGTCCGACGATCCGATCGGTCCAGCCGCCGAAATAGCCGGCGGCGATGCCGGCAAGGCCACCCATCAAAAACACCAGCACCACGGAAGCCACCGCGATGAACGTATCGAGCCTCGTTGCGACGATGACGCGGCTGAAGATATCGCGGCCCAGTTGATCGGTCCCGAACCAGTGCGCCGCCGATGGCGGCTTGAGCGCCGCCGCGGTGTCGCTCGCAAGCGGATCGTAGGGAACGATAAAGGGGCCAAAGATCGCGGCGAACAGGATCACGACCAGCAGCCCAAATGCAAACGCGGTGACCCGATTCTCACCAAGCACATAGCGGGTGTGTTCGAAGATTGCCAATAGTCCCGACGTCCGTGCGGGACCAATGGGTTCGACGGCAGGCGCAACGGTGCTCATGCTTCCCCTACCCTTCCAGCCGCACGCGTGGATCGATCACGCCGTAGAGAATGTCGATGATCAGATTGAGCAGCACGTACATGACCGCCATGGTCAGCACGAAACCCTGCACCGGCGCGAAGTCCGACGAGATCAGCGCCTCCACCGCGTAGGAGCCGATGCCGGGCCAGGCGAACACCTTCTCCACCAGCACGTTGGCGCCGAGCAGGAACGAGAACACCATGCTCAGCGTGGTGATGACCGGCAGCATCGCGTTGCGGAACGCATAGGTGACGATCACGGTACCTGGCGACAGGCCGGAGGCACGCGCGGTTCGGACGAAATCCGAGGCCAGCACCGCCAGCATCGAGGCCCGTGTCATGCGCGCGATAGGCGCCAGCGAGAAGATCGCAAGCGTCAACGCCGGCAGGATCAATTGACTGAGCGCGGAACGGAACGCCTCGAAGTCGCGCGCGATCAGCGTGTCGATCAGATAGAAGCCGGTTATCGTCGTGGGGGCGCTGTAGAATACGTCGAGCCGGCCGAGCGGCGCCGGCGACCAGCCGAGCCTGAAATAGAAGACGTAGACCAGCACCAGTCCGGTAAAGAACACCGGCAGCGAGACGCCGGCCGTGGTCGTGACGCGGCAGACATGGTCGATCCACGACCCCGGACGGGTGGCAGCGAGCACACCGAGCGGGATAGCGATCACGATCGACACAAATAGCCCGAGCAGCGTCAGTTCGGCCGATGCCGGCAAGCGATTGCGGATTTCGGCGGCGACCGGTTGGCCCGTCGTCAGCGAGTTGCCGAAATCGCCATGCGCGAGATCGTTGGTGTAGCGGAAGAACTGTTCGATCAGCGGCTTGTCGAGGCCGAGCTTCTTCCGGATCTGCTCGACCGCCTCCTTGGTGGCTGCGGGTCCGGCAAAATACGCCGCGGGATCGCCCGGCAGCGCGCGCGTCAGCAGGAACGTCACGATCACGACCCCGATCAGCGAAGGGATCGCGAACATCAGCCGCTTGCCGATCATGGTCAGCATGGCGAATTACGCCTTCACGAGCGCGCGGTAGTCGAGACGGCGGTGGAACCAGTATTGATAACCCGAAATGTTCTTCTGCATCGCGACGTTGACGAACGGCTGATACAGCGGGATGCGCGGGATGTCCTTGTAAGCGAGATCGACAAAACCCTTGACGTCGGCATCGTAGGCCGCCCTGTCGCCGGTCGATGCCGCGGCGCGCGCGCCGTCGATCATCTTGTCCATCTCCGGCGACTTGTAGCTCATGGTGTTGAAGACGGAATTGTTGCCGTGATAGCACCAGTAGAAGAAGTATTCGGGATAATCGAGCCAGCCCGAGAACACGTTGGTGTAGAGCGGCATCTCCTTCTTGTTCAGTTCGGTACGCCAGTTGGCGCCTGGCACCTTGTTGATCGTGGTCTTGATGCCGATCTGGGCGAGGCTCTCCTGCACCAGCACGCAGAGCGGCTCGTTGACCCCTGCGAAATTCAGGTCGAACGAGATCGTGGTCTCGAAGCCGTCGGCGTAGCCGGCCTCGGTGAGCAGCGCCTTCGCCTTCGCCATGTCGGTTGAGAATTTGGTCGGCTGCGGCCAGGCCACTTCGGTGGCCTTGTCCGCGGCCGCGCCGAACATCGGATTGGCGAGCCCGAACAGCACCACGTCCATGATTTTCTGGTAGGGGATCGCGTAGGCGATCGCCTGGCGAACCCTGGGATTGTCGAACGGCGGCTTGGTGACGTTCATGCCGATATATTGAATGCCGTTGGAGAACGGCAGCGACACCACGTTGAGCTTGCCGTTGGCCTTCATCTCCTGGAAATCCTTGAACGGCAGCTCATAGGAGATATCGGCGTCGCCGCGCTCGAGCAGCGCCCGGCGGTTGCCAGCCTGCGGCACCATTCGCCAGATCACGCGCTTGATTTTCGGCAGCGGGCCGCCGGCCCACTCGTCGTTGCGCTCCATGATCACTTCGGTGCCGGCCGTCCACTTCGACAGCTTGTAGGCGCCGGAGCCCGCGGTCTGCTGTTTGGTATATTCGAGACCCCAGGGATCTTTTTCGGAAGCGTTCTTCTTCACCAGCTCCGAATTGACGATGCAGGGCACGATGACGGCGAGATCGGGTATCGTCAGGCGATCCTTCCTGGCGAAATCGACGCGCACGGTGTTGTCGTCGACGACGACGAACTGCTCTGCCTTGGTCAGCGAGCCCGCGCTCATCTGGAAGGTGGGGAAGCCGCCGACCGAAACCGCGCGATCGAGCGACCATTTGACGTCTTTCGCCGCGACCGGCGTGCCGTCGTGGAATTTCGCATTCTTCTTCAGCTTGAAGGTCACCGACATGTCGTCGACCTTCATGTCTTCGGCGAGTTCGGGCTTGAACTTGTCGCGGTCGTAATACGGCACGCCACCCGGGCCGCTCTTCATCTCGTGGCTGATCAGGCGGTCGTAGCAATTCCACGACACCTCATAGCCGGGCACGTTGGTGCCGACGCCATGAATGTCGAGGTTGTTGGGACCGCCTTCGGAGACGATCAAAAGCGTCTCCGACCGCGCGTCAGCCTTGGCGGGCGAGAAGATCGCCGGCGCGGGCACCATGGCGCCGGCGGCCAATCCGGACACGGATTTGAGGAAATCGCGACGCTTCATGTGATGCTCCAACGCCAGAGGGAAACGGCTTTTGGAGCTGGGGATCGCAAGGTTCGTGCCAAACCTTAACGGAAGACTAATCTATGTATAAGATATTGATTATACAAAATAATACTGAATTGTAGACTTAAGTCGCCGGCTTTTGGGTTCCGTCAGATTGCATACAAAGCCGCTCATTTGCCTCTCCAATGTGCAATCGTTTTTCGCGCCTCTTTGCTGTGCGGTCTCGTCGCCCCCTCACCCCGGCCAAAGCAAATCCTGCAGTTCGAACAGGTCGTTGGCCCTCGCCTGCCAATCCTCGATGCAGATGTGTCTGATGGGATCGCTGAAACGATGCAGCAGCATCAAGGCCATCAGGCGCCGCTTCACGTCGGGCGTGACATCGGCGCGCGAATAGCCGAAACCCTCGAACAGGCTGCGCACCCGCCGCGCCATGCCCGCGGTCATGAACGCGCTCGGACCCAACAAATCGTATTCGCCGAAACCCGTCATCACGTCGCCGAAATCGAACAGCCCGGACAGGTCCCATTTGTTGCCTTCGCGGCTCAACAAGAAATTCTCCGGGATGTATTCGCCGATCAGGATCACGTGCGGGCCCGCTCAGGGAATCAGCGTCGCGGCGTCGCGCAGGATGTCGTCGAGCCCGTCGAGGAATTTTTGCGGCAGGCCGAGCCGCGTGTGCCGGGCGCGGCAGCCCTCGATCTGCCTGGCGATGAAATGCTCCCAGCCCGGCTCGATGCGGGAAAGTTCACCCGGCGGAGCGCGCTGCACCTCGGCAATGGTCGCGCCGATCTGCGCCAGCACCCGCTCTTTCTGATCTTCCGGCAGCGCCGGCCAGACCTCGCTGCCGACGATGCCGGACAGGCGCGTGATCACGAGATACGGCCAGCCGTCGCGCTCGCCTTCGAACAGGAGTTCGGGGATCGGAAGACTCAGCCGCCCGCGCAACTGCGCCAGCGAGCCACGCTCCGAGAGGAACTGGTCACGACACATCGGCGGGAAGATCTTCAGGATCAGTTCATCACCGAGACCGACGACAAGGTTGGTGCCGGTGGTGAAGACATGCGGCGTAGCCGGTTTCAGACCATGGCTGTGCGCGATGTCTGAAACCACCGGCAGCCAGCGCGACCGGTCGGCGCGCCAGGCGCGGAACGTTTCGTAATCTTCGAAGCTCGGCAGCGATACCGTCATCGATCCGGATTGGCGCGCTCGAACTGGCGCAGCAGACGGTTGCCGCGCTCGACGGCAAAATCCATCGCGGCCTGCGCGGACCGCTTGCCGCTGAACACCTGCTCCAGTTCCTCGTCGATCACGTCGCGGATCAGCACGAAGGAACCAAGCCGGATTCCCTTCGAGTTCTCCGTCGGCGGCTTCAGCGTCGTCTGCTCGATCGAAATCGCGGCGCCGGGATTGCGATCGTAAAAACCTTGCGCGCGGGTGAGATCGAAGGCGGCGCGGGTGATCGGCAGATAGCCGGTGTTCTGGTGCCAGGCGGCCTGCACCTCCGGCTTCGACAGGAACGCGAAGAACCTGGCGACGCCGGCATATTCGTCGCGCGGCCGGTCGCGCAACACCCACAAGGTGGCGCCGCCGATGATGGTGTTTTGCGGCGCACCCACGACATCGGGCCAGTACGGCATCATGCCGTAGCCGACCTCGAATTTCGAATTGGCCTTGATGTCGGCGCGCGTCGCCGACGAGCCGATGAAGATGCCGCACTCGCCCTTTTGGAAGCGCGGCTCGGCCGACTGGCCGCGGCCGCTATAGTCGAACACTTTCGTGGTCTGCCATTCCGCGAGCTGCGCAACGTGGCGCACCACAATCGGATTGTTGAAGGCCAACTCGGCGTCGAGACCGCCAAACCCGTTGCCACGGGTCGCGAGCGGCAGATTGTGGAACGCGGAAAAATTCTCGACGTTGATCCAGGACGGCCAGGAGGTGGTCAGGCCGCAGGCGGCGCCGGCCGCACGCAGCCGTTTCGCGGCAGCGCCGACCTCGGGCCAGGTCTTCGGCGCCACCTCCGGATCGAGGCCTGCGGCGCGGAACACATCCTTGTTGTAATACAGGATCGGCGTCGACGAATTGAACGGGAACGACAGCATGTTGCCGTTGACGTCGGAATAATAGCCGGCAATCGCCGGCAAATAGGCGGCCGGCGAGAACGGCTCCGTCTGGTCGCGCATCAGGTCGTACACCGGATAGATCGCGCCTTTCGCCGCCATCATGGTCGCGGTCGCGATCTCATTGACCTGAACGATGGCAGGCTGGCTGCGCGAGCGGAATGCAAAGATCGCCGAGGTGACCGTTTCGGTGTAATTGCCCTTGTAGGTCGGCACGATCCGGTAGTCGGATTGCGACGCGTTGAAATCGGCCGCGAGCTTCTCGAGCTGCTTGCCGAGCTCGCCCGACATCGCATGCCACCAGTTGATCTCGGTGGCCGCCCAAACCGGAGACGCCGACGCAATAGCGGCGATGACGAGGAACTGGAAAAGGTTCAAAACCCACTTCACTGATCAATCACTTTCGGCTGCCGCGACCGCAATAAAATCTGTATGAACAAGCCCTCATAGAGGCCCGAGCCCGCGGTTACAATCCACCCTTTGATCAACCCGGGCCCGTCGCATTGCACCATTAACGATTGCGGCGACTGACGATAGCCAAGCCTCGGTGCATTCTGCTAAAAAAGCCTTGAACCTTTTCTTCCCGCCGTAGACTCATCACAAGGGGATTTGTCGCCCGTGTACCGCCGCGCCGACCTTTCGCGGATCATAACGCTTGTTGTCGCGCTGCTCTTTACGGCGTGCTCGACGGGCGCTTTTGCGCGCGAATTCCGTGCCGCCGATACCCAGAACGAGCAATATCCGACCGTGCAGGCGCTGCTCTACATGGGCAGCCTGGTTGCGGAGCGCACCGGCGGACGCCACCAGATCAAGGTCTTCCATTCGCGCCAGCTCGGCGAGGAAAAGGAAACCCTGGAGCAGACCCGGGCCGGCGCCATCGATCTCAATCGCACCAACGTCGCATTGATCGGGACCATAGTCCCGGCAATGAATGTGCTGGCGATGCCGTTTCTGTTCCGCTCGGTCGAGCATTTGCAGAAGGTGCTGGATGGACCGATTGGCGCTGAACTCCTCGGCAGTTTCGAGCCCTATGGGTTCGTCGGCCTGGCGTTCTACGATTCCGGCGCCCGCTCGATCTACAACAACGTCCGCCCGGTCACCTCGATGGCCGACCT
This sequence comes from uncultured Alphaproteobacteria bacterium, assembly GCA_963742665.1. Classification (GTDB taxonomy): domain Bacteria; phylum Pseudomonadota; class Alphaproteobacteria; order Rhizobiales; family Xanthobacteraceae; genus Bradyrhizobium. The sequence goes on from CAVUNH010000029.1 coordinate 20,121, forward strand.
CAAGGGGTTGCGGGTTCGCGTGCAGCAGTCCGAGCAAATGTCCGCGATGATCCGCGCGCTCGGCGCGGATCCGGTCGAACTGCCCTACGGGCAGGTCCTGACCGGGCTCGCCACCCGGCTGATCGATGGCGCCGAAAACAACTGGCCGTCCTTCGTCACCACGGATCATTACAAGCACGCCGGCTTCTACTCCCTGACCGAACATACGATGAGCCCGGAAGTACTGGTCATGTCGCAGAAGGCCTGGTCGGGCCTGTCGGCCGAAGATCAGAAGGTTTTTCGCGAGGCCGCCCTGCGGTCGAGCCGATTCATGCGTGAGAAATGGCGCGATCTCGAGGAGCGCTCGCGCAAGCAGGCGGAAGCCGCGGGTGTCCGCATTATTACGGATATCGACCGCAAACCTTTCGAGGCAGCAATGGCCGGCATCTACGCCAGGGCGCAGCAGGATCCCGCCCTCGCGCAGTTGATCGAACGAATTCGCAAGGTGGATTGAGTTGGCTGGCAGCCCGCAACAGGATGGATCGATGGAACGGCCGGCGGGTCTCGCCGCGCGCAGCCGTTTTCGTATCGTCCAGCTCTTGCGCGCGGTACCGATCCGCTGGCGCATCCTGTCGATCGCGGCATTGAACTCCGCCGTCGTCGTGGTGCTGGCCGCCCTGATCTGGAACGGCGCGCAGGTGCTCGGCTCGGCCTGGGAGGATGTCCGGCAGGTGCGGGATTCCGACAAGATCCTGGCGCGGCTGGAAAGCGAAACCAGCCGCCTGCAGAACCTGATCCATCGCTACATCAATCAGCCGAGCCCGGAGCTGTTCGCGGAGATCCTGCTGTTGCGCGAGGCGGTGCTGGGCACGCTGACCACGCGCGCCTCGACCGATCCGATGCTGTCGGGTTCGGTGGAGCAGCTCGAACATGTCACGGACCGCTTCCTCAACGGGTTCGGCGAATTGCGCGCGGTGCAGGCCACGATCTCGAAGACCTATGAACAGCAGGTGCTGGGCCCGGCCAAGGACATGGCTGGACTCTATTCGATCATCGAGGGCGCCACCGGACACCGCGACGCGCTGATCTGGCCGTCGCTCGGCAAATCCCGCGAGGCGTTCACCGCGATGCTGGTCGCCGCCAACGCCTATTACCTGTCGCTGGCGACAGCCTCCGCCGAGGAAGCCCGCCGCAACACCGAGACGATCGAGAAAACCATCCCTGTGATGTCCGACCTTGCCGACAACGACCTGCAGCGCATGGCGCTGACGCGGCTGAAGGCGCGGACGGTGGCGCTGCGCGAGGGGATGGCGAAACTGACCGAGCAGCTCGCCAGCCGCACCGAATTGCTGCGCAACACCATCGACGCCAGCCAGGCCGACGCGATCGGCGCCATCGACGAATTGTCGGTGAAGATGCGCCAGCGCGAGCTGAAGGCGCAGGACACCTTCGACCGGACGCTGTCCAGCATTTCGCGCCGGGTGCTGTCGATCGCGGTGATCTTCCTCGGCATCATCCTGTCTGCGGGCGTGCTGATCGCGCTCTCGATCCGGCTGCCGCTGCAGCAGATCATGGCGGCGATGCACGCCATCACCTCGGGCAATTACGATCGCCCGGTGCAGGGAACGGCCGCCAAGGACGAGGTCGGCGCGATGGCGCGCGCGGTGGACGTGTTCCGCGAAAACGCCATCGCCAAGCGCAAGACCGAGGACGAACTGCGCACCTCGAAGGAAAAGGCCGAGAGCGCGCTGCTCGAACTCAACACCGCGCAGCAGAACTTGATCGACGCCGAACGCCTGGCGGCGCTCGGCGGTCTCGTCGCCGGCGTGGCCCACGAGGTCAACAACCCGATCGGCATCAGTCTGACGGTGGCATCGAGCTTCGCGCGCCGCGCGGAAATGTTCGAGGCCGATCTGCGGACCGAACCGCTGCGACGTTCCAAGCTCGACGAATTCGTCAAGATCTCGCGCGACGCTTCCCAGCAACTGGTGGCGAACCTGCATCGGGCCGGCGAGCTGATCCAGTCGTTCAAGCAGGTGGCGGTGGACCGCTCGCATGCCGAGCGCCGGCAATTCAGCCTCGGCGAGGCCACCGACCAGATCGTGGCAAGCCTGCGGCCGGTCCTGAAGAAGGCGGCGATCACGCTGTCGGTCGACGTGCCGGAGGGCCTGATGATCGACGGCTACCCCGGCTCCTACGGCCAGATCCTGACCAATCTCTTCCTCAACGCCGCCAACCATGCCTTCGCCGACGGCCGTTCCGGGGCAATCTCGATTTCGGCACGGGCCCGCGGCAGCGACGATGTCGAGATCATTTTTGCCGACAACGGGGCCGGAATGACGCCGGACGTCCAGCGGCAGGCGTTCGACCCGTTCTTTACCACGCGCCGCAACGAAGGTGGCACCGGACTGGGCTTGCATATCGTCTATAATCTTGTCACTCAACAGCTCGGCGGCCGGATGATGCTGGAGTCAAGGCTGGGACAAGGCACCACTTTCCGCATTATCATGCCTAAGGTCGCCAAGGGCGGACCCACGATTACCGACCAAGCTACAGCCGACGGAACTCCTCAATGGCCGAACAGGACGATGTCCTCCACCTGATCGACGATTCCGGAACCGCTCCGGAGGTCTCGCCCGTACGCAAATGGAAGATCGCCGTCATCGACGACGATCAGGCGGTGCATGAAGGCACCCGTTTTGCCCTGAGCGACTACAACCTGCACGGCGCCACGCTGGAAATCCTGTCGGCCTATTCCGCGGCCGAAGGCCGCATCCTGATGCGGGACAACCCCGACATCGCGGCCGTGCTGCTCGACGTCATCATGGAGACCGACGTCGCCGGCCTCGACCTCGTCGAATATATCCGCAACGACATCAAGAACGAGACCGTCCGCATCATCCTGCGCACCGGACAGCCCGGCCAGGCGCCGGAGCGCCGCGTCATCGTCCAGTACGATATCAACGACTACAAGGCGAAGACCGAGCTCACGGCCGACAAGCTGTTCACCTCGCTGACCGCCGCCATTCGCAGCTACCAGCAGCTCGAGCGCATGGTTCAGACCAGGCGCGGGCTAGAGATCATCATCGACGCCGCCTCGACCCTCTACGACTTCAAATCGATGCAGCGGCTGGCCGAAGGCGTGCTGACGCAGCTCGCCTCGCTGCTCAATGTCGACTGCGCCGGCATCCTGGTGCTGCGCGACGATGGCGCGAAGGGGAGCGAATTCTCGGTGCTGGCGGGTTCGGGCTGCTACAGCCGCTTCATCGGCACCACCAGTTCCAAGGCGCTCGATCCGGACCTGCGGGCGATGGTGGAAGCCGCCTTCCTGCGCCGCAAGAACGAGTTCGCCGACCACCGCAGCGTACTCTATTTGCGCACCGGCAGCGGCCGCGAGGTCGTCGTGCTGCTGCAGGCCGAGCGGCAGTTGTCCGATACCGACCGCGCGCTGGTCGAGATCTTCTCCAGCCGGCTGTCGATCGCGTTCGACAACGTGATCCTGTACCAGCAGCTGCACGCGGCCAATACCCAGCTCGAGGACCGCGTCGCCCAGCGCACCCGCGCGCTGATGCAGGCCAACCGCCGGCTTTCGGCGCAGTGGCTGCGGCTGCAGCGCGCCAACGGCTTCAAGAACGAAATCCTCGGCACCGTCGCCCACGACCTGAAGAATCCGCTCGGCGTCATCCTCGGCCGCACCGAGATGCTGACCGAACTGATCGGCGCCGGCTCGCCCAAGGAAAACGTCACCGCGCAGGTCGAGCATATCCGCGACGCCACCAAGCGCCTGACCTCGATGGTCGATCACCTGATTTCGGACGCCATGGCCGACGCGTTCGATATCACCATCCGCCGCGAGCCGGTCGATGTCGCGGCCCTGGTGGCCGAGGTCACCGACTCCAATCTGCCCTCGGCGGTCAACAAGCAGCAGACCATCAGCGTGTCCGCGCCACCGAATTTCGTCACCATGTGCGACGCCGACCGGATTCGCGAGGCGATCGACAATCTGGTCAGCAACGCCATCAAATATTCGCCGATCGGCGGCAAGATCACGGTCAGCGTCAACCATGAGGGCAGCAACACGGTGGTCCGGATTTCCGACGAGGGCGCCGGCCTCTCGCCCGAAGACCTCGGCCGGCTGTTTGGCCGGTTCCAGCGGCTTTCGGCCAAGCCGACCGCCGGCGAAAGCTCGACAGGCCTCGGACTATCGATCGTCAAACGCATTATCGACATGCATGGCGGCCATGTGACCGCGGATAGCGCCGGCCCCGGACAGGGATCGACGTTTACGGTTACACTGCCCGCAACAGAGACGTCATGACCCAGAGCCAGCACATCATCATCGTCGACGACGAGGCGCCGGCCCGCGAGATGGTCGGCGATTACCTCAAGATGCACGGCTTCGCCGTGACGCTGTGCGACGGCGGCAAGAGCCTGCGCAGCGTGATCGAGACCAACGTGCCCGATCTCGTGGTGCTCGACCTCAACATGCCCGAGGAGGACGGGCTGTCGATCATTCGCGACCTGAAAAGCCGCATCAACGTCCCCGTCATCATGCTGACGGCGACCGCAAGCCCGATCGACCGCGTCGTCGGCCTCGAACTCGGCGCCGATGACTACATCGCAAAACCCTGCGAACTGCGCGAATTGATGGCGCGCATCCGCTCGGTCCTGCGCCGGAGCGCGCCGGTGAAGGCGGCCCCCGAAACCGCCGGCGCCAAGGCGGACAAGGAGCAATTGGTGCGGTTCGGCACCAAATGGCTCGATCTCGAGGCGCAGGCGCTGCGCGACGACGAAGGCAACGAGCACCCGCTGACGGCGTCCGAATTCGGGCTCCTGAAAGTGTTCGCGGCCAACCCCAAGCGGGTGCTGTCGCGCGAGCGGCTGCTCGAACTCGCCAATGCGCGCGACGCCGAAGCGTTCGACCGCGCGGTCGACCTTCGTATCATGCGGATCCGGCGCAAGATCGAGATCGATCCGACCAAGCCCGCGGTGATTCGCACCATCCGCGGCGGCGGTTATCTGTTCTCGCCGACCGGCGACAAGGGCTAGCTGCCCTAGGCAGGGACGACAATCGTTTGTGGCGAAGCGAAACAACTCCGCGCCTGGAATCTACGCATTTTAGCCTCATTGAAATCATTCTCGTTTTCACGCCGAATGTTTCGTGATGGCCGCTCCGACGAAACAATTCTTTCGCGCACGAAACCATTTTCCCCTTTTCGCGCAGACATCCCGAAACGTTGATTAACTAACAATCCTCCCAACGAACCGCCGCAAAACGGCGAACTGGGAGTTTGTCATGCCGAACGTGATTGCCATCAACGCTGCAGCCCGCAAGCACATCGCCGATGCCCGTGCGACATCGGACGAGGCGCTGCTGGAGAGCATTGCCGAAGGCGGCCGCACGGCGATGCACGTGCTTTACTCCCGTCACAACGTCCGGGTTTACCGCTTCGTCCTGCGCATGGTGCGCGACACCACGATGGCGGAAGACCTCGTCAGCCAGGTGTTTCTGGACGTGTGGCGCACCGCCAGCCAGTTCGAGGGCCGTTCCCAGGTTTCCACCTGGTTGCTGTCGATCGCCCGCTTCAAGGCGCTGACCGCGCTGCGCCAGCGCAAGCATGAGGACATCGATCAGGACGACGTGCTCGAAATCGCCGACGAATCCGACACGCCGGAAGCGTCGCTGGACCGCAGCAACACCAGCGCCATCCTGCGCGCCTGCGTCGCCAAGCTGTCGCCGGCCCATCGCGAGATCATCAATCTGGTCTACTACCACGAGAAGTCGGTCGAAGAGGCCGGCATGATCATCGGCATCCCCCAGAGCACGGTGAAGACCCGGATGTTCTATGCCCGCAAACAATTGGCGGATTTGCTTAAGGGCGCCGGCGTGGACCGCATCGCGGCATAAATCATAATAATATCATATACTTAAAGGGACATTGGAGGCGAAAACCGGGCCCGTTTCGACGCCAAAGATTAAGGGTGACGAAACAAATGAAACAATCGACGACATCACCCGGAAAAACTCGCCCCCTATACCCATCATCAACAACGCAACACCAACGCCGAACAGGAGAGCGAACATGCTGAAGCCGTCCTTCCGCCTTTTCATTATCCCGCTCGGCGCCGTCTGCACCCTGGCCTCGTTGTCCGCCCAGAACGTCTCGCCCCGCGCCCAGCGCGATGCAGGTTCGACGATCGTGCGCGAACAAGTGGTCGATTGCAGCACCAGGAGCGTCGCCGAGGTCTGTGTGATCCCGAACGAGGCTCGCTGAACAAGTTTCTGACTAGCCGACCAATCTTCCTACCTCCCAAGTAACCTCCAACGACCCGGCCGGGATGCCCCCCAGCCGGGTCGCTCTGCGTTTGGGCCAGGTAAATCGCCGAAAATCAGAGGATCGCGAGAATCTGGCCGCTATGGACGGGGACGGGTCCATCGGCCTTCCAGGAGCCGGGTTTCGAGCATTGGCCAGATGACCGCTGTCCTCCAAATGCATTTGCAACTCATTCGCATTTGCACTACGGTGAAGGCTGATTTTATCAGCGTTTTCAGATCATCGGGGGGCCACCATGTTCGTCTCGTATCGCGCCGCCATTGGTGCATCTGTCGTGCTCGGCCTCGTCTCGGGCGCGGCGATCGCGGCGGGGGATTTGTCGCGGCAAACGCCGATCGAGATGACGGTCAATCTCGGCTCGCCCGGCAGCCACGAATTCACGCCGAAACAACTGCGTTTCGAGACCGGCAAGCTTTACAAACTGATCCTGCGCAACGACAGCAACGACGCGCATTACTTCACGTCGCACGCCTTCTCGCAGATGGTGTGGACGCGCAAGGTGCAGGTCACGCAACAGCGCGACGGCAAGGCCGTGACGCTCGCCGAGTTCAAGGGCGCGATGCGCGAGATTGAAGTCTATCCGGGGCAATCCGCCGAATGGTGGCTGGTGCCGGTGGCAGCAGGCCGCGCCACCGATCTGCGCTGCGATATCAAGGGCGCCGACGGCAAGACCCACGCCGATCTCGGCATGACCGGCGAGATCGTCATCGAGTAACGCGACGCGCAATTGAACGCCAATAGCTGACAGGGAGGCCCTGTTCCGCGCCTGGCGCCGTACTATCGTCGCACCCGGCATGATAGACTCCATGCCAGGTCAGCCGGCGATGGATGGGTGCCATGTTCGAGGGCTGGGATGCCGTAGTGTTGGCCCGGGCGCAGTTCGCGTTCACGATGTCGTTCCACATCGTGTTTCCGGCGTTTTCAATCGGGCTGGCGAGCTATCTCGCGGTGCTTGAAGCGCTCTGGCTGTCGACCGGGCGCGAGGTCTTCATCAATCTATTCAATTACTGGCTGAAGATCTTCGCCGTCGCCTTCGGCATGGGCGTGGTGTCGGGCATTGTGATGTCCTACCAGTTCGGCACCAACTGGTCTGTATTCTCCGACAAAACCGGTCCGGTGATCGGCCCGTTGATGGCCTATGAGGTGCTGACCGCGTTCTTCCTCGAGGCGGGCTTCCTCGGCGTCATGCTGTTTGGCCTCGAGCGCGTCGGGCACCGGCTGCATTTCTTCGCAACCCTGATGGTCGCGATCGGCACGCTGATATCGGCATTCTGGATTCTGTCCGCCAATTCCTGGATGCAGACGCCGACCGGCCACGCCATCAATGCCGACGGTCAGTTTGTCGCCGCCGATTGGCTCAAGGTGATCTTCAACCCGTCATTCCCCTATCGCCTCGTGCACATGGTGCTGGCGGCGTATCTCACCACCGCGCTCGTGGTCGGCGCGGTCGGCGCCTGGCATCTGTTGCGCGACCGGCACCTCGCCGGCCCCCGCGTGATGTTCTCGATGGCGATGTGGATGGCGACGCTGGTCGCCCCGATCCAGATTCTTGCCGGCGACCAGCACGGCCTCAACACGCTGGAGCATCAGCCGACCAAGATCATGGCGATGGAAGGCCATTTCGACAGCCACAAGGACGGCGCGCCGCTGATCCTGTTCGGCTGGCCGGATCAGGCCGCGGGCAAGGTCAAATACGCCGTCGAAATACCCAAACTGGGTTCGCTGGTACTCAAGCATTCGCTCGATGCGCCGATGGCCGGCCTCGACACCGTGCCCCGCGCGGATTGGCCGCCGGTGCCGATCACGTTCTGGTCGTTCCGCATCATGGTCGGCCTCGGATTCCTGATGATGGGGCTCGGCCTGTTCAGCCTGCTGATGCGCTTCCGCGGCAAACTCTACGAGACGCGCCTGCTGCATCTATTCGCGGTTGCCATGGGTCCGGCGGGCTTCATCGCCGTGCTCGCGGGCTGGATCACCACCGAGACCGGGCGGCAGCCGTTCACCGTGTATGGCCTGTTGCGGACGGCTGAATCGGCCTCGCCATTGGCGGCGCCCGCGGTCGCCTCCTCGCTGATCGCCTTCATCATCGTTTACTTCGCGGTCTTCACCGCCGGCGTGATCTACATCCTGCGCTTGATGGCACAGCCGCCGCATCAAGGCGAACAGGGCCCCCGCAGCGATGTCCCTGCCCGCGCCGCAGGCATCACGCCGGCAGCCGGCGCCGCCGCCGAGGGAGGCGTCAGATGATCCCGATCGATCTTCCCACCATCTGGGCCTTCATCATCGCGTTTGCCGTGTTCGTTTATGTGGTGATGGACGGCTTCGATCTTGGCCTCGGCATCCTGTTTCCGCTGTTTCCCAAAAAGGCCGATCGCGACGTCATCATGAACAGCGTGGCTCCGGTCTGGGACGGCAACGAAACCTGGCTGGTGCTCGGCGGCGGCGGCATGATGGCGGCGTTCCCGCTGGCCTATGCCGTGCTGATGCCGGCGCTGTACACGCCAATGATTGCGATGCTGCTCGGCCTGGTGTTCCGCGGCGTCGCCTTCGAATTCCGCTGGCGCACCCAGAGCGAACGCAACCGCTGGGACATCGCCTTTGCCGGCGGCTCGCTGCTGGCGACGCTGGCGCAGGGCATTGCGCTCGGCGCGATCCTGCAAGGCATCCATGTCGAGGGGCGGCATTATGCCGGCGGCTGGTGGGATTGGCTGACGCCGTTCTCGATCCTGACCGGCGCCGCGCTCGTGATCGGCTATGCGCTGCTCGGGGCCACCTGGCTGGTGATGAAGACCGAGGGCGAATTGCGCGATCGCGCCTATCATTTGAGCTGGGTGCTGCTGATCGCGATGCTGGGCGCCATCGGCGCGGTCAGCATCGCAACCCCGTTCCTGCATGTGCAGTACACCCAGCGCTGGTTCGCCTGGCCCAACATCATCCTGACCGCGCCGGTGCCGATCGCGGTCGCCGGCGTCACCGTGCTGTTGCTGCGCAGCCTCGCCAACAAATTCGACTATCAGCCGTTCTTCCTGACGCTGGCGCTGTTCGCGCTGTCCTATGCCGGGCCTCGGCATCAGCATGTATCCCTTTATCGTGCCGCAGAGCATCACGATCTGGCAGGCGGCTTCGCCCGAGAACAGCCAGATCTTCATGCTGTTCGGGGTCGCGGTGCTGATCCCGCTGATCCTGATCTATACCGCCTGGGCCTATTGGGTGTTCCGCGGCAAGGTCAAAGCGGAAAGCGGCTATCACTGATGTCTGACGAACCGACCCCGCGTCCGCTGACACAGCGCCTGCTGTGGTTTGCAGCACTCTGGCTTGGCGGAGTTGGCACGGTCACGCTGATCTCCTACGGCCTGCGGCTCTGGATCGCGCCGAAATGAGGTCTGAGTCACAATCGCGTGCGAACTGGGCAAACGAAAATAGGAGACATTCCAGCGGGATACCGGCGCCGCCGCCCTAAACTTGCCATCAAGCGAGCCCTGAGATTTGATGGTTCCAATGATTTGGCCAAACGCGCAGCGATTTGGCCAACGCGCCACCGAGGAGAACTCCGCGATGACGAAATTTCGGCACCTGATCTGGACGTTGATCGCCGCCAGCGGCCTGATCCTTTCGGCCTCGCAGAGTCAGGCGCAGCACCGGCAGCCTGACGTCGGCGACCAGCCGGGATTGATCGCCGATGATTCCGTGGAGCTCGATCCGGAGTTCAGGAAGACGGCGGTGCTCTACCGCACCAACGAGCCGCCGGGCACCATCATCGTCCAGACCGCCGAGCGCCATCTCTATCTGATCCAGGGCAACGGCCGCGCGCTGCGCTACGGCATCGGCGTCGGCCGCGAAGGTTTCCAGTGGCAGGGGCTCGTGACCATCACGCAAAAGAAGGAGTGGCCGGACTGGACGCCGCCGCCCGAGATGATCGCGCGCCAGCCCTATCTGCCGCGCTTCATGGCCGGCGGTCCCGGCAATCCGCTGGGCGCGCGCGCAATGTATCTCGGCACCACGGTGTATCGCATTCACGGCACCAACCGGCCCGACACGATCGGCACCGCCGTCTCCTCCGGCTGCTTCCGGCTGGTCAATGGCGACGTCGCCGACCTCTACGAGCGCGTGCCCGTCGGCACCAAGGTCATCATCCGGCAGAAGCCGGAACTGTAAGCACGACGCCGTCTCCCAAAGCCGATCCATTTCCCTGAAATTGGTGAGTTGAAAAATGCTACGAACATTTCGAGGCGGCCTCCTGATCGGGCTGGCGGTCGCGGTCGCGGTCGCGGCCATCGCGATCATCTATGAGCGCTACGACACCAAAACCCTGAAGCGGACGGTCAAGCGCGGCGAAGTGCTGTGCGGCGTCAACAAGGGCCTGCCCGGCTTCTCGATCCCCGACGACAAGGGCGACTGGACCGGCTTCGACGTCGATTTCTGCCGCGCGGTCGCGGCCGCCATCTTCGACGATCCGAAGAAGGCGAAGTTCGTGCCGCTCGATGCCAGCGAGCGCTTCAAGGAACTGCAGAGCCGCAAGGTCGACATTCTCTCCCGCAACTCGACCTGGAGCATGTCGCGCGAGACCAACTACGATCTCTATTTCCCGGCGGTCGCCTATTATGACGGCCAGGGGTTCATGCTGCCGCGCTCGCGCAAGATCGATTCGTCGCTCGACCTCAACAACAGCAAGGTCTGCGTGCAGGAGGGGACAACAACCCTGCTCAACCTCGCGGATTATTTCCGCACCAACAACATGAAATACACGGAGATGAAGTTTCCGAGGCTGGAAGAGGTGGTCAAAGCCTATGAGTCCGGCAAGTGCGATACCCTTACCGCCGACGTCTCCCAGCTCTACGCGCTCCGCCTCAACCTGACCCAGCCGGCCGACCATGTCATCCTGCCCGACGTGATCTCGAAGGAGCCGCTGGCGCCCGTGGTGCGGCAGCGCGACGACGACTGGATGATGCTCGTGAAGTGGACGCTGTACGCGATGATCAACGCCGAGGAGCTCGGCATCACCTCCAAGAACATCGACGAGGCGCTGAAGTCGAAGAAGCCGGACGTGATGCGGCTGGTCGGCACCGAAGGCAGCTACGGCGAAGACCTCGGCCTCACCAAGGACTGGGCCGCCCGCATCATCCGCCATGTCGGCAATTACGGCGAGATCTATGAGCGCAATGTCGGCGCGGAATCGAAGCTGAAGATTCCGCGCGGCCTGAACTCGCTCTGGAGCACTGGCGGCATCCAGTACGCGCCGCCGATACGGTAGACAATCTTCGCGCGGCTCATCCTTCGAGGCTCGCTGCGCTCGCACCTCCAGCGACAACGGCGAAGCCGTTGCGCGGGGATGACGTATCGAGCGTTGCGAGGTCCATCGTTTCCGTCACCCTGAGGTGCGCGCTCTTGCGCGCCTCGAAGGGCGACGGAAACCTCAATAACTCTTCATCCGCGCCAGCTGATCGGCGTGATAATTGCTGTCGCCGAACAATTCCTGGCAGACGCGGGCGCGCTTCATGAAGAAGCCGATGTCGAACTGGTCGGTCATGCCCATGCCGCCATGCATCTGCACGCCTTCCTGCACCGCCAGCGTCGCGGTCGAGCCGGCGCGCGCCTTGGCCACCGCGACCGCGGCCGTCGCCTTGTCGAAGTCGCCATCGAGCGTCTGCAGCGCCTTCAGCACGGCGGCGCGGGTGATCTCGATATCGATATAGAGCTCGGCGGCGCGGTGCTGCAGCGCCTGGAATTCGCCGATCAGCTTGCCGAACTGCTTGCGCTCCTTCAGATACGTTACGGTGCGGCCGAATACTTCTTCGCTCAGGCCGACCATTTCGGAGGCGACCGCGCCGCGGCCGATATTGAGCACGCCTTCGAGCAAGGCGCCGCCCTGATCGACCTCGCCGAGCACGCTGTCCGCGTTGACCTCGACATTGTCGAATTCGATGCGGGCCGCATTGTGCGAATCGACCATCGCCGTGCGCTCGACGGCGATGCCCTTGGCTTTGGGGTCGACCAGAAACAGCGTCAGCCCGTTGCGTTCGCCGGCAGCGCCGCCGGTGCGGGCCGCGACGATCAGGAGATCGGCGGTGTGGCCATCGACCACAAAGGCCTTGGCGCCATTGAGCTTGAAACCGTTGCCGGAACGCACCGCCTGCAATTTGATCTGCAGCGGGCGATGTTTGGCGCCCTCGTCGATCGCAAGCGCCGCGAGCAGCGAGCCGTCCGCGATCTTCGGCAGGTGGGCAGCCTTTTGCGCATCGCTGCCGCCGCGCGAAAGCGCCGAGGCCGCGAGCACGGCGGAGCTAAGGAACGGCGACGGCATCAGCGTGCGGCCGATTTCTTCCATCACCACGCCGGCCTCGACGCAGCCGAGCCCGCTGCCGCCGAAATTTTCCGGCACCAGCAGGCCGCAAAATCCCATCTCGGCAAACGCCTTCCAGAGCTCGCGGGAAAATCCGGTGGCGTCCTTGTTGTCGCGCAGGCCGCGCAGATGCGACACCGGCGCCTTGTCGCTGATAAGGCCGCGCGCGCTGTCGCGCAGCATGGATTGTTCTTCGGTGAGGACGAGTGCCATTGGAGAGTTCCGGTCTAGGTGTTTCGGACGAAATAACTTTTGCTTTCGTCATTCCGGGATGCGCCGTAAGGCGCAGACCCGGAATCCATACTCCCGATCATGGTTATGGATTCCGGGCTCGCGCTGCGCGCGCCCCGGAATGACGAGTAGTGTGGACGCGCTACGCCCCCGGCAAATCGAGAATGCGCTTGGCGACGATGCCGAGCATGACCTCGGATGTTCCGCCTTCGATCGAATTGGCCTTGGTGCGCAGCCAGGCGCGCGGACGGGCGCCGCCCTTGGAGCGCTCGCTTTCCCATTCCAGCGCGTCGACGCCGCCCGCCGACATCAGGATTTCGTAGCGGCGCTTGTTGAGCTCGGTGCCGTAATATTTCATCGCCGAGGAAAACGCCGGATGCGATTGCCCGGCTTTGGCCAGATCGACTGCGCGCTCGGCCGCCGCCGACAGCGCCGCCTCGTCGATATCGAAGGTCGAGATCTGGCTGCGCAGCATCGGATCTTCCAGCCGGCCCTTGCTCGTCGGCGCCGATGGAATCGGCGGCGATTTGGCCGAGCGGCCGGCCGACGCCGCGCTCGCCCATGCCCGAGATCATCGCGCGCTCGTGCTGCAGCAGGTATTTTGCCACATCCCAGCCGCGGTTGACGGTGCCGACCACATGCGATTTCGGCACCCGCACGCCATCGAAGAAGGTTTCGCAGAACGGCGAATAGCCTGAGATCAGCAGGATCGGTTTTGTCGACACGCCCTTCGACGTCATGTCGAACAGAATGAAGCTGATGCCGTCGTGCTTCTTGGCCGCGCCGTCGGTGCGGACCAGGCAAAAGATCCAGTCGGCGAAATTGGCGTAGGACGTCCAGATCTTCTGGCCCGTGATGACGAAATCGTCGCCGTCGCTCTCGGCGCGGGTCTGCAGCGAGGCGAGGTCCGATCCGGCGTTCGGTTCGGAATAGCCCTGGCACCAGCGGATCAGGCCGGCGGTGATCTTCGGCAGGTGCTCTTTCTTCTGCTCATCGGTGCCGTATTTCAGCAGCGCCGGTCCGAGCATGGAAATGCCGAACGAGACCAGCGGCTGCCGCGCGCCGATCGCCGCCATCTCCTGGCGCACGATCTTGGCCTGTTCGCCATCGAGACCGCCCCCGCCATATTCTTTTGGCCAATGCGGCACCGTCCAGCCCTTGTCGCGCATCCGCTCGAACCAGACGCGTTGCGGCTCGGAAGAGAATTTGGCGTTGCGGCCGCCCCAGAACGTGTCGCCGTCCGCGGTCATGGGCTTGCGCATCTCCGGAGGGCAATTGGCCTCGAGCCAGGCGCGGGTTTCACGGCGGAATTGATCGAGATCGGACATAATTCGTTTCCATAAGGGGTAAGTTGGAATCGACCTTAGCCCCCGCCTCGCGGAATTCAATATGCCTGTGCGCCGCGCCATGCCGCAGCCAATATGGTCACGCGGCGGGATCGGGTGTATCGCAGAGGTCGCAACGATTGAAAAACAAGAGGAAACGGACATGCGGCTGAAGTTGCTTTCGCCTGGCGAAATGAACGCCGACCAAAAAGAAACCTACGACGAGTCGATTGCCGGCAAGCGCGGCGCGCCGCCGGCGCCGATGATGGCCTGGCTCAACAGCCCCCAGATGGCCAGGCATGCCACGCGCCTGGGCGAGCAACTTCGTTTCAACACGATCTTTCCGGCGAAATTGTCCGAGATCGCGATCCTCGTCACCGCGCGGCACTGGACCTCGCATTACGAGTGGTATGCGCATAAGCGGCTGGCGTTGAAGGGTGGCATGGACCCCAGGATCATCGACGACATCCGCGACCGCCGCACGCCCACCTTTGACGATCCCAAGGGCCAGATGATCTACGACGTCGCCAAGTCGCTGCATGAAGGCCACGGCGTCGCGAAGCCGCTGTACGACGCCGCCGTCGAGCTGCTCAGCGTGCGCGGCGTGACCGAGATCATCGGCCTGTGCGGCTATTACACCATGGTTTCAATGACGCTGAACACGTTCGAGTTCGAATTGCCTGCGGGAGAAGTGTCGGACCTTGCTGGAACGTGATGGGTCGGCGGTCCGCCGCAGGGCCCGGACGCAAAATTACGAAAACAACCCCATGCAAAGTAGAAATGGGGTCCCCGGGTCAGGGCGTTCCGCGCCGGGGCGCGAAACATTCGAACGGAGGCAGACATGGCAAACCCACCCATCATTGCCGGCACGCGGATCGGGCATGTCCACCTCAAGGTCGCCGATCTCGATCGCGCGCTCGGGTTCTACTGCGGCGTCCTCGGCTTTGAGGTGATGCAGAAAATGGGTTCCGGTGCGGCCTTCATTTCGGCCGGCGGCTATCACCACCATATCGGCCTCAACACCTGGGAGAGCAAAGGCGGCCATCCGCCAGCGCCCGGCACTACCGGGCTGTTCCACACCGCGATCCTCTATCCCACGCGCCCCGCGCTGGCGGATGCGCTGCGTCGCGTGATGGGGGCCGGCATCGAGCTCGACGGCGCCAGCGACCACGGCGTCAGCGAGGCGCTTTATTTGCGCGATCCCGACCAGAACGGCGTCGAATTGTACCGCGACCGCCCGAAGGAAGAATGGCCGCGCACGCCCGACGGATCGCTGGCGATGTTCACGAAGCGGCTGGACCTCGAGGATTTGCTGCGCGCCCGCGAATCATGATCAGCGCCGCCGCGATCAGCTCGAGACCGATGCAGCCGTAGAACGGCAGCGAATAGCTGCCCGACAGATCCCGCAGCAAACCGATCACGCCTGGTCCAAAGGCGAAGGTGATCTGGCTGATCGCGGTGACCAGGCTGACGAGCACGCCGAACGAGCGCGGATCGAACTCCCGCTGCACGATCAGCGACGGCAGCGTGATCACATTACCGACCGAAAATCCGAACAGCGCGCAGGCGGCGATCAGCACCACGTCATTGTGGACGTTGATGATGACCACGAGCGCCACCGCCTGGCTGACGAACGAGATCGACGACGCCAGCCGCTGGTTGAGCCGGTCGATCACGGTCGAGAACAGCACGCGGCCGACCACCGCCATCGCCGTCAACAGCGCCACCGCAACCGCGGCGCGCTCCCGCCCGATCACCACATCCAGAAACGAGATCAGGTGAACGATGAAGCCGACCTGCGCGAACAGCACCAGCGCGAATGCGATCGATACCGAGAGGAAGCCGAGATCGCGGAACGCCCGCGCGCGTATCTGCGTCGGCGACGGCGCGTCGGCGGCCGCCACCGCACCCATGCGCGCGTGAACCGGCGGTTGGCCGACGAACAGCAGGATCACCGGCACCATCAGCACGACCAGCACGATGGCGGACGCGAACATCGCGCCGGAGAAACCGAAAGCGCCGATCGCCGCCACCAGCAGGGGCACGCCGACGACGCCGCCAAAGCTCGCGCCGTTCAGCGCCAGGCTGATCGCCATGCCGCGCTTCGCGTCGAACCACAGCCCCAGCGTATTGGTGATGATGCTGAGGCTGGTGCCGGCCCAGCCGAAGGCGAGCACCGCATTGGCCGCGTAAAGCTGCCAGGGCTCGCGGACCAATCCGATCGAGACGGCCGCGGCCGCCATCGCGAAGGTGCCCGCGATCAGGCATTTGCGCGGACCGAACGCCCGGATCGCCTCGCTGACAAAGGCCACCAGCGCCGCACCGGACAGATAAAAGAAAGTGGTGCCGCCCGAGATCAGCGAGGCCGGCCAGCCATGCAGGCGATGCAGTTCGGCGACATAGACGCTTTGGCCGTAGAAGCCGAGCCCCCAGCCGAAGGTTGCGAGCAGGAAACAGACGAACACGATCCGCCAGCCGTCGTAACGGATGGAGGTTTCGTCGATGGGTGTGTGATCGGGAGCCTTCAGCATTCCTGCTCTACTGCTCTTGCGCCGCCATCGCCGGGTCAAGCCCGACATAGCCTACAAACGAGCAGGCTATTGGAATAGCAAGAGCGAAGCTTCGGCGCAGGCCGAACTGTCAGTAGCTGTCATCAGGCCTTCTTCGGCGGGTCGTAGAAGAAGCGCTCGCGGAAAATCCGATCGCCGCGCCATTCCTGCAGCGCGACCTCGTCGATCAGGGCGGTCCGGCCCGAAAGATAGGTAAAATCGAACACCCAGTTGATCGCGACGCGGTCGCCCTCGTGGATCACCGAAACGCAGGTCGACGTCACGCTCTTGACGCGCTCCAGCGTGGCGCGTTCCTGCGCCACCAGCAGGTCGCGGCCGACCCGCGGGGCAGCGGCATTTTCCTGCATGGTCGCGTCTTCGGTGTAATAACGCTCGATGGCGCCGGCGTGATCGCCGGAGACCACGACGGCGATGAATTCGTCAAGACGGGCGCGTGTCGGCATGGGACCTCCCGGTGAGAGCGGCAAAACAAGAGACGATGATATACATCACGGCGCGCCAACTATGGTATTCCCTGCCATCCCGACGAAAAAAGAGTTCAAGCCATGCGCGTCGACGACCGCCCCACCATCGCCGCCCCCGATGACGACCCGTATCTGTGGCTGGAGGAAGTCGAAGGCGCGCGCGCGCTCGATTTCGTCGAACAGCAGAACCGGCGAACGCTGGAAAAATTCGGCGGTGCGCCATTTGCGGCCGATCGCGACACGCTGGCGGCGATTTACGACCGGCCGGACAACATCCCCTATGTCAGGCGGCGCGGCAAATATCTCTACAATGTCTGGAAAGATGCCAACAATCCGCGCGGGCTCTGGCGTCGAACGACGCTCGAACAATTTCGCATGCCAAATCCGCAATGGGAGACGCTTCTCGATGTGGACCGGCTTGCCGCGGAAGAAGGCAAGGATTGGCTGTGGGGCGGGACAGCGACGCTGCCACCAACCCACGCGCGGGCGATCTTGAGCCTTTCGCGCGGCGGCAGCGACGCTGTCATGTTGCGCGAATTCGATATCGATGCGAAGGCGTTCGTGCCTGACGGCTTCGTACTGCCTGAGGCAAAGGGCGGCGTCGATTGGATCGACAAGGATACGCTGCTGCTGTCGAGCGCGTATGGCGAAGACAAGGTCACAACTTCCGGCTATGCCCGAACCGTCAGACTATGGCGGCGCGGCGAGCCCGTGGATCAGGCGCCGGTGATCTTCGAAGTGCAGACCGACCGTATGGCCGCGCATTGCAATTTCGACGACACCGGCCCTGTCCCGCGGGTCTGGTTCATCGACCGGCTGGATTTCTTCAGCCAGAGTATCTGGCTCGGCGACGAAACGGGCGCGAAAATCAAACTCGAATTGCCGACCGATGTCTGGATGGAGGCCCATCGCGACTGGTTCGTCGTCAAATTGCGGACCGCGTGGACGGTCGGTGGCCGAACCTTCGCCCCGGACGTCGTGCTCGGCATGTCGCTTTCGGCCTTCCTGGCGGGCGACCGCAATTTCACTGTTGTCTTCGAGCCGGGGCCACGGCGTGCGCTGCAGGGCTGGTTCTGGACCGCGGGCAAACTTGTGCTGTCGATCCTCGACGAATTGCGCCCGGTGTTCGAGGTCTGCACGCCCCAGGCAAACGGCTGGACCCGCGAAAGACTGCGCGGATTTCCCGAGATCGGGGTCGTCGATGTCTGGCGTCTCGACGTCCACGAGTCCGAAAGCAATGGCGACCTGAACGCCAATATCCAGGATCCGCTGACGCCACCTTCGCTGATGCTGGTTGAAGACTTCGGTAGCCCGACATTGCTGAAGCAGGCACCGCGGACATTTACCGCCGACGGCCTTGTGATCACGCAGCACGAGGCCATTTCGATCGACGGCGAACGCATTCCCTATGTGCAGACCGGGCCTGCCACGGAGACCGGGGATGCGCCGGTCTATATGAGCGCCTATGGCGGCTTCGGCCTTGCGGTGCGTCCTACCTACAGTTCGGCGATCGGCAAGCTGTGGCTCGAGCGCGGCGGCACCTGTGTCCAGGCCAACATCCGCGGCGGCGGCGAGTTCGGCACGCGCTGGCACGATGCCGGTCGCTATGCCGGCAAGCGGCTTGCCCATGACGATTTCGCCGCCGTTGCCGCCGACCTCGTGCGGCGCGGCGTGACACGGCCGGAACGGATTGCGGCGGAAGGCGGATCGAACGGCGGCATCCTGATCTCCAACATGCTGACGCGCTATCCCGAACGCTTCGGCGCGCTGTTCTGCACGATTCCGCTGATCGACATGCGCCGCTATACAAAGCTGCTCGCAGGCGCGAGCTGGATCGCCGAATATGGCGATCCCGACAAACCGGAGGAATGGGCCTGGCTGCAAACCTATTCCGCCTATCACGCCGCAAGACCCGGCCAGAAATATCCGCCGATCCTGATCGCCACCACGCGGCGCGACGACCGCGTTCATCCCGGCCACGCCCGCAAGATGACGGCCAAGCTGCAGGCGATGGGATATGAAGCCTGGTTCTACGAACCCGCCGCCGGCGGTCACGGTTATGGCAAGGACAACAAGGAACGCGCCGCGTTCACCGCACTCGGCTTTACGTTCCTGCGGAACAAGATCGGCTGGCCGGATAGCGGCGCGTAGTGCCTATCGCCGCGCGAACACCAGGATCAGATTGTTGGCGGGCATCGGCACGGTTTCGACCAAAGCGAGACCTTCGCGCAACCGCCAGTTTCTCGACGTCGGCGATATCGCGCACGCCCCATTCGGCGTCGCGGTCGCGCAGGCTGGTGTCGAACACGGCGTTGCTGAGCGCGGTGTGCTTGCCGTCGCGCTTGAACGGGCCATAGAGAAACAGCCGCCCGTCACGCCGCAGATAGCGCGCCGCGCCCGCGAACAATCCTTCCGCGACGCGCCAGGGCGCGATGTGGATCACATTGGCGCAGAACACCGCCAGCAATTTACCGGGCCCGCTGCCGTCATGCATCGCCGCGCACCATGCGGGATCGGCGAGGTCGATCCGCAAGCCGCTGCGGATGTTCGCCAGTCCTGCATCGGCGCGCCACGCCGCGATACTTCTCAGATGCGCATCGTTGAAATCGCTCGGCCACCAGATGATCTCGGGAGAGTGGCGCGCGAAATGCACCACATGCTGGCCGGTGCCGCTGCCGGCCTCGAGCACGTCGCCGGATTTGCCGGCGAGGAATTGCTGCAGAACCGCCCAGATCGGCGCGTGGTTGCGGTGGAACGCCGCCGCATCGAGCCGACCGTCGGGTTCGATCGGCCGGCCATCCTTGCCGAATTCCACCACATATTCAGCCACGGCAGACGTTCACCTCAGATCGCCGCAATAGATTTCCTTCAGCACCTGCAGGACGCGCAGCGCCCGCGGATCGACGACGCGGTAATGCAGCGTCTGCGAGGCGCGCCGGAATTCGACCAGCCCGTCGGCGCGCAATTTTGCAAGGTGCTGCGACAGCGCCGACTGGCTGAGCTTGGCGACGCCGACCAGTTCGCCGACGGTCATCTCGCCGCGCGCGGCGAGAAAACAAAGAACCAGCAAGCGCTTCTCGTGGCCGAGCAATTTGAGCAGTTGCGCGGCCTCGCCGGCCTGTTTTGCCAGTTTCTTCAGCGCCGCTGCGTCATCGGCGCCGTTCCCGGTGGATGGTTTCCTGGCTAGTGTCGCAACGGCTCGCATCGCTTGATTTCCAGATCGGTGTCGGCGCCGACGACAGGCGCATGTATCAATGTACCGGGCATCCCGTTGTTTAGCATTGACTAAATTAGTGAACGCCAATACATCTGCAAAAAAGCAACAAATGATGCGGCGATACGGCCGCAGAGGGAATGAAACGTGCGGCCAAATCTCTGGCGCAGCATATCTTTACTGTCGGGCACGGATGGCGCGCACACGCCGCTCGGCCGGCGTTCCTTTCTCGGCCTCGGCGCGGCGCTCACCGGCGGCTTCGCGCTCGGCGCAAGACCGGGACATGCCGAACCCGCTTCGCCGCCCGCGGATGCACCGTGGTCGCAATCGATCGGCGCCGGCGTGGTCGACCGGCCCTATGGCCGGCCGGCCGACACCGAGGCCGGCGTCATCAGGCGCAACGTGCCGTGGCTGACCGCGGGCACCGAATCTTCCGTCAGCTTTTCGCCGCTGCAGGATCTGCACGGCATCATCACGCCGAACGGCCTGTTTTTCGAACGCCACCATGCCGGACGGCCCGACATCGATCCGGATCAGCACCGGCTGATGATCCACGGCCTGGTCGAGCGTCCGTTGGTCCTGACCATGAAGGACATCGTGCGCTTTCCGTCGACGTCGCGCATCCATTTCATCGAATGCCCGGCCAATGGCGGCATGGAGTGGCGCGCCGCGCAGATCAATTCGCTGCAGTTCAACCACGGCATGATCAGTTGCGCGGAATGGACCGGGGTGCGGCTTTCGACGCTGCTGGAAGAAGTCGGGATCAAGAAGGAGGCAAAATGGGCCATGGTCGAGGGCGCCGACGGCGCGCACATGAACCGCAGCCTGCCGCTCGACAAATGTCTCGACGATTGCCTCGTGGTCTACGCGCAGAACGGCGAGGCGCTGCGGCCCGAGCAGGGTTATCCGCTGCGGCTGGTGGTGCCGGGCTGGGAAGGCAACGTCAACATCAAATGGCTGCGGCGGATCAAGCTCGGCGACAAACCGTGGTTTTCCCGCGAGGAAACCTCGAAATACACCGACCTGATGCCGGACGGCACCTCGCGCGGCTTCACCTGGCTGATCGACGCCAAGTCCGTCATCACCTTCCCCTGCCCGGAAAAGCCGCTCGCATGGCCCCGGCCTCTACGAAATCCGGGGACTGGCGTGGACCGGCAACGGCAAGATCAAGCGCGTCGACGTCTCGACCGACGGCGGCGTCAACTGGCAGAGCGCGCGGCTGCATGAGCCGGTGCTGTCGAAGGCGCTGACCAAATTCACGTTGCCCTGGCGCTGGGACGGCCAGCCGGCGCTGCTGGAATCGCGCGTGATCGACGAGACCGGCTACGTGCAGCCGACCATCACGGAGCTGCGAAAACAGCGCGGATCGAATTCGGTCTATCACAACAATTCGATCCAGACCTGGCAGGTGAAGCCGGACGGGAGCGTGTTCGATGTCCAGCTCGCGTGAGCTCTCCGCTGCTCTCGGCTGGCATGATCGTTGCCGCCGGCACGTTCGCGCATGCGGCAGAGCCCGGCTATTTCGGCTATGGCACCAAGGCCACGCCCGAGCAGATCGCCGGATGGGATATCGACGTGCGCGGCGACGATGGCGTGGGCCTGCCCGCCGGCAAAGGCACGGTCGAGCGGGGCGCGGAGGTCTACGCCGAGCAATGCGCGGCCTGCCATGGAACTTTCGGCGAAGGCGAAGGCCGCTTTCCCAAGCTCGTGGGCGGCGCCGGGACGCTCCGGGACGACCGGCCGGAGCTGACGGTCGGCAGCTATTGGCCGTTTGCGCCGACGCTGTGGGACTACATTAACCGCGCCATGCCGATGCCGGCGCCGCACACATTGTCAGCCGATGACGTTTATGCTTTGACCGCCTATATTCTGAACCTGAACGACATCGTTCCGAGTGAATTCGTCGCCGACCGGGACAGCTTGCCGAAAGTCAAAATGCCCAATCGCGACAATTTCCTCTGGACCGACCCGAGACCCGATACGATGGCCAAGCCGTGCATGAACGCATGCGCCGACCCCGCCGAGATCAAGATCGTGTCCACGGCGGAAGGCAAGAACCTGACGCCGCGCACGACCGGACCGCTCGACACGATGCAACCGAAATAGAAATTGCGGGAAACGTCCTTGACCAACACGCTTTCGAGGAAGACTTTTCAAGCAAAGCTCGCCTGATTCCGGCGATCGTGCTCGCGCTCGCGATCGGCGCGGCCCTTGCGGGCCCGGCGCACGCGCAGTCCGCCGCGCCGAGGGCCAAAAGCTCGCCTTCGATCGCGGCAAGGGCAATTGCCTGACCTGCCATGACATCAAGGGCGGCGACCTTCCCGGCACCATCGGCCCGGAGCTCAAGGACATCAAAAGCAAATATCCCAATCGCGACGATCTCGTCGCCATCCTCTCCGACGAAACCAAGCGCAATCCGCTGACCGTGATGCCTCCGTTCGGACGAAACCGGATTTTGACCGAAAAGGAGATCAACGCGGTGGTGGATTTCCTGCAGACACTTTGACGGCGCGCCTTCAGGAGACTTTCGGATGACGACCAACGACAACGGATTTTTCGCCACGCGGCGCCTGATCCTGCAAGGCGCGGGCGCGGTCGCGCTGATCGGCCTCGGCAACCTGCCGTTCGGCCTGGCGCCGGCGTTCGCCGCCGCCAACGACAAATATCCGGAGGATGCGTTCAAGCAGAAGAGCGACGCCGACGCGATCAAGGCGCTCTACGGCAAGACGCCGGAAGCCTCCGACAAGGTGAAGATCGACGCGCCGGAAATCGCCGAGAACGGCGCGGTGGTTCCGGTCTCGGTCACGACGACGCTGGCCGACGTGACCTCGATCTCGTTCCTGGTCCGCGAAAACCCGAACGCGCTGGTGGCGTCCTACAAGATTCCGGCCGGCACGGTGCCGAGCGTCGCCAACCGCATCAAGATGGCGAAGACCAGCAATGTGATCGTCGTCGTCGAAGCCGGCGGCAAGCTCTACAGCGCCACCAAGGAAGTCAAAGTCACCGTCGGCGGCTGCGGCGGCTAGCGCAAATTACAGAGGAATAAAAAATGGCATCGACCATTCGCGTGCGCGCCACCTCCTCCGGCGAGACCACCGAAGTGCAGGCGCTGATCCAGCACCCGATGGATTCCGGCTTCGTCAAGGACGCCAAGGGCGAGATCATTCCGCCGCATTTCATCCAGCAACTGACCTTCGAATATGACGGCAAGCCGGTCTTCTCGCCGACTGGGGCGGCGGCGTCTCCAAGGACCCCTATGTCAAGTTCGCCTTCAAGGGCGGCAAGAAGGGCGACGATCTGAAGATCAGCTGGGTCGACAACAAGGGCGCGACCGACACCACCACGGCGAAGATTCAATGAAACTGCGATCCGCGATCCATCTTGCTTCCGCCGCGCTCGCGCTGGCCGTGCTGGCGCTTGCCGCACCGTCCGCGATCGCCGCCGACACGGTCGATCCCGTGGCCGACGCCAAGGCGTTCAAGAAATTCTTCACCGACAAATTTCCCAAGGTGAAGCTGGAGGATTTCGTCAACGGTCCCTATTCGATGAACGAGGACCTGCACAGGCAATGGGAAGAGAAGGAACAATTCCCGCCTTACGAATTCTCGCTCGAAATGGGCAAGGAGATGTTTTCCAAGCCGTTCAAGAACGGCAAGAGCTACGCGGACTGCTTCCCGAACAAGGGCATCGGCATCCGCCAGAACTATCCTTATTTCGACGAGAAGGAAGGCAAGGTCGTCACGCTGGAGCTGGCGCTCAACCGCTGCCGCGAGGCCAATGGCGAGCCGCCGTTCTCCTATGTGAGGGACGAGATGGCGGCGCTGACCGCCTATATGGCCTTCACCTCGCGCGGCAAGCCGTTCGACATCAAGATCCCGAACGATCCGCGCGCGCTGGAGGCCTATCAGAACGGCAAGGAATATTTCTACACGCGGCGCGGCCAGCTCAATTTCTCCTGCGCCACCTGCCATGTGCAGAGCCCGGGCGAGCGGATCCGCGCCGAGGTGCTGGCGCCCGCGCTCGGCATTCTCAATGCGATGCCGATCTATCGCTCGGAATGGAGCGGCATGGGCACCACCAGCCGGCGCTTCACCACCTGCAACAGCCAGATCCGCGGCGTGCCGCTCAATCCGCAGGACGATGAATATCGCAACCTCGAATATTATCTGTCCTATGTCAGCAACGGGCTGCCGATCTCCGGTCCGGG
This sequence comes from uncultured Alphaproteobacteria bacterium, assembly GCA_963742665.1. Taxonomy (GTDB): domain Bacteria; phylum Pseudomonadota; class Alphaproteobacteria; order Rhizobiales; family Xanthobacteraceae; genus Bradyrhizobium. The sequence goes on from CAVUNH010000029.1 coordinate 44,786, forward strand.
AGCGCGGCCATGAGGAACGGGATGCTCAAAACCGCGTTGCCGCTTTTGCTGCTGATCGCGGGCGCGACCTCCGCGCTGGCCGCAGGCTCCGAGGCCGATTTCAAGGCGGCCTATGCCGCGGCCGAAGCCGCCAACAAGGAAGCGGGCGCCTTGCGCAACCAATGGACCACGACGGCGGCGACGCTGGCGGCGGCGAAGAAAGCCGCCGATGCCGGCGATTTCGACAAGGCGACGGCATCGGCCAAGGAAGCCGAAGCGCTGGCGAAGGCCTCGATCTTCCAGGCCACCAGCGAAAAGGAACGCTGGAAGGATATGGAAATTCGCTGAGCATGACCGGAAAGTGGGTACCGGATTCCTCGACAAACGCGAAGCGTTTGCCGGAGATCATGCTCAGGTAAGCGTGTTGTTGCGACGCGCGGAGACTTGGCATGACGATCCGCCGCCGGGATTTTCTGACGCTCGCGGGCGCCGCCACGCTCGCCGGCAGCCTGCCGCGGCTTGCGCGCAGCGCCGAAACGACCAGCGTCTACGATCTCGAACGCTTCGGCAATGCGCGCATCCTGCACATGACGGATACGCATGCGCAGCTGCAAGCCGGTGTATTTCCGCGAGCCCAGCGTCAATCTCGGCATCGGCTCGATGCAGGGCAAGCCGCCGCATCTGGTCGGCAACGCCTTTCTCGATCGCTTCGGCATCCGCCCCGACAGCGCCGACGCCTATGCCTTCACCTGCATCGATTTCGAAAAGGCCGCGGCACGATTCGGCAAGCTCGGCGGCTTTGCGCATCTGAAGACGCTGATCGACCGGCTGCGCAGCGACGTCGGGCCCGGCCGCTCGCTGCTGCTCGACGGCGGCGATCTCTGGCAGGGCACCGGCCTCGCCAACACCATGCAGGGCGCCGACATGGTCGAGGCCGCCAATCTGCTCGGCATCGAGGCGATGACCGGCCATTGGGAATTCACCTATGGCGAGAAGGCGCTGCGCAGCAATCTCGAGCGCTTCAAGGGCGAATTCCTGGCGCAGAACGTCTTCCTGACCGAGGAAGCCGCCTTCAACGACGCCAAGGCGTTCGATCCCGCCTCCGGCCGCGTGTTCAAGCCGTCCATCATCAAGGAGATCGGCGGCCATCGCGTCGCCGTGATCGGGCAGGCCTTTCCCTATGTGCCGATCGCCCATCCCAAGCGCTTCACGCCGGACTGGACGTTCGGCATCCGCGACGAGGAATTGCAGAAGCTGGTCGACGGCTTGCGCAGCAAGGACAAGGTCGATGCGGTGGTGCTGCTGTCGCATAACGGCATGGATGTCGATCTCAAGCTCGCCAGCCGCGTCACCGGCATCGACGTCATCCTCGGCGGCCACACCCACGACGCCGTGCCGCAGCCGATCACGGTGACCAATGCCGGCGGCGTCACGCTCGTCACCAATGCCGGCTCGAACGGAAAATTCCTCGCCGTGCTCGATCTCGACATCGCCAAGGGCAAGGTCGCGAACGCGCGCTACCGGCTGCTGCCGGTGTTCTCCGAATTGCTGAAGCCGGATCCGGCGATGCAGACGCTGATCGAAAGAATCCGCGAGCCGCACACCGGCGACTGGGCCGAGAAGATCGCGACCGCCGACCGCCTGCTCTATCGCCGCGGCAATTTCAGCGGCACCATCGATCAATTGATCTGCGACGCGCTGCGCCAGCAACTCGATGCCGAGATCGCGCTGTCGCCGGGCTTTCGCTGGGGCACCACGGCGCTGGCGGGCCAGCCGCTGACCATGGAAGATGTGCTGGCGGAGACCGCGATCACCTATCCGGAGACCTATGCGCTGAGCATGACCGGCAGCCAGATCAAGGACGTGCTCGAAGACGTCTGCGACAATCTGTTCAATGCCGATCCCTATTACCAGCAGGGCGGCGACATGGTCCGCGTCGGCGGCCTGTCCTATACCTGCACGCCCGCGGAAACCGTCGGAAAGCGGATTTCCGAACTGAAGCTCGACGACGGCCGCCCGCTCGAAGCCGGCAAGAGCTACAAGGTGGCGGGCTGGGCGTCGGTCAACGAGCAGAGCGGCACGCCGGTATGGGACGTGGTCGCCAGGCATCTCAAGTCGGGCAAGCCGTCCAGCCGATCGGCACCGGCGTCACGCTGAAGGGCGTCGACGGCAATCCGGGCATCGCGGGACACGGATGACGCGCCTATCGCCAGCAGCATTCGCGCCGTGATCGCGGCGCTGTTGATCGCGACGCTGCCGGCGGTCGCCTGCGCGCGCCGCAGCAGGCGCCGCTGCAGGACAAGCCGTTCGCCGAACACAAGATCGTGCTGCAGCTCTCGGACAACGACCCGCAGAAGCAGGGCCTGGTGATCCGCGTCGCCAACAATCTGCTGAAATTCTACGACCCCGACAAGGTCGCGGTCGAGATGGTGACGTTCGGCCCCGGCATCGAGTTGCTGCGGCCGGACAATCCCAACCGCAAGCTGGTCGAGAGCCTGGTCGCGCAGGGCGCGCGGTTCGACATCTGCCTCAACACCGTCGATACGCTCGAACGCGAGACCGGCAAGCGGCCGGAATTCATCCAGGCCGCGACGCCGGTCCAGGTCGGCGTCGCGCAGATTCTGTTTCTGACCGAAAACGGCTACACACTGGTCAGACCTTGAGAGAGCAAGACTCTCCCGAAAAAGCGGCCTCGTAGAGATGAAAGCTGTTTGAGAAGACCAACGAAATAGAATAATATCCTGCGCGTGACTCTAATAGGGAGCGCGGCAGCGATCATGATCTTTCGTCAGCTCTTCGACAGCGTTTCCGGCACCTACAGCTATCTGCTCGCCAGCCGCGCCGGCGGCGAGGCGCTGATCCTCGATCCCGTGCTGGAAAAGGTCGATCGCTATTGCCAGCTGCTGCGCGAGCTCGATCTGCGGCTGGTCAAGGCGGTCGACACCCATCTGCACGCCGACCACGTCACCGGTCTCGGCGAACTGCGCGACCGCACCCAGTGCATCACCATCATGGGCGAGCAGAGCAAGGCCGACGTGGTGTCGATGCGGGTCGCCGACGGCGACAAGGTGATGATCGAGGGCCTGAGCCTCGACGTCATGTACACGCCCGGCCATACCGACGATTCCTACAGCTATCTGATGGGCGACCGCGTCTTCACCGGCGATACGCTGTTGATCCGCGGCACCGGCCGCACCGATTTCCAGAACGGCAGCGCGCGGGCGCAATATGATTCGATCTTCAACCGGCTGCTGAAACTGCCCGACGAGACCATGGTGTTCCCCGCCCATGACTACAAGGGCGACACCGTCTCCACCATCGGCGAGGAGAAGCGCTACAATCCGCGCCTGCAGGTGCGCTCGGTCGACGAATATGTCGAGCTGATGGCCAATCTGAAACTGCCGAATCCGAAGATGATGGATGTGGCGGTGCCGGCCAACATGCATGTCGGCCTGCATCAGGACGATCTCGCCAAGCAGGGCCTTTCGCTGACCGCGCGCGACGCCATCGACAGCCTCGGCCGGCCCGACATCCTGCTGGTCGATCTGCGCGAGAACAGCGAGCGCGCCAAGCACGGCATGCTGCGCGGGCGCGCTGCACGCGCCCTACCCCGGCATCGGCGAAAGCCTGCGGCCCGGCGGCATGCTGCGCGAGGTCGCGGCCGCGACCGGCCGCCGCGTGGTGTTCTTCTGCGCGTTCGGCGAACGCTCGGCGATGGCGGTGGCCGCCGCCAAGAGCGCCGGCCTCGCCAACACCGCCCATATCGAAGGCGGCATCGACGCCTGGAAGAAGGCCGGCGGGCCGGTCATCACCGGCTGACCCGCTTCAATTCCGCCGTCAGCACGTCGAGCGCTTCCGCCAGCGTCACGCCGCCGCATTCGGTCAGCCGTTCCGGAATCACGATGCGTTTTTCGGGCGGATAGAACCGCTCCAGCGCCGGATGCAGCAGAAAGGCCTGGCCATCGTCGCGGGCGAAATCGCCGGCCTGCGAGACCAGCAGCAAATCCGGCTTCAGGCTCACGATCGCCTCGAGCGACGCAAAGCCGCCGAACGAAAAGCCGAGATCGCCGGCCGCGTTGAACAGCCCGGTCTCGGCCAGCAGCGAGCCGACAAAGCTGTCGCGGCCCGCCACCCAGCCGCGCCGCGACAGCGGCAGCACCCGGTAATGCCTGTCGGCGACGGCCTGGCGCGCCCGCGCCAGCGCCGCATCGAGCCGGGCGATCTGCTGCCGGCGCGATCGCGATGTCCGACGATGTCGCCGAGCTCGCGAATCTGGTCCTTCACCTCGTCAAGCGTCCGCGGCACCGACAATTCGGCGAGATGCATCCCGTTCGCCTTCAGCAATTCCCGCGTCGAGCGCTTGTCGAACAGACTGGCGAGGACGATGTCGGGCTTGAGCACCAGCACGTCTTCGGCGCCGCCCGACAGTCTTGGATAACGGCGCTGACGTCGCCGCTTACCCAGGCATCGCGCGAGAACCGGGAGAGCCCCAGAATCTGTTCGGGATCGGCCAGCGACAGCAGCAACTGATCGCTGCAGACATTCATCGAGACGATGCGCGGCAGGTTGGCGGCAAACGCAGCGCTGCACCGGCGATCGCCAGCGCCGCCACCACCAGCAGCCATCCGCAGACGCCGCATCACAGATCCGCCCACGGCACGATCACGGCCTCGCGCTGGTACTCGGCGCGATAGGCGCTGATCCGGAACACATCCGCCATCACCGCTTCCGACAGCGCCTCCGCCGGCGCGCCCTGCGACACCAAATGGCCTTCGCGCAGCACCAGCACATGATCGGCAAAGCGCGCGGCGAGACCGAGGTCGTGCGTCACCACGATCACCAGCACGCCCTTGTCGGCGGTGGCGCGCAGATTCTTCATCACGTCGATCTGGTGGCGCGGATCGAGCGAGGCGGTCGGCTCGTCGGCCAGGATCACCGGCGCTTCCACCGCCAGCACGCGCGCCAGCGCGACGCGGCTGCGCTCGCCGCCGGACAATTCGGTGACGCGGCGTTCGGCGAATTCCATCACATCGACCGCCTGCATCGCCCGCAGCACGGCCTCGGCGTCCTTCGGCGACAGCCGCGCCGGATCGGTCGCGCCATGCGGATAGCGGCCGAGCGCCACGATATCGCGCGCCGGCAGCGGCCAGTGCACGACGTGCCCCTGCGGCAGATAGGCAAAGCGTTTGGCGCGTTCGCGCAACGACAGATCCGCCAGTGCGTCGCCGCCGACGTGGACGTCGCCGTCGGACGGCAGCAGCCCCGACAGCGCCCGCAGCAGCGTGGTCTTGCCGGCGCCGTTCGGCCCGACCAGCGCGACCAGATGACCCGCGGCCAGCGACAGCGAGACATCGGTCAGCACCAGGCGGCCGGCCAGGGTCACGCTGACGCCTCGCGCGGTGAGAAGCGGGCTTTCCGTCATGCGACGCCTCCCCCGAGCGCGCGGCGTTCGCGCGCGATCAGATAGAGGAAGAACGGCACGCCGATGATCGAGGTCAGCACGCCGACCTTGATGTCGCAGGTCGAGGGAATGATGCGCACCGCGATGTCGGCGGCGAGCAGCAGCGCCGGCCCGCGAGCGCGCTCGGCACCAACAGCCGCGCCGGATCGTGGCCGATCAGCGGCCGCATCAGATGCGGCGCGACCAGGCCGATGAAGCCGATGGTGCCGGTGACCGCGACCGCGCCGCCGACCCCGAGCGCGACGCCCGTGATCACCACCAGCCGCAGGCGGGCGACATCGACGCCGAGGCTTTGCGCGGTTTCCTCGCCGAGCGTGAGCGCGCGAAAGGCGTTGCGCTGGCTGAACAGGATGACGGCGCCGGCGACGATGAACGGCAGCGCCAGCATGACGTGCTGAAAACTGCGGTCCTCCAGCGATCCGAGCAGCCAGAACGCGATTTCGAGCACCACGAAGGGATTGCTGGAGAGATTCATCACCAGCGCGGTGGCGGCGCCCGCAAGACTCGAGATCGCAAGCCCCGCCAGGATCAGGATCAACAGCCCGGCGTTGCGGCCGGCGATCGTCAGCAGCACGAACACCGAAGCGAACGCCGCCATGATCGCCACGACCGGCAGCGCATAGGAGCGCACATCGGCAAGCCCCAGCGCGATCACCAGCACCGCGCCGAAGGCGGCCGATTGCGGCGCGCCGAACAGCGACGGCGAGGCCAGCGGATTGCGCAGCAGGCCCTGCAGCGACGCGCCGGACAGTCCCAGGATCGCGCCGATCGCCAGCGCCAGGATGGTGCGCGGCAGGCGGATTTCGCGCACGATCACCTGCGACACGTCGCTGCCGCCGCCGAACAGGGCGTCGATGACCGAAAGCGGCGACAGCCGCACCGGCCCGATGCCGAGCGAGATCAGCACCAGCAAGCCCACGAGGGCAGCCAATGCGGCGGTCACGCCGATGCGGCGGCGCGCGGCCTCGTCATTTGCGGCCCTGACGGCCTGAACACTCATCGATCGTCCCCGACGGCTTTTCTGGACAGCTTTGCCCGCTCAGGTACAGCAGATGGGCTCATGCGGCAAAAAAGACGCACTCGTCCAGCGAGGACGGCAGGCGCGGCCTGATGGGATTGACTCCGACTTTGACAAACTTCTACCATAATTTTCGACGGTTCCCTCCTTGGGGATCAAAAGGGAATGCGGTGCGGGGAAATTCCCCAATTCCGCGGCTGCCCCCGCAACTGTAAGCGGTGAATCCTTCGTCAGATGCCACTGGGAATCTCGGTCCTGGGAAGGCGACGAAGGGTAACGACCCGCAAGCCAGGAGACCTGCCGTCAGCCGTGGTCACACGCGAAGATGTCGGTCGGGGAGTACAGGCATTAGCTTCACCTGAGCTGCTTTCAGCACAATGGTGAGACTTGGTTCGCTGTGACGTGCCACTGACGTCATACCGAGGCCTGAACCATGTCTTCCACCATCACCGCCGCCAGGCGTCGCCACGTCTTGCTGGCGTCCAGTTTTCTCGTCCCCCTGCTTTCCCTGGGCATTTCCGGCGCGCACGCACAGCAAACCGCCTCGACCGAACAATTGCCGCCGATCGAGGTCAGCGCGCCCAGCGACCAGAACCGGACCCGCGCCAAGCCGACCTATGATGAAGGGGCTGGCGCGCGCCGCGTCGCGCCCAATCCGACGCCGTCCAGCAACCCAAATCCGGCACCGGGACCGGCGCCAACGTCGCGTCGCAAGGCGGCGGACAGGCCGGCGGCGGAACGCCCGTCCGGCAATTTTCCGGCATCGTCGGCACAGCCTCGACCGTCATCACCGCGGAGGAGATCGCGCATTCGCCGGCGCAAACCCTGCAGGAGATCATCGCGCAGGCGCCGGGCGTGCAGCTGACGAGCCTGTTTGGCGGCGTCAACGGCGTGAAGACCAGCGTCGACCTCCGCGGATTCGGCGCCTTCGCGACCTCCAATACCCTGGTGCTCATCAACGGCCGAAGGCTCAACGACATCGACATGGCCGGTGTCGATTTTTCGACCATTCCGCGCGATTCGATCGAGCGCATCGAAATCACCCGCGGCAACAGCGGCGCGGTGCTGTACGGCGACAATGCGGTCGGCGGCGTCATCAACATCGTCCTGAAGAACGGCGTCGGCGGCCCGCCGGTCGCGATCCGCGGCGAAGCCGGCGTCGGATCGTTCAACCAGCGCATGGCGTCGGTCTCGGCCGCGACCAATTTCGGGCCCGTGGTCGACGTCGTTCTACGGCAACGGCATCAAGTCCGACGGCTATCGCGTCAACAACGCGCTCGACCAGCGCAACGGCGTCGGCAATATCAACTACACGACGCCCGATCTCACGGCGTTCCTGACGGTGACCGGCGACGACCAGAAGCTCGGACTTCCCGGCGGCCGCCTCGTCGATCCTTCGATCGGCGTCAACGAACTGGTCACCGACCGCAGCGGCGCCGCCACGCCGTTCGATTACGGCAACCAGCAGGGCGAGAGCGCCACCGCCGGCTTCACCAAGACGCTGTGGAACGGCGTCGATCTCATCGTCGATGGCGGCGTGCGGAAGAAAGACACGCAAAGCGGGTTCTTCGGGGCGGTGCCGTTTGCATCGCCGTTTCCGAGTTTTTCCTCCACCTATAATGATGCGGCATTGCAGACCTGGTCGATCACGCCGCGACTGAGCGTCAAGAACGCGATCTTCGGGATGCCCTCACAGATCCTGACCGGCATCGATTATTACGATGCGACGTTCCACCAGGAACGCGGGGCGTTCAAAGGCGTTCCGCCGATCCACACCTACGATCTGTCGCAACAGACGCTGGCCGGCTACTGGCAGCACACGCTCGGCCTGTTGTCGACGACCGATTTCTCCTACGGCGCCAGGATTCAAAACACCAGCCTGAGTGCCCGGGATCGGTACAACCCCAACGCGCCCGATTGCGCGCTGTTTTTTAATTGCAGCGCTCAAGCCTTCCCGTTCGACAGCAACGAAACACAATACGCGCTGCATGTCGGCCTCGAGCATCGCTTCAACGACGTATTCTCGGTGTTCGGCCGCGCCGCACGCGCGTTCCGCACGCCGAACGTCGATGAGCGTGTTGCGTCGCGGACCTGCGTTCGACGCCTTCTTCAATCCAATTCCCGGGAACTTCCAGTTGAAGACCCAGACCTCGCATGACATCGAAGGCGGCTTCCGCATCAAGTCGGGCGGGTTCCAGATGCAATCGAGCATCTACGGCATGGATCTCGAGAACGAGATCCATTTCATCCCGGCGCTGTTCTTCAACGTCAATCTCGATCCGACCCGCCGCTACGGCTCGGAGACCAGCGCCTCGCTGCGCGTCAGCGACAGCGTGCTGCTGCGCGGCGGCGTGGCCTACACCCGCGCCGTGTTCCGCGAAGGGCCATTCGCCGGCAATGACGTTCCGCTGGTGTCCCGCTACACCGCCAGTGGCGGCGTGACCTGGAATATCTGGAAGGACTATGTCGTGGCGGACGCGACGGTGCGCGCCTGGAGCGAACGCTTCATGGACAACGACCAGAACAACACGCAGCGGCGCATCCCGGCCGACGCGACCGTCGATTTGAAGCTGAGCGGCGCGTACGAGCACTTCTTCTGGTCGGTGAGCGTCAACAACGTGTTCAACGCGCTGTACTACGACTACGCGATCGCGAGCTCCTTCACGGCCGGCCGCTTTAGCGCCTACCCGCTGCCGGGCCGGACCTACATGGTGAAGGCCGGCGCGACGTTCTGATCCGGCGCGCCGGTTCGGGGCACGCCGGGCCGGTGTCTGCCAAGGCAGTATTCTCTTTGGCCGGCGTCATAAGAGAATTCGGATTCATGCGCGAGACCATCCGGCCGGGCCGCGGTCTGCATTGCGCTGCGGCAGAAGAAAGTCGAAGGGCAGGCGTCGGCGGCGCTGACGGCCTGGCTCGCCACATTCGATTCCGGCAGCCCCGACGACGGCGCTGACGACGCCGCCACTCTTCACCATGACGGCTGATTCCGCCCGATAACGGGGCTTTTCCGGCCGAAAATCGCGCCCCTATGGGCCCGATCCATGGTAATACCGCCGAAACACCGCCTGACGGCATGCGTCGCGGTTCCAGAGGTATCACGATGAACGACGAACCGAAGAGTCCGGCCGAAATGAAAGAGCTGCGGCTGCACCGCAAGCGCAGCCAGGAAGTCGAGGGCATCAAGGCGATGGCCGAGATCGCGGCAGCCGATATCGCGATACGCAAGCGGACCGAAAAGCTGCGCGCGCTCCGGTTGGCCAAGGAAGCCGCCGACGCTCGCCAATCCACCCGAACCGAAAGCCAAGCCCAAGAGCCAAAGCCAAAGCTGCGAAGAAGGGCTGACGCTGAAATGACGAAAGAGGATCGCGACCGCGCCCAGGCGCGACTCGACAAGGCGACACGGGCGTCCCAGGACGCCCGCTCCGGCAAGGCCGACCGCGACGCCGCGACAAAGGCCGTGCTCGACAATATGGCGAAGCTGAAAGCGTTGCGGCTTGCCCGCGAGGCGGCCGCGCCTCCGGCGCCCGTCACGGTGAAGAAGGCCCGCGCCAAATCGAAAGCGTCAGGCGAGAAAGGCCCGGCGCCCGCATTGGGCGACTGGCTGGCGAACCAGCAGAGCGGCGGACGGCGGACTTGATTGTTGAAGATTGAAGCGCGGATGTGAACCTTGCGGTCCTGATTTCGTCAGAACCGCATACTCAACGGCTCACACCGGCGCCGGCCATTCGATCAGCGATCGCGTCTTGGTCTCGGCGTCATAGACCTGCACTTGCAGCATCTGGTATTTGTTCTTCAACGCCATGCCCGCCTCTTCGGCGGCTTCGACCGTGTCGTGGTGCGACTTGAAGTGACCGTCGACTACCAGTGAGTATCCCTCGGTCGGCGCCTTGTCGGCGCGAATGATTTTGCGCGGCTGCTGTTCTTCGGCCTCGATGCGTGGCTTCTTCATATTTGGCTCCGTGTGATGGCCCCGTTTGAATGAATATCCGCAAAAAGGGCAAGGTAATTCGTCGTTCTGGCGCTAATATGCCACGCAAAATCGGTCGGATTGAGGTGAATGCATCATTCCGGCCCGTGAAAGCCGTTCAATTCGGCGAAAAAGGAACGATATGGGCGGAATCTGGCAAGAAGAGCGAGCCTCCGAAGCAGGACAACGACAAGTCAAAGAAGCCGCAACGCCAGGCCTGTCGAGGACGAGGATTACGAAGACGGCGATATCGCCACGCCAAAGCGCGACCGCGACGGCAATGATGACGAGCCGTTGTAGAGCTGTCGTCCGGCGAAGGAACCTACCACCACGTGCGCACCTCCGTGCAACACGCTCGCCGGGGCAGCGCATGCAGCGGCATTCACTGGACAAATCAGACCCGCGAGGCCACTGCACTGTTTCAGGTCAAATACGCAGTCCTATTTTAGACGAAGAGCCATTTTAGAGCGCCTTGCCGGGCCGTAATCGAGACGGGGTTTGGAATAGCAATGGTCGACGTTCTGGCCGCACCGCAACAAGCGAAAGCGGACACCTCGCTGCGCACGCTGATCAGCGATTTCGGTGGCCCATTGGGTCAGCCATTTCCATCTGTTCGTGCTGCCGATGCTGTTTCCGTATCTGAAGGCGCAGCTCGGTGTCGGCTATATCGAGCTCGGCTTTGCGCTGACCGTGTTCGGCCTGGTGTCCGGCCTGACCCAGGCGCCGATCGGCTATCTCGCCGACCATATCGGCGCCCGCAAGGTGCTGCTGATCGGCCTCTCGCTGGGCGGGCTGGCGCTGATCCTGCTCGGCCTGCATTTGAGCTACGCCTCGCTGATCATGTGCGCCGCCCTGCTCGGCCTCGCCAACTCCGTCTATCATCCCTGCGACTACGCGATCCTTTCCGCGCATATGGATGTCAGGCGGATGGGCCGCGCGTTTTCGATCCATACCTTTGCGGGCTTCCTCGGCGGCGCGGTGGCGCCCGCGATCATGGCCGCGCTGGTGGCGACGGTCGGCGGCCTCGGCGCGCTGATCGTGGCCGGCGCGGTCGGCCCGGCGGTGGCGTTGCTGTTGCTGGTCGTCGGCATTCCCGATGCGAGTTCGGCCGATCGCAGGGCCGACGGTAGTTCAGCGGCGAAACAGAGCATCATGACGCCGGCGATCATCATGCTGACGTTCTTCTTCATGCTGCTCGGCCTGTCGAATGCCGGCATCAGCAATTTCGGCGTCGTCGCGCTGATGACGGGCTATGGCGTCACCTTCTCGGCCGCCAACATCGCGCTGACTGCGTTTCTCGGCGCCAGCGCGGCCGGCGTGCTGGCCGGCGGCTATCTCGCCGACCGCACCACCCGCCATGGCCAGGTCGCCGCCGCCTGCTTCGGCATCAACGCCGTCATCATGCTGGTGATTGCGACGACCAGCCTGCCGTCGGCGGTGCTGACCACGGCGATGGGGATCGCCGGATTTCTGGGCGGCGTGATCGCGCCCTCCCGCGACATGCTGGTCCGCAACGCCGCCCCTCCGGGCGCCGCCGGCCGCGCCTTCGGCATCGTTTCCACCGGCTTCAATTTCAGCGGCATCCTGAGCCCGCTGTTGTTCGGCTGGATCATGGACCAGAACATGCCGCATTGGGTGTTCGGCGCTTCCGTCGCCTTCATGGTCCTGACGGTCATCCTGGCGCTGGTCACCGACCGCAAGCCGCAAGCGCGGTCACAAGAGGCCCCCGTCAGCAGGCTGATGCATTCCTGAACCTCATCCCGGCCGGTTGACAGCATCGCGGGACATCAGATGATGCCGCGACAAAACCAGAACCGGGATGAATCGCCATGACCTCTACCCCTGATCTCGTGATCCGCGGCGGCAACATTGCCGATGGCAAGGGCGGCGACCTCTACGAGGCCGATGTCGCCATCACAGGCGGCCGCATCACCGAAGTCGGCAAGGTCGCAGGCAAAGGCAGGGAAGAGATCGACGCCAAGGGCAAACTGGTCGCGCCCGGCTTTGTCGACGTCCACACCCATTATGACGGCCAGGTCACCTGGAGCCAGGACATCACGCCGTCCTCGCAGAACGGCGTCACCACCGCGATCATGGGCAATTGCGGCGTCGGCTTCGCGCCGTGCCGGCCGAGCGACCATGTCCGGCTGATCCAGCTGATGGAAGGCGTCGAGGACATTCCGGAGCCGGTGCTGAGCGCCGGCATTCCCTGGGCCTGGGAAAGCTTCCCGGATTACATGGACTGGCTGTCGAAACGAAGTTTCGACATGGATGTCGGCGCGCAACTGCCGCATGCGGCGCTCCGCGTCTATGTGATGGGCGACCGCGGCGCGCGCCGCGATCCATCCACGCCCGAGGACAACAAGGCGATGGCGGCGCTGGCCGCTGACGCCGTGCGCGCCGGCGCGCTCGGGTTCACGACCTCGCGCACTCTCAACCACCGCACCTCGACCGGCGACTTCACGCCGACGCTGAAGGCCGGCGAGGATGAGCTGACGGCGATTGCCGCCGCGATGCACGGCCAGGGCCGCAGCGTGCTGCAATTCGTGCTCGATCTCTCCACCATCAACGAAGATCTGCCGATGATGCTGCGGGTGGCCGAGAACACCAGGATCCCGGTGACGTTCTCGATCACGCAGAACGACAAGGCGCCGCAGCGCTGGCGCCAGACGTTCGACACCATCGCCGCGGCCTCGGCGCGCGGCCTGTCGATCACGGCGCAGATCGCCGCCCGCCCGGTCGGGCTGATGCTGGGCCTGGAATTGTCGCGCAACCCGTTCCAGACCCATCCGAGCTACAAGGCGATCGCCAAACTGCCGCTTGAAGGAACGGCTCGCGCGGCTGCGCCAGCCGGAAGTGCGCGCCGCGATCCTGAGCGAGCACGCGACCGCCACCGACGATCCGCTGTTCTTCCGGCCGAACTACGACAAGATGTATCTGCTCGGTAATCCCCCGGATTACGAACAGCCGCCGGAAAACACGCTGGGCGCGCAGGCCCGCCGCCAGGGCCGACAGCCGGAAGCGCTCGCCTATGACGCGATGCTGACCGACGAGGGCCGCGGCATGCTCTATGTGCCGTTCCTCAATTACGGCGACGGCAATCTCGACTCGACGCGCGAGATGCTGAGCCATCCAAATTCAGTGCCGGGCCTCAGCGACGGCGGCGCGCATTGCGGCATCATCTGCGACGCCAGCTTCCCGACCTATCTGCTGACGCACTGGACCCGCGACCGCACCCGCGGCGAAAAGCTCTCGATCCCGTTCGTGGTGGCGGTGCAGTCGCGCAAGACCGCGCTCTCGGTCGGCCTCTATGATCGCGGCGTGATCGCGCCAGGCTTCAAGGCCGACGTCAACGTCATCGACTACGACAAACTGCATCTGCATCCGCCGAAGGTGCATTACGACCTGCCGGTCGGCGGCCGCCGTCTGATGCAGCAGGTCGACGGCTACGACGCCACCATCGTCTCCGGCGTGGTGACGCAGCGCGGAGGTGCGGCCACCGGCGCACGCCCGGGCAAACTGGTGCGCGGCACGCAGGGGGCTCAGCCGAAGTTCGGTGCGGCGGCGAGCTAGGAGGGCGCAGTCGGCCTGGCTGCAACCAAAGTCGAATAAGCGAACATGAGCGCGGTTTCATCAATATCCGCCTCAAATCAGCATCGAACTGACCGGCCGGCGCTTCGAGCCGGAATAAACCTGTCGAACCCGTAGTCGTCCGGAATTTCCGGAGCGCGAAACTATCGTTATTCATTGACCATCGGCTCACCGAATTGCTTTCACCCGTGCGTTACAGATAGCGAATCCTCGTCCAGTTAGATTTCGTGAGGCCAGAACGCCCATGTTTCCGCGCGGTCCACGCGCAGCGACGCAAGCGGTTCAATTTTTCGGGTAGATCAAAACCCCTCAAGCATACAAAGGCAGGCGCGTGATCCGCAAAGCAAGCATCGCAACGGCGTCAGTTTTGACGCTCGCTCTCGCTGGTTCGGTCTTCTGGCCGACAATAAAGCCTGACGTCGAGCGCCTGGGAGACAGCGCTTACGAAACGATCTGGCTATGGCGTATTCCCGCTTATGCCAACAATCCGTCGTGGCGCGTTCGGTGGAGCTGGAGCGATCCGCTGCGCGCCGAGGCCAGATGTTGCCGGGCACTGTGACGACCTGATTCCGTGCCGGGCGAAGATCTACGGCGACCGGAGCGAGGTCGAAAACAGCGTGCGCGATCTCAGCGCGCGATGACGTGCGCTCCGGAAGGCCACTGGCGTTGACTTCCCATCGGGCTCGCGCCGATTTCCCATCCCGCGCCGCCCCACACCGCATCTACCGCCCCAAGTTCGCCTGTCACATCGCGCACAAAAAATATGTTCGGCAGCGCACTGGTCTGCAACGCACCTTTTCCACCGCCTGCCTGGAGCTTCAGGAAGCACCAAACGTCGGCGAGCTGTGTCTCATGGCGATCATGGAGTTCGGCGATAATCTGGATACTGGTCGACGCCCTGCCCAGTGCATGAATTTGACGCGTCACGCCATTTGCATCGTCTTCGATCTTGGCGGCGAAGCGGCGCATGAAAGTCGCGCCAAGCCAGGAAATCCGGACTTCCGCCGCAGGTGAGGTGCCCTCCCTGAACCGCCGGCTGGCAACGAACTTGCGGGAAATCGCAGCCGTTACCGACGGATCCACCGGCTCCGACGGAGTTGCTGGCTGCACGCAGCTGGCGGCAGTACCCGGACCCAAGGCGGCGGCGGAGTTGGCGGCCACCGGCTCGTTCTCGATCGCAGCGAGACGGAGGTTTCCGCTTAAGAGTAAGAACAAGGCTGAGCAAAGGACCTGACTTACCCGACGGCGCATTTTCTTGTTCTCCGATTTCGCTCAGACAGCGTAAGCCAATCTCAGGTTGTGTAAACGATAGAGTTAACCTTTGGTTAAAGACAAAAAATTTCTGAAAATAATCTAAAATTCAGCGGTGGTTTCGGTGGATCGCATCGCGGCCGTGAACCGGACGCGAGTCATTTCCAGATGCGAATCGCGCACGGCGAATCACTTGGCTGCAAGACGATCGCGAAAGTTCCAATCGGGGAACGGCTTTCCTGCCTTCGCCTCGGGCGTGGTGACGCAGCGCGGGGGCGAGCCAGGCGCGCGCCCGGACAAACGGCACACCGCTCACAGGGTCCCAACGAAATTGGACGCGTCCTTAGGACCTGGCCATGGCCGACGTCACGAAACGATGGCCAACCCACCACACCGGCTGGCGCGGGTTCAATGCCTCATGCAGCATGGCGTAGCCGCAGGCCTTGAACACGATTTCGCTGAGCGCCGCCGTCAGAAGCTTGCGCGGATCCTTGTGCATGCCGATGATTTTTTCCGACGTGTCGTGCATCAAGCCCATCTGCTCGGGACTGTTGTGCTGCGGCCATTGGTCGAATTTGGTCCAGCGCTGAATGATATCCGAGCGGAAGTAGCTGTCGGTGAGTTCGATCAATGCATCGAGCGTATATTCAGGCTTCAACAGATCGGCACACTCCGCCAGAAGTTTGCGCGTGACCGGATGATCGGGGGCTTCCTTCCTGAAAGCGCCAAGCAGCGGATAGAGCGCCACTTCGACGCCCTGAAAGATCGAGCTTGAATTGGTCAAAATCTCCGGCGCATTGAACACGCACACCTTCACGCCGGCTTCGGCCGCGCGGCGGGAAATATTTTCGAGTTCGATTTTTGCAAAACCTTGCAGGTAAGGCGAATAGCTCTGCCAGTGATAGTCGCCGGCAATGAAGATCTCGGCGCCATGATAGCCATAGGCCACGTAGGAAACCTGACCGCCCTTTTTCGCGACATGATCGCGCAGTCCGGAACTCAGTTCGATCAGATCCGCGAGGCTGTTCGCCGTCACGTCCATGAAGCTCATGGCGCACAGGCGGCCGAGATCGCCTTCCCAGAATTCCTTCGACGAGGTATCGCGCCCCTTGAAGACCCGGTTCATGACCGGCATCAGGATTTTCGCGCGCGGCACGCCGCCGGCCATGGTGTGAGCGATCAGGACCTTGGCGCCATCCGGGATTTGCTTTTGCAGCTCCGCCAGATATTGCGTCAGGCGCGCGCGAAAATCTTCGCGCCCCACTTTCCGCGACTCCTCCGCTTGCGCAAGGTCAAGGGTTGCCTTGTTCCACTCACTGAGCTTGAGACCCTTGAGCTGGTCGCAGGGACTGACGCCCTTGGCTGGATTTTGCCATATCGAACCCGCATTCCAGCGGAACATTCACCAGCGGCTGGTCTTTCCCGGCCAGTTCTTCCGCCGTCAACGGACGCAGCTGCTCGTTTTCGTCGCGCCGCCCGACTGTGCCGTAGATGACTTTCATCCCGGCTTTCTTGGCCTCATCAATCAAGCCGTTGACGTAGCCTCGCGCAAACACTTCGCCGAAAACGACCAAAACGTCTTTTTCGCCGAAGCCTGAAACCGGATTGACCTGACGGAGCGGCTCGAATTTCTGCACGCGCATATCCCTGGCTGGTGAAGCTTCCTAGATACTTACAAACTGAAAGACATCAAGTACATGCGCTTGTGTCCCAGTTCCGCCCTGGAAGCGCGTCGGAAACAGTCCGGGCGGGACGGCCTAAGCCGGCCGCCTCATCCCCAACCGCAGGTCAGACCCCACCGGCATCATCTCGTAGGGCGGCTTCCAGCCAGGCAGTGCTGCGAGGCGCTGGCGCCAGGCGTGCAGCGCCGGAAATTCGCGTCGTGATATCGAAGCCGGTCTCCTCCGCGGGGTAAAAAACATACCCGGCCATGGAAAAATCCACGATGGTCGGCCGGTCGCCCAGCATGAAGGCGCGACTCGAAAGGTGCTTGTCGGCGATCGCAAAACTCGCCTGCGTTCGCGCGCGCAGGAACGCCAGCACCGCCGGATGCGACCTGCTCCGGCATGAATGATTTCTGAAACCGGTGCATCGCATGGTTGTTCGTGAATTTATGATTGTCGAACATGATCCAGCGCAACGCCTCATAGCGCTGGCCGGCGTCGGGTGCGAACTTGCCGGTGGTCTCGGCCAGCCAGACCAGGATCGCGCCCGACTGCGACATGAACTGTCCGTCGACCTCGAGCACCGGCACTTCGCCCATTGCGTTGGTGCTGGCGCGCCAGTTCGGATCGCGGGTCTCACCGCCGGCAAAGTCGATCCCGACCGGCTCCCAATCGAGGCCGGCGCAATTCATGTAGAGCGCCAGCTTGTAGGAGTTGCCGGAGGCGCCGATGCAATAAAGCCTGTAGCGGGCCATTTTCCTACGCGAATTTCGGCTGCACCGGCTGCTGCGCCAGCAGCCTGGCGCGCTCGGTGTTCGGCCACAGCAGCAGCAGGCCGAGCAGTCCGGATGCGACCATGATGACGGCGTTGATGGTGAAGCCGGTCATGTAGCCCTCCATCGGCGTCGCCGCGTGCTTGATCACGCTGCCCATCACCGTGGGCGCGATGATGCCCGCCAGCGTGTAGATCGCGCCGTAGATCGCGATCACGGCGCCGCGCTGCGACACCGGCGTGAACTCGCCGAGCATCGGCGGGCAGACCACATAGATCGCGCCGCACAGTCCGGAGCCGACCACCAGCAAGCGCGATCATCAGGCCGCCGGGCGCGGAATAGGGCAGCGTGGCGAGGATCAGGCCGCCGACGACCAGCGGCACCGAACCGAGCACGCCGCGCGCGCCGCGGGTGGTATAGCCGCGCGTCAGCATCACCTGCGAGACCCAGCCGGCCGTCAGCACCACCACGGCGCCGAACACCCAGGGCAGCACCGAAATCCACCCGGCGTCCTTTTGCGAGAAGCCGAGCCCCTGCACGATGAACGGCGTGAACCAGGTCAGCCCGAGCGACAGCGCCCAATAGGCGCCGAAGGTCGCCGCACAGCAGCCGATGAAGGTGCGCGAGGTCAACAGCTGGAAATACGGCACGCGGGGATCGGCCGCCGCCATCGCCACCGTCTGCACCAGCGGGCCTTCCTTGCCCATCACCAGCCACGCCGCCACCCACATCAGGCCGACGACGCCGAGCGCGCCGAACGCATAGTGCCAGCTGTGATTGACGATGATCCAGTTCAGCGCCGGCACCGCGAGGATCACGCCGAAGGCCGAGCCCTGCGACAGGATCGCGGTCGGCAGCGTGCGCTTCTCGTCGGGAAACCATTTGTAGATCGCGTGCGCCGCCACCGAGAACGCCGGCCCCTCGCCGGCGCCGAGGATGATGCGGCAGATCAAGAGCGTGGTGAAGCTGACGGTGCCGACCATCGGAAACTGCGCCAGCGACCAGATCACCGCCATCGCCAGCAGCACCCAGCGGGTCGCGACGCTGTTGACGATGAAGCCGACGATGATGGCCGAGATCGAGAACAGCAGGAAGAACGAGGAGCCGAGCAGGCCGAACTGCTCCGGCGTCGAGCTTCAGCTCGGTCATGATCGGCACGCCGGCAAGGCCGACCACGATCTTGTCGGCGAAATTCACCAGCATGAACAGAAACAGCAGAAACGTGATCTTCCAGGCGCCCTTGGGCGTCGGTTGTGCGGTCATGGCTGGCCTCCCCCGTTTGTCGTTGCCGGCTCTGTCGACTTCGGCCTTGTCGCGATGCTAGCCACGGCGCCCCCGGCAAGGCAACTGCGCATTTTGACGGGGAAAGCGCTGCACTGCAACGGCGCGGCCCGCGACATGCCCCTGACGCTGCGCCACGCGCAAATTGCAACCGGATCACGATCGCGTCGTCCCCGATATTGAGACCGTGATCTGATACCGCCGCCCTGATATGTTGCCGGAAACAAGGGGAAAGCTTCATGAGCGGAACGGCATACCGGCGCGCAAGGATTTTCGGCGCGCTCGCTCACCATCGATGATGTTCGCCGGCGCGAGCGCGCAGGCGCAGCAGACGCCGGACTATGAGGCGATCGTCGCCGCCCCCGACCGCACCGATGGCGACCGGCAGGCCGATCAGCGCCGCCAGCCCGCCAAGATGCTGGCCTTCACCGGCGTCAAGACCGGGATGAAGGTGCTGGATATGGAAGCCAGCGCCGGCTACTCCACCGAATTGCTGGCGCGCGCGGTCGGGCCGACCGGCATCGTCTACGCGCAGGATTCGGCCGCCGTGATCGAACGCTTCGTCAAGGACAAGTTCGACATCCGCGCCCAGAAGCCGGTGATGAAGAACGTCGTGCATGTGGTCAGGGATTTCGACGATCCGATCCCGCCTGATGTCATCGAACCTCGACCTGATCACCTTCTTCTTCGCCTATCACGACATCACCTACATGCAGGTCGATCGCGCGGTCATGAACAGGAAGATGTTCGCGGCGCTGAAGCCCGGCGGCTTCCTCATCATCGCCGATCATTCCGCCAAAGCCGGCGACGGCATCAGCGTCGCCAAGACGCTGCACCGGATCGAGGAGAGCGCGGTGCGGCAGGAGATCGAGGCGGCCGGCTTCAAGCTGGTCGCGGAAGGCAATTTCCTGCGCCATCCCGAAGATCCGCGCGATGCCGCGGTGTTCCGCCCGGCGGTGCCGACCGACGAGTTCGTGCTGAAATACCAGAAGCCGATGTGAGGCGCGGCCGTCCTCCATGCGCATGACCAACGGCAAAGCAACATCGTGCTTCGACGTGACCGGCCTGACCAAGAGCTATCGCGCCGCCGGCGAAGAGGTCGCGGTGCTGCGCGGGGTGAACCTGACCGTCGCCGCCGGCGAGAGCGTCGCGCTGACCGGCGAATCCGGCAGCGGCAAGAGCACGCTGTTGCATCTGATCGCGGGCCTCGACGCCGCCGACGGCGGCGAGATCCGGCTCGACGACGCACTGGTCTCCGAACTATCGGATGCCGGCCGCGCCGAATTGCGCCGCGATCGGCTCGGCCTGGTGTTCCAGCAATTCAACCTGATCCCGAGCCTCTCGGTCGAAGACAATCTCGCGTTCCAGTCGCGCATTGCCGGCCGTCACGATGCCGCCTGGCATCACGAACTGGTGGAGCGCCTCGGCCTTGCGAATTTCCTCAAGCGCTATCCCGAGCAATTATCCGGCGGCCAGCAGCAGCGCGTCGCGATCGGCCGCGCGCTGGCGACAAAGCCGTTGCTGCTGCTCGCGGACGAGCCGACCGGCAATCTCGACGAGGCCACCGCCGACGAGGTGCTGGCGCTGGCGCGCGATCTCGTCGCGCGAAGCGGCTGCGGCTTCCTGATGGTGACCCACAGCGCGCGGCTTGCCGCCACGCTCGACCGCCAGGTCAATCTGCACGCCGGGGTGATCGCATGAAACGCGCGCTCTGGACGCTCGCCGTGCTGCTCAGCCACTGGCGGCGGCATCCGATGCAGCTCGCGACCCTGCTGATCGGGCTGATCTCGGCGACCGCGTTGTGGAGCGGCGTGCAGGCGCTCAACCAGCAGGCGCGCATTTCCTACGACCGCGCCGCCGCGACCTTCGGCGGCGCGCGAACGGCGATGCTGGTCGGCCGCGACAGGCGCGACCTTTCCGCAAAAACTCTTCGTCGATCTGCGCCGCGCCGGCTGGCCGGTATCGCCGGTGCTCGAAGGCCGCATCCAGATCGGCGGACGTTCGTTCCGCCTGCTCGGCATCGAGCCGGTGACGCTGCCGCGCGAGGTCGGCAGCGCGCCGACGATCGGACGCGCCGATCTGCAATCCTTCATGACGCCGCCGGGACAAATGCTGGTGGCGCCGGAGACGCTGGCCGATCTCAAGCTCGCGGAAGGGCGCCACGCCGTCGGCCAATGGCGGCACGGCGTTGCCGCCGCTTCGCGTGCAGCCGCAACTGGTGCCCGGCGTGCTGGTGGTCGATATCGGCATCGCGCAGCAGTCTGCTGAAAATGCCGGATCAGCTTTCGCGCCTGCTGGTCGGCAAGACCAAAGGCAAGCGTGCGCCGCTGGAGAGCGTCGCCGGCGACAAACTGCGCCTGGTCGCGCCGGATGCGGAGAGCGATCTCGAGCGGCTCACCGACAGTTTTCATCTCAACCTCACCGCGTTCGGACTGCTGTCGTTCTTCGTCGGCCTGTTCATCGTCAATTCGGCGATCGGGCTCGCCTTCGAGCAGCGCCTGCCGATGCTGCGCACCTTGCGCGCCTGCGGCGTCTCGGCGCGGATGCTGAACACGGTGCTGGTGGTCGAGCTGGTGTCGCTGGCGCTGGTCGCGGGCCTGATCGGGCTGGTCTGCGGCTATCTGATCGCGGCAGCGCTGCTGCCCGATGTCGCGGCCTCCCTGCGCGGACTCTATGGCGCGCAAATTCCCGGGCAACTGACGCTGAAGCGCGAATGGTGGATCGCCGGCATCGCCATCAGCGTCATCGGCGCGCTCGCCGCCGCCGCGACCAGCCTGACCAAGGCGATCCGCCTGCCGCTGCTCGCCACCGCGCAGCCCTAGGCCTGGCAACAGGCGCAGCGCCGCTGGCTGACTGTTCCAGAGCGCGCTGGCGCTCGCCGTGTTCGCCGCCGCCGGCCTGTTTCTGCTGGTTCGGCAATTCCCTGATCGCGGGCTTTGCCGTGCTCGCCGCCCTGCTGCTCGGCGCGGCGCTGATCCTGCCGATGCTGCTGGAAGCTCGTGCTGTCGTTCGGCCAGCGCCATGCGCGAAAGCCCGCTCGCCGCCTGGTTCTGGGCCGACAGCCGCCAGCAGCTCTCGGGATTGTCGCTGGCGCTGATGGCGCTGCTGCTCGCGCTCGCGGTCAATGTCGGCGTCGGCACCATGGTCGAAAGTTTCAGCCGCACCTTCCTGGTCTGGCTCGACGGGCGGCTGGCGGCGGACGTCTATGTCAGCGCGGCCAACGATGCGCAGGCGACCGAGATCAAGAACTGGCTGCGCGACCGCCCCGAGGTCGAGGCGATCCTGCCCGGCGGCCGCGCCGACACGCAACTGGCAGGCGCGCCGATCGAGGTGCTGGGCCTGCCCGATCACGCGACCTATCGCGACAACTGGCCGCTGCTGGAATCGGCGCCGAATGCCTGGATCAGGCTGCGTCCCGGCGACACCGCTCTCGTCAGCGAACAATTGTCGCGGCGCCTGAAGCTTGCGATCGGCGACCGCATCGACGTGCCGGCGCCGGGCGGCAACTGGCCGCTCGAGATCGTCGGCATCTATGCCGATTACGGCAACCCCAAGGGCCAGATCGCGGTCAATTTCGCCGCGCTGACGCGGCACTTTCCGGAAATCCCGCTGACGCGGATCGGCCTGCGCGTCGAGCGCGCCGAAAATTCCGGCGCTGATCGCGGCGCTGCAGGAGAAATTCGGGCTCGACGACCGCAGCGTCGCCGATCAGGCGACGATGAAGGCGGAATCGAAGCGCATCTTCAACCGCACCTTCTCGGTGACGGCGGCGCTCAACGCCTTCACGCTCGGCGTCGCCGGCATCGCGCTGTTGACCAGCCTGCTGACGCTGAGCAATTCGCGGCTGCCGCAACTGGCGCCGCTGTGGGCGATCGGCATCACGCGGCGGCGGCTGGCGGCGATCGAACTGCTGAAGACGATGTCGGTGGCGCTGATCACCGCGCTGTTCGCGCTGCCGCTCGGCCTGTTGGTGGCGTGGTGCCTGATCGCGGTCGTGAACGTGAAAGCGTTCGGCTGGCGGCTGCCGTTCCATGTCTTCCCGCCGCAATTGCTGTGGCTGCTCGGCGTCGCGATGGCTGGCGGCGCTGTGCGCGGCGGTGCTCCCGGTGGCGCGACTGGCGCGGATGCAGCCGGCCAGCCTGATCAGGATTTTTGCCAATGAGCGGTAGCGGCCTGATATCGCGCCGCGCCTTTGCCGGCGGCATGCTTCTCGCCTCGCTCGGCGGCAAGGCGCTTGGCGCAGGGCTTTGCCGGGCTCGGCGAAAGCGCGGACGGATTTGCCGCCGTCGTTCCCGGCAAGACATTTTCGTTTCCCGGCAGATCACGGCCCGCATCCGGAATTTCGCATCGAGTGGTGGTACGTGACGGCCAATCTCACCGACGCCAGCGGCACCGCCTATGGCGCGCAGTGGACGCTGTTCCGGCAGGCGACGAAGCCGGGCGCGCAGCAAGGGGAAGGCTGGGCCAACCAGCAGATCTGGATGGGCCACGCCGCGGTCACCCGCGCCGACACCCACCGCACCAGCGAGACCTTTGCGCGCGGCGGCGTCGGTCAGGCCGGCGTCGAGGCCAATCCGTTTCCGCCTGGATCGATGCCTGGGAAATGCGCGGCGCTTGGCTCCATGAACGCGATCAACATCGCGCCGCTCGAACTGAAGGCGTCGGGCGCCGATTTCAGCTACGCGCTGCGCCTCGATGCCGACCGGCCGCTGGTGCTGCAGGGCGACGGCGGCTACAGCCGCAAATCGCAGCGCGAACAGGCCTCGTATTATTACAGCCAGCCGAATTTTTCGGTGAAGGGCAGCCTCACCATCGACGACAAGCCGGTCGATGTCACCGGACAGGCCTGGATCGACCGCGAATGGAGCAGCCAGCCGCTGGCCGCCGACCAGACCGGATGGGACTGGCTGTCGCTGCATTTCACGGCCGGCGAAAAGCTGATGCTGTACCGGATGCGGCAGACCGACGGCAACCATTACGGCTCCGGCAACTGGATCGCGCCCGACGGCAAGACGCGAAAGCTCGCCTCAGCCGACATCACCATGACGCCGCAGGCCTTCACCGAGATCGAGGGCCGCAAGATCCCGACCGCATGGCGCATCGCGATTCCAAGGCTTGCGCTCGCGATCGACTGCACGCCGCTGAATGCGAGGAGCTGGATGGGGACGAGCTTTCCCTATTGGGAAGGCCCGATCAGCTTTGCCGGCAGCCACACCGGATTAGGATATCTGGAGATGACGGGTTATTGAGAGCGCCGGACACGTCGCTTCAAAAGGGGGATCTTCTCGCGATGTATCATTTCACCGCTCTCGTCACCTGCCTTGCCATCCTGTTCTACTTCTTCACCTCCATCCAGGTCTCGAAGGCGCGCGTCAAATTCGGCATCAAGGCGCCGGCGATCTCGGGCAATCCGGATTTCGAGCGCGTCTTCCGCGTGCAGATGAACACGCTGGAATGGATGCCGATCTTCCTGCCGTCGCTGTGGCTGTTCGCGATCTACATCAGCGACACCGTCGCCGCGGCGCTCGGCCTGGTCTGGATCGTCGGCCGCATCCTCTATTTGATCGGCTATTCGCAGGCCGCCGCCAAGCGCGGCCGCGGTTTTGGCATCCAGGCCGCTGCGGCGACCATTCTCTGGGTCGGCGCGCTCGGTGCGATGTGCATGCTGGCGGCATCGGTCTCACGCGTAACGCAACGCGGCAGACGCTGCGGCGATCCCGCAGCGATCGTCCCGGCTCAAGGCCGGGACGACGACCTGTCGATGCACGAATCTACTTCGTCAGCGGGCAGCCCGAATCCTTCGCCGCCGGGAACGCCTTGTCGCCGGGCACCACGGCGAGCTGCTTGTAGTAGTCCCACGGCTTCTTCGATTCCGACGGCTTCTTGACCTCGAACAGATAGAGGTCGTGCACCATGCGGCCGTTTTCCAGCACCTTGCCGCCTTGCGCGAAGAGATCGTCGACCGGCAGCTCCTTCAGCTTCTTGGCGACCGCTTCGGTGTCCTTGGTGCCGGCCGCCTTGACCGCCTTCAGATATTGCAGCGTCGCCGAATAGGTGCCGGCCTGGATCATGTTCGGCATCCGGCCGGTGCGCTTGAAGAAGCGGTTGGCGAGGTCGCGGCTCTTGTCGTCGCGATCCCAGTAATAGCCCTCGGTCAGCACCAGGCCTTGCGCGGCTTCAAGACCGAGGCCGTGGACTTCGGCCAGCGTCAGCAGCAGGCCGGCGAGCTTCTGGCCGCCCTTGACGATGCCGAATTCCGCCGCCTGCTTGATCGAGTTGGTGGTGTCGAGACCGGCATTGGCGAGCCCGATGATCTTGGCCTTCGAGCTTTGCGCCTGCAGCAGGAACGACGAGAAGTCCGACGAGTTCAGGGGAATGCGGACCGCAGCCCAGCACCTTGCCGCCCTTGGCCTTGACGAGATCGCCGGTGTCCTTTTCCAGCGCATAGCCGAAGGCGTAGTCGGCGGTCATGAAGAACCAGGTATCGCCGCCGGCTTCCACCAGCGCGCCGCCGGTGCCGACCGCGAGCGCGTGGGTGTCGTAGGCCCAGTGGAAGCCGTAGGGCTGGCAGGCATCGCCGGTCAGGCGCGAGGTCGCCGCACCCACGACGATGTCGATCTTCTTCATTTGCTTCGACAGCTCGTGGATCGCGAGCGCGACCGACGACGTCGTCAGCTCGGTGATCATGTCGACGTTCTCGACCTCATACCAGCGCCGCGCGATGGCGGTGGCGAGATCCGGCTTGTTCTGATGGTCGGCGGAGATCACCTCGATCTTCTGGCCGAGCACCTCGCCGCCGAAATCCTCGACCGCCATCTTGGCGGCCTCGAACGACCATTTGCCGCCGTAGTCGGCATAGACGCCGGACTGATCGTTCAGAATGCCGATCTTGACGCCCTGCGCCGACAGCCGGCCCCGCCAGCAAAAGACCGCTCAGTCGCAACGGCCGCCAACAAATCCCGATTTCATATGTTCTCTCCCAGCAGTTTCTGTTCGGAAAATTCCGCGCAATAATATTTTATAACCCTGCGGCTGCCCATCTATTTCAAATAAGCCAATAGTATTGGGGCGTATGGGCACCGTCGACGCACGGCCCGAGTGCGAGCCCGATTCGCGCACCTCGAGGATCGGTCACGCTCGCGCCCGGATGACGGCTATTGCGGCGCGTCAGTCGCCGCAGGCTTCGGCTTCTTCGGATCCGCCAGCCCGCGGACCACCATGTAGAAGATCGGCGTGAAGATCAGGCCGAACAGCGTGACGCCGAGCATGCCGAAGAACACGGCGACGCCGACCGCCTGGCGCATTTCCGATCCCGAGCCGGTCGAGACCACCAGCGGCAGCACGCCGAGGATGAAGGCGAACGACGTCATCAGGATCGGCCGCAGCCGCAGGCGGCAGGCCTCGATCACGGCCTCCAGCCGGTCGCGGCCCTCGTTCTCGATGTCGCGCGCGAACTCGACGATCAGGATCGCGTTCTTGGCCGCCAGCCCCACCAGCACCACGAAGCCGATCTGGGTCAGGATGTTGACGTCCTGCCCCATGATCCGCACGCCGATGGTCGCGGCCAGCAGGCACATCGGCACGATCAGGATGACCGCGAACGGCAGGCTCCAGCTGCCATATTGCGCCGCCAGCACCAGGAACACGAACAGCACGCAGATCGGGAACACATAGAGCCCGAATTGCCGCCGGTGACCTGCTGATAGGACAGGTCGGTCCATTCGAAGGAGAAGCCGCTCGGCAGCGTCTCCTCGGCGAGCTTCTTCATGGTGTCGATCGCGGTGGCCGAACTCGTGCCCGGCAGCGTCTCGCCCTGCAGCTCGGCCGCCGGATAGAGATTGTAGCGCGCGACGCGGTCGGGGCCGGAGACGTCGCGGAAATCCACCACGCTGCCGAGCATCACCATGTCGCCGGCGGCGTTGCGGGTGCGCAGCCGCGCCAGATCGGCGGTCTCCTTCCGGAACGGCAGGTCGGCCTGCGCGGTGACGTGATAGGTGCGGCCGAACAGGTTGAAGTCGTTGACGTAGGTCGAGCCGAAATAGGTCTGGATCGTTTCGTTGACGCTCGCGATCGGCACGCCGAGCTTCTGCGCCTTGACGCGATCGATATCGACGAACAGCTGCGGCGTGTTGGCGGTGAAGGGCGAGAACACCTGCGGTCAGCCCGGGCGCCTTGCGCGCCGCGGCGACAAGTTCGTCGGTGGCGGCTGCCAGCAGTTCGGGGCCGCGGCCCTGGCGATCCTGGATGCGCATGGTGAAGCCGCCGCCGGTGCCGATGCCCGGCACCGGCGGCGGCGGAATCACGATGATGAAGGCGCCCTCGATCGCGGACAGGCGCTTGCGCAGATCGGCCGGTGATCACCGCCGCCGTCAGGCCCTTCTTCAGGCGCACTTCCGGCTCCTCGAACACCGGGAACAGGGCCGCGGCATTGCCCGCCTGGGTTCGGGTCGCGCCCGAGAAGCCGGCGAAGGCCGCGACGCGAACGATGCCCGGCGTATCCAGCGCGATCCTCTCGATCTCGCGGACGATCTCGGTGGTGCGCGCCAGCGACGCCGCGCCCGGCAATTGCGCCGACACGATGACGTAGCCGCGATCCTGCGCCGGAATGAAGCCTTGCGGCGTCGTGGCGAGCAGCCATCCGGCGCTGCCGATCAGCGCCACATAGAGCAGCAGCATCACCGCCGAATGCCGGATCACGAAATCGGCCGCACTGGCATAGCCGTGCGACAGCCGGTCGAAGCCGCGGTTGAAGACGCCGGTGAATGCGTCCCAGCCGCGCGCCGATGAAATTCCAGCTCGCCGGCGGCCGCTTGTCCTCATGCGGCACCAGGATCAGCGAGGCCAGCGCCGGCGACAGCGTCAGCGAGCAGAAGCAGGAGATCGCGGTCGCCACCGCGATGGTGACGGCGAATTGCTGGAAGAACTGCCCGGAGATGCCGCCGAGGAACGCGGTCGGCACGAACACCGCGCACAGCACCAGCGCGATCGAGACCAGCGCGCCGCCGACCTCCTCCATGGTCTTGAGCGCCGCATCGCGCCGGCTCATGCCGTGCTCGAGATGCCGCTCGACGTTTTCGACCACCACGATGGCGTCGTCGACCACGATGCCGACCGCCAGCACGAGGCCGAACAGCGTCAGATTGTTGATCGAGAATCCGAGCGCCGCCATCACGGCGAAGGTGCCGACCAGCGACACCGGGATCGCGATGATCGGAATGATCGCCGGCCGCCAGCCCTGCAGGAACACCAGCACGACGATGACGACGAGCAGCATCGCCTCGTAGATCGTCTTGATCAGCTCGTGGACGGATTGCGCGATGAATTCGGTCGGGTTGTAGCCGATATTGTAGTCGAGCCCCTTCGGAAAGCTCGGCCTTCAGCTTCTCCATGGTGTCGGAAATGTTCTTCGCGGTGGCCAGCGCGTTCGAGCCGGGCCGCTGCGTCACCAGCAGCGCGACCGCGGATTTCCGCAGCAGGAAGCTGTTGGTGGTGTAGGCCAGCGCGCCGAGTTCGACCCGCGCCACGTCGCGCAGCCGCACCGTGCGGCCGTCGGCGCCGGCCTTGACCACGATGTCCTCGAACTGCCTGGGATCCTTCAGGCGGCCGGTGAAGGTCAGATTGGGCTGGAACGCGCGGTCGGCGATCGGCGGCTCGGCGATCTGGCCGCCGGTGATCTGCAGGTTCTGCGCGCGGATCGCGGCCACGCACTTCGGCCGACGGTCATGCCGAGCGTCGCGATCCGGTCCGGATCGAGCCACAGCCGCATCGAATAGTCGCGCGCGCCGAACATCTGGATGTCGCCGATGCCGTCGAGGCGCAGCAACTGGTCGCGCACCTGCAGCAGCGCATAGTTGGAGATATAGAGCTGGTCGAAGCTGTCGTCCGGCGACAGCATGAACACGACCATCAGGATGTCGGGGCTGTTCTTGCGGGTGACGACGCCGTTGCGCTGCACCTCCTCCGGCAGCCGCGGCTGCGCGATGGCGACGCGGTTCTGCACCAGCACCTGGGCCTTGTCGAGATCGGTGCCGAGCTTGAAGGTGACGGTGATGGTGAGATTGCCGTTCGAGGTCGCCTGGCTGTAGAGATACAGCATGTCCTCGACGCCGTTGATCTCCTGCTCGATCGGCGCCGCGACCGTGTCGGAAACGGTCTGCGCGGTGGCGCCGGGATATTGCGTGGTGACGACGACGGTCGGCGGCACCACTTGCGGATATTCCGAGACCGGCAGCGTGGTGTAGGCGATCGCGCCGACGATCAGCAGCACGATCGACAGCACCATCGCCAGGATGGGCTGGTTGATGGAGAGCCGGCCGAGATTCATGTCTTGCCACCGCTCTTGGCGTCGGCCGGCGCGGCATGCGGCGTGACCTTGGCGCCGACGCGGGCGCGCTGCAGGCCGTCGACGATCACGCGGTCCTCCGCCTTCAGCCCCTCGCGGATCACGCGCAGGCCCTCGTCGAGCGGCCCGAGCGTCACCGGCTTGGCCTCGACGGTGTTGTCGTCCTTGACCACGAACACGATCTTGCGCGACTGGTCGGTGGCGATCGCGGTATCCGGCAGCAGCAGCGCTTCATAGGGCGCACTGCCGATCAGCCGGACGCGGCCGAACTGTCCCGGCAGGATCGAGAGATCCTTGTTCGGGATCACCGCGCGGCTGCGCAGCGTGCCGGTCGAGACATCGAGCCGGTTGTCGAGGAAATCCATCTTGCCGTCATGCGACGGCTTGGTCTCGCCGGTCAGCGTCACCTGCACCGGATTCGGCGTATCGCGCGAACTCGGCCGCCGGCCCTCGAACCAGAGCCGGTTGTTCTTCAGATAGGTCGCCTCGTCGACGTCGAAATAGATGTAGATCGGATCGAGCGAGACGATCGAGGTCAGCAGCGTCGAGGCGCCGTCGCTGCCCTGCACGAGATTGCCGGCGCTGACGAGATGGCGGCTGACGCGGCCGGCGATCGGCGCCATCACATGGGTGAATTCGATGTTGAGCTGCGCCGCCTTCAGCGCGCCTTCGGCCTGCATCTCCGCGGCATGCGCCGCCTGCAGGGTCTGGCGGCGCTGGTCGACGATGGATTCGGAGACGGCGCTGGTCTGGACCAGGGTCAGCGCGCGATCGAGTTCGCGTTTTGCCAGTTCCGCCTTGGCGCGCGCATCGGAGAGCTGGCCGTCGGCCTGCACGGCGACCGCCTCGAACGGGCGCGGATCGATGACGTAGAGCAGATCGCCGGCATGGACGATGGCGCCGTCGCGGAACTCGACGGAGGTGACGAAGCCGCCGACGCGGGCGCGGATCTGCACCTCCTCGACCGCCTCGAAGCGGCCGGTGAATTCATCCCAATCGGTGACGGTGCGTTTGACCGGCTGCGCGACCGTGACCGGCGGCGCCGCGGCGGCGGCCTGTTGCGGCGGCTTGTCGCCGCAGCCGGACAGCGTCAGCGCGCTCACCAGGATCATCGGCGCCAGGATGCGAGAGTGAACGGCCCTCTGCTTCGACCGGACGTTTCCGTTTCTCAGTCGCGCTCAAGGTCATCAGAGCATCTCCCTGCACTTCTCGACATCGCGATCGATGGAGGCGCTGCCGTGGAACCTCGGCGGCGGAGGTCACAGATGTGACCGCCTTCCAGTCTGTTCAAGAAGGCTGCGGGATCAAGCACAATAGTTATGCATTTCGGGAACTTGCCCGTTGCGCGGACATGGATTTGCAAACTTCGCAGGGTGTATTGGGTCAGCAGCACTGGCCGACAGACGCCAGGATGACAAAATCGTGACATCACGCAGGCGCGGTGGAGTTCCATCCCGCGCGTCAAGATCAGCAACAACCCCAACACGGTTAATGTTCGAGAACATTGACTTAGGGTTGTACTCCCAATACGCTCATGGTTGCTAATCCGTAAAATATTTAGCGGCCGCATTTCTTGAACATTGATTTCCTTAGGTGGCGGCGTGGGTGGACGTGTCGGGAATGACGAGCGAAATCAATCGCTGGTGATTTGCCTCGCAGAATGATTCTCGCAGTTGTCCCTTCCGGACACCCGCTGCCCCGTCGCCGCGCGCGCCATTCATCAAAACATCGGTCGTGTTTCACGCCCCGCGCCACCGGCGCGATCGCTGTGACGCGGCAAGGAAGCTTTCGTTGGGAGTGACGTGATGACGTATCTTGGACCGCCCGTACTCAGTCTGCCGCCCTCGACTGCAACCGACCAGAACGGCGCGGCCAACAGCGTCGTCGAAGGCGCGGCCGCGAATACCCTGGTCGGCATCACGGCCGCCGCGACCAGCCAGTTCGGCTTTCCGATCACCTATTCGCTGGCCGCCGACAGTTCGGGCGGCGGCTTCAAGATCGATCCGAACACCGGCGTGGTGTCGGTCGCCGATCCCGCCAAGATCGATTTCGAGACCGCGGCGGGTCATGCCTACACCATCACCGTCGCTTCGAGCGACGGATTCGGAACCAGCTCGCAGAGCTTCACCATCAACGTCGCCGACCTCGCGCCGGCGACGCCGGTGGATTCCAACGGCGGCGCCAACTCCGTCGCGGAGGGTGCGGCCGCCAACACGCTGGTCGGCGTCACGGCGTCATCAAGCGACGTCAACGGCCCCGGCGTCACATTCAGTCTCTCCAACAACGCCAATGGCGCCTTCAAGATCGACGCCGTCACCGGCGTGGTCTCGGTCGCCGATCCCACCAAGATCGATTTCGAAAGCACCGGCCCCGGGCACATCCTGAACATCACGGCGGTGGCGAGCGACGGCACGCTGACCAGTTCGCAGAATTTCACCATCAGCGTCACCGACGTCGCGATGACGACGCCGGTCGACAGCAATGCCACCGCCAACGCGGTCATCGAAGGCTCCGCCGCCGGCACCACGGTCGGCGTCACCGCGTTTGCGCTCGATCCGAACGGACCGGCGACGACGTATTCGCTGATCGGCGACACCTCGCTCGGCGGCTTCACCATCAATGCCATCACCGGCGTCGTCACCGTCGCCGATTCCAGCAAGATCGATTTCGAGAACACCGCTCCCGGCCACACCTACAGCGTCACCGTGCAGGCGACCAACGGCCTGCAGACCACGTCGCAGAGCTTTACCATCGGCGTGGCGGATTCGGCGCCGACGGTGCCGGTCGACAGCAACGCCGCGGCCAACAGCGTCGTCGAAGGCGCGGCCAATGGTACGGTCGTCGGCCTCACGGCGTTCTCGACCGATGTCAACGGCCCGCCCGTGACCTACTCGCTGACCGGCGACACCTCCGGCGGCGGCTTCACCATCAACGCCACCACCGGTGTCGTCACCGTCGCCGATTCCACCAAGATCGATTTCGAGACCGCGGCCGGCCACGCCTATACCATCACGGTACAGTCCAGCGACGGCCAGGGCGGCGTCAGTTCGCAGACCTTCTCCATCGGCGTGAGCGATGTCGCGCCGTCGGCGCCGGTCGACAGCGACGCCGGCGCCAACACGGTCGCCGAAGGCGCCGCGGCCGGATCGACCGTCGGCATCACCGCATCCGCCACCGACATCAACGGCCCGGGCCTGACCTACAGCCTGGTCGGCGACACTTCCCTCGGCGGCTTCACCATCAACGCCACCACAGGCGTCGTCACCGTCGCCGATCCCAGCAAGATCGACTTCGAGAGCACGGGCCCGGGCCATACCTACACCATCACCACGCAGGCCAGCGACGGCACGTTATCGAGCTCGCAGACCTTCACCATCGGCGTGACCAACGGCGCGCCGTCGGCGCCGGTCGACGGCGATGCCGCGGCCAACACCATTGCCGAAGGCGCCGCCAACGGCTCGACCGTCGGCGTCACCGCATCCGCGACCGATCCCGGCGACGGCCCGGCCGTGACCTACGCGCTGATCGGCGACACCTCGCTCGGCGGCTTCACCGTCAACGCCGCGACAGGCGTCGTCACCGTCGCCGATGCCAGCAAGATCAATTACGAAAGTGCGCCAGGCCACGCCTACACCGTCACGGTGCAGGCGAGCGACGGCGCGCTGACGAGTTCGCAGACCTTCACCATCGGCGTCAGCGACGTTGCGCCCTCGACGCCCGTGGACAGCGACGGCGCGACCAACCAGGTCGCGAACGGCGCCCCGGCCGGCGCGCACGCCGGCGTGACGGCCTCCTCGACCGACGTCAACGGGCCGGCCGTGACCTACAGCCTGGTCGGCGACACCTCGGGTGGCGGCTTCACCATCAATTCCGCGACCGGCGTCGTCACCGTCGCCGATCCCAGCAAGATCATCCTCAACCCCGCCGACCCGAAGTTCACGATCACCGTCGATTCCAGCGACGGCACGCTGCACAGCCAGCAGACCTTCGACATCAATGTCATTGTCGACGTCCCGCCGGTGGCGAACGACGATTCCGTCTCGGCGACCGAGACGGGCGGCCTCAACAACGCCGTCGCCGGCGTCGATCCCGCGGGCAACGTCATCCTCGGCACCGGGGCGGCCGGCAGCGTGCTGGATACCGACGCCGAGGACCCGAGCACCGCGCTGACGGTGGTTGCGGTTCACACCGGTCCCGAGGGCGGCTCGATCCTCGCAGGCACGGTCGGCACGCCGCTCATCGGCGGCCCATGGCACGCTGACGCTGAACCTCGACGGTTCCTACACCTATCGGTGAACCAGACCGACAGCGCCGGTGCAGGCGCTGCACACCTCGGCCGATACGATCACCGACGTCTTCAACTACACGATCCAGGACACCGGCGGCCTGCAGGACACCGCGACGCTGACGATCACCATCCACGGCGCCGACGACCTGCCGCAGGCGGTCGCCGATACCGGCACCATGACCGAGGACGACGCGCCGACATCGTTCAACGTCATCGCCAACGACACCCAGGATCCGGACCGCACGGCGACCAACGCGATCACGGTCGGCCCCGCCGGCATCACCGTCACCGGCCCGGCCGGCGAGACGTTCGTCAACACCGACGCCACCGCGTCGATCGTCGGCAACCAGGTCCAGGTCTCGCTGGTCAATTCGCACTTCCAGCAGCTGGCGCTCGGCGAACACGCCACCGTCACCGTGCCCTATACGCTGACCGGCGACGCCGGCGAAACCTCGACCGCCAACCTCGTCGTCACCGTCAACGGCGTCAATGACGTGCCGGTCGCGGTCGACGACAGCGGCTCCATCACCGAGGACCAGGTCGGCACCTTCACGGTCCTGACCAACGATACGCTCGACGTCGACCACGGCGC
Source organism: uncultured Alphaproteobacteria bacterium (assembly GCA_963742665.1). GTDB lineage: Bacteria > Pseudomonadota > Alphaproteobacteria > Rhizobiales > Xanthobacteraceae > Bradyrhizobium. Next base: position 78,993 of record CAVUNH010000029.1, read on the forward strand.
GCCGAACAGCGTCACCACGGGCGCGATTACCAACCTGGTCGCACCGTCAGGCGAGAACATCGACGCCGCCGACATCGGCCTCAGCGTCAACGGCTCCAACCAGATCGTGGTCACGCTCGGCTCCGACTTCCAGCATCTGCACGATGGCGAGACCGCCACCTTCGACGTCGCCTACACGCTGCATGGCGACCAGCCGGGCGACACCTCGACGGCCACGCTGCATGTCACCGTCACCGGCGCCAACGACGCGCCGGTCGCGGCCAATGTCACCTTCAACGGCGGCAACAGCGCCATCGGCAACACCGACCTCGTGGTCAACGACGCCGCCGACGGCGCCCCGGACCCGGCCGGCCCGCAGAAGACCATCAGCGGCAGCCTGCTCGGCCTGGCGCCACCGACGTCGACGGTCCCGGCCCGCTCGTGGTCGTCGCCGGCACCATCGCGACCACCAATGGCGGCACCGTCACGATGCAGGCCGACGGCGATTTCACCTACAAGCCGGCGGTCGGATTCACCGGCTCGGATTCATTCACGTACCAGGTGTCGGACCAGAACCCCGGCGTTGCCGGCATCGGCACCGGCACCGTGACGATCAACGTCGCGACGCCGAAGGTCTGGTACGTCAATGCCGATTCGGCAACCGACGGCGACGGCTCGTCGGAAAATCCGTTCAACACGCTCTCGCATTTCAACGGCGTCGGCGGCGTCGACGGCGCCGGCGACACCATCGTGCTGGAGACCAGCGCCGCGCACTACACCGGCGGATTGACGCTCGAGAACAACGAGCAGCTGATCAGCCAGAGCGCGGGCGTCACCATCAACGGCACCACGTTGTTCGCCGCCAGCGGCGCCAACGCCGTGCGTCGACGGCGGCCTCGTGCTCGGCTCGGCAATAACGTCCAGGGCGTCGATTTCGGCGCCACCGCCGGCTTCGCCGTGTCCGGCGCCAGCGTCGGCACCCTTCACCTCAACGACGCCACGACAGGCGTGATCAACAACGCGTCCGGCGGCGGCATCAGCATCGGCGGCGCCGCGAACGTCCTCAACGTCGACTTCAACAGCATCACGACGGGCGGCGGCACCAACGGCATCGCGCTGACCAATACGTCCGGCACCTTCCACGTCCCATGGCGGCACCATCTCGAACGCCACCGGCGCCGACATTACGCTGAACGGCGGCACGCTCAATTTCACCCAGGACGGCGCCATCAGCGACGCGTCAGGCACGGCAGTGTCGATCGCCAACATGACCGGCGGCGCCCAGGACTTCAACGGCGCCATCACCGGCGCCAGCATCGCGCTTTCGACCAATACCGGCGCCGTCATGAGCTTCGACGGCGGCATGACGCTGACCTCGGGGACGGCGAACGCCTTCTCGGCCACCGGCGGCGGCACGCTGACGGTCACCGGCACCAATCATCTGACGTCCACCACCGGCACCGCGCTCACCATCTCCAACACCACGATCGGTGCGAACGAACTCAATTTCCACGACATTTCCGTCAACGGCGCCGTCAACGGCATCGTCCTCAACAACACCGGTTCGACCGGCGGCCTGAACGTCACCGGCAACAACACCCTCGCGCGTGACGGTTCGGGCGGCACCATCCAGAACACGACAGGCGACGGCGTCTTGCTGACCGGCACCTCGCAGGTGTCGCTCACCCACATGAACATCAACAGCACGGGCGGCAACGGCGTATTCGGCTCGGCCGTGAACGGCTTCGTGTCGAACTGGAACAGCTTCTCGGCCAACGGCGACGCCACCAAGGAAGGCGCGATCCGTTTCGGCTTCGAGACCGATCCCAACAGTACCGGCCTGACCGGCGGCGCGATCGGCAGCGCCACCGAAACCAGGATCGACAACACGCTGATCAGCGGTTCGTTCGAACGCGGCGTATCCATCTTCAACAACAGCGGCACGCTGACCCAGTTGAACGTGCACGGCACCACGATTCAGAACTCCACCAACGGCTCCGGCATGCTGCTCGAGCTGCGCGGCACCGCGGTCGCGACCACGGATCTGCAGAACTCGACCTTTACCGGCAACAAGGCCGCCGGCTTCCAGGGCGTCGGGACGGACCAGTCGAATCTGACCGTCAACGCCATCGGCGCCGGAGGCCACAGCAACACGTTTTCAAACAACAACGACGGCGTCCTGATCGGGAGCACCGGCGATGCCGACGTCACCACCGAAATTTCCAACAACAATTTCAGCGGTAACACGCCGGGCGTCGCGATCACGGTCTCGACCTTCCAGAGCAGCACCGTCAACGGCAGTCTCTCGGCCAAAATCCTGAACAACACCATTAGCGTGCCGGCCACGGGCCTCAACGACGCCATTCAGGCGCTGATGAGCGGCGTCGGCACCGTCCAGCACATCAAGATCGACGGCAACGTCATCACCGACAGCGGCACCGGCGCCAACGGCATCTTCGTCGGCACACCGGACGCCGGGACAAGCCCGAACTTCACCGCCATCATCACCAACAACACCGTGACGATGACCGACCTCGTCAACAGCGGCAACGGCATCAGCGCCCAATCCACCAAGGGCGGTACGGCCGTATTCAAGATTGAAGGCAATACGGTTACGGGCGCGGCGATCGACGGCATTTTCCTGTTCCGTCCCAATACCGCCACGTCCACGGTCAGCCTGGAGCGCGGCATTTCGGCCTCCAACACCGCGTCCGTGGTCCTTGCGGCCAACAATCCGAACGCCCATTCAGCAGTTGGCGGACTCGATACCGAGGTTTTGGGCACGATCACCGTCGTCAACAACGGCACCATCACGCTTCCGATGAATGCCGCGCCGGGCGGCGTGGCGGCTGCGACGCCGGCGCAGGCGGCCAGCACCGGCGACTATCATCTGAGCCAGGCCGCGCTCGACGCCGTCGTGGCAGCCGCGATCGGCCAATGGGCGGCGGCAGGCGCATCGGCGAACCAGCTCGCGGCGATGCATGCAACCACCTTCAGCGTGGCGGATCTGGCCGGCAAGACCATCGGCGATGAGGCGGCGGGACACATCGTGATCGACACCGACGCCGCCGGCCACGGCTGGTTCGTCGATCCGACACCTTTCGACAATTTTGAATTCCTCCATGCCGCCAACGCTGCCGGTACCGATCTCTACACCGATCCGACCAGCGCCGCGGCCGGTCATCTCGACCTGCTGACGACCGTGAGCCACGAGCTGGGTCACGTGATCGGGTTGGACGACAGCACTTCGTCAGCCGACGCCGGCGACCTGATGTACATCAACCTCGTCGACGGCGAGCGGCGGTTGCCGGATGCGACCGACGTAGCACAGGCCGTACCCACGTGTCTGCGCCGCCAACGACGGCCTGTCGCCTTGCCGGCAGTCCCGGCAATGACACGATCGACGCCGGCCAAGGCGGCGGCATCCTGTTCGGCGGCGCAGGCGCGGACACCTTCGTGTTCGCCAATGTCAACGTCAGGCGGACGTGCCGCCGCCGGTCACGCATGTCATGGACTATCATTACGCCGAGGGCGACAGGTTCGACTTCTCGGCGCTGACCTCGCAATTCCATTCGACCGGCATCGACGACCATCTGATCGTTCGCGCGATCGAGGATGCGAGCGGCACTTTCGCGACGCTGCAGGTCGACAAAATCGATACCGGGCATGCGAGCGTCCGAACTGGGTGGATGTCGCGCAGATCGCCGGCGCGCATACCGGCGATGCCCTCGAATGTGCTGGTCGACAGCCACTCGGCCGTTCATCTTGCGCAAATCCACGTCGGCTTGCTGGCATAGCAGCCGGCCGACGTGCCCCGTATTGACGCACAATGGCGCTCCGGCATCGATGCGGCGCCTTCGCGGCGTCCGCAGATTTAAGTCGACGGCGAGTTCCAGATAGGATAAAACCTAAGGTAGATCACTGGAAGCGGAGGGACGGGCGTGGGCCAGCCATTTTTGGGTGAAGTCAAGCTTATTACCTGGAACTTTGCGCCAAAGAGCTGGGCGCTCTGCAACGGACAGCTGCTGCCCATCAACCAGAACCAGGCGCTGTTCTCGCTGCTCGAGACCTTCTATGGCGGCGACGGACGCATCACCTTCGCGACTGCCCGATCTGCGCGGGCGGACGGCGATCCATCAGGGCTCGGGGTTTACCATCGGCCAAAAAGGCGGCGAGGAATTCCACACGCTCATCCAGAGCGAGATGCCCAAGCATTTGCACCCGATGAGCGGCATCAGCCAGGACGGCACCGTGCAGATTCCGACCGGCGCGTTTCTCGGCGCCGCCGGCGCGCAGCCCTATCATGGCGCGACCAATCTGGTGGCGATGGACCCTGCTTCGATCACCAGCGTCGGCGGCAGCCAGCCGCATGAGAACCGGCAGCCGTTTCTCGTGATCAATTTCATCATCGCCCTGCAGGGCATCTTCCCGTCGCGAAACTAAAGGACAGCTGCGATGGGTCAGCCCTTTGTTGGCGAGATACGCATGTTCGGCGGCAACTTCGCCCCGGCCGGTTGGGCATTTTGCAATGGCCAGCTGATGCCGATCTCCGAGAACGAGATCCTGTTCAACCTGATCGGCACCACCTATGGCGGCGATGGCCAGGAAACTTTCGCGCTGCCTGACCTGCAGGGCCGCATTCCGATCCACGCGGGCCAGGGGCCGGGCATCAGCCAGAGTTATCAACTGGGCGAGAAGGCCGGGGTCGAGTCGGTCACGCTCACCGTCAATCAACTTCCGACCCACACTCACGCGCTGCTCGCTTCCAACGATCCCGGCAACGCGACCGGCCCGGGCGGAAACCTGCTGGCCAACCCGTTCAATCACTTTTCCCTATTTCCCGGCGGCCGGCGCCTTGCAGCTCAACGCGCAAACGCTGCAGCCGGCCGGCGGCAGCCAGCCGCACGACAACATGATGCCGTTCCTCTGCGTCAGCTTCATCATTTCGCTGTTCGGCATTTTCCCGACGCAAACCTAGAGGTTGTCATGTCAGACCCGTTCGTCGCCGAAATCCGGATTTTCGCGCTGCGACTTCGCCCCCACCGGCTGGGCGACCTGTGACGGCCAGCTGTTGCCGATCTCGCAGAACACCGCGCTGTTCTCGCTGCTCGGCACGTTTTACGGCGGCGACGGCAAATCGACGTTCGCCTTGCCCAACTTCGATGGCTCCGCCGCCATGCAGCCAGGGGCAAGGCGCCGGGCTTTCGGACCGCTTTCTCGGCGAGACCGGCGGCGAACAGTCCGTCACCCTGCTTCAAACGGAAATGCCTTCACATGACCACTTCGTCACGGCCTCAAATCAGATCGGGACAGACCGTACGCCCGGCGGAGAGGATCTGGCGCGATCCAAAGGCATGAATTTGTACGGACCGCAGCGGAACGGCGGTTCTGATGGATCCACAGGCAACGTCGCCGGCCGGCGGTTCGCTCCCCCACAACAACATGTCGCCGTATCTCACCTTGACGTTCTGCATCGCCCTGCAGGGCGTCTTCCCGCCGCGCGGCTGAGCGGCTTTACGGATGAACGCTTCCGCGCCGATCGGCCTTCGGCTGGGCACGCGCGGCCGACGCGGGGCTGACCTTCCGCCGTATCACCGATGCCGATTTGCCGTTCCTGGCGCGGGTCTATGCGTCCACCCGCGCGGAAGAACTCGCCGTCGCGCCGTGGACCGACGCGCAGAAGGCGGCGTTCCTGGACATGCAATTCCGGGCGCAGCACGCCGATTATCAGAGGAACTATCCGGAGGCCGACTGGCTCGTGACGCTGCGCGGCAGCGAGGAAATCGGCCGCCTCTACATCGAGCGTTGGCCGAGCCAGCACTGCATCATCGACATCGCGTTCCTGCCCGAACATCGCGGCAAGGGCCTCGGCGAAGCGCTGCTGCGCGACCTCATGGACGAGGCCGCGGCCTGCGGCAAGGCGGTGACGATCCATGTCGAGAAATTCAACCCGGCGATGCGGCTCTATCGGCGTCTCGGATTCAAGACCGAGGAAGACAAGGGCGTCTACGACCTGATGCGCTGGCGCGCAGCGCCGGCATAACCGGCGGGGTGGCAGGCTTTATCCGAACACCGCGTGATAGCCGAAGCCCCGCGGCGCCACCGGCCCGTGGGGCACCAGGAAAATCTCAAACGTGCCGAGTATCGGATGTTGAAGCTGATAGATTCCCTGCCTCGGCAGGGAATTTTCGGGCGTCACGAATTGCAGCGTGAACCCGCCACCGTCGCGCGCCCTGAGATCCTGGCCCTCGCGGCCCTTGAAGCCCCGAACCGGCGGCGCCGTCCCGTTTGCGACGGCCTCAACCAGCGTGGCCGCCACGCGCCGTCCGTCCGGCAGGTGGATTTCAAAGCCCGTATTGAGATGCGGTGCAAAATCGTCGAGCTTCAGATTTGCGAGGTCTGGCGATGACATTTCACGATCCGTCCGGTTGTGGCCCTTCTCTACCATATCCCGCCGGCATTGCGAGGAGCGAAGCACACAACCAAACCGCCCGACGGGCAAATCATCACTTCCGATTTACAGAAATCATGTCAAGCCAAAAATTCGCGCGAACCGAAAATATTTCTGTTTCTCCGAACCCCAAATCAGCGCTACATAACACCCATCCCGTCCCGACCAGAGGGGCGTATCATGATCGCCACGATCGTGGGACGGGTCGCGGTGGACGCTGGCAGTGCCGATGGCGAACGGCATGAGAGCGTACGGCAAAGACGTGTGGTCCTGACGCCCCAAGCTGGCGTCAAGTTGGTGGAAGCAATTCCGCCGGCGACGGTGACAACGAGCCCGGCCCGCCGGGGAGATCACGTTATAAGCCGTAAAGCCATTGCGCAGGGAATGTCGGATGCTCTCCGCTGCCCTGTATGCTCATGTGCGCACTTCTTCTACCCATTGCACATGAGACCGCGGGTGCAGCGCGCACCCGGCATTCCCTGCGCCCTCTGATTTGAGAGGGCGAACGAATTTCAGAAAACCTCGGGCGCATTCGTGCCGCGAGAACGCGGACGCACATCCCGGTGTCGTCACCCGCCACCGGGTCGGCCGAATGGCCGCCCGATGACAGGCTCCGGCGGGTGACCCAGTATTCCAGAGACGCCAATGATCGAACCGATAGGCCGCGGCGTACTGGATACCCGCATTCGCGGGTATGACAGCATCCCCTTTAACGACTAACATCGGCCGCGACGACATCGTCAACGAGGCCGCCCATGGACGCGCACTCACCCAGGACTTCGCCGGACGCGGCGGCAACGCCCTCCCCGCCGCGGCGCCGATCACATCGCGCCGGATTGCGCGGGACAGAATTTCTACGCCATCGACCGCGGCCTGCGCGACCTGCTCGCGCATTATCTGACCCCGGACGATTTCCGGCAGCTGGAGCCGCATTTCGACCGCCTCGGCGCGCTTGCCGGCGGCCGGCTCGACGAGCTGGCGCGGATCGCCGACAAGCATCCGCCGGTGCTGCACCCGCGCGACCGCTTCGGCCGCGACGAGGATTTTATCGACTACCACTCCTCCTACCGCGAGATGGAGCAGATCGCGTTCGGCGATTTCCAGTTCCACGCCATGAGCCATCGCGCCGGCGCGCTCGGCATGGACCGGCCGCTGCCGGCGGTCGCCAAATACGCGCTGCAATATCTGTTCGTGCAGGCCGAGTTCGGCCTGATGTGCCCGATCAGCGTCACCGACACCTCGATCCATCTGATCCGCAAATTCGCGAGCCCCGAGCTGCAGGAATATCTGCTGCCGAAAATGCTGTCCGGCGATGTCGCCACGATGTGGAAGGGCACGCAGTTCATGACCGAGCGCGCCGGCGGCTCCGACGTCGGCAGCATCGAAACGATCGCGCGCCACGAGGACGGCGAGTGGCGGCTCTACGGCGACAAATGGTTCTGCTCGCATGCCGACGCCGATGTCGCGCTGCTGCTGGCGCGGCCCGAAGGCGCGCCCGCCGGCACCAAAGGGCTCGCGCTGTTCGCGCTGCCGCGCCGGCTCAAGGACGGCCGCCGCAACGCCTATCGCATCGTCCGCCTCAAGGACAAGCTCGGCACCCGCTCGATGGCGTCGGGCGAGATCCTGCTGGAGGGCGCGGTCGCCTATCTCGTCGGCGAGGCCGACCAGGGCCTCAAGCAGATGATGGAGCAGGTCAACCTGTCGCGGCTGTCGCATGGCGTGCGCGCCGCCGCGATGATGCGGCGCTGCGTCAACGAGGCGATGGTCTGCGCGCGCGACGCGCAGCGCGTTCGGCAACACCATCATCGATTATCCCCTGCTCCGCCGCCAGCTGCTGAAGATCACGCTGCCGGCCGAACAGTCGCTGTCGATGTTCCTGTTCGCGGCCGACGCGATGGACCGCGCCAATGCCGGCTCAAGCGGACGCCGCGAATTGCCTGCGCATCCTGACGCCGCTGTTGAAATTCCGCGCCTGCCGCGACAACATTCCGGTGGCGACCGGCGCGATGGAGGTGCGCGGCGGCAACGGCTATATCGAGGAATGGGTGCAGGCGCGGCTGGTGCGCGACGCCCATATCGGCGTGCTCTGGGAAGGCACCAGCAACATCAACGCGCTCGACATCATCACGCGCGCCGTCGGCAAGAGCCGTGCGCACAAGCCGCTGCAGGCGGCGCTGGTGAAATTGCTCGATGAAGCCGACGGCGATCCCGGCGGCGTTCCGCGATCGCCTGCGGAAGACGCTCGACCGCGCGCTTGCCTTCGCCGAGCGCGTCGCCGCCGAGCCCGCGCTGGAAGCCGACGCGCGGCAGGCCGCCAGCGCGCTCTATCACATCACCAGCGCCGTGCTGATGACCGCGGAAGCCGCCCGCCCCGGCGCCGACGCGCGCCGCGCGCTGTATGCGCGGCTGGTGCTGGAACATCGCCTGAGCGCGCAGGATCCGCTGGCGCCGGACGCGCACGCGTGGGAACGCGCGGCGGCGGAGATGTTGTTGTCGGAGCGGAGCGTTACGCTTGGCGAGATCGAAGGGCTGCTGATCTGAACCGGTTACGTCAGATCGCTCGCCAGCGTCTCCGGCTCCGGCAGCGTCGCCTGAAATGCCGGCGTGCCCTGCAGCCGCTCCGCCAGCGCCTCGAGCTTGCCGCAAGCCAAGACCGGCAAAGAACCGCGGCCGCTTGGCGCGCGCCGAACAGCCAGAACACCGCGACCGTGACATCGGCCTGGGTCATCGCATCGCCCCGTGAACCACGGCCCGGCAAACTGCGCGTCGAGCCATTGCAAAGCCGTCGCGCACCTGCTTGTCGCAGGCGTCGAGCCAGGGTCTGTGCCAGGCCTCGCGCGGCCGGAAATGCCGCTCGTAGAGACCGGCGACCAGTTTTTCGTTGGCGCCGTGCGCCACCGCCAGCAGCGTCAGCACCCGCCGCCGCGCAGGCCCCGTTGCCGGGGTCAAGCGCATGCGGACCCGCCAGTTGATCGAGATGATCGAGGATGACGGCGCTGTCGATCAGCATCTCGCCATCGGCGAGCTGCAACGCCGGAACCCGCGCGATCGGGTTGAAAGCGCTCAAGTTCCGCCTTGTCCGGGCCGAACGGCATCAGCGGCACATGCTCGATAGTCGATGCCGTAGAGCCGCAGCGTCACCGCGACGCGCCGCACAAAGGGCGACGCATGGCGGCCGTAGAGCACCGGCATTCGCCCAGCATTATCTTCGGGCATGACGTCCGCAAATTCCTCCGCTACGCTATCGGCCGCAACAAAGCCAAAATGTCCGGGGAGGACAAGCGTGCATAAAGGCCGTGTCGTATTCGGCGCCATGGACGAGGTCGTGTTCGGACGGCCGGCATCCGAGGTCATCGTCGAGCAGATGGACCGGCTCGGCGCCGCCAGCGCGTTCCTGATGGTCAGCGGCACGCTCAACCGCGAGACCGACGTGATCGATAACATCCGCCGCGCGCTGGGATCGCGCTGCGTGGCGATCTTCGACGCGATGCCGGCGCATACGCCGCGCGCGGCCGTGATCGCCGCCGCCAATCAGGCCCGCGCGGCCAAAGCCGATCTCATCGTCACCGTCGGCGGCGGCTCGATCACCGACGGCGCCAAGGCGGTGCAGCTCTGCCTCGCCAACGATGTCAGCGACGTCGAGGGCATCGACCGGCTAAGGGCCGGCGCAGGCGGCGCGTCGCCGCCGATGAAGGCGCCGACCGTGCGCCAGATCAGCGTGCCGACCACGATCGCCGGCGGCGAGTTCACCTCCATTGCCGGCGTCACCAACGAGCGGACCAAAGTCAAGGAAGCGTTGCGCCATCCGCTGGTGATGCCGCGCGCCACCATCCTCGATCCGGCGCTCGGCGCGCACACGCCGGAATGGCTGTGGCTGTCGACCGGCATCCGCGCCGTCGATCATTGCGTCGAAGGCATTTGTTCGCGCGAGGCGCATCCCTATGCCGACGCCCAGGCGCTGAAGGGACTTTCGCTGCTGACGCAGGCGCTGCCGCGGGTGAAGGCCGACGGCAGCGATCTCGACGCGCGGATGGATTGCCAGATCGGCACCTGGCTTTCGACCGGACCTCTCGCCTCGGGCGTGCCGATGGGCGCCAGCCACGGCATCGGCTATGTGCTCGGCGCCGAGTTCGGCGTGCCGCACGGCCACACCTCCTGCGTGATGCTGCCGTTCGTGATGCGCTGGAACAAGCCCGTCAATGCCGAGCGCCAGGCGCTGGTCGCCGCCGCGATGGGACATCCGGGCAAGGACGCCGGCGACGTGCTCGATGATTTCATTCGCGGCCTCGGCATGCCGCGCAGCCTGCGCGAGGTCAAAGTGGGCCCCGAGCATTTCGACCGCATCGCGAAGCAGGCGATGGCAACGCCATGGGTGCCGCGCAATCCGCGCAAGATCGACGGCCCGGCGCAGGTGCGCGAGATTCTCGAATGGCGGCATGAGCATGATCCGGAAAAGTGGCACCGGTTTTCCCTCGACAAACGCGAAGCGTTTGCCGGAGATCATGCTCAAACAAAAGATGGGGGACGAAGGACGATGTACACCGGCAAGCATGCTCATCTTCGTCCGCTGCAGCCCGCCTTCATCATGGCGGCACCGGCGAGACCGTCACCTATCGCGAACTCGAGGCGCGCTCCAACCGGCTGGCGCATCTGTTTCGCAAGCGCGGCCTGAAGCGGCTCGACCACTATTCGATCTTCATGGAGAACAACAGCCGCTATCTCGAAGCCTGCGGCGCCGGCGAACGCTCCGGCCTCTATTACACCTGCGTGAACTCCTATCTGACCGCGAGCGAGCTCGCCTACATCCTGACCAACAGCCAGTCGCGCATCCTGATCACGTCGAAGGAAAAACTCGAGGTCGCGCGCGAGGCGCTGAAGGAATGCCCCAGGGTCGAACTCTGCATCGTCGCCGATGGCGAGGGCGAAAGCGATCGCATCGTCGGCCTGCAGGAAGCGACCGCCGGTTTGCCGCACACGCCGATCGCGGATGAATGCATCGGCACCGCGATGCTCTATTCCTCCGGCACCACCGGCCGGCCGAAGGGCATTTTGCGGCCGCTGCCGGAGCAGCCGGCCGAGCATAATTTGCCGCTGTTCGATTTCCTGGTGAAGATCTGGCACTACCGCGAGGGCATGATCTATCTGTCGCCGGCGCCGCTCTACCACTCGGCGCCGCAGGCCGCCGTCAACCTCACGATCAAGATCGGCGGCACCGTCATCATCATGGAGCGGTTCGATCCCGAAGCTTATCTCGCGCTGGTTCAGAAATGGGGCATCACGCATACCCAGCTGGTGCCGACGATGTTCTCGCGGATGCTGAAACTGCCGGAAGCAGGTGCGCAAGCAATACGACCTGTCGTCGCTCGAGATCGCCATCCACGCCGCCGCGCCCTGTCCGGCGCTGGTGAAGGACGACATCATCAAATGGTGGGGACCGATCATCCACGAATATTACGGCGCCACCGAAGGGCTCGGCTTCACCGCCTGCAACAGCGAGGAGTGGCTGGCCCATCGCGGCACCGTCGGCAAGGTGCTGCTCGGCGACCTGCATATCCTCGACGAGAACATGAACGCCTGCCCCAAAGGCACGCCGGGCACGGTGTGGTTCAAGACCGCCACGCCGTTCGAGTATTTCGACGATCCGGCCAAGACCAAGGAGGCGCGCTCGGCCGACGGCAGCATGAGCACGGTCGGCGATGTCGGCTATGTCGATGATGACGGCTATCTCTATCTGACCGACCGCGCGACGTTCATGATCATCTCCGGCGGCGTCAACATCTATCCGCAGGAATGCGAGAACCTCCTGATCACCCATCCCAAGATCGCCGACGCCGCGGTGTTCGGCGTGCCCAATCCGGACCTTGGCGAAGAGGTGAAGGCGGTGGTGCAGCCGATGCCGGGCGTGGCGCCGGGCCCGGAGCTGGCGGAGGAGCTGATCGCCTTCTGCAGCGCGTCGCTGTCGCGCCAGAAGGTGCCGCGCTCGATCGACTTCGAGGCCGAACTGCCGCGGCTGCCGACCGGCAAACTCTACAAGCGCCTGCTGCGCGACCGCTACTGGGGCAACAAGACCTCGCGGATCGTGTGAGCCAAAACGGCAGTGTACCGCTCGTTGCCGGGTGAGGCATTATGGCGCGACCCCTTTGGAGGCACAGCCGCGCCTGCGCGGCAACCAACTCGCCCATTTCCCTGCAAATAGATGGAAAAACCAGCCATTCGTTCCGCCACACGGATTTTGCTTAGTCCGAATTGCCAATACCTGCACGGGCTTAGCCGGTTGCCCGGAAGCCCCGTCATGATATCGTCCGCCGCAATCGGCCACGTTGAGACCGAACATTTCAGGAGGGGACACCATGCGGAGCGTGCGAACGCTTGCCGCCGCGGCGTTGTTATTGCTGCCGGCCTACCATGTTTCATCGGCAGCAGCCGAGCCCAAGCAGGGCGGCATCCTCAAGGTCTATCACCGCGACAGTCCGGGCAGCGCCTCGATCCACGAGGGCGCGACCTTCTCGATCAACGTTCCCTTCATGCCGGTCTTCAATAACCTCGTGATGTTCGACCAGAGCAAGGCGCAGAACAGCATCGACACGCTCGTCCCCGATCTCGCCGAAAGCTGGGCCTGGGGCGACGGCGGCAAGAAGCTGACGTTCAAATTGAAGCAGGGCGTCAAATGGCACGACGGCAAGCCGTTCACCTCCGCCGACGTCAAATGCACCTTCGACATGCTGATGGGAAAATCGCAGCAGAAGTTCCGGCAGAATCCGCGCAAATCCTGGTATGACGAGGTCAGCGACGTCACCACGAACGGCGACTTCGAGGCGTCGTTCGAACTGAAACGGCCGGAGCCGGCCTTGCTGTCGCTGCTCGCTTCCGGCTACACGCCGGTCTATCCCTGCCACGTCTCGCCCGGCGACATGCGCACCAAGCCTGTCGGCACCGGCCCGTTCAAATTCGTCGAGTTCAAGGCCAACGAATCGATCAAGCTCACCAAGAATCCCGATTACTTCAAGAAGGGTCTGCCGCATCTCGACGGCATCGAGTTCACCATCATCACGAACCGTTCGACGGCGATCCTCGGATTTGTCGCCGGCAAGTTCGACATGACGTTCCCGACACATATCACGATCCCATTACTGAAGGACGTGAAATCTCAGGCGCCAAACGCGGTTTGCGTGGTCGAGCCCACCAACGTCTCGACCAACATCATCGTCAATTCGTCATCGCCACCGTTCGACAATATCGACGTCCGCCGCGCCATGGCGCTGGCGCTCGACCGCAAGGCGTTCATCTCGATCCTGTTCGAGGGCCAGGGCGATGTCGGCGGCACCATGCTGCCCGCCCCGGGCGGACTGTGGGCGATGCCGAAGGAAATGCTGGAACAGATCCCGGGCTACGGCCCCGATATCAACGCCAACCGCGAGGAAGCGAAGAAGCTGATGCAGAAAGCGGGCTACGGCCCGGACAAGCATCTCGCCGTGAAGGTGTCGACCCGCAACATCGGTGAGTATCGCGATCCCGCCGTGATCCTGATCGACCAGCTCAAGAGCATCTATATCGACGGCGAACTCGACGTCGTCGACACCGCGCAATGGTTCCCGAAAGTCGCCCGCAAGGATTACACGCTCGGCCTCAACCTCACCGGCAACGCCGTCGACGATCCCGACCAGTCGTTCTACGAGAACTATTCCTGCGGCTCCGAGCGCAACTACACCAATTACTGCAACAAGGAAATCGAGAAGCTGTTCGACCAGCAATCGGTGGAGACCGACGTCGCCAAGCGCAAGAAAATGGTTTGGGATATCGACAAGAAACTTCAGGAAGACGTGGCGCGGCCGATCATCTTCCATGCGCGGGCCGGCACCTGCTGGCAGCCCTATGTCAAGGGCGTCACCGTCATGGTGAACAGCTCCTATAACGGCTATCGTTACGAAGACGTGTGGATGGACAAGTAGCGTCCGTCCACCGCGGCCAGGGTTAGCTGAGGGGAAGCCAGGTGTTTGCTTATATCGTGCGGCGCCTTGCGTTGATGCTCGTGACCCTGATCGGGATCTCGATCATCATCTTCGTGCTGCTGCGCGTCGTGCCGGGCAATATCGTCGATATCCTGTTCGACGCGGCGGGCTTCGTCGATCCCGCCGACAAGGCCAATCTCGAGAAGGAACTCGGCCTCAGCGACCCGATCGTCGTGCAGTATCTGCACTGGATCGGCGGGCTGCTGCACGGCGATCTCGGCTATTCCTATGTGTCGGAGAAGCCGGCGTTGCAGGAAATCCTGCCGCGGATTCCGATCACCGCGCGGCTGGCGGGGCTGGCGCTGCTGTTCTCCGCCTCGATCGGCATTCCCTTGGGCGTCATCAGCGCGGTCCACCAGGGTACGCAGGCTCGACTATGCCCTGCGCATCGTCAGCCTGAGCGGGCTGTCGCTGCCCTCGTTCTGGCTCGGCCTGTTGATCCTGATGGCGTCGGTCTCGCTGTTCGGATCGATGCCGATCTTCAACCCCAATCCGAAAACCTGGACCGAGGCGTTCGCCATCTATGCCGTGCCGGCGATGGCGGTCGGCTTCCGCAGCGCCGCGCTGACGATGCGCATCACGCGCTCCTCGATGCTGGAAGTCCTGCGGCAGGATTATATCCGCACCGCGCGCGCCAAGGGCGCGTCCGAGCAGTCGGTCAATTACCGGCACGCGCTGAAGAACGCCATCCTGCCCGTGATCACCGTGATCGGCATCGAGGCCGCATTCCTGATCGGCGGGCTGATCGTCACCGAAACCGTGTTCAATATTCCCGGCGTCGCCCGCTTCCTGGTCGAGGCGCTGCGCTGGCGCGACTATCCGATCGTGCAGAATCTGGTGATGCTGATTGCGGTCGTGGTGGTGTTTGCCAACTTCACCGTCGACATGCTTTACGCCGCGATCGATCCGCGCATCCGCTTTGGGGACTAGGAGAGTTCTGGTTTGGCCGTGGTCAATTACGATAGCGAACTGAAGCGCGCCGGCGCCCATTCGACGCATGGCTGGCGCCGGCTCGCGTTCCTCGCGCAACGCTACATCCTCGGCACCATCGGCCTCTTCATCATGGTGATGTTCGTCTGGATGGCGATATCGGCCGACCTGATCTGCCGCTTCTCGCCGCTCAGCGTCGATTCCGCGCACCGCCTGGCCTCGCCCGATGCCCTGCACTGGATGGGAACGGATTCGTTCGGCCGCGACGTCTGGAGCCGGATCGTCCATGGCGCGCGGATATCGCTGGCCGTCGGCATCGGCGCCACCGCGCTGGGCTCCTCGATCGGCGTCATGGTCGGTCTCGCATCCGGCTATCTCTCGGGCTGGGTCGACCTGTTGTTCCAGCGCGTCACCGATATCTTGCAGGCGCTGCCGCTGCTGGTGCTGGCGCTGGTGATGACGGCGGCGCTCGGGCCGTCGCTGCCGAACGTGATCATCGCGATCGCGATCCCGCTGATCCCGACGGTCGCCCGCGTCATCCGCGCCAACACGCTGGCGCTGCGCGAATTGCCGTTCGTCGAGGCCGCCAAGTCGATCGGCATGAGCGAGACGCGCATCGCGCTTCGCCACGTGCTGCCGAACACGCTGGCGCCGCTGATCGTGCTGGCGACCGCGCAGCTCGGCTCCACCATCCTGACCGAAGCCTCGCTGTCGTTCCTCGGCCTCGGCATTCCCGAGCCCTATCCGTCATGGGGCCGCATGCTGTCGGAATCGGCGGCGGAATATGTCCGCACCGCGCCGTGGCTGGTGATCTTCCCGGGCGTTGCGATCAGCCTTGCGGTGTTCGGCACCAATCTGTTCGGCGACGCGCTGCGCGACATCCTCGACCCGAGGCAGCGCGGCTGATGACCGACGGCAGGAACGGAAGCGACGGTTCTCGATGTAAAGAACCTGCAGACGGTGTTCTTCACCGCTTCTGGGCTGTTTCGGGCGGTCGACGACGTCTCGTTCACGGTCCGCCGCGGCGAGACGCTGGCGATCGTCGGCGAATCCGGCTGCGGCAAGAGCGTTACCGCGCTGTCGATCATGCGTCTGGTGCCGGACCCGCCGGGCCGGATCGTCGGCGGCTCGGTGACGCTTGAGGGCACCGATTTGCTCGGCGTCAGCGACGCCGAGATGCGCAGGATCCGCGGCAACCGGATCTCGATGATTTTTCAGGAGCCGATGACCTCGCTCAATCCGGTGATGCGGATCGGCGACCAGATCACCGAGGTGGTGCAACTGCATCGGTCGATGACCAACAAGCAAGCGTGGGCGCAGGCGGTCGAGATGTTGCGCCTCGTCCGCATCCCCGAACCGGAGCGGCGGGCGCATGAATATCCGCACCAGCTTTCCGGCGGCATGCGCCAGCGCGCGATGATCGCAATGGCGCTGGCATGCCGGCCGGTGCTGCTGATCGCGGACGAGCCGACCACGGCGCTCGACGTCACGATCCAGGCGCAGATCCTGGCGCTGATCGTCGATCTGCAAAAGACCCTCGGCACCGGCTTGATCCTGATCACCCATGATCTCGGCGTCGTCGCGCAGACCGCGCAGCGCGTCATCGTGATGTATGCCGGCAAGAAGGTCGAGGAAGCGAGTGTCGAGGCGCTGTTCGAAAACCCGAAGCACCCCTACACCCGCGGACTGATGGCTTCGATGCCGGCGGTGATTTCGCTTGGCGCCAAGGAAGACGTTCGGCTCAACGAAATTCCGGGAATGGTGCCGTCGCTGACGAATCTGCCGCCGGGCTGCGCCTTTGCGCCGCGCTGCGCGCTGGCGATCGATCGCTGCCGCGCAGAATACCCGCCGCTGCAGGATTTTGGCGACCATCATTATGCGGCGTGCTGGCGTGCTGCGGAACTGGTGGATGCGCCATGACCGGGATCCCTCCCCTGTTAGAGGTCACCGACCTCGTCAAGCACTACCCGGTGCGCGGCGGCATCCTGCGCCGGCGTATCGGCACCGTGCATTCGGTCGATGGCGTCAGCTTCTCCGTCGGCAAGGGCGAGACGCTCGGGCTGGTCGGCGAATCCGGCTGCGGCAAGTCGACGGTCGCCCGCAGCGTGTTGCGATTGGTGGAGCCGACCAGCGGCGCCATCAAGCTCAACGGCACCGATATCACCGGGCTGAGCAAATCAGAAATGCGGCCGCATCGGCGTTCGATGCAGATCGTGTTCCAGGATCCGTTCGCTTCGCTCAATCCGCGCATGACCGCCGGCGATATCGTCGGCGAGCCGCTCGGCGTGCACGGGCTCGCCACCGGCGCCAGGCAGCAGGAACGCGTCGCCGAACTGTTCGCCCAGGTCGGCCTGCGCGCCGACCAGATGAAGAACTACCCGCATCAATTCTCCGGCGGACAGCGGCAACGCATCTGCATTGCGCGCGCACTGTCGCTCGGGCCGAGCCTGATCGTGTGCGACGAGCCGGTCTCGGCGCTCGACGTCTCGATCCAGGCCCAGGTGATCAATCTCCTGATCGACCTGCAGCGCAAGAACGGCTTCTCCTATCTGTTCATCGCGCACGATCTCGCGGTCGTCGCCCATATCAGCCACCGCGTCGCGGTGATGTATCTCGGGCGCATCGTCGAGATCGCCGACAAGGCCGAGCTGTTCGCCAATCCGCGCCATCCCTATACCCAGGCGTTGCTGGCCTCGGTGCCGGTCGCCAATCCCAAGGCGAAGAAACTGGCGCCGATCATCGACGGCGACGTACCGAGCCCGATCAACCCGCCCTCCGGCTGCGCGTTCCACACCCGCTGCCGCTATGTGATGGACCGCTGCAAGATGGAGCGGCCGGCGCTGGCTGAGGCGGGCGCGAAGCATCAGGTGGCGTGCTGGCTCAATGACGGGACGGGGCGGACGGATTAACCCCGTCATTGCGAGGAGCGCAGCGACGAAGCAATCCAAACTGCCCGCGTTGCACGATGGATTGCTTCGCTTTGCTCGCAATGACAGTTAGGCCGCCTCGATCTCCACCACGATCTTCCCCGTCGTCACCTGCTCGCCTTCAACCACATCGATCGCGGAAACCGTGCCGGCGACGCCTGCGGTGTGCACGTGTTCCATCTTCATGGCCTCCAGCGTCATCACCGGCTGGCCGGCCGCGACCTGCTCGCCCGGCTTGACCAGCACGGCCACGACGCGGCCGTTCATCGCGGCGCGCACCTTGCCGTCGCCGCCGCTGGCTGCCGCCGACACCGGCGCGGCGAGCGTCAGATCGCGCACCGCAAGCGTGCATCCGCGATGCAGGAAATAGAGCCGGTCGCCGTCGCGAAGAAATTTTACGGATTCCGCGAGGCCGTCGCGGCTGAAGCGAACGGTATCGCCGTCGGCCGCGTGGATCTCGATCCGGTACAGTGTGTTCTCAAGCCCCCGATAGCTGCCATCGCGCTCGCGCGTGAGCTCGATATCATGGACTTTGTCATCGAGTTCGAAACGAAGCGGAACGGGGAACGTCGCCGCGAGCGATCGCCCGCTTTGCCATTTCGGCGCAAAGGGATCGGTCACATAAAGCAACAACGCCGCGAGTTCGGCTTCCCGGTCGGCCTCCTTCCGCGGCGCCAGCAGTTCGTCGCGATGCTTGCCGATGAACGCCGTGGTCGCCTCGCCCGCGGCAAAGCCGGGATGCCGGAGGCAGGAAATCAAGAACCCCTGGTTGGTGGTGACGCCGAACGCCGCCGTCTGCTCCAGCGCGCAGATCAGTTTTCCCCGCGCCTCGTCACGGTCGGCGCCGTGGCTGACGACCTTGGCGATCATGGAATCGTAGAACGGCGGAATTTCGGTACCGGATTGCAGCGCGTGCTCGACGCGAACATCTTGCGGCATTTGCCATAGCGCCATCCGGCCCGACTGCGGCATGAAATCGTGGCCGGCGTCCTCGGAGCACAGCCGCACCTCGATGGCATGCCCGGAGAATTTGATATCTTCCTGCACCAGCCCGAGCGGCTCGCCGCGCGCTATGCGCAGCTGCAGTTCGACCAGATCGAGGCCGGTGATGGCTTCGGTGACGGGATGCTCGACCTGCAGCCGCGTGTTCATTTCCATGAAATAGAACTCGCCACTTGGGTCGAGCAGGAATTCCAGCGTGCCGGCGCCCTCATAGCCGATCGATTTTATCGCTGATACCGCGACCTCGCCCATCCGCGCCCGCAATTTCGGCGACACGGCCGGCGACGGCGCCTCCTCGATCAGCTTCTGGTGCCGGCGCTGCACCGAGCAATCGCGCTCGCCGAGATGGACGGCATTGCGATAGCGGTCGCCGAACACCTGGATCTCGATATGGCGGGGATCCGATATCGCGCGCTCCAGGATCACGGTCGGATCGCCGAACGCGCCCTGCGCCTCCGATCGCGCGCTGCGCAGCGCGTCCGGGAACGCCGCCGCATCCGGGACCTGCCGCATGCCGCGGCCACCGCCGCCGGCCACCGCCTTGATCATCACGGGAAAGCCGATCTTTTTGGCTTCCGCCAGCATCACGGCGTCGCTCTGCTCCGTGCCCTGATAGCCGGGCACACAGGGCACGCCGGCCGCGCGCATGATGTCCTTGGCGCCGGCCTTGTTGCCCATGAGCCGGATCGCTTCCGGCGACGGCCCGATGAACACCAGACCCGCGTCACGGCAGGCTTGCGCAAAATCCCCGTTCTCGGCGAGAAAGCCGTAGCCGGGATGAACCGCGTCAGCGCCGCTGGCCTTTGCCGCGGCAATGATCGCCTCGATCCGCAAATAGGATTGCGCCGGCAGCGCTTCCCCGATCCGCACCGCAGAATCGGCCTCGCGGACATGCCGCGCGTCGCGGTCGGCATCGGAATAGACCGCGACCACGCCATAGCCGAGGCGGCGCGCGGTGCGCATGATGCGCAGCGCGATCTCGCCGCGGTTGGCGATCAGGATTTTGAGGAACGGCGTCGCTTTCATCATGCTCATGGCCGCGCGACCGAGAATTGCATGCGCTGGGGTTGCCGCGCCTCCGCCTCGCGGCAGATCGCCAGCACCTCGGACAGCAGCTTTCTTGTATCGCGGGGATCGATCACGCCGTCATCGAGCACGCGGGCCGAGGTCGAGAACACGTCCATCTGGCCGTCGAACACGCCGATGATCTGCGCCCTCATCGCCTCCAGTTTTTCCTGCTCGATCGGCTTGCCGCGCCGCACTGCTGCGGCTTCGGTGACGATCACCATGGTTTCGGCGGCCTGCTCGCCGCCCATCACGGCGGTCTTGGCGTTGGGCCAGGAGAAGCAGAAGCGCGGGTGAAAGCCGCGCCCGCACATGCCGTAATTGCCGGCGCCGAACGAGGCCCCGCAATAGATCGTGATCTGCGGCACGGTGGCCGAGGTCACGGCCTGGATCATCTTGGAGCCGTGCTTGATCATCCCGGCTTCTTCATAGGCCTTGCCCACCATGTAGCCGGTGGTGTTGTTCAGATAAAGCAGCGGCGTGCGCGACTGGCAGCAGGCCTGGATGAAATGCGTCGCCTTGTTGGCGCCGGGCACGTCGAGCGGGCCGTTATTGGTGATGATGCCGATCGCCTGGCCCTCGACGCGGGCATGGCCGCAGACGGTGGCGGGGCCGTAATTGGCGCCGAACTCCGTAAAGTCGGAATCGTCAATGATGCGCGCGATCACCTGCCGCATGTCGACCGGCCGCTTGTGGTCCATCGCCATGATGCCGAGCAGTTCCTCGGAATCGTAGCGCGGCGGCCGATACGAAACTTCGGCCGGCTTCGGCCGGTCCCATTCCAGATTGGCCATGATGTCGCGCGCGATCCGCAGCGCATCGCGGTCGTCTTCGGCGAGATAATCGCCGAGCCCGGAAATCGAGGTGTGCATTTCGGCGCCGCCGAGTTCTTCTTCGGTGGCGATCTCGCCCGTCGCGGCTTTGAGCAGCGGGGGACCTGCCAGGAATGCGCGCGTGCGGCCGCGCACCATCACGATGTAATCGGATAGTCCGGTTTGATAAGCACCGCCCGCGGTCGACGAACCATGCGTCACCGTGACGACCGGCAACCCGGCCGCCGACAGCCGCGCCAGATTGCGAAAGATGTTGCCGCCGCGGACAAAGTCCTCGACGCGGTAGCGCAGCAGATTGGCGCCGGCGCTTTCGACCAGCTGCACGTAAGGCAGCTTGTTCTCCAGCGCCAGTTCCTGCACCCGCAGGGTCTTGTCGATGCCGTAGGGCTGCAGCGCGCCGGCGTCGATGCCGGAATCATTGGCGCTGACCATGCAGCGGATGCCGGCGACGAACCCGATGCCGGCGATCACCCCGCCGCCGGGCACGCTCTTGTCGGGATCCGGCACGTCGAACATGTAGCCGGTCAGCGTCGACAGCTCGATGAAGGGCGAGCCGGGATCGAGCACCAGCGCCACGCGTTCGCGCGGCAGCAACTGTCCGCGCTTGTGGAAGCGGTCCTTGGCGGCGGCAGACGCCGCCCGCGTGCGCTCTTCCAGCGCCCGCATCCGCGCGATCAGCGCCAGCATGCCGTCGCGGTTGGCCTTGTAGGCGGCGCTGCTCGGGGCGATGGTCGATTCGATGATGGCCATAGATCCATCCTGCTCGTCATTCCGGGGCGCGCGGAGCGCGAGCCCGGAATCCATAACCACCATCGTGAGTATGGATTCGGGCCTGCGCCTTCGGCGCATCCCGGAATGACGATGGTTGGATCAATGCCTGACCCCAAAAATCTGCCGCGCCTCGGCGGGGCTGGCGATCTCGCGCCCGGCGCGGCGGGCGCAGGCGGCGATGGCTTCGATCAGCTGGCCGTTCGAGGTCACCTTCTTGCCGTCGGCAAGATAGAACGTATCTTCCAGCCCGGTGCGCAGGTGACCGCCGAGATCGGCGCAGCGCTGGTGCAGCGGCCAGATTTCGGCGCGGCCGATCGCGGTGACCTGCCAGCGCGCGTCGGGCAATTTCAACTTGAGCAGGATCGGCAGCAGATCCGGATCGGCCGGCATGCCGGAGGCGACCCCCATCACGAAATTATACTCCAGCGGGCCTGAATACATGCCGGTCTGCCGGTACATGCCGACGCAGCGGACGATGCCGACGTCGAAGCATTCGAATTCGGGGATCGTGCCCGCCACCTTCATGACGTCGAGATAGTCCTGCACCTTCTCGACCGCGTTATCGAACATCATCGGCGGCCAGGCCCAGCTGTTGTCGGACTTCACCTTGAGATAATTCAGCGAGCCGGCGTTGCAGGCGGCGATCTCGGGTTTTGTCTCGCGCACGCAGTCGAGCGCGCCCTGGTAGTTCGGACCCGAGGTGCCGGTGGTGTGGTTGATGATGACGCCGGGGCAGGCTTCGCGAACCGCCTGCTGGATCTCCCTGGAGACGCCGACTTCCCACGACGGCAGATGGCCCTTGTTGGGCTCCTGCTGGCGCAGATGGATGTGCATGATGCTGGCGCCGGCGTTGAAGGCGGCCCTGGCCTCGCGCGCCATCTGTTCCGGTGTGACCGGCACGTTGTGTTGCCTGGGGTCGGTCAGCACGCCATTCAGCGCACAGGTAATGACGGCCTTGTCGCTCATGGATCAGCCTTCGAAAGCTTGGCGGAAGTCGCGTGCGCGATCATGCGTGCCGCATCAGGACGCTTCTTGCGTCCACCCGCTATCGGCCGCGCCGACGCGGTTGCTGCGGTAGATCGCCAGATCCCGCGAGCCGGAAAAGATCGCGCGCGGTTTCAGACCGTAGAAGCGGCGGATCGAGTGGCTGAAATGCGTCGAATCGGGATAGCCGATATCCTGCGCGAGATGCGCAAGGTTGATGTCCTGGTTGGCGAAATGCAGGAGATGCCGCGCCCGCTTCCAGGCGCGGAACGAGCGGAACGAGATTCCGGTCTCTTCCTTGAACAGATGCAGGAACCGCGACGGCGACAGGCCCGCCTCCGCCGCACAGCTCGCCGCCGTCACCGGCTCGCCGGAGAATTTTCCGATCTGCAGCATCGCGCGCGCCACGCGCGGATCGAGCGCGCGCGCGGGCAAGGCTTCGCCGAAGCACATCGTATCGAATTCGGCGCTGGAGATATCGTCGCCACCATGTCGTTGGCGCAGCTCGACATAGGCCTGCCGGATGCGCTGCGCGAACGTGGGCGCTTCAGGCCCCGACAGCCGCTTCGTCATTTGCTCGAACGCGCCGGGCCGGATGGTTTCGGGTTCGATCACGAGGCAGATCGCGGAGCGATAGTCGCTGGCAATGGTGTGCAGCACGTTCGGCGCCACCACCAGCAGTTCGCCGCTGGCTTCGACGCCGTCGGCCGTGGTCAGCCACAGGCCGCCGCTGAGCGCCACATAGACGTGAAACGCGCCCGGACAGCGCTCGCGCGGCCGGCCGAGCAGGCCAGCGTAGAACACGCGCTCCGGCGTAATCAGCATCAGATGGCCGGATTGCCGGCCTTTTGTCGTCCATGGTGCGTCCTCCGCGTGCGGCTCTTGCCGGCCGCTGCGTGGGGGCAACCATAGCGCAAAATGGAGGTCTGACCACGTTGCATTCCGGGGCGCGAAGCGAACCCGGAATGACGCGCTTCAGTTCCTTATCCGCGGCGCCACATTCTGCTCGACGCCAGCCTTCTGTTCCGCCGCCACCGCCCGCTTGTAGCCGTCGCGGGCCTGCAAACGGGCCCAATAGGCCGCCACATTGGGCCCGAAATCCTTGGCCAGCCCGATATTGCCGGCAAGCCGCAGCGCATAGCCGTTGGCGATATCGGCCGCGGTGAACCGGTCCGCGCACAACGTCTCGGCCTTGGCGGTCGCGGCTTCGACCGCCCGCAGCCGGCCGAGGAACCATTTGGCGTAGTCGCCGGCGACCTGCGGGTTGCGCCGCTCCTCGGGCTCGAGCTGGCTGTATCGCAGCACCAGCGTCTGCGGGAAGGTCAGCGTGGCGTCGCTGAAATACATCCAGTTCAGGAACGCGCCATAGGCGGGCTCGTCGGGACCGACGACCAGCGGCGTCGGGCCATATCTGGTGCCGATGTAATGGCAGATGCCGGAGGACTCCGTCATTTTGGTCTCGCCGTCGACCATGAACGGAATGGTGCCGAGCGGATTGAGCGCGAGGTATTCCTTGGCGAACACGCGCGGGGGAAACGGCAGCATTTTGAGCTCATAGGGCAGCCCGAGCTCTTCCAGCATCCAGAGCGGACGGAACGAGCGCGCGCCGTCGCAGTGATAAAGCGTGATCATCAGGCGTTCCCTTTGTTTCCCGGCAATGTGCCCATCATCTTGCATAGCACCGTCAGCATCACCTCGTCGGCGCCGCCGCCGATCGAGGTCAGGCGGCTGTCGCGATAGGCGCGGCTGACCGGCGTCTCGTTCATGAAACCCATGCCGCCCCAGAACTGCAGGCAGGCGTCGGTGAGTTCGCGGCCCAAACGTCCCGCTTTCAGTTTCGCCATGGTGGCGAGCCGCGTCACGTCCTCGCCCGCGACCAGTGCTTCCGCGGCGCGATAGATCAGCGCCCGCAACAATTCGACCTCGGTCTGCATTTCCGCGAGCTTGAAATGGACGACCTGGTTATCGAGGATGGTCTTGCCGAACGCTTTCCGATTGCGGGTGTATTCGATGGTTTCCGCAATGATATACTCGTGCGCCTTGAGGCAGGCCGCCGCGCCCCACAGCCGCTCCTCCTGGAACTGCACCATCTGGTAGGTAAAGCCCTTGCCCTCCTCGCCGATGCGGTTGCGCTTCGGCACGCGGACGTCGTCGAAGAATATCTGCGCGGTGTCGGAGGAACGCATGCCCATCTTGTCGAGCTTGCGCGCCACCTGCACGCCCTTGCTCTTCATGGGCACGCAGATCAGCGACTTGTTGCGATGCACCTGCCCGTCGCTGGTGTTGGCGAGCAGGCAGATCCAGTCCGCCTGCACGCCATTGGTGATCCACATCTTGCCGCCATTGATGACGTAATCGTCGCCGTCGGAGCGCGCGCTGGTCTTGATCGAGGCGACGTCGGAGCCGGCGCCAGGCTCGGAGACGCCGATGCAGGCCACCGCATCGCCCGATATCGCCGGCGCCAGGAATTCGCGGCGCACCTCGTCGGACCCGAACCGCGCCAGCGCAGGCGTCGCCATATCGGTCTGCACCCCGATCGCCATCGGCACGCCGCCGCAATTGATGGCGCCGAGTTCTTCCGCCATCATCAGCGCGTAAGCTGTAATCGAGGCCCTGACCGCCGAACTCAATGGGCTTGTTGAGGCCGAGAAAGCCGAGGTTGCCGAGCTTCTTGAACAGATCATGCGAGGGAAACTGGTCGGCTTTCTCCCATTCGTCGACGAACGGGTTGATTTCCGCCGCGATGAATTTTTGCAGGATACGGCGCGGCTCGTCGTGGTCGGCGGTGAAGAGCATGGGTCAATCTATCCTCGTCATGCCGGGATGCGCCACTTGGCGCAGGCCCGGCATCCACAACCACGATCGCGAGTATGGATTCTCTGATGCGCAATTGCGCATCAAAGCTCGCGCTTCGCTCCCGCCCCGGAATGACGGGAGTGTGAGGGCAACGCTCACAGCCCCATCTGCCTGGATGCCAGATCCTTCATGATCTCCTCCGTCCCGCCGCCGATGGCGTTGACCTTGACCTCGCGGTAGATGCGCTCGACCTTGACGCCGCGCATGAAGCCGGCGCCGCCGAAAATCTGCACGGCCTCGCTGGCGCAGAACGCCATGGTCTGCGTCGCCTGGTTCTTCATCATGCAGATTTCGGCGACCGGGCTCTCGCCCTGCCCGAACCGCCACGCCAGTATTTCCAGCATCGCCTGCGAGGCCGCGATCCGTTGCGCCATGTCGACCAGCTTGTGTCGGATCACCTGGTGCTGGGCGATCGGCTTGCCGAACGTCTTGCGCTCTTTGGCGTAGGCGATGGCCTCATCGAGGCAAACGCGCGCGTAAGCCGTACAGCTCGCGGCCATGCCGATGCGCTCGCTGTTGAAATTCTGCATGATGATCTTGAAGCCCTGACCCTCCTCGCCGATCAGGTTTTCGACCGGCACGCGGCACTCGTCGAAATGCAGGGTCGCGGTATCCGACGCCCACCAGCCCATCTTCTTGAGTTTTGTCCGCGACAGGCCCGGCGTATCGCCCTCGATCAACAACAGACTGACGCCGCCCGCGCCCTCACCGCCGGTGCGCACGGCAACGGTGAGATAATCGGCGCGCATGCCCGAGGTGATGAACGTCTTCTCGCCGGAGACGACGTAGTGATCGCCGTCGCGGCGCGCCCTGGTGCGCAGATTGGCGACGTCGGACCCGCCGCTGGGTTCGGTGATCGCCAGCGCCGAAATTTTCTTGCCCGAAAGCACTTCGGGCAGCACCCGCGCCTTGATCTCGGGCCTGGCAGCGCGCGCGATCGGCGGCGAGCCGATGGTGTGGCTCATCAGGCTCGCGCTGATCCCGCCGGCGCCGGCGCGCGCCAGTTCCTGCGAGACCACGATCTTCATGAACTGGTCGACGGTGGTGCCGCCATATTCCTCGGGGAAGCCGAGCCCCAGCAAGCCGATTTCGGAAGCCTTGACATACAGCTCGCGCGGAAATTCGTTCGCCTCGTCCCATTCATGGGCATAGGGTTCGATCTCGCGCGACACGAAACGGCGCATCACGTCGCGAAATGCATCGTGATCCGCGGTGAAAAACGGGCTTTTCGCCTTGGTCCGTTCCAGCATGTTGGCGTCTCCTCGGGAATACGATGCCTTGATTTGGCAGCTGCAAACTTGCGTTGAGCGGCTGGCTCGTCGCGCGATCAGCAACTCAACGCAAGACCGGTTCCCCGGCCATGCCATAGCCTTTACCCAAAACAAATAACACATAATCGGCAAAGCGCCGGGGAGGATAAAGCATGATCCGATCGAGCCAATCCGCTCCGGCCGCTCTCCTCGCGCTGATTGTATCGCTGGCCGCATCGACGGCGGCGATTGCGCAGCAGCCGGGCATTACCGACACCGAGATCAAGTTCGGCAACATCATGCCCTATAGCGGCCCGGCCTCGGCGCTCAGCGTCACCGGCAAGGTGTTTGCCGCGTATTTCGACATGATCAACGAGAAGGGCGGCGTCAACGGGCGCAAGCTCAACATGATCTCGCTCGACGACGCCTTCTCGCCGCCGAAGACGGTCGAGGCGACGCGGCGGCTGGTCGAAAACGACAACGTCGCCTTCATGTTCGGCACCATGGGCACCGCGCCGAGTTCGGCGACCGCCAAATATCTCAACGGCGCCAAGGTGCCGCATCTGTTTTTGATCTCGTCGGCCTCGAAATGGAACGAGCCGGCGACGCAGCCCTGGCTGATGGCGCTGCCCTGGGCGCCGAATTACGTCGAGGAAGCCGGCATCGAGGTGCGCTACGCCCGCGCCAAGAACCCCAATGCGCGCTTTGCGGTGCTCTACCAGAACGACGACGCCGGGAAAGATTATCTGCGCGGCGTCAAGGAGGCGCTCGGGGCCGATGCCGACAAGACGATCGCGATGGCCACGAGTTTCGAGGTCGCCGATCCCTCGGTGGATTCACAAATCCTGACGCTCGCCAACACCAAGGCCGACGTTTTCCTGATCTACAGCGTGACGCCGCGCGCCTGCGCGCAGGCGATCCGCAAGGCGCACGAGACCGGCTGGCGGCCAATGCGTTTCATTTCCTCGGGCTGCGCCAACAAGGATACGGTGATGGTGCCGGCCGGCCTGGAGGCCGCAGCTGGCATCATGTCGGTGGTGGCGCTAAAGCCCTATGTGCCTGACTCAAAGGACCCTGGCCTCGTCGCCTATGCCGAATTCATGAAGGCGCGGCTGCCGAATGTCGATCCGGCCAACTTCGCCGCCGGCTATGGCTACATGGTGGCGCAGGCGCTGGTCGTGGTGCTCGACCAGTGCAAGAACGATCTCAGCCGCGCCAACATCATGGCCCAGGCCGCCAACCTCAAGAACGTGTCGCTGTCGATGCTGCTGCCCGGCATCACGCTCAATACCTCGCCGACCGATTATCGTCCGATCAAGGACGGCTACATGGTCGAGTTTCGCGACAGCCAGCTCGTCGTCGTCAGCGAAATGCTGCGCGGGGGATCGTGAAGGGACGATCCGCCTCCGAAGCCAGGTGCCAGCCTTGCAGACTTGACCCATCACGCCCCAAAATCGTGGTAGTGTCCCGATCTGAAACCGCAGGGATGTTGCCATGGAGGCCTTCAAGATATTCGCGATCTACATTGCGCCTTTCTTGATCCTTGGGGTGGCAATCAAGCTCTTGATGAAACGATACTCCATGGATCTGCCCGACGTGCAAAAGCAAGCTGGCACCAGGCCGAAGCGCAGGTTTCTGCTCGGAATTTGGCGTACGGACGAATAAGGCTACGCTTCGCTCACCCCCCGCCCTGCATACCCAGATCGAAATCTCCGTCGCTTGCTGGCCGGCCGCGTTGTGTGAGGCCGGTCACGGCCGGTGGACAGCTCGAGCGCTACCTTGCCGCTATCGATCGGATGAGCCGATCTGACCCAGCAGGAGAAAGCTATGAGCGAACTGACCATGGACGAACTCGACACGGTCAACGGCGGCAAGTTCAGCCTCGTCACCGACAAGGGCTATGTCGGTCTCGAAGTCAGCATCGCCGGCTATGGTTTTGCGGTATGGGCGACCGGCGGATCGGTTTGCGGAGCGGTGATCACGCCGAAGAATCCGACCGGCACGCCGGGGCACTGCACGCCATAAGGTCAAGCCGGCACGTAGAGGGGTGGCTTGGCGCATCGCGCCGGACGGCGGCAACCGCCTCAAGCCGCCTCGCGACCGGCCTGCCATAGCGCCAGCACGTCTTCGCGCACGATGCCGCGGGTAATGAACACGATGCGCGAGCGGCGGTCGCCGTCGGGCCATTCGCGGAGCGCCACCGGCGGATGGAAGACATGGTGGACGCCGTGGATCACGACCGGCGTTGGCTCGTCGCGGAGATTGAGAATGCCTTTGACCCGCAGCAGGTCCGCGCCGCGCGCACTGCGCAGATAGGCGAGCCAGTTCGAGACCGCCATCCAGTCGAGCGGTTCGTCGAACGCCAACACGAAGCTGGTGATCCCTGCATCGTGGCTGTGATTGATGTGATCATGGTGGTCATGACCGTGGTGCTCGTGCGCCGCCCGCTCGCGGGGGTTGGCGAATGCCTGCTCGTTGAGCCAGCGCGCGACATCGACCGCTTTTTTCTCGGGGTCCACCAGGGCGGCACCGAACAGATCGGCCGGATCGATCTCGCCATGCATCACGCGTTCGATCCTCGCGCCGGGGTTGAGCTGCCGAAGCCGCGCTTCCAATACGGCAATATTGCTGACCAAATCGCACTTGGTGATCAACAGCCGGTCGGCCAGCGCCACCTGCTTCACCGCTTCATATTGATGGTCAAGCTGATGAATTGCATTGGCGGCATCGACCGTCGTCACCACGGTATCGAGCCGCAGGAAATGCGAGACCAGCGGGTTGTTCAGCAGCAACTGCAGGATCGGGGCGGGGTCTGCCAGACCCGTTGTCTCGACCAGAATACGACGAAATGGCGGCACCTCGCCGCGATCGCGGCGCGCCAGCAGCGTGCGCAGCGTCTCCTCCAGATCGCTGCGGATTGTGCAGCAAATACAGCCACTCGCGAGCACGGCCACCTCGCCATCGACGCGCTCGACCAGCAGATGATCGAGGCTGACCTCGCCGTATTCGTTGATGATGACGGCGCTGTCGCTCATGGCATCGTGGCGCAACAGACGGTTGAGCAGCGTCGTTTTGCCGCTGCCGAGAAAGCCGGTGATCAGCGATACCGGCAGCCGCTCGGCTGACTTGTCGTGCTCGAACAAACTCATCGCGCTCCCACTTTGCTGCCATATTTTTGTCATTGGACAACAGCGTAGCGGAGTAGGAGCATGCCGAAAATGATTTTTTAAGCCCAGTCCATGGGCACAACCTGGGAGGGAACGATGGATGACGACGTCAGGGGCCAACAAGACCATCAGGAGCAGAAAGGCGGCGCGGTAGGAACCGATCGGCGGACCTTGCTCCGCACAGCCGGCCTGGCCGGCGCTGCCGGAGCGGCGCTCGCGGGCGCCATGCATGGCAAGTTCTCGCTTGCACCGATTTCCGAAGCACAGGCGCAGACGGCCGCCATGCCCAAGGGCGTCACCGGCCCATGGTGGCCCTCGAAATGGGGCAAGGACGACGAGTCCGGCGCATCCAACCACATCACGCCGGCGAAGGTCCTCGATACGGCGAAATGGATCAAGGACGGCAAGATCTACAAGATCGGCCGGGTCTACGAGGCGGCGATGCCGCTTTTCGGCGCACGTGTATTCGCGTTGCGCATTCCCGGTGGTCCGACCGGCGGCCCGTTCGGCGACAACAAGCTGGTGTATCACGACGAATTTCTCGCCACCGAGATCGGCCAGACCGGCACGCAGTTCGACGGCCTCGGCCACATCGGCATCCAGATGGGCAAGGACGGCGACAAGAGCGAGATGCGGTTCTACAACGGTCACACCGCCCAGGATATCAGCGACGCCTACGGTCTGAAGAAGCTCGGCATCGAGAAGCTGAAGCCGATCTTCACCCGGGCGCATCTCATCGACATGGTCGCGCTCAAGGGCGGCATGATGGACGCCGGTCAGGAAATTACCTCCGCCGACATCAAGGCTGCGCTGGCCAAGCAGAACATCCCCGAGAGCGACATCAAGCCCGGCGACGCAATCATGTTCCATACCGGCTGGGGCTCGCTATGGATGAAGAACAATGATCGCTTCAACAGCGGCGAACCGGGCATCGGCCTCGACGCCGCCAAATGGGTGATCGAGAAGGACCTCGCCCTCACCGGAGCGGACACGTGGGCGGTCGAAGTGGTGCCCAATCCCGACAAGACGCTGGCCTTCGTGGTACATGCCGAGTTGCAGACCAAGAACGGCATCCACAACCACGAGAACCTGATCTTCGACGAGCTGATCGCCGACAAGAAGTACCAGTTCGTCTATTGCTTTACCCCGGCTCCGATCAAGGGCGCCACGGCAAGCAACGGCTGCCCGATCGCGATTACCTGACGGGTTCGCATTGGCGCGTGGGCGGGCAGACCGCCCACGCGCCTGCTCCGGGCTTTTCCGAAGAGAAGAACGCACTTCCGGTCCTCAACGAACCTCGCAACCACCCGATTTCCGTTTTTCAGAATTTCACTTGACGCCGAACCCAAATCAGCGATATATCGATTGGGTCCCGTCCCGGTACGAGGGGCGTTTCGCGATCGTCATTAGCGCGGGATGGGATGCGGTGGACGCGGAGGCTGCGACCGACGAGCGCGGCTTAAGCGTACGGCGAAGACGTGTGGTCCTGACGTCGCGGTGCTGGCGTCAACGCACCTGGAGGCAACAGCTTCTCAGGGCGCAACGGAGGCAAAAGAGCCGTTCTCCGGGGAGAGCACGTTATAAGCCGTAAAGCCATTGCGCAGGGAATGTCGGATGTTCTCCGCTGCCCTGTATGCTCATGCGCGCACTTTCTGTGCACATTGCGCATGAGATCGCGGGTGCAGCGCGCATCCGGCATTCCCTGCGCCCTCTGACTACCGAGGGCGAAGAGTTTCCAGCAAACCTCGGGCGCAACACGCCGCGAGAACGCGAAGATGTGTTTTTTCGTCATTGCGGGTGCGCCACTTGGCGCGGCCGAATCCTTGATCCACGAACTTTGGCGGGAGCAATCCAGGCTCGTGCTTCGCACGCCCGGAATGACGAAGGGATGGATTGCTTGTCGCGGAGCCTGTCATCGGGCGCGCATTCGCGCGACCCGTTGGCTCCTCGCAATGACGGTGGCCGGCGCGTCCCGTCCGAACTGCTATCCAGTCCCCACCCAGCCACTCCACGCAAGACATTATCCAGATACGGCCGCCCCATTCCGACAGTTATTGGCATAAGATGAAACCAGCATCAGGCGGCGCCAGACCGCTGGTAATCAGGAGGAACTTTTGTCCATTCGCTATTACGACTGGATCGCCCATTTCGGCCGCCGCACGCCGGACAAAATCGCGGCCATCGACCTCGGAAGCGCGCGCCGCTTCTCCTATGCGCAATTCGACGCGCGAATCTCGCGCCTCGCCACGCATTTGCGCGACAAGCTCAAGGTCGCGTGCGGCGACCGCGTCGCGGTGCTGGCGCTGAACACGACGGATACGCTGGAAGTGCAGTTCGCCTGTTTCCGGATCGGCGCGGTGTTCCTGCCGCTGAACACCCGTCTCACCGTTCCCGAACTGCAGTTCATCGTCGGCGACGCCTCGCCGAAGGTGATGATCCACGACACCGACCTCGCCGAGGTCGCGCTGACGGTCGCAAGGCTCTGCGACGTGTCGTCCGCGCTGCTGCTCGGGCCCGGCGGCGCCTACGAGGCGGCGATCGCGGCGTCCAGGCCGCTCGACAACGCCGCTACCGTCACGCTCGATGATATCTCGACCATCATGTACACCTCGGGCACCACGGGCCAGCCCAAGGGCGCGATCATCACCCATGGCATGACGTTCTGGAATTGCGTCAATCTCGGCGGCCCCGCCTATATCTCGCCGTCGACGGTGCTGCTTACCGTGCTGCCGCTGTTCCACACCGGCGGGCTCAACTGCTACACCAACCCGGTGCTGCACGCCGGCGGCACCGTGCTGATCATGCGCGCGTTCGATCCTGCGCTCGCGCTGCAATTGATCAACGATGCATCTGTTGGCATCAACCAGTTCTTCGGCGTGCCCGCGATCTACCAGTTCATGGCGCAGCATCCGTCGTTCGCGACCTCCGACTTGAGCCGGCTGGTGATCGGCGGCGTCGGCGGCGCACCGATGCCGGTGCCGCTGCTAAAAGTGTGGGAAGCCCGCGGCGTCGCGCTGCAACAGGGTTACGGTATGACCGAGACCAGCCCCGCGGTGCTGATACTCGACAAGGAAGACGCCGCGCGCAAGGCCGGCTCCTCCGGCAAGCCGGTGCTGCATACCGAAGTGCGGATCGTCCGTCCCGACGGGTCAGACGCCGCTGTCGGCGAGCTCGGCGAACTCTGGGTTCGCGGCCCGAACGTCACGCCCGGTTACTGGAACCGGCCCGAAGCCAACGCAGTCATCCTTCACCGACGGCTGGCTGCACACCGGCGACGCCACCCGCGTCGACGAAGAGGGCTTTTACTACATCGTCGACCGCTGGAAGGACATGTACATTTCCGGCGGCGAAAACGTCTATCCGGCGGAGGTCGAGAGCGTGCTGCATCAGCTTGGCGCTGTGGCCGAAGCCGCCATCATCGGCATTCCCAGTGAGCAATGGGGCGAGGTCGGCATGGCGATCGTGGCGGTCAAGCCCGGCCATACGCTCACGCGCGGACGAAATCCACGCGCATTGCCAGGCCAATCTGGCGCGGTTCAAATGCCCGCGCGTGGTCGAGTTCGTCGATGCGCTGCCGCGCAATGCGACCGGGAAGATCCACAAGCCGACGCTGCGAAAGACTTTCAGCGTGGAGAAGCCGACCGACAAGCAGACTGTGGCTTCGTAAGCGTGGCTTCGTAGCGCGCAAACAAAAGGGCCCGCCGGTTTGTCACCGGCGGGCCCTCGTATCAGAGGCCGATCAGAGGATCCCAGTACATCCGTGGAAATCCCGAAATCGACGATCTCCAAATTTAGTCGACGCGAAGGTTCTCGGCGCTGGTCTTGCCACGCGCAGTGTCCGTCTTCGCTTCGAACGAGACCTTCTGGCCTTCGTTGAGCGAGCTCAGACCTGCGCGCTCGACGGCCGAGATGTGAACGAAAATATCCGTTCCACCCGCGTCGGGCTGAATGAAGCCGAAGCCCTTGGTCGCGTTAAACCACTTAACTGTTCCGGTAGCCATGTAACTATCTCCAGGATGCGCAAATGCGCTTTGCCTGCACGACCTCCGTACAGGCTTGATCCGATCTAACGATGTCTTGGGGATTGGAGCCGGTGTCGGCGTAGTCAACAAGGCAAACGACAATTCGAATGCTGGTGATATAGGCCCTTCCGCGGGAATTACAAGGGGCGAGACCCGAACATGGCTAACCCGGCAGGAACATGGCAAACGGCTCATCGATCGTTCGGCGCAAATGCTCGCGATACACCGCATAATTGGCATTATCGGACGAAATCCGGCCAAAACTCGGGCTTGGGATCGCTTTAATCGGCACATAGGCGATCGGGGCGGCAATCGGCGTCAGCAGCGAACCGCGGCCTGCCAGCAGCGTGGTGATGATGCCGTACATCTCACCCGAGATCGCCAGCCGCGCCACCGTGATCAGGCGATGCTGGCCGTGCCGGTTGGTGACGAGATAGATGTGGCCGGACTCGTTCGGCACCGCCACCTCGCCGAACTGGGTGAACGCCGCATCCTGCCGGTCGCCTTCGCGAAACACCAGCGAGGAGGCGGCCGCGTCCCAGAATATCTCGGTGCGGTAGGCGAAGATCGCGTCCTTGTCGCCGAACGACGGCCGGATCGTCACATAGGTGTCTTCGATCCTCGCCACCGCGCGGCGCGAATAGGCGCCCAATCCATCGGGTGCGATGTCGCCGTTGACGGCTGCGGCCGGCACCGGCGCGTCCGCCGCCTTGCGCAAGGACACGCCGAGCGCCTGCTCGAGCCGCACCGTGGTGGCGAGCGTGAACGGGCGGCGGCCGCCGAGCACTTTTTCCAGCGTCGAAAGGCTGAGCTTGGCGAGTTCGGCCAACGATTGCCGCGAAATGCGGCGGCGCGCGATTTCCTCACGGATCGTCTCGGCGATCTGCCGGCTTTGCTCGGCGGAAAGCTGCTTGTCCGGCGTCGGCATCGGCACCCCTGTTCGGCCTGTTCGGGCATCCTAGCAGACGCACAATCCATCACAAACCCGCACAAAACCGTCTCCACGGCGGCGCATCCCGGCTGGCCAATGGCTGAACAATGCCGATCATTCCGCTCGCGCCACACGCGGCGTTACCGGAGATTTCCCGAACGACGAACACGTCGCACGGGAGTGAAGGAAATGACGATTTGTGGTGAGATCGAGAGCTGCGGGCGCTCGCGCCTGTCGCGAAAAATGCGAATCATACTGTTTTTTGCCTTCGAAGGCGCCGCCGCACTCCTGATCGGATTTGCGGCTTTATTTTTGAGCTTCGAGCCCGGCTGGTCGGCGGAAACCCTGCACGCCGCCTTCCTCAAGCCCGCTGACGCGCGTTCCGGTTCGCTGCTGCTGAAAACCGAGGATGGCTATGCCGACGCCGCGCGGCTCGGCATCGATGTCGATCTCACCGTATCCGGCCCCACGGTCCGCGCCCGCGTCACGCAGATTTTTCGCAACCCGACCCAAA
Source organism: uncultured Alphaproteobacteria bacterium (assembly GCA_963742665.1). Classification (GTDB taxonomy): domain Bacteria; phylum Pseudomonadota; class Alphaproteobacteria; order Rhizobiales; family Xanthobacteraceae; genus Bradyrhizobium. Next base: position 114,684 of record CAVUNH010000029.1, read on the forward strand.
ACTGGGTCGAGGCTACTTACGTCTATCCGCTGCCGTCGGGCGGCGCGGTCGACACGCTGAAGATGGTGGTCGGCGATCGCGTCATCATCGGCGACATCAAGGAGCGGCAGCAGGCCCGCATCATCTATGAGCAGGCGGCGCGAAACGGCCAGAAGGCGGCGCTGACCGAACAGGAGCGGCCGAACATCTTCACCAATTCGGTTGCCAATATCGGTCCCGGCGAAACCGTGCTGGTGCAGATCGAATATCAGGAGCCGGTCCAGCAAACGGGCAACGCGTTCTCGCTGCGGCTACCGATGGTGGTCGGGCCGCGCTACAATCCCGCACCGGTCGTCCAGAGCGTCGACTTCCGGCCCGACGGCGGCGGCTGGGGCGCGAGCAAATCCGACCCCGTTCCGGACCGCGACCGCATCTCGCCTGTGGTGCTCGACCCCGCGACCAACGCGCCGATCAATCCGACCGGCATCACGGTGCGGCTGCAGGCCGGCTTCCCGCTCGGCGAGGTCAAGAGCCATCACCACGCGATCAAGACCGAAAGCCCGGACGCGAGCACCCGCATTATCAAACTCGCCGAAAGCGTCGTGCCGGCGGACCGCGATTTCGAACTGACCTGGAAGCCTGCGGCCGGAGCAGGCGCCGTCGGTCGGCCTGTTCCGCGAACATGTCGGCGACAGCGACTATCTGCTCGCCTTCGTCACCCCGCCTTCGGTCGAGCAGGCCGAGAAGAAGCCGCTGCCGCGCGAAGTGATCTTCGTCATCGACAATTCCGGCTCGATGGGCGGCGTCTCGATCATCCAGGCCAAGGCCAGCTTGATTTATGCGCTTGGCCGTCTGCAACCCGCCGACCGCTTCAACGTGATCCGCTTCGATCACACCATGGACGTGCTGTTTCCGACACCGGTGCCCGCCGACCGCGAGCATCTCGGCCAGGCCACCGCGTTCGTCGGCGCGCTGCAGGCCAATGGCGGCACCGAAATGGTGCCGGCGATGCGCGCGGCGCTCAGCGATACGGCCGGCGGCGACAGCAACCACGTTCGCCAGGTCGTGTTCCTGACCGACGGCGCCATCGGCAACGAACAGCAATTGTTCGAAACCATCAGCGCGCTGCGCGGCCGCTCGCGCATCTTCATGGTCGGCATCGGCTCGGCGCCCAACACCTACCTGATGACGCGCGCCGCTGAACTCGGCCGTGGCGCGTTCACCCATATCGGCTCGGTCGAACAGGTCGAGGAGCGCATGCGCGGGCTATTTGCAAAACTGGAGAATCCCGCGGTGACCAATCTCACCGCGAAATTCTCCGATGCCGCGGCCGACATTACGCCGGCTGCGATCCCGGACCTCTACCGCGACGAGCCGCTGATTCTCGCTGCAAAACTCGACAAACTTGCCGGCTCGGTCGAGATCAAGGGCCGGATCGGCGACCGTCCCTGGGTCGTGACGCTGCCGCTCGCGAATGCCGCCGAAGGCAAGGGCCTGTCGAAACTGTGGGCGCGCCGCAAGATCGCGGACGCCGAAGTCGCGCGCACCACGCGGGCTGCCGCACCTGAAGACGCCGACAAGACCATCCTCACGCTGGCGCTCGAGCATCAGCTGGTGACGCGGCTGACCAGCCTGGTCGCGGTCGACAAGACGCCGAGCCGTCCCGAAGGCGAAACGCTGAAGGTCGCCGAACTGCCGATCAACCTGCCGGCCGGCTGGGACTTTGCGAAAGTATTCGGCGAGCGCCCGCAGATGCCGGCAAGGCCCGTCGAACGGCGCGCCGATGCCGGAGAAGCGCGGGTCCAGGTCGCGGCATTGAAGAAACCCGCCCCCTTGGTCGCGGCCGCACCCGACACGGTCCAACTGCCGAAGACCGCAACCGATGCGGAATTGCGGATGATCGCGGGTGTGATCTTGCTCATATTCAGCTTGATCCTGTTCGCGTTCACTCGGCGTCAGGCGTTGGTATGCTGACGCCGCGAGACGGAGGAGGCGCCCCAACCTCCTCCTGAAAAGCGCGCGCGGTCCCCCCGTCCCCCAGGGCCGCGCGCGCGACTTCTCGGAAAACCCATATGCCCCGCCTCGCCCTTCCGCTCCTCCTCGCCTTCGCCGGCCTGATCCTGTTGGGCCAGGGCAGCTACATTCACGCCAAGGCGATGCTCGCGCAGATCCTGCTGGAGCGGGCCTTCACTGAAACCATCGCCACCGGCCGCGAGACAAAGCCGTGGTCATGGGCGGACACCTGGCCGGTGGCGCGCATCGAGGTGAAGCGTATCCATGCCAGCGCCATCGTGCTCGCGGGCAGCAGCGGCCAGGCGCTCGCGTTCGGGCCGGGCCATGTCGAGCGCACGCCCGATGCGGGCGAGCGTGGCGTCGCGGTCTACTCCGCGCACCGCGACACGCATTTCCGATTCCTCAAGGAGGTCGCCGTCGGCGATGAGATCGACATCACGCGAAGCGACGGCAAGACGTTCCGCTACCTCGCCAATTCAACCGCGATCGTGCGTTTCGATGCCTCCGGCATCGATCCGCTGGCCGGCGGATATGAGCTCGTACTGTCGACCTGCTGGCCGTTCGATGCGCTGACGCCGGGGCCGGATCGCTATCTCCTGCACGCTACCATGATCGGGCCGGCTTCCTGAGCTTATCGGCCGGTCAATCGCCGGGGGCACGCTGAATTCTCCGCAAGCCGGGATATCACGCGCCAGACGAGGGGCGCTCCCCACCCAACGCGTGTTGCCACCCTCCCCAAGTCTCAATAAAAAGAGTCTCAATAAGAAGGATGAAAAATCATGGCCGGTGACGATCAAACGCGATCGGGACTGCCAAAGGAAACAACGGGATAAGGGATCTCCATGGAAGCCCAGGCAGGTAACGCGTCGCATTCGACCGGTAAATGGCAGCCTTCGTCCAGCGCCAGCGACATCGTCAAACGCATCCATGCGATGCTGCACCCGCGTAACATCGTGCTGGTCGGCGCAACCGACAAGCCCGGGAACTATGCCGAGCGCATCTGGAACAATTTGATCAAGTACCAGTACAAGGGTGGGCTGTTTCCGGTCAATTCCAGGCGCGAAACGATCTGGGGTGTGCCCTTGCTACAAGGATTTCGCCAGCCTGCCTGAGAAGCCCGACCACGTGCTGGTGCTGGTGCCGGCGCGTTTCGCGGTGCAGGTGATCCGCGATGCCGCGGCCGCCGGCGCCCGCTCCGCTACCATCGTCACCTCGGGCTTCAGCGAGTTGCAGGACGCCGAGAGCCAGCGGCTGGCGGTCGAACTTCAGCAGGCGGTCAAGGAGACCGGCCTTGCCGTCACCGGCCCGAACTGCCTCGGCAATCTCAGCGCCGGTGAAAATCTCTTCACCAATATCGACGACCGCATCGTCACCATGGAAGCGGGACCTGTGGCGATCGCCGGCCAATCCGGCGCGATCGTGATGGCGATCCGCCAGGCGCTGGAAGATCGCGGCGTCGGCGTCGGCTACATGGTCACGACCGGCAACGAGACCGGGCTGGAGACGCCGGACCTGATGGCGTATTTCGCCGCCGATCCCTCGGTCCGGGTGATCGTGGTCTATCTCGAGGGCGTGCGAAATACCAAGGTGTTCCGCGAAGCCTGCAAGGCGGCGCGGGCCGCCGGCAAGCCCGTGATCGCCCTCAAGCTCGGCGCTTCCGAAGGCGGCCGTGCGGCCGCGATGGCGCATACCGGCGCGCTCGCCGGCTCGATTCAAACCTTCGACGCGATCTCGACCCGCGAGGGCGTGATCCGCGTCCGCGGTCTCGATGAACTGATCGAAACCACCGAATGTTTCGTTCACGCCGATCCGCCGCAGAGCAACCGCCTCGCTGCCGTGTCGTTGTCCGGCGGCAAGCGCGGCCTGCTGATCGACGCGTTCGATTCCGCCGGATTGAGCTTTGCACCGCTGAGCGCCAACGCCACCGAAAAACTGGCAAAAATGCTCGGACCCGGCAGCATCGTCGGCAATCCGCTCGACGCCGGCTTCGCCGCGGTGGTCGATCCTTCCGTCTACATGGAGTCGATCAAGATCTTCATCGACGATCCCGACACCGATATCGTCATCATCGACGCCGAACTGCCGAAGGCGCCGCATGAACTGCGCGAGCGCAATCTGCGCATCGTCAACGACATGGCGGGCGCCGCCTCAAAGCCCGTGGTCTATATCAGCGCGATGTCGATTGGTTTCACGGAGTTCACCAAGGGCCTGCGCAAGTCGCTGCCGAACATCGCGGTCATGCAGGGCCTCGACCGCGCGGTCGGCGCGATCAGGTCGCTGATCGATTATGCGTCGCTGCGCAAGGTCGTGCCGGAGATCAAATCGAGCTCGAAAGCTTCCGCGCGTGCGGTGCTGGAGAAGGCCCTGAAAAATGCAAACGGCGCTGCCGCGCTCGATGAAGTGGCGTCGAAAAAGCTGCTGCGGGCCTATGGCATTCCCGTCTCGAAGGAAGAGATCGCACAGACTGCCGCGGACGCGGTGAAGATCGCCAAGAAGATCGGCTTTCCCGTCGTCGCAAAAGTCGTCAGTGCCGACATCCTGCACAAATCGGACATTGGCGGCGTGGTGCTGAACATCAACAGCGCGGCTGAGGTCAAGAAGGCGTTCAACGACATCACGGCGCGGGTGAAGAAACTGAAGAACAAGCCCAAGCTCGAAGGCATCCTGATCGCGCAGCAGGTCAAGGCCGATCTCGAACTCGTGGTCGGCGCCTCGCTCGACGCCGAGATGGGGCCGGTGGTGCTGTTCGGCACCGGCGGCGTCGATATCGAGCTGATGAAGGACGTCGCGCTCGCCGGCGCCCCGCTCGATGCGGATGAAGCCAAGCAACTGATCGGCAAGACCAAGGCCGGCGTCAAGATGAAGGGCTATCGCGGCAAGCCCGCGCTGCACGAGGCGTCGGCGGTAAAGGCGCTGGTGGGGTTGTCCAACTTGATGGCGGATGCCGGCAGCCGCATCGCCTCGATCGACGTCAATCCATTTTTGATCAACAGCAAGGTCGGCGTCGCCGTCGACGGCCTGATCGTGCTCAACAACGCCGCCGCCAACAAGGCGGCGAAGCATTAAGTTAAAGTCCCGCGCCCCATTGCCGCGCGGTTTGCACCAGCCAGTCGCGGTAGAGCGTCAGCGGCGTGACGCCGGTCAGCCCGCCACAACCGGCTGACCCGTTGGGACCGGTCGACCAACTGACGACGCCGATGATGGCAGGACCGGTCTGCTTGTCCTCGAAGACTGGGGCGCCGGAATCGCCGGTGCAGGCGCCGAGCCCGTCGCGCGTGCCCTGACCCACGGGATCGACAAGGCGGATCTGCAGCGTCCCCGGCTTGCCGGTCGCAACAAGTCCTGCGACGCGGATGGCGCCGCCGCTCTTGCCGTCGCCGCGCACGGTAACGCCGATGCCGGCAATCGTGAAACGGCTGCCGACTTGAATCGGAATATTGGGGGCGCCGAGCGCCGCCGACGCTTTCCCCTTGGCGGGCGCACCCAGTTGCAGCAGTGCCACGTCGGCAGTGGCGCGATGCGCCAGCATCGTCTGCATGTTGAAACCGGGATGAATGGCGACCGACTTCACATCCTGCAGGGACGGCTGCTTGTCCGCGCCGTATTCGACGATCTTGTAATCGGAGCCGGGTTGCACGCAATGCGCCGCGGTCAGCACGATTCTGGGGGCGATCACGGCACCCGTACAGAAATTGCCGCGGGAGCCGACGATCGTGACGACGGAACGGGCGACGCCGTCGGTCGACGGTGCGCCGCCACCCACGATGGCGTAGGCGGGCGCCGCCGACAGCAGCGCAAGGATCGCACAAACTCGAAGTAATGCCTTCATACCCGCAGCAATAGCCCGCGCCGTGCACGTCGCCAAGTCGTGGATCGGACTGGTTCCGAGACCCATTCCGTGTTAGCCGCTCCCCAACGGTGACGGATATGGCAGGGGATAATGGTCGAGGCAGTGATCTGGGATTTCGGCGGGGTGCTGACCACCTCGCCCTTCGAGGCTTTTACGCGGTTCGAGACCGAGCGCGGGCTGCCCGCCGACATCATCCGCCGCACCAATGCCGCCAATCATCTGGAAAACGCCTGGGCGAAATTCGAACGCGCCGAGGTTGATATCGAGGCCTTCGATGCGCTGTTCGCAACCGAATCAAAGGCGCTGGGCGCCGAGGTCCGCGGCAAGGAGGTGTTGCCGCTGCTCTCGGGCGACCTGCGGCCGGAAATGGTCGAGGCGCTCAAGCGCATCAAGACCAAATTCAAGACCGGCTGCATCACCAACAACCTTCCCGCCAACGCCATCGGCAGCCGCAGCGGGCGCTCGCTCTATGTCGCGGAAGTGATGGTGCTGTTCGATCATGTCATCGAGTCCGCAAAGATCGGCCTTCGTAAACCGGACCCGCGTATATACCGGATGATGGTCGAGACGCTGAAGGTCGATCCCAAACAATGCGTCTATCTCGACGATCTCGGCGTCAATTTGAAGCCGGCGCGCGAGATGGGCATGACCACGATCAAGGTCGTCAACGCGGCGCAGGCGATCACCGAGTTGGAAGCCGCGACCGGGCTTTCATTGCGCTAGGCGGAAAATAGCAAAATTTGCCGCCTTGGCATGAGCAAACGAGGCTTGTTCTTTGCCGGGAACGGGGGCAGAACACTCTGAAATCTAACGAATTCGGAGTTGAAACCCTTGGCTGAACATCGGCCGTTGGCCTCGATCGAGGCAGTGGAAAGCGGTCTTGCCGCGCAAGGCTATATTGCAAGCCGGCAGATCGCGACCGCCGTCTATCTGTCGCAGGCGATCGACAAGCCCATCCTGGTCGAAGGCCCGGCCGGCGTCGGCAAGACCGAGCTTGCCAAGGCGATTGCGGCGTGGCGCGGGCTGAAGATGATCCGCCTGCAATGCTACGAGGGGCTGGACGAAGCCAAGGCGCTGTACGAATGGAAATACGCCAAGCAACTCCTGTACACGCAGATCCTGAAAGACAAGCTCGGCGAAGTGCTCGGCGGCGCCGACACGCTGCATGACGCGCTGGCGCAGTTGCACGATTTCGGCGACGTCTTCTTCTCCAAGGAGTTCGTCGAACCGCGGCCGCTGCTGCAAGCACTGGAGCAACCCGCCGGCTGCGTGCTGCTGATCGACGAAATCGACAAGTCCGATGCCGAGTTCGAGTCGCTGCTGCTCGAAATCCTCAGCGACTTCCAGGTCACCCTTCCCGAACTTGGGACCATCACCGCCATCGCCGCGCCGACCGTGATCCTGACCTCGAACAGCGAGCGCGATCTCGGCGATGCGCTGAAGCGGCGCTGCCTCCACCTCCATATCGGCTTCCCCGAGCAGAAGCTCGAGGAGCGAATCGTCGAGAGCCGCGTGCCCGGCATCTCTCAGACGCTGCGCAAGCAGATGGTCGGCTTCATCCACGAGGTCCGCACGCTGGATCTGAAGAAGCTGCCGTCGGTGAGCGAAACCATCGACTGGGCCCGCGTGCTGGTGCTGCTGCAGGCGCCCGAGCTCGGCCACGAGATCGTCAAGGACACGCTGAACGTGCTGCTGAAATACGAGGCCGACATCGAGGCGACGCTGCCGCAGGTCTCGACCTTTATCGCCAAGGCCTCGCGTCAGAACGTGTTCGGATAGGCGCGAGATGCGAGAGAACCTGCATCGCTTCTTTCGTGCGGCGCGGGGCGCAGGGGTCAGGCTCTCGCCGGCCGAAAGCATCGATGCGATGCGTGCGGTCTCCAGGGTCGGCTTTGCCGACCGGACCATCCTGCGCGACACGTTCCTGCTGACGCTCGCCAAGACCCAGGACGAGAAGAAAGCGCTCGGCGATTGCTTCGATCTCTTCTTCGATCAGCCGGAACCGGCACAACCGCCGCCCGAAGACAGTGAAACCGACAAGCCGGATACACCGGATTCCGGCGCCGCGGCCGATAGCCCCGGCGACGCCGGTGGCGGCGACGAGGCCCAGGATCTCGGCCCGCTCGCGCAGATGCTGTTGTCGCAGGACCGCAACGCGATGGCGGCCGCGATCGCGAATGCGTCAAATGCGGCCTCGCTGTCCGACATCCGCTACTTCACGCAGCGCGGCATCTTCTCCGGCCGCATCCTCGACCAGATGGGCATCCAGCGCCTGCGCGACGATCTCGACGCGCTGGCGGCGACCAATCCCGGATTGGCGGAACGGCTGCAGGCTGCGCTGGATGGATTGCGCGACACCGTGCGTGAGACCGTTTCGCAGGCGTTGATGCTGTACGGCCGCGAGGAAGCCGAAAACCTGCGCAACGAGATCCTGCGCAACGCGCCGCTGTCCCGGATCGAGCCGCGCCAGGTCGAGCAGATGCGGCTCCTGATTCGCCAGATCGCCCGCCGCCTGCGCGAGCGCTACAGCAAACCGCGCAAGCGCCAGCGCCGCGGCCATCTCGATGTGCGCCGGACCATCCGCCGCAATGCCGCCTGGGGCGGCGTGCCGTTCCTTACCGCCTGGAAACGGCGGCACCGCGACAAGCCAAAGATCATCGCGCTCTGCGACGTCTCGGGCTCGGTGGCCAAGGTTTCCGACTTCTTCCTGCTGCTGATCCACAGCCTGCACGAGGTGGTCTCGGACGTCCGCTCGTTCGCCTTTTCAGGACACCTGATCGAGGTCAGCGACATCCTGGAGTCCAAATCGCCGGAGGAAGCGATGGCCGAGATCATGTCGAAAGTCGGCTTCGGTTCCTCGGACTACGGCAATTCATTTGCCGATTTCGAGCACGAATGGATGAACGCGATCACGCCGCAGACCACCGTGATCGTGCTCGGCGACGCCCGCAGCAACAACCTCGATCCGCGCGCCGACATCCTGCGCCGTATCGGCGAGCGTTCGAAGCGGCTGGTCTGGCTCAACCCCGAGGGCCGCATGGCCTGGGGCTGGGGTGACTCGGAAATGCCGCGCTATTCGACCTTCTGCACGGTGGTGCGGCAATGCGCTACCGCGCAGCAACTGGAGCGCGCGGTCTCGGATATCGTGGCGAGTTATCAGTAGTTCCGCGCTTGGGCGCCCAAATCCTGATATTGTTCGCCGTGAATCGTCCCGATTCCCGCCCGTTGACCCCCGATTTGAAATCGACATGGAAGCAGCCCTTAACCGCAAGCCGGACAAAGCCCCTGACGCGCTGTCCGTGCTCAATTCCGTGTTCGGCCTGCCGGCCTTTCGCGGTGAGCAGGAAAAGATCGTTCGCCATGTCACGGAAGGCGGAAACTGCCTGGTGCTGATGCCGACCGGCGGCGGCAAGTCGATGTGCTATCAGCTGCCTTCATTGTTGCGCGACGGCTGCGGCATCGTGGTGTCGCCGCTGATCGCCCTGATGCGCGACCAGGTGGCGGGCCTGCTCGAGGCCGGCGTCAAAGCGGCCGTTCTGAACTCGACACTGTCTTTCGAGGAGGCAAACGCAGTCGAACAGCGGCTGTTGGCCGGCGATCTCGACCTGCTATACGTCGCGCCGGAGCGGCTGTTGACGCCGCGTTGTCTGTCGCTGCTCGGCCGCGCCCGGATCGCACTGTTTGCGATCGACGAAGCGCATTGCGTGTCGCAATGGGGACATGACTTCCGGCCCGAATATATCGGCCTGTCCGTGATCGCGGAGCGCTTTCCCGATGTCCCGCGCATTGCGCTGACCGCCACGGCCGATGAGATCACGCGCAAGGAAATCGCCGAGCGGCTCGGGCTTACCGATGCGCCAAAATTCGTCGCGAGTTTCGACCGGCCGAACATCCGCTATGAAATCGTCGACAAGCAAAATGCACCCGCCCAGCTCAAGGCCTTCATCGGCGAGCGGCATTCGGGCGATGCCGGTATCGTCTATTGCCTGTCACGCGCCAAGGTCGAGGATACGGCCTCCGCGCTGACCAAGGCCGGCATCCCGGCGCTGCCCTATCACGCGGGCCTCGATGCGGCCTCTCGCGCCCGCAACCAGGATCGCTTCATCAACGAGGATGGCGTCGTCATCGTCGCCACCATCGCGTTCGGCATGGGCATCGACAAGCCCGACGTGCGCTTCGTGGCGCATCTCGACCTGCCGAAGAGCATCGAGGCCTATTACCAGGAAACCGGTCGCGCCGGCCGTGACGGCAAACCTTCCAGCGCCTGGATGGCCTATGGCCTGTCCGACATCGTGCAGCAGCGGCGCATGATCGACGAATCCACCGGCTCGGACGCGTTCAAGCGTGTATCGATCGGCAAGCTCGACGCGCTGGTCGGCCTCGCCGAGACCGCGGGCTGCCGGCGCAGCCGCCTGCTCGGCTATTTCGGCGAAGCCGTTGACGGCGGCAATTGCGGCAATTGCGACAATTGCCTGTCGCCGCCGCAGCTTCGCGACGGCAAGGTCGCCGCGCAAAAGGTGCTGTCCTGCGCCTATCGCACCGGGCAGCGCTTCGGCGCCATGCACCTGATCGACGTGCTGGTCGGCCGCCTGACCGAGCGCGTCACGCAATTCGGCCACGACAAGCTCTCCGTGTTCGGGATCGGCGCCGAACTCAACGAGAAGCAATGGCGCGCCACGATCCGCCAACTGGTGGCGATGGGCCATCTGCACGCCGACAGCGAAGCCTTTGGCGCCTTGAAGCTGACGGAAAGCGCGCGCGGCGTCTTGAAGGGTGAGACCGAGGTGATGCTGCGCGAGGCGCCCGTCGGCACCCGTGTGCGCGCCAGCCGGACCAAATCACGGCGCGGCGATCTGGCGCCGCGAACCACCGGAGCGGGCGAGACCGCCGATGCCGGCCTGCAGGCGGCGCTGCGGGCGTGGCGCTCCGAGATCGCGCGCAAGCGCGGCGTGCCGGCCTATGTGGTGCTGCACGATGCAACCATCGACGGCATCGCCGCTTCGCGCCCGGCGACGCTCACGCAACTGCGTAACATCGCAGGGATCGGCGACAAGAAGCTCGAACATTATGGCGACGAGTTGATGGCTGGTGCGAGCAGCAGGTTAGTACGCCGCGTCAGATGGCACGACAAGGCCGAGCACCTTCATTCCATAACTCGCAGTCCAGCTCATGAAGGCGTCGACGAGCGAAAGCCGATCAATCAAGGTGAGGTTTGACTGCAGTGAAAACGGACCGCTGCGGCCTCTCACGATTTGCATGAAGCCGAGGCACCATCGGCTGCGTTGGGTGATGTACTCCTTGAGGCCTTCGGGCGCCAATCCGAGCGTAAGCCTTTCATTCAGATAGACCGTGAGGTAGCCACGCTCCTTCAGACGCAAGGTGACGAGGTAGTCCTCGGTCACCGAAATCCGTCGGAAATCGCCGATCTCCATCAGTCCTGAATAGCGGATCACCGATGACGTTCCGCAGCAGAAGGCGACGCCCCAAGCGTCTTTGGCCGGCATCAGAATATCAAAAAAGAAACGTTGTTCGTCGGGCCAGACTTCGGTGGCGGCCAAATTCGACTGGATCGGATCCGGATTGATAAAGTGCTGCGGGGTCTGCACAACGCCAACGGCCTTGTCTGCCATCAAACTGGTAGTGCGTGTGAGGAACTCCGGCATGGGGACGAAGTCGGCATCCAGGATAGCAACGAACTCCGGTTTGTCGTGCAATCCAGCTACGTGGCGTAAGGCATGATTGATGTTACCCGCTTTCGCGTGCCTATTGTCTGGACGAATCAGGTAGTGACAGCCCAGTTCTTCGGCAAGGCGCTTGAGCCATAGCCGCCTTCCATCATCCAGAACCCAGACACGATAGTTGCCGTACTTCAATCCCGTGGCACCGATGATTGTGCGCTCCAGGATTGCTTTCTCCTCATTGTACGTGCAAATGAAGACGTCGACGAGCGGAGCCGTCGCAACAGCAACGCCGCTCTTTGCTTCAATCCTTCGCATCGGCAGAGCGATCGATCGTTCGAGTGAGAAACAGCAGTGACAGGCAGACGGCAAGCAACGACGCCATCTCGGCCAGCATGAACGGATACCCGACGAGAGCGTCGGCGGTGAAGCCTGGCGGCGGCAGCGTTTGCGTGACACGCCACACGAAGTATCGGATCAGCAGGGCAACGGATATTCCAGTCATCAATGACCGGGCGATTGTGCTGTCGCGCCTGAGCATCGGCAGGATTGCGAGACAGGCACCGAGAGTAACGAGGCCTGGCGCGAGCGCTGCAATCATGGCTGCGAAGCGCCGTGGTCGAACACCACCCGGCCAGTGCGCCCCACCGCACAGTCTTTGCCCGTGGCTTGGAGACTGGGCATCGAGACCGTCACACGATATGGTTCCTTGCTAAGCGTGTCTGGATTGATGGCCAGGTTCGCGGGCGCACCAGACGCGCCGGTGAGATTCACGATCACCCCCTTGATCGCGGGACTACCGTCGTTTGGTTCAAAACTCGCCTGCTCACCGAGCTGGAGCCTGTTGTAGACACGTTCGGTGGCATTCGCTGTTACGACAGCGCCGCTGCAATCAAGCAGCTTCATCAGCGCCTGGCCGGCCCGGACATCCTCGCCCGGCGAAGTCATCATCTCCCAGATCCGGCCGGTCAATCGGTGCCTTGATGTCTGCTTCCGATCGACTGATATAATGCAACTGCTCCGACGCGATCTCGCTCGCGAGCCACCGATCTCGGCATCCGCATGCGCCAGATCGGCTTTAAGATCATCCGCCCGTTGCCGCATCTCTTCTTCGCGCTGGACCGAACTTGGACGGTCATTGTAGCTGTCGCCAAGATATGTGCCCTTCTGCGCGGCGATGAGCTCGACCTTGGCTGCATCAAGCCTTCGACGGGCGCCGATCTCGGTTTGCTGGGCCACCGATTGTTCCCGGGTCAAGCGGGCGAATTCCACGGTGGAGACGCTGCCCGACTTGATCAGCGACGATGACCGCTCTACCGCGGCGGTCGCCTCTTCCCGTCGAGACGCGGCGGCTTCGATCACCGATTGTATTTCAGCGATGCGCGCTTCGAGTTGGAGAATGCGGCCTTCCCTGAATTGGGAGGCCTGTCGAGCGAGATCTTGCTGCGCGGCTGTTGATCGCGCTGGTGAAGGCGGCAGGGCTAGCTCGACGCACGGCGTCAGCCGTTGCGGAACGCGTAGCCGTATCCGTTGATCGCCGGCGCGCCGCCGAGATGGGCGTAGAGCACCTTCGATCCCTTCGGGAAATAGCCCTTCTTCACCAGATCGATCATGGCCTGCATGGACTTTCCCTCGTAGACGGGATCGGTGATCATGCCTTCGAGCCGGGCGCAGAGCCGGATCGCTTCCTTGGTCTCTTCCGAGGGAACGCCATAGGCCGGATAGGCATAGTCTTCGATCAGGACGACGTCGTCAGCGACGATCTCCTTGCCCAGTTCAACCAGGGCTGCCGTGTTGCGGGCGATATCGAGCATCTGGGCCTTGGTCTGGGCAGGCGCGAAGGAGGCGTCGATGCCGATCACCTTGCGCGCGCGGCCGTCCTTGGCGAAGCCGACCACCATGCCGGCTTGGGTCGAGCCGGTGACGGAGCAGACCACGATGTAGTCGAAGGCGAAGCCGAGTTCCTTTTCCTGCGCGCGGACCTCTTCGGCGAAGCCGACATAGCCGAGCCCGCCATATTTGTGCACGGACGCGCCGGCCGGGATCGCATAGGGCTTGCCGCCTTTGGCCTTCACATCCGCGATCGCGTCTTCCCAGCTTTGGCGAATGCCGATGTCAAAATCTTCATCCACCATTTCGATGTCGGCACCCATGATGCGGCTGAGCAGGATGTTGCCGACGCGGTCATAGACGGCGTCCTCGTGCGGCACCCAGCTTTCCTGCACCAGCCGGCACTTCATGCCGATCTTGGCCGCCACCGCCGCCACCATGCGGGTGTGATTGGATTGCACGCCGCCGATCGAAACCAGCGTGTCGGCGTTGGAGGCGATCGCGTCGGGAATGATGTATTCGAGCTTGCGCAGCTTGTTGCCGCCGAAGGCGAGCCCCGAATTGCAGTCCTCGCGCTTGGCGTAGAGCTCGACGTTGCCGCCGAGATGCTGCGTCAGCCGCTCCAGCTTCTCGATGTGCGTTGGCCCAAAGGTCAGCGGATAGCGTTCGAATTTTTCCAGCATGACGTGATCCCCGTGGATGTCTGATCTCGGGGAACGCCCTATCAGCGGGTGCGCGAAATGTGCTCTCTAATTTGACCTCCATTTTCGCGTTTTCGTTGCACAATGGCCCAATGCTGTTAGTTTTCATCCATCAATTTGCCAAGATATGAAAGATTCTTCCGTGGCTGGCCGACTGGACCGCATCGACCTCAAGATGTTGCGTTTGCTGCAGAATAACGGACGGCTCAGCAATGCCGAGCTCGCCGAAACCGCAGGCGTCAGCGCGGCGACCTGTCACCGGCGGACCCAGCGGCTGTTCGACGACGGCTTTATCGCCAACGTCCGCGCCATGGTGGCGCCGCGCAAGGTCGGCCTGGGCACGCTGGTCATGGTCGGCGTCGTGCTCGACCGCTCCACGCCGGAAAGCTTTGCGTCCTTCGAGCAGGCGGCCGCGAAACTGAAATGCGTGCTCGACTGCCATCTGGTGGCCGGCGATTTCGATTATTTCCTGAAGATCCGCGCCGGCGACATCGACGACTTCAAGCGCATCCACGGCGACCAGCTGATCGCGCTGCCCGGCGTGCGCCAGACGCGGACGTTTTTCGTCATGAAGGAAGTCGTCGACAACGCGCCGCTGGATTTTTGAGGAGACTTCAACGGCAAGAACTTCAATTGACGCACATCGAAAATGTGCGCCCTAGTTCTTTGCGCTCTCGGTTGACATCTTTGCCTTGCAGGAAACCAGCAGGGTAAATGCCCTGGCGTTGCGCGCGATGTCGGCGGTCTTCAACTCGGTTTTGGAATCGGCGGTCTGGTACGACACCGCGCTGTTATCCAGAAAATCCCGCAGCGCGCCGGTCTTGATGGCGAAATTGATATTCTCGGGGATGTTGCCGGTCGCCTTGACGAATTTCAGCGCGTTCAGCTTTGCCGCAACTACGCCGACGACTTCGCCGCTCGAGGCCAGCAGCGGCCCGCCACTGTTGCCCGGCTGAACCGCGGCGCTGATCTGCAGGAAGCGTGTGTCGTTCAGGATGCCGCTGAGCGAGCTTACTATGCCTGTCGTGACCGTGAAGTCGGACGTGAGCAATCCGTGAAACGGGTAGCCGATCGCGACAACGCTGTCGCCGGATCGAACCGCCTTGTCCTTGATGACGGCGATATCCTTGAACGCGCCGGGGGCCTGGAGCAGGGCAAGATCATTGGTTTCATCGCTTGAAACGACGCGCAGCGTAACGGGCGCTTCACCGGTCAGGCTGCCTTGAATGTCGCCGACGCAACCGTCGATGACGTGCTGATTGGTGACGACGTGACCGTTCGTGCTCACCAGAAAACCCGTCCCGGTTTGGGTGCCGGTTTTTTCAGGCTTGGCCGGCGCGGCGCCCGGCGTCGCCGCCGTTGCGGTTCCCGGCTTTGGCAACGCCAGAGCCACGGAAAAATCCCCGGCGGCTGCGATGCCGAATTGCTTCACCTTGGCGACGCAATTCGCCAGCGTCGGCAACAATTGCGCCGTCTGATCGAGCTTGAACTGGAACAGCTGCCCTTGCGTGTAGGCGGTCATCGCCTTGGCTTTCCGGAATTGCGCTATCAGCGACGAGTTGGTCGGCATCGGCACCTGGAGCAATTTGTCGGCGAGCGGCACGCCATGAACGTTGAACGGCGTCTGACCGTCGAATGTCAGCGCAATCGGGAATGCCTGCCCGGTCGTCAGCGTCCATTTTTCATGGGCGAATCCCAGGGTCCACCCCGCCTTGTCGTTGATCGTGACGACAAAATAGATGCCACTTTCATATTGCGTGCCTGCCGCGCAATGCGAAAACGCGCCGCTCTGGTCGTTGGTGTAGGCCCCGCCCTTCCAGTTGCCGACATTGATGGAGCCGTAAGGCCCACGCGCGCTGGCGGTTGAAGCCGCAGCGATCAGGCACAACGCGGCAACTACCGCTCCGATTGCAAATTTCATAACGATCTACTCAAATGGATGGCCATCATAGGAGGCTTTGAAATTATTCGGCAAGAGCTGTACGAGCTTTTGGCACCTCAGCTTCTTGCCCTGCGAGACCGCGGACAACGACACCGCATCCACGGCCGCGCTCAACTCCTCAACCTCCATGTTCCTATTTTGTTCTTTTGATCAATACGAGTCAACCCGCAAGATGGCGCGCTGACTTGAGGACTTGCAAAAGAGCACGAATGGCCGAGCACGGACGCAAGCTGCTGCCGGCGTCGCTAATCCCCCGCCTGATCGGCGGCGCTAAACCAGCTTCACGTTCTTCAGCGGCAGGCTGCGCATCGGCTTGCCGGTTGCGGCAAAAATGGCGTTGAGCACGGCTGGCGCCACGACGCAGATGGTTGGCTCGCCGACGCCGCCCCAGAAATCGTAGGTCGGCACGATCACCGTTTCGACCTTCGGCATCTCGGCAAGACGCATGATCTCGTAGGTGTCGAAGTTGAGATTTGTCATCCGGCCGTTCTCGACCGGCATTTCGCCGTAGAGCGTGGCGGTGAGACCGTAGGCCACCGATCCCTCCACCTGGGCCGCGATCTGGCCGGGATTGACGGCATGGCCGCAATTGAGCGCCAGCACCATGCGATGAACTTTCAGCTTGCCTTGCGGGCTCACCGAGACCTCGGCGGTGGCGGCCGAGTAGCTGCCATAGCCCATGAACTGCGCGATGCCGCGATGCACGCCGGCCGGCAGCGGCTTGCCCCAATCGCCCTTCTCGGCCGCGGCATTGAGCACGGCGAGATGTTTTGGAAAATCCTTCATCAGCGCGCGGCGAAACTCGAGCGGGTCCTTGCCCGCCGCCTTCGCCACCTCGTCCATGAAGCATTCCATGTAGACGCCGTTCTGATTGGTGTTGACCCCGCGCCAGGGCCCGACCGGCACATGGTGTTGCGCATCGCATATTCGATCAGCAGATTGGGCACGGCGTAGCCAAGCTGCGCGTCGCCGGGCGTAGCGGAATAGCCCTGCAGCTGGCGAAGGTCCTTGCCGTCGACGATGCCCTTCGGATTGAGCATGGCATTGATCGACTGGCCGGAGACACGAACGTGCAGGCCTGTCAGATTGCCTGCGGCGTCGAGTCCGGCCGACAATTTGCATTGCGAGATCGGCCGGTAGAAATCGTGCGCCTGGTCCTCCTCGCGGCTCCATATCATCTTGATCGGCACGTCCGGGATTGCCTTGGCGATTTCGACGGCCTGGTGAACGTAGTCCTGCGTGCCGCCGCGCCGGCCGAAGCCGCCACCGAGGTCGTGCCGGTGGACTTCGCATTTATCGAGCGGAATGCCGGACGCTTCCGACAAAGCCGCCAGCGACGCCTCCAGGTTTTGCGTCGGCACCCAGGCCTCGGCCTTGCCGGCCGAGAGCTTTACGGTGCAGTTCATCACCTCCATGCACGCGTGCGCGAGGAAAGGCGTCGAATAGACCGCATCGACCTTCTTGGCGGCTTCGCCAATCGCCTTCAGCGCGTCGCCGTTCCGCCGGTCGCCATTGGTGGCTGACGCGTTGAGGCCATCCTTGAGCATGTCCGCGATCGTCGCGCTCGATTTCGACGCCGCCTCGCCCTCGTCCCAGACGATCGGTAGCGCATCGAGCGCCTTCTTGGCGCGCCACCATGTATCGGCGACGACGGCAACGGCGGTGTCCTTCACCTTCACCACCTTCTTCACGCCGGGCATGCCGGCGATCTTGCTCTCGTCATAGCTCTTGAGCTTGCCGCCGAATACCGGGCAGTCCTTGATGGCCGCGCAGAGCATGCCCGGCAGTTTCAGATCGATGGCAAAGATCTTGCTGCCGTCGAGCTTGTCCGCGGTGTCGAGCCGCTTCAGCGGCTTGCCGGCGATCTTCCAGTCCTTCGGATCCTTCAGCTTGATGGTCTTGGGATCCGGCGGCGTCAGCTTCGCGGCCGCGGCCGCGACCTCGCCGTAACGGATCGAACGCTTGCTCGGCCCGTGCGTGATGACGCCGTCGGATACGGTCAGTTCGCCGGCCGGCACGTTCCATTGCTCGGCCGCCGCCTGCAGCAGCATCAGGCGCGCCGCTGCGCCGCCGCGCCGGACATAATCCTCCGATGTGCGGATGCCGCGGCTGCCGCCGGTGCCCATCTCGCCCCAGGCGCGTTTGCTGGCGAGATTGCGGCCCGGCGTGATGCCTTCGGTCGTCACCTTTTTCCAGTCGCACTCCAGTTCCTCGGCCACGAGCTGTGCAAGTCCCGTGAGCGTTCCCTGCCCCATCTCCGAACGCGCGATGCGGATCACGCAGGTATCGTCGGGCTTGATCGCAACCCAGATGTTGACTTCGGTCGCGGCACGCTTGCGCGCTCGCCGAGCCAACACCGAACGGTACGTTCAATCCGAGCGCCAGGCCGCCGCCGGCCATGGCTGCCGAGCCGACGATGAACGTGCGGCGCGAGAGTTTCGTGCTCTTTTCGATGACCATATTGTTCATGTCTAACCTCCCGAGCCCTGGCCGGTGGTGCCGGCGCCGGCCGCCAGATGCACGGCCTGACGGATGCGCTGATAGGTGCCGCATCGACAGATATTGGTCATCGCTTCGTCGATGTCCTTGTCGGTCGGCTTCGGGGTTTTCTTCAAGCAGCGCCGCGGCGGCCATGATCTGCCCGGACTGGCAATAGCCGCATTGCGGCACGTCGACCGCGGCCCAGGCCTTTTGCACGGGATGCGATGAGCCGACTGACAGCCCCTCGATGGTGACGATCATATCGGTGGCCTTTACGTCGCCCACGGCAATCGAACAGGAGCGCTGCACCTCGTCGTTGATGTGAACCGAGCAGGCGCCGCATTGGGCGACGCCACAGCCATACTTGGTGCCGGTCAGGCCGACATGCTCCCGAATGACCCAAAGCAGCGGCGTGTCGGCCTCGACCGTCACATCTCGGACCGTTCCGTTGATATTGAGCTTCGCCATGCGCTTCCTCCGTCTTTTGATCGAAGCATAACGGCTTGACGGGCGTTTGCCTACGGCTACCCGCCAGGCGCACCGACGACCACCGCAGCGCGGCGTAGGTCAACAGCCGACGTCGTTTGCAATGGAGACCGCTGGAAGGAAGCGCTGCGCCGGGAGAGCTGGCGGAGAGAGTGGGATTCGAACCCACGGTACGGTTTCCCGCACACACGCTTTCCAAGCGTGCGCCTTAAGCCACTCGGCCATCTCTCCGGAGGCCCTCTCTTGAAGGGGCAGGATGCTTTTTGCAAGGGACGCGCGGGGGCGTGCGCCGAAATTTCCCCAATCGATTGAATTTATTCGATAATTTGACGTCTAAATCAATCAGCGCGGCAGTGGCCGGCTAGGCCTTGAACCGGAATCAGGTTATCGCCGACGACCATAAGGCAATCCATGGGTGGAGGACGGCATGACCATGACGCGGGCGCTTTCATTCGCCATCCTGATATCGGCGCTGGTCGCAGGCGCAGCCTGGCCCGCGATGGCGCAGTCCTGCACCAGGCAAGGCGTCGATGTGAGCTGCGACGACGGCCGGCGCGGCGTCTTTGCGGGCGACGCCATCATCTGGGCCGACGGCACGCGATCGAGCCTGGCCTCGCCGCATCCGAGCGTCATCGTCGGCAACAAATCGTCGGTCGTTGTCGGGCAGGGCGTGTTTGTCGGCCAGGGCAAGGGCGTGGTGCCGATGGAAAATCCGAGCGACCCACGCAAGGCGCGCTGTCCGGTGCTCGACGGCGTCTCGTACTGCTATTGAGTTGCGTACGGACGCAGGCCCGGATACAAAATCGCTAAAACAACCCCATGCAAAGTAGAACTGGCCCGGCTCGCAGCACCCTGTGCCGGCGCCGCCCTGGGAATCATGCTCTAGTGATACCGCGCGCCGTTGTTGACCGAGCGCAGCGGCCACGGGGCCGGCGGGTCGGCCACGATCGGCCCCAAAGGGGCTTTGTCGAGCTGGCTGTCCTGCAGCGCGTCGATGAAATCGGCGAACCATTGCTGGATCGTGTGGCCGCGAAGTTTCGTCATCATCGCTTCCCAGCGCATCCGCCGTTCGGTCAGCGGCATCGATAGCGCGGTCGCAATGGTGTGCGCCATGCCGTCGATATCGTGCGGGTTCACCAACAGCGCGGTGTCGAGTTCGTTGGCGGCGCCGGCGAATTTCGACAGCACCAGCACGCCGGGATCGGCGGGGTTTTGGGCGGCGACATATTCCTTGGCGACCAGGTTCATGCCGTCCTGCAGCGGCGTCACCACGCCGACCTGCGCGGTGCGATAGAGGCCCGCGAGCACGGCCTGGCCATAGCCCTTGTTGAGATAGCGGATCGGCGTCCAGTCGACCTCGCCATGCGCGCCGTTGACGTCGCTGACGAGTTTTGCGACTTCGCTCTGCAGATTGCCATAGGCCTCGATCGCGCCGCGCGACGGCGTCGCGATCTGCAGCAGCGACACGGTGCGCGAAAGCTGCGGCTGCAAGGTCCACATCCGGTCGAAGGCCTTGATGCGGTTGACCAGCCCCTTGGAGTAATCCAGCCGGTCGACGCCGATCGCGAGCTTCTCGCCGTTCAGGCTGCGACGCAGCCGCGAGACGTCCGGATGCATCACCGCCTTGGCGGCCTGCTGGGCGAATTTCTGCGGATCGATGCCGATCGGAAATACCGCGGCGCGCGTCCGGCCGTGGCGCGAGATCACGACGCCGTCGTGCACGACGAGCTCGAGCTCGGACTGCGCGTAGGACAGGAAATTCTCGCAATCCTCCTCGGTCTGGAATCCGATCAGGTCATAGGCCAGCATCGCCTCGATCAGGTCGCGATGATGCGGCACGCCGCCGATCACGGAATGCGCCGGCCACGGCGTATGCAGGAAGAGGCCGATCGGCTGCGTGACGCCGAGATCGCGCAGCTCCGCGCCGAGCGCGAGGAAATGATAGTCCTG
Organism: uncultured Alphaproteobacteria bacterium; assembly: GCA_963742665.1. GTDB lineage: Bacteria > Pseudomonadota > Alphaproteobacteria > Rhizobiales > Xanthobacteraceae > Bradyrhizobium. Next base: position 135,594 of record CAVUNH010000029.1, read on the forward strand.
AATCCAGAACACGGTGTCGGGCTTGCGAAAGCGCAGCAGCGCGCGCGCCATGAAGGCGTTCACTTCGCGATAGCTGACATAGTCTTCCTGCGAGGCGCGAATCAGATCGGCGCGGGAATGCAGCGCCGGCCATAACGCCGAATTGGCAAAGCCCTCGTAATAGCCGCCGTAATGCGCCGCCGGCAGATCGAGCATCGCCAGCGCGCCTGCGCCCAGTGCCTCGATCTCGGCGAACGGTTCCTTCTGGTTCCCGTCGCGGACCCGGCCGCTGGAGCCAACCCAGATCGCACCGGATTTCTCGACAACCGGCAACAAAGCCGCGGCAAGCCCGCCCGTCATGGGTTCGTTCGGCTTTCCGCGCGCAACGCGGTTCGAGACGACGACGAGATTCACAGGGTCCCCTCCCGTTGATGAGCTCGCGAATTAACAGCCATTCATCAATATGGTTCCTCGCCAACGTTTCAACGAATTGAAACCAAATTCGGGCTGGATGCGACGGAACTCACTTGAATTCACGAAAAAGAAAATTTTGCGCGAGATGCGCTGTGATGCACGAAGGGAACTGTGTTCGAAAACCGGCGATACCTGAAAACTTTCTGTCCCGATTATGGCAGCGATGCATCCCTTTCATCGTCGAGCAGATGCGCGAGAAATTGCCTGACATCGTCAGGCGAATCGAAATGCCCCGCGACGCCCTTGGCGCGCCGGCCGACGGAGAAGGCGAGACCATCGAGATCGGGCATGATCGCGAACACCGATTCATCGGTGACGTCGTCGCCGATGAAAAGCGGACGGCGGCCCTTGAACGGCTCATGCGTCATCAGCTCGTGCACGCCGGTCGCCTTGGTGAAACCGGAATGCTTGATCTCGCAGACGCATTTGCCGGGCAGCACCTCGATCGGCGCGTTCGGCAGATCGGCCCTGATCAGCGACACCGCCGCATAGATCGCCTTCTCCGCATGCGGCGCGAGCCGATAATGCAGCGCGAGCGAGTAGCCCTTGTCTTCCAGCAGAATGCCCGGGCTTAACCGCGCAATCGCCGCAAGGCGCCGCTTCAATTCCTTGTCCATCGGCGGCGCGTGGCTCGCGACCGCTTCGCTATCGATCGCGATCCGCATTTCCGCGCCATGGCCGCCGACGGCCGGAAACTGCTCGGGCGCGAAGATCAGATCGATGTCATTGAGCGAGCGGCCGCTGACCAGCGCCAGCGCGCCATCGGTTCGCGCCAAAAGGCGGTTGAGCGTCTTGGCAAGGCCCGGCGGCACCCAGACTTCGCGCGGCGTCGGCGCGAGATCGAGCAGCGTGCCGTCGATGTCGAGCAGAATGGCGGTCTCGCTCAAATGCGGCACCAGCGAGCGCGGCACCGGAACGGTTTCCGGCGCACCCTCATCGTCGGCGATATCTTCTTCCAATGGCATTTCGGCCAAACCCTGATTCATCTCATCCTACTCCACAAAAGCGAGCGGCCGTGCGACGGATTCGAGCGACTTTCGCTCCGCCGCGATGGCGTATCGCCATGCGACCGCCGCCGCCACGACCATCAATGCCGCCCCGAACAGATAGCCGGCGAAAACGCTGGTCCGCGATCCCGTATCGATCAGCGCGCCGAACAACGCGGGCCCGGCCACGCCGCCGATCCCGGTGCCGATCGCATAGAACAGCGCGATCGCCAGCGCGCGCACTTCCAGCGGGAACGTCTCGCTGACGGTCAGATACGCCGCACTCGCCGCCGGCGAGGCAAAGAAGAAGATCACCATCCAGGCGATGGTCTGGGTCTGCGCGGTCAGGGCGCCGATCGAGAACAGATAACCGGACAAAGCGAGCAGCACGCCCGACACGCCATAGGTCAGCGTGATCATCGTGCGCCGGCCCAGCGTGTCGAACAGCCGGCCGAGCAACAGCGGCCCGAGAAAATTGCCGGCCGCAAACGGCAGGATGTACCAGCCGACCTGGTTGGCCGGGATGCCGAAGAAATCGGTCAGCACCAGCGCGAAGGTGAAGAAGATCGCGTTGTAGAAAAACGCCTGCGCGATCATCAGCACCAGACCGACCAGCGAGCGTTGGCGGTAGGTCGTCAACAGCGTCCGCGCGACTTCGCGCAGCGGGGTATGGCTGCGCATCCGCAGCTTGATCTTCGGCAACGCCTCGCGCGCCTCATTCTCCACCACATGTCCCTTCGCCGACCTCTCGATTTCGTCGACGATGGCGTGCGCCTGTTCCGGCCGGCCATGAATCATCAGCCAGCGCGGGCTTTCCGGAATCCACATCCGCATCACGAACACGACGAGGCCAAGGCCGGCGCCGGTGAGATAGGCGAGCCGCCAGCCGAGATCGGGGCCGATCAGCGCGGGATCGAGCAGCACGATGGCGCTGGTGGCGCCGAGCGCCGCCCCGATCCAGAAGCTGCCGTTGATGACCAGATCGGTCCAGCCGCGATAGCGCGCCGGCACCAGTTCCTGGATCGTCGAATTGATCGCGGTGTATTCGCCGCCGATCCCGGCGCCCGTGAGGAACCGGAACAGCGCATAGCTTCCGACACTCCACGACAACGCGGTGGCCGCGGTCGCCGTGAGATAGACCGCAAGCGTGATGAAGAACAATTTCTTGCGCCCGATCCTGTCGGTCAACCAGCCGAAGCCGAGCGCGCCGAGCACGGCGCCGGCGAGATAGGCGCTATTGGCAAAGCCGACATCGAGATTCGAAAAACGCAGCGTCGGACTTTCCTTCAGCGCGCCGGATAACGCGCCGGCCAGCGTGACTTCCAGCCCATCGAGAATCCAGGTGATCCCGAGCGCCAGCACGACGCGGGTGTGAAATCCGCTCCAGCGGAGATCGTCGAGCCGCGCCGGAATGCTGGTCTCGACGACGCGGTCATTGTCCTGGCGCACGGCTGCGGAAACGGACGCATCGTTCTTCACCGCCGAACCGTGCCGTATCAGCTGCACAACCATGGGAATTGAACCAATGAGAAAAACGCCTCGGAACGCCCCAGCCCCAAGGTTCTCTGGCACCAAATGCGGCAAACATGGTGTCCGCCGCGGAAAGACAACGCCCGCGCGGCGTCATGGTTCCCGCATTGCAGCAGGGAACCGGCGTGCTCAATCCGCGTGAACAATGACGTTGAAGCCCTCATCCGGGCCCGGCGGCACGAAATAGCGCGTGAACTGATCGTACTCGGCGTCAGTGACCTGGAACGGGTGCTCACCCCGGGCATTTCGTTCGGCAAGCCGCTGCTTGCAGACGGCGTCGGGAAGGTCGAGCAGATGGAGCTCGTGGGCTACCTCCGCCTGCGCAATCATGGAGCGCATCCAGTCGCGGTTCTTCACGGTGTTGGCCGGAAAATCCAGCACCACCGAGAGGCCTTGCCGCAGGATGTCGACGACGTGCGGCCCCATCGCCGCGCGAAGCCGCGCCGACAGACGTCCGTAGTCCTCGATGGTCTTCAGGTCACCGGCGAACAGATTTGAGGTCCAGTGGTCCTCGCTGATCAGCAGCGTCCCCGGGCGCGACGCCAACTGTTTCGCCAGCGTCGACTTACCCGCGCCGATCTTGCCGCAGATCAGATATAGCGTCGCGGGCGCGAGCCTGCTCCATTCGCGGAGCGTATCACAAAACCCGGCTGAATTACGCCGCCCGGATGTTCGCCATGAAGCGGTCGAGCTCTTCACGCAGCCGCGTGCTTTCGCTCGACAATGAGCGGGCCGAGTTCAGCACCTCTTCAGATGCGGTGCCGGTTTCGGTCGCGCCGCGATTGACCTGCATGACGCTGGCGGCGGCTTCCTGGGTGCCTTGCGCGACGTTCTGGACGCTCTTTGCGATTTCCTGGGTCGCCGTACTCTGCTGCTCGACGGCGCTGGCAATCGTCGAGGCGATGTCCGAGATTTTTCCGATCGTGCCGCCGATTTCCTTGATCGCCGCGACCGATTCCTGGGTCGCGCCCTGCATGCCCGAAATATGATTGGAGATTTCGTCGGTCGCCTTCGCGGTCTGGCTGGCGAGCGACTTGACCTCGGAGGCGACCACGGCAAAGCCGCGGCCGGCATCACCGGCGCGAGCGGCCTCGATGGTCGCATTCAGCGCCAGCAGATTGGTCTGCTCGGCAATCGCGGTGATCAGCTTGACCACGTCGCCGATCTCCTGCGCGGCGCGCGACAGCTTGCCGATGCGGCTATCGGTCTGCTCGGCCTGGCGGACAGCCGCTTCCGCAATCCGGCTCGATTCCTTCACGCGGCGGCCGATCTCGTCGACGGAGGCCGACAGCTCCTCGGTCGCGGACGCCACCGATTGCATGTTGCTGGAGGCTTCTTCCGAGGCGCCCGCCACCTGGCTCGACAGGCTCTGGGTGGTTTCCGCCGTCCGCGTCAGCGTTCCCGCAGATGCTTCGAGCTGCACGGCCGAGGCCGAGACGTTGGAGACGATGGCGCCGACCGCCGACTCGAATTCGTCGGCAAAGCGAATGAGTTCGGCGCGGCGCGCGGCGCTCGCAGCCTTGCTCTGGGACTCCTGCGAGGCGGCATCGCGTTCGGCCTTGGCGACGGCCTGGAGCTTGAACTCCTCGACCGCCCCTGCCATCTCGCCGAGTTCGTCCTTGCGGCCGAGGCCGGGCAGCACGACGTCGAAATTGCCGGCCGCGAGTTCGCGCATCGCGCCGCACATCCTTGCGATCGGGCGCGAAATCCCGATGCCGAGGAAAAACGCCCAGATGCAGCCGAGCACGAAGCCGCCGGCCGCGAGAATCAGGATCAGCTGCTCGGTCTCGCCAATGGTCGCATCCGATTCTTCTTCAAGCCGCTTCTGGTCGGCCAGCAGGTCCGACTTCATCGCGGCCGAAAGCTTGTTGATCGCGGCCGCCGACTCGGTCATTTCGAGGGTGAGCTCGTCGATCTCCTTCGAATTCTCGATCAGCTTGGTCAGCGACTTGCGGTATTCCTCCAGCAGTCCGGAAATCTCCTTGAGCCCCTGCCGGACCTTTTCGTTGTCCGACGGAATCGCTTTCATCGTGTTCTCGACGAACTTCAGGCGCGCCAGCGCACTGGCCGCGACCGTCTTGTCCGAGTTGACCACGAATGTGCCGACCAGCGCCGTTGCAGCCTGAAACTGCTCGGATACTTTCTTGGCGCCGAACGTGACGGCCTGCACCTCGGCATCGTCGGCGTTGCTCGGGAGATCGTCGAGCTTGTAACGCATCGTGGTGCCGCTGCGCATCAGCTGGTTCTGCGCGATCAGCGTGCTCTCTTGCTTGACCTTGAGGATGTCGGCGAAGATCTTGGTGAAGGCGTGGAATTCCCGGGCAAGTTTGGTGATCTGATCGAGGCGCGAGGCGTTGGTGGTGCCCTTCATCGATTGATCGATGGCGTCCTTCAGGCCGGCTTCGGCCGCCAGCGCCGCCTTGCCGTCGTCTTCCTTGCCGGTGGCAACGAAATAGCGCGCCAGCGATCGGTAGGAGATCAGTTCGCGGTCGATGTTGCGCGCGAGATCGGCCTCGCGCACGCTGCGCCGGTAGACGTCCACGCCGGAGGAGACGCGCTCAAATCCCATATAGGCGATGCCCATGCTGGCCGCCGAGATGGCCAGCGTGACGGCAAAACCGAGCATGATCTTGGCGCGGAATCGGAGAGTTGGGAATTTGATCGAAAACGACCCGGCACGCTTCAGCAACCCCACTTCGACCCCCTGTTTTCGTTCTGAAAACCCGGAACGGGAGGGCCCCAGCCCCCTTATCCCCGCGTAAAACTACGGCAGAATGGATAAGGGTGTGTAAATTCGAGCCCTTTTCCGCAGGCTGCGAGGGCGGGAAGCGGGCATTTTACCTTCAACCCTCCCTCCAAAAGCGGGACGGCCATCGCGAAACATTGTGAGCGCCGGGTGGGACGCGTTCACCCTGCCCGTCGATCCCTGCCTCTTGCCGCGCCACGCGCGTCAACGGTGTCATCACAATGACAAGCGCGACCAAAATCCTAGTTGCAAGTTCCCGCAGCCCCTGTCTCTAATTGGAATAATTATAAAACATCGGGAGGTATCACGCGTGTCTACCATCAAATTGACGGTGAACGGCAAGGCCGTGTCGGCCGATGTCGAGGACCGAACCCTCCTCGTCCATCTGCTCCGCGAAAATCTGAACCTGACCGGCACCCATGTCGGCTGCGATACCAGCCAGTGCGGCGCCTGCGTCGTCCATATCGACGGCCGGGCGGTCAAATCCTGCACCGTGCTGGCGGGCCAGGCGGCCGGCTCCAGCGTCACCACGATCGAGGGCATCGCCAAGGGCGACGAACTGCACCCGATGCAGGCGGCGTTCCGCGACAATCACGGCCTGCAGTGCGGCTATTGCACCCCGGGCATGATCATGTCGGCGATCGATATCGTGCACCGCTATGGCGGCAAGCTCGACGAGGCCACCGTCCGGCAGGAGCTGGAAGGCAATATCTGCCGCTGCACCGGCTACCACAACATCGTCAAATCGGTTCTCGATGCCGCCGGCCGCATGAAGGTCTCGCAGGCGGCCGAATAGAAGCCGCAAGCCACACGATCCAGAATTCAAGACCGCCGCGTTTCGATGGAAATGGCGGAAACAATAACTCCGGTTGGGAGGACAGAACATGGGCGTTGAAGGCATTGGCGCAAGCGTTGTGCGCAAGGAAGACCGCCGTTTCATTACCGGCAAGGGCCGTTACGTCGACGACGTCAAGGTCGTGGGCCTGACGCATGCACATTTCATCCGCAGCCCGCACGCGCATGCCAGGGTAAAGGGCATCGATTCATCCGCGGCGATGAAGATGCCGGGCGTGGTCGGCGTATTGACCGGCCAGCAGATCATCGACGACAAGGTCGGCAATCTCATCTGCGGCTGGGCCATCACCTCGAAAGACGGCACGCCGATGAAAATGGGCGCGTGGCCGGCGATGGCGCCGGAAATCGTGCGCTTCGTCGGACAAGCGGTCGCGGTCGTGATCGCCGAAACCAAGAACCAGGCCAAGGACGCCGCCGAAGCCGTCGTCATCAATTACGAGGAACTGCCGGCGGTGGCCGATATTGCCGCCGCCATCAAGCCGGGTGCGCCGCAGCTTCACCCGGAAGCGCCGGGCAACATGATCTACGACTGGACCATCGGCGACGAGGCCGCTGTCAACGGCGCCTTCGGCAAGGCCGCCAATGTGGTGAAACTGGACCTTACCAACAATCGCCTGGTGCCGAATCCGATGGAGCCGCGCGCCGCGATTGCGGAATATGCTGAAGCCGAAGAGCACTTCACGCTCTACACGACATCGCAGAATCCGCACGTCGCCCGTCTGGTGCTGTCGGCGTTCTACAACATCGCGCCCGAACACAAGCTGCGCGTGATCGCGCCCGACGTCGGCGGCGGTTTCGGTTCGAAGATCTACATCTATCCGGAAGAAATGGTGGCGCTGTGGGCCTCCAAGAAGGTAGGGCGGCCGATCAAGTGGACCTGCGATCGCACCGAAGCCTTCCTGACCGACGCCCACGGCCGCGACCACGTCACGAAGGCGGAGATGGCGTTCGACAAGGACAACAAGATTATTGGGCTGCGGGTGAAGACCTACGCCAATCTGGGCGCCTACATGTCGCTGTTCTCGTCGGCGGTGCCGACCTATCTGTATGCGACGCTGCTGTCGGGACAATACCAAATTCCCAACATCTTCGCCGAGGTGATCACGGTCTACACCAACACCACGCCGGTCGACGCCTATCGCGGCGCCGGCCGGCCGGAAGCGAGCTATCTGCTCGAACGCATGATGGAAACCGCGGCGCGTCAGTTGAAGGTCGATCCGACCGAACTGCGCCGCAAGAATTTCATCACGCAATTCCCCTACCAGACGCCGGTCATCATGGCCTATGACATCGGCGATTTCGGCGCTTCGCTCGACGCCGCGATGAAGGCGATCGACTATGCCGGCTTCGCGGCGCGCAAGGCGAAAGCCAAATCCGAAGGCAAGCTGCGCGGCCTCGGCGTCTCCTGCTACATCGAGGCCTGCGGCATCGCGCCGTCGAAGGCCGTCGGCAGCTTAGGGGCCGGCGTCGGCCTTTGGGAATCCGCCGAAGTTCGCGTCAATCCAGTGGGCACCATCGAGATCCTGACGGGCTCGCACAGCCACGGCCAGGGCCACGAGACGACGTTTGCGCAATTGGTCGCTGAACGTCTCGGCGTGCCGATCAGCCAGGTGCAGATCGTCCACGGCGACACCGATAAAGTGCAGTTCGGCATGGGCACCTACGGCTCGCGCTCGATTGCGGTCGGCGGCACCGCCATCATCAAGGCGATGGAGAAGGTCGAGGCCAAGGCGAAGAAGATCGCGGCGCATGCGCTCGAGGCTTCCGAGAACGACATCGTCATCGAGAACGGCGAGTTCAAGGTGACCGGCACCGACAAGTCGATCGCGCTGCCGATGGTCGCGCTCGCGGCCTATACCGCGCACAACCTGCCCGACGGCATGGAGCCGGGCCTGAAGGAAACCGCCTTCTACGACCCGACCAACTTCACCTTCCCGGCGGGCGCCTATATCTGCGAGCTCGAGGTCGATCCCGGCACCGGCAAGACGTCCTTTGTCAACTTCGTGGCGGCGGACGATTTCGGCCGGCTGATCAATCCGATGATCGTCGAAGGCCAGGTCCATGGCGGTCTCGCCCAGGGCATCGGTCAGGCCCTGCTGGAAGGCACGGTGTACGATGACTCGGGCCAGCTCGTGACGGCGTCGTTCATGGATTACGCCATGCCGCGCGCCGACGATCTGCCGTCGTTCAAGCTGTCGCATACGCCGACGCTCTGTCCGGGCAATCCGCTCGGCGTCAAGGGCTGCGGCGAGGCCGGCGCGATCGGCGCATCCGCTGCCGTGATCAACGCGATCACGGACGCAATCGGCAACAACAAACTCGAAATGCCCGCGACGCCGAGCCGCGTCTGGCACGCCATTCACGGTTGAGAGGGAGCACAGTCATGTACGAGACCACTTACCATCGTCCCTCCTCGGTCGACGAAGCCGCCAAGCTGTTCGCCAAGGGTTCGGAAGCGAAATATCTCGCCGGCGGTCACACCCTGATCCCCGTGATGAAGCAGCGGCTGGCGTCGCCATCCGATGTGATCGATCTCGGAAAGATCAAGGAACTGATCGGCGTCGAAGTCGTCCGGCGACACGCTGACGATCAAGGCGGCGACGACCTATTTCGACATCATGCAAAGCGCCGACGTGAAGAAATCGATCCCCGCGATCGCCTACCTCACCTCGGTGCTCGGCGATCCGGCCGTTCGCCACCGCGGCACGATTGGCGGCTCGATCGCCAACAACGACCCGGCGGCGGATTTTCCCGCCGCGCTACTCTCGCTCGGCGCAACGGTAAAGACCAACAAGCGTTCGATATCGGCCGATGACTTCTTCAAGGGCCTGTTCACCACCGCGCTCGAGGATGGCGAGATCATCACCGCTGTGTCGTTCCCGATCCCGGCCAAGGCCGGTTACGAGAAGATGCGCCACCCTGCCTCACGCTTTGCGCTGACCGGCGTGTTCGTGACCAGGACCAAGGCCGGCGATGTCCGGGTCGCGGCGACCGGTGCATCGCAAAGCGGCGTCATGCGGGTACCGGCGATCGAGGCGGCGCTGAAGGCGAACTGGTCGGCGGGCGCGCTCGACAGCGTGGCGATTTCCGACAATGGCCTGCTGACCGATATCCACGGCACCTCCGCCTATCGCGCCAATCTGATCAAGGTGATGGCGCAACGCGCGGTGACTGCCGCCGGCTAGCCCAGCGCCTGGACACAAGTCCCATGCAAACGGCGCGCAGCGATGCGCGCCGTTCTGCTTTTGGCCGGATTTTCCCGGAAATGCTGCTTGCCACGTCGCGCGCAAGGCGAGACAATTTAATCAGCCAATTAACAAACACGGTGGAAACGACGTGCTCGACAAACCAGCCCCCCAATCCGCAGTTCGCGCCTCCGGCCCGCTCGCAGGCTTCCGCATCGTCGAATTCGCCGGCATCGGCCCGGGTCCGTTCGCCTGCATGATGCTGGCCGACATGGGCGCCGAGGTGGTGACGCTCGACCGGGTCGGCGCCAAAAAGAATTTGAAATCGGTGGCGGGGCGCGGCCGGAAAGTCGTCGAACTCGATCTGAAGGACAAGGCGGCGGTCGCTGGCGTGCTCGACCTGCTAGCCAACGCCGACGCGCTGATCGAAGGTTTTCGGCCCGGCGTGATGGAGCGGCTGGGGCTCGGGCCCGACGTGGTAATGGCGCGCAATCCGCGGCTCGTGTTCGGCCGCATGACCGGCTGGGGCCAGGAAGGCCCGCTGGCGCAGGCCGCCGGCCATGACATCAACTACATCTCGGTCACCGGCGCGCTTGCGGCGATCGGCACCAAAGAGAAGCCGGTGCCGCCGCTCAATCTGGTCGGCGATTTCGGCGGCGGCGCGCTGTATCTCGTGGTCGGCGTTCTCGCCGCACTGCTGGAAGCGTCCAAATCCGGCAAGGGCCAGGTGGTCGATGCCGCGATGTGCGACGGCGCGGCCTCGCTGATGTCGATGTTCTTCGACATGACCGCGAGCGGCCGCTGGGTCGAGGGGCGCGAGCAGAACTTCCTCGACGGCGGCGCGCATTTCTACGGCATCTATGAATGTTCCTGCGGCAATTTCATTTCGATCGGGTCGATCGAGCCGCAGTTCTACGCCCTGCTGCGCCAGCATGCCGGCCTCACCGACGCCGATTTCGACGCCCAGATGGACCGCAAGGCCTGGCCGGCGCTGAAGGAGAAGCTGACGAAGGTATTCAAGAGCAAGAGCCGCGAGGACTGGTGCAAGATCATGGAAGGCACCGACATCTGCTTCGCGCCGATCCTGACCATGGCGGAAGCGCCAAAACATCCGCACAACGCCGCGCGCAAGATTTTCGTCGAACGCCACGGCGTCACCCAGCCGGCCCCGGCGCCGCGCTTCTCGCGCACGCCGTCGGCGATCAGGGATGCGGAGAAGGCGGAGATCGCGGAACTGACGAGCGCGTGGAAGGCGGGGAGGTAAATTCTATCCGTCATTCCGGGGCGTGCGAAGCACGAGCTATGATGCGCAGTTGCGCACCTGCAATCGATATCATTGCTGGTTAGGATTCCGGGCAGCGCTAAGTGGCGCGTCCCGGAATGACGAAACAGTTGAGCTACGCCGCATCCACCTTCAGCACGCCTCTCCGAATCTGATCCTCCTCGATCGATTCGAACAGCGCCTTGAAATTGCCTTCGCCGAATCCATCATCGCCCTTGCGCTGGATGAACTCGAAGAAGATCGGCCCGATCGCATTCGCCGAGAAGATCTGCAGCAGCACCTTGGTGTGGCCGCCTTCGACGACGCCTTCGCCGTCGATCAGGATGCCGTTGCGCTGCAGCCGCGCGACGTCCTCGCCATGCCCGGCCAGCCGCGCGTCGATCTTTTCGAAATAGGTTACGGGCGGCGACGGCATGAACGGCAAGCCATCACTGCGCAGCGTCTCGACGGTGCGGTAGATGTCCTTCGCGCCGCAGGCGATGTGCTGGATGCCTTCGCCGCGGTAGATGTTGAGATATTCCTCGATCTGGCCGGAATCGCCGGCATCCTCGTTGATCGGAATCCGGATCTTGCCGTCCGGGCTGGTCAGCGCGCGCGAGAACAGGCCGGAGGCGCGGCCCTCGATGTCGAAGAAGCGGATCTGGCGGAAGTTGAACAGTTTTGCGTAGAAGCCGGTCCAGACATCCATGCGGCCGCGATGGACGTTGTGGGTGAGGTGATCGATATAGAACAGCCCGGCACCGGCGGGACGCGGGTCTCTGGCGCCCAGCCATTCGAACTCGGTATCATAGGCCGAGCCCTTGGCGCCGTAGCGGTCGACGAAATACAGCAGGCTGCCGCCGATGCCCTTGATGGCGGGAACATCGAGCGTCTTCTGCGCGGATGAAACATCAGCCGGTTCCGCACCAAGCGAAATCGCACGCGCATAGGCCTGCTTCGCATCGACCACGCGGAACGCCATCGACGGCGCGCACGGGCCATGGGCGGCGACGAAATTGAAGCCGTGGGTGCCGGGCTCTTCATTGACGAGATAGTTGATGTCGCCCTGGCGATAGACCGTGATCTTCTTCGTCTTGTGGCGGGCGACCGGCACATAGCCCATCAGCTTGAACAGCGCGTGCAGTTCCGCAGGATTCGGATGGGCGTATTCGACGAACTCGAAGCCATCGGTGCCCATCGGATTGTCGGCGCTGATAGTCGCGGCCGGCGCGTCGTGCGGAAATGGACCCATGGCGGAATCTCCCTGATTTGATCGCCCGAGTTTCCGCCATATCGGGCGCAAAGTGCATGCAAAAGCACGCCTCGTTGGCTATAATAATGCACATTTCGTGCATCATATGGGCATTTCACGCATGATCCCGGTAGACGCCTTCGACCTCAAAATGCTGGCCGCGCTGCAGGACGACGGCCGGCTGACCAACCAGCAACTGGCCGATCGCGTCGGCCTGTCGGCGTCGCAATGCTCGCGGCGGCGGATGCGGCTGGAGGAAGAGAAGGTGATCGCGGGCTATCACGCCGATCTCGCCAGCGAGGCGCTCGGCTTCAACCTGATCGCCTTCATCCACATCACGCTGGCGACGCATTCGCCCGACAACGCCAAGAAATTCCGCGCGCTGGTCACGCGCGTCGACGCCATCCAGGAGGCCTATTCGCTCACCGGCGACGCCGACTATCTGCTGAAGGTCGTGCTGCGCGACCTCAAGAGCCTGTCCGACATCGTCAACAACGTGCTGATGCCGCACCAGAGCGTGGCGCATGTGCGCTCGTCGATCGTGCTGGACCGGCTGAAGGAAAGCGCAAAGCTGCCGCTGAAGGAGTTGACGCGGTAGGATCAACACTTTCGTCATTCCGGGGCGCGTGAAACGCGAACCCGGAATCCATAACCACGACCGAGAGTATCGATTCCGGGCCTGCGCCAAGTGGCGCATCCCGGAATGACGAGGAAATGGCCTGAATTGAGGGAAATTCGCCATTCGCTTTCGTCGAGCCGATTTGCGATGATCCGTGCCGGATCAACGCGAAGAGACACACCATGGCGCTGCAACTTCGGCCGAACTGCGAATATTGCGACAAGGACCTGCCGCCGAACGCGACGGAAGCGCGGATCTGCTCCTATGAATGCACGTTCTGCGCGGATTGCGTCGAGACACAAGCTGCACAATGTCTGCCCGAACTGCGGCGGCGGCTTTGTGCCGCGGCCGATCCGGCCCGCGAACGAATGGCGGCCGGGACTGTCGGTGGCGAAGCGGCCGCCGTCGGACAAGCGCGTGCATCTGACCTACAGCCTCGACGATATCGCCGCGCATTCGGCGAAGCTGCGCAATATCCGTCCCGAGGAACGCTAGCCCGCCGGCGTAATCGTGCCCTCGACCTCGCCAAAGCCGACGCGATAGCCGTCGCCCTGGCACCAGCCGCGCATGACCAGCGAATCGCCGTCTTCGAGGAACGTGCGCTTGACGCCGCCGGGCAGTTCGACCGGCTCGGTGCCGTTCCAGCTGATCTCCAGCAGGCTGCCGCGCTGGTCCTTCTCCGGCCCGGAGATGGTGCCGGACCCCAGGAGATCGCCGACATTCATGGCGCAGCCGGATGAGGCGTGGTGCACCAGTTGCTGCACCGACGACCAGTACATGTATTTGAAATTGGTGCGGCAGATGCGCTGCCCCTCGTTCATGGAGCCAGCGCGCAGGGCGACGTCGAGCTGCATGTCGTAATTGTTCGGCTGCGCCTGGCGCAGATATTCCAGCGGCTGCGGATCCTGCGCCGGGCCCTGAACGCGGAACGGCTCCAGCGCCTCGCGCGTCACGATCCACGGGCTGATCGAGGTCGCAAACGCCTTGGCCTGGAACGGCCCCAGCGGCACATATTCCCACTGCTGGATGTCGCGCGCGCTCCAGTCGTTGAGGATGACGAAGCCGAAGATCATCTCTTCGGCCTGCTTCTCGGTCAGCATCTCGCCGATCGCGCGACGCCTGTCCGACCACGACGCCCATTTCCAGTTCGAAATCGAGCCGCTTGCAGGGCCCGAAGCTCGGCACCTCCGCCGTCGGCGGCTTCAACTGCCCGCGCGGCCGGCGCACTTTGGTGCCGCTGACGACGACGGTGGACGCGCGGCCGTTGTAGCCGATCGGCATATGCAGCCAGTTCGGCTGCAGCGCGTTGTCCTTGCCGCGGAACATGACGCCGACATTGGTGGCGTGCTCCTTCGAGGAATAGAAATCGGTGTAGCCGGAGACCGCGATCGGCAGATGCAGTTTCACGTCCGCCATCGGCACCAGCGCGCGCGTGCGCAACTCGTCATTGTCGCGCAGCTCCGGATGATCGTGACGCAACAATTCGCTGATCCGCGCGCGCGTCTTCGACCAGACCTTGGGCCCCAGCGCCATGAACGCGTTGAGCGACGGCGCCGAGAACACGCCAAGCGGACCGACATCGAGCCGGCAGTCCTGCTCCAGCTCCCAGAGATCGAGCACATAATCGCCGATCGCGACGCCGACGCGCGGGGCGAGGCCGTCCCTGGCGGAGAACACGCCGTAGGGGAGATTCTGGATCGGGAAATCCGAGGCGGGATCGACCGGGATGAAGGAGCGGAGGGTGGGATCGTTGGGATGGGGCACGGTGATTTCCTGTCAGTATTGCAACGATTTACATCCGTCGTCATTCCCGAGCGCAATTGCGCACCGAGGATGCGCCCCCTTAGGCGCAGGCCCGGAATCCATACGCACGATCGTGGTTATGGATTCCGGGCTCGCGCTACGCGCGCCCCGGAATGACGGAGACTACGGCTTGTTCGGATCGAACCGCTTCTCCAGTCCCTTCCAGCAATCGGCGTAGTCGTCCTGCAAGGTCGCCGACTTCGCCGCATGCGCGGTGACGCGCTGCGGGTAGCGGGTCTCGAACATGAAGGCCATGGTGCCGGTCAGCTTCACCGGCTTCAGCTCGCTGTTGGAGGCGTGATCGAAGGCCTGGCGATCCGGGCCGTGCGGCAGCATCATGTTGTGCAGGCTGATGCCGCCGGGGACAAAGCCTTCCGGCTTGGCGTCGTAGACGCCGTAGATCAGCCCCATGAACTCCGACATGATGTTCATGTGGTACCAGGGCGGCCGGAAGGTGTTTTCCGCCACCGCCCAGCGCTCCGGGAAAATGACGAAGTCGATATTGGCGGTGCCGGCGGTTTCCGACGGCGAGGTCAGCACCGTGAAGATCGAGGGATCGGGATGGTCGAAGCCGATGGCGCCGACCGGCGAGAAGGTGCGCAGATCGTATTTGTAGGGCGCGTAATTGCCGTGCCACGCCACCACGTCGATCGGCGAATGCGGCAGCGTGGTCTTGAACAGCGAGCCGCCCCATTTCACGAACAGTTCGGTCGGCGTGTCCTTGTCCTCATAGGCCGCGACCGGCGTGAGGAAGTCGCGCGAATTGGCCAGGCAATTGGCGCCGATCGGCCCGCGCTCCGGCAGCGTGAAGGCGCCGCCGTAATTCTCGCAGAGATAGCCGCGCGCCGGGCCAGCCGTGAGCTCGACGCGGAACTTGACGCCGCGCGGGATCACGACGATCTCGCCGGGCTCGGCGTCGATGCGGCCGAACTCGGTGACGAGGCGGAGATTGCCCTGCTGCAGCACGAACATCATCTCGCCATCGGCATTGTAGAAATGCTGATCGACCATCGATTTGGTGATGAGATAGACGTGCGCGGCCATGCCGGCCTGGGTGTTGGCGTCGCCCGCCGTGGTCATGGTCTGCACGCCCTGCAGGAAGGTCATGTCCTCCTTCGGGATCGGCGCCGGATCCCAGCGCAGTTGCGCGATCGGCAATTCATATTCATGGCACGGCGCGGTGCGCCACAATTTTGCATCGACCTTGGCAAAGCGCCCGGAATGTCTCACCGACGGACGAATGCGATAGAGCCAGGATCGCTCGTTGGCGCCGCGCGGCGCGGTGAAGGGCGAGCCCGAAAGCTGTTCGGCATAAAGCCCATAGGCGCAGCGCTGCGGCGAATTGCGCCCGACCGGCAGCGCGCCGGGCAGCGCCTCGGTCTCAAAGCTGTTGCCGAAGCCGGACATGTAGCCCGGCGTGATGTTGGCGGAGCTACGCGAGATCGCATCGGGCGAGGTGTTGATATTCATGCTCATCCTCCTCCTTGCAGGGCGGCCCACATTTCCTGGTCGCGCTTGTCGGTCCAGATCACGGGATCGTCGATGCCCGAAGCCTCGTCGAACGCGCGCGAGACGTTGAACGGCAGGCAGTGTTCGTAGATCGCAAAGCTCGGAAAACTTCGGGTCCATCACCTCGCGCGTCGCCGCCATCGATTCCTTGAGGTTGCGGCCCCTGGCCACCGAGGTTTCGGCCGCGCCGTAAAGCGTGGTGACGAAATCGCGCGTCATCGCAATCGCGTCGCGTCCGGTCGCAAGACCCTTCAGCGCATCGCCACGGCCCGGCGCGATCGCCTTGGGATTGAAGGCGCGGATTTCGTTCAGCGTCATCGGCCATTCGCGCAAATGCGCGTCGCCGCAATAGCAGGCCGAGTGGTATTCGATCAGGTCGCCGGAGAACATCACCTCGGCATCCGGCACCCAGGCCACGATGTCGCCGGACGTGTGCCCGGCGCCGAGCTGCATCAGGCGCACCTCGCGTTTTCCCAGATAGATCGACATCTCGCCTTCGAAGGTCAGCGTCGGCCAGGTCAGGCCGGGAATGCTCTGCGCGTCCTGGAACAGGCGCGGGAAGCGGCCATATTCGGAATCCCAATCCTGCTGGCCGCGCTCCTCGATCAGTCGATAGGTTTCAGCTGATGCGACGATACCCTGCGCCTTGTAGGCGGAAGCGCCCAGCACGCGCACGGCATGATAATGCGACAGCACGACATATTTGATCGGCTTGTCGGTGACGGTGCGCACCCGCTCGATCACTTTATTGGCCATCGCCGGCGTCGACTGCGCGTCGAACACGAGGCAGCCGTCGTCGCCGACAATGATCGCGGAATTGGGATCGCCCTCGGCGGTGAAGGCATAGAGATCGGTGCCGATTTCGGAGAAGGTGATTTTCTTCTCCGCCATGTCGGTTGTTGACGCGAAACCCTTGGCCATCAATTTAATCCTTTGTCTTCGTTCAAGCCGATGAACTATTGTTGCTGCTGTTGTTGCGCTTGCTGGCTGGCATCGAGCATCCGCCGCTTGGCGAGCGCGATGGCTTCATTCAGCACCGCGATGTCGCCGATATGGTTGGCGAGCACCAGCACCAGCGCCGCATCGAGGTCGGCGCTTTGCGCCTCGCTCAAGCCCCGATGCGCCTCGACGATGGCGCGGAACGCGTCGTCGGGTTTTGCGAAATTCGAGCTGGTCGACAGCGTCATGACAATCCTCGGTTCAGACCGGCGGCGCGCTTGAGCGCGGCGTCGAGCGCCGGCCGGCTCGGATGCCGGAACCGCGCGGCGACATAGCCATCCGGCCGCAGCAGATAGGCGGTTCCGGGTTCGGCGTCGTAGCGCGTGTTCGCCAGACCCTTGGCGTCGACAAGGCCGTCCTCGCCGCCGATACGAATCGTTTCGACGCCTTCAGGCGCGTCGATCACCGCGCCATTGCCAAACGCCAGCAGCGTGAACCGCGTTCCCGCACGTATGAAAGCTTCGGTCAGAAACATCGGCTGGCCGCTTGTCGCGGCAATCGGCGCATCCGGCATCGACGCGCCCGGCCGCGGGCCGCCGCGCCACGCATCGCTATCGGCGGTCGACAGTGGCGTGTCATAGACCGACGGCACCGACAGCCGTCCGCCATTGACCATGCGCTTGCCGAATTCGGTTTCCTTGGCCAGCGACAGCACCGCCTTGCGCAGCCGCGCCTCCTGTTGCGAGGCCGGCGCCATGAAATCGGTCGCAGCGGGTCGATTCGCGGATGTTCTCGTCCGCAGCAGCACTTCGCTCGGTGTGATAGCTCTCGAGCAGCGTCTCCGGCGACGTGCCCCGCAGCACGCGGTCGAGTTTCCAGGCGATGTTCTCGGCGTCTTCAAGCCCCGAATTGGCGCCGCGGGCGCCGAACGGCGAAACCTGATGGGCGGCATCGCCGGCAAAGATCACGCGGCCATGGAGAAACCTGTCCATCCGCCGACACTGGAATTTGTAGAGCGAGATCCATTCGAAATCGAACTTGTCATGGCCGAGCATCCGCGCGATCCGCGGCCGCACATTCTCGGGACGTTTTTCGACAATTGGGTCTGCGTCCGGATGCAGTTGCAGGTCGATGCGCCAGATGTCGTCCGGCTGCTTGTGCAACAGCGCCGACCGCCCGGCGTGGAACGGCGGATCGAACCAGAACCAGCGTTCGGTCGGGAATGCCGCCGTCATCTTGACGTCGGCGATCAGGAACTGATCCTCGAACACCTGGCCTGCGAATTCCGCACCGACCATCTGCCGCAGCGACGAGCGCGCGCCGTCGCAGGCGACGACGAAACCGGCATGCAGCCGGTACGGCCCGTCCGGCGTTTCGATCGTCAGCAGCACATGGTCGTTGCGCTGCTCGAGCCCAACCACCTTGTTGCGCCAGCGCAGGTCAACGGCGGCAAGCTCCTCGACGCGGTCGACCAGATAGGCCTCGGCATAGAATTGCTGCAGGTTGATGAAGGCCGGCCGCTTGTGGCCCTCCTCCGGCAACAGGTTGAACTGGTAGAGTTGCTATTCGCCGTGAAAGATCTTGCCGACGCTCCAGACCACGCCCTTGTCGACCATGCGCTGGCCGATACCGAGCCGGTCCCAGAATTCGAGCGAGCGCTTCGAGAAGCAGATGGCGCGCGAGCCCTCGCCGATCCGGTCGGCGTCGTCGAGCAGCACGACCGATTGGCCGCGCTGCGCCAGATCGATCGCCAGCGACAGCCCCACCGGCCCGGCGCCGACCACGACGACCGCGTGCTCGGCCACGTCAGCGCCAGCCCGATCCTGATCGGGGTGCCTGTGATAGCCGAACTGGGTTTTGGTCTTGGCCATGCGATCCTTTTGGCCATGCGATCCTTGCTAGCCAGGCGGGATGCTGCTAAATTAGTCGCATCTGCAACTATCTTAAACCCGGTACAGCCCCCGGCGTCAACTCAAATTGGAGCGATTTTGGCCAACGCGACTTCAGGCGAGAGCATGGCCCGGCCGCGATCCGAGGCCAGCACCGACGCGCGCAAGGAAAATGCCAGGGATCAACCGCCCGCGAAAGCCGCAAAGAAAAGTTCGCGGCTCGATCTCTTCAAGTTCGCGCCGTTCCGTCTCAACCGGCTCGCGGCCGAAGTCTCCTCGGCGCTCGCGGTCGAGTATCAGGCGCGTTACGGGCTCGACATTCCCGAGTGGCGCGTGCTGGCGACGCTCGGCTTCCGCAGCGACGCCTGCAGCGCGCAATACATCGCCCAATGCACCCGCACCCATAAATCGACCATCAGCCGCGCCGTCACCGCGCTGATGAAACGCCAGATCATCGAGCGCGTCGAGAACGCGGACGACCGTCGCGAATTCCGCCTGCGCCTGACGCGCAAGGGCACCGAGCTCTACGAGGAACTGATCCCGCGCCTGTTGCGCAAGGAGCAGGAAATCCTGTCATGCCTGTCCGCGCCGGAGCGAAAGACGCTCGCAGCGCTGCTCGGCAAGATCGAGGCGAGCCTCGAGCTGGTGCAGACCAGCCAGGAAGCGGACGCGAAGGACGTGTATTGATAAGCCGTCATTCCGGGATGCGCCGCTTGGCGCAGGCCCGGAATCCATCGTGCGGCAGAGTTAGCGGATCAATGGATTCCGGGTTCGTCGCTGCGCGACGCCCCGGAATGACGGAGGCTAAGCCCGATCGATATGCTTCGCGATCACCGGAAAATAATTGTCCCCGGATCCGGCATCGATGGCTTCCTGCAACACCTGGCCGATCAATTCCGCGCCGCGAATCTTGATGCCGGCTTCCCCCGCGAGTTCCAGCGCATAGGACAGGTCCTTCAACGCATATTCGGTCGAGAACGCGCGCTCCGGGAAATTGCCCGGCACGATCGCCTTCATGCCGTGATTGCGCAGCGCGAAACTGTCGGCCGATCCCTTCGACAGCGTATCCAACAGCAGTTTTGGGTCGACGCCATTATGCTTTGCCAGCGCGACCGCCTCGGACAGCGCGTTGACGGTTTCGAACAGCACCATGTTGTTGAGAATTTTTGTGATTTGCCCGGCACCGACGTCGCCGCAGTGCGTAACATCGGTGGCAAAGCAGCGGATCAACGGTTCGATTTCGGCGTAAAGCGCAGACGTGCTGCCGACCATGACGCTGAGCGTACCATCCTGCGCCGCCTGACGTGTCCGCGCGATCGGCGCATCGGCCCATGACGCGCCCACGGCCTGCAATTGACCGGCGAAAGCGCGGGTCTGGCTGACCGATGAGGTGCCGAGATCGACCACGACCTGGCCGCCGCGGATGTTTTTGAGGATGCCATCGCCCTCGAACACCGCTCGCACGTGTTTCGCGCTGGGCAGGCACAGAAACAAGAGATCGCTCTGCTTGATGACATCGGCGACCGAGGCCGCGATCTCGGCGCCGTCGGCGCGCAGCCGCGCCAGCGGCTCGGCCGCAAGATCGAACGCGACGACGCGCGCGCCGCTTTTCTTCACCAGATTGCGGCAGATCGGCTCGCCCATCACGCCGAGGCCGATGAAGCCGACCGTTCTTGTATCCTGACATTCTTCCCATCGCTCGAAAACGCTGTGTTACTTCACGAACGATCGCGACGGCGCCAGATGCAGCGCGAACGCATCGACCTTGTCGCTGGCGCGCGGATAGATTTCGCTCACGATCGGATCGTGGCCGGGAATGAAGCGGTCGGGATGGCCGGCCAGCTTTTCAACGATCTCCCAGCCCTGCACCATGTCGCCGACATTGTAGACGATCGGAAACGGGCTGCGCTTTTGCAGGTTCGCGTAGTAATGCGCGGCGTCGGACGCCAGCACCACCGGGCCGCGCGCGGTCTCGACCCGCACCACCTGCAGGCCGTCGGAATGCCCGCCGACGCGATGCACGGTCACACCCGGTGCAATCTCGCCGTCGCCGGAATGGAAGGTGACGCGCTCGCCATAGACATGGCGCACCATCAGCGTGACATGCTCGACCGAGAACGGATGCCGGATCAGGCCGTTGCACATGCAGCGCCCGGTCGCGTAGCTCATCTCGCGGTCCTGCAGATGGAACCGCGCATTGGGAAAGCGATCGAGATTGCCGGCGTGGTCGTAATGCAGATGGGTGACGATGACGTCGCGGATCGAACTCGCCTTGACGCCAAATCCTTCCAGCGCATCGACCGGATTGAGGGTGAGCTTGCGCGCGCGGGCCTTGGCCTCTTCGGCGTTGAAGCCGGTATCGACCAGGATCTCGCGGCCGTGGCCCCGGATCAGCCAGACGAAGTAGTCGAGGTCCTGCGCCGTGGTGTCGTGCGGGTCCGGCACCAGGAAATTCAAATGGGGGGTGCGCGGCGACATCGTCGCATAGCGCAGCGCGTAGATTTCGTAGGCGTTTCCCATCGGTGTCACTTTTCTTTTGGGTTTGGATTGGCCGATATCAGCACCAAGCCATTGTCATTCGCAAAGGTCAAACCCGCGCAAAGGGGAGACCTGGCCGGTTTGGCGCCGGCGATGGATTTGGGCACCCCTGTGAGCCCGGTCCCCTGACGTCAGATTGCAGTCACGGAACCGGCAAACGGCCTCCCCGCGGTGACGACTGGCGCGATCTATTCTCCGTCATCCGCGACCGCCGCATCGCGGTGAATTGTCGCAATTAATGACGACTTCGCAAGCGGTTGACGGCCCGCGGGGGTCGTTTGATAATGCGGTTTGCGTAGAGTAAGGTCGCCGCGGCGCAAGCTGGGATCGGCGCTTTTTTGGCTGGACTGCGGTGACTATGAAAATCCGCCTTGCATTGCTTCTCTCTTTGCTCTTTTCGGCGTCATCGATCGCCCCCTCGTTCGGAGCGGGCGAGCGTTTTGCGCTGGTGATCGGCAACGCGAAATATCCGGACGCCGAGGCGCCGCTGAAAGAGCCGATCAACGACGCGCGCGACGTCGCCGACGAGCTGAAGCGCGATGGCTTCAGTGTCGATATCGGCGAAAACCTGACCGGCGACGGCATGCGCCGGGCCTTCGAGCGGCTGTACGGCAAGATCAAGCCGGGTTCGGTCGCGCTGATCTTCTTCTCCGGCTTCGGCGTCCAGTCGAACCGCCAGAGCTACATGATCCCGATCGACGCGCAGATCTGGACCGAGGCGGATGTCCGCCGGGACGGATTTAGCCTCGAGACGGTGCTGGGCGACATCAACAGCCGCGGCGCCGGCGTCAAGATCGCGCTGCTCGACGCCTCAAGGCGCAACCCGTTCGAGCGCCGGTTCCGCAGCTTTTCGGCGGGCCTTGCGCCTGTCATCGCGCCGAATGGTACGTTGGTGATGTATTCGGCGGCGCTGTCGTCGGTGATTTCGGACAGTGGCAGCGATCACAGCCTGTTCGTGCGGGAATTGCTCAAGGAAATCCGCACACCGGACCTGATGGCCGAGGAAACGCTGAACCGCACCCGCCTCGGCGTCACCCGCGCCTCGCGCCAGGAGCAGGTGCCGTGGATTTCATCCTCGCTGGCCGAGGATTTCTCCTTCATCCCCGGCGGCGCCGGACCGCGGCCGTCGAGCCCGCCGCCTCCGGTCGCCGCCGCTCCGCCACCGCCACCCGCGCCTGTGCCGTGCCTGCCGCCACCCGCGCCAGCGCCGCCGCCCGCCCCGCCATCTGCCAAAGTGGCCGTCGCGACGCCGGCGCCTGCGCCACCGCCGCCACCTTTGCCGCCGCCTCCCGCACCGCCAAAACAGGTCGAGATCGCGATTCCGCCGCCGGCGCCGCCGGCCAAGCCGGCTGAGAGCACCAATACGGTGGTGGCGCTTGCCGATGATCCGACCATCAAGAGCCTGACCGCCAAGTTGATCGACAATCCCGACGATGCAGCCGCGCTGTACCGGCGCGGACAGGTCTATGCCAGCAAGGGCGCCTACGAACTTGCCATCAAGGACTTCAACAATTCGCTGCGGATCAACCCGAAGGACGTCGAGGCCTACAACAACCGCTGCTGGGCCCGCACCGTGATCGGCGACCTGCAGGCCGCGCTGAAGGATTGCAACGAAGCGTTGCGGCTGCGGCCGAATTTCGTCGATGCGCTGGACAGCCGGGGCCTCACCAACCTCAAGAGCGGGCAGACCAAGAATGCGATTGCAGATTTCGATGCCGCGCTGAAGATCAACCCGAGATTGACGTCATCGCTGTACGGGCGGGGGCTGGCCAAGAAACGCAACGGCTCGATTTCGGAAGGCGATCTGGATATAAACAACGCAAAGGCAATGGACCCCAATATTGCTAAGGAATTCGCCGATTACGGAGTACAGTGACTATTATTTGAGGTGAAGGTCGGCGCCTCCTCGAACCACGGGGCGGGTGCGCGGACCAACAGGAAAGTAGTACGCCGGCCGCCTTGGCCCGGCAGTTTATTTGCATCATTTTTGGAACCGCGCGCTCCAAGAGGAACGCCTCCAGGAGGGACTGGCAATGTCAAAGCAATCTGCAACGAAGACCCTTACCGCAATCCTTTCGGTCGCGACGCTTGGCTTGGCCCTGTCGCTTGGCACGGGAACCGTGCGCGCCGAGGAAAAGCAAAAGGACAAGAACGTCAACAACGTTACCGAGGAGCAGATCCTGCGCGCGCTGGCGCCGGAAAAGAAGCCGCTGACCCGCGGCCTGTCGGTCGGTCCGCAGCAGCAGGTCGATCCGGCCACAGCCGCCGCCGAGAGCAAGCTTGTCCAGAAGGTCCGTGGCCGCGCGACGCGTTCGCTCTCGGTCAGCGAGCGCGAAGAAATCGCCGCCATCGTCAAGGACAAGCCCAAGATCGATCTGGAGATCAATTTCGACTACAACTCGGCGGATATCAGCGCCAAGTCGCTGCCGTCGGTTCAGGCGCTCGGACGCGCATTGACCAGTTCCGACCTGAAGGGCTCGACCTTCGTGGTCGCCGGTCACACCGATGCGGCAGGCGGCGAAGGCTACAATCAGGATCTGTCCGAGCGGCGCGCCGACTCGATCAAGCGCTATCTGGTCGACAAATACGGCATCAACGGCTCCGATCTGGTCACCGTCGGATACGGCAAGAGCAAGCTCAAGGACCCGAACCAGCCGATGGCTGAAGCCAACCGCCGCGTGCAGGTCGTGAACATGGAAAACAAGACCACCGCGTCCAAATAGCCCGCTTCAAGTAAGGGCGTGGCGTTGACCAAGAATTTCCGGCTACAATGCGTCCCGCAGCACCCTTGCGGGACGCATTTGTTTTAGGTTCATTCTGATTTTCCGGTGGACCGCATGCGCCTCGCTTCATTTGACTTCAAGTCTGGATTGAACCGGCGATGAACCTCTCCGAATACCTCAAGCCTGCGCTCGGAGTAGCGTTCTTTGTCGTCCTGGGCGGCGGCTATTACTGGTTCGAGCACCGCCCCCGTCCCGAGGCCAAGGATACGCCGAGCCAGGCGCTGGTGATCGTGACCAAATCCACCAATGCCTGTTTCTCCGACATGGTGCGGGTCACCGGATTTATCGTGCCGCGCCGCGAAGCGCAGATCGGCGTCGACCAGGAAGGCTCCAAGGTCACCGATCTCTTCGTTCGCGAAGGCGACATGGTCACCGACAACCAGGAACTGGCGCGCCTGACCGCGCCGCCGCAGCAACCGGGAGCCCAGGGCGGCGGCAGGACCGGACCGATATCGCTGCGCGCGCCCGCCGCAGGCCTCGTCACCGAAGTCAGGACCGCCGTCGGCGCGCCGGCCTCGCCGCAGGCCGGACCGATGTTCCGGATTTCCGTCAACAACGAGATCGAACTGGATGCCGAAGTGCCGAGCATCCATCTGCTCAAGCTCAATCCGGGCGCCACGGTGCGGATCAGCCGCGACGACGCGCCCGATCTGGTCGGCAAGGTCCGGCAGATCTCGCCGCAGATCGACCGCGCCACCCAGCTCGGCCATGTCCGGATATCGCTGACCAACAATCCCACGCTC
This sequence comes from uncultured Alphaproteobacteria bacterium, assembly GCA_963742665.1. Lineage (GTDB taxonomy): Bacteria > Pseudomonadota > Alphaproteobacteria > Rhizobiales > Xanthobacteraceae > Bradyrhizobium. Next base: position 160,685 of record CAVUNH010000029.1, read on the forward strand.
AAGGTCGGCATGTTCGCCCGCGCCAATATCGACGCCAAGCGCAGCTGCGGCGTCGCCGTGCCGCGCACCGCCATCGACCGCCTGACGCTGCAGGTGGTCAAGGGCAACACGGTGGAGACGCGCAAGGTCCGGGTCGGGCTGACGTCCGACACATCGACGGAAATTCTTGAAGGCCTCGACGTCGGCGAAATCGTCGTGGCCGACGCTGGCACCTCGCTGCATGACGGCGACCAGATCAAGACCATGTTTGCCGACGAACTCGAGCGCACGCGGACACGATAATGGCTTTGAACATCTCGGCATGGTCGATCCGGAACCCGCTTCCCTCCATCGTCTTTTCGATCATCCTTCTGGTGCTGGGCTGGGTCAGCTTCACCAAGCTCGCGGTCACGCGGCTGCCGAGCGCCGACATTCCCGTGATCTCGGTCGCGGTCTCGCAGTTCGGCGCGGCGCCGTCGGAACTTGAATCGCAGGTCACCAAGACGATCGAAGACGGCGTCTCCGGCGTCGAGGGCGTGCGGCACATTGCATCGTCGATCACGGACGGACTGTCGCTGACGACGATCCAGTTCGCGCTGGAGACCAACACCGATCGCGCGCTGAACGACATCAAGGACGCCGTCACCCGTGTCCGCGCCAACCTGCCGCAAAACGTCACCGAACCGCTGATCCAGCGCGTCGACGTCATCGGCCTGCCGATCGTCACCTATGCCGCGATCTCGCCCGGCAAGACGCCGGAGCAGCTGTCCTATTTCGTCGACGACGTCGTCAAACGCGCGCTGCAGGGCGTGCGCGGCGTCGCCCAGGTCGAGCGTATCGGCGGTGTCGAGCGCGAAATTCTGGTGTCGCTCGATCCCGACCGGTTGCAGGCGGCGGGCCTGACCGCCGTCAATGTCAGCCAGATCCTGCGCGGCACCAATGTCGACCTCGCCGGCGGCCGCGCCGAAATCGGCAAGAACGACCAGGCGATCCGGACGCTGGCCGGCGCCAAGACGCTGAACGAACTCGCCGGCACCATGATCCCGCTGTTCGGCGGCGGCGAGGTGCGGCTCGACGATCTCGGCACCGTCACCGACACCATCGCCGATCGCCGCACCTTTGCCCGCTTCAACGGCGAGCCGGTGGTGGCGCTCGGCATCAAGCGCTCGAAGGGCGCCAGCGACGTCGTGGTCGCCGCCGCCGTGCAAAAGCGCATCGACGCGCTGAAGGCTGCCTATCCCGACGTCGACCTCAAGATGATCGACACCTCGGTCGATTTCACCAAGGGCAATTATGAGGCGGCGATCTCGACCTTGTTCGAAGGCGCTATTCTCGCCGTCGTCGTCGTGCTGTTGTTCCTGCGCGACATCCGCGCCACCATCATCGCCGCGATCTCGCTGCCGCTGTCGATCTTCCCGGCATTCTGGGTGATGGACCTTCTCGGCTTCTCGCTCAACCTCGTCAGTTTCCTCGCCATCACGCTGTCGACGGGTATTCTGGTCGACGACGCCATCGTCGAGATCGAAAACATCGTGCGCCACATGCGCATGGGCAAGACGCCGTATCGCGCCGCGCTGGAAGCCGCCGACGAAATCGGCCTCGCCGTGATCGCGATCTCGCTGACGATCATCGCGATCTTCGCGCCCGCAAGCTTCATGTCGGGGATCGCCGGGCAGTTCTTCAAGCAGTTCGGCATCACGGTGTCGGTGCAGGTGTTCTTCTCGCTGCTCGCCGCGCGCTTCGTCACGCCGGTGCTGGCCGCGTACTTCCTGAAGGATCATCCGCACGACGACCCGCCGCCCGGGCGCGTGCTGAAGAGCTACACGCGGCTCGTGACCTGGTCGGTGAAGCATTATTTCATCACCGTGCTGATCGGCTTCGGCATCTTTGCGGCGTCGATCTGGAGCATCACGCTGCTGCCGCAGGGCTTCCTGCCGGCGCAGGACACCGCGCGCTCGCTGCTGGCGATGGAGCTGCCGCCGGGCTCGCAGCTCGCCTACACCGAGAAGGTGACCGAGGAAATCGTCGCGCGGCTGCGCAAGCGGCCCGGAGATCAAGAGCATCTTCGTCGATGGCGGCCGCGTGCCGCCGGGCACGCTGGAAGTGCGGCGCGCCGCGCTGATCATCAACTACACGCCGAAGAAAGACCGCGACAGCGCCCACACCCAGCGCCTGCTCGAACTCGACATCAGCAAGGAACTCGAAAACGTTCCGGACATCCGGTTCTGGTTCCTCGACGAAAACGGCCTGCGCGCGATTTCGCTGGTCGTGACCGGCATCGACAGCAACATCGTCGGCAACGTCGCCAACGAACTCGCGACCCAGATGAAGCGGATTCCGATCATCGCCAACGTGATCTCGGAAACCTCGCTCGACCGGCCGGAACTGCGGATCCGGCCGCGGGCGGAACTGGCGGCGCGGCTTGGCGTCTCCACCGAAAGCCTGTCGCAGACCATCCGCGTCGCCACCATCGGCGACGTCGGCCCGGCGCTTGCGAAGTTCGACGCCGGCGACCGCCAGGTGCCGATCCGGGTCCAGCTCGAGGACACCGCGCGCGGCGATCTGCAGATGCTGCAGCAATTGCGCGTGCCGCTCGGCCAGCGCGGCGAACGCGGCGGCGTGCCGCTGTCGGTCGTCGCCGACATCCAGCTCGACCAGGGTCCGACCAGCATCAACCGCTACGACCGGGAACGGCAGGCTACCGTCGCGGCCGATCTCGTCGGCACGGCGGCGCTCGGCGATGCCACCAAGAAGATCTACGACCTGCCGGTCATGAAGAGCCTGCCGAAAGGCGTCAAGGTCAGTCCGTCGGGCGACGCCGAAAGCCTGGCCGAATTGTCGGACGGTTTTGCCACCGCCATCACCGCCGGCCTGATGATGGTCTACGCCGTGCTGGTGCTGCTGTTCGGCACCTTCCTGCAGCCGATCACCATCCTGTTCTCGCTGCCGCTCTCGATCGGCGGCGCGATCGTGGCGCTGCTCTTGACCGGCAAGCAGCTGACCACGCCGGTGTGGATCGGCATCCTGATGCTGATGGGCATCGTCACCAAGAACGCCATCATGCTGGTGGAGTTCGCGGTCGAATCGATCCGCGAGGGCAACAAGCGCGATTTCGCGATCATCGACGCCGGCATCAAGCGCGCGCGGCCGATCGTGATGACCACGATCGCGATGGCGGCCGGCATGATGCCGTCTGCGCTCGCGTTCGGCGCCGGCGGCGAATTCCGCTCGCCGATGGCGCTTGCCGTGATCGGCGGCCTGGTGTTCTCGACCGTGCTGTCGCTGGTGTTCGTGCCGGCGATGTTCATGATGATGGACGATCTCGGCGCGCTGATCTGGCGCTACGGCAGACTGCTGCTGGCCTCACAGGGCGAGAGCGAGCCCGGCGATCACTCCCGACCATCACCGGCCGCCGGCCAAAGGCCCGCCCGCCGTGCCGCCGGCGATGTCGCCCGCGGCGAAGTGAGGCGCGCTACTCGTTCCGCGCCACCGCCGTCAGCCTGTTCAGGTTCTGCAGCAGGATGCGGCCGCGCTGCAGGTCCAGGATGCCGTCCTTGCGCCAGAGCTGCAGCTGGCGGTTGACGCTTTCGCGGGCGGCGCCGACGAAGACGCCGAGCTGCTCCTGCGAAATATGCACTTCCGATCCGAAATCGGCGGCGAGCGCGCAGAGCCGGCGCGCCAGCCGCACCGGCAACGGCTGCAGCATGGATTCTTCCATCCGCTCGCTCTGCCAGCGGATGCGCTGGCACAGCAGCATCATGATCTTGATCGCGACCTTCGGTTCGCGCTCCAGGAAGGCGAGGAAGTCCTCGCGCCGCAGCACGAACAATTCCGACGCCTCGCCGGCGGTGGCGTCCGCGGTGCGGGTCTGGCCGTCGATCACGGCGACCTCGCCGAACAGATCGCCGGAACCCATGAAATTCAGGGTCAGGCGGCTGCCGTCGGAGGCGCCGGTCTCGATCCGGATCTGGCCGCGGCGCACCCCATAGAGGGCGTCGCCGGCGTCGCCTTTCTGGAACAGCGTCTCGCCGAGCCCCAGCTGCTGGGTGTGGCAGAGCCCGGCGATTCGCTGCAGTTCGTCGGCGCCCAAGTCCGCGAACATCGGATTCATCTTCAAAATGACGGCAAATTCAGCCTGTTTGCTCATTGCATTGCCTTCCAGATCGACCCCAGTCGTCCCGCAAGAGGCCCTAGCAAGATTCACCCTAGGGGAAGTGTGTCATAAGTCACACAAGATTGCAGTAGCCTTGGAATATTTTTGGCTGCTTTGAGCCCGATCCCAATTCCGGGATAAGCTTGGCTGTCCGGCCGCGACCGTCTGGCGCCGCCGAAACCGATGCCGGTTGCCCGGCCTGGAATGTCGAAATGAGAGCATTGAAAATTGCCGGGGCCGCCATCGGCGCCGTGATCGTCGTCATCGCGCTGCTGTTGGTGATCGGCATCCCCTCCGGCTTCATGACGTCGCAGATCCAGGAGCGGGTCGAGCGCGCGACCGGCTACAAGCTCACCATCAACGGCGGCACCCGGATCGGCATCTGGCCGTCGCTCAACATCACGCTGAACGACGTCACGCTGCAGGACCCGAGGGATCGCGACGCCGACAACCGCATCACCGCCGGCAGCATCCAGGCCGATGTGACCTTGGCGAGCGTGTGGGCGGGCCGGCCGCAGATCACCGAACTCGTCATCGTTCGCCCCGTGGTCAACGTGCCGCTGCAGCGCGTGCGCGTGAAGGACGCAGCGCCTGCTGCCAAATCGTCCACCGCTGGCACAGGCGAGGCCTTTACCATCGAGCATGTCAGCGTCACCGGCGGCACCATCGTGTTTGCCAATCTGCGCGACCGCGTCGAGAGCAGGATCGAGACCATCAACGCCGACGTCACGATCGATGGCGACCGCAAGATCAGGGCGGCCGGCAATGCCCGCGCCGGCGAGCATTCGCTGAAATTCGACATCAAGGCCGCGGCGCCGGCGCCGCCGGTCGAGCGGCAGAATATCCCGACCGAATTCAAGATCGACGCGCCGGGCTTGCTGCAGGCGCCTTTGTCCGGCAAGGCCGAAGTCCGCCTCAACGGCTCGGTGGTGATGATCAACGGCCTCACCGGCGCGCTCGGCGACGGCGCGTTCAACGGCTGGGCCTCGGTCGATCTCGCGAGCAAGCCGCTGGTGAAGCTCGATCTCGATTTCCAGCGGCTCGATGTCGCGATGGCGCGCACCGGTAGCGGTTCGGCGGCGCAGCCTTCTTCGCAGCCCTGGAGCAACGCGACGATCGATCTCAACGGCCTCAATTATGTCGACGCCCAGGCGAGAATTTCCGCAGCCTCCCTCAATCTCGGCGAGGGGCGTTTCGCGCCGGCCGCGATCGAGGCCACGCTCACCAGCGGCGTGCTGAAGACGCAAATCTCCAACCTCGGCGCCTATGACGGCAACGCCAATGGCGATCTCACCATCGACGCCTCGACCGCAAATCCGGCGTTTGCGTTGCGGGCCGATCTCACCGGCGTGCGCGCGCTGCCGCTTTTGAGAAGCCTTGCCGATTTCGACAAGCTCGACGGCAAGATGCAAACCAGGATCAGCGTGAGCTCCACCGGCAATAACCAGCGCGCGATCATGGCCAACCTGCAAGGCACCGCCTTCACCGTGTTCCAGGACGGCGCCATCAAGGGCCTCAACGTCGCCCAGATGATCCGCTCGCTGACTTCCAGCACCTTGTCCGGCTGGCAGGAGGGCAAGGAGCAGGCGACGGATCTGACGCAGCTTTCCGCGTCGTTCAAGATCGACAAGGGCCAGGCGGTGACCACCGATCTCAACCTGGTCGGCCCGCTGGTGCGGATGACGGGCGTCGGCACGGTCGCGCTCGACACCAAGCAGATCGGATTCCGGGTCGAGCCGAAACTGGTGATGACCACCGAAGGCCAGGGCCGCGCCGCTGATCCGGTCGGCTTCGGCATTCCCGTGATGATCGAGGGCCCGTGGGGCGCGCCGCGCATCTATCCGGACATGCAGGGCATCCTCGACAATCCGGATGCGGCCTATGCCAAGCTGAAGGAGATGGGCAAGGGGCTGTTCGGTCCCAACGGCGCGGGGCTTGAGTGCCGCGTCTGGGCGGGCTGCTCGGCGGCGGCCAGCAGGGTGGACCGGCCGCCGGCGGCGGCCAAGGCGCGACTGGCGGCAAGCCGGGCGATCTGCTCGGCGGCCAGCTTGGCGAGACCATCGGCAATCTGCTGCAACAGGGGCTGAGCGGCATGGGCCAGGGCGGTACCAATCAGGGGACCAGCCAGGGCGCGGCGCGGCCGAACAGCTCGCGCAGCATTCCGCTGCGGCCCGCGGACGCTGAACCGGCGCCGCCGGCAGCGCCCGCGGCATCGACGGCCGAGAGCGATGCCGCGCCGCAGGACAGCCAGGCGATGAACGAGGTTTTGCGGCAGCTGTTTAATCGCTGAGGTTTCTGAGGTCCCTCGATAGAACCCCTCTCCAGCCTCGAGAGCGAGCTTCGCTCGCCTCGGACCCCACAAGGGGGGAGGGAGCCGACCTCCGTTGTGCCGCCCCGGCGGATCATCGCCAAAATCGCGTGATTTCGGCCTAAAGTCGGGGCTAACCATGTGAGTTGGGCCACCAGCCGGGGCGGCCATTTCGTGCTAAACAGGCCCAATTGCGGCGCCTCCCGGCTGGAGCTGGCGTCACCCGCTGATACATACCGATGCGCCCATCAGGTTGCGAGAGCGCACGAGGGTCCGGATGAGCCTGGTCAAAGACAAGGTCTGGTTCCTGCGCGAAGGGCTGTTCGCCAAATACGTCATGGCGCTGGTCGGGCTTGTCGTGTTCGTGCTCGCCGTCAACGGCGCGATGGAAATCTGGATCAGCTACCGCGCCATCAAGACCTCGCTGACCGACGCCATGACCGAGAAGGCGGAGGCCACCGCCAGGCGCATCGAGCAATCGATGTCGGACCTCGAACGGCAGATCAGCTGGGCGACGCGCGCCTATTCCTACACGCCGGAACTGCGCCGCGCCGACTATCTGCAATTGCTGCGGCAGGTGCCGCAGGTCAGCCAGCTCACGCTGCTGTCGTCGCACGGCCGCGAGCAGCTTCGCGTCAACCGCCTGACGGTGACCGAGGGCAGCAACGTCGATTACGGCCGCGACCTGCGCTTCACCGACACGGTGGCGCGCGGCACCAGCTTTGGGGTGCCGTATTTCCGCGACCAGCAGCCGGTGATGTCGATCGCGCTGTCGCATTCGGACCAGCAGGTCACCGTCGCCGACATCGACCTTCGCTTCATCGGCGAATTCCTCGGCGATACGCAAGTCGGCAAGGTCGCCAATGCCTATATCGTCGACGCCAAGGGCGAGGTGCTGGCGAGTTCGGCCAAGGGGCCCGATGTCGGCAAGGACATTTCCCGCCTGCCGCAGGTGGCCTCGGTACTGGGGGGCGGTGTGCTGAACTCGGGCACCGACGCCAACGGCCATTCGGTGCTGACCACGTCGAGCGCGGTGGCGCGGCTCGGCTGGCGCGTGTTCTACGAACAGCCGACGGCGCAGGCGCTGACGCCGATCCGCGACCAGCTGGTGCGGATCGCGCTTCTGATCGCGCTGGGCCTCGTGGTCGCGATCATCGCCGGCACCATCATGGCCCGCCGCATGCTGGTGCCGATCACGGCACTTCGCGCCGGCGCGCGGCGGCTCGGCGCCGGCGATTTCGGCCACCGCATCGAGGTGAAGACCGCCGACGAGCTGGAAGAACTGGCCGAGCAGTTCAACGGCATGGCGGGCCAACTGGCCGAGACCTATTCCGGCCTCGAAAACAAGGTGCAGGAGCGGACGCGGGATCTGGCGCAATCGATCAACGAGCTGAAGGTGCTGGAAGAGGTCGGCCGCGCGGTGTCGTCCTCGCTCGATCTCAACGCGGTGCTGCCCACGGTCGCCGCCCGCGCGCTCGAAATCACGCATGCGGATGCGGTGTTGATCTACGGCCACGATCCGGCCAATCACACCTTCAACCTCACCGAAGCGATCGGCATCGACAAGGCGGCCGAGGGCCGGCATCTCGCGATCGACGCCGACAACTCGCCGCTCGGCGAAGCCGCCGCCAGGGGCGAGCCGATCTCGATCCCCGATCTCGAAGTCAGCGCCGATCATCCGCTGCGCGACGTCGCGATCGAGGCCGGCTTCCATTCGGTGCTTGTCGTGCCGCTGGTCGACCAGAAGGGCATATTGGGATCGCTGGTGGTGCTGCGTCGCAACGCCGGCGAGTTTTCCGAAAACCTGATCGGCCTGATGAAGACGTTTGCGCACCAATCGGTGCTGGCGATGCGCAACGCGCGGCTGTTTACGGAAGTGGACCACAAGAGCCGCGAACTCGAGACCGCGAATTCCACGGTGCGCCAGCAGGCCGACAAGCTGCAGGAGCAGACCGACCAGCTGAAAGACTGGAACAAGTCGCTGGAAGAGCGGGTCGAGACCCAACTCGGCGAAATCGAGCGCATCCGCCGCCTCGAACGTTTCCTGGCGCCGCAGGTGGCGCAGCTGATTGCGTCGGGCGACGGCCATGAGGGCCTGCTCGACAGCCACCGCCGCGAAGTCACGGTGGTGTTCTGCGACATGCGCGGCTTTACGGCCTTCACCGAGACCACCGAGCCGGAAGAGGCGATGAACGTGCTGCGCGAATATCACGCCGCATTGGGCACGCTGATCTTCAAATACGAGGGCACGCTCGACCGCTATGCCGGCGACGGCGTGATGATCCTGTTCAACGCGCCGATCCAGTTCGAGGACCACGTCAAGCGCGCGGTGAAGATGAGCGTCGAGATGCGCGACACCGTGGGCGCGCTGACCGAGAAGTGGCGCAACCGCGGCCACAATCTCGGCTTCGGCATCGGCATCGCGCTCGGCTACGCCACGCTGGGCCAGATCGGCTTCGAGCAGCGGCTGGAATACGCCGCGATCGGCAGCGTCACCAACCTCGCCTCGCGCCTGTGCGACGAAGCCAAGGCCAACCAGATCGTGGTGAGCCGGCGCGTCTACGGCATGGTCGAGCAATGGGTCGAGGGACGCCCGATCGACGACCTCAATCTGAAGGGTTTCAATCACCCGATCCTTGCGGCCGAAATTACGAGCTGGCGGGAAGAGGTGGATAATGTGGTGGATGCGGCGGCGGCCGCGAGACGGCAGATGAAGAAGTAGTCTGCCGCTCTGCTTCCTCGTCATTGCGAGCGAAGCGAAGCAATCCATCCTTACCTATTTCGCGATGACAATGGATTGCTTCGCTTCGCTCGCAATGACGGAGTGAGACCGTGATCCCTCCCCCTTGCCGGTAACAGCAGGCTCTAGAAACAAAATCGCGAAAACAACCCCATGCAAAGAAGGGATGGGGTCGCAAGCCGTTCGAAAACGCAAGATCTAGCGTAGTGGATACATCCCATGGATCCGTCCCTGCCACGGAACGCGCGCGACCGCTCTCGAAGGCGGCTTGAGGCCTACCCCAACCCCGCCCTCCTAAACCCCTCCAGATAATGCGCCCGGTCCATCTCGCGCTCGAACGGCATCTGGCTCGACAGCCAGGCCAGCGAGAAGTTCGGCTGGACGCGGAGCAGCGCTGCGCGCGCTACCTTGGCCGCTTCCGTTTCGGCCGGACATGCCGAGCGAAGCCGTCAGCACGCGGTGGGCGCCGACGAAATCGCTGCGCTCGCGCAGCGCTTCGCGGGAGAGGTGGATCGCCTCGTCGTAGTTGCGGCCGACATACTGGCAATAGGCGGCAACCCCGCAATAGATCGCGGCAAAGGGATCGCGCGGGGAAAGGCGCAGCGCCTCGCGCGCGGCGGCATCGCCGGCCTCCCAAAGGCCGCGATAGGACAGCACCACGCCATATAACCCGCGCGCCGGCGAGAAATTCGGGTTGAGCCGCAGCGCCAGCTCGAATTCGGCGACCGAATCCTCAAACCGCCGGGTGAACAGATAGACGCTGGCCAGCGCGTAGTGCGCCCACGCATCCTCGCTGTCGGCGCGGATCGCCGCCAGCGCGGCGCGCTCGGCCACCGGGACCACGTCTGCCATTTCCTGCCAGCCCATATGGGCCGCGAAGGTGTGGCAGGCCGCCAGCAGGCTGAGCGCCTGGCCGTAGCCGGGATCGACCGCAATGGCTTTTTCCAGCAGCGCCTGCGCCACCAGATTGTCCTGCGGCGTCACGCGCCAGTAATGCTGCAGCGCGCGCATCACCAGATCCCAGGCGTCCATATTGTCCGGCGTCTTGCGCTGGCTGCGGAAACTCTCGGCCGCATAGAGCTGCGGCTCGATCGCCGCCACCACGGCCTGCGTGATCTCGTCCTGCACCGCGAACACATCCTCGAGATCGCGGTCGTAGCGCTCGGCCCAGACATGACTGCCGGTGGCGACGTCGATCAGCTGCGCGGTGATGCGGACATGGTCGCCGTCCTTGCGCACCGAGCCCTCGACGACATAGCCGACGCCGAGCTCCTCGCCGATCTGGCTCAGATGCACCGACTTGTTCTTGTAGACGAAGGAGGAGTTGCGGGCGACGACATAGAACCAGCGCAGTTTCGACAGTGCGGTGATGATGTCTTCGCTGATGCCGTCGGAGAAATATTCCTGCTCGCTCTCGCCGGAGATGTTGGTGAAGGGGAGGACGGCGATGGCGGGGCGGTCGAGGAAGGGCATCGCGGCGTTGTCGGCGAAGGGCACTGCGGGCGGCGAGACCTGGACCTGCGGCAGGCCGGCGAGCGCGGCTTGCGCGACGCAAGGGCGCCGCCGAGCGCGCTTGGCAGCACGATCGCGTTGCCGGCGAGCGCAAGCGCGCCGCCGACGTCGCCGACAAATCGAAAACCCTTGCGCGCGATGGTGCGGATCACGGCCTGGTTCTTGCCGCTGTCGCCGACCGCGGTTCGCGCGGCGTTGATGCGGCTGGTCAGCGTCGATTCGGAGACGATGCGGCCGTTCCAGATGCTCTCGATCAGATCGTCCTTGGAGACGACGTGGTCGCGGTTCTCGACCAGATAGACCAGCAGGTCGAACACCTGCGGTTCGACGGGAACATGTTGGCCGCCGCGGGTCAGTTCGCGCAGGCCGGCGTCGAGCACATGGTTGGAAAAGTGGAATTGCACGTCGATTTCCCTGTGTTTCATCCGTTAATCCCTGCGAAATGGCTTCGCCGTGGTCGCGGGGACGACGGCGGAGCAGGGATGACCGGTATATTTACGGGCTTCTAACCCGTCCTGGCGTCCTCCGTTTGTGGGATGCCTCACAGAAAAATCAGGATTGTCTAAAGGCAAAATCAGCGTCCCGTCAGAGTCTTTTGTGTCCGTCTCAGGTCCATGTTTGGTTCAACGCGGCCGCCTGTTGCGGCCGCATGACACCGATGAGGAAACTGCATGGACGGTCCCCGCGCTCGAAACCGAGCCTCCCCCGCCCGACCTTGCCGCCGTCAAGACCAGGCAGCAGGCGGCCTGGTCGTCCGGCGATTACGCCATTGTCGGCACCACGCTGCAGATCGTCGGCGAGGAACTGTGCGAGGCGATGGACATCAAGGCCGGCTCGAAGGTGCTCGATGTCGCCGCCGGCAACGGCATGGCGACGCTGGCCGCCGCGCGGCGCTGGTGCGAGGTGACGTCGACCGATTACGTGCCGGAGCTGCTGGAGCGCGGCCGGGCGCGCGCGGTGGCCGAGGGCATGAGCATCGAGTTCCGGAAGCGGACGCCGAAAACCTGCCGTTCGACAACTACAGCTTTGACGTGGTGCTGTCGACCTTCGGCGTCATGTTCACGCCGAACCAGGACAAGGCCGCCGCCGAGTTGCTGCGCGTGTGCCGGCCGAAGGGCAAGATCGGCCTCGCCAACTGGACGCCGGACGGCTTCATCGGCCAGGTGTTCAAGACGCTCGGCAAATATCTGCCGCCGCCGGACGGGGTCAAATCGCCGGCGCTGTGGGGCACGCGCGCGCGGCTCGCCGAAATGTTCGGCGCCCGATGCCAGCCAGGTCAAATGCGAAACGCGGATGTTCAATTTCCGCTACCGCTCGGCCGACCATTTCCTCCACGTGTTCCAGACCTTCTACGGCCCGGTGCTGAAGGCGTTCGCCGCCCTCGATCCGGCCAGGCAGGAAGTCCTGCACAACGATCTGCACGCGCTGGTCGTGCGCATGAACCGCGCCCGCGACGGCAGCATGGTGGTGCCGAGCGAATATCTGGAGGTGGTGATTACCAAGCGGTGAGGCCGTTGCTCTCGCAACTTGTTCGTCATGCCCGGCCTTGGTGCCGGGCATCCACGTCCTTTGGTCGCGCCGAACAAAGCACGTGGATGGCCGGGTCATCTTGCGCGGACGCGCTTCGCGCTCTTGCCCGGCCATGACGGAGAGAAAGACACACACAGGAACATTTCCGATGAGCAGCGAAATACTGACCATCATCGCAGCCCTTCAGCCGACGGTCACGCCGCCGCCGCGCGAACGGCCGGGCTGGGTGCGGCGGCTGCGCCACCGCGTCAGGCGCGCGATCCGCCGCCGGCACCGCGGCCGGATCGTGGACGGAATCAATCATCGGCAATCGCAGCCCGCGCTTTGCGATGTCGAGCGCGCGCACACGGCGGCCGAGCGGCACTGGCGCGAGGCCTACATCAACGCCCAGGCACAATTGGGAGTGTTCTGATGACGAGATGCTGTTCAAGACGCCGTTGGGGTACAACAAGCCGAGCGCACATGCGTGATCGCGCTGCATTGCTCGCTGGGGTCGGGACGGCAGTGGTCGAAGCTTGCGGCAGCGCTCGGGCCGGAGGTGCAGGTGATCGCGCCGGATCTCGCCGGCTATGGCAGCAATCCGGTTTCGCTCGACCTGCCGACGACGCTGGCGCAGGAGGTCGAAAGCCTGCGCGAGGCGCTGGCGAAAGCCAGAGGCCCGATCCATCTGGTCGGCCATTCCTATGGCGGCACCATCGCCTTCAAGATCGCCACCGCCTCGGCGTATGCTTCACGTATTCGCAGCCTGACGCTGATCGAGCCGATCCTGCCGACGCTGTTGGTGAGCACCGCGGACCGGCGGCTGCGTGACCGTTTCGTGGCGCTGCGGCAAGAACTCTGTCAGGATCTCGCGAAGGGATCGGTGCTGGAGGTGATCGACAAATTCGCCGAGTTCTGGCGCGGCTCCGGTCCGCGCGAGGAGATGTCGCCGGCCGCGCGCATCCGCATGATCGAGCACGCCGAGCGGCTGGCGTTCGATTTCAGCGCGGCGCTGGGCGAGGCAAACCCGACCATGGCGGCGGCGGCGCTGCGCCTGCCGACGCTGCTGTTTTCCGGCGGGCAGTCGCCGTTCATGACCCAGCGCATCGTCGAGCTTCTGGCTGCCATCATGGATGGCGTGCAAATCCACCATTTGCCGGATGCCGGGCATATGCTGCCGCTGACGCACGCCGCCAGCGTCAACCCCGAGATCGTCCGCCATATCGCCCTCGTCGACGAGCTTGCCGGCCGCGCCTTGGCCGCCGGCCGGCGAACCGCTGAAGCGCCCGCCGGGGCGTGAACCTCTTTTGAACCGGTATCCACTTCGCTTGAAAACGCTCTGGTTGGCGCTGACAACCCCGATCTGGTATCCATGACCGGCTGAGACCCCGGGAATGGACCGCCGATGGACCGATTTGCGCGCGACACGCTTGCCGCCCTCCTTGTGGGAACCTCGCTGTGCCTCGCGGCATCAGCCGCGTTCGCCGCCGACGAGGCCGCGACCCAGCCGAAGGGCGCCGCCGTCACGGTGCTGAAGGCCGCAAAATCCTGTTTCGGCAATATCGTGGAAGTCTCCGGCATCGTCATTCCGCGCGAGGAGACGCAGGTCCGGCCCGAGCGTATGGGGCTGAAGGTCGCCGAAGTGCTGGTGGAAGCCGGCGATGGCGTCACCGCAGGCCAGACCTTGGCCCGCCTGACGCTGCCCGAAGGCGGCACCGCGCTGGTGCAGGCGCCCGTGGCGGGGCTGATTTCGGCCTCGACGGCGGCCGTCGGCGCCACGGCCTCGGGCAAGGGCGAAGCGCTGTTTTCGATCATCGCGCGGAGCGAATTCGACCTCGTCGGCCTGGTGCCGACGCGGGACATCGCCAAGCTTCAGGTCAACCAGAGCGCGCGGATCAAGGTGATCGGCGCCGGCGAGGTTGACGGGCGGGTGCGGCGGCTCTCGACCACGGTCGAGCCCAACAGCCAGCTCGGCCAGGTGTTCATCGCCGTCACCACCAACCGCAGGCTACTGGTGAATTCATCCGGGCGGGCGCAGATCAGGACCGGCCAGAGCTGCGGCATCGCGGTGCCGCTCACCGCCATCCTCTATGGCAACGCCGGCACCGTGGTGCAGGTGGTGAAGCGCCAGCGCGTCGAAACGCGGCGGGTGGAAACCGGATTGATGTCGGCAGGCCAGGTCGAGATCCGCGACGGCATCGCCGAGGGCGACATCGTCGTCGCCCGCGCCGGCGCGCTGCTGCGCGAAGGCGATCCGGTGCGCCCGGTGATGGTGGCGGCGGACGCGAAGTGAGGTTTTCTGGAGCGGGACGTTCGCCGTCATCCCCGCAACGGCTTCGCATGCGCTGGATGGCGCGTAGCGAAGCCAGGATCGGCGCCATCGAGTCGCGCGCGTATGCGCCCTCGCGTGACGGAGGGATTCGCCGACGCTTACCCGCCGATGCGGATGTCTTCGAGCAGCGAGGACGACACCGCGGGAACCTGCTCGCCTTCGCTGGCGCGGGAGATCGCGACGCGGGTCTTGTTGAAGGCGGTCTCGGCACCGGCCTGGGCGTTGAGGTTGTTGAGCAACTCGGCCATCAGCACGCTGTACTGGCCCTTGGAATCGTCGGCCACCTTGCCCGGCGTCGCCGAGGTCAGCACCAGGCTGTTTTCCGGCGGCGAGATCGGGGCGAGACCGTGGGAGAAGGAGCGGAACCGGCGCTCATAGGGGTTGCGCCTGCTGGCGTCGACGACGACGAGCTTGGCCTTGGCGCCCTGCTCCTTCATCGCCTCGAGCACGGACTCGATCGATGACGCCGTCGCGGCGGACATCGGCTTCCTTCCAGATCGCGGCATCGACCGGGATCATGAAACTCTCGCGGCCGACCTGGACGCCGTAGCCGCCGAAGAACAGCATCACCACGGTGTCGGGCTTGATCCTGGCCTTCAGGCGGCCGATGGCGCGGGCCATGTCGTCCTTGGTGGCGTCTTCGACCACGTCGACGTCAAAGCCCTTGCCGCGGAGCGCAGCGGTCAGGCCGCGCGCGTCATTGATCGGCTGCGCCAGGGGCGCCGAGGCGTCGGGGTAATGGCCATTGCCGATGACCAGCGCAACGCGGGAAGCTTTTGCGCCGACATCGGAATTCTGTTCGGTCGCGATCGCCTTGGCGGCATCGAGCGAACGCTTGTTCAGCGCCGCATGGGCGCCGATCGCCAGCGACACCAGGCCGACCAGAGCGGCGGCGACGGTGACCGAGCGGCGGGAGATGCGAAGCTGCCTAACATCCATCATTCAATTCCCAATCGTTGACCAAGGCGCGCGCCAGTTAGTCGCGCCAATGCCGTTTAGGTTTGAGGGGTTGCGGTTTGGTGTGCCGTCGAATTGCGCGCAATTTGCGGCACCGCAACAAACAAACCCTTAACCCGCACGGCCGCCCCTGGCAACCTCGTTTGGCGCATGGAGCCGATCCCACCAGGCTATGGAACAAATCAGGGTAAACTCTGTGACCAAGATCACATTTGTGTTTCCCGTGGATTGGTCTAGTTTTCAATGGCTTGCAGGCCGGCGGTGGGTACGGTGGCCTGAGGCACTGTTTGAGCATGATCTTTCCGGAAAACCGGGGTCCACTTTTCCGGATCATGCTCGCGGGTTCCGGCGGAAAGAAACTGCATGGGCTTCCATTATTTCGCCGGCGCCGCCTACCGCGCGCTGACCGCCCGCAAGGACGGCCCATCGCTCTATGACGTCTGTGACCCCCTGCTGCTGGACTACCGCGGCGGCGACCCCCACCTCGGCAAGTTCTACCGGACCGCGCTCGGCAACCCGGCGCTGCGCCCGCTGTTGCGCCGGACCGGGCTGCCGCAATTGCGCGACGAACGCCGCCTCGACGACCTGCGCGCCGCGCTGAGGCGGGCCCGCGACGACGACGCCCCGGACTGGACCGCGGTCGGCACGCCGATCGCCGAGCTGATGGAAACGATCGACGTCCGCCATCCCGCACCGGCGGCGGCGGAAGCGCCGGCCCTGGCGCCGGCGCTCGCCGAAATCGAGCGCGTGATCCGCATTTGCGGCGCGCATCTGCTGGCCTCGTTCGCCAAAAACGGCTTCATCCCGACCTATGCCGCCTTCAACCTGCTCGGCGACGCCGACATCAGCGGGCGCGAAATGCTGATGGCGCTGAGCGGGCTGAATTCGCGCGGCTACAAGAATTCGACATTGCTGTTCAACCTGGCGCGGATCTTCATCGCGCATTCGCCGGCGCGCGCGCTGATCAACCCGCCCTGGAGGGGGATCGCCGAGCCGATGTGGGAGCCGATGCAGATCCGCCACCGCTCGGCCTATTACGACGCCTTCTTCACCGAGGCGCTGTTGAGTTTTGTCGAGACCGGCCTGGCCTCAGGCGATCAGGCCGCGGCCTCGCGCCGCGCGATAACGGACATGGTCGATTTCTGTCTTTCCACCAGCGCCGAGGAAGTGCCCTCGCATGACGGCTCGACCGTGCGCGTCATCACCGCGCTGGCGCCGCTGCCGCATCCGCGCTTCTCGAAGTTTTTCTCGCAGATCAAGCAGGATCTCGGCTTCGGCATCTACGTGCCGGATTGCGACACCACGGCGTGCTCGTTCTCGGCCGCGACGCAAGCCGGCTCCAATGATCCGATCCTCGACCAGCCGCTATTGGATTTCTATCGCGGCTATCAGGTGCGCGAAGGCGCCAACGAGCCGCGCGTCACCGTGCCGCTGAACGACAATGTCGAATACGAGGGCGGCGTCGTCACCTGGATCGACAACCTCGCCGGCGACCGCCCCTACGGCAACGATCTCGATCCGACGCTCAATCTCGACATCCTCGAAGTCAGCTTCCGCAACTTCAAGCGCTGGAAGATCATCGAGACGCCACAGCGGCTGGAGACGGTGCATCGCATCATCGGCTTCCAGAGAAGGCTGGTCGAAAGCGGCGCCTTCACCAATCCGCGCTCGCATATCTATTATCTGCCCGAACTCTATTGCGCCTATTTCGGCCGCTGCTACGCCGCCTTCATCGCGCTGCCGCCGGCGGCGCGGCAGGCGATCGATCCCGATAACACCTTCGATTTCATCCGCGGCCGCGTGCTGGTCTATGTGCAGCGCGAGCTGATCGCCCACGAGATGAACGCCTTCGACGCGGCGCTCGCCTTGATGGCGCTGGCGCATCTCGGCGCCGAGCCCTCGAGCTTTACGCCGGCGCTCGCCTGCATCGTCGCCCATGTCGGCGAAGGCGGCCGGCATGGCCCGTACCGGGCCTATGAGTGGAACAAGATGAAGACCCCGACGCGGATTTTGGTCGGCGGGCCCGAGGTGACGTCGGCCTTCGTGCTGATGGGACTGGCGCTGGCGCGGGGCGTGATGATGAAGGGTGGGAGTTCGTAGCTGGTCGCCGGCGCGCGCCGATGGCGCAATGACGGGAAGTTGACAGCGATGCGACCCCAGAGCACTGGCAAGCCGGCCTCAATGTCCGCACAATCCGCGCAGCTATTGTGCACGATTCCGCGCCGGGACCGCCGATGAAATCGAAGACGCTGATTTGCGCCGCTCTGCTGCTGATGCTGCCGGCCATCGCGCAGGCGGCCGATATCACCGGCGTGCCGAAAATCCGCGAAGGCGATCAGATCCAGATCGGCAACAGCCGCATCCGACTGGGCGGAATCGACGCGCCGTCGGTCGACCAGCTCTGCCTCAACAATGCAGGCGAACGCTGGACCTGCGGCGTCGCCGCGCGCGACGCACTGATCAAGCATGTCGGCAACAAGAGCTGGACCTGCCACACCCGCACCACCGATCGCCGCGGCCGCACCGTTGCAAGGTGCGATGTCGACGGCGAGGACATCCAGAAATGGATGGTCTCCAGCGGATGGGCGCTGGCGTTCGTCCGGATCTCCCGCGACTACGAGGCGGACGAAAAAGCCGCGCGCGAGGCCAAGGCCGGGATGTGGCAGGGCGCGTTCATCGCGCCGTGGGACTGGCGCGCCCGCAACAAGAAGACCACCATTCTCGGCGCCGCCAAGCCGCCGGAGAACGCCAGCACGATCCTGCTGGCGTCGGCGTCCGGACCGGTGGCGCCGTCGCCCGACTGCACCATCAAGGGCAACGTCAACCGCTCCGGCGAATGCATCTACCACACGCCGGCCAGCCGCTGGTACGCCAAGATCCAGATGCATGTCAGCAAGGGCACGCGCTGGTTCTGTTCGGTCGAGGACGCCGAAGCCGCCGGCTGCCGCGAGACCAAACGCTAGCCGTGCCCGGCACCCCAACAGATGGATTACCACCGCGGGCCAAACGCGGCGGGCTTCGCCGCGCGGCGACGCTGATCCTGTTCATCCTCTGCGGTTACGGCCTGCTCGCCTATCTCATCCTGCCCGAGCTGTGGACGCATTACGAGCATCAGCGCGGCCTTGCCAATCTGCCGATGGTGACGCGAACCGGACAGGGCATTCCCGGCGATCCCATCAATGTCGGCCTGATCGGCGACCAGCGCGACGTGATCTGCGCGATGCATCAGGCCGGCTGGTATCCGGCCGATCCGATCACGCTCAAATCATCGATCGAGATCGTCGGCAGCGTGCTGCTCGATCGCCCCTACAAGGATGCGCCGGTCTCCAATCTCTATTATCAGGGACGGCGCGAGGACCTCGCCTATGAAAAGCCGATCGGCGCCAGCGCCGACCGCCGCAATCACGTGCGCTACTGGAAGGTGCTCGACCAGGGCGAGGAAAAGCGCCCGGTGTGGCTGGGCTCGGCGACGGAGGATCGCGGCGTCGGCGTCAGCAGATACACGGCCGCGGTGACGCATCACATCAGCGCCGATCTCGACGCCGAACGCGCGGTGCTCACGGCCGATCTCGAAGGCGCCGGGATGGTGAACGCAAAATATCAGGTCACCGGCATCGGGCCGACGATGGCGGGCCATAATGGCGGCGGCGACCTCTATTACACCGACGGCGAGATCTGGGTGCTGCGGCTGGTCGAGGCCTGCCGGAAACGCATCGGCCCCACGGTGACCATCCCGAGCCCGCCGGCGACCGAGCTCAAGGATCAGATCTGGCATGCGATCGCCAACGCCATGGGGAAATAGCGCCGGATGCCGTGATTGCTCCGAGCAAGGCGACGGAGCAATCAGCCTTTTTTGCGGCTCTGGATTGCTTCGCTGCGCTCGCAATGACGGCCTTGATCGAATATTATCCCGCTCCGATTTGAACCTCCGCCTCCCTCCCAACCCCCAAGACGCCTTGATTCGCGTTCTGCCGACAAGGAATAGAAAAAAATGACCGTTCGCGCGGGCCGGGAATTTCTGGCCATCCCGGGACCCACCAACATGCCCGACGAGGTGCTGCGGGCGATGCACCGTCCGGCCCTCGATATCTATTCCAAGGAGATGCTGGACCTGACGCACAGCCTGCTCGCCGATCTCAAAAAGCTGTTCGTCACCAAGGGCCAGACCTACATCTACATCGCCAACGGCCATGGCGCCTGGGAAGCGACGCTCTCCAACGTGCTGTCGCGCGGCGACAAGGTGCTGGTGCTGGAAAGCGGCCGCTTTGCGATCGGCTGGGGCAATGCCGCGGCCGCGATGGGCGCCGAGGTCGAGGTGCTGAAAGGCGACTGGCGCCGCGCGATCCGTCCCGCCGAGGTCGAGGCGCGCCTGCGCGCAGGACAAGGAGCACAAGATCAAGGCGATCCTCGCCGTGCAGGTCGATACTGCCTCGGGCGCCTATAATGACATCGAGGCGATCGGCAAGGCGATCAAGGCGTCGCGGCCATCCGGCGTTGTTCATGGTCGACACCGTGGCCTCGCTCGGCTGCATGCCGTTCGACATGGATGCATGGGGCATCGATGTCGCGATGTCCGGCTCGCAGAAGGGCCTGATGACGCCTCCGGGCCTCGGCTTCGTCGCCGCCAATGATCGCGCGCGCGAGGTGCACAAGAAGGCCGGATCTGCGCACGCCCTATTGGGACTGGACCGAGCGCGAGGGCGCCGAGCATTACCGCAAATACGCCGGCACCGCGCCGGTGCATCTGCTGTTCGCGATGCGCCAGGCCGTCGACATGCTGTACGAAGAAGGTCTCGAAAATACCTTCGAGCGCCATCGCCTGCTCGCCGAAGCGGTGCGCCGCGCGGTCGCGGTGTGGTCGGAGGGCCAGGTGCTCGGCTTCAACATCGCGGAGGCCAACGAGCGCTCGGACACGGTGACGACCGTGCTGATGAACGGCCACGATCCGGCCGCGCTGCGACGCTATTGCAAGGATAAATGCGGCGTCGTGCTCGGGCTCGGCATCGGCGACCTCGCCGACCAGGCGTTCCGGATCGCCCATATGGGACACGTCAACGCGCCGATGATCCTGGGCACGCTCGGCGTGGTCGAGACCGGCCTCACCGCGCTCAACATCCCCCACGGCAAGGGCGGAGTCGAAGCCGCGATCGAGTATCTCGGCGAAAACGTGAGCGCGTGAAGCTCGCTAACGCGCAGCCATAGCCTAATCGACACGAGTTGGACGAAGGCAAGGTAGTTAGCGGCTCCGTGTGAGTTTGTCGGTCGTAACCGGACATCGCGCCATCAGCGCCCGGCGCATGCTCGATCCGCAGGCGAACTGCGGCATCACGGCGGTGCGTTCTCGGCAGGCAGCGGCGGGCGCGTACCGGCCCAGATCGAGAAGCCGAGCGCGATCAGGAGCGGCGCGCCGATCACGAACAGGAGGCCGAGCGCGACACTGACGAAGGGGCCGGGATTTCCGATGACGAGCGCGATCAGGAACAGGACGACCAGGAGGAGGATAAGGGCGCTGCCGGGCTTGTCCGCTTCGAAAACACTGACGAATTGAGCAAGCAGCAGGAACAGCGCGGCGCCGAGGCAATACAGGAGCGCGATCACGAGTGCCCAGCCGGTGCCGTAGCCGGCATCGCGCAGGCGCCTGGCGTGGAGCACATACCAGGCATAGGTCAGCGCAACCTGCATGAGTGCGAACGGCGCGACCCCCGATCGCATCTCCAGCGGCTGCGATCAGGTACGACGCGACGATCAGGGCATAGACGGGCACAGCACCAAGCGCGAACGGATTGCGCGCGATGCGACCGGAGGGAGAGAGGAACTGCGCGAATGCTTCCATGCCTGTGGTTCGTGGTACGATTCGATGCTTGCGGCACGATGCCGAGAAGGCGAACGTGCCTGTTGTCTAAAGCTGACCAAGGATCACGGGATCGGTGATCTTGTCGTCGGCGGCGAGCAGCATCGCCTTGGAGATGATGATCGACAGCGTGCGGTCGCCTTCGAACGGCAGCCAGATCTTGTCGCCTTCGGCCGTGCTTTTCGGAACGATGCAGATGTGCCGTCCGCTGCGCGAACAGGCGCCCGAACCGAGATGGATTTCGTATTCGTGCCGGGTGCCTTGCACGACCAGATAACGATCCTCGAGCTTCAGCTTGGCCGGCGATCTTGAGGCGCGGCACGATCCGCTCGAGCATGGCGCGCCGTCGTTTGCCGGATTCAACCAGCGCCGCCGTATTGGTTTCGCGCCAGTAATCCCGGGCATCGCGGTCCCACTGGCTGGGATGCGCGGCATCGCGGCCCCGGTCGAGCCAATTCGGGATCGGCCGCGATCGACGCGACCGCCGTGAAGAGATCGGCGTGGCGCATGATTTCCGAAAAGACGACCGGCGGTATCTCGGCGAGCGGCACGGGGTCGCCGCGACGCGGGCCGGTCGCACTGTCGGCCGCGCCTTCGGGAATGCGGTGGAACTGGACGCGGTCCGTCGAAACATAGGCGTAGGCGCCGCTCTCCGACGCTTGCGGATTCATCGCCGCCCGCACCCTTGACCCAGTAATCGGCCACGAGATTGCGGGCCGGAATCACCAGGTGCCATGGCTGGTCATTCGGGCGCATCGACGCACATGCGGTGCGTCACGCGCCATCCGTTGAGCCGCGCCAGCGTCATGGCCTGGTGCTGCTTGAGAAGATGCGCGGCCCAGCGGTTGGTATAGGTTGCCGGTGGCGCGTTCGGCATCGGTCAGCGCGTAGACCTCGCGCCAGACCTGCGCGAAGGGCTGGGTCACCTGCAGCGCCTCCAGCCGGTCGCGCCAGGCCTCGACCGCGGCGACATCGGCATCCATCGGGTGCCACAGCCGCACCGTCGCACCGTCAAGCGAGACCCGGTTGCCGGCAACGTCGAGCAACGACTCTCCGGCCTCGTCGGGCAGCGCCGCAACGCTTTTGCCGTCCGGTCCGTCGATCCACCAGACCAGCTTGCGCGCAGATGCCACGCATCAAGCGGATGATCGAGATAGCGCGACCGCCAGATGTCGGCCGGCCAGGAGCGGGACTGCAGATAGAACTGCTGGAGCCGTTGCGGCTGGATCGCCAGGTCCGCGTTGAGCTCCTTGAGGTCGGACTGAACCTCCTTGAACAGCTCCTTCTCGTCCTTGATCGCCTTCGAAGGCGATTTCAGCGGCTTGCCGGCTTCATTGAACCATTCGAGCGCTGCGCAATTGCGCGCCACGCGAAACACCGCTGCGCCTTGTTCGAACGCAACGCGGCGTGTGCCGTCGCGATCGAGCCCATGGGTCGGCACCGAGATCTCGTCGAGTTCGGCGCGGCCGATGCCCGCCTTTTGCGCGGCTTCGTTGAGCTTGGCGTCGATCTTCGCCTTGACCTTGGGATATTTCACCCGCGCGAGAATCCGGGCGAGATACGGCACGCCGGCGCCGTCAGGCAACTCGGCCAGCGCCCAGAGGCAGGCGTTGCCGAGCTTCTCGCGACCGCATGCCGACGCCCTTGCGCGTCACGTAACATTGCCTGAGCGCATAGTCGGTGAGGACAGGGCCGACATCCTCAGGCGCGCAGCATGGCCGCGAGATAGATCATGGTGCGCAGATAGGCCTCGCCGGGCACGCCGAAGAGTCCGGCAATAGGGGCTGGCGACCTCGGTAATCCGCCGCAGATGGTCGAGCCACATCTCTTCGGGCAGCATGTCCCGGACCGTGCGGGCATCCTGCAGCCATTTCGCTGACGGCGCCGAGCGGTTCTCGATCTGATGCGTCAAGGCTCGCCAGCTTCTGAACGACGTCGGGCCGGCTCATGACCAATGGCCGGAACGCGCCGCGCAGCTCGTGCAACATGCGGCCACGGTCGATGAACTGCCATGGCCGTGACCACAGTTCGTAGTCCTGCTCAAGTTTCAGTCCGGCGGCGCTCGATCAGGCGGCTGATTTCCCGTCGCGGCGATCGCCTGCAGGAAGCTGCGTCTATCGCGCGAGCTGGAGCTTCGCCAGACGCTCGAGATAATCGTCGTGCGCCTGGTCATAGAGGCGCGGTTCGAGCAGGTTGCCGAAATGCTCCTCCAGCTTCGCGCAGGTCCGCGAAGTTGCCGTCGAACTGAAATCAGGCAGCTCGATCGGCGGAAGGCTGGCAGCCTTTTCGGGATCGCTCCCGGCATTGGGCGCACCGTCGCGCAGGACCTCGCGCACATCGGCCGCCCAGACCGACATAGCTGCGATGCTCGATCAGCTTCTTCAGCGCCTGCGCGGTCAGCCCGCCGGGATGGGCTTGCGCGGTCTTGAGCAACTGCTTGAGGATGAGCCGGCTGGTCTCGTTGCGATAATGCGTCCTTGCAGGTGAGCAGGAAAATCAACCGTGCGTGGTCGCGATCGGGATCGGCCAGGTCCATCTTGCCCTTGGACATCTCGATCGCCAGCCTGTCGAGCGACGGCGTCGGGCGCGCCGGCGGCGCGACTTCGTGGGAGAAGTATCCCTCGCGCCGCGCGATAGCCTGCAGATCGTCATAGCCGCTGGGACGTGACGATGAGATCCAGCAGATGGGAAAATGCCGTGCCCCTGGCGCGCGCATCGGCGTCGAACAGATTCTGCAGGGCTTCGGCACTGATCGGCACGAGCCGTGATAAAGGTCTCGTGCCGTCATCCAGCACGTGGTCGAGCACCGGGCCGAGAAGCGGACCGGCGTCGTCGATCAAGCAGATCGCGTCGCGCGCTGGATCTCACGGCTTTTCGCCGCCCACCGGGCGAGGATCGGGATTTCCTCGCGCGCAATGCCGAGCGCGGGCAGATTTTCCTCAACAAGCTTGCGAAACTGCAACGCGCCGAGCTGCTGCGCTCTGCAAAGCGGAATCGATGAAGGCGACCAGCGCGGCGCGCAGCGCCGGACCGCCGCTCGCCGCGCGTTTCATGACTCCCGCGAGGAAAGACGCGGCTCAGCAAGCCCTCGTGTGGATCGGCGAGGATGACCCGTTGATAGGAAGCGAGCGCCGCTGATATCTGCTGATCCGAAAGGCGCCAGTCCGCGACGGGCGTTTTCTCAAGCCGGTCCAGGCCATGGGCATATGGTCCAGCTGATAGCCGTTCTCGACCTGATAGCGGCGCGCGCCGTTCGGCGCGCGCTGCGACGGTGATGCGGCGGCAGCGAAATGACCAGGCTCGCGACCAGCTCGGCCGGATCGATCGTCCGAAGCAGTTCTTCGGTGAACGCCCGCGTCGCTACCTGGAAGTCAGCACCGGGTCCGGCAGCCGTGTGCGATAGTGATCGAGCACCCGTTCGGCCAGGGGCGTCAGCGCCGGACCAGCGACCGCCGAAACGATGCGGTGCCGAATTCGACCGGCTTCTCACCGACCAGCCCGCGTATCAGGCGATCGAGCATGGCTCAGCCTCCCTGAAGCGGGGTAAGCTGGAGAAACGTGACCTCGCCGGTCTTGTCGAGCTCGAGCTGGTCGTCCAGATGCTCGGCCTGGCGGTCGTCCAGCAGGATGAAGAACCGGTTGCGAAGGAAACCTTGCTCGGCGGCTTCGATCATCCGGTCGCGCGCAAGAGACTCTCCGGCGCGGCACGCGTGGAACATGCTCGGGCGCAACGCCTTGTCCGCGCCGTTGAGCTGCAGTTCGCGGCTCGATACGTCCGGCATCACCCGGCTGCGAACATCGGCCGTCGCGGTCGCGATGGGCCTCGAGTTCGAGGTCCACCCGCACGCCGATCAGTTCGCGCACGGTGATGACCGGCTTGTGCAGGCGCACCTCGCCGACCGGAATAGACTTCGCCGCCGATTTCGTCTGTCAGGAGCATTGGATGGCCCGGCCTGTGATCCCGCGGGGATGATCTACCAGCAAAATCCTTATGATCGGTTGCATTGAGCGCGTCGAATTGCAGCTTCCGGGCGAGGGATGCGGTAACCCTCTCACAATGTGAGAGACAATCGAGCCGATCGGCCGATTCAATCCGCTCAAAGTCTGACGGCTTGCAGGCTTTCCCGCCCGTGATTTTTAGTGCTTATACTGTATACCAGCACGAAGCCGGGACGCTGATCCCAGCAACATAAAGTCTGGAGGAATTCGATTGGCGTCCGTTGATTTGCGCGGCCTGACCAAGCGATTTGGGTCGCTTGCGGTGGTCGATAACGTCTCGCTGCGGATCGATCATGGGCAACTGGTTTGCCTGCTGGGACCGTCGGGTTGCGGCAAGACCACGACGTTGCGGCTGATCGCCGGTTTCCTCGAGCCCTCCGACGGCGAGATCCATGTCGGCGACCGGCTGGTGTCCTCGACGGCGCGGACGCTGCCGCCCGAACAGCGCAAGATGTCGATGATCTTCCAGAGCTACGCGCTGTGGCCGCACATGACGGTGACCGAGAACATCGTCTACGGCCTGCGCCTGCGCAAAATGGACCGCGACACCATCGGCAAGAAACTCGGCGGCGATCCTCGCCACGACCAAACTCGAAGCGCTGGCGCAGCGCTATCCCGGCGAACTCTCCGGCGGCCAGCAGCAGCGCGTGGCGCTGGCGCGCGCGCTGATCGTGGAACCGGAAACGCTGCTGCTCGACGAGCCGTTGTCCAACCTCGACGCCAATTTGCGCGAGGAGATGCGGTTCGAGATCCGCCGGCTGCATGACGAATACCGCTACACCACGGTCTACGTCACCCACGACCAGTCGGAGGCCATGACCACCGCCGACCTGATCGCGGTCATGAACGGCGGCAGGATCGACCAGCTCGGCACGCCCTGAGGATATTTACGCCCGGCCCGAATCCGAATTCGTCGCGCGCTTCATCGGCGCCAGCAACGTGATCAAGGGCACCGCGCGCGACAGCAATCATGTCGCCTTTGCCGGCGCTACCCTGCAGGTGGTCGGCGCGCCGCTCACATCCGGCCAGAGTGCGGCGGTGGCGATCCGCCAGCACGACATCCAGCTTTCGACGCAGGCGCCTGCCTCGCCGCAGAATGCGGTCAAGGCCGTCGTGACCCGTCAGGTCTATCTCGGCGTGGCGCGCGACTACATGGTCGAAGCGGCCGACGGCACCGCATTGCGCGTCACCACGCCGACCGAGACCGCGGTTCCCAAGGGCACCGAGGTCTGGCTCACGCTGCCGCCCGACCGTTGCCGGGCGCTGAGCCGGTAAAGCGACTGAGCCAACAAAGAAGAAGCGGAGGATGCGATGAAGACGCGAAAGCTTTCCAGGCGCGACGTGCTGCAAGGCTCGCTGCAAGCCTCGACCGCGCTTGCGCTCGGCACCGTGTTCGCTTCCCCTGCCCGCGCCGAGGCGCCGCCGCCGGAAGCGATCACGCCGCAACTGATCGAGGCGGCGAAAAAAGAAGGCAAGGTGGTCTGGTACACCTCGATCGATCTGTCGGTGTCGGAAAAGATCGCGGCCTCGTTCAAGGAGAAATTCGGCGGCATCGACGTCCGCGTCGAGCGCACCGGCGCCGAGCGGGTGTTCCAGCGCATCGGCCAGGAATATGCCAGCAACGTCCACGCCGTCGATATCGCCAATTCCTCCGACGCCGCGCATCTGCTGGCCTGGAAGAGGCAGGGCATCCTGCTGCCCTACGTGCCGGAGGACGTCGCGAAACATTACAAGCCCGAACATCGCGATCGCCGACGGCACCTTTGCCGGCTTCCGCGCCACGCTGAGCCCGATCGCCTACAACACCAAGCTGGTGAAGGCCGAGGACGCGCCTACGAGTTTCAAGGACCTGCTCGATCCCAAATGGAAGGGCAAGATCGTCAAGGCGCATCCGGGCTATAGCGGCACGATCCTGACCGCGACCTTCGAGATGGTTCGCGACATCGGCTGGGAGTATTACGAGAACCTGGCGAAGCAGAACATCATGCAGGTGCAATCGGCGACCGATCCGCCGAAGAAGCTGTCGCTCGGCGAGCGCAGCGTGATGGCCGACGGCACCGAATACAACATCTTCCTGCTGAGGGAAGCCGGCCAGCCGGTCGAGGCGGTCTATCCCACCGAGGGCACGCCGTTCATCGTCGGCCCCAACGGCATCTTCAAGGCGGCGCCGAATCCGAACGCGGCAAAGCTGTTCCAGAACTATTGCTTTACGCCGGAGGCGCAGCGGATCGTGATCGATGCCGGCGGCCTGCGTTCGCTGCATGCGCAGGTGAAGGAACATCCGGGCCGCAAGCCGCTCGCCGATATCAAGCTGATGAAGGAAGACGCCGCGGGCGCCGAAGCCCAGAGCGAAGAGATCAAGGCGCGCTACACGAAGATCTTCCGGGTCTGACGCAAAGAAGGAGACCTGCGCGATGCGAAAGAACATCAACCGGCGCGACATCATCAAGGGCTCGGCGGCGCTGGCGCTCGGCAGCGTGTTCGCGTCGCCGGTCCGCGCGCAAGCGCCGGCGCCGGTCGCGATCACGCCTGGCCTGATCGAGGCGGCGAAGAAGGAAGCCAAGGTGATCTTCTATTCCTCGATGGACCTGCCGGTCGGCGAAAAGCTCGGCAAGGCGTTCGAGGCGGCCTATCCCGGGATTTCACGTGCAGATCGAGCGCTCCGGCTCGGAGCGGCTGTTCCAGCGGGTCGGCCAGGAATTTTCGAGCAACATCCACGCCGCCGATATCATCAACACCTCGGATGCGTCGCACATCATCACCTGGAAGAAGAACGGCTGGCTGATGCCGTTCGTGCCCGAAGACGTCGCCAGATATTTTCCGGAAACCTATCGCGATCCCGACGGGATGTCGGCGACCTCGCGCATCTATCTGTCGTCGATCGCCTACAACACCAATCTGGTGAAGCCCGAGGACGCGCCGAAGAGCTATGCGGACCTGCTCGACCCCAAATGGGCGGGCAAGATGGTCAAGGGCCATCCCGCCTATAGCGGCACCATCATGACCGCAACCTTCCAGCTGGTGCGAGAACTCGGCTGGGGCTATCTCGAAAAATTGTCGAAGCAGCGCGTGATGCAGGTGCAGTCGTCGACCGATCCACCGAAGAAGCTCGCGCTCGGCGAACGCGCCGTGATGGCCGACGGCAATGAATATGGTGTCGTCCTGCTGAAGGAAGCCGGCCAGCCGGTCGAGCCGCTGTATCCGACCGAGGGCACGCCGACGATCTCGGGGCCGACCGCGATTTTCGCCACCGCGCCGCAATCCGAACGCGGCGCGGCTGTTCCAGGCGTGGCTGCACACGCGGGAGACCCAGCAATTCTTCGTCGACTACACCGCGCAATATTCCGCGCATGCGCAGGTGCAGTCGAAGCCGGGACGCCGCAAGCTTTCCGACATCAAGCTGATGAAGGAAGACGCCGCCGGCGTCGAGGCGATGGCGGAAGAGATCAAGACGCGCTATGCGAAGTTGTTCAAGGTGTGAGCGATGCGTTCGTCCTAACCACGATCGTCATTCCGGGGCGCGCATAAGCGCGAGCCCGGAATCCATACACCACCATCGTGAGTATGGATTCCGGGCCTGCGCCAAGACGGCGCATCCCGGAATGACGGAGAATTTAGGATCATTCCTGACATGACCATCGCCACCGACACCGCGCCCGCCAAAGCCAAAAATCGACTGGACCAAGCCGGTGCTGTGGCTGTTCGCGGCCGTGCATGATCGTGCTGATCGTGCTGCCGATGTCATGGCTGGCGCTGTTTGCCTTTACCGACAAGGCGCGGCACCCGACGCTGCAGAATTTCGTCACCCTGTTCACCGACCCGGATTTCCTCGATCCGCTGCTGACGACCGCGATCATCGCCACCACGTCGGCGGTGATCTGCTGCCTGGTCGCCGCCCCGATCGGCTGGCTGGTGTCGCGCACCGACATGCCGGGGCGGCAGACCATCCGCGCGCTGGTGACGGCCTCGTTCGTGACGCCGCCGTTCCTCGGCGCGGTGGCCTGGGAATTGCTGGCGGCGCCCAACAGCGGCCTGTTGAACCAGCTCTATCGCTTCGTGACCGGCGGCGAGGCGGACGCCTATTTGTTCAACATCTATTCGCTGACCGGAATCATCTTCGTCATCTCCTGCTACACGTTTCCGTTCGTGTTCGTGCTGGTCGCCAACGCGCTCGACAACATGCCGGGCGAACTCGAAGACGCCTCCGCCATTCTCGGCGGCAAGGCGTGGACCACGGCGCGGCGCGTGACGATTCCCCTGGCGCTGCCGGCGCTGGTGGCCGGCGCCCTGATCGCCTTCCTGCAGGCGATGACGCTGTTCGGTTCGCCGGCGATCCTGGCGCTGCCGGCCGGCTTCCACACCATGACCACGAAAATCTGGAGCCTGTTCCAGTATCCGCCGAAACTCGAACTCGCGGCCGCCGCCGCGGTGCCGCTGCTGCTGCTGACGATCTTGCTGCTGCAGGGCCAGAAGTTCCTGCTCGGCCGCCGCGGCTTTTCGGTGGTCGGCGGCAAATATGGCGCGCCGCGCGCGATCGAACTGAACCGGTGGCGCTGGGTGGCGCTGGCGTTCTGCCTGATCGTGCTGCTCAGCCCGGTGTTCCTGCCCTATTTCGCGCTGCTCAACGCGGCGTTCTCGCCGAACGCGACCACGCTGGTGACGCCGTCGACCATGACGCTGCACAACATCGTGTTCGTGTTCACCGAATTGTCGTCGACCCAGCTCGCGCTCAAGAACACCGTGATCCTGGGCGTCGCGACCGCGACCATCGGGACAATACTGGCGCTGGTCATCGCCTATGTCACGACGCGTCAGGTGATATCGGGCCATCGCTTCCTCGGCTTTCTCGCCACCGCCCCGATCGCGGTGCCCGGCATCGTGCTCGGCGTCGGCCTGTTCCTGAGCTACACGCGGCCGCCCTTCGTGCTGTACGGCACGCTGTGGATCCTGCTGCTCGCGTTCCTCACCATCAACCTGCCGTCGGCCTATCAGCAATTGCAGGCGGCGTTCGCCACCATCCATCCCGAACTGGAGGACGCCAGCCGCATCCTCGGCGCGACGCGGCTGCAATCGCTGCGCCAGATCACCGCGCCCCTGCTGCGCACCGGCGTGATCGCGACCTGGTGCTTCATCTTCATCGGCGTGATGCGCGAATTGTCGGCGGCGATCGTTCTGTTCACCTCGCAGACCAAGGTGCTGTCGGTGTTGATCTACGATCTCAACGAAAGCGGCGACCTCGCCGCGATCGCGGTGCTGGGCATCGCGATGCTGGTCATCACCTTTGCGGTGGTGCTCGCGGTCAACCGGATCCCGGGATTCGGCGGCAACGCCACCGCGCGGTTGCGGAATCGTAGCGGCTCAAAGTGACCGTCATTGCGAGGAGCGCAGCGACGAAGCAATCCACCTATCCGTTATGCGGCGAGATGGATTGCTTCGCTTCGCTCGCAATGACGGCGATGCGGTCCTGTCGCGACCTGCCATGTAACGCTCCAGCCGATACGCCTCGACCTGCGCCTTGAGCTGCTCCAGCGACACCAGCGGCGCGGTCGGATCGACGACGTATTTCCGCTCGGCCAGCATCGAAAGAATCTTCAGATCGATGGCCGGCGAATGATGGATCACGTCGCCGTAATTGTTGAGCTCGTGCGTGATCGCCTGAACGCCACGGAAATCGTGCAGGCGCACATTGGGGAATTTCGGCAAGCGCGGAAACGCATAGGCCGTGAAATCGTAGACGATCTTCAGCGTCGCCGGCGAGGCGTCCCGCATCGCCACGAATTGCAGGATCGAATAGGGCGGAAAGTAGATCTCGAACGTCACGTCCGGATTGTTCTCGATCAGGCCGATCGCGTCGCGCTCGAATGCCTGCACCATCGGCGGCGTAGTCGTAGCCTTCCGCAAGATACCAACTGCGCACCGGATCGGTGATGCGCCTGAACGCGGCAGCGACGCCTTCGCGTTGTAGAAGCCCGCGACGTCGAAATCGGGCCGCAGCGCGTTGATGTCGTCGACATCGGCGATCGGGAATTTGAACATGACGCCGTTCGTCAGCCGCGCGACGATCGGCTGCAGCGGCGGGACCGACCGCGCCAGGATCCACAGCGACTCGCGCGCCATGGCGCCGCTGAACAGATAGCCCGCGATGCCCTTGGCATTGCGGCGGTAGAGATCGGCGGGAAGATAGACCTCGGCGTCGACATCGGGGGCGTCGCGAAAGATCCAGTCGTCCATCTGCCAGATCACGCGCTTCGGATGGCGCTCGAGCGCCGCAGCCAGCACAAAACTCTGCTCCTTCGACGTCGAGCCGGTCATCGCCAGTTTCAGCGAGCGGACGCCCAGCGCCTTGTCGATGTCGCTTTGCCGGTAGTGAATCGCCAGCGACGTGCCCATGAAGACGGTGTCGAACTGCTGGCTGCGGATCAGGCCGGCATCCTGCAAGCGTGTGTCCGCCGAATACATCGCCGCAAACAGCCGCGCGGGCCGGAACAGCTGCAGGGGATCGACGACGATAGTTCAGCGCCGCCGCCGACAGGATGATGGCGGCGCCGCGCACAGAAGCCGCAGCAGATTTTTAGCCTCGGCGGTCATGTGCATCAGAACCTGAAATAGATGAATTCGCTGTGCTGCTGGATTCCGAGAATCCCGAACGCCAGCACCGCCGCGGTGGCGTAGAGGAACAGCGGGCGCAGCCGCCACGCGCCGGGCTTTTCGCCGACCGTCCGGTTCTTGTGATCGTAGCCCATGATCTCCTGCGTGTTCGGCGCGAACCACGCCAGCGCGGCATAGAGCGAGGACAAACGCCGCGTAGGCCATTTCGGCGCGGCCGAAGGCGATATTGCCGGGGTCGGCCATTTTCGACAGCACGTAGAGCGCGGTCGCCATGTTGTCGGCGCGGAAGAACACCCAGGCGATGACGACGGCGAGAAAGGTCAGGATGAGGCCGGCGACATCGGCGGCGGGCGCAAAGCGCGGCGAAACCTTCGGCCCAAAATTGCTCCAGGCGTGATTGATGCAGAGATAGGCGCCATGCAGCGCGCCCCAGACCACAAACGTCCAGGCCGCGCCATGCCAGAGGCCGCCGAGCAGCATGGTGATCACGAGATTGACGTAGCGCAGCGCCGGGCCGCGCCGGTTGCCGCCGAGCGGGATGTAGAGATAGTCGCGCAGGAACTGCGACAGCGTCATGTGCCAGCGCCGCCAGAAATCGATGATCGAGGTCGCCTTGTAGGGCGAGTTGAAATTCAGCGGCAGGAAGATGCCGAACATCAGCGAAATTCCGATCGCCATGTCGGAATAGCCGGAGAAGTCGAAATAGAGCTGGAACGTGTAGGCCAGCGCGCCGATCCAGGCCTGATCGAAGGTCGGCGCGTTGGGGCCGAAGGCGAGCGCGACCAGCGGCTGGATGCCGTCGGCGAGGCACGTCTTCTTGAACAGGCCGATCGCGAAGATGATGAGGCCGCACAGGATCAGATGCGGATCGGGACGCTTGGCCTCGGCGCGCTCGAATTGCGGGATCATGTCCCGGTGATGCAGGATCGGCCCCGCGATCAGATGCGGAAAATAGGTGACGAACAGCGCGTAATGCGGCAGCGCGTAGCGCGCGACATTGCCCCTGTAGGCATCGACCAGGAACGCGATCTGGGTGAAGGTGTAGAAGGAGATGCCGACCGGCAGCAGGATGTTGACGACGAAACCGGTCGAAAACAGCGCATTGAGATTGGCGGCGAAGAAGCCGGCATATTTGAAGATGCCGAGCACCAGCAGATCGCCGGCGACGCCGGCCGTGAGCACGGCAAAGCGCCAGCGGGGGCGCAGTTTCCGCTCGATCAGGAGATAGCCGATGCCGTAATTGAACGCGATCGAGGCCAGCAGCAGCAGCACGAACTGCCAGTTGCTGAAGGCGTAGAAGGCCAGCGACGCCAGCGCCAGCCAGACCACCGGGGCCAGATTGCTGCGGCGGCCAAGCACGAAATAGCCGATCAGGACGACCGGCAGGAACACGAAAATGAACGGATAGGAATTGAAGAGCATCAGGCCTTTCTCGGCCACGCCGAAAAGCCTAACCATACAACGCGGCCGCCAACAACCCGGCGCGGCCAATGGAGCCCTTCTGGCAATTCGCGCTTTCGACCCGATATAGAGGCGAGCGCCGACCAGGCTGGAACTGAACGAGGATCGCTTGACCCAATCGACGACCAAAAGCCCTGCCCTGCCCGCGCCGGTGGCGCCGCGCCGCCCGCATTCCTTCACCACCCACGGCATCACGGTGATGGACGATTATGCGTGGCTGAAGGACGCCAAATGGCAGGAGGTGCTGCGCGACCCCTCGATCCTCGACGCCGATATCAGGCAATATCTCGAAGCCGAGAACGACTACACCGAAAGCCTGCTCGGCCACACCGCGCCCTGCAGAAGAAGCTGGTCGCGGAGATGCGCGGGCGGATCAAGGAAGACGATTCCAGCGTGCCGTCGCCGGACGGGCCGTTCGCCTATTTGCGAAAATTCCGCGAGGGCGGCCAGCACGAGATGTTCGGCCGCACCCCGCGCGATGGCGGCGAAGCGAAGATCGTGCTCGACGGCGACGCGCTGGCGGCGAACCACAAATATTTCAAGTTCGGCGGCGCGCGGCATTCGCCCGACCACAAGCTGCAGGCCTGGAGCGCCGACACCAAGGGCTCGGAATATTTTTCGATCCGCGTGCGCGACTGGGAAACCGGCGCGGATCATGACGACCTCGTCGAGGAAACCGACGGCGCGGTGGTCTGGAGCAAGGACGCCAACAGCTTCTTCTACGTCAAGCTCGACGACAACCACCGGCCGATGCAGGTCTGGCGTCATCGCCTCGGCACCAAGCAGGCCGACGACACGCTGGTCTATGAGGAAGCAGGATTCCGGCTGGTTCACCCATCTGCATGAGAGCTCCAGCGGACGCTTTTGCGTGATCGCCGGCGGCGACCACGAGACCTCCGAGCAGCGGCTGATCGATCTCGCCCATCCCGAAGCGCCGCCGCGGCTGGTCGCGGCGCGCGAGGAAGGCGTGCAATATTCGATCGCCGACCGCGGCGACGAACTGTTCATCCTCACCAACGCCGATGACGCCATCGACTTCAAGGTGATGACCGCGCCGCTTGGCTCGCCCGGAGCGCGCCAACTGGCGCGACCTGATCCCGCATCGCGAGGGCATCTATGTGCTCGATGTCGAGCTCTATGCCGGCCACATGGTGCGGCTGGAGCGCGCCAACGCGCTGCCCGCGATCATCATCCGCGATCTCAAGATCGGGCGAAGAGCACGCCATCGCCTTCGACGAGGCCGCCTATTCGCTCGACACCATGGGCGGCTACGAATTCGAAACCACGAATTTGCGGTTTTCCTATTCGTCGATGACGACGCCGTCGGAAGTCTATGACTACGACATGGCGACGCGAACGCGCGTGTTGCGCAAGCGGCAGGAGATTCCGTCCGGCCATGATCCGGCCGATTACGTCACCACCCGCATCATGGCGACCTCGCATGACGGCGCGAAGGTGCCGGTCTCGATCCTGCATCGCAAGGATCTCATGCGCGACGGCAAGGCGCCGCTGCTGCTCTACGGCTACGGCTCCTACGGCATGGCGATGCCGGCCTCGTTTGCCGCCAACCGGCTGTCGCTGGTCGATCGCGGCTTTGTCTATGCGATCGCGCATATCCGGGGCGGCGCCGACAAGGGCTGGGGCTGGTATCTCGACGGCAAGCGCGAGAAGAAGACCAACACGTTCGACGATTTTGCCGCGGCCGGCCGCGCGCTGATCGAGGCCAAATACACCAGCGCAAAGCGCATCGTCGGCCATGGCGGCAGCGCCGGCGGCATGCTGATGGGCGCGGTCGCCAACCGCGCCGGCGAATTGTTCGCCGGCATCGTCGCCGAGGTGCCGTTCGTCGACGTGCTCAACACCATGCTCGACGACACGCTGCCGCTGACGCCGCCGGAATGGCCGGAATGGGGCAACCCGATCGAGAGCGAAAAGGATTTTCGCACCATCTTGTCCTATTCGCCCTACGACAACGTCGCGGCGAAGGACTATCCGGCGATCCTGGCGATGGGCGGCCTGACCGATCCGCGCGTCACCTATTGGGAGCCGGCAAAATGGATCGCGCGGCTGCGCGCCACCATGAGCGGCGGCGGCCCGGTGCTGTTGCGCACCAATATGGGCGCCGGCCACGGCGGCGCGTCGGGCCGCTTCAACCGGCTCGACGAAGTCGCGATCGCGTATGCGTTCGCGCTGTGGGCGGTGGGGTTGGCGGAGAAGGCGGAGGTGTGAGTTCTCCCTCGCCCCGCGCTTGCGGGGAGAGGGTCGGGGTGAGGGGCTCTCACCGCGAACGCTGGTGCTAGCTGACAGACCTGCACCCCCTCACCCGGATCCGCTTACGGCAGCGTGTACGCCGTCTTCACCGTCGTATAGAACTCCGCGGCGTAGCGGCCCTGTTCGCGGGCGCCGAAGCTCGATCCCTTGCGGCCGCCGAACGGCACGTGATAGTCGACGCCGGCGATCGGCAGGTTGACCATCACCATGCCGGCTTCGGAATTGCGCTTGTAGTCGCTGGCGTATTTCAGGCTGGTGGTGCAGATGCCGGACGACAGGCCGAACTCGGTGTCGTTGGCGGTCGCCAGCGCTTCGGCATAGTCCTTGACCCGGATGACGGCGGCGACCGGCCCAAAGATTTCCTCGCGCGCGATCCGCATCTTGTTGGTGACGTCGGTGAACAGCGCCGGCTGCAGATAGAAGCCGGGCGCCTCGCGGTTGAGGCGCTCGCCGCCGAACACGAGTTTTGCGCCCTCGTCCTTGCCGATGCCGATATATTTGAGGTCCTGATCGAGCTGGCTCTGGTCGACCACCGGGCCGATATCGGTGCCGGCTTTCACGGCGTCGTCGATCTTGAGGCCGCGCATCCGCTCGGTCAGGGCGTCGACGAATTTGTCATGGATGCCGCTGGTGACGATCAGCCGCGAGGCGGCGGTGCAGCGCTGGCCCGGTGGAAAAGAACGCGCTGTTGGCGGCGCATTCCACCGCGACCTTCAGGTCCGCGTCGTCGAGCACGACCAGCGGATTCTTGCCGCCCATCTCGAGCTGGAACTTCTTCATCGGCCGCGACGCGATGCAGGCCGCAGCGACCTTCTGGCCGGTGGCAACCGAGCCCGTGAAGCTGATCGCCGCGACATCGGGATGCTCGAGCAGGACGGCGCCGACTTCGGAGCCGCGCCCGATCACGAGGTTGAGCACGCCCTTCGGGCAGGCCGGCGCGGTGCAGAATATCGACCAGCGCCCAGGTCGAGCCGGGGACGAGGTCGGCGGGCTTGATCACCACGGTGTTGCCGTAGGCCAGCGCCGGCGCGATCTTCCAGGCCGGAATCGCGATCGGGAAATTCCACGGCGTGATCAGGCCGACGACGCCGAGCGCTTCGCGGGTGATCTCGATGTCGATGCCGGGGCGCACGGAAGCCAGCTTCTCGCCCGCCATCCGCAGGCATTCGCCGGCAAAGAACGCAAAGATCTGCCCGGCACGGGCGACTTCGCCGATGCCTTCCGGCAGGGTCTTGCCTTCCTCGCGCGACAGCAGCCGGCCCAGCTCATCCTTGCGCGCCAGGATTTCGTCCGATGCCTTCTTCAGGATGTCGTAGCGGACTTGCGGCGTCGACCGCGACCATGCCGGGAATGCGGCCTTCGCCGCCGCAATCGCGGCCTCGGCCTGCGCGCGCGTGCCGCGCACCGCTTCGCCGACGATGTCCTTGGTGTCGGACGGATTGACGTTGGGCGCGCGGGCGCCATCGGACAACCATTCGCCGTCGATCAGGTTGTTGAACATCAGCATGGGTGCACTCCCTGTTGTTTACTATCGCCCGTTGGCCTTCCGCCAAGCCGCGAAATCCTTCAGCGTCTGCTCGTCGGTCGCGGGATAGAGCCCGAGGATCGAGCGGCCCTTGCGGACCTCTTCGG
Source organism: uncultured Alphaproteobacteria bacterium (assembly GCA_963742665.1). GTDB lineage: Bacteria > Pseudomonadota > Alphaproteobacteria > Rhizobiales > Xanthobacteraceae > Bradyrhizobium. The sequence continues at coordinate 197,998 of CAVUNH010000029.1, forward strand.
TAACAAAATCCTCGAACGCCGTCATCTCGACGGCCTCGTCGGCGATCTCGTCGGCGAGATGCGCGGGGATCACGATCACGCCGTCGCTGTCGCCGAGAATGACGTCGCCGGGGAACACCGGCGCGTCGCCGCAGCCGATCGGCACGTTGATCTCGATCGCCTGATGCAGCGTCAGATTGGTCGGCGCGCTCGGCCGCTGGTGATAGGCGGGAAAGCCAAGCTGGGCGATTTCGGCGGAATCGCGAAAGCCGCCGTCGGTGATGACGCCGGCACAGCCCCGCTGCATCAGCCGCGTCACCAGGATGGCGCCGGCGGACGCGGCGCGGGCATCCTTGCGGCTGTCCATCACCAGCACCGCGCCGGGCGGACAATCCTCGATCGCCTTGCGCTGCGGATGGCTGCGGTCGCGGAACACGTCGATCTTGTTGAGGTCCTCGCGCGCCGGCATGTAGCGCAGCGTGAAGGCTTCGCCGACCAGCGTCGGCTGATCGGGGCCGAGCGGATGCACGTCCTGGATCATCTGGATGCGGAAGCCGCGCTTGAACAGCGCGGTGGCAACGGTGGCGGTCGAGACCGTCTTCAGCTTGTTGCGGGTGGCGTCGCTCAGTTTGGTCATTGTGTTCTCGCTTTCTTCTTCGTCATTCCGGAGCGCTCGCGTTAGCGAGCGAATCCGAATCTGGAGGTTCCGGGTTCGCATCGCGCCCCGGAATGACGAGTCTACTTACACCGCGCCGTGGGCTTCCACGTAAAACGCATAGACGGAGTGGCAGGCCGTCATGTAGAGGCGGTTGTTCTTGGGCCCGCCGAAGGTGAGGTTGGCGCAGCGCTCCGGCAGCCGGATGAAGGCGAGCGGCTTGCCTTCGGGATTGAACACCATCACGCCGTCGAGGTCTTCGGACTTGCCCTTGAGCTGGAACACCTTGCGGCCGCCGACATCGGTGGGTTCGGACTGCAAGGCGCCGTTGCTACCCCAGCCGCACCATAGATTGCCGTCGCGATCGACCCGGAAGCCGTCGAGCGCGCCCTGGTCGGCGGCGTCGATGATCTTGGTGCGGCTGCCGAGGGTGCCGTCGGCGTTGACGTCATAACCCCAGATGCTGCGGTTCGGCGTGCCCTTCCACTCGACGACATAGAGCTTCTTCTCGTCCGGCGAAAACGCCAACCCGTTGGGATTGACGATGTCGGTGATCACAGCGGTGATCTTGCCGTCCTTGGCGATGCGGTAGACGTTGGTGGTGGCCTGCTCCGGCTTTTCCTTCTTGCCTTCCCACTCGCCGTTGATGCCGAAGATCGGATCGGTGAACCAGATGCTGTCGTCGGACTTCACCACGATGTCGTTCGGGGCGTTCAGCCGCTTGCCTTCGAACTTGTCGGCCAGCACCGTGACCTTGCCGTCCTTCTCGGTGCGGGTGATGCGGCGGGTGACGGAATGTTCGCAGGTGACGAGGCGGCCCTGGCGGTCGCGCGCGTTGCCGTTGGCGTAGTTGGAGGGACCGCGGAACACGGATGTCTGCCCGGTCTTCTCGTCGAACTTCATGATCCGGTTGTTGGGAATGTCGGAGAACAGCAAATAGCCGCCTTCCGGGAAATACGCCGGGCCTTCGGCCCAGCGCATGCCGGTGGCGACCTGCTCGATCGTCGAGGAATAGATCCGGTACTTTGTGAAGCTCGGATCCAGGATCTGCACCGCCGGATCCGGATAGCGCTGGTTCATGGTGAACGGGAATGACTGCGCACCGGCGGCACGCGAAAGAAGCGTCGTGGCTGCAACGGCACCGGCGCCGGCAAGCATATTTCGTCGTGTCAGGCTCATAAGGTCGTCCTCCTCTGATATTCTGTTTGACGCCGGCTTTTGTTTTGCCGGCTTGGTTTCCCTGCATCCGGGAATTAGTAAATCGACGGCTCCCCTACCGGCGCGCCGAAACCGGTCTCGAGGAAATCGAAATCGCAGCCTTCATTGGCCTGCTTGATGTGCTTGGTGAACATCCAGCCATAGCCGCGCTCGAAACGGCGTTCCGGCGCCTTCCATTCGGCGCGGCGTTTGGCCAGTTCCGCCTCTGATACATCGAGGTTGATGGTGCGGGCGTTGACGTCGAGCGTGATCATGTCGCCGTTCTTCACCAGCGCCAGCGGACCGCCGATATAGGATTCCGGCGACACATGCAGGATGCAGGCGCCGTAGCTGGTGCCGCTCATGCGCGCATCCGACAGCCGCACCATGTCGCGCACGCCCTGCTTCACCAGTTTGGTCGGGATCGGCAGCATGCCCCATTCCGGCATGCCCGGGCCGCCCTGCGGCCCGGCATTGCGCAGGATCAGCACGTGATCGGCGGTGACGTCGAGATCGGGATCGTCGATCGCCTTCTTCATCGAGGGATAATCGTCGAACACCAGCGCCGGCCCGGTGTGCTTGAGGAAGCGCGGTTCGCAGGCGGAGGGTTTGATCACGCAGCCGTCGGGCGCGAGGTTGCCCTTCAGCACCGCAAGCGCGCCTTCGGCATAGATCGGATCCTTCACGGTGCGGATCACGTCGTCATTGTAGACTTCGGCGCGCGCGATGTTGTCGCCCAGCGTCTGGCCGGTCACGGTCATGACATCGAGATGCAGGTGCTCCCTGATGCGGCTCATCAGGCCGGGCAAGCCGCCGGCATAGAAGAAATCCTCCATCAGATATTTGTCGCCGCTCGGGCGCACATTGGCGATCACGGGCACCTTGCGGCTGGCCTTCTCGAAATCGTCGAGCCCGATGTCCTGGCCGGCGCGGCGGGCCTGCGCGATCAGATGGATGATGGCGTTGGTCGAGCAGCCCATCGCCATCGCCACCGTGATGGCGTTCTCGAAGGCTTTGCGGGTCTGGATTTTCGCGGGCGTCAGATCCTCCCACACCATCTCCACGATCCGGCGGCCGCATTCCGAGGCCATGCGGATGTGGCCGGCGTCGGCCGCCGGGAATCGAGGACGCGCCCGGCAGCGTCATGCCGATCGATTCGGCGATCGCGGTCATGGTCGAGGCGGTGCCCATGGTCATGCAGGTGCCGTAGCTGCGGGCGATGCCGGCCTCGACGTCGACCCAGTCCTTGTCGGAGATTTTCCCGGCGCGCCGCTCGTCCCAGAATTTCCAGGCGTCCGAGCCCGAGCCCAGCGTCTTGCCCTTCCAGTTGCCGCGCAGCATCGGCCCGGCCGGAAGATAGATCGTCGGTAGATTCATGCTGGTGGCGCCGAGCAGAAGGCCCGGCGTGGTCTTGTCGCAGCCGCCCATCAGCACCACGCCGTCGACGGGATGGCCGCGCAGCAATTCCTCGGCGTCCATCGCCAGCATGTTGCGGTAGAGCATGGTGGTCGGCTTCAGGAACGATTCCGACAGCGACAGCGCCGGCAGTTCCATCGGGAAGCCGCCCGCCATCAGGATGCCGCGCTTGACGTCGTCGACGCGGGATTTGAAATGCATGTGGCAGGGCTGCGCGTCCGACCAGGTGTTGAGGATCGCGATCACGGGGCGGCCCTTCCATTCCTCCGGCGCGTAGCCCATCTGCATCGCGCGCGAGCGATGGCCGAAGGCGCGGAGATCGTCGGGCGCGAACCAGCGCGCGCTGCGGAGCTGGTCGGGGTTCTTCTTGCTGCTCATGACTGGGTGCCCCATTTCTGGACGGTGTTGCGCTCGATGGTGCGGAAGATCAGGTTCTCGACGATCAGGCCGATGATGATCACCGTCAACAGGCCGGCGAAGACGGCAGGTATGTCGAGCAGGTTGCGGTTTTCGAAGATGAACCAGCCGAGCCCGCCCTGCCCCGACGACACGCCGAACACGAGTTCGGCGGCGATCAGCGTGCGCCAGGCGAACGCCCAGCCGATCTTCAGGCCGGTCAGGATCGAGCCGAACGCCGCCGGGATCAGGATCCGCGCCACATAGGGCAGCCCGCGCAGGCCGTAATTGCGGCCGACCATGCGCAGCGTGTTCGACACGCTCTTGAAGCCGGAATGGGTGTTGAGCGCGACCGGCCACAGCACCGAATGGATCAGCACGAACACCAGACTGCCATTGCCGAGGCCGAACCAGATCAGCGCCAGCGGCAGCAGCGCGATCGCCGGCAGCGGGTTGAACATCGCGGTGATGGTCTCGAGAAAGTCGGTGCCGATCCGGGTCGAGATCGCCAGAATGGTGAAGATGGCGGCGAGCACGATGCCGGCGCTGTAGCCCATGAACAGCACCTTCAGCGACGCCCAGGCGCGCAGCGGAATGGTGCCGTCGCGCACCTTGTCGAACATGGTGATGATGGTGTCGTGGAAGGTCGGAAACAGCAGCGGATTGTCGAGATAGGTGCCGTAGGCTTCCCACGCCGCGGCGAGAAAGACGATGATCACGGCCTTGCGGACGAAACCGTCGTTCCACAGCAGTTCGAGCACCGTCAGCTTGCGTTCGACCTCGACCACGGCCGCAGCCGTGGCGGTATCGCGCAGCAGGATTCTGGCTTCGCCCATCGCGCGTTCCCTTCAGTGCGCCGCTTCGGTTTGCTGGCCGGCGTTCGAGAACAGCAGATCGTGGATCTGCTGCTCGAGCCGGGCGGCGCTGCCGTCCTCGCTGGAGACCTGATCGACGTCGGCTGATTTCGGCCTTGACCCGTCCGGGATGCGGCGACAGCAGCAGGATGCGGTTGCCGATCTTGATGGCCTCCGCGATCGAATGGGTGACGAACAGCACCGTGAATTTGGTTTCCGTCCCAGAGCTGCAGCAGCTCGTCCTGGCAGGTGCGCCGCGTCAGCGCGTCGAGCGCGGCGAACGGCTCGTCCATCAGGAGGATATCCGGCTCCATCGCCATGCCGCGCGCGATCGCGACGCGCTGCTTCATGCCGCCCGACAGCGTGTGCGGATAGGCGTCGACGACGCGGGTCAGGCTGACCTTCTCGATATAGGCCCGCGCACGCACCTCGGCGTCCTTGCGCGGCAGCCGCCGTGTCATCAGCAGCGGAAACATGACGTTTTCCAGCACCGTCTTCCACGGCAGCAGCTGGTCGAACTCCTGGAAGATCATCATCCGGTCGGCGCCGGGCTCCGATATCTCGCGGCCGGAGATCCGCATCTTGCCTTCGCTCGGCGTCATGTAGCCGCCGACCGCCTTCAACAGGGTCGACTTGCCGCAGCCGGAGGGGCCGAGCAGCACGAAACGGTCGGAGCGATCGACCGAGAAGCTGACCCGCTCGGTCGCGGTCACCACTGCGCTCGAAGTCTTGTAGCGCAGCGTGACGTCACTGACATCGAGGAGCGCGGTCATCGCTTCAATTGCCCTTCAGATCATGCGCGACCGGCAGATAATAGTCGGTCCACGCCTTGGGCTGGGTCTTCAGGGTGCCGGTCTTGAACAGATGGGCGGCGAATTTCATGGTGCCCTGCGGCTGCAGGTTCCATTCCATCATGCCGGGCTCCTTCAGCCACGCCAGCAGATCCTCGACGCTGGTCTTGTCGCCGGTGACCTCCTTGTAGATCTCGACCGCGGCCTTGGTGTCGCCTGCGGATCAGGTCGTGCGCTTCCCTGGTGGCGTCGCGCACCGCCTGGATGATCTTCGGGTTGGCGTCGGCGAATTTGGTGGTGGTGAAGAACTGCGCCTGGCTCAGCGGCCCGCCCATCACGTCCGGCGACGACAGCACCACGTGGGCGCCGGCCACGTTCTTCAGCTCGAGGAACGTAAATGGCGGGATCGCAAAGTGATTGCGGACCTCGTGCTGGGCATTGGTCATCGCGACATAGGCGTCGGGATGGCCAAGCTGCACGGTGTTGGCATCGAGCTTCGACCATTGGTCGGCGCCGAACAGCTCGGCGGCCGCGATCTGCAGCACGATGGCCTGGGTCGAAACCTTCACGGTCGGCACCGCGATCTTGTCGTTGGGGCCGATATCCTTGAGCGATTTGATGTTGGCGTCGCGGCTGATCAGCGTCATCGGCTGCGCCGAGGTGGCGACGATGCCCTTGACGCCGCCGCGGGTGCGGTCCCACAGCAGCAGCAGATTGCCGGTGCCGGTGTTGAGGATATCGACGCCGCCGGCCAGCAGCGCGTCGGTCTGCGCGCCACCGCCGCTCAGATTGATCCATTTGGTCGTAACGCCGGTCACGCCGAGGGCCGCGGCGTGCTTTTCGATCAGCTTCTGCTTCTCCATGATGTGCGAGGGCATGTAGAAAATGCCCGGCTGCCGCGACAGCGCGATCTCGCTCTTCTGCTGCGCCAGTGCCGGTGCGCCCGCCAACGCCATTCCGAGTGCGGCAATAACGCCCGCACCGGCACGCCACATCACGACCTTCATCCCACGTCCCTTCCACAATCTCACTGCATTGACGCCCCTGGGGAGATGCACTAATGTATTAGTGCATTTCAGGCAAGCGTCTTCCGTGACGAAGCAGCGTTGCGAAAACCAGATAGCCTTTGCGAAATAAACGGGTCGTTCGATGGGTCCACCGCTAATCGCCGTCCGCCGCGCCGCCCCGCGTTCGGCCGAGCGGCTCGATCGCGACCGGCAGGCGGCGCCGCAGGTGTTCGAGCGGCTGCGCGGCATGATCATCTCGCTGGCGCTGCCGCCGGGCTCGGCGCTGTCGCGCGCGGAACTGGCCGCGCAGTTCGGCGTCAGTTCGACACCGATCCGCGACGCGCTGATGCGGCTCGAGGAGGAAGGCCTGGTCGACGTCTTCCCGCAATATGCGACCGTGGTCAGCCGGGTCGATGTGCGGTTGGCCCAGCAGGCACATTTCCTGCGGCAGGCGGTCGAGCTGGAAATCGTGCGCGGGCTCGCGATCGGCCATGACGCGGCCTTCGTCACCGAGCTGAACGCTGCGATCGCGCGCCAGCAGCAATTCGCCAAGGCCGGCGAGTTCGAGAAATTCATGACCGCCGACAATGAATTCCACGCCCAGCTCTATGCTGCCGCCGACAAGCAGGACATCTGGACGCTGGTGAAGAGCCGCAGCGGCCATATCGACCGGCTGCGCCGGCTGCATCTGCCCTCGCCCGGCAAGGCGCAGGACATCGTGCGTCATCACAAGCTGATCGCCAGGGCGATCGGCGCCGGCGATCCCGACGGGGCCCAGAAGCATTTGCGCACCCATTTGTCAGGTACACTCAGCGAGCTCGCCCGGATTCGCGCGCGATATCCGGAATATTTGACCGATTAGGCTTATCGGTAGGAACAAGTCCCCGCGGGTTCCCGACACCCCAAGCGAATCGCACGCGGGTGATGCGCGATTTTGCAGGCGTCTATCCGACAACAGACGGATATAATGCTTTTTGACTAGTGCCGTGTACCCGCCGACGGAACGTCCGGGCCGGGGAAACCGTTGCAGAAGGACAGGCTTTTCGGCAAAATTCACAACCTGCCGTTGACCTGATTCCAGCGGGAGCCGGAGAACCGTGTTTTGGCAAAAATACTGATCGTGGATGACGACACGGCGGTCCAGGCCACCATCCGGCTTTTGCTCGAACGCGCTGGCCATAGCGTGGTCACCGCCGGCGACGGCCGCAAGGGGCTCGCGCTGTTCGAGGCAAGCGATTTCGATCTGCTGTTTCTCGACATCTTCATGCCGGGAATGGACGGGTTCGAGACCATGCGGATGGTTCATCATCTGCGGCCGCTGGTCCCGATCATCGTGATCTCCGGGCGGCCGATCGATTCGGATGAAGCCGCCGCACCGGACTTCCTGACCATGGCGACCAAGCTTGGCGCCGTCTCCAGCCTGCAGAAGCCGTTCAAGCCCGCGGCGCTGCTGGCGGCGGTCGCGGACGCCCTGGAAGCCGCCAAGCGCCTGTCATCATCGCCATCCCATGCCGCCGGCGGTGTTGCTTCCGGCCCATAATGCGAAATAGCATTGCGACGTTTGCCCGGCCACTCGCCCGTGGCGGATGGGAGGGCGCGCGAAACCAAAGATGACGCTCACAACCAGGCTTGCCATCGCGATGATTGCGTTGGTCGCGATCGCGGTTTCCGCGGTCGGATGGCTGAGCTATCGCAGCCTGGAGCAGGCGCTGCTGCCGCGCGTCCTCGACCGGATCGAAACCAATTCGCAGCTGGTCGCCACCGATCTGGAATCCCATGTCCGCGGCACGCCTGGCGACATCGCCACCTTTCGGGGACTGGCGGCGGTCACCGGATTGATGCGCGCCCGTCTCAACGGCGGAATGGATCCGGTCGACAACACCTCCGAAGCGCTCTGGCGCGAGCGGCTGGGCAACCGGCTGGCCGCCCAGATGGCGCTGAAGCCGGCCTATTCAATGCGCTTCATCGGTGTGGCAGGATAACAATCGGGAAATCGTTCGCGTCGATCGTTCGGGGCCGAATGACGCCGTTCGCATCGTGCCGGAAGCCGAGCTGAAACCCGTCGGCGACGCCCCTTATTTTCGGGACACGATCCGGCTCGCCGCGGATCAAATCTATGTCTCGCCGGTCCATTTGCACGAGGAGAACGGCGTCATCGAGACACCGCAGATCCCCGTCATGCAGGTTGCGACGCCGGTCATGACATCCGACGGCAAGCCGTACGGCATCGTCATCGTCGACGTCGACATGCGATCCGCGCTGGAGCGGGTCCGGTCATCGGTGCGGCAGGGCGAAAGCGCTTATCTGGTCGACCGCAGGGGCGACTATCTGATCCACCCCGACGCCAGCAGGGAATTCGGCTCGCAGCGGGGCAAGCCGACCGACTGGCGGCGCGACATGCCCTATTTCGCAAGCCTGGTCGGCGCAACGAAAAGCCTCGCGCGCCAACCCACCGAGGACGGGCAGTCCGGCGGCGCCGCATTCGCGCCGGTCGTTCTGGCCGGCAGCGAATGGGTCGCGTTCATCGAGTCGGTCCCGAGGGCGGTCGTTCATGGCGCCGGCGGCGGGAATCCAGCACAGCTCGATTGCCGTCGGGTTGATCGCGGTGCTGTGCGCGGCCGCATTGGCGCTTCTGATCGCGAGATCGCTGACCCGGCCGATCGTCCAGCTGACCGAGGCGGTTCAGGGCGCCGCCCGCGACGGCAAGGCCGCCATTCCGGTCGATGCCGGCGGCGAGACCGGCGTGCTCGCACGCGCATTCGCGCAGGTGATGGCGGAGGCAAACGCAAAGACGGTCGCGCTTGAGCGCGAGGTTGCCGAGCATCGCCGCACGGTCGCGGCGCGCGACCACCATGCCGAGCGCGAGCGCCTGTTCAGCGCGGCGGTCGAATCTTCCAGCGACGCCATCATCACGCTGTCGCTCGACGGCACGATCACCGGGTGGAATTCGGCCGCCGAACGTCTGTACGGCTACACCGCAGCCGAGGCCGCGGGCCAGAGCATCACCATCCTCGTCCCCACCGCAAGGCAGACCGAGGTGCAGGATACGCTGCGGCGAATCGGCTGGGGCGAGAGCATCGAGCACAACGAAACGACGCGCTTGCGCAAGGACGGCAGGCCGATCGAGGTCTCGCTCAGCATTTCCCCGATCAGGTCCCCCTCGGGCGCGACCATCGGCATATCGAAGGTCGCCCGCGACATTACCGACAGCAACAAGACCCGGCTGGCGCTGCGGCAACAGACCGAGGAGCTTCGCCGCATCTTCGAGACCTCGCAGGATCTGATCATGGTGATGGATTCGAGGGGATCTCTGGTCCAGATCAGCCCGAGCTGCGAGGCCGTGCTGGGCTATCGGCCGCGCGAAATGATCGGCCGCAGCGGGGCCGACTTCATCCACCCCGACCATCTCGAGAACGCGCGCCGGGAGATGCGCGCCCTGCGCGGCGGGCAGCGTCCGACGATCGCAGACACGCGCTACATCCACAAGGACGGGCGGGAGGTGAGGCTGTCGTGGCTGGGCACCTGGTCCGAACCGGTCAAACGGTTCTTCTTCGTCGGCCGCGACATGACCGAGAGCCGACGGGCGCAGCAAACGTTGCGCGAAAGCGAACAGCTGGCGCGCGGCATCATCGATACCGCGCTCGACGCCTTCGTCCAGATGGACGAGCAAGGGGTGATCTCGGACTGGAATACGCAGGCTGAGAAGATCTTCGGCTGGACGCATGCCGAGGCGGTCGGAACCAGGCTCAGCGAACTGATCATCCCCGACATCCACCGCGACGCACATCAAGCCGGCATGGAGCGGTTCCTGCGCACCGGAGAAGCCCGAATCCTCGGCCGCCGCTTCGAGATCGAGGCTACCCGGCGCGACGGAAAGGAGATCAAGGTCGAACTGAGCGTCACCGAACTGACGCGCCGCAACGGCTTCGTGTTCAACGGCTTCATGCGCGACCTTACCGACAGGATCGCGGCCGAGGACCGGATCCGGCAGGCCGAGAAGATGGAAGCCGTCGGCCAGCTCACCGGCGGCATCGCGCATGATTTCAACAATATCCTCACCGTCATCACCGGGACGATCGAAATCCTGGCCGATGCCGTCAAGAACGAACCGCAACTCGCCGCCATCACGCGGATGATCGATGAGGCCGCCACACGCGGCGCGGATCTCACCCAGCATCTGCTTGCGTTCGCCCGCAAGCAGCCGCTCGAACCCAGGGAGACCGACGTCAACGCGCTGATCATCGACACCGCCAAGCTGCTGCAGCGAACGCTCGGCGAGCATGTCGAGATCGAATCGGTCTTTGAAGACGAATCATGTCCGGCGATCGTCGATCCCAACCAGCTGGCGACCGCGATCCTCAATCTCGCGCTCAACGCCCGCGACGCAATGCCCGACGGCGGCAAGCTGATCATCGAGACCAGCTCGGTCGTGCTCGACGGAAGCTACGCCGGCACCCACAACGACGTCCGGCCGGGCCGTTACGCCATGATCGCAGTCAGCGATACCGGCACCGGCATTCCGGCGGCCGATCTCGACAAGGTATTCAATCCGTTCTTCACCTCGAAGGGGCCCGGCAAGGGCACCGGCCTCGGCCTGAGCATGGTGTACGGCTTCGTCAAGCAATCCGCCGGCCACATCATGATCTACAGCGAGGAAGGGCACGGCACGACGATCAGGATGTACCTGCCGCCGGCCACCGGGACGTCGCTGGCGGCCGAGCCGGCCTCGATGGCGTCGCTTGTCGGCGGCGACGAGACCATCCTGGTCGTCGAGGACGACAGTCTGGTGCGCAACTACGTGCTGACGCAGCTGCATTCGCTCGGCTACGTCACGCTGGATGCGGCGAACGCCAGCCGAGGCGCTCGCGATCGTCAATGCGGACCGTCGGTTCGACCTGCTGTTCACCGACGTGATCATGCCCGGCCTCAACGGCCGCCAGCTCGCCAACGAGATTCTGAAGGTCAGGCCCGGGATGAAGGTGTTGTTCACGTCGGGCTATACCGAAGACGCGATCATCCACCACGGCCGGCTCGACGAAGGCGTGCTGCTGCTGGCCAAGCCATACCGCAAATCGGATATGGCCATCATGATCCGAAAGGCGCTCGGCGATTAAACGCCGTTTTTCTGTTTGACGCGTTTTCTTTACGCGAACCGGTGTCCACTTCGCTCGAAAACGCTAGGAACGACCATGAACCGTCAGGCCTGTCGCGAGGTGGTCATCACGATCCGGACCAGATCGGCGGCGTTTCGCGCCCCGAGCTTCTTCATGATATTGGCGCGATGGTCCTCGATCGTTCGCGGGCTGATCCCGAGATGCCTTCCCGCTTCCTTGTTGGAGGCGCCGGCGGTGAATTGCTCGAGCACCTCGCGTTCCCTGCGCGTCAGCGGTTCCCGTCCGGGAAAATGCATCGTTGCGATCCGGGACGCGGACGAGTTCTCGGCCTGCCGCCGGGCATAGGCCTCGATCGCCTCGTCCAGTCTCGCGACGATCTCGCTGCCGCGGAACGGCTTTTCGATGAAGTCCAGCGCGCCGCTCTTGATGGCATTGACGGCCATCGTGATATCGCCCTCTCGGCGTGACGCTATTGGCGATTCCCGCCGCCTACATTTCCGGGCCGTGGCAAATCGCGGCCTCGCCTCGCGACCTGCCGACCGTCCTGTCGAATCTCGCGCTCACGATGAACCTCACGGGAGCGACGCCCATACTGGGCCAGTTGTGGAGCCTGCCGCTCGAAGTCCAGATGTACCTGCTCCTGCCGGCGCTGTTCTTCTTCGCGCGCAAGACGACGATGAGGACGATGGCGGCGGTGTGGGTGGCGGCGGTCGGTGTGGCGCTCTTTCAGGAGTACGCGCCAGTGCCCGGCATGTGGCGCCTGACGCTCGCGCAGTACCTGCCGTGTTTCATCCCCGGCGTGATGGCCTATGTCGGGCTGCGGCGCGGGCCGCGCTTCGCGTCAGCGCTGTGGATTCCGACGATCGTCACGCTCTGCGCGATCTCGTACGGAATCGGCTCGCAGGCCGGCGACTGGCTGCTCTGCCTGGCGATCGGCTGCCTCGCGCCTCAATTCGAGGAAATGAGCCGGCGGGCGGTGACCATCGCGGCGCATCACATTGCGACCTACAGCTACGGGCTCTACCTGGCGCACGTGTTCTGTCTGTGGCTCGCCTTTACGTTCGTGCGCGCGCCGTTTCCGGTCCAGATCCTGTTGTGGATCGCAGGGCTGTTCCTCGTGCCGTTCGCCGCGTACCACGTGATCGAGGCGCCCGCGATCCGGCTCGGCGTGCGAGTGGCGCGCGGATCGCGCGCGGCCGTCGAAGTCCCGGTCGCGGCGGCGTCAGCCTCGGCGCCCTAGAACGCGAGCGGACGCCTGAATCCCGCGATCACGTACGCGTACGATTCGACCGGCTTTCCATCCCGCACGGCCGGCCGGAACTTCCATCGCCTGACCGCATCCAGCGTCGCCTGATCGAACGCGCCTGCGCCGATGACGACGCGGACGTTCTGCGCGTCCCCGGTGGATCCGACGAGCACTTCCACGAGAACGACCGCGTCGGAGACGCCGAGCGGTGGATACTGCGGACGCTGCTGAACGCTTGGAAACGGAATCTCCGTTGACGGAGTGGCGGTCTGCGCCGGTGGATTGCCCGGCGTCGGGTTGTTGAACGGCACCGGCGGACGAAAGAGCGCGGCAACCAGCACACGCGACGGCACGCCGCGGCGATCGATCGTCGCCGGCTGGAAATGCCACCGCTTCAGCGCGGACGCGATCGTGTCGGCCGGCAACGGCGTGTGTCTGATCGGTACGATCTCTCGAACCTCGCCGGCGGCATCGAGCTCGAGCTCGACGAGATCGTCGATCCAGCCGACCGTGTTCGGCGGCGGCAGATCCGGCAGCGGGCCGCCCGTGCTGCGCGCGGGCACATACGCCGTCTGCGCGCCGGCAATCCGAACGCCGACCGTCAGCAACAGAAGAAACGCCGGCCCGATGCGATGCATATCACCCTCGATCACCGTTACCGTTCAAGAAGACAATCGCACGGCCGCGCGCCCGAGTCCACAGCGATCGGCAATTACGTTTTTGCGATCGCGCGAATTACAAATTCGAGGCAAAAGAGAGCCGGAAGGCGGCTGCGTTAGACTCGGCGGTCGTGACCCGGCAACGCGCGCTCCTCGCAGTCATCCTCCTCGGCGGTGCCGCGCTCCGGTTCTGGGCGATCGGCTTCGGGCTTCCCTATCCCGAAGCACGCCCGGACGAAACCACCATCGTCATCACGTCAACCGGACTGCTCTACGGCGGGATGAACCCGCACTTCTTTCACTGGCCGTCGCTGATGTTCTACATCGTCGCGGCCGTGTACCGCATCGGCTGGGAGATCGGCCATCTGCAGGGCCACTTCGTGCTGAAGTTCGACATGTTCAAGGACGCCGCCGTGCACGCGGGCCCGTACATCATGGTGGCGCGCGTCATCGCGGCCGCGTCCGGAACGCTGACGATCTGGCTCGTCTACAAGCTGGCGCTGCGGTTGTTCGATCGCCTGACGGCCATCACCGCCGCATTCTTCGTTGCCGCGGCATTCCTGCACGTCCGCGATTCGCACTTCGGCGTCACCGACGTGCCGATGACCGCGCTGGTCGTGGCGGCGATGCTGCCGCTGGCGACACTGCTCGGCGATCCTTCGCGGGTGAAAACGTGGGTGTTCGCCGGCGCGCTGGCCGGCCTGGCGGCATCGACGAAGTACAACGGCGGAGTCGTCGCCGCATCGGGCGTCGCGGTCGCGATGGTGCACCTCGCCGGCGGTGATGCGACAGCGCGGCGCGACGCCGTGCGTGGACTGGCGGCCTACGCCGGCGCGGCACTGATCGCGTTTCTCGCGGGGACGCCGTACGCGCTCCTCGACTGGCCGCACTTCATCGAAGGCTTGCGCTTCGATGCCAGCCATCTGATGGAAGGCCACGGCGTCGTGCTCGGCCGGGGCTGGCGCTATCACCTGACATTTTCGCTGTGGTACGGGATGGGCGCGCCGCTGCTCTTCGCCGCGCTCGCCGGACTGGCCGTGGTCTGGCGTTCGTGGCGGAAGGCCATCCTCCTCTGCTCGTTTCCGCTGCTGTATTTCTTCGTGGTCGGTCGCGGCTACACGGTGTTCGTGCGATACATCACGCCGGTGGTTCCGTTTCTGTGTCTCGCCGCAGCGATCTTCGTCGTCGAACTGACGCGGCGGATCGTCGCGCCGGCGCGTCTGCCAGGCGCAGTGGCGGCGATCGCCGTCCTGATCGTCTGGCCGTCGCTCGTTCGCGACTGGCGTTTTGACCGCCTCATGGGACAGACCGACACGCGTGTGCTCGCGACCGACTGGGTCAATGCGCGACGTGAAACCCGGCGAGTGGCTGTATCAGGCGCCGGCTGCGTTCCTCTATCCGGATTTTGGCGCGCCGAAGCCGGCGAATCTCGCCGCGTTCGATTCCGCTCGCGGCGCGTTCGTCGATCCGGCCGGGGCGGTGGTTCAACCGGCGTGGATCGCCATCGCCGAATCACCGCTGACGTCGTATACGGCGCTGCCCGGTGGACTGCAGGACGTCCGTCGCCGGCAACTACGTGCCGGCGGAAGCCTTTGCACCGTCTCGCGACATCGAACCGGGATCGTGGTTCGACCAGCAGGATCTGTTCTTCGCGCCGTACGTCGATTTCAGTTTGCGCGAGCGTCCGGGACCGGCGATCCGAATTCTGCAACGGAAGTAGCGTCGGGCGTTCTTCGAGCGCGACGGCAATTCTGTAAGCGCAGTTCTGTCGATGCGCGTGTTCTGGTCCAGCGCTCCGCACACCGTGTCCCTGACTGGAACACCGGCGTAAGCCCATCCATTCCAGCGCTTTACGCGACGGCCGGTTTCGGCACCGCCGTTGCCCTTCCGGGGGCCATGAACAAATGGCTCTCGGCACTGGGAATCCTTCTCTTCACCGCCAACGTTGCGGCGGCTGATTCACCGGAGATCCTCAAGGTCGAATCAGATACCACCAGCGGCATCGTCGCCGCGACCGGCAAGAACTTCGGACCGCCGGTCGGGCGGCTCGTGCTGCTCGGATCGCAGGGCAGCGTCAAGACCGAGCTGATCATCATCTCGTGGACCGATCGGCACGTCTCGGCGTTCCTGCCGAACGACGTGACGCCGGGAACTTACCGTCTGGGCCTGGTCGCGCGCAGTTTCGGGCGATTCTGGGGCGGGTCGGACATGGTGGACATCACGATCGGCGCCGTTGGACCGCAGGGAGCTGCGGGACCCATGGGCCCGATGGGACCCGCAGGCCCGGAAGGTCCCGCGGGACCAGCAGGTGCGACGGGTCCGGCCGGCCCCGCCGGACCGCAGGGACCTCAGGGCTTGCAAGGCGTTCCGGGCACGCCGGGATCGCAAGGACTGCCGGGGCCCATGGGGCCGATGGGCCCTCCGGGAGTCCAGGGTCCTTCGGGATCCAACGGCGCCGATGCCTCAATCGCCTCACAGAGCGTGTCGCTCTCCAGCATCACGCTCAATAGCAACTCGCAACCGGTTCCCTCGTCGATCTCGATGACGACCAGCGGCGAAAACACGGCGCTGGTCGAAGCGGAGGGCGATCTTCTGCTCAGCGCGCCCAGCGGCACGTTTGGCGTCGTCGAACTTCGCCTGATGGTGGACGGAGTCGCCGACCGGGTCCTCAAGACCTCGGTGCTGAACTATCTCGCCGGCAACAATTCCAACAGTTGGCATCTCCATACCCTCAAGCCCATTTCGGCGGGCAGCCACGAGTTCCACGTCGAGGCCCGCCTGCTGGCCGCAACCGGCTCGGTGATCATCGCTTCGACGCCCGGGCGACTCTCCGTCGTCGTCATGAAGAAATAGCCGCCAGGCTTTCGTCCTATCCTTACGAAGCCGTCCGGACACCCGGCCTGGGTGTCCGGACTGTGCAATTTCGAACGTTCGTTTTCGCCCCACTTCGCGTTAGATCCACTGACATGCAACCGCATCCTGCAGACGAGACGGACGGGCGATTTTCCTGGCGCCGGGTGTAGTCCTGAATCTGTCGCCTGAGAGTCCTAACCCTGAACAAGTCTCTACCGCTAGCGCGGGCCGGAGCCAAAAGACATCGGTGCGGGCGACTTCCTGAACGCCTGCGCAGAACTTCAACTTGTTAAACTGCTGATGAATAAGCACTTTACTGGTACGTGTAACAACGGATCGGCTTGGAATTGATCTTGCTCTACTACCTGACAACCCTACGGGTGGGCGCACGGCAGGGTTACTAGTTCTCGCCCCAGAAGGAGTTTCGGAATGTTGAAGCGTTTAGCGATTCTTGGAATTTTCGCAACGGCGATTTTGGCCGCTGCGCCCCGCGCGGAGGCGATCCCCATCACCGGTGGGATCTCTTTCTTCGGTGTTGCCGACCCCCAGGGTGCTTGGGACCTCTGGTCAGCTGCGACGACGGGTATCAACTTCGGACCCGCGGCGGTCGGTCGTCCGTGGCGGTCTCGGTTCGTACGCCACGGTTCGCCCCGTTGACACCGACCACCTTCACGAACTTCTCGTTCAGCCCGACGTTTTCAGCGCCGTGACTCCTCTCTGGAGCTTCGTGAGCGGGGCGTCGACCTACTCGTTCGATATGATGAGCGTCACGTCCACGAGCTTCAACACGGCCACCCAGACCTTCGGTCTGCTTGGCACCGGCATCCTGAATATCTCGGGTGGCGTCTACAATGCGACCCCGGGCACCTTCGTCGTTCTCGTCGCAGAATGGAACTCCCGGGCCCGCTGTTCTCGTTCTCGGCCGACGCGTCAGCGAATGCGGTTCCGGAACCCGGCTCCATGATGCTGCTCGGTTCGGGCCTGATCGGTCTGGCCGACGGCAGCCCGTCGTCGCCTCGCGAACGGTCGTCAGTAGTCAGCAATCCCCCGATCGTTGCGCCCATCAAAGGCACCCTGGGTTTCCCAGGGTGCCTTTTTTTTGACCTTCAATCTTGTTGTCGATTACTTAAGATTGTTGTACTTTAGTCATCCAGAATTTAGACTTCGGTCTCTGCCATCCCGTGCAGTTACAGTTCGGCTTCAGCTAAGTGCCTGCGTAATAGTTAGTTAGCTCGTCTCTGATTTGGTCCGGCATATGGAAAGTCGCTTGCTCAGATACTGCCTATACGCGTGTCTGGAATAAAAGCAGGCATCATCGCCTGCGTCGGGACCTTCCTACTCCTTTATTGGGATGTGCTCTTTAAGCTCATCAGGGACTGGAAAACTGACGAGAACTATTCGCACGGCTTTCTGATCATCCCCATCGCGCTCTACCTGGTGTACGAGCGCCGGGAGCGCCTGGCGGTTGCCCCGCGGCGTCCTTCGATGATCGGTCTGGCCGCCATCCTCTGCGCGCTCGGCCTCCTGGTGGCCGGCACGCTTGGCGCCGAGCTGTTCCTCACGCGCGTCTCGCTCGTTGTCATGATCGCCGGGATCGTGCTGTTCGTGTTCGGTCCCCGGCTCCTGCGAATCCTGGCGTTTCCGATCGCGTTTCTCCTGCTGATGATTCCGCTGCCGGCGATCGTCTTCAACCAGATTGCGTTCCCGCTGCAGCTCGTCGCGTCGCAGTTTGGCGAGAGCACGCTGCACCTGCGCGCGCATCCCGGTGCTGCGCGAGGGCAACGTGATCGTGCTCGCCAACACGACGCTCGAGGTGGCGGAAGCCTGCAGCGGCATCCGCTCGCTCGTCTCGCTGCTGACGCTCGGCATCGTCCTCGGGTATTTCAGCGATTCCCGCAACTGGGTGCGGCTGGCCATCGCCCTCTCGACCATTCCCGTCGCGATCGTCGCGAACGGGATGCGGGTCGCGGGCACGGGCATCGCCGCGTATCACTACGGTCCGGAAGCGGCCACCGGGTTCCTCCACACGTTCTCGGGCTGGCTCGTCTTCGTCGTCGCGTTCGCGCATGCTCTTCGGAATCCTGCGGCTCGTCGTCACGATCGCGCCACGGGCGCCGCAGCCGCAGCCGCAAGCTCCTGTCCAGCTGATGACTCAAATGACGCGCCTGATCGTCGCTTCCGTCTGCATGGCCGGCGTTGCCGGCTACATGAAAATCGTGTCGCACGCCGAACCGGTGCCGATCCGCGAATCGCTCTCGCTCTGTCCGATGACGATTTCCAACTGGGACGGCGCGAATGCGCAGCCCTTTGACGCGCGCACGCTGGAAATCCTCGGCGTGGACGAGTACATCAATCGCGTCTACGGCGGCCCGCGCGGCACGTGGATCGGCCTGTATGTCGGCTACTACGGCAGCCAGCGCGACGGCGATACCATGCATTCCCCGCTCAATTGCCTGCCGGGCGCCGGCTGGTCGCCGGTTCGCTTCGACCGGATGCAAATTCCCGTCGGTGCAGAACCGGGATCCGCGGCACTCGCGGGTCATGACCAGATCCAGGTCAACCGATACGTCATCGAGAAGGGGCTCGATCGGCAGCTGGTGCTCTATTGGTACCAGAGCCACGGCCGCGTCGTCGCCAGCGAATACTGGGGGAAGGTGTATCTCGTCCTCGACGCCATTCGCCAGAACCGAACCGACGGTGCACTGGTGCGCATCATCGCGCCGATTCGAACGACCGAGGAAGCCGCGGAGCATGACGCGGTCGAATTTGCGCGCGGGTTGTACCCCCTGCTCGGCCGCTATCTCCCGTCCTGAGTTTTTTGAGGAGTTGAACGTTTACATGTCAGCCACGAAATCTGCGCTCGGCATCCTGATCGCCGGCCTCGTCTTCACGGCCGCCTGCTCGACCGATCCGCAAAAAGCCAAGTTGGAATACGTCAAGAGCGGCGACGCGTACGTGGCCCAGAAGAAATACAGCGAAGCCATCATCCAGTACCGGAACGCGATCCAGAAGGATCCGCGATTCGGCGAGGCGCGCCTCAAGCTCGCGGACGCCTACGTGGCGTCCGGCGACGCGCCGAATGCCTTCCGTGAGTACCTGCGCGCCGCGGATCTCATGCCGACCAATCTGGAGCTCCAGATCAAGACCGGAAATTTCCAGCTGCTGTTCGGACAGTTCGAGGATGCGAAGACCCGCGCGCAGAAGTTGCTCGCCCAGAATCCGAACAACGCCGAAGCGCAGATCCTGCTCGGCAACTCCCTCGCCGGGCTGAAGGACCTCGACGGCGCCATCAAGGAAGTCGAAGAGGCGATCCGGATCGACCCGCGAGATGGCCGCGCCTATACGAATCTCGGCGCGCTGCAGGTCGCGCGCGGCAACAAGACGGAAGCGGAAGCGTCGCTGAAGAAAGCGGTCGAGATCGCGCCGACCTCGGTGAACGCGCTGCTCGCGCTCGCCAACTACTACTGGTCCACGGCCAACGCCGGCCGAGGCGAGCACGTGGCTGCACAAAGCGCTCGACGCTCGACCCCAAGAACGTCGTCGCGAACCGGGCGCTGGCGATGTTCCTCATCGGCTCGGGTAAAGCGGCCGACGCTGAGCCCTATATGAAAGCCGCCGCCGATGCTGTCGGACAACGACCCCGGCGCACAACTGGCGCTCGGCGACTACTACGTGATGATGCAGCGGCCCGATCAGGCCGCGGCCATCTTCGAACAAGTCGCGAAGAACAAGGACAACGCCACGCTCGCGAAGCTGAAACTCGCCGCCCTGCGCTTCGCACAGAGCGACCGCGAAAAGGCGTACGCGGAGCTTGACGGCGTGCTCGTCGCGCAGCCGCAGAACGCTGACGCGCTCCTCTTGAAGACGCGGTTCCTCATGGCCGAGGAGAAAGTCGACGACGCGCTGAAGGAGTCGGAGGCGGCGGCGAAGGCCGACCCGAAATCCGCCGAAGCCAAGTACCTGCAGGGCCTCGCTCTCGCGTCCAAGAACAAGAATGAGGCGGCCATCGAAGCTTTCAGAGAGGCCGTGACCCTGAACCCTCGCGCGGCGGCGGCGCAGGCCCAGCTGGCGCGGCTGTATCTGGCGCAAGGTGAGACGGCGACGTCGGTGCAATTCGCCGACGATGCGCTGAGGAATCAGAAGGACAACAACGACGCGCGCCTGCTCCTCGTGCGCGCGCTCATTGCACAGGGCGATCTGCGCCGGGCCGACACCGAGCTCAAGCCGCTGCTGGCGGCGATGCCGAAGTCGGCGGCGGTGCAGTCCACGCTCGGCGCCCTGCAACTCGCGCAGCACGACCTGGGTGGCGGCCCGCCAGTCCTTCAATCGGGCGCTCCAGCTGGACCCGAAATCACAGGAAGCGCTCGCCGGACAGACCGCGCTGGACGTCGCCGCGAAGGATCTCCCTGGCGCGAAGGCCCGCGTCGATGCCGCCGTCGCGCAGTCGCCGGCCGATGCCAACGTGCTGCTGATCGCCGCCCGCACCTACGCCGCCGCAGGCGATCTCGCGAAGGCCGAGCAGTTGCTCCGGCAGGTCATCGAGGCCGATCCGGCGAACCTGCAGGCCTACCAGATGCTCGGCCAGATCTACTTCAGCCAGAAACGCCTCGACGAAGCCCGCAAGGAATTCGAAAATCTCGCGGCGCGGCAGACGAAATCGGAAGGCGCCTCGACGATGGCGGCGATCATTCTCGAAATGCAGAACAAGACGCCTGAAGCCAAGCAACGCTACGAGGACATCCTGAAGGCGCAGCCCGAGGCACCGGTGGCAGCCAACAACCTGGCGTGGATTCTCTCTGAGGCCAACGACCTGGACAACGCGCTCGGCTACGCCAAGACGGCGAAGGCCGGCCTGCCGGATCGACCGGAAGTCAGCGACACGCTCGGATGGATCTACTACAAGAAAGGGTTGTATCCGCAGGCGATCACCTCGCTGCGCGAAGCCATCTCGCGCGACCCGAAGAATGCGACGTTCTACTATCATCTCGGCATGGCGTACGCCAAGTCGGGCGATAACGAAAAGGCGCGCGTCGCGCTCGGTCAGGCCCTTCGCCTGCAGTCGAATTTCGACGGCGCCGACGAAGCGCGTCAGACGCTCGAGGGTCTGCCAAAGTAGTCGCGGCAATAGAAACGCGTTACGCCCCCGGCGTGGGCGCAGGCACGAACCGGTCTTGATAGGAGCGGCCGATGCCCGCTTCGTAGACATCGGCATAGCGGCGGACCATGTCGTCGCCCGAGTAATAGCGCGTGCAACGTTCACGATTCCTGGCGCCGATCGCCTGCCGCGCAGCGGGGGACGACGCCAGTTCGCTGAGCGCCGATCGATACGCATCGGGGGCGTGCGGCGGCACGATCTCGGGCGCGTTCCTCGTGCCCAGTGCATCCGCCGAATCGCCCACATCGGTGCAGAGACACGGGAGCCCGGATGCCATCGCTTCGAGCAGCGCCATCGGCAGCTGCTCGGTCGACGACGACATCGCAAAGATATCCAGCGCGGAATAGAGCGCCGGCGTATCCGAGACGTGCCCGCTGAAGCGCACCCGATCCGCCACGCCAAGGCGCGCGGCGGTTTCCTGCAGTCCCGGCCTGGACGGTCCGTCCCCGGCAATCACGAGCCATGAATCGGCGACGGTCAGTGACGCGAACGCTTCGATGAGCGCCGACAGATTCTTTTCGGGCCTGAGCGCGCCGACGCTCCCGATGACCAGCGCATTCGCGGGAATGCCCAGCGCCCGGCGCGACTCATCGCGGGAGCCGCCGGTGAACCGCGCGACGTCGATGCCGTTCGGAATGTAGAACACGCGCTCGCTCGGCAGCCGATACTCCTCGGTCGCGATCCGCTGCAGCGTCTTCGACGGGACGACCGTCCCGGCGATGAACCGCAGCGCCCAGCGGCGAACCAGGACCCGCCGCTTCTTGAGCGCTGACGCCTCGTCCGGTCCGAATCCGTCCTCGGTGTGAACGACCGGACAGACCCGGCCGATCTGCGCCGCAATGACGCCATCCATGGCGCCCCAGTTGTACGTCACCAGGAGATCGGGACGAAGCTGCTTCAGCAATCGACGCAGGGTCAGCGAGTAGGCCGCTCCTCCCTTGCCGGGCGGCGGCGCGACAAATTGCACGGAGGCCGAATCACTTACGAGCTTCGACGCGGCAAAGTTGTTGTCGAGCGCGACGATGGTGTGCCGGAAGCGGCCGTCGAGCGCGTCGATGATCGACGCCGTGCGCACCTGCGGTCCGCCGGTGGCGAACGTCGAAAACATGTGACAGAGGTGCGGCGCGGCCATGCTACACGCGCGCGAGATCCGGTACGCGCAGGTCGCCGTCGGGAATCGGCGTCAGGTTCGATTCGATCGCCTCGCGAATGAAATGCGCTTTGTCCGCGACCGGCTTCCACGCCAGCGTGTCTTTCGCCGCGCGGCAATCGATTGACGCGCCCATCGCGGCGCTCTTCAGGTGACGGTAGCTGGGAAAGGTGTTTTCCTTCTTGCGGGCGGCGATCTTCAAGACCCACTTGCCGATCTCGATGGCCTGCAGATACGGGAGCGGGCGCGGAAGAAAATCGATGCGGCGGCGGGAGCAGCGGCCGATCTCCGAGACGAATTGTGCCGCCGTCAGCCGCACGTCGCCGGCCAGGTTGAAGGCGCGCCCCTCGATCCCCGGCGTCATGCAGGCCGCATACATCGCGTCCACCACATCGTCCACCAGCACGAACGGCAGCGGCGTGGTGCCCATCCCCCAGCCGATGCAGGTCGTCGCCGACTGCCACAGCCCGAGGCCTGAGTGGGTCACGATCCCGCCGCGGCCCACGACGACCCCGGGCCGGACGATGACCGCTTTCAGTCCGCGGCTCGCCTTGAGTTCAGCGATGACCGCTTCGGCGGCGATCTTCGCGCGCGAGTAGGCGCCGCGCTTGAGCGGCAGGGGATCGGTTCCGTGTTCCTCGGTGACCGCTCCCGAGCCGCCCAGATACAACGCGGCAATCGAGCTGGCGTA
This sequence comes from uncultured Alphaproteobacteria bacterium, assembly GCA_963742665.1. Classification (GTDB taxonomy): domain Bacteria; phylum Pseudomonadota; class Alphaproteobacteria; order Rhizobiales; family Xanthobacteraceae; genus Bradyrhizobium. The sequence goes on from CAVUNH010000029.1 coordinate 221,161, forward strand.
GAGGAACCGCTGAACACCGGCGTCGATGCACGCGGTCGCGATCGCCCGCGTCGACTCGATGAAATCCCGTTCGTAGTCGCGCCACGAATCGCCGCCGCCCGTCGCCATGTGGACGACGTGGGTGGCGCCGGGCACGGCGCGCGCGATGGTCGCCGGGTCGGACACCGATCCCACGATATGCGTCACGCGCGGATGTTCGACCGGCGGAACTTTCCGCCGGCTGACGGTGCGAACCTCGTGCCCCTCGGCGATCAGTCGCCGCACCAACGGCTGGCCGATGAATCCGGTTCCGCCGAAGACGGTGATCACTGCAGGTGTCATCGGATCACCGCCGCCTGGTTCTCGTCAGCGGTCGCCATCGCGAGCCGCCCGATCTGTTCGCAGACCTCGACCAGATGCGCGGCGCGACGCGTCCGCGCCAGTCCGCGGGCGTGGTCGTCCTGCGCGAGCGAACGGTAGAAGTCGGCGACGCTGCCCTGAATCGTTCGCGTGAAAAGGTCCGGGCGCAGTCGCAAGGTGTCCTTGATCCGGCCGCCCACCGCCGAGCACGACTCGAGGAACATCGCCGCGGCGCCGCTCGCGCCCTGCGCGAATTCGTCGATGGGCGGCGAGAAGCGCGATTGCCGCGTCATCACGAACGTGTTCAGGCGAAGGTCGGCGCAGCCGACCGCGTCCTCGCCGATGACGTTGACCGACGTCTGCGGGAATCCGCCCGCGAAGTTCAGGACGCACTGCGCGGTCCCGCGCTCGCACTGCAGCGCGATCTGCCAGGTATCCACGAACCGCACGCCCGTCGGCATCGTGAACCCGGGCGACGCCAGCACGGACGCGGCGGTGACGTCGCCGAGCAGGTGCGTGATGAGCGACAGCGGATGGACGGCCTGCTCGAGGACGATGTTGCCGGTGGCGCCGAACATCCAGTGATCGAATTGCCCGGACTGCAGCTGCCGGAGCGGCACGCTCCAGGACGCGACGACATGCCGGAGACGGCCGAACCACCAGGACTGCGCCGCGTCCACCAGCTGCATGAAGGCCGGATGCCAGATGAAATTGTGGTTGACGCCGAGGCGCCGGCCGGACCGCTCCGCGACCGCGCAGAGCGCGCGCCCTTCTTCAGCGGTGACCGTCAGCGGTTTTTCGGCGAGCACGTGGCAGCCGGCTTCGAGGCAGCGGGTCGCGGCGGCGGCGTGCTGCGGCGGCGGCGCCAGCACGTGCACGACGTCGAGTTTCGCGGTCTTCAGCATCGCGTCGAGCGAATCGAACGCGCTCTCGATGCCGTGCTGGCGCGCGAACGACTCGGCGCGCCCGGCGACCGGATCGCAGACCGCCGCCACGCGCGCCTGCGGAATCTGCTGCAGCGCGGTGAGATGAAACTTGGCGATGAAGCCGGCGCCGATCAGTCCGACGCGCAGCGGTTGTGCCGGTGAGGTGTTCAGGGTGCTGTCCATTACGGCAGGTGGCGCACGACGATCGGGCCGAGAAATTTCGCGACCGACGGCGGCACGCGTTTCCACAGGTTCACGAACGGCTGCAGCTTCGGGTTCAACGGGTTCACGTCGGGCACGGCTTTCGCGGTCACGAGGAAGTACTTATAGGGAAGCGCCCGCTCGGTCATGCGCCATCCGCGCTTGAAATCATAGGCGCCGGTGCCGCGCTTGCTTCGTCCGAAATCGAATTTCGTGAAGCCGCGGCGCGCGGCGCTCCGCATCAATTCCCAGTACATGAAATTGTTGATGCCGGCGCGGTTGAATTCCGGATACGACCCCGAATAGTACGGGAACACCGTGTCGCGGAAATAAAAGCTCAGCACGGTGCCGGCGACACGGCCATCCTTGCGGATCATCATGATGTCGCACTCGTCGCCGTAGGACTTCAGGCACGCGGCGAACAGCCGCTTCGGGAAACACCGGGCTCCCGAGCCGGTGGACGCTGGCCGCGTAGGCATCGTAGAACTCGTCGAGCAGCGCTTCGCGGCCGAATTCGGTGGTGAGCTCGTTCTTCACGCCGATGCGGATCATGCGCCGCAAGTCGGGCGGAAACGTTTTCATCAGGCTCTCGTCGTTGGTGCTGATCGGACAGTCGAACGCGACGTAGAGCTCCTTGCCCTTGAGATCGGGATCGTCGCTGCCCGCTGACGCCTGGACGTCGTGGCGCAGTTCCAGATGCTTCACGCGCAGCTTCGTCGCGAGGCGCTTGGCCTCGTCGATCAACGCCTGGCCGATGGCCGGGTCGTTCGCCGCGACGCCGCCGTACACCGCGTTGGGCAGCGACACCAGCGTGGACCCCAGCAGCGGGCTGCGGACGTGATGCATCGGCAGCACGCCGACGATTTGCGATCCCTCGACGGCGGACAGGTAGATGGCGCGATGTCCCCACGTCGCGTCGATCAGCCGCTTCCACGCGATGAGGTGACTGAATGTCGCGGCGGGGCATTGACGAACGTATTCATCCCAGCGAGGTTCGTCGCCGGGTTCGAGTGCAACGATGCGCAGAGTAACCTCTCAGCTATGGAGCGTCGCAGACAACGCTCTCGGAAATATCGGCGAATCGATCACGCGGGTCCGCCCGGGTAGTCAAAACAGCGCAGCACCGGGCAATCATGCGCCACGGCGACCGCGCCAAGATACGCGGCGAGCGGTTCGAATTCCAGGATCGACCAGCGTTCGGCGGTCCGTGCGGCGATGTACGCGTCGAGCTCGGAGATCGCCCCGCCATCCAGCGCGTCGGGCAGCCCGTCACCCAACCCCTTGATCACCGCCTCGCGCCGCGTCCAGGTGCGGTAGAACGTCTCCAGGCGGCCTTCCAGGGCGCGCTCCCGCGTCCAGTTCCCTGAGCTCACTGGCGGCGAAGGACCGCTGCGCAACCGCCGCCAGCTGATCGATGTCCTTCACGTGCTCGATGTCCACGCCGACCGCCGCGGCGCCGCTGACCGCACAGAGAGCCGCGTGCTCCGAGTGTGCCAGGTTGACGTCGAAGAGCCCCTCGCTGCCTTTGACGTGCGGCCGCCCCGTCCGAGAGTATCCGAACTCGATGGCGCCGGCGCTCTTGCCAAGATATGCGCCGGCGATCGCGCGGAGCGCGGTACGGCCCGCCACGAACCAGCGGCGATGGTGGTCCGCGTGAAATCGCCGCGCCCGCTCCAGCTCATCGCCCGACAGCGCGTCCTCGTCGGCAGGCGCCCGCTCGAGATCGATGCGCCACAGATCCACGTCGCGTCCGGTCACGGCCGGAGCCGCGGGCGGCGTGTTCCACTGCGGCGCGATTCGCGAGATCACCGCGATCACAGCCATCCCCGTGCCCAGTAGTAGGCGACCGCCATGTATTCGTAGATCGCCGCTTCGCTGCCCTGCAGCGCGTATTTCGTCGGCCAGAGGATCGGATATGTGCCGCCGTATCGCAATCGGGAGATCGACGGCGTCGGATGAAGGCCCGGCGCGATCGAACAGCGCCATCGCCCGCATCATGTGCTCCGGCGACGTGATCAGGATGAAGCGATCGATTTGCCGGTGGCGCAGCCACTCCACGACGTTGGTCGCCTGCTCGCGGGTGTTGCGCGACGTGTTCTCTTCTTCGATCCGATCCTCGGGAATCCCAAGGTCGACCAGAGCGGCCTTGAGCACCGCGCTCTCGCGTCGTCTCGAGCTCAGGGCCGTAGGCGCCGCCGCCCGAGGCGAGCACCAGCGGATGATCGAGCCGGTGGTAGAGGCGCGCGGCCTCCAGCGCGCAGAACGCCGTCGGCAGATTCACGGTGTCGAGATTCACGCCTCCGGACGCGACGCATCTGAACGCCGTTACTCAGGATCACGATCGTGGTGCGCCGTTGGCCTCTTCCGCTCGTTGAAGCGATCGATAGCCGCGATTGAGCCCGGCAAACAGCGCGTCGCTCGTGAGCGGCAGCGACAGCACCAGATACATGGCGGCGAGGGTGACCAGCCACCGCCGCCCCCACGCCGCGACCGGCGGCCGCGCGTAGAGCATCGCCACGCCGATGGCAACGCCCACCAGGATGAACATCGTCGAGCCGGGGACCAGGAAGTCTTTGACCGTCAGCGACAGGACGTCGGAGGGCACTAAGGGACGATCCTGAGATTCGTCGGCGTGCCCGGCTTGGCCGGCGTCACGGCGGCGGGACAGGCGTGGTCACCCCTCCGCTCGACGTCCGATACAGCCCGCCGCCGTTCTCGCCCGCGCCCGCGTACAGCGTACCGGCCGCATCGCGCGCCAGCGAGGCCACGATGAACGTCGGAAGGAAGACCCGGCACGCCGTAGTTCTGCCAGCTGCGGCCGTCGTCATTCGAGACGTAGACGGCGCCGGATAGCCCGCGAAGATCTGGCCCGCGGCGCTGGTCACGAAGCTGAAGACACGCGGTGAATTCGGCAGCCCCGTGTCCGATCGCGCCCAGGTCGTGCCGCCCGTGTAGCGCCAGACGGCGGCGCGTTCCGCGTAGAGGATGTCGCCGTGCGCGCTGAATCCGAACGCCGTGCCATTCACCTTGTCGCCGATGTTCTGCCAGGAATCGCCGTTGTCCGCCGAGCGGAAGACGCCGGACCCTTCCGTGCCGACGTAGAGATCGCCGGCCGGGCTCGACTCGAGCACCTGGCCGAGTCCGGTGTTGACCTGCGGTCCTCTGACGAAATGATCGCCGTCGCTCGAACGGTAGGCGATGCTCTGTGAATACGCGACGACCTCATTGCGGCGGTTCAGCGCGAGGCCGACCGCGACCGCCGGAAGATCGGAGCGCCGCCAGGTCTGGCCGCTCTGGAGACGGAACACGCCGGCAGTCGTTCCCTGAGCGGACACGAGCATGTCGCCGGCGGCCGGTCCGACCGAGGCGGACCGCGTTGAGACCCTCGATGCCGCTGTTCAGCACCTGCCAGTTGGCGCCGCCGTCGGTCGTCCGCCTGACGCCCTGCGTTCTCAGCGCCACGTAGATCTCGGCGTTCGACACCACCAGGATGTCGGCGACGGCAACGCTCGAAGGCAGGCCCGACACGATCTGCCACGACTGAGACTGCGCCGCTCCCGAATGACGCAGCACGAGCGCGACGGCGAGGATGGACAGGATGAAGCGCAGTCGTCGATACATCGTGGCTACCTCGCAGGCTTGAAACGCAGCAGGCGATCGCCTGGCGCAGGGTCTGCGGAGCCGCTCGGGGCGCCCGTCGTGGAGAAGTCGATCCATCCGCCGTCGTCCGCGGCGACTTCGCCGATCGGTCCGTAGCGGCCTTCGAAGAGCGTCGTGACCGACGGCTGTCCTGCCGCGTCGAGGTCGACGCTGTAGAGGCACTCGCACGATCGGCCCGCGGCAAAGAGACCCGTCGCGGAAAACGCCACGCCGGTGACGTCGATGAGTTGCGGCAGCACGAACCGCGCGGGCCGCGCCGCGGGGCTCACCGCGCCGGCGCGCGGCGCCAGCCGTGCGCCCATCGTCAACGTCGTCGCGTGACCGGGATCGAGCGGATCGGATTGCGCGATCCAGAGTTCCTCGCGCGCGCCGTCCCAGTCCATCGCGCGGACGCCGACGTAGCCGTGCGAGAGGATCGGTGAGCCGCCAGGGTTATCGGCCGGCGTCGAGCCATCAAGATTCAGACGGAGGAGCGCGCCTTCGTACGCGCTGCGGTCCGGGTTGCTCGTCGCCTCATCGCTGATCGCGACGTACAACTTCTCGTCGGGTCCGACGCGAATCCGCGTGCGTCCGGCCGACGACCCCAGCGGCAATTCGCGCACGACCACGGCCTCGCCGAGCAAGCCCTGCACCTCGCGATATCGAGTGATTTTCGTGACGGAACCACCGCCGGTCGCGGCAGCTGTCTGGCTCACGAAAATAAAATGCGAATCGGCAAAGCGCGGCGCGAGCGCAAGGTCCAGCTCGTACTTTTCATCAGCGATCACCTGATCGATTCGCAGAGCCGGTGGGTCCGCGACCCGTCCGTTCTGCAGCACGACGATGCCGGTTCGCGTGGCGATGAAGACTCGGCCATCAGGAGCTGGCGCGAGCGAGGTCGGCGCTGCGAGCCCGTTGCCGATCTCGTCCGCGATCGCCGCATCGCTCAGGACCGACGCGCGACTGCCGGCGTTGGCAGACGCGGCGGGACCGACAGACGTCAACGATGCTGTACGAGTGACAGTGATCGCCGCCGATCGATCACCTTCTACGGTCGTTCCGCCCGACGAAATGACGGCGGCGACCTGCAGCGTGTGCTGGCCCACACTCAGCGTCGGCAAAGGCGCGGTGCACGGATAGCCGGTCTGGGCTGCGGTCGATCCGCACGTCGCATTGCCAAGCGCGGTCCGTGTGCCGTCGATGTAAACGACGTAGGTGTATTGGGCTAGTTCCGTGGCGCTCGGCGCTGGTTGATCCCAGGCCATTTTCTCGGAGCCCTTGACGGTCGTGCCGCCGCCTCCGGATGGGGGTTGGTCGCTCGGCGTATCGGATCCGCCGCAGCCGGTGCAGCGCGGCGACTGCGGCCATCGCGCAGACGAATTCAGCAATCGGCCGTCGCTTCGGACTCACCTTCACGCGATGGACCGGCGCGGTAGAAAGAACTGGGGTGTGTGAACCAGGTAAATACTGCACGGATGTGAAACAGGCGCGTCGCAGACGCGAACGGCCGCCCGTATAGTATATATGCCCCGCCTGTCTTTCCCCTTGTACCGGCCCGTAAGCTCATGACCTAATTACAAATTCGCAAGACCAGCGGCGAGGAAGGGAATTTCCGGCGAAAAACCCGGCGTGTCCGAACTGTGCATTGCGCGGCAAAACACAGAATCCGACGGCCCTGTCGCTTTTGGCATCGTGCTTGCCCCTCGGCGAAACGCTACCCGGCCCGCAAAGCAGAGTTTCTGGAGGTCAGTCTTGCGCCGAAGTCCCGTTTTGGGCGTCGCGTTGTGTCTATTTTTGTGGGCCGCTAGTGCACACGCCCAAGTCGCCGTCAATCCACAAATCCTGGATTTCGTCGTGTCACCGGATCATTCGGCGGTCCTGCCGAATGGCCTTCCGGTGGTGAATCACTACGAAATGCAGTTCTTTTTGCCAGGTTCGACTTCGCCGGTTCAAATCTACGACATCGCGAAGCCGACGCCCGATCAGTTCGGGGTCGTCGTCATCGACATCCTTTCCTATTTCCGGACGTACCAACCGGGCACGACCTATGTGGCCAGGATCGTTGCGATCGGGCCGCTCGGACAGGGCGCGAGCACATTTTCAAATCAGTTCTCTTTTGGACAGTGCACCGTCACCCTTTCCCCATCTTCGCAGACCTATGCAGCCGCGGGTGGCCCAGGAAGCGTTACTGTCGGCGCCGCCAGCCGGTTGCGCGTGGAAAGCGACGAGCAATGCCGCGTGGGTGACGACGAGCAGCAGCGGAACGGGCGGCGGGTCGGCTGGCCTATTCGGTCGCCGCCGAACACGACGAACGCGCAGCGGTCGGCAACCATCACGCATCGGTAGCGCCTCGCTGACGATCAATCAGTCGGCGCAGCATCGTGCGGCTACGTCGTCTCACCAGCGACCTCGAATATTGCGGCAGCGGGCGGGACAGGCAAGCTGACCCTGACGGTCCCGAACGGATGCTCGGCGACACCGGGTGTTTCATCCAACGTGACATGGATTGCGCCGGGCACAGTCGCCGGCGGCGCGTTGAATTATATCAGTTCTTCCGAATACCACGACCACCGCGCGCAGCGGCTCCATCGTCGTCGGCGGTGTGAGCGCCACGGTGTCGCAGGCGGCCGGCACAGGATCATCGACCTGCACCGCGACCCTGGGCTGCGACGGCTACAGAGCTTCACCGCGGCGGCCGGCAAGGGCTCGGTCGCGATGACCATCAAGTCAACGTGCACCTGGTCGGCTGTGAGTAACTCGAACTGGCTGACGGTCGCTGCTCCAGTCTCGGGCACGGGATCGAAAACCATTAACTTCGCGGTCGCGGCGAACACCACGGCGTCTCCTCGCTCCGGCGCGGTCGTTGTCGGCGGCGCCTTGCTGAATGTGACCCAGGCTGGCGTCGGCGACAGTCGACCGGAGAGTGCGGACTGACGCTTGGCTCGACGTCGCAGGTTATCGCCGCGTCGGGCGGCAGCGGCAGCGTCGCACTCTCGACGACGAATGCGACCTGCGGCTGGACCGCGACGAGCAGCGCCGCCTGGCTGACGATTTCGCCCGGCGCCGGCACGGGCCGAAGGTGCTCGGTTACAACGTGGCGGCGAATACGGCCACACAGAGTCGGAGCGCCGTCATCTCTGTCGGGAAATTCGACACTCACGGTCACGCAGCAGGCCGCGGGCTCGATTCCGGTCCGCCGCCGCGCCCGACCACCGCCGCCCACACGGCGGATCGGGCGCAGGTCGGCTCTCAGCTGCCCGCGTCGACCATGACGAAGTGGCTCACGCTCGGCAACGCCGGCGTGGCCGTCGCCGACCTCAAGGTGCTGTCCACCGGTGAAATCTGCGTCACGGCGCGGACGGCCGGCGTGCGGTGCTCGACCAACGGCGGCAAGACCTGGGTGGACGTCAAGCGGCGGCTTGAACGGCGCGGACGCCTTGTTCATCACCGACACGCCCTATGGATTGCTCCTCGTCGCGTGCCAAATCGGCGGCGGCTGCGCGACCAACGGGCCCGGCGCCGGCGTCTATCGCCGCGTGGGCGGCTGCCTGGCAGAAGACCTCCATCACCGCCAAGGCGCTTGGCGTGGTGGTTCGGCCGGACAACTCGGTCGTGACCGCGGCGCTCGACACGGCGTCCGGTCAGTACGCCGTCTATCGCTCGACCAACGGCCAGTCGTTCACCAAGATCAGCACCGGGATGATTTTCACCGGCATCGGTCAGCGGTTCGCGCAGGCCCCGAACGGCGACCTCTGGCTCGGCACCGAAAGCGCCGGCGTGCTCCGCTCGACCGACGGTGGTCGTGCACTGGACGACGCTTGCCAACTACAGCAACATCTCGGCATTCGGATTCTTCGGCGGCTCGGTGTTCGTCGGGCTGCGCGACCAGATCCAGCGTTACGACCCGGCGACCGGAGCCTGGACGCGATCGGGCGCCGCGTTCCTGCCCGATTACCTCGATACGACGATGAGTTTCACGACCATGTCGACCGGTCTCTACGCGACGACCAAGCACGTCAAGTACGGCGTCTACCGGTTTGACGGCCTGCTCTGGACGCCCGTTTCTCGAAGTGGGTGCGATGACGCCGGCCGGTGTCGCGGTGATGGGGAGCTCGGCGACGCCGCAGGGCGAGCTGGTGGTTGGGATGTCCGACGGCGCCGTGCTGAAGGCTGTTCCCTAAGTCCGAATTCCAGACTAACGACCGACTACAAAAGCAACGAAAGAGAACAGAGGCATATGAGACCCTGGTCGAGAACTCTTGTTTTGAAGGCGACTCTAGCCGCGACGCTCGTGATGACCAGCCTCGCCGGACCGCGGGTCTTCACGGCGCCGGCGCCCTGGCCAACTACGGCCTGACAACCGGCTGGGCCACGTTCGGCCTGACCCTCCCGTCGGGCGCCGCGACTTCCGGCGTTCAAGTGGGTTCGTTGCCGACGCAGACCGACGTGAAGACGCGATGGTCCGACGGCTCGATCCGATACGCCATCGTCTCCGCGCAGGTGCCTGCGAACGGCACCTATCCGATTTCCGCCGCCCCGCAGGCGACCGGCACCTTCACGCCGACCTGGCCGAGCGCGGTGACGCACCTCGTGATCAACGGGCAGGACTGGGTGGCGACGCTGCCGGCTGCGAGTCCGGACGTGTGGTTGTCGGGTCCGAACGTCAAGGAATCGCGGCAGTGGGCGACGCCGATGCTGAACGGCCAGCCGCATCCCTCGCTGCGGGTACTCTACGACGTGCGCTCGTATCGCACGCGGCGGCAATCGCGTCGACGTGACCGTCGAAAACGGCCTCAACATCGCCGCAACCAACAAGGTCACCTACGACACGACGATCGCCGTCAACGGTGTTCAAGTGTTCACCTACGCCAACGCGACCCATGGGTCGTTCTCGCGGTGGCGCAAGGTCTTCACGACGGCGGGCGTGGTCGAGTCGGACGTGACTCCCGATTTCACGCCATTCGAGCAGGCCAAGGCGATTCCGACCTACATGCCCGACATGGTGAGCAGCACGTGGCCGACGCCCTCGCCGGCGTTCGACATCCTGCACCTCGGCAACCTGACGTATCCGATCGGCACGACGGGTGGACGGCCGGAAATCGGTCCGTATCCGACCTGGACGGCGCAGTATCTCGTATTCAAGACCGCGAGCCAGAAGACCTCGATGTTGCGGCACGGCGACAACGCGGCGGGCGCGTGGTCGATTCACTACCGCGAGAGCGATAACTCGATGGTGACGGTCGACAAGAAACCGATCTTCTGGACCAATCGTAATCCGTGCGGATGCGACGGCATCAACGGTCCGGCCAATAACCTTGCCGGCATGACCTATCCTATTGAAGCGGGCGCTGCCCATCACGGCTCGCTGGCTTATGTGCCCTATCTCGTTACCGGCGACCGTTATTACCTCGACGAGATGCAGTTCTGGGCGAACGCGGCGGTTGAAAGCTGGGACTGGGCGCGCAACGGCGCACAAGGCCTCATCTCCTCGCAGAACGCCCGCGCGGTTGGCTGGGGCCTGCGCAACCTGGTGGATGTGGCCACCTCGATGCCGGACACCGATCCGTATAAGAGCTACTTCGTCAACATCGTGAACAACAATCTCGTGGCGATCGACAAGCGCGCCCAGAGCCTGGCGGATCTGAACGGCCTGGGCGCGGTGTGGATCGGCGACCAGTACGCAGACGAGATTCCGGTCTGGCAGCACGCGTATCTGGCGTGGGCAATTACCCACGCTAATCGCAGCGGCTTCACGGCGGGCGGCATGTGGACGCGCGACATGATGGCGAAATTCCAGCTCGCCCTGTTCACGCACTATCCGGCCTACGATCGGAACTACGCCGGGCCATATTTCCTGAAAGTGACGCAGTCGACGACATCGCCCGGGGTCTACGTGCCGTTTGCCGATTTTGGTGCGCTCTTCCAGGCCAACTTCAACTGCGCGACCTGTCCGGCCCAGCCGCTGTTCCCTGGGGCCTACGGTCCTGAAGCGCGCATGCTGTTGCTGATGGCCGTCGATCAGGGGTGGCCGGGCGCGCAGGGCGCGCTCAACTTCCTCATGACGTGGTCGGATCCACAGCGCGGCACCGTGCTGGCCGATCTGCAGAAGCGCGGTCAGTTCTACTTCGACCCGTCGAGCATCCAGGTCGGCGCGTTGCCACGACAAGCGGGGCGCCACGGCCGCCGTCGCTCGTTCGGGTGCACTAGCTAGCGGAGACCGACGAGCGGCCGATGGGCTGACGGATCGCCTTTCGGATGCACGGCACGGTGGTTTCGCGAGTATGATTCAGGCCATGGCGTCGCGAGCCGGAGCCGTCGTCCTGCGCCGCGATCTTGACCACTGCCGCGCATGCGCGTTCTCCAACTTGTACCGAATCTCAATTTCGGTGGGCTCCAGGAAGTTGCGTCCGGTCTATCCGTCGGCCTGAGTGAGCGCGGCCATTCCGTCGCTGTGGCCAGCTGGTTCGGTCGAACCAATCATCCCGAAGTCGAACAGCGCCTGACGCGCGCCGGCGTGGAGATGATCGTCCTGTTCTCGTCGAGCCAGGGCCGCGTCCAGGCGCTACGAAAATTGCGGGCGTATTTCACGTCGGCGTGTTTTGCCCGGACAGTTCGATATCCTGCACGTCCACAACCGTGAACCGGGAGTACTACTTCTGGGGCGCGCTGCTGGCGCGGCTGGCGGGCGTGCCAGTGGTCATCAACACCGTGCATGCGACGGTCGTCTTCGAACGCCTGAGCATGATTCAGACGGCGATGTTTCGAGTCGCCACGAAGATGACCTCTCGCATGGTATCGGTCAGTCGCGAATCGAATACGATTCCGCCCGGCTTGTTCCCTCGTTCACCGGAAAGACTTGACGCCGTCGAAAACGGGCTCGAGCTGTCCGGCTTTCTTGCCGTCCCCAGCCGCCGGCCGCATGACGACATCGTATTTGGCGCGGTCGGCAGGATGACGCCTGTCAAGAACCACGCACTGTTGATCGAAGCGTTCGCCGCGGTGCGTCGACAGCACCCGGCCGTTCGCCTGCGGTTGCTTGGCGGGGGAAGTCTCGAAGCGACGCTGCGGCGCCAGGTCGACGAGTTGGGGATCAGCGACGCGGTCGAGTTCTGCGGGTTCAGCCACGATGTCGCGGGGGTTTCCTTGCCGGCATCGACGTGTTCGTGCTGTCGTCCAATAGCGAGGGGCTGCCGCTCAGCCTGCTGGAAGCTATCGCCGCCGGCTTGCCGGTGATTGGCACCGAAGTTGGCGGCGTGCCGGGCGTCGTACGTGCGAGTCAGGGCGGGTGGTTATGTCCGCCGCGGAATCCGACGGCCATGGCGGCGGCCATGGAAGCGGCGATTCAGTCTTCCGATCGCCTGATCAAAGCCGAGCACGCGAGACATTTTGTCGCCGAGCACTATTCGATCTCCCGCATGACTGCAGACTACGAGCGTCTGTACCGAACTCTGTTGTCTCAGGCTGTCCGCTCGTGATCTGCGGCACGGTGAGTGGTGAAACGGAAGGGTCCAACAAGCCGTTACTGTGCGTCGGACTCCTGGTAGATTCGCCTGACCTCAAGAAGTTCGAAGCTGAAATCGTACGGCAGATTCAGGCTGGCTCCTTCGCCCGGGTGGAGGTGGTCATTCATGATCTCGCTGCCGCCAGGCCGGTGTCGGGAGCGTCGGCCGTGCCGGCTCGGCCTCGCCGCTGGCCGTTCCTGTTCTCACCGCTATGCACGCTGGGACGCTCGCCGAGGTGACACGCGATCAAATCCTCTGTCGCCGGCTGACGATTCGGAGCTGTTAAACGGCATCCCGTCCGTTGTGTTGGCACGCACCGTCGACGGGTCAGCCGGTTTCCAACCGGATGTCATCGCGGATATTCGGGCGATGAACCTCGACGTCATTTTATGTCCGCGAGGCCATCGACTGAGCGGCGAGATCCTGAGCGTCGCGCGCTGCGGCGCGTGGAGCCTTCAGGCCGGCGACAATGACTTCTTCCAGGCAGAACCGCCGTTCTTCTGGGAAGTGTACCAGCGTTCCTCGGTCTCTGCTCTCGGCCTTCACGTGCTGGCCGACGATCCACGATGTGATCGAGTTCTCGCGAGAGGTTTCTACAGCACCCGTCACGAGTCGTGGACGCTCAACTGCCGCCAGCCGTATTGGTCGTCGGTGAATTTCGTCGTTCAGAAGCTTCGCGAAGTGCACGAGTTCGGCTGGGAACATGTCGACCAGGTTGCAAGGCCCGCCAGTGAGTATCGACCGCAAACGAATCTACACGAGCCCGACCAATCGGCAGATCGGCCTCTGGTGGGGGCGTCAGCTCTTTCGGCAAAAAACCCAGCGCTTCGAAACTCCCACCGTAGTCACTGGCGCATTGCGACGCGAGTAGGGAGCACTCGCGCCCTCACCACGGGCGATGCAGCAGGTCTGGCCGACTTTCGCTTTCACGAGAGCCCCAAGGGTCATTACTTCGCTGATCCATTCTTAATCAAAGACGCAGAGAAGCACTGGCTGTTCTTCGAGGACTATTCGTACGCGACGCGACACGGCGTCATCGGCTGCGCCGAGGTCCTTCCCGACGGCTCGTTGGACGAGTCGCGGACCATTCTGCAGCGCCCGTACCATCTGTCGTATCCGTGTCTGCTTCGTGACGGCGGCGGCGAGCTGTACATGATTCCGGAGACTCTGCAAAACGGCACAATCGAACTCTATCGCTGCCGTGCGTTTCCCCGACCGCTGGACGCTCGAAAAGGTGTTGTTACATTGTCGCGCGGTGGATAGCACGATTTTCAAACGAGATGGCGTGTTTTGGCTCCTCACGAGCATTCTGGAGCCGTTTGCCAACGGCCGACAGCTTTGTCTCATGTACGCGCGGGATCTTTTCGGTGAGTGGATTTCGCATCCCGCGAACCCGATTTCCATGGACATCCGAACCAATCGGGGGGCTGGCGCGATCGTCTCGCGAGATGGGATGCTGATTCGGCCCTCTCAGGACTGCAGCCGCAGTTACGGCTACTCCTTCAGCTTGAACGAGATTACCAGGCTCAATCCAACGGAGTACGCAGAGCGGCCTATCCTGACCGTGGAGCCGACCTGGGCTCCAGCGCTCACGGGCACGCACACTTACGCGGTCTGTGGCGAGGTCGAGGCGATCGATGGCGCGGTGCGGATGCCGCGATCAGTTGTTGCGCCGACTCCTTGATCGAGTTGCTCTCTCAGGAGCTCGAACACCCCGACATTTTCAAGTAGTATCGAACCAGGATGCCAGGTGGCGCGCCGGTACGCTTCGCAGTCGAGGAGTCCCAGATCCCGGAACTCCACCAGTTTCTCACCCAGGCTTTCGACAAACCTCCGGACACGCCGGCATTCACGGCCGCGTGTCTGTACCTGGAAATACTTCCAGCCCCGCGCGGACTGGGCTGCGCCGAGGAGCTGGGCCCTCAAAGACGACGACGGCCAACTTGTTGCGCATCTCGGTGTCGGGCCGTCAACCTTGATCCTGCCAACGACGACCGTATCCACGATCATGATGATCGATTGGGCCGCTTCGCGCAGTGCCCCGCGCGGCACTGGATCACGCTTGATGGAGGAGGTCTGTCTCGGCATGCCCATGCAAGTGATCGTCGGTGGGACAGCTGACTCGCAGCGAGCTTTTCACCGGCTGGGCTATGCCAGAGTCGGAACTCTGGAAACGTATTGGCGGACCCTCGCGCCGTGGCGACGCTTCCGCGAGACACCATCGCCCGTTCAACCGTGGCATGTGCGCAGATTGATCGAAGACTGGGCATCTGACGCGCGGACGAAGCTTTTCGGACGTCGCTGGACGCTCGAGCGGATTGAATCTTTCGAGGGATACCGATCGCTGTTGCGCGAACCGGATGATTGCGGTTGGACACGCTGCTGCTCGTACGCCAGAGATGCTGGACTACATGCTGAAGTGTCCGTCTGATTGTAAGGCCTTCATATTTCGTTACCTGCGACAAACCCCTGGGCTATGTCCTCTTGAGTCGTAATGATCGCCAGGTCCGTATCGCGGATCTCTGGATTGCCTCGAATTCCGAGAACCGGTGGAAGGAAGCACTGGCCGTCGCGAGTGTCGCGGCGAGAACGTATCCGCAAGCATCGGAACTGACGGTGACGTGCTCCTCCGGAGACACTACGCAGGGCCATGCGACCCAATAGTTTCGAATGTCGCATAAAGAGGCCGATCTGGCTCAAGGATCCCTCCGAGCTGATGCGAGGGGCCGGCCCTCTGCACCTTCAGGCCCTCGAAGCTGACAGCTGGTTCCTGTAAAACGCGCAGGTCAACGGGGATGATCCTGCCTCCGTCGATAGATGAAGTACGGCGGCAAGCTTGACGTCAGTTCGTAGTTGGCGAATAGTGTCGGCAGAAAATCGCTCCCATACCAGTCCGCAAAAAAAGACTGGCCGCTCACGGTCCTTGGGTCGGCAGAAAATCCTTCTGAAAAGCCGCCAAGAACCACGACCGCAAAAAACTGTTCGCGAACCTTTTCGTTCAGACTCTGCCGGAGGCGGGCATCATTCCGACCGAGCATTCGAAACATCCAGGGATCGAGAAGGAAGGGGCGCGTGCCGTTCAAGATGGGAATAAGTGGGTTTTGAGCGAACAACGGCTTCCCCTCGTTGTCCATCTCCCGAACCTGCCTCGCCACCTCAGGCAGTCTTGTGACATCGCCGTACTCTCGCATCCTCCTGAACTCACTACCCAGCATCGCCATCGAGAGTATTGCAGAGATGGCAATCGCGGTACCTGCCGACTGGCTTGGTAGCCGTCCGCGGGCGATCTGCACGATAACAAAGACCAATCCAACGGCATAAAAGTCGATCAAATGATTGAAATCGACGCCCGGAGTTCCGTAGATAAGCCCCATCGCGAGCAGCGTGAAAACTCCGGCCCATGTCGTCAGGTCACGCCATCCTGAAGGTGGTAGTGTCACCAGGCCAGCCGAGAACATGACGAAGAGCGTGATGCTGAGCGGATCTTGACGAACCGCTGCATACAAGAACCGCCACGGTCCGCTCACCAGACTACGAATTCCACCGCCGGCTGTCGCGTCCGCGACAAGCGACTCGAGCATGCGGCCGTCGCTCGCTGCATTCGCTGCCGCCAGGAGTACGACGACCCCGGCAACGGTTAATACGAGCAATCGCCATGCGCCAAGCCGATGTCGGCTGCCTTTCAGAAAGAGTGTCGTGCAGGTAGCGGCTAGTCCAAACAGCGTTGTCGGCTTGGCGAGAAACGCGAGACCAAAACATGAGGCGCAAGCTATTTCTGCTCGCAGCGTGCGAGGGTCGCGCAAGAGCCGCGCAGCGAATACGAGTCCCCACACATTCAGAGCTGCGGGCGCAATGTCGCCGCGGATGGTCCCAAGCGCAAATATCGCAGAGTACGAACAGAGGACGAGGCTGGCTGACACGAGCGCGAGCCTCCGTTCAACGTCGAGATCACGGAGCAAACGATAGATGCCGACGACGAGCGCAGTTCCCGAGGCGAGCGCAATGACGTGACCTGCAGCGATCGGAGCCACCCGATACGAATGACCGCCGCGATTAGAAGGAAGTTCAGAGGGAAATAGCGCGTGCCGCCGATGCCGACCGTCGAGATGAGCGGCCGGTAAAAAATCCCCGACACCGTATCAGTCGCGAGTGTTAACCACACGCCTGAACCGTAGTTGACCATCGTCCCGTAGCGGAGACTCAGCCCGATAGTCGTTGCGGCGAACAAACCAAATATCACGCTGGCGACCCCCAAGGCGCGCTCTCCAGTGGTCGCTTTCGACAAGTCGATGGCCATGTTGCGAGGAATTCGCGCTCGCCGCACATCACAGTGGGAAGCACGTGTCAGGATGGCTAAATGGGCGACCGGGTGCACGCAGGCGAATACCGGCGTTCATCACTGGTTAACGCTGCGCCATATAGCGCGGACAAGGCCGTTACCGCTTTCGTCCGACACAAGCCACATCGCGGTCGCCGTATTTCGTGTTTCGTCCGAAGCCTGGACGAGTCGCGGGAGTTCCGAAGCCGGTAGACCGCCTGACAAGCCCCGTGCTACCTGGGAAACGGCGACGCACTGGCGGGTATTAGGTCTGTGCTATCCTCGGTGAAAGATGCGTTCCTCGATCGGTCGACAGCGATGAGCCTCCAGTCACGAGTCATCAGGATCGTTGAGGAGGGATTGTGTGCCGGAGAGCCGTTCTCCCTCGAATTAACCGATTCGTTTCTTGAGAGCGGCCTCGCCAACTCTCTGAAACTCATGGCGCTGCTCGAAGCCCTCGAACGCGAATTTCAGATTGCCGTCGAGCCCGGTGAGTTCAGCCCTGAGAACCTGGATTCCGTCGCCGGCATCACCAGGTATCTCGTCGGCAAGGGCGTTTCCGATTGAACCGGGAATCTCGCGGATTTCCCCCTACCGTCCCAGACCTGCTTGCCAGCGCCGCGCGCCGATTCCCAACCCACACCGCACTCGAGTTCGGCGCACAGTCGATGGCGGTACGCCGAGCTCGATCGCCGGCGAATCGCCTTTGCGCATGCCCTTCGTAAACACGGCGTGCACCCTGGTGCCGCTGTCCTTCTGGTTTCAGACAATTCGATTGAGGACGTCGTGGCCCTGTTCGGGACGCTTACCGCGGCGGCCACCGTAGTGCCCCTGCCGGGCGACACTCCCGTGGAGAAACTGCGGACGATCGCCGGGATCGTCTCCGCTCGGGTCATCCTCGTTGGCCGCGCGGCGAGACTTGACGAGATTCAGCGGGAAGCGCCCTGTCCGGTGTTCGCCCTCGCCGCTGGCTTTCCGATCGAACTGCGCACATCGTTGGCGCTGCCAACGGTCGGCGCGAGCGAGTTGGCACTGCTGCTCTTCACTTCGGGAACCACCGGCGTTCCCAAGGGCGTAATGCTGACGCACGCCAATCTCGTCGCGAACGCGATGGCGATCGTGAAGTGCCTGAGCCTCACGCACGACGACTCGGTCGTGAATATCCTGCCGTTCTTCTATTCATACGGGAACTCGGTGCTGCTGACACATTTGCTCGTGGGCGGCACCGTTGTGATCGAGAACCGTTTTTCGTTTCCGGAAATCGTGGTTGAATCACTGCTGGCGCGACAGCCCACCGGTTTTTACGGTGTCCCGACAACCTTTTACATGCTCCTCAGCCGGACGTCGTTCCCGCAGCGCGACTGGACCTTCCTTAGATATGTGGCGCAGGCCGGCGGCGGAATGCGTGTCGATACGATCCGCCGCTTGCGCGATCTCCTCCCGAAGACCGACGTCTATATCATGTACGGGCAAACGGAAGCCGCGGCCCGGTTAACCGTTCCTTCCGCCCAACTTGACTCGAAACTTGGAGCCATCGGTTGGCCTTTACCTGACGTCGCGATTCGCGTGGTCGACGAGACCGGCGAAGAGCTCCCAGCGGGTGAGACCGGAGAGCTCGTGGCCCAAGGCCCCAATATCATGGCCGGGTACGACGGCGATCCGGCGAGCACTCGGGAAGCGTTACGCGATGGCTGGCTGCATACCGGGGACATCGCCCGTCGCGACGAGGACGGATGTCCATACGTCGTCGGGCGGAAGAGCGATTTCATCAAGAGCGCCGCGGTTCGCGTGGCGCCGGCAGAAATCGAGGAAGTGATCGCGGCGTGTGACGGGGTCGAAGACGTCGCCGCCTTCGGCCTCGAGGATCCGCTTCTCGGCGAAGCGGTCGCGGTCTGCGTGACGACGAGCTCGGGCGACGTGGACCCTGCAGAGATCCTCAGGATCTGTTCCAGGCGGCTCCCGCCGCACATGGTCCCGAAGTACATCTTTTTCGATAACGAGATCCCAAAGACTGCGAGCGGGAAGAAGCAGTATTTCCGGCTGCGTGAAAAATATCGGCGGTCAGTGGATGTTGATGGTCTTCCGCATCCGGGCTAATGACGGCAAGCCCGGCCGGATCGGTCGTGGACCGATTTCCGAAACCGGACGTAGCTCCGCCGCGGAAATCGGCGCGTCTGGCCGTGCGATCAACTGGCTCATGAGCGTCTCGAGATCACGAGCCATCAGCGAGATACGCTCCACGCTGAACAAGTCGGTGTTGTAGTCGAGAAAACCGTCGGCCGATTCCGAGAGTTGCGCCGCCAGCTCGAACTTGGAACCGGAGCTGCCGACAGGTAGCCAGGTCCCGTCCAGGCCCGCCAGCGTGAAGACGTCCGGCGCGGCGACGCGAAAGTTGACCTGGACCAGCGGCACCCGCGACGAATTGCGGGCCGGTTTCGCGATATCAACAACCAGGTGAAAGGGCAGCCGCCGATGAGCGAGCGCGCCCCAGACCGTCCGGCCGGCCCGTCGCAGCATTTCGCGAAGACGGCGATCCCGACAGATCGAGCCGGAAGACCATCGTGTTTGCAAAACATCCGATGAGTGGTTCGAGCTCAGGCAGTTCGCGACATGCCACGGGTCCGCTGATGAGGATGTTCTTCTTGTCCGGTGTAGTGCATGAGCAGGACGCCGAATGCGGTCAGCCAGGTCGTGAAG
The DNA here is from genome assembly GCA_963742665.1 of uncultured Alphaproteobacteria bacterium. Lineage (GTDB taxonomy): Bacteria > Pseudomonadota > Alphaproteobacteria > Rhizobiales > Xanthobacteraceae > Bradyrhizobium. The sequence goes on from CAVUNH010000029.1 coordinate 240,783, forward strand.
CGCGTGCTCTTCTCACTTCGGACCAGCGTATCCAACGCGGCGAGCGGCACGTTTTCCATCGCAAAATAATGCCGGCCACCGTCGGTACCGAGAACCTGTTGTCGCGGCAGATTGGCCGGCAAATCGAGCGTATGCGGTGCACCAGCCAGTTGTTTGCGCCAGTACTCGGTCAGGCGTTCCAGGTAGGAACCCGTCAGCAGATTTCTCTCCCAGATCGCATAGTCCGCGTACTGCACGGCCAGCGCCGGCAATGACGCTGCCTTCCCGCTGACGCCGGCTTCGTACAATGCCGACAGCTCGTTGAGAACAATCGTCATCGAATCGGTGGCGATGTGATGCACGGTGATAACGAAGACGTGCTCGTCTGGAGCCAGTTGCAGCAGCAGCGTGCGAATCGGCCAGTCAATCGCCAGATCGAACGGCCGCCTGATGTCTTGATCGACGATGCGCAGCAGTTCGCGCTCGTCCTGCGCAGCGGGTTCGCCGGACAAATCCTGAACCGGCGTGTGCACGCTGTCCGCCGGCGCGATCTGCTGCATCGGGATGCCGTTCACCGCGTGATACGTGGTTCGAAGGATCTCGTGGCGTGACACGATTTCAGTGAGCGCGCCATCAAGCGCCGCTCTGTTCAGCCGCCCGCGCAAGCGCATTGCCCGGCCGACGTTATAAGCCCGGTGCCCCTGACTGAACTGATCGATGAACCAGAGGCGATGCTGGGCAAACGACAGCGGGTAGCGATCCGCCGGTTCGCGACGCTGAATTTTCATCTGTCCCAACCTATCAGACTATTGAGGTGATTTCCGTGAGACTCGCCGCCAAGGACCGACGGATTGGCTCCGGCTTGCCCGAACCGGCATGTGATGACTGTGCGCCCTGTGCTGGTCGCACCTCGGCGCCACGGAGTCACCTGGTTCAACGAGGAAGCGCGGACCGCACGCCTTCACACAGCCCTGTGCTGCGGTAAAATCGTGACATGCCATTTGCCTCTGAAGACGTTTCCATTCGCCTACCGAGAACCTATGACGTCGCCAGGCTCCAGCAGTGACCTTGAAGCGGTGAAGCACGTCGATCAAGCGCCCCAGCCTGGACCGTATCACGGCGGCGAGTGGAAAGGCGTGGCGCTGTATTCCATGGGCGGTCAGCAGTCGGTGTTTCCGAGCGCCCCCGGTATGGACCGGTACCAGGAAACGGACGCCATGAAGCATACGCCGTACTTCAAGGAGATCCTCGACGAGCTGCAGTGCCCAAAGGAAGTCGTCCGCATTCTGACGCTGCCGCCCGGCGGCCACATCAAGGATCACTACGACTTCCATACCAACTTCTCGTATGGCCTGATTCGCTTACACGTTCCCATCGTCACGCATCCCGACGTCGCGTTCGTCATCGACAACCAGCGCGTGAGATGGAACGAAGGAGAGCTCTGGTTCGGAGATTTCTCGAAGGTGCATTCCGTCAAGAATGACAGTCCGATCACGCGGGTGCACATGGTGATTGACGTGCAAATCAACGACTTCGTCCTGAGCCTCTTCCCGGACGATTACGTCGAGAGGCGCCGGGCGGAAGGAATCTCGATGACGCGCGAGCCCATCGCGGCGTCGGAAGCCGAACTGCGCCGCTTCACCTGCGATTTCCGGATCCCTGGAGAACTCCTGCCGATGTTCACGATCGGCAAGAGCCTGTTCAGTCTGGCCAAGGGCGCGCGCGCAGGAGTTCGGCTATTGGACGGCAAGCTCGTCGTGCTGCTCGACAACGAACCACAGTTCCGACTCGAACGTATCGCCGACGACACATTCTCGATCGCCGGTCTGCCGTCCGGGATCACGCTGCAATTCCGAGAGGTAAACGGCCGCGTTGAGGAAGTGATTCTGAATATGAAAGGCTTGCCCGCCGATCTCCTATTTCGCCAGGCTCGGGCGAATGCGCGGAGACGCCATTCCCGATCGGCAGCGTCTCCCTGCCCCTTGTTGAAAATGTCGAAGCGTAAGTGCGGGGTTCCAGTAACCTCGTTTGCTCCGCGCGGCGTTGCCCTTGTCCAACGTCAGGCGCGATTTTCGATCGGCCAGCAGCTTCGAATAGACCGGCACGTAGCGGGAGGCGCTGGCCTTCCAGGTCCGCTGCGTCTCCACCATCGCCAGCGCCGCCGCGATCGTCCGCTCGTGCGACGACGGATCCTGGATGACGGCGATGAGCCGGCGCGCCAGCGCCTGCGGGTCGTCCGGCGGAAACAGGAAACCGGTCTTCCCGTCCTCGATCAGCTCGCGGTGTCCGCCCACGTTGGACGCGAACACCATGCGGCGCTGCGCCATGGCCTCGAGCGGCTTCAGCGGCGTGACGAGCTCGGTGAGGCGAATGCTGCGCCGCGGGTAGACGAAAAAATCCACCAGATCGTAGTAGCTCTGCACCTGCTCGTGCGGCACCCGTCCGGTAAAACGCACCACGTCGTCGAGCCCGAGCCTGGTGCTGAGCGCACGCAGCGATTCGGCTTCCGGTCCGCCGCCGACCAGCAGCAGGACGACGTTGGGAACGCTGCGCCGAATCTCGGCGAGCGCCTGCAGCAGGAGGTCCAGCCCCTCGTAGCGATAAAACGAACCGATGAAGCCGAGCACCACGCGGCCGTCGAGCCCGAGCTCGCTCGCCAACTGCGCGTTCCGTTCGCGCGTCGCCGGAAAACAGCGACAGATCCACGGCGTTGGGGACCACGGCGATCTTGCCGCCGTCCACACCGCGCGACGCCAGTTCCTCGCGCATCGCCTCGCACAGCGTGATGACCGCATCGGCCCGGCGCAGCAGCCAGGTCTCCAGCGCTCGCGTGCTGCGGTAGCGGAATCCGGTGGCGGTGGCGTGGCCGAGATCGACCGCCGCATCCTCCCAGAGCGCGCGGACCTCGTAGACCAGCGGCAGTTTCGCCCGTCTCGCGGCGAACAGCGCCGGGATCCCGGTCAGCACGGGCGAGTGGGCGTGGAGGATGTCAGGCCGCTGTACCGGAATGGCCTCGTTCAGGCGGCTGTACACCGCCTTCATCTCGAGCAGCTCGCGGGCGCCGGCGCGGGTCGCCAGCGGCCCGCCGGGTTTCTCCGTGCGAAGAAACGTCCAGCCGTCAACGGTCTCGGACGAAGGAGGGGCCGAATTGTAGCGAGGCGTCGTGAGCTGAATCGTCTCCCAGCCGAGCCCCCGCTGCGCGCCGAGGATGCCGAGCGTCCGGAATACGTAGCCGCTCTGCAGCGGCAGTGAATGATCGAGGACGTGAAGAATGCGCACGCGCTCGGTCCGCTCGTCTACCACGCGCCGCGCGTATCGACCACGATCTTGTCCTTGAGGACGGAGCGATCGACGTCGAGAAAACTCATGTGATCGACCAGCAGCACGACGAGGTTGGCGCGCTCCATCGCGTGATCGAAGTCGTACAGCTTCAGGCCGAGCGCTTCGAGTTCTTTCGGCAGCTCTGAAATGTGCGGCTCGACGACCAGGATCTCGCCGACTTTCGCGCTGGCCAGGCTGTGGACGATCTCGACCGCCGGGCTCTCGCGCAGGTCGTCGACGTCCGTCTTGAAGGACAGGCCCAGGCAGGCGATCACCGGCTGCTTGAGCGTCGCCGCGCGCTCGCGGATCTTGTCGACGACGAAATGCGGCTTGCCGTCGTTGATCTCGCGCGCCGTCTTGATCAGCTTCGCGTTCTCCGGATCGGCGGCGACGATGAACCAGGGATCGACCGCGATGCAGTGGCCGCCGACGCCCGGGCCCGGGCTGCAGGATGTTGACGCGCGGATGGAGGTTGGCGAGCGCGATCAGCTCCCAGACGTTGATGCTTCAGCTTGTCGCAGATCAGCGAGAGCTCGTTGGCGAAGGCGATGTTGACGTCGCGATAGGCGTTCTCGATCAGCTTCGCCAGCTCGGCGGTGCGCGCGTTGGTGACGCGGCAGTCGCCGCTGCACGAAGACGCTTGTAGAGGTTCAGCGCGCGCTGCGCGCACTTGCGGCGTCATGCCGCCGATGACGCGGTCGTTGTTCGACCAGCTCGTCGAGGATCTGGCCCGGCAGCACGCGCTCCGGGCAATGCGCGACCTGCACATCGCCAGGTCGCCCTGCTGATGCGGGAACGTGAGATCGGGCCGCAGCTCGGCCATCAGCGCCGCGATGCGCTCGGTCGTGCCGACCGGCGAGGTCGATTCGAGGATGACCAGGTTGCCCGGCTTCAGCACCGGCGCGATCGAGCGCGCGGCCGCCTTCGACGTACGAGATGTCCGGCTTGTGGTCCTCGCCGGATCGGCGTCGGCACGGCGATGATGAACGCGTCGGCCGGCTCCATGCGTCGCGGTCGCGCGCAGCTTGCCCGCCTCGACGACGCCGCCTGACCAGCGCGTCGAGATCGGGTTCGACGAAATGGGGATCGGCCGGCGTTGATCGTCTCGACGACGTGCGCGTTGATGTCGATGCCGACGACGTCAACGCCGTTATCGCGCGAAAACGGCTGCCGTCGGCAGCCCGATATAGCCGAGTCCAACGACGGCAATCTGATCGAAGTTAGCCATGAACGAGTGCCTCCACGATCCGTGACGGCGGCTGGCCGTCGCCATAGGGATTATGGGCGAGGCTCATCGCCTCGTATGCGTCCGCGTCGTCAAGCAGTCTGTTTGCGCGAGTGATGAGAGTTTCCGTGCTCGGTGCCGACCAGTTCGACGGTGCCGGCCTCGACCGCTTCGGGCCGCTCGGTGGTGTCGCGCGTGACCAGCACCGGCTTGCCCGAGCGACGGCGCTTCCTCCTGCACGCCGCCGAATCGGTGACGAGCAGGTAGGCGCGGCGCATCAGGTACACGAAGGGCAGGTAGTCGAGCGGCTCGATCAGATGGATCGCAGGATGGTTCGCGAGGACCGTCTGCGCCACCTTCTGCACGTTGCGGATTGAGGTGGACCGGATAGACGACTTCGACGTCGCCCCGCTCGGCGAGCGCCAACAAGCCGCGGGCGACGCGCTCCAGGCCGCCGTCAAAGCTCTCGCGCCGGTGGCCGGTCACGAGAATCAGGCGCTTGCCGCGGATCGAGCTGCGGCAGCAGGCGATCGAGGCCGGCGGCGCGTTCCGGTTCGGCGTCGAGGATCGCGACCGTGTCGAGCAGCGCGTCGATCACCGTGTTGCCGGTCACGACCAGCCGCGACGCGTCGACGCCTTCGCGCAGCAGGTTCTCGCGCGCGGACGCGGTCGGCGGAAAATGCAGATCGGCGATCGCGCTCGATCAACCGGCGGTTCATTTCCTCCGGCCACGGCGAATGCATGTTGCCGGTCCGCAGGCCGGCCTCGACGTGCGCGACCGGGATGCTGTTCGTAGAACGCGGCCAGCGCGGCGGCAAACGCCGTGGTGGTGTCGCCCTGCACCAGCACGCGGTCGGGACTGGATCTTGCGATAGACCTCGCCGAGGCGTTCGAGAATCGCGGTCGGTGATGTAGGTCAGGCCCTGGCCGTCGCGCATCAGGTCGAGGTCGTCGTCCGGGACGATCCCGAAGAGCTCGAGCACCTGGTCGAGCATCTGGCGGTGCTGCGCGGTGACGCAGGTCAGCGACTGCACGCCGTCGGTGGCCGCCAGACGGCGGATGACCGGCGCCATCTTGATCGCTTCGGGCCGGGTTCCGAACACGCTCAGAATGCGCATCGTCACGAACGGACCGCCAGCGACGGGCGATAGCGCTCGATCCAGCGCGCGAGCACGAGCAGCGACCAGAGCGTGGGGCCCTGCCGCGACGAGCCCGCGACATGGTGCGTGTAGATTCGCCGGGCGGTCGCCTGATCGATGACCTCGGCGGCGGGCGATCCGGGCGCCAGCACCGCCGACTCGAACATCTCGCGCAGCGGGCCGCGCAGCCAGCCGTCGATCGGGATCTCGAATCCCTGCTTCTGGCGCGTCGTCACGCGGCTCGGCAGCATCGGCGCGATAGGCTTCCTTGAAAATCCACTTGGTCTCGCCGTTGTGCGACCTTCAAGTCGGACGGAATCGCGCCGTCAGCTCGAGCAGCTCGTGATCGAGCAGCGGCGGCCGGACTTCCAGGCCGTGCGCCATGCTGGCGCGGTCCACCTTGACGAGGATAGTCGTCCGGCAGCAGCACGCGTGACGTCGGCGGCGATCATGCCGCGACAGCGTCGTCGGGATCGCGCGGTCCGCGTAGGCGTCGCTGAATCGAGCGCGCCGGGCTCGTAGCCGTTGAGACTGCGGCGCGAGTCGGCGGCCAGCAGCTCGCGCCGCAGCGGCGGGCGGCAGATCGCCAGCGTGTTGGCGTAGGCCGGCCGCCGGCTCCAGCGACAGGTTCGTCAGCAGCGTCTTGGCGCGCAGCGGCCGCGGCAGCCAGATCGGCCTTCGGCCATGCGGCGGACAGCGACGGCAGGACGCGACGCCGGAACCAGCGGGCAGATCCGCTGCCGCAATCTCGCTTCCTTCAGGTCGTGGGCGTATCGCGTGTAGCCGCCGAACGCCTCGTCGCCGCCGTCGCCCGACAGCACCACCTTCACGTACCGCTTCGCCAGGCTGCGATACCAGGAAGGTCGGAATCGCCGACGTGTCGGCGAACGGCTCGTCGTAGTACTTGACGATGTCGTCAAGCAAGCTGGAGGGCGTCGGGCGTGACGATCTCGTCGCGATGTGATCGTGTGCGAAGCGCTCGGCGACCTCGCGCGCGTACGGCAGTTCGCTGAACGCTTCTTCCTGGAAGCCCATCGAGAAGGTCTGAATCGGCTCGGCGGCCTGTCCGGCGGCGCGCGCCACGACGACGCTCGAGTCGACGCCGCCGCTCAGGAACGCGCCGACCGGCACGTCGGCGATCAGGTGCATGCGCACGCACTCGTCGACCTTGGCGCGGACCGCCTCGTGCCATTCCTCGGTCGTGCGCGCCGCGGAGATCGACGGTTTCAGCGACCAGTACATGCGGGCCGGCGCCCGCAGCGAGTCGTGCGACGATGTCCAGCAGATGTGCCGGCGGCAGCTTCTCGATCCGGCGGAAGATCGACGACGGGCCCGGCCACCATGCCGAAGGCGAGGTAGTCCTCGAGCGCTTCGGGATCGAGATCGCGATCCACGCCAGGGTGCGCGAGCATCGCCTTGATCTCCGAGCCGAAGAGCAATTTCTCGTCGTCGCGATAGACGTAGAGCGGCTTGATGCCGACCCGGTCGCGCGCCAGCAGCAGGCGGCGCCGGCGCGAGTCCCAGAGCGCGAACGCGAACATGCCGCGGATCGCGCTCGACGAGATCGGCGCCGTGATCCTCGTAGAGGTGGACGAGCATTTCGGTGTCGCTGCGGGTCTTGAGCGATGGCCGCGCGGCGAGCAGGCGCTCGCGGAGGGACTGGATAGTTGTAGATCTCGCCGTTGAAGACGACCTGGATCGAGCCGTCCTCGTTGCCGATTGGCTGAT
>CAVUNH010000030.1:0-91605 GCA_963742665.1 uncultured Alphaproteobacteria bacterium
GCGGCTCGCCGTGGAACGTCTTGAAGATCAGGCGCCAGGAATAGAACGAGGTCAGCAGCGCCGCGACCACCGTCATCAGGAAACCGTAGAACGCGAACGGATTGTGCGAGACGTAGGCGGACTCGATGATCGCGTCCTTGGAGAAATAGCCGGCGATCAGCGGGAAGCCGGTCAGCGCCAGCGTGCCGATGCACCATCACCGCGAAGGTATAGGGGATCTTGCGTCCTCAGCCCGCCCATGTTGCGGATGTCCTGCTCGTGGTGCATCGCGTAGATCACCGAGCCGGAGCCCAGGAACAGCAGCGCCTTGAAGAAGGCGTGGGTGAACAGGTGGAACATGCCGACCGAATAGGCCCCCGCCCCCATCGCCACGAACATGTAGCCGAGCTGCGAACAGGTCGAGTAGGCGACGATGCGCTTGATGTCGTTCTGCACGAGGCCGACGGTTGCGGCAAAGAACGCGGTGGTGGCGCCGAAGAACATCACGACGGCCTGCGCGTTCGGCGCCAGTTCGAACAGCGGCGACAGCCGCGCCACCATGAAGACGCCGGCGGTCACCATGGTCGCGGCGTGGATCAGCGCCGAGACCGGCGTCGGGCCTTCCATGGCGTCCGGCAACCAGGTGTGCAGCAGGAACTGGGCGGACTTGCCCATCGCGCCCATGAACAGCAGCAGGCAGGTCAGCGTCAGCGCGTCGGCATGCCAGCCGAAGAAATCGATGGTCTTGCCGGTCAGGCCCGGCGCGCCGGCGAAGATGGTCTCGAAGTCGGTCGAGCCGATCAGCATGAAGATGGCGAAGATGCCGAGCGCGAAGCCGAAATCGCCGACGCGGTTGACCACGAAGGCCTTGATCGCCGCCGCATTGGCCGACGGCTTCTGGTACCAGAACCCGATCAGCAGATAGCTCGCGAGGCCGACGCCCTCCCAGCCGAAGAACATCTGGACCAGATTGTCCGAGGTCACCAGCATCAGCATCGCGAAGGTGAACAGCGAGAGATAGCCGAAGAAGCGCGGCCGGTACGGATCCTCGTCCATGTAGCCGATGGAATAGAGGTGCACGAGCGAGGAGATGGTGTTGACCACGACCAGCATGACCGCGGTCAGCGTGTCGACGCGCAGCGACCAGCCGACCTGCAGGTCGCCGGAATTGATCCAGGGGAACAGCGCGATCCGGGCGTCGTGGTGCAGGAAGCCGACATCGACCAGCGTCGATCCAGGAAAGCGCGGCCGAAATCAACAGCAGGCCGGTCGTGATCAGTTCGGCCGCGCGCGAGCCGGCCGCCGCCGGCTCGGACACGTGATGATCGTCATGACCGTGGTCGTCGTGACCATGATCGTCATGCGCCGCCGCGGCATGGGCGTCGCCATGCGCGTCGTCGTGATGCTCGACGGTATCGCCGCTCGGATTGCGCGCATGCGCGCCGAAAATGGCGATCAGCCCCGCGAGGATGGCGCCGAGCAGCGGCAGAAAGACGATTGCCTGAATCATAGCTGCGCCTAGCCCTTCATCAGATTGACGTCTTCAACCGCGATCGAGCCGCGGTTGCGGAAATACACCACCAGCACCGCAAGACCGATCGCGGCTTCCGCCGCGGCCACCGTCAGCACCAGCAGCGCAAACACCTGACCGACGATGTCGCCGAGGAAGGTCGAGAACGCCACCAGGTTGATGTTGACCGCGAGCAGGATCAGCTCGATCGACATCAGGATGACGATGATGTTCTTGCGGTTGAGGAAGATGCCGAGGATCCCGAGCGTGAACAGGATCGCGCCGACCGAGAGATAGTGTCCAAGACCGATCGTCATTGCACCCACTCCGCCGCGTCCGCGTCCTGCAGGCCCTGCCCCGACGCGACCTTGCGCACGCTCATCGCCAGCTCCGGCGTGCGCGCGTTCTGCACGTTGATGTCCTGCCGCTTGACCATCACCTTGTGGCGCAGCGTCAGCACGATGGCGCCGATCATCGCGACCAGCAGCACCATGCCGGCCAGCTGGAAGTAGTGGATGTACTTGCGTGTAGAGCACCAGCCCGAGCGCCTCGGTGTTGCTGACATTGGCCGGGATCGCCGCCGTGATGGTCTTGGTCACGGACGGATTGATCACCCAGCCGCCGACGACCAGCAGCAGCTCGAACACGAAGATGCCGCCGATCACGAGCCCGATCGGCAGATATTGCAGGAAGCCCTCGCGCAGCTCGACGAAGTCGACGTCGAGCATCATGATCACGAACAGGAACAGCACCGCGACCGCGCCGACATAGACCACGATCAGGATCATCGCCGAGGAATTCGGCGCCCATCAGGATGAACAGGCCGGAGGCGTTGACGAAGGCCAGGATCAGATACAGCACCGAGTGCACGGGATTGCGCGAGACAATCACCATCACCGCCGACGCCACGCAGACGCCGGCGAACAGATAGAAGAACAGCGCGGGAAGGATCATGTCATCCCCTCACCGGTACGGCGCGTCGAGTTCGATTGATTTCGCAATCTCGCGCTCCCAGCGGTCGCCATTGGCGAGCAGTTTCGCCTTGTCATAATAGAGTTCCTCGCGCGTCTCGGTCGCGAATTCGAAATTCGGTCCCTCGACGATGGCATCGACCGGGCAGGCTTCCTGGCACAGGCCGCAATAGATGCATTTCACCATGTCGATGTCGTAGCGCACGGTGCGGCGGGTGCCGTCGTTGCGGCGCGGGCCGGCCTCGATCGTGATCGCCTGCGCCGGGCAGATCGCCTCGCACAGCTTGCAGGCGATGCAGCGCTCCTCGCCGTTCGGATAGCGGCGCAGCGCATGCTCGCCGCGGAAGCGCGGCGAGATCGGCCCCTTCTCGAACGGATAGTTCAGCGTCGGCTTCGGCTTGAAGAAATAGCGCATGGCGAGAAAGAACGCCGATACGAATTCGGACAGCAGAAGCGAGCGGGCGGTTGCGTTGATATTGACACTCATAGCGACCTCATTTCGGCGCGAGCCCCGCGAATTGCAGCACGCCGGCGACGATGACCACCATCGCCAGCGACAGCGGCAGGAACACCTTCCAGCCGAGCCGCATCAGTTGATCGTAGCGGTAGCGCGGCACGATCGCCTTCGCCATCGCGAACATGAAGAACATGAAGAACACCTTGAGCACGAACCAGATGATGCCGGGCACCCAGGTGAACGGCGCATAGGGAACCGGCGGCAGCCAGCCGCCGAGGAACAGGATCGTCGCCATCGCGCACATCGTGGTGATCGCGACATATTCGCCGAGCATGAACAGCAGATACGGCGTCGAGCCGTATTCGATCATGAAGCCCGCGACCAGTTCGGATTCGGCTTCGACGAGGTCGAACGGCGGCCGGTTGGTTTCCGCCAGCGCCGAGACGTAGAAGATCACGAACATCGGAAACAGCGGCAGCCAGTACCAGCCGAGCAGCCCGAATTTGGTGTTCTGCGCTTCCACCACCGCCGACAGGTTCAGCGAGCCGGCGCACAGCAGCACCGTGATGATGACGAAGCCGATCGAGACTTCGTAGGACACCATCTGCGCCGCCGAGCGAAGCGCGGCGAGGAACGGATATTTCGAGTTCGACGACCAGCCGGCCATGATGATGCCGTAGATCGACAGCGACGAGATCGCGAAGATATAGAGCACGCCGACATTGATGTCGGAGATCACCCAGCCGAGATTCATCGGGATCACGGCCCAGGCCGCCAGCGCCAGCACGCAGGACACCAGCGGCGCCAGCAGGAACACGCCCTTGTTGGCGCCGGACGGAATGATCGGTTCCTTCAGCACGAACTTCAGCAGGTCGGCGAAGGATTGCAGCAGGCCCCAGGGGCCGACGACGTTGGGACCGCGGCGGATCTGCACCGCCGCCCAGATCTTGCGGTCGGCGAGCAGGATGTAGGCGATCGCGATCAGCAGCAGGACGAGCAGCAGCAGGCTCTGCGCGATCATGACGATCAGCGGCCAGAGGAAGCCGGTCCAGAACGCGCTTGCGAAGAATTCAGCCATCAGGTCACGCTCACTCCGCTGCCGTCAGCATTTGCCCGGACGCCAGCCGGGAACATTCCGCCATCACCGCCGACGCGCGCGCGATCGGGTTGGTCAGGTAGAAATCCTCGACCGAGGTCTTGAACGGCGTCTTGTCGACGCTGCCGCCCTTGCCCGCCAGCGCCTTGACGTCATCGGCCTTGCCGGGCTCGATCTGGTCGAGCCGCATCAGATGCGGCACCGCCTTGAACATCGCCTGCCGCAAGCGCCTGCAAGGGAATCGTAGGGCAGCTTCTTGCCCAGCACATCCGACAGCGCGCGGATGATCGCCCAGTCCTCGCGCGCCTCGCCCGGCGGGAACGCGGCGCGGTTGGCGATCTGCGCCCTGCCCTCGGTGTTGACGTAGATGCCGGACTTTTCGGTGTAGGCCGCGCCCGGCAGGATGACGTCGGCGCGATGCGCGCCGCGGTCGCCATGGGTGCCGATATAGACGACGAAGGTGCCGTCCGGCACCTTGACCTCGTCGGCGCCGAGCAGGAACAGCACGTCGAGCGTGCCGAACGTCGTCATCTGCGCCAGCGCTGAGGCCGCCGGCGCCGGCCGCAAAGCCGATATCGAGCGCGCCGACGCGCGACGCCGTATCCTGCAGCACGGCAAAGCCGTTCCAGCCGTCCTTGAGCGCGCCGATATCGGCGCGAGCTTGGCGGCAAGCGCCAGCACCGCCGCACCGTCGTGCCGCGCCAGCGCACCGGCGCCGACCAGCACGATCGGATTCTTGGCGTCCTTCAGCACGTCGGCGAAGGAATGCTTGCCGGCGGCGAGATCGTTCAGCGAGTCCGTGCCGGCGCCGAGATAGTCGTAATCATAGGTCAGGTCGGCCTTGGCGCCGATCACGCCGATCTTGAGCTGGCCGGTGCGCCAGCGCTTGCGGATGCGCGCGTTGAGGACGGCCGCTTCCTTGCGCGGGTTGGAGCCGACGATCAGGAGCGCATCGGCCTGCTCGATGCCGGCAATGGTCGGATTGAAGATGTAGGACGCGCGGCCGGCCTTGGCGTCGAAGGCGTCGCCGCCCTGCACCGCCAGATTGGCCGAGCCGCATTTCGCCAGCAGCTCCTTCAGCGCGAACATTTCTTCGACCGCCGCGAGATCGCCGGCGATCGCGCCGATCGCGCTTGCCGTCGATCCGGCCGGCCTTCGCGGCGATCGCCGCAAAGGCCTCATGCCAGGACGCCGCGCGAAGCTTGCCGTTCTCGCGGATATAGGGCCGGTCGAGCCGCTGCGTGCGCAGGCCGTCGACGATGTGGCGGGTCTTGTCGGAAATCCATTCCTCGTTCACGGCCTCGTTGATGCGCGGCAGGATGCGCATCACCTCGCGGCCGCGGGTATCGACGCGGATCGCCGAGCCGACGCCGTCCATGACGTCGACCGACTGGGTCTTGCCGAGCTCCCACGGCCGCGCGGCGAACGCATAGGGCTTCGAGGTCAGCGCGCCGACCGGGCAGATATCGACGAGATTGCCCTGCAGTTCCGAGGTCAGCGCCTGTTCCAGATAGGTCGTGATCTCCATGTCCTCGCCGCGGCCGGTCGCGCCCATTTCCGGCGCGCCGCAGACTTCGGCGGAGAAGCGGACGCAGCGCGTGCACTGGATGCAGCGGTTCATCGAGGTCTTGACCAGCGCGCCCGAGATATTTGTCCTCGACCGCGCGCTTGTTCTCGGCAAAGCGCGAGGTGTCGACGCCGTAGCCCATCGCCTGGTCCTGCAGGTCGCACTCGCCGCCCTGGTCGCAGATCGGGCAATCCAGCGGATGGTTGATCAGCAGGAATTCCATCACGCCTTCGCGCGCCTTCTTCACCATCGGCGAACGCGTCGAGATTTCCGGCGGCTCGCCCTTCGGACCCGGACGGCAATCGCGCACGCCCCAGGCGCAGCTCGCGACCGGCTTCGGGCCGCCCTTCACCTCGACCAGGCACATCCGGCAATTGCCGGCGATCGACAGCCGCTCGTGGTAGCAGAAGCGCGGAATTTCGGCGCCCGCGGCCTCGCACGCCTGCAGCAGCGTGTATTCCGCGGGAACATCGATCTCTTTGCCGTCGACGATGAGTTTGGTCATTGCGCTCTCAGGTCTTTCGCGAGCTTGCAATCGGGCGGTGTCACGCTCGCGGTCTTCATCGACGTCTTGATCCATTGCTGGGTTTCGGTGCCGTAGGTCGCGAGATAGGCCGGCTGCGCCGCGTTCTTCTCGCAGAGGAACGGCAGATGCGGCTTCAGATCGTAGTCGCAGGAGGCCTGCCATTCGCGCTTGTCGGCGAAGGCCGCAGATCGTCTCCTCGCAGGCGTAGAGGAAATACGAGACGAAGCTCTCATACTGGACGCGCTCGTCGCGGCTGCCGGCCTTGATGGCGTCGTAGTCGGGCTGCGATGAATTTCGGATTCTTGAACGCGAGGTCGGTGTAGCCCAGAAATGCCTGCCGCGCGCTCGCGGCGCGGTTGTTGGTCCGGATCTCGTTGATCTGGAACAGGATCGCAACAAAGCCGAGCAGCGCCACGGTCGCCTGCGCCATCTGCGCCAGCGTCCCGTATTTCTGCCAGAAGGTGCTCGGTTGCGACATCGACATCACTCCGCCGCGACCATGTTGACGGGATCGCGCACGCCGACGTCGTCGATGTCGGCCTTGTGCGAATACTCGTCGATGCGCTCCTCGATCTCGTGACGGAAATGCGCGATCAGGCCCTGGATCGGCCAGGCCGCGGCATCGCCGAGCGCGCAGATGGTGTGGCCTTCGACCTGCTTGGTCACTTCCAGCAGCATGTCGATCTCGCGCTTGTGGGCGCGGCCGTCGGCCATGCGGGTCAGCACCCGCCACATCCAGCCCGTGCCTTCGCGGCACGGCGTGCACTGGCCGCAGCTCTCGTGCTTGTAGAAATAGGAGATGCGCGCGATCGCCCGGATCAGGTCGGTCGACTTGTCCATCACGATCACGGCCGCGGTGCCGAGGCCGGAGCGCAGCTTGCCGAGGCTGTCGAAATCCATCGGCGTGTCGATGATCTGTTCGGCCGGCACCATGCGCACCGACGAGCCGCCGGGGATCACGGCCTTCAGATTGTCCCAGCCGCCGCGGATGCCGCCGCAATGGCGCTCGATCAGTTCGCGGAACGGGAGCCCCATCGCCTCTTCGACGTTGCAGGGCCGCTCGACATGGCCGGAGATGCAGAACAGCTTGGTGCCGACATTGTTGGGCCGGCCGATCGCGGCGAACCACGCCGCGCCGCGCCGCAGGATGTCGGGCGCGACCGCAATCGAACTCGACATTGTTGACGGTGGTCGGGCAGCCATAGAGGCCGACATTGGCCGGGAATGGCGGCTTCAGCCGCGGCTGGCCCTTCTTGCCTTCGAGGCTTTCCAGCAGCGCGGTCTCTTCGCCGCAGATATAGGCGCCGGCGCCGTGGGCGACATAGACGTCGAACGGCCAGCCGTTGATGTTGTCCTTGCCGACCAGCTTGGCCTCATAGGCCTGATCGATCGCGGCCTGCAGATGCTCGCGCTCCCGGATGAATTCGCCGCGCACATAGATGTAGCAGGCGTGCGCGCCCATCGCGAAGCTCGCGAGCAGGCAGCCCTCGACCAGGAGATGCGGATCGTGCCGCATGATCTCGCGGTCCTTGCAGGTGCCGGGCTCGGACTCGTCGGCGTTGACGACGAGATAGCTCGGCCGGCCGTCGGTGGATTCCTTGGGCATGAACGACCATTTCAGCCCGGTCGGAAAGCCCGCCCCGCCGCGCCCGCGCAGGCCGGAGGCCTTCATCTCGTTGATGATCCAGTCGCGGCCCTTGTCGATGATCGCCTTGGTGCCGTCCCAGGCGCCGCGGCGGCGTGCACCCTCAAGGCCCCAATCGTGCAGGCCGTAGAGGTTCTTGAAGATGCGATCCTTGTCGTCGAGCATGACCAAAACTTCCCGGGATCAACGTTTGGACTGGGCGTAGGCGAGCCCCGCGGCGCATCCGCCGAAGGTCAGCGCCCACAACAGGCGGATTCAAGCGTGGCGTTCAGCGCGTAGCGCTGCAGCAGGAAAATGAATGCGGCCGCGGCCACGGCGTGAAGGGCGATGAAGCGCCAGTTCTTCATCGCACCGGCCCTCCCCGGCTCGATCCGCTCGCATGGTGCGACCGCCCTTCATGTCGTTTCCTTCAGCGTGGTCGGCCCGCCGACCGGCGCCGAGAACTGACGGTCGATCTGCGGTCCGGGCTTCGGCGGATTGCCGGAGGCAAAGCCGTCCAGCACCTTGCCGAAAGCTTTCCTTGGTCAGGTCCTCGTAGGTGTCCTTCCAGATCAGCACCATCGGCGCGTTCACGCAGGCGCCGAGGCACTCGACCTCTTCCCAGCTGAAATTGCCGTCCTTCGACAGATGGAAGGGATCGTGATGGATGCGGCTCTGGCACACCTCGATGAGGTCGCCGGCGCCGCGCAGCCGGCACGGCGTGGTGCCGCAGACCTGGACATGGGCCTTCTTGCCGACCGGCTGCAGCTGGAACATGGTGTAGAAGGTCGCGACCTCCAGCACGCGGATGTAGGGCATCTCGAGCAGATCGGCGACGGCGCGGATCGCGGCTTCCGACACCCAGCCCTCATGCTGCTCCTGCACGCGCCACAGGATCGCGATCACCGCCGAGGCCTGCCGGCCGGGCGGATATTTCGCGATCTCGTTCTTCGCCCACGCGAGGTTCTCTCGCGAGAACGCAAAGCTCGCGGGCTGCAGTTCCTTCGGTGCGAGGCGGCGGACGGACATCGTTCAGTCTCTCATTGCACGCGGCGCTGCGGCTTTCGCATTCAGCGCGTTGATCCGGTCGAGCCAGAATGCGCTTGCGGTGCCGAACACGTTGTAGCCGACGTGGGATGAAACCTTGATGCGGTCGAGGATCGAAAGCTCGGTCACGGTTTCCAGGCGATTGCTGCGCGGAT
Source organism: uncultured Alphaproteobacteria bacterium (assembly GCA_963742665.1). Classification (GTDB taxonomy): domain Bacteria; phylum Pseudomonadota; class Alphaproteobacteria; order Rhizobiales; family Xanthobacteraceae; genus Bradyrhizobium. Next base: position 8,933 of record CAVUNH010000030.1, read on the forward strand.
CGTAGACGATCAGCTTCAGCGGGGTCTGTTCGAGGATATAGCGCGACACGGTGTGCTTGGGATCGTTGCCGTGCTCCTCGCACAGGATCACGCTGTCGCCCTGCAGCAGCCGCGCGCCGCCCTTGATGGCCTCGATCTCGACGCCTTCGACGTCGAGCTTGATCAGGAATTTGCCGCCGGCTGCGACCTTGCCGTCGTCGAGCAGATTGTCGAGCGCGATGACCGGCACTTCCTCGCCGTCGGCCTGGTCGCCGGCGATGCTGAAGGCCTCGTGCTTGGTGCCGGACAGCCGCGCGGTGCCGCGCGCGGCGCCGATCGCGCATTTCATCACCTCGAAGCGATTGCCGTTGATCTTGGCGTTGTTGGCGAGCTTCGGAAAATTCTGCCCCGACGGCTCGATCGCGATCGCCTTGTGCGAGCCGAACGGCTTGCTCGACACCAGCACCGACCAGTAGCCGTAATTGGCGCCGCAATCGAGCAGCGTGTAGTCGACGTCGGCGGAATCGCGGAACAGCAGCTCGAGTTCGTCCTCGTAGCGATAGGTGCGGTTGAGCAGCTTGCTCCAGTAGCCGTCGCCATAGGGAAACTCGAAGATCGCATCCGGATTGAGCTTGATCGCGATGTCGCGCTCGGGCAGCGTCTTGCGCAGCAGATTGGCGCACATGTTGTAGCCGCGATGCGAAAAGTTCGACGACATCTTCGATCCCAGCGTCAGCGCCACCGCAGCCAGCCGCTCCCACGCGTTCGCGCCTTCGAGCACGCCCGAAGCCCGGTCAAACTGGATGGGCGCCTGCGCCATCACCGATCGACCTCTCCGAACACGATGTCGAGCGAGCCGAGGATGGCCGAGACGTCGGCGAGCAGATGGCCCTTGCAGATGAAGTCCATCGCCTGCAGATGCGCAAAGCCCGGCGCGCGGATCTTGCACTTGTAGGGCTTGTTGCTGCCGTCGGCGACGAGATAGACGCCGAACTCGCCCTTCGGCGCCTCGACCGCGGCATAGACCTCGCCGGCCGGCACGTGGACGCCTTCGGTGTAGAGCTTGAAGTGATGGATCAGCGCTTCCATCGAGCGCTTCATCTCGCCGCGGCGCGGCGGCGCGATCTTGTTGTCCTCGACGACGACCGGCCCCTGCCCGTCCGGCGCGCGCAGCTTCTGCGATGCACTGCTTCATGATGCGCACCGACTGGCGCATCTCTTCCATGCGGATGCAGTAGCGGTCGTAGCAGTCGCCGTTCTTGCCGATCGGAATGTCGAAATCCATCTCGGCGTAGCATTCGTAAGGCTGCGCCTTGCGCAGATCCCAGGCCGCGCCCGAGCCGCGCACCATCACGCCGGAAAAACCCCATTCCCAGGCCTGCTTCAGCGTCACCACGCCGATATCGACGTTGCGCTGCTTGAAGATGCGGTTGCCGGTGAGCAGCGTTTCGAGGTCGGCGACCACCTGCAGGAACGGATCGCACCAGGCCTCGATGTCGTCGATCAGTTTCGGCGGCAGGTCCTGATGCACGCCGCCGAGGCGGAAATAGGCCGCATGCATGCGCGAGCCGGAGGCGCGCTCGTAAAACACCATCAGCTTTTCGCGCTCTTCAAAGCCCCACAGCGGCGGGGTCAGCGCGCCGACGTCCATCGCCTGCGTGGTGACGTTGAGCAGATGCGACAGGATGCGGCCGATCTCGCAATAGAGCACGCGGATCAGTTGCCCGCGGCGCGGCACCGTGATGCCGAGCAGCTTTTCCGCCGCGAGGCAGAACGCGTGCTCCTGGTTCATCGGCGCGACATAGTCGAGCCGGTCGAAATACGGGATCGCCTGCAGATAGGTCTTCTGCTCGATCAGCTTTTCGGTGCCGCGATGCAAGCAGACCGATATGCGGATCGACGCGGGCGACGACTTCGCCGTCGAGTTCCAGCACCAGACGCAGCACGCCGTGCGCCGCCGGATGCTGCGGTCCAAAATTGATGGTGAAATTGCGGAGATTCTGCTCGTTCATGGTCAGGCCTTCGGCTCCGCCTTCTCATCGCCGGGCAGCGGATAGTCGGCGCCTTCCCACGGCGAGAGGAAATCGAACTTGCGGAATTCCTGGTTGAGCCGGACGGGCTCGTACAGCACCCGCTTCTCCTGGTCGTCGTAGCGCACCTCGACGAAGCCGGTGAGCGGGAAATCCTTGCGCAGCGGATGGCCGTCGAAGCCGTAATCGGTCAGCAGCCGCCGCATGTCGGGATGGCCGGTGAAGATCACGCCATAGAGGTCGTAGCACTCGCGCTCGAACCAGTCGGCGCCGGGAAAGACGTCGATGATCGACGGCACCTGCGTGGTCTCGTCGGCCTCGGCGCGCAGGCGGATGCGCGCGTTCAGCGTCGGCGACAGCAGGTGATAGATCACGTCGAAGCGCTTCTCGCGGCCGGGATAGTCCACCGCCGTGACGTCGATGAAGTTGACGAAGCGGCAGGCCGGATCGTCGCGCAGGAATTTCACGACATCGACGATCTTGGTCGGCCTCCACCGTCGACGGTGAGCTGGTTGAACGCGACCGAATGGCCGCTGGCCGCGCCCGGAAGCGCGCTAACAATCGTCTGCCCCAAGGCGTCGAGCTTGCCGTCGTCCATTGACCCAAAACCTTAGCGTTCGATGGTGCCGATGCGCCGGATCTTCTTCTGCAGCAGCAGCACGCCGTAGAGCAGCGCTTCCGCCGTCGGCGGGCAGCCGGGCACGTAGATGTCGATCGGCACGATGCGGTCGCAGCCGCGCACGACCGAGTAGGAATAGTGATAGTAGCCGCCGCCATTGGCGCACGACCCCATCGAGATCACGTAGCGCGGCTCCGGCATCTGGTCGTAGACCTTGCGCAGCGCCGGCGCCATCTTGTTGGTCAGCGTGCCCGCGACGATCATGACGTCGGACTGCCGCGGCGAGGCGCGCGGCGCAAAGCCGAAGCGCTCGACGTCGTAGCGCGGCATCGACACCTGCATCATCTCGACCGCGCAGCAGGCCAGACCGAACGTCATCCACATCAGCGAGCCGGTGCGCGCCCAGGTGATGAGATCGTCGGTGGCGGCGACGAAGAAGCCCTTGTCGGACAGTTCGTGATTGACCTCGAGGAAGTACGGGTCATTGGCGCCGACCGGCCTGCCGGTCGAGGGATCGAGAATGCCGGTCGCGGCCGGCGCGATCACCGGCGAAGACCCGTGCGATACGGCGGTAGGGCTCAATCCCATTCGAGCGCGCCTTTCTTCCATTCGTAGGCAAAGCCGACCGTGAGCACGGCGAGGAACACCATCATCGACCAGAAGCCGGTGGCGCCGAGCTTGCCGAACGCCACCGCCCACGGGAACAGGAACGCCACTTCGAGGTCGAAGATGATGAAGAGGATCGCCACCAGATAGAAGCGGACGTCGAACTTCATGCGGGCGTCGTCAAAAGCGTTGAATCCGCATTCATAGGCGGAGAGCTTTTCCGGATCCGGCTGCTGGAACGCGACCAGGAACGGGGCGATCAGAAGCGCCAGACCGATCAGGCTCGCCACCCCGATAAACACCACAAGTGGAAGGTAATTCTGCAGGATGCCGGTCATCGGCGGAGCCTTTTCCTGCGGTTTCGGACGCGCCGCAGATTCGTTGATTGGAATTATTCTTGAGGCTTAGCGCAGCGCAACAGAGGGCGCAAGACAAGCTATTTTGACGGTTCTTGCGCGCCTCGCGGTGGCATCGGAACACCCTGAAAAAGCGGTGCGTTCCGGCCTCCGCCAACCAACGCGCGGGCGGTCATTTCGTGCCCGGAATTCGGGCCGACCGTCAGCCCAAATCTTTCTCGGCGGCGAGCATTTCGGCAGCGGTTTCGGTCAGGCGATCGATCTGGGCGAGCAGCATCGCCAGACTCGTCCTCGCTGAGCTGTTCCAGCAGACGCCGGTTGCGTTCCTGCGCGCCCGCCACAATCGCGTCATGGGCGGCGAGCCCCGTCCGGGTCAGGCAGACCAGCACTTCCCGGTTATCCCGCGGGTTGACCGCCTTGGCGACCAGCTTGCGCGACACCAGCTCGGCCAGCGCCCGGCTGATCTGCCCCTTGTCCATGCCGACCGCTTCGGCGAGCCGGATCACGCTCATCGGCGGCCGCCGCCCGAGCGAGGCCACCAGGCCGAATTCGACCGAGGAAAGCCCGGCCAGCCGCTTGTAGCGCAGGATCGCGCCGCGCTTGAGCAGATTGGCGAGCACCATCAGCCGCGACGACATCATCGCCGTGATCGGCGCCAGTTCCTCGTCATTGTCGGCGACCGGCTGCCGCGAAGTCTGCTTCTTCAATTTCTGGCTCATCGAACAACCTCTGCCAACAAAGCGCGCGCCTGCCAAGGACACCGAGCGCCAATCTAATCGTTGACATTGTCATCGATCTACGATTTAGCCTCCTAAACGACAAATACGACTGCGGCGCCAAAGCCGCAGCGGGAGGAAGCGGCATGAACATCACCCAGCGGGATCGCGATCTCGGCACGGCCTATGCCATGAAGCCGTCCACGACCCGGACCGAGCTGACCTCGGTCGGCCGCGGCACGCCGATGGGCGAACTGCTGCGCCGCTACTGGCACCCGGTCGGTCTCGTCACCGACGCCACCGATATCCCCAGAAAAGTGCGCGTGCTCGGCGAGGACCTGATCCTGTTCCGCGACAAGCACGGCCGCGCCGGCCTGCTGCACGCGCGCTGCTGCCATCGCGGCACCACGCTCTATTACGGCAAGGTCGAGGAAGACGGCATCCGCTGCTGCTACCATGGCTGGAAGTTCGACACCGAGGGCCATTGCCTCGAGCAGCCCTGCGAGCCCGACGGCGGCCAGTTCAGGGACAAGGTGCGCCAGCCCTGGTATCCGGTCGAGGAGCGCTACGGGCTGATCTTCGCCTATATGGGCCCGGCCGAGAAAAAGCCGGTGCTGCCGCGCTACGAATGCCTGGAGAAGATGGACGACGGCGAGTTCGTCGAGGCCGACGATTCCTCGATCGGCGGCGGCGGCCCCGCCATCATTCCCTGCAACTGGCTGCAGCATTTCGAGAACGTGGTCGATCCCTACCACGTGCCGGTGCTGCACGGCTCGTTCAGCGGGCCCGCAGTTCACCAACATGATGGCCTCGATGCCGGAGGTGAAGTTCGAGATGTCGCCGCGCGGCGTCACCGTGCGTTCGATCCGCAACCAGGACGACGGCAAGGTCTTCTACCGCGTGACGGAAGCCGCCCTCCCCACGCTGCGCGTGGTGCCCAATCCGCGCGTGGCGCAATTCGCCCGCGTCGAGTTGATCGGCTGGACGCTGCCGATCGACGACACCTCGTTCCGCATCTATGTCGCCGGCCGCGTCAAGCAGTCCGGCGACATCGGGCGGATGCGCTCGAAATTCAACGGCAAGTTCTGGTGGGACATGAGCGAAGCGCGAACACCAGCAATTCCCCGGCGATTACGAGGCGCAGGTCGGCCAGGGCGCGGTGACGCTGCATTCGGAGGAGCATTTCGGCCAGAGCGACCGCGGCATCCTGATGATCCGGCGCATGCTGACCGACCAGCTCGAGGCGATCGCCGCCGGCCGCGATCCGATCGGCGTCTCCTTCGATCCGAACGCGGCGCCGGTCGAATTCGAGGCGGGGAATTTCATTCGCGAGGCGTGAGCACCGCGCTTCGTCGAAAAAATTTACGGGGGAAACCATGGTCGATTTCGCGCCGCAGGCGGCCGCGCCAACCGACGCCGCCGCAAGGCCCTCGGCCCGGCGCTATTACGTGCTGGGGCTGCTCACCGTCGTCTATGCGCTGAACTTCCTCGACCGCACCATCTTCAACGTCCTGATCGAGCCGATCAAAAAGGAATTCACGCTCAGCGACACCACCATGGGCCTGCTCGCGGGCTTCGGCTTCGTGCTGTTCTATTCGCTGCTCGGCATTCCGATCGCGCGCGTCGCCGACCGGCTCAACCGCCGCAACATCGTGGCGATCGCCTTTGCGTTCTGGAGCGCGATGACGTTCCTGTGCGGCATGGCCGCAGAGCGTCGCGACGCTGGCGCTGGCGCGGATCGGCGTCGGCATCGGCGAATCCGCCGGCACCCCCGCCTCGCAATCGATGGTCGCCGATCTCTTCAACAAGAACGAGCGCCCGCGCGCGCTCGGCATCTACGCCATCGGCACCTATCTCGGCGTCTTCCTCGGCTATTTCATCGGCGGCTATGTCAACCAGCACTACGGCTGGCGCATGGCGTTCTTCACCGCCGGCCTGCCCGGCATCGCGCTCGCCGCCGTGCTGTGGCTGACGATCTCCGAGCCGAAGCGCGGCGCGATGGCGGAAACCTTTACGCCCGAGCCGATCGGACCGACGCTCGGCTTCCTCGCCTCGCAACAGACCTTCGTCATCGTGCTGATCGGCTTTTGCCTGACGACCTACACCAACTACGCCACCTCGGCGTGGATCCCGCCGTTCCTGGCGCGCGTGCATCATCTCTCGAGCGCCGAGATCGGCACCTATGCCGGCACCTTCAAGGGCCTGTGCGGCATGGCGGGCACGCTGGTCGGCGGCCTCGTGGTGGCGCAGATCAGCCAGCGCGACGACCGCTGGAAATTGTGGGCGCCGGCGATCATGTCGGGCCTCGCCGGCCCGGTGTTTGCGGTCTGCATGCTGACGCCGGATTTCACGATCATGGTCGCGGCGCTGGCGCTGACCTCGTTCCTGGTCGGCTTCCATCTCGGGCCGATCTTTGCGATCGCGCAGACCGTGGCCGGCCGAGCATGCGGGCGCTGGCCTCCGCGATCATCCTGTTGACCGCGACCTGTTTCGGCCAGGGCGTCGGCCCGCTGGCCGTCGGCATGATCAACGACGCGCTGAAGAACGACTACGGCGCCAACGCCGTGCGCTATTCGCTGCTGTCGGCCGCGGTCACGACCACGCTCGGCGCGCTGCTGTTCGTCTGGGCGGCGCGGTCGATTCGGGACGACATCAAGCGGGCGACTTGAGCCGGTTACATTCAGTTTCTTCATCAAATAATTGTTTTTGTTGAATTTTTATCTCCGTCAGACCTGATTCGGCCGACGTCGCGAGCGCGTCGGCCGACCGTTGCCCGCAAACGAAGCGCAAAAACAGGCCAAAAACCCGCCCGACGAAACCATTTCGCGGAACCCACGAAACCATCCTGAAACAGATGGGGCGTACATCTCTTGCCAACAGACGGCGCAAAGACGCCTCGGAGGCTCAGATGAACCACTCAATTCACTCAGCGGATCGCTGCGACCCACCTGAAGATCGTGGTTGTCGCGCTCGTGGCCGGTATCGCGGTGGCCGGTTTCGGTATCTCGGCCCGCACCAATGCGGACTACACCCAGACCGCCCACGTCGTCAAGGCCGGCAAGCCGGTGGTCGTCACCAGTTCGGACGCCTCGACGGTCCGGTAAGCCAACTCCGGTTGCGCGAACTGAAAACGGCCGCCTTCGGGCGGCTTTTTTGTTGTCCGCGATTTGCGAAGGCGTTAGCTGAAGCCATTGATGAAACTGGCGCGAGAGACGGGACTCGAACCCGCGGCCTCCGCCGTGACAGGGCGGCGCTCTAACCAACTGAGCTACTCCCGCGGATGCCGAAATCAGAGCGCCGATCCGCACAGAAGCGAGGACTTAAAGGCCGCGCCCCCTTTTAGTCAAGGCATGTTGCAAATCCCCGCGCCAGTCGGGCCTTTTCGCGACGTCGATGCAAATAATGGCCTGTTTACAGGCAAAACAGCGTAGTCAGCCGCCCCCCGAATCATTTAAGGCCTGATACGTCTTAGGTTTCCTAAGCCATTCAACAACGAGGAGGGCCAAATATGGCGAAGAAGGCAGCGACCCCGACCACCGATCACGCTGAAGCATCTGGCCGCGGCGATCGCCGAGGAGCAGGAACTGTCCAAGAAGCAGGCCGAGGCCATCCTGAACGACATGGTCACCGGATCACCAAGCACCTGAAGAAGGGCGAGCGCATCCGCATCGTCGGTCTCGGCATCCTGCAGGTGCGCAAGCGCGCCGCCCGCATGGGCCGCAATCCCGCCACCGGCGAAGCGATCCAGATCAAGGCCAGCAAGAAGGTCGCCTTCCGCGCGGCCAAGGAACTCAAGGAAGCCGTCTGAGTCGACGCGCTTTCCGATCCGACAGTGAAGCGTCATTCCGGCCGCTACGCGGCCCCGGAATGGCGCTTTTCTGTTATAGAGCCGCTTCCCGTTTCCTCAACGCGTCGCGGTTCTCATGCCGGCTTCGCCCCTCGCCTTCACGCACACCGTCACCGAGCGCTTCCTGCGCTATGTCGTGATCGACACCCAGTCGGATCCGGCCTCGCCGACCTGCCCCTCGACCGAAAAGCAGAAGGACCTCGGCCGCCTGCTCGCCGCCGAGCTGCAGGCGATGGGCATTGCGCGACGCCCATCTCGACGAGCACGGCTATGTCTATGCGACGATCCCGGCGAATACCGACAAGAAGGTGCCGGTGATCTGCTTCTGCTCGCACATGGACACCTCGCCCGATTGCATCGGGCAAGGACGTCAAGCCGCAGATCGTGAGGAATTATCGCGGCGGCGACATCGTGCTGCCGGCGCGATCCGACGCAGGTGATCCGCGCCGCCGAGCATCCCGCGCTGGCCGACCAGATCGGCAACGACATCATCACGACCGACGGCACCACGCTGCTCGGCGCCGACAACAAGGCCGGCCTCGCCGAGATCATGGATGCGGCGCAGTTCCTGATCGACAATCCGCAGATCAAGCACGGCGCCATCAAGATCCTGTTCACGCCCGACGAAGAGATCGGCCGCGGCGTCGACAAGGTCGACCTGAAAAAGCTCGGCGCCGATTTCGCCTACACGATGGACGGCGAGACCGCCGGCAATATCGAGGACGAGACCTTTTCCGCCGACGGCGCCACCATCACCATCGAGGGCGTCAGCACCCATCCCGGCTTTGCCAAGGGCAAGATGGAGCACGCGATCAAGATCGCCTCCGCCATCGTCGATCGCCTGCCGAAGGACACCTGCTCGCCGGAGACCACCGAAGGCAAGCAAGGCTTTCTGCATCCGATCGGCATCTCCGGCGCGCTGGAGAAGGCCACGATCGACTTCATCGTGCGCGATTTCACCGACGAGGGCTTGAAGGAAAAGGAAGCGCTGCTGGAAGGCATCGTCAAGGACGTGATGAAGGACTATCCGCGCTCGACCTACCGGATCGAGATCAAGCAGCAGTACCGCAACATGAAGCAGGTGATCGACCGCCACCCCGAGATCGTCGACTACGCCGATCGAGGCGATCCGCCGCGCCGGGCTCAAGCCGGTGAGCAGCTCGATCCGCGGCGGCACCGACGGCTCGCGGCTGTCGTTCATGGGCCTGCCCTGCCCCAACATCTTCGCCGGCGAGCACGCCTTCCATTCGCGGCTGGAATGGGTCAGCCGGCAGGACATGGAGAAGGCGGTGCAGACCATCGTGCATCTGGCGATGATCTGGGAAGAGCGGGCCTGACCTCTCCAGCGTTGAGCCGGGGGCCCAGACCTCACAAACTACGAAAACAACCCCATGCAAAGTAGAGATTGGGCCTAGCGCTATTCGAAAACCACAAGATATAGTAGCTAAGCGGCCCGCGCGGTGACGATCCAGATCGATCCGGGCAGCGGCACCGCGTCGCCCTTGGCAAACGGCGTCAGCGCCTCGCGGATCGACTTGATGGCGGCCGCGCGCACATCGGGCGGCTGCGCCTTCCAGCGCGCGGCTGCGCCGGGCCGATTTCGAGCGCGCCCTGCACCGCCGCATCAAGACCGCGCCCGATCGCGATGTCGAGCGACAAGCGGACACGCCTCCATCGCGATCCCGGTGAAGCCGGCCTCGCCCAGAATGCGGTGCACGCGCGCTTCGGAGGCGAACGCGAACGGTCCGGGATCTTCCGGCCCCTGCTGCGGCAGCTTTGGCACGTGCTTGTAGACCGCCTGCAGCGGCGCCATCATCCACGGATTTTCGCGCGGCTCGCGCCAGCAGGCGAACGCCAGCCGCCCCGACGGCCTCAGCGCCTTGCGCATATTCGCAAACGACAGCACGGGATCGGCAAAGAACATCACGCCGAAGCGCGACGCCAGCAGATCGAAGCTTGCGGGATCGAACGGATAGACGGTGGCGTCGGCCAGCACGAAGTCGATCGGCAACTCCTTCGGCGCGCTCTGCCCGCGCCCGCGCCAGCATCGGCGCCGATATGTCGATGCCGAGCACGTGGCCCGATGGCGCCGACCTTTCGCGCAAGCGCGATCGTGGTGGCGCCGCTGCCGCAGCCGATGTCGAGGATGCGCTCGCCTGCCACGGGCTTGGCGCGATCGATCAGGATCTCGGCGACCGGCGCGAGCAGGACGTCCTGCGCCGCCTGCCGATCGGCCCAGCGCTGGCCGGCGGGTCCGTTCCAGTATGCGATCTGGTCGGCGTTCAGCTCGTGGGCTGTGGTGTTCATGTGGGGAAGCTTTCTTTTGCGCCTTCGCGCACCGGGTTTGGCCGAAGCAGTCGTTGCCGCTCCGCTTTCGCTCTGTATCCTCGAAAACCTGAAGTCTACACTTTTTTCATCTCAGCTTATGCCTCGATGAGGAACAAATGATCCGGACAAGCATTGCCCAGCGACGAAGCCGGAGTTGACCTTTGATCTAGATGCCGCGGGCTCGAGTGTCAGGGCGGTGTATTTGAACCGACCCGGGGTTCGCAAAAGCGAGATCATCGGGAGACTTCAAGATCAAGGAAGATAAGCCATTGCGCGTCTTCATCCTCGTACTGTCCGTCTTTGGAATTCTCGTCAGCGCAAATGTTGCCAAGGCCGGTCCGAGCGTGATCGACCGCGATCTCCTGGCATCCACCGATCCGGCGACTGCCCAGGAGGCAACTCAGGAAACGGAAGATCTGCTAGGACTTGACAAGGGAAAGCGTCGCGACGTGCAGCGCCGGCTGACCGGACTCGGCTTCGACACCAAGGTCAACGGACGGTTCGACAAGTCGACCCGCGCCGTCATCACGCGTTGGCAGGCGGCACGCGGCTATCCCAAAACCGGCTTCCTCAACACGCTGCAGCATCAGGCGCTACAGACCGAGTCCGCCTCATCGGCACGCGCCAGCCTTGCCAGCGACGACAAATCCGATAACGACCGTCCGGCCCGCCGTCGCGGCGGGAGCCGTCACCGCAGTGGTGGCGGTCCCGGTGGATTGATCGGCGGCGTGGTGGGCGGCCTGTTCGGACGCAGGTGACCCCATAAAATTCCAGCGCTTGGCCGCATCACGCGTCGTGTTGCCGGTAATCGAAAGCGGTCAATCCGTGGATGGCCCGCTCGCATAACTCGTTGGCATTTCGCTCGCCAGTTTTTACGGCTTGCAAGATTCTTCGGGCAACTATTTCGCGATCCACTTCCAGCTGGCCGATGTTCTGAAGCGTTCGACATGCCAGGTCGTATGCCTCGCTTATGACGATCATCTCCACCGGATCGACGGACAGATTTCTGGAAAGGCGGATTGATATTGGACATGATGTCTCCTCAGGGAACGGCGAGTGCCGGCTCTCGATGCAGAAAAAAAGGCCCCGCGACGAGCAGGGCCTTTTTTGCGCTGAGATCGCGATGGCCAGGCTTATCGATTTGTCGGGGTCATCTTGGCCAGAAATCCACCGAATGGTTTGGAGGATTGCTTGGCAAGATCGCGATACAACGCCCCAATCTTCTGAGACTCGGCCACGAATGTCTCGAAGGCCGACTTGGCGAAGTCGGTTTGAATTTCAACCGCCTTGTCGAACGATTTCGCGCCCGAGAGCTTCTCCACAAACGACCTGGTGTCTTCAAACGATTTCTTGGTGTAGTCACCGTAAGCTGTGGCAATCGCCTGGCAAGCCGCCCGCGAAGGAATTCGTCGCAACATCCGCGGAGGCGATCTGTTCTTGGCTACCCTGCTGCTCGAGCGGATTTCCATGATTTTGATTTGTATTCGACATTATGAAATGTTCCTTGGTTGTTTAACAGTGAGTTAATGTCGGGCGTCACCGATAGTTGCTCCGACACACGGGTTCCCGCTTGTTCGTTGAGCGGTGGTTGTGTGTTCATCTGATGATGTCGGAACCAGACGATTGCCTGGCAATGTGGGCGCAAAGCGATCTTATTCATTCAGATCTGCTGTCGAACTTTGCAATTCTTCGGGCGTGCTCCCACAGCTCGACGTTAGTACCATTGGCCATTTGCTCAGCACTCTTCTTCGCCGCGTCGTCGTCGACGCATTCGAGGTCGACAGCTTTGATGTGATGGCCGTTACAGGCGACAAGATACGCGCGATAGTGTGACATTGCCGACGCTCCTCGATATGGCGGGGAGCATGCAGGACTCTCTGTCACCGATGGCAGCCAACAGCGGGCGATGATGGAGTCACCCTGCTCCGCCTTTATGTTCAGAGCGCGACCCAATGGAACTTTGGACGCCTCGGAATTCGTTAATTTCTTTGGGAATGTGAGCAATATTGACCAGCGAGCCGCTGCCGTCCAGCGCATGCTGGTTCCATCACCGCCCAGCCGTGGCATCTATCGGTGACAGAGAGACAGAATGCTCCCGCCCACCGCAGGGAAGCAGCTTGACCTCATCCCAACAATTCCTGACCGTTATTGAGCGCCCTCGCTGCTCCCGTTGCCAGGCGCGAATGATGTTGGAGCGCGTTTCAGCGGGGCCAATCGGTTTCGAACATCGCTTGTTTGAATGCCCGAGATGCGATCACGTTGAGACATCCGTCATTGCATCGGACCCTTTCAAATCGAATGCAGCCGGTTGGCTCGCTGGCGAACTCAGGACGCCGAACTGAGGCTGACATGACCTGGAGGAGCAGCGACTATGCTCGACATACAAAACCAAGGTCCGCAATGCACAGCTTGCGGCTGTCCCATGAGGTTGACCGCGATTGAACCGAGCGATACGGGCCAAGACCTGCGAACGTTCGCCTGCCCGCATTGCAAAAGGATTCAGCAGCATATTATCGAAATTACAGTGACGGAGGCGTGGCTGGAGCCGAAGCGCGCCGTCAAAGGCCACGAGAAGCCTGTCGCTTATGACATTCATGACGGATGCATGCTTCCGAAGCAGGGTTAGAGCATTGAAACCTATGCAAGAGATTCAGAATTTTTCGACATGAAAGACGGCGTCCCAAACAGGGACCGTGTCGGCATTGAGTTCAACACGAATGCGGATGCGATCAAACACTGCAAAGAGATGGCGCAGGACTTCCGCGATAACAGCTTGCGGGACGATCAGAACCTGGAAATATCGGTTGTCAATGAAGGCGGACGGGAGATTTATCGCCAGTTTGTTCATCGCGAGCCGGAGTAACACTGTCTCGGCTGGAGAAGGGTGAGCGCCTTGCCATCCACCAACCGCCAACCCGTCGAAGGCGAACGCGAACGGTCCGGGATCTTCCGGACCCTGCGGCGGTATGTGTTGACCTATGTCCGTGCATAGCCTACGCAGATTTCCATGAAACGCACGATGATCATTGTCAAACTTTGGTGGCTGGCCTGCTGACAGGGCGGCCAGGCATTTCATTGCATCTGGGGCCGCCGCAAGGGCGGCCTTTGTTTTGATGATCCCCCCATGCGGTGTCCCCCTCATCTGACGAGGACACTCCCATGACCAGACCCGTTATTCTCACCGGCGACCGCACCACCGGCCCGCTGCACCTTGGCCACTATGCCGGATCGTTGCGCAACCGTCTGCGGTTTCAGGACACCCACGAGCAGTTCCTGCTGCTGGCCGATACGCAAGCCCTCACCGACAATGCTCACCACCCCGACAAGGTGCGGCGCAGTGTGATCGAGGTGGCGCTGGACTACCTCGCCGTCGGGATCGACCCGGCCAGGTCCACGATCTGCCTGCAATCCCACCTGCCCGCGCTCGCCGAACTGTCGATGCTCTATTTGAACTTCGTGACCGTCGCCCGGCTGGAGCGCAACCCCACGATCAAGGATGAGATCCGCGGCCGCGGCTTCGGGCGCGACATCCCGGCAGGCTTCCTGTGCTACCCGGCGGCGCAGGCGGCGGACATTACCGCGTTCAAGGCGACGGTGGTGCCGGTCGGCGAGGATCAGGCGCCGCTGATCGAACAGACCAACGAGATCGTGCGCCGTATCAACGCCACCGCCGGACGGGCGATCCTGCCGGAAGCGCACGCCGTCGTTCCCAAGGTGGGGCGGCTGCCGGGCGTGGACGGAAAAACGAAAATGTCGAAATCCGGCGGCAATGCCATCGCCCTTTCGGCCTCGCCGGACGAGATCGCAGCGTCCGTGAAGGCGATGTTCACCGACCCAAATCATCTGCGGGTCGAGGATCCCGGACAAGTGGAGGGTAATGTCGTCTTCACCTATCTGGATGCTTTCGATGAGGACCGCACCGCGCTGGAAGAACTGAAGGCGCAGTATCGGCGGGGAGGACTCGGCGACAGCAAGATCAAGCGCCGCCTCGAAGACCTCTTGCAGTCGCTGATCGGGCCGATCCGGGAACGAAGGGCGCAACTGGCCCAGGATCCGGCCTATGTGCTCGACACGATCCGCAGCGGTACGGAAAAGGCGCGGAGCCGAACCGAGGCAACGAAGCGGGAAGTTGTCGAAGGCCTCGGGCTGTTCATGTTGTAACCGGCATGGACACTGAAGCCTCGATGGCGCGGCCTCAGCCAGCGAGTTGCCCGGCACATAACCGGGGGCGTCCCGGCGTGGTCATGCGCAGCCTGCCCGCGATATCGGCCATGTTTCCCAAGGCTATCAGCCGCACGCTATGTTCGGCTGGGATCGCGGGTGCGGAGCTATTTACAGGCGCGTTGCCGACGATAAGCAGGGACGCGAACTCTTCACGAGTAAGCATTTGCGCTTCTGAGGCCATGACCTGATCATGGACGCTTCAGCAATGATTCATCGTCAATTTTGCTCAGTTCAGCGAATAAAGGCGGCGCGTACAGTTTCGGGGCATAAGGCGTTTAGTGCCGCTTGCCGAACTTCCCCGCGACATCAACTGTAAGATTGAAAACCTTGTTCGCTTACGAGGTTTTGCATCGGTGCCGTAACTTCGCAAACGACACCTGTCGCTTGATAACTTAGTTCGACCTCGCCACCAAAGTCGCCCTCAATTATTCTATCTATCAAGCGCGACCCAAAGCCTTTTCTCGACGGATTCGCTACAGGCGGGCCATCCTTTTCCTGCCAACGGAATTGAAATATCGGCGAGGTATCGATCGCGGTTTGCTGCCATGTAATATCGACGCGTCCGCTCGCGTTGGACAAGGCGCCGTATTTGATCGCGTTGGTTCCGAGTTCGTGAACAGCCATAGCCAAAGCAACTGCTTGTCTTGATCCAAGAATCACAGGCGGTCCGGAACCGAGAAGCGGCACTTCGCCCGTTCGGTGCGGCGCCAATGCCCCCTCTATGATTTGATCTACCGAGGCTTTCGTACCGTATTCGGCAGCGAGGGCGTCATGTGCTTTTGCAAAAGCCCCCAGTCGTCCCTGGAATGCCGTTAACGCCGTGTCGTCGTTTGATCCGCGAAACGTCTGGGTTGCGATGGCTGAAACCACGGCAAGCGTATTTTTAACGCGATGCCGCAATTCTTCGTTTATCAGCCGCAGCCTGTCTTCGTTGTGGATGTGGTCAGTAACATCAACGCCCTCGACAAAAATACCCGATGCTTCACCATTCCCGTCCAGAATTGGCGCGTAAACAAAATCGATGAATAGTTGCTTGAACGAGTTGTCAGATTGAGAGTGCATCGATATTGGCACACGGCGGCCGACGTGGTCCTTCCCGGTCTTGTACACTTCGTCCAGGAGTTCGAAAAATCCTTGCCCTTCTATTTCTGCAAAAACGTCGCGAACGGCTTTACCAATAAGCTCTCGATTGCCGGTCAGCCGATTATAGGAAGCGTTGGCCAATTCAAATATGTATTCCGGGCCTCGCAAAACGGCCATGAAACCGGGAGCCTGGTCAAAAAGTCGCCGAAGGTATTCGGTCTGATTTTGAAGCGCCTCACGGGCTAAATGCTGGGTGGTCACGTCGTTGCATATCACCAACACACCGGCGACATCGCCCTCTTCACCGTCAATCGGCGCGTAACTGTATGTCCACCAGACATTCTCGAGCGCACCATTTCGCGTGACAGGGACAAGCCGTTCCTCATCCCAGGTCGATCCTTTGCCGTTCATGACAAACTCAACCTGCGGGCCGATGATCGGCCAGATTTCTGCCCAGCAATCGCGGCCGCGCTGGCCAAGCGCACTGGGATGCCGTTCGGGTCCGAGCGTCTTGCGATAAGCATCGTTATAAAATTGAACCAGGTCAGGCCCATACCAGATAAACATCGGATGACCGGAGTTCAAAAGCAAACGCACCGTCGTGCGAAGGGTTTGGGGCCAACTATGTGGAGCTCCAAGCGGCGATTGTTCCCAATCGAAGGCACGCATCAACGCGCCCATTTCGCCCCCGCCTGATAAAAAGCGTTGCTCCGAGAATTCGCTGACCATGAGTTTATCCCGCCGGCAACCACCGCGCGCTCAAATCCCGCCAATGTCTAGTTAAATCGCGGATTAGCGCTGGCGCTGCCTTGAGGTCGTATCTTTGGGGACGCTCTCCAACTACGCAAACAGCGCCTCCAAGCCGAATATTGCCTGGTGACGCTGTGCTAAATCCGGACAACGCAATCCCCCGGTAACGATGTGTCTGCACGCAGCGTGCCAAGGTTCACGGGATTGCAGCATTCAAGCGCCGCCGGCCGGGCGACACCGGGTTGGTAGGCGATGACGGACTCGAACCGCCGACATCTTCCGTGTAAAGGAAGCGCTCTACCAACTGAGCTAATCGCCCTCCGCCCATTGCTGGGGCAAGAGTACTTTCCGGGGCGGTCTGGGGCGCAAGCACCCCTAAAACCAGCTGAGCTAGCCGCCCTTGGCCGTCTGTTTAGCGCTGCCCTGCCCCTTGGCGCAAGCCGGGCAGCGCCCGCAAAAAAGCGGCGCCCCGGACGGGACGCCGCTCTTTGTCATATCTGCATGGCTCAGTGCGCGGTCAGCCCGCCACCGGCCTCGTCCGTGGCGTCGGGCTTGACCGGCACCTTGGTGTCCTCTTCCCAGACGATCGGCACCGGCGCGCGCACCAGCGCCCTGGCGATGACGTCGTCGAGCCGGGCGACCGGGATGATGTCCATGCCGCCCTTGATCGCATCGGAAATCTCCGTGAGATCCTTGGCGTTGTCCTCGGGGATCAGCACCGTCTTGATGCCGCCGCGGGCCGCCGCCAGCAGCTTCTCCTTCAGGCCGCCGATCGGCAGCACGCGTCCGCGCAGCGTGATCTCGCCGGTCATGGCGACATCGTGCCGGACCGGAATGCCGGTCATGACCGAGATGATGGCGGTCGCCATCGCGACACCCGCCGACGGTCCGTCCTTCGGGGTTGCTCCCTCCGGCACGTGGACGTGGATGTCGCGGCGGTCGAACAACGGCGGCTCGATGCCGTAGTCGATCGCCCGCGAGCGGACATAGGACGCCGCCGCCGAGATCAACTCCTTCATGACGTCGCGCAGATTGCCGGTGACCGTCATCTTGCCCTTGCCGGGCATCATGACGCCTTCGATGGTGAGCAGCTCGCCGCCGACATCGGTCCAGGCCAGGCCCGTCACGATGCCGACCTGCGGCTCGCTCTCGATCTCGCCGTAGCGGTACTTCGGCACGCCGAGGAATTCCTCGAGGGACTTCTCGGTGACCTTGACCGACTTCTTCTTGGAGATCATCAGCTCCTTCACCGCCTTGCGGGCGAGTGTCGACAGCTCACGCTCCAGGTTACGCACGCCCGCTTCGCGGGTGTAGCGGCGGATCATCAACAGCAACGCATCGTCGTCGATCGACCATTCCTTGGAATCGAGGCCATGCTTGGCGATGGCGTTCGGGATCAGATGCTTGCGCGCGATCTCGACCTTCTCGTTCTCGGTATAGCCGGCGATCCGGATGATCTCCATGCGGTCCATCAGCGGGCCCGGAATATTGAGCGTATTCGCGGTCGTGATGAACATGACGTTCGACAGGTCGTAGTCGACCTCCAGATAGTGGTCGTTGAAGGTCGAGTTCTGCTCGGGGTCCAGGACCTCAAGCAGCGCCGACGACGGATCGCCGCGGAAATCGGCGCCCATCTTGTCGATCTCGTCCAGCAGGAACAGCGGATTCGAGGTCTTCGCCTTGCGCATCGACTGGATGATCTTGCCGGGCATCGAGCCGATATAGGTGCGGCGGTGACCGCGGATCTCGGCCTCGTCGCGCACGCCGCCGAGCGAGACGCGCACGAACTCGCGGCCCGTCGCCTTCGCGATCGACTTGCCGAGCGAGGTCTTGCCGACGCCGGGAGGCCCGACCAGGCACAGGATCGGTCCGGTCAGCTTGTTGGCGCGCGACTGCACCGCGAGATACTCGACGATGCGGTCCTTGACCTTCTCGAGCCCGTAATGGTCGTTGTCCAGCACGGATTGCGCGGCCACGAGGTCCTTCTTGACCTTGGACTTCTTGTTCCACGGGATCGACAGCAGCCAGTCGAGATAGTTGCGCACGACGGTCGCTTCCGCGGACATCGGCGACATCTGGCGCAGCTTCTTCAACTCGTGCTGCGCCTTCTCCCGCGCTTCCTTGGAAAGCTTGGTCTTGGCGATCTTCTCTTCCAGATCGGCCAGCTCGTCGCGACCTTCGTCGTCGCCGAGCTCCTTCTGGATCGCCTTCATCTGCTCGTTCAGATAATATTCGCGCTGGGTCTTCTCCATCTGGCGCTTGACGCGCGAGCGGATGCGCTTCTCGACCTGCAGCACCGAGATTTCGCTCTCCATCAGCCCCAGCACCTTCTCCAGGCGCTGCGTGACGGACAACGTCTCCAGGATGCCCTGGCGATCGGCGATCTTGACGGCGAGATGCTGGGCGACCTGATCGCTGAGCTTGGCGAAGTCGGTGATGGCCTGAACCACGCCGACGACTTCGGCGGAGATCTTCTTGTTCAGCTTCACATAGCTTTCGAAGTCGGACACGACCGAACGCGCCAGCGCTTCGGCCTCGACGGAGGTGGCGTCGGTGTCGGCGAGCGCAACCGCGGTTGCTTCGTAATATTCGCTGCGGTCGGAATATTTCTGGACGCGTGCGCGCTCGAGGCCTTCGACCAGCACCTTCACGGTGCCGTCGGGCAGTTTGAGCAGCTGCAGGACGCTGGCGAGCGTGCCGACTTCGTAGATCGAATCCGGGCTCGGATCATCGTCGGAGGCGTTCTTCTGCGTCGCCAGCAGGATCAGCGCGTCGTTCTTCATCACCTCTTCGAGCGCGCGGATCGATTTCTCGCGGCCGACGAACAGCGGCACGATCATGTGCGGGAAGACGACGATGTCGCGGAGCGGCAGCACCGGATAGGAGTGGCTTTCGCCGTGGACGATAGATGGCCGGGGTTTGGCGGTCGTCATGGCCTAATTCCTTTTGTTGTGCCCCCTTGCACGCAGTCCGCTTCTCATGCGCAACCGCCACAAGGTGCCGGGAGGTCCCGGGTCCGCAAGGCCACTTGCGCGGCCTGTTTTCCGGATCGTTTTGGCGACGAATCTTCAAGCGTCGATTTCGCCACCGACAGCATTAGGTGGCTATCGGGTATGGGGGTGTCAAGTCACGGAAAAATGCCCGCCAAATGGGGCTAAACGCAAGGGAATACCTACGCTACCGCGGCCGCCGGAAGGTCCGGCAGCCGTCACTTTTGGGTATCCGATCGATCCCGAAACGCAGCGCCCGATCAGGCGCTGGCGCTGCTCTCGACGGCGCGGTCGGAACGGTCCGCGTAGATGTAGAGCGGACGGGCGGTTCCCTCGACCACTTCGCGCGAGATCACCACCTCTTCGACGCCTTCCAGGCCCGGAAGGTCGAACATGGTCTCGAGCAGGATGCTTTCGAGGATCGAACGCAGTCCGCGCGCGCCGGTCTTGCGCTCGATCGCCCTGCGGGCGACCGCGCCAAGCGCCTCGTCGGCGAAGGTGAGCTCGATATTCTCCATCTCGAACAGCCGCTGGTACTGCTTCACCAGCGCGTTCTTCGGATCGGTCAGGATCTTCTTCAGCGAAGCCTCGTCCAGATCTTCCAGCGTCGCGACCACCGGCAGGCGGCCGACGAATTCCGGGATCAGGCCGTACTTCAACAGATCTTCCGGCTCGACATGGCGGAAGATTTCGCCGGTGCGGCGGTCTTCCGGCGCCAGAACCTGCGCGGCGAAACCGATCGAGGTCGAACGTCCGCGCGCGGAGATGATCTTCTCGAGCCCCGAGAAGGCGCCGCCGCAGATGAACAGGATGTTGGTGGTGTCGACCTGCAGGAACTCCTGCTGCGGATGCTTGCGGCCGCCCTGCGGCGGCACGGAGGCAACGGTGCCTTCCATGATCTTCAGCAGCGCCTGCTGCACGCCCTCGCCCGACACGTCGCGGGTGATCGACGGATTGTCGGACTTGCGGCTGATCTTGTCGATTTCGTCGATATAGACGATGCCGCGCTGCGCGCGCTCGACATTGTAGTCGGCCGACTGCAACAGCTTCAGGATGATGTTCTCGACGTCCTCGCCGACATAGCCGGCTTCGGTCAGCGTGGTCGCATCCGCCATCGTGAACGGCACGTCGAGAATCCGCGCCAGCGTCTGCGCCAGCAGCGTCTTGCCCGAACCGGTCGGACCGATCAGCAGGATGTTCGACTTCGCCAGTTCGACGTCGTTGTGCTTGGTCTGGTGGTTGAGCCGCTTGTAGTGATTGTGGACGGCGACCGAGAGCACCTTCTTGGCGTGGTTCTGGCCGATCACGTAGTCGTCCAGGACCTTGCAGATTTCCTTCGGCGTCGGGATGCCGTCGCGCGACTTCACCAGCGAGGACTTGTTCTCCTCACGGATGATGTCCATGCAGAGTTCAACGCATTCGTCGCAGATGAATACGGTGGGACCCGCGATCAGTTTGCGGACTTCGTGCTGGCTCTTGCCACAGAACGAGCAATACAGCGTGTTCTTGGAGTCGCTCGTGCCGACCTTACTCATTCTTCTCTCCGTCCGCCGTTCGATCCCGTCACTCGATCGACCCATTCCGGTACCAAACCGGACCTGAAAGTAGATAGAGCAAATTCCGTACCAAAAAAGACCCTAACGCAATTACACGCCGTGCGAATCACGGCTTACTCGAATCTCCCGCGATCATATCCGATAGCCCACAGCCAACCATGCTGACACCCGACTATCAAGAATTCGCTAACCGGGCCGCGGATCGGACACCGTGACAATACCGTGATTTCCGGCATCCGCACGGGGAGAAGTTGTCGAAATCGCCCAAGCGTTGCGCGATTACCACGCCGCAAAACCAGCACGAAAGCGGAACTTTCTGCCTATGCGCGGGCATAGGCAGACCGCGATTAGCGGCCAAATTTGCCGATTAAGCTACGCCGTTAAGGTCAACGCGGAGATACCGCTACCCGTTACCTTACGGGGTCTTCGTCATCGCCGGCTTCTTCGGGACGCTTGTCGATCACCTTGTCGACGATGCCGAAGTCCTTGGCCATGTCGGCGGTCAGGAACTTGTCGCGCTCCAGCGCATCCTCGATCGCCTTGTAGGTCTGGCCGGTGTGCTTCACGTAGATCTCGTTGAGCCGCTTCTTGAGATTCAGGATTTCCTGCGCGTGCAGCATGATGTCGGTGGCCTGGCCCTGGAAGCCGCCGGAGGGCTGATGCACCATGATGCGCGAGTTCGGCAGCGAGAAGCGCATGTCCTTGTGGCCGGCGGCCAGCAGCAGCGAACCCATCGAGGCCGCCTGCCCCGTGCACAGCGTCGAGACCGGCGGGCGGATGAACTGCATGGTGTCGTAGATCGCGAGCCCCGACGTCACCACGCCGCCCGGCGAGTTGATGTACATCGAGATTTCCTTCTTCGGATTGTCGGCTTCGAGGAACAGCAGCTGGGCGACGATCAGCGTCGACATGCCGTCTTCGACCGGACCGGTCACGAAGATGATGCGCTCTTTCAGAAGGCGCGAGAAAATGTCGTAGGCGCGCTCACCGCGGTTGGTCTGCTCGACCACCATCGGCACGAGGTTCATGTAGGTTTCAACGGGATCGCGCATTAGTCACCCAAAGGTTGGCGGGGCGAACATCCATCGGCAAGCAGGCTGGATTTGCCGGGCGCGGACGAACGTCCCGTGATGCAGGACTTCAAGGACAGAACTCACAGATATGAGCCAATTCCCCGGCGACAAGGCCGGGCAATTGCGAGCTGAATTAGACGAGTTCAAGCTGATTCGCAGGCGAACCGCATAGCGACGCATGCCGCCGCCATGCCGCTTTCGCCGTTCATCCTTAACGCTCAGGCTGCCGGAATCGATCAGGCGGCGCGTTTTCTCGGCGTCGTCGTCCTTGAACAGGTCTTCGCGCGAGACCTTCTTTTCGGTCACGTTGGCGAGTTCGAGGATGAAATCGACCACCTTGTCTTCATAAATCGGCGCACGAAGCTGGGCCAGCGCGTTGGCATTGTTGCGATAGTAGTCCCAGACTTCCTTCTCGCGGCCCGGCATCTGGCGCGCCCGCTCGATCACCGCGCGGCTGACTTCGTCGTCGGTGACGGTGATCTTGTTCTTCTCGCCGATCTCCGACAGCACGAGGCCGAGCCGGACCCTGCGGTCGGCGATCTTCTGGTATTCTTCCTTGGCGGCGTCTTCGGTGGTGTCCTCGTCGGCAAAGGTCTTGCCGCTCGGATTCCATCTCGGCCTTGATCGAGTTCCACATCAGGTTGAACTCTTCGTCGATCAGCGACGGCGGCGCCTCGAAGTTGTGGCTCTCGTCGAGGCGGTCGAGCAGCGCGCGCTTGACGCGCTGGCGGGTCGCACCGGCGAATTCGGCGACCAGGCGCTCGCGCGCGGCTTCCTTCAGCTTGTCGAGCGATTCGAGGCCGAGCGTCTTGGCGAATTCGTCGTCGATCGCGGTCTCGCCGGGCGCTTCGATCAGGGTCGCCGTGGTTTCGAACTCGGCGGGCTGGCCGGCGAGCTTTTCGCTGGCGTAGTTCTTCGGGAACGAGACCTTCAGGGTGCGGGTTTCGCCCGCGCCGATGCCGATCAGCTGCTCCTCGAAACCCGGAATGAACTGGCCGGCGCCGATCACGACCTGGATGCCCTCGCCGGTGCCGCCGTCGAACGGCACGCCGTCGATGGTGCCCTTGAAGCTGATGGTGACGCGGTCGCCGTTCTCGGCCTTGGCGCCCTCGCTCTTCGCGGCATAGGGACGGTTCTGGTCGGCGATGCGCTTGATGGCTTCGTCGACATCGGCTGTCGGTGACGTCGACGACCGGCTTCTCGACCGAAAAGCTCTTGAAGTCGGCGAGCTGGATCGTCGGCACCACTTCGATCGCCACCGTGTAGGTCAGATCGGTCTTGCCGGCGAGCAGCTCCTCGACCTCGTTCTTCTCGGTCGGCATCGTGATCTTCGGTTCGGTCGCGAGGCGGAAGCCGCGATCGGTGAAGATCTGCGTGTTGGTGTCGCGGATGGTCTGGTCGATGGTCTCGGCCATCACCGAGCGGCCATAGACCTTCTTCAGATGGCTCACCGGCACCTTGCCGGGACGGAAGCCGTTGAGGCGCACCTTGTCCTTGAGGTCGACCAGCTTGGCGCCCGCCTTGGCATCGAGATCCGATGCGGGAACGCTGATCTTGAACTCGTGCTTCAATCCCTCGACGAGGGTTTCGGTGACCTGCATGGCGTCAATCTTCTTCCGTTTCGTCGGGCCTGATGGCCCCGACATTGTCAATCGGGTCGACGCGCGGCTCTAAAGCCTGCGCCGGTGGTTCGGCTGACCCGCATCCCCAACGGGGAAACAGGCCCTCCAGTATTCGTCATGCAAACGCTTGAGTGAGCGCTTGGTGCGGGCGGAGGGACTCGAACCCCCACAACTTTCGTCACTGGAACCTAAATCCAGCGCGTCTACCAGTTCCGCCACGCCCGCGTGAAAAGCATCCAATCCGGCCGCGATGCCGCGAGCGGCGGGCTTATAACATGCGCCCGCACCGTCCGCAGCAAAAAAATGGCCCTTTCTGCCACCCTCCCCGGGCAAGGCGTCACAGCTGGACAGATACCTTCAGAAAATGGTCCGCATCGGTCTGATGGCAAGCCCCAAATCCCTGCTGGACCGACGCGAGCTGATGGCCGGACTGGGCGCCGCCGCCCTCGTCCCGCTATGGCCCACATCGGGCCTGGCCCAGCAGCGCTCTGCGCTGGCGCTGCAGGCCAAGCCCGAGCTGCTTGCGCTCCGCCCGGGCGCACCGGAGACGCCGATCTGGTCGCTGGGGTCGCCCGAGCTCCGGTTCAAGCGCGGCGACACCGCTGGACGTCGCCTTCGCAAACGAGCTGCCGCTGCCTGCGGTCCTCAACTGGCGCGGTCTGGACGGCGTCCCCGCCGCCGAACCGCTGACGGCCCGCGCGCCGCTGGCCAGCGGCGCCAGGGAAACCCTGCAACTGCCGCTGCGTCATGCCGGAACATTGCTGTGCGATCTCGGCCTTCTCGGCGATGGCCAGGCGCGCCCATCGCGGGCGCGGGCGCTGGTGGTGCGGGAAAGCGAGCCGGTCGCGGTCGATCGCGACGAGGTGTTCCTGATCGAGGATTGGCGGCTTCGCGCCGACGGAACCGCGATCGCGCCGGGCATCGATCCCGAGGATACCACGCCGGTTTTGACGGCCAACGGCCGGCTTTCCCTCGACATTACGGCACGAACCAATGAACGGATCAGGCTTCGCTTCATCAATGCCTGCCAACGCTCTGTCATTGCAGTAAAAATAGAGAATCTCGACGTCCGGGTCATGGCCCTCGACGGCCAGCCGGCGGAGCCGTTCCAGGCCCGCAACGGCGCGCTCGTGCTGGCGCCGGGAGGCCGGGTCGACGTCTTCGTCGATGTGACCGCGCCGGCGCGGGACCCAGTCATCGATCCTGCTCCATGACGGCAAGGAAGCCCGCCCGATCGGCAAGCTCGCCGTCTCCAGTGAACCGCCGATCCGCCCCGCCCCGCTCCCGCCCGCGCCGCCGCTGCCCTCCAACGGCCTGCCGGCACAACTCGACCTCAAGAGCGCCCAGCGCTTCGATCTCGCGCTCGGGCGGCCGCCAGCCGATTGGGTGAACGCCGGCCAACTTCGCCGCGATCCGCCCCGCCCGCCTTTCGCGCCAAGGCCGGCCGCACCGTCGTGCTGGCCCTGACCAACCGCGCCGCGATCGCGACCGTGTTCCATCTCCACGGCCATCATTTCCGGCTGCTCGACCGGCTCGACGACGGCTGGAAGCCGTTCTGGCTGGATACGCTGGCGATCGAGCCCGGCCAGACCCAGCGCATCGCCTTTGCC
This sequence comes from uncultured Alphaproteobacteria bacterium, assembly GCA_963742665.1. GTDB lineage: Bacteria > Pseudomonadota > Alphaproteobacteria > Rhizobiales > Xanthobacteraceae > Bradyrhizobium. The sequence continues at coordinate 34,322 of CAVUNH010000030.1, forward strand.
GCCGAATATGCCGGACGCTGGCTGATCGAATCCGTCGCCACCGATTGGGCCGCGCCGCGGCTGGTGCGATGGTACAGTGTGGAGTGAGGAAACCAGCATGAGCAAATCCGTTCCCGCCATCCGCAGCGTCAACGCCCGCGCCCTCGTGGTGCCGATCTCGCGGCCGGTGAAGAACGCCTTCGGGGTGATCGAGGCCGCGCCGCTGGTGCTGATCGATGTCGAGACCGATCAGGGCGTTACCGGCCACTCCTACATCTTTGCCTACGCCAAGCTGACGCTGAAGCCGCTGGTGCATCTGATCGAGGAGATCGGCCGCGAACTCACCGGCAAGCCGGTCGCGCCCTTCGATCTGATGGCGGCGATGGACGCCAAATTCCGCCTGCTCGGCTGGCAGGGCCTGGTCGGCATGGCGGTGTCCGGTCTCGACATGGCCTATTGGGACGCACTCGGCCAGATGCGCGGGTCGGCCATTGGCCGAGCTGCTCGGCGGCTCGCCGCGGCCGATCAAGGCCTATGACAGCTATGGCGTGGTCGATCCCGTGGCCGACGAAAAGGCGCTGCGCCGTTCGCTGGAGCAAGGTTTTCGCGGCATCAAGATCAAGGGCGGCGATGGCGATGCCGCCAATGACGAACGCATGGTCAAGGGCGTGCGCGCCCTGCTCGGCCCCGATGTCGCGCTGATGATCGACTTCAACCAGTCGCTCGATCCTGCGGAAGCCACCCGCCGCATCGCGCGGCTTGCGCCCTATGATCTGCACTGGATCGAGGAGCCGGTGCCGCAGGAAAATCTGTCCGGGCCACGCCAAGGTGCGCGAGACCTCGCCGACGCCAATTCAGGCCGGCGAGAACTGGTGGTTCCCGCGCGGCTTTGCCGAAGCGATCGCGGCCGGCGCCAGCGATTTCATCATGCCCGACCTGATGAAATGCGGCGGCGTCACCGGCTGGCTGCAGGTCGCCGCGCAAGCGGAGGCCGCGAACATTCCGATGTCGAGCCATCTGTTCGCCGAAGCCAGCGCCCACATGCTGGCGGTGACGCCGACCGCGCACTGGCTCGAATTCCTCGACTTCGCCCGCGTCATCCTCGCCCACCCCGCCGAGATCGTCGACGGCACGGTCACCGCGCGCGGGCCCGGCCTTGGGCTGGAATGGAACGAGGCGGCGGTCGCGAAATATCTGGTGACGTAATCGTAGGATGGGTGGAGCGCAGCGATCATCACCTGTACCGAGACGATGGGTTCGCTGCGCTCACCCATCCTACGACTAATACTCGATGCCGAACTCGTCATAGAGCCGCCGGAACACCGCCGGCAGCACTTCCGGTCAGATCCTCCGCGATCAGGCCGGGTCCCGCCTCGCGCGCGCCCTCGCCGTGCATCCAGACCCCGATGCTGGCGGCCTCGAAGGCCGGCACGCCCTGCGCCAGCAGGCCCGCGATCATGCCGGCCAGCACGTCGCCGGCGCCGGCGGTCGCAAGCCAGGGCGGCGCGTTGGCGGCGATGCTGGCGCGTCCGTCCGGTGACGCCACCACCGTATCCGGCCCCTTCAGCAGCACCACGGCGCCGCAGCGTTCGGCGGCGTCGCGCACCCGTTCGAGCTTGGAGCGGTTCGGATGCTTGTTGCTGATGTCGCTGAACAGCCGCGGAAACTCGCCCTCATGCGGGGTCAGGACGACCTGCGGATCGTGCGACGCCTTGATCGATTCGAACAGACGCTCCGGCGCCTCGGCAAAACTCGTCAGCGCGTCGGCATCGAGCACGAGATGACGCTTCGCCGACAACGCGGTGTGGACGAGATCGCGCGTGCGCGCGCCGACGCCGGCGCCCGGCCCGATCACGCAGGCATTGAGCCGCTTGTCGTTCAGCATGTCGGCGAATTCGACCACGGTGTCGACGGCGCGAACCATCACGGCGGTCAGCGCCGAGGCGTTGACGACCAGCGCATCGCGCGGCGAGGCCAGCGTCACCAGGCCGGCGCCGGCCCGCAGCGCCGCGCGCGCCGCCAGCCGCGCCGCGCCGGTCGACGCCATGTCGCCGGACACGACGACCGCATGGCCGCGCGCATATTTGTGGCCGTCGATGCGCGGCACCGGAAAGGATCCTTGCCAGGCCTGCGGAACGTTCTCCGAAGTCCGCGGCTGGATTTCGTCGAGCACGCGCGCATCGATGCCGATATCGGCGACGCGCACGCGGCCGCAATGCATCCGCCCCGGCAGCAGCAGATGCGCCGGCTTGCGGCGGAAGAACGTCACGGTCTCGACGGCGTCGATCGCAACGCCCATGACGGCGCCGGTCGTGCCGTTGATGCCGCTCGGCAGGTCGACGGCGAGCACCGGCGCGCCGTTGGCGTTGATCGCCTCGATCATCTCGAGCGGATCGCCCTTGACCGGACGATTGAGACCGGCGCCGAACAGCGCGTCGATGATCAGCGCCGGCTTGCCGATCGCCTGCGGGATTGAACGGCAGCACCGGATATTTCCAGCCGCGCGCCGCGAGCGCCGCATCGCCCTGCAGACTGTCCCGCTCGCACAGCAGGATCACCGAGACCTCGCGGCCGCGCGCGGCGAGTTCGGCCGCCGCGACAAAACCGTCGCCGCCATTGTTGCCGCGGCCGGCGACCACCACGATCGGCCCCTCCTCGACGAGGTCCATCGCGGCTTCGGCCACGGCCTGGCCCGCGCTCATCATCAGCGCGAAACCGGGCGTGCCGGCGGCGATTGTCAGCCGGTCGGCGCGCTCCATTTCGGTGGTGGTCAAAACTTCCATGCCGAATTCCTCGATCCAACCGCCTTTTCCGCAGGCACTTCCCGCCTCTCGCGCGGCCGGCCTTTCCGAAAATTGCATACGAATTGATCGGTTTGCCTATTCGATAGGCTTCGGTATCATGCCTCGTCCGGTTCGAGCTCTGCCGTTTGCCCCGTTAAAAGTCTGATAACATTCCAAAATCAGGCCTGTTAACAACTTGGCATAGACCCTGCTTTTGGGGAAGCCGATGAGGATGCCGGCTCAGGATCGTCATAGTTCGCGACGATTGTGAGCGTTTCCGGCCCTGATTGAAGGATCGACCAGACGGCGCCGCCGCGCGACATCGAAACTAACTGTACTCTGCAATTTGGAAATGCCCGGGAGGCGCTCAAGTGAAAAAAATCGAAGCCATCATCAAGCCATTCAAGCTCGACGAGGTGAAAGAGGCGCTTCAGGAGGTCGGACTGCAGGGTATCACCGTGACCGAGGCCAAGGGTTTCGGCCGGCAAAAGGGTCACGCCGAACTTTATCGCGGCGCGGAATACATCGTGGACTTCCTGCCCAAGGTCAAAATCGAGATCGTGATCGGGGACGACCTGGTCGAGAAAGCCATCGACGCCATCCGCCGCGCCGCCCAGACCGGGCGCATCGGCGACGGCAAAATCTTCGTCTCCAACATCGAGGAAGCGATCCGGATCAGAACCGGAGAATCCGGGCTGGACGCTATCTAAGCCGGGTGCTATCCGAATTTTGCGACTAAAAAACAAAAAACGGGCTGCTTCAGCGGCCTGATTTCGTTCGCGATATCTCACCACATCGTTTGCGGAAATGTCCTGTCGCAGAGTCCTGGAAACCGACCCGTAGCCAAAAGGGGTATTCATGAAGACCGCCAAAGACGTCCTGAAATCGATCAAGGACAACGACGTAAAATACGTCGACCTGCGCTTCACCGATCCGCGCGGCAAGTGGCAGCACGTGACTTTCGACATCGGCATGATCGACGAGGAAATCTTTGCCGAGGGCACGATGTTCGACGGCTCGTCGATTGCCGGCTGGAAGGCGATCAACGAATCCGACATGTGCCTGATGCCCGATCCCGTCACCGCGACGATCGATCCGTTCTTCGCCGAAACCACCATGGTCATCACCTGCGACGTGCTGGAGCCGACCACCGGCGAGCCCTACAACCGCGATCCGCGCGGCATGGCCAAGAAGGCCGAGGCGATGGTCAAGTCGATGGGCGTCGGCGACACCGTGTTCTTCGGGCCGGAAGCCGAGTTCTTCGTGTTCGACGACGTCCGCTACCAGACCACGCCCTACAACACCGGCTTCAAGCTCGACTCCTCCGAACTGCCGATCAATTCCGACACCGAGTATGAAGGCGGCAACCTCGGCCACCGCATCCGCACCAAGGCCGGCTACTTCCCGGTCCCGCCGCAGGACTCGGTGCAGGACATGCGCTCCGAAATGCTCGGCGCGATGGCCAAGATGGGCGTCAAGGTCGAGAAGCATCACCACGAAGTCGCCTCCGCCCAGCACGAACTCGGCATGAAGTTCGACACGCTGACGCTGATGGCCGACCAGATGCAGATCTACAAATATTGCATCCACCAGGTCGCGCATATCTACGGCAAGACCGCCACCTTCATGCCGAAGCCGGTCTACGGCGACAACGGTTCGGGCATGCACTGCCACCAGTCGATCTGGAAGGGCGGCAAGCCGGTGTTCGCCGGCAACAAATATGCCGACCTCTCGGAGACCTGCCTGCACTACATCGGCGGCATCATCAAGCATGCCAAGGCGCTCAACGCCTTCACCAACCCGTCGACCAATTCCTACAAGCGCCTGGTCCCGGGCTATGAAGCCCCGGTGCTGCTGGCCTACTCCGCGCGCAACCGTTCGGCCTCCTGCCGCATCCCCTACACCGCGAACCCGAAGGCCAAGCGCGTCGAGGTCCGCTTCCCCGACCCGATGGCCAATCCGTATCTCGCCTTCGCCGCGATGCTGATGGCCGGCCTCGACGGCATCAAGAACAAGCTCGATCCGGGTCCGGCGATGGACAAGGATCTCTACGATCTGCCGAAGGAAGAGCTGAAGCAGATCCCGACGGTGTGCGGCAGCTTGCGCGAGGCGCTGGAAAACCTCGACAAGGACCGCGCGTTCCTCAAGAACGGCGGCGTGTTCGACGACGACTTCATCGACAGCTATATCGAGCTGAAGATGACCGAAGTCGAGCGCTTCGAGATGACCCCGCATCCGGTCGAATTCGACATGTACTATTCGCTGTGATTTCTCGCGGCGTTTTTCGCCGCTGATATCATCGCTCAAGAATGCGAAAGGCGCTCCGAACGGGGCGCCTTTTGTCTTTCCGCCATCCGGGTTTGCGCGGCTTGCGCGCGACGTCGCGAAGCCGCGTCTATTCCGCCCGGGCGCTGTTGCGCAGAAAACGCTCGACGTCTTCCTGCACCGAATAAGGCAGCGGTACCGGATCGCCCGCCGGATCGACCGCCAGATCGAGGCAGCGGCGCAACATCCGCGCCAGCTCCGCGCGCCGGTAAGGCTTGGTCAGCAGCGGAATGCCGTGGCCTGCGCGGTTTTGCAGCGGCAGCGCCCCATCGCTGTAGCCGGAGGTAAAGAGCACCCGGAGCGATGGCCGCCCGGCCATCATGGTCTCCGCCAGTTGCCTGCCGTTCATGCTGCCGGGCATCACGATGTCGGTGAACAGCAGATCGAATGCCGCGCCCTGCCCCACGATCGCGAGCGCCTCTTCGGCATTCCCTGCCGATATGACCTTGTAACCAAGGGTCTCAAGCTGCAACGTCACATAGTCGCGGATCTTGCGGTCGTCCTCGACGCACAGGATGGTTTCATTGCCGCCCTGTGCCGGCAGTTCCTGGTCCTGCGCCGGCCGCTGAAGCGCACGGCTGTCGGCCTTGGGCAGATAGATCCGGAACGTCGTGCCACGGCCTTCTTCGCTCCGCACGTCGACGCTGCCGCCCGACTGCTTGGCGAATCCAAACACCATGCTGAGCCCAAGCCCGGTCCCCCGGCCGATCTCCTTGGTGGAAAAGAACGGATCGAAAATCCGCTCGAGGTGGGACTGCGCAATACCAGCCCCGGTGTCGCTCACTTCGATGGCTACATAGTCGCCGGCGCGTTCGACGCCGCGGGCCACCGCCTCGCGAACGCCCAATCTGGTATTGCCGCTCGCAAAGGTCAGCTTTCCGCCGTCCTGCATGGCGTCGCGGGCATTGATCGCGAGGTTGACGAGGGCTGCCGAAAGCTGGCTTCGGTCGGCGAAGGCCGGCCACACATCGCGGCTCAGCACGGTCACGATTTCGATCTGCTTGCCGAGACCAGGCGACAGCAATCGAACGGCTTCGCCAATCAGCTCGTTGACGTCGATCTCGGCCGGCTGCAACGGCTGCTTGCGTGCGAACGACAACAGGTCGGCGGTGAGCTGCGCGCCACGGTCCGCCGCCTCGCCGATCAGCTTCGCGATGGTCGCCAGATGCGGCGTGTCCTTGACGCCGTCAGCCAGGATTTCGATCGTGCCGGTGATGACGGTGAGCATGTTGTTGAAGTCATGGGCGATGCCGCCGGTCAGTTGCCCGATCGATTCCATCTTTTGCGCCTGGATCAACTGCTCCTCGGCGATGCGCTTCTGGGTAATGTCCCTGACAAAGGCATTGACGATATAGCCGTCACCGCGGCGCACGGCCGTGAGCGAGACTTCGACGAAAATCTCGTGACCATCCCGGTGCAGCACCGGCGCCTCGTAGCGCATGCCCATGGCACCGCCGGCTACTTCCTGCAGGAACCTGCCGATCCGCTGCCGGTGCGCATCGCGTGCCGGCGCCGGGAAAACCAGATCCACCGCCCTCACGCCGACGGCCTCCGCCCGGGTCCAGCCGGTCAAGACTTCGGCCTGTGGGCTCCAGTCGAGGACGAAGCCGTTTTCGTCGGTCTGGACGAAGGCGTCGAGCGCGGTCTGGACGATCGACTGCGCCATCTGTTCGCCGTCGATCAGCGCCTGGTGCGCCCGTTTTTGTTCGGTAACGTCGCGCAGCACCGTCACCGCGCCGCGAAGATGGCCGGCGGCATCGCGCAACGGCCGGGCGTTGGCGACGATCCAGGCCCGCGCGCCTGGCGCTTCGGATTGCACGACCAGTTCGAAGTCGTCGATATTTTCGCCGCGTAGCGCCCGCGCCAGCGGAGAATCCGGAATTGGCAGCGGCGTCACGCCGTCCGCGCGGAAACAGGTGAAATTTCGTGTCCCCGTCAGGCTGTCGAAGCCGCGGTCGACACCGAGCAGCCGCCGGGCCGCAGCGTTGGCAACGACGATCACGGCGTGCTCGTCAACCACGATGACGGCGTCGCGGGTGCTTTCGACCGTATTCTCCAGCAGGATCTGCCTGGTGCCGAGTGGGGTCGACGAGCCCCCAACGGTTTGCGTCGTTTGGGTCAGCGGCCGGGACAGCGATCTGGCGATACCGGCTGCGAGCGCAAGCGCGAGCACAACCGCGGTCGCGCCGGCCGCGAGCGCCGCCCCGCCAAGCCCGGCGAAACCATGGTTGAACAAGCCCAGCACGCCGATTGTCGCTGCAACCAGCAGCACCATCGCCGATGCAAGGCGGCTCCACAGGGTCATTAAATCCAGCTGCCTAAAACAGGATGCGGGAACGGATGCGAAGATCGATTCGCAGCGGACTAATCAAAATAGTATCGGCAATTATGGGCGTTAATTCGGCACCCTCAGCTACTTAGCCGAGTTCCGCGCCGTGATCGCCCCTTTTCAGCCCCGTAGAATTACGGGCAGCGCCTTAAGGAGATCGCAGCTCCAACTTTCTCACACGCCGAATATCTTGGTGTAGCGCGCCTTGATCTCCTCGCTCTGGGCCTGCACCGCGGCGGGATCGGCCTTCAGCAGTTTCAAATTCGCCAACGGAATATGTTCGCCCTTTTCCTTGACCTGGGCATGGAACGAGCGATGCGCGAACACGTCGACCAGCATCTGCTGGGTTTCGGCGCTGAAGAAGAAACTCTGGAACAGCCGCGCCGCATTCGGATTGGGCGCGCCGGCAAAGATGCCGGAAGGGACGATGATCAGCGGCGCGCCTTCCGTCGGGTAAACCACCTCGACCGGTTTGCCCTGATCCTTGAGCAGCACCAGATTGTAGTCGTTGCCGTCGGCCATGATGGCGCGCTCGCCGAGCAGGATCTTCTTCGGCGGATCGGCGGCCGATTGCACCTGCATGACCTTCTGCTGCGCGAGCTTTTCCAGAAAGCCCCAGCCGAGATCGCGCGTCAGCACGAAGGTCGCGGTCATGATGGCGCCGCTGTAGCCGGGATGCGCCTTGACGATCTTGCCCAGCCATTTGGGGTCGAGCAGATCGGCGTAGCTCTTCGGCGCCTCTTCGCGCTTGACGAGGCCCGTATTGTAACCGATCACCTCCAGCCAGGCGCAGGAGGTCGCGTGCATGCCGTCGGGATCGACCTGATCGGCCGGGAAATTCCTGATAACTTCAGCCGGCAAATAGGGCGCGAGCCATTTGTTCTTCTTCCATTCGAGGTAATGCGCAGGGTCGGTCGAGTTGGCGACGTCGACGGCGTTGATGCCGCTGCCCTGCTCCTGCGCGATGCGCTGGAAAATCCGCTCCGCACCGGACCGTTCGACGCGCACGCTGATACCGGGATATTTGGCTTCGAACGTCCGCGCCAGCCGTTCGGCGGTATTGAGCTCGAGCGCCGAATAGAACGACAGCTTGCCCTCTTTCTTCGCCGCTTCGATCAGGGCCGGCGTCACTTCCGAAGGCGGCGGCGCCGCAGCGCGCAACGGTTCGGCGAACAGCGTGCCGGCAACCGCTGCCGTCGATACCTTCAGCAGGTCGCGTCTCGACCATCGGTGGCCCCGCATCGCATCCTCCCGTTGTGCCAAAGCGCTCGAAAGCGCATTAGCTTTTGTTTTGACGCGTTTTCTACCGCAGATAACTCTACGCAATCTGCGTAAGATTGCCATGCGAACGGGTATCACTTCGCTCGAAAACGCTCTGGCTAGTTCGCCTGTCTGTGCGCCCTGAGCGCCTCGCCGAACGCCTGAAACAGCGCGCGGTTGATCGGATTGCGCTGCGGATCGTACTCGGCATGCCATTGCACGCCGAGCGCAAAGGTCGGAGCATCGGCAATCCGGATCGCCTCAATGGTGCCGTCTTCCGCCACACCCTCGATCACAACGCGCTTGCCGAGTTCGAGGATGCCCTGCCCGTGCAGGGAATTCACGCGAATGGTTTCGCGGCCAAGAAGTTCTGCAAAGGCGCCGCCGGGCGTGAGATGGACGTCGTGCCGATCGGCGAAGACAACCAACGGATCGGGATGGATCTCGCCGTTCTCCAGCCGGGGCATGCGATGATTCATGCGGCCCGGGATTTCGCGGATTTCGGGATGCAGCGAGCCGCCAAAGGCCACGTTCATTTCCTGCAGGCCGCGGCAGATGCCAAAGATCGGCACGCCGCGGGCGACGCAGGCCTCCGCCAGCGCCAGCGCGACGTCGTCGCGATGGACGTCATACGGCTCGTGCTTCTCGTGCGGCTCGGTCTTGAAGCGGGTCGGATGGACATTGGCGCGGGCGCCCGTCAATACGACGCCGTCGACGGCGTCGAGCAACGCGGCGACATCGGTGATCTCAGGCGATCCCGCAAACATCAGCGGCAGCGCGCCCGACACGTCGGCGATAGCGCGAAGGTTGCGTTCTCCGACCATTTGGGTTGCGAAACGATTTTCGACGCGATGGGCATTCCCGATCACACCGACCACGGGCCGTCTCATCTTCTGATTTCTGCTTTCATCGTCCTGCGCAAGGATTCTTCTGGGTTGAACCGCGATTCCGGCGGATCATGCCTGCGACATGGCGCCGGATCAACATGATATGCCCTCCACTTCTGCTTCAGAGCTCCGCGATAACCTCAGGCCTGCCCGGCAAGTTTGGCGTCGAAATAGGCGCCAAGGATCGGTTTTAGTTCTTCGAGCAGCCTGACGCGCTCGGCCGGCCGGCTTCGATCGAGATTGGCGGCCAGGGCGCCCGTGATGTCCGACCATGCCGCCAGCATGCGGCGCCGGTCGTCTTTGGCGAGTTTTGGCGCTGGAGCGGGCGTTCGGACGCGCCCGCCATTGAGGCCGGGCGCCGCTACTTCCGTGTAAAGGTTTCGCTCGCATTGACCTGATCGACGCCAGGCAGCCCTGCCGCTCGCAGCGCCGCGGCCGCCGCCGTAGTGTCGGCGCCGTTCAGCCACGGCAGTTTTGTCTGAATCCCGCGGGTCACAGGCTCGCCCAGCGCGCCGCCGAAATCGAGCGGCCAGTATCCATTGGGCACCACTTCGGCGGTGATCCCCTGCAAGCGATATCCTTTTCCAAGCACCGCTTCGGCATCCTCCGGCGGCACATTGCGCGCGGTCCCGGGATTGGCCGGGTCGCCAAACGTCACCAGCACCGGAACGAGCGGAGCCTTCACCGGCACGATGCCGGTCAACCGGTTCATCTCGTTGAATGAGACGCGCTTGCCGGCGGCGGCCGTGTAGGCGCGCAGCGCCACGTAGTTGATGCCGTCAAGTTCGAGTTTCCCGTCGATATGGGCCAGCAGCGCGACCAGATTCTTGCCGCCGCCGAGATCGACGAAGACCGCATCGCCAACCGTCGTGGTATGGCCGCCACGGCTGTAGGTCCGGTCGGGATGCACCGCCATGACGCCGGAGGCCGATTTGCGCCCCTCCGGGGTTTCGACCTCGATCGTGAGGCGATACTTGTGGCCGGGCCGGTTGATCCGGATCTGATCGCCGATCCAGAGCGCCGCCAATAGCGCAACCGGCCCCAACCATTTGAAATTCATCCGACCCTCGCCGACGCGCACTTCCGTTGCATGCACCGCTTGGCACACCGGGCACGCCAGCGTCAAACCGGCGCAGCGGCCGGCTTGATTGCGGCCGCATTTTCGCGACAGACCGGCCGGAATATTCTGCGGGAAGGAATCAACGCGCCTGGGCCGCCACGGCGTCTACGTGGTCACCACCGTCTCGGTGTGCTCGACCTCGGGTGGGGCTGCAAAATACTGCCCGACGAGGGCGCGCCACGCCGTGAAGTCTTCCGAGCCGCGGAAATCGACGGTGTGATTTTCCAGCGTTTCCCACTTCGCCATCAGCCGGTAGCGCGACGGCTTTTCGATCGACTTGTGCAGCTCGAAGCCCTTGCCGCCCCTGGCGCGCAGGAACAGCGGCCGCGCCTTGGCGACCGCGGCTTCAAAATCCTTCTCGGTACCGGGCTTGACGTCGATTTGTGCGATTTCGGTGATCATGTCGGTTGCGGCCTTCTGGTGGGACTGGCTTTATCTAGCGCAGGCGGCCCAAAAGAAAAAGGCGCCTCATGGCGCCCTTGCATCAGCATCTCGGAAACCAACTCAGTTGAACAGCAGCACCGTGCCCGCAACCATCAGCGCGCAACCGATGAACAGGATGGCAGGCCACGCGCGCTCTGCGCTGGTCGTAACGGCCCTGCGCCCGGCGCTCGGAGATGAGCGCCGTCTCGAATTCTTCCGAGGTGGAGAACATGCAGGCGAAACCACCGCGGGCGGATGCTGCGGCCGCTTCGAGCGACATCAGGGCAGCCTGGGGGTTACGCGTGCGGATCGAGTCCATGCCGCAGATAATATCGATGGAATGGTAAACGCGGGGTTACAACCCCGCGTTTGCCTCAGGTCACGGCCGTCGCCTGCCGCAGAGGAGCCGGAATCCCTGCGGTCTTGCGCCGCCAGTTTTCCAGCGATAGCGGCAGTTCTTCGGCGGCCTCGACACGATTGCGGCCGCTGCGCTTGGCCTGATAGAGCGCGGTATCGGCCGCCGCCAGCAGCACTTCGAGTTCGGTGCCCGCCGGTCCGCCGGCGACGCCGATGCTGACGGTGGTATCGACCGGACCTTCCTCGCACACGATTCCGGAAGCCTCGAACGCCTCGCGCACGCGCTCGGCCACCAGCACGCCCTCGTCCAGCGCACATGGCAGCAAGGCTGCGAACTCCTCGCCGCCGATCCGTCCCGAGAGGTCGCTGATGCGCAAATTGTTGACCACGACGGTGGAGAACAGTTTGAGGATTTCGTCGCCGGCGGGATGGCCGAAGCGGTCGTTGATCCCCTTGAAGTGGTCGATGTCGAAGATCATCACCGTCACCGGGCGGCCGGCATTGGCTTCGCGCTCGATCACCCGCGAGCAGGCTTCGGCAAAGCCGCGGCGGTTGAACATGCCGCTCAGCGGATCGATCGAGGCCGCCGTCTTGTGCACGGTCACCGCGCGATCCGACACCAGCATGAAGATGACGAACACGGTGCCGATCGCATAGAGCACCAGTTCGATCGAGAACGCCGTCACCCAGACGCTGCTGGAGAAGGTTTCGTCATGCGGCCGCAAGAGGTCGCCGAGCAGGATCGGGAGCATCAGCACGCAACCATGCATGACAGGCACCACGATCGCCGGCCAGCGCTTCTGCGTCGCCCGCCGCCGCTCGTTCCACAATTCGGAAGCCGTCAGCGCCGCATAGATCGCCACGATCGCCGCGCCAAGGGTCAGGCGCATCGCCGAATCCAGCGACGGCAGCGCCGCCGACGCGCCGATCCAGGTGATCGCGCCGAACACCAGCCCCGGCAGATTGGGCTTGCGGCCGAGGAATACGCGCGCGGCGTTCCAGACCATGCCGCAGGCGATGAAACCGACCGCATTGAGCGCCAGTATCATCTGGTCGCCAAGCCTTGCCCCGCCGATGGTCCAGATCGCGACCGAGGCCGCGCCGAGCAGATAGGCCGCGCCCCACCATTTCAACGCAGGGACTTTCTCCTGCTTGCCGAAGAAGATGAGCATGGCCCCGAGCATGCCCGCGACCATGGTCGCGAACAGATATAACGTGGAAGTATCGAATGACATGTGTCACCTAACGCGTGTGATGCTACGTGTTTGGTGCGCTTGAAAAGAAATGTGCGCGCCCTCAGCCCGGGCACCCTAGAGGACACCGCGTTCGAAATCCGTTTGCACGCACACGCAAGTTTTCGTGAAAATCTGCGTTAATTCATTTCTAAACTGAAAGCAAAAAGGGCGCTGTTGAGCGCCCTTTTTCTCGATTGATGAATGCAGCAGTCGCTGCAAATTTTAGCGAAGCTGTTAGCGCTTCGAGAACTGGAACGACTTGCGCGCCTTGGCGCGGCCGTACTTCTTGCGCTCCACGGTACGGGAGTCGCGGGTCAGGAAGCCGCCCTTCTTCAGCACGCCGCGCAGATCCGGCTCGAAGCATGTCAGCGCCTTGGAGATGCCGTGACGCACGGCACCCGCCTGGCCCGACAGACCGCCGCCGGCGACCGTGCAAACGACGTCGTACTGGCCGGCGCGGGCAGCGGCGACCAGCGGCTGCTGGATCAGCATCCGCAGCACCGGACGGGCGAAGTAGACTTCGACTTCGCGGGTGTTGACCAGGATCTTGCCGGCGCCCGGCTTGATCCAGACGCGGGCAACCGCGTCCTTGCGCTTGCCGGTGGCGTAAGCGCGGTTGAACTTGTCGACCTTCTTGACGTATTTCGGCGCTTCCGGCGTGGCCGGCTTGAGCTGCGCCAACTGGTCGAGCGACTGCATGGTGTCCGACATCTTATGCGGCCCTCATGTTCTTGCGGTTCATCGAAGCGATATCAACCTTCTCGGGCTGCTGGGCTTCATGCGGATGTTCGGCGCCGGGGTAAACGCGCAGATTGCCCATCTGCACGCGGCCGAGCGGACCGCGCGGGACCATGCGCTCGACCGCCTTCTCGACCACGCGCTCCGGGAAGCGCCCTTCGAGGATCGACTTCGCGGTGCGTTCCTTGATGCCGCCGATGAAGCCGGTGTGCTTGTAGTAGACCTTCTGCTCGCGCTTGCGGCCGGTCAGCACGACATGGGCCGCGTTGATGATGACGACGTGATCGCCGCAATCGACGTGGGGCGTATAGGTCGGAAGATGTTTACCGCGCAGGCGCATGGCGACCAGCGTGGCAAGCCGTCCGACCACCAGACCTTTGGCGTCGATCAGCACCCACTTCTTCGTCACCTCGGCGGGCTTTGCCGAAAAGGTTTTCATGTGAGGAAATCCGTGAAAGGGGATTGCGGCGCAGGCTGCGCCGAACTGCGCGGTTTCTAAAGAACGGTGCATCGCCCGTCAATGCCCAGCGAGAACAATTAATCAAGCAAAAACAATGTCTTGAAAATATGGTGTTATATTACCTCAGAAAAGCCTATTTGGTTGGAATGGAATAGGTCGCGGTCACGTGCGCGATCGGATCGGGCGACGAGCCCGACAGCAGATTGACCTCGCCGACCGCAAGCCGCTTGCCGAGCTTCAACAGCCTCGCGGCGGCCAGCACATCCTGGCCGGGCAGCCCCCTGCGCAGGAAATTGATGTTGAGATTGGTCGTCACCGCAAGCCCCACCGGGCCGATCGCCGACAGCAGCACCACATACATCGCGAAATCGGCCATCGCCATCAGCGTCGGGCCGGACACGGTGCCGCCCGGACGCAGATGGAGCGCTGGCGCAGCAGGCAGGTCTCGCCGTCGGCGCTTTCGATGCTGATATCGCCGTCCCTGAAGGCCTGCGGAAATTCGTCGTGCAGGAACTTCTCGAGTTCGGCCACGCTCATTTTCGCTGCTGCCATACCGTCCCTGCCCTCGCTTCAGATCGCCTGTTACATTAAGTTGTCATCAAAGCCCTAGTGGAAATTTTGCGATGTCCGCTCAAACCGCCCGCGCGCCAAAGCCTGCCTCGCCGATCCTGTTGCGCGAGCGCGTCGGCGGCATCGCGGTGCTCACGCTGAACCGGCCGGCGGCGCGCAACAGCCTGTCGGAAGGCCTGATCGCCGAATTGCATGCGGCGCTGAAGGAAATCCACGACGACAAAAGCGTGCGCGCGCTGGTGATATCAGCCAATGGGCCGGCCTTTTCCGCCGGCCACGACATGAAGGAATTGACCGCACGCCGCAGCGACGCCGATCGCGGACGGGCCTATTTCGCAGAGATCATGAACGCCTGCGCCGCGATGATGCAGGCCATCGTGCATCTGCCGAAGCCCGTGGTCGCCGCCGTCCAGGGCGTCGCCACCGCCGCCGGTTGCCAGCTGGTGGCAAGCTGCGATCTTGCCGTGGCGTCGGAGGCCGCGAGCTTTGCCACGCCCGGCGTCGATATCGGCCTGTTCTGTTCGACACCGATGGTGGCGCTGACGCGCAACGTGCCGCGCAAGCAGGCGATGGAAATGCTGCTGACCGGCGAGCCGGTCGATGCGAGGACGGCCCAAAGCCTCGGTCTCGTCAACCGCGTCGTGGCGCCGGGCACCGAGCGCGACGCCGCGATCGCGCTGGCGCAGAAGGTTGCGCTGAAATCGGCCTACACGGTGAAACTCGGCAAGGAAGCCTTCTACCGGCAGATCGAAATGAGCCTTGCCGACGCCTATCGTTATGCCGCAGAGGTGATGACGGAAAACATGATGGCACGCGACGCCGAGGAAGGCATCGGCGCCTTTATCGAAAAGCGCGAGCCGAAGTGGCAGGATAAGTAATATCGCAATGAACCACGATGCCTATGACGACAACTACATCCGCGGAATCCTCAACGGCGTGAAATCGATCGCGATGGTCGGCGCCTCGCCGGTCAACGTGCGGCCGAGTTATTTCGCCTTCAAATATCTGGCGCAGCGCGGCTACGACATGATCCCGGTCAATCCCGGCCATGTCGGCAAGAGCCTGCTCGGCAAACCCTTTGTCGCCTCGCTGTCGGATATCGGCCGCCCGATCGATATGATCGACATCTTCCGCAACTCCAGCCACATCATGCCGGTTGTCGACGAGGCCTTGAAACTGCCGACGCCGCCGAAGGTGATCTGGATGCAGCTCGGCGCGCGCGACGACGCGGCGGCGGAAAAAGCCGAAGCCGCCGGCATCAAGGTGGTGATGAACCGCTGCCCGAAGATCGAATATGGCCGGCTGTCGTCCGAGATTTCGTGGATGGGCGTGAATTCACGCACGCTGAGTTCGAAACGCGCACCGGTCCCGACCCTGGGCATGCGCCTGTCGCTGAACCGGACGAGCGTCGGCGGCGGCGAAACCGCGGCCTCCGATCGCGCCGTCAAAAGCAAGAGCGAACTTCCGTGACGTAATTAGCGATATAATCGTTTCCTAAACGCGGCATCGTGAAGCACACCCGTTGCTAATCCATGATATCGGAGCCCGTCACCTTGACGGCGGATGCGGCTTGCGATCAGCATCGCCCCCGCTTTTTCGACCCAGCCAAAACAGGACTTATAGAATGACCGACCGTCACCCGGGATTTTCGACCCTCGCCGTGCATGCCGGCGCGCAGCCTGACCCGACCACCGGCGCGCGGGCGACGCCGATCTATCAAACCACGTCGTTTGTCTTCAACGATGCCGATCACGCCGCGTCGCTGTTCGGCCTGCAGGCGTTCGGCAACATCTATACCCGTATCGGCAATCCGACCAATGCGGTGCTGGAAGAACGCGTCGCCGCGCTTGAGGGCGGCACCGCCGCGCTCGCGGTCGCCTCAGGACACGCCGCCCAGGTCGTGGTGTTTCAGCAATTGTTGATGCCGGGCGACGAAATCATCGCCGCGCGAAAACTCTACGGCGGATCGATCAACCAGTTCACCCATGCGTTCAAGAGTTTTGGCTGGAACGTCGCATGGGCCGATCCCGACGATATCTCGAGTTTCGAGCGCGCGGTCACGCCGCACACCAAGGCGATCTTCATCGAGTTGATCGCCAATCCCTCCGGCAGCATCACCGATATCGAGGCGATCGCCGCCGTCGCCCGCAAGGCCGGCGTTCCCCTGATCGTCGACAACACGCTGGCGACGCCCTATCTGATCCGCCCGATCGACCACGGCGCCGACATCGTCGTGCATTCGCTGACGAAATTTCTGGGCGGCCACGGCAATTCGCTCGGCGGCATCATCGTCGATGCCGGCACCTTCGACTGGTCGAAGGACAACAAGTATCCGATGCTGAGCGAACCGCGCCCGGAGTATCACGGCATCAAGCTGCAGGAGACATTCGGCAATTTCGCCTTCGCGATCGCCTGCCGCGTGCTCGGCCTGCGCGATCTCGGACCCGCGCTGTCGCCGTTCAACGCCTTCATGATCCTGACCGGCATCGAGACGCTGCCGCTGCGCATGCAAAAGCATTGCGAGAACGCCAAGGCGGTCGCGGAATTCCTCGCCGGCCATTCCAAGGTGGCGGCGGTGAACTATGCCGGCCTTGCCGGCGACAAGTACAACAGCCTCGCGCGCAAATACGCGCCGAAGGGTGCCGGCGCGGTGTTCACCTTCAGCCTGAAGGACGGCTATGACGCCGGCGTCAATCTGGTGTCGAACCTGAAACTGTTCTCGCATCTTGCCAATGTCGGCGACACCCGCTCGCTGGTGATCCACCCGGCCTCGACCACCCACAGCCAGCTCGACGACGCCGCCAAGGTGAAGTCCGGCGCCGCCCCCGACGTGGTCCGGCTGTCGATCGGCATCGAGGACAAGGAGGATCTGATCGCGGATCTGGAGCAAGCGCTGACGGCGTAACGTCATCGTAAGGTGCATGCGACAAGCACCTCAAATTCGTCATGCCCGGCCTTGTGCCGGGCATCCACGTTCTAGTCAGTCCTTCACGATGGCCATCGCCAGTTCGCCAAAGCGCCAAGTATTCACTTTGGTTTGAATCTCATTCATACTGGCCGGATGATCCGCCTGCCTCCATTTGACGCATTGGTCGCGTTCGACGCGGCTGTCCGCCACGGAAGCATGACGCGCGCGGCTGCGGAGCTCGGCTTGACGCAGAGCGCCGTAAGCCACCGGGTTCGAAGGCTGGAAACCTTCATGGGGACGCCGCTGCTGCGGCGACACAACACCGGCCTTCTGCCGACATCCGCGGGTGAAGCGATCGTCGATGGTCTGTCAAAGCTGCTGGACGATTTCGCGGCGCTTCGTACGCGATGCATGGTTGCGGCCGCACCCAACCGGTTACGGGTCGGGATCGGTGCGGCGTTGGCGGACAACTGGCTCGTGCGGCGTCTGCCGGATTTTGCCGTGACGTGCCCACAGACTTCGATCGAACTGGTCGTGGTTGAGAACGAGGCGCCGGAACTGACGGCGGACCTCGATGTTCGTATCCTCTGGGTACCCGCCTCCGAGCTTAAGGCGACCTCGAGCCAATCGCCGCTGTTTCAGGAGCAAGTCTTCCCGGTTTGCAGTCCGTCGCTGATCCCTTCGGATTTCGTCTTGGGGGACCCTTCCATTCTCAGCAAGTTGCCGCTTCTGCACAAAGGACCGGCAGGACGCGGAACCATTGCCGAGTGGTCGTGGCCGTCATGGCTGGAACGATTGGGCCTGCCCCCGCGGACGAAGGAGAGCTTTCGTTTCGCTTCTATCGGGCCGGCGATCGCCGCGGCACATGAAGGAGCCGGCATCGTCCTGGCCCGGTCGATGCTGGTTCATGATGCTCTGGAGAACGGGCGGCTGGTGCGCGTTCTCCCTCCCTGTGAAGACAGGCCATCCAGCAAGGCCCATATCGTCCGCTGGCCTTCCACGCTTCGCAACGACGAACGGGTCAAGGCCTTCACATCATGGCTGGTCAAAAAAGCGCGGGAAACGGTCACCGGCTGAGAACGGCATCGAGACACCGCCCCGCCTGTCCAGATTTCCGTGATGACGCCGTTGCCGTCTCGCACTCGCACGCGCCGAACCGCTTCGCCGAAGTGCACTCATGGGTTTGAGGCACGTATTTCGCGGACGCGTGGCGATGCTCATTGGAATAAACCTCCCCTTATTCTGGAGATCGCGCCGCGAATTGCCGACCAGCACGCCGCCGCGCGGGCCGGATGACGTTCGGTCATTCGCGATGGCGACAGAATATCCAGCGCGACAGCGTCCAGATCGACGTCCCGCAGGTCTCGCCCGACCATGAGCGCGCGGGAATCACACCACAGCAATGGAGTGAGGCTGATACCGCCAAGCGCCACACGGGCGCGGATGACTCGCTCTTCGTTGAGCTCGACCACGACAGCGGCTGACGCCCATGAAAATTCATTCGCCTTCCGGGCCGCGACCTTTTCAAACGCCTGTATGCAGGTCAATTTCGGGATCAGGATTGCTGTCAGCACTTCGGCCCGGCCGATCAAGGCTTCTTGTCCGGCGTTGGTGCTGGCGCCATCGAAGAGCTCCAGCAACGGAAGCCTCCGCAAGCCTTTCGGTCCGAGAAGTTCGGCTGCGGCATCCAGCGCGATCAACGCCGGCGCAAGATCGGATGGATGGCCAGCGTGACACGTTCCGGGAAACAGCGATCCGGGATAGGCTTCGGACGGACCGCCGACCGCGGGACAACCCGTGCCGCCTTTTTTGAAGCACGTCACATCCGGGTGGCGGAAGTACAGGCATCGTGGCCTTTGCAGGAGGTTGCCGCCGATGGTCGTGCGCGCCCGAAGCTGCGGCGAGGCGATACATGCTACTGCCTCGGCGAGCATCGGCGGCACATCAGGGTGCGCGGACAGTCGCGCCAGCGTGGTCATGGCGCCTAATCGCAATCCGTCCGATTCCCGCGCAATACCTTCCATGTCACGGGCGGTAGCCAGGTTCACCAGGACTGCGGGAGACATCAGGGCCGGGCCTGAAACGTGCTCCTTCAGAAGGCCGAGCAGATCGCCTCCAGCGGCGATTGGTTGCGCGTGGCTACTCGCGCCCAACAGCGCGACGGCGTCGGCAGCCGACTTCGCGTCGACGAGCTCAAAAGGCTTCACGAGGCCGCCTCTTCAAGAGCTGCGAGAACTTTCGCCGGTGTAATGGGATAACTGCGGATGCGGACACCGGTCGCGTTGTAGACGGCATTGCCGATAGCTGCGCCGGAGGCGATCAGCGGTGGTTCGCCAATTCCTTTCACACCGAGGCTGTTGGCTCCGTCCGGCCGCCCGGCATCGACGAAGCGAATGGAGGCCGGCGCGTCCACGATCGAGGGCGTTTGATAGGCCCACATGGTTGCGTTCAGCATGTGTCCGGTTCGCGGATCAAGAACGCGTTGCTCCTGCAGTGCCATCCCCATGCCCTGCAAAAAACCCCCGTGAACCTGACTCTCCGCCATACGAGGGTTAATCACCCGCCCGGCATCATGTGCGCACACCGCACGCAGTACATTAACGCGGCCGGTCCGCATGTGGACCTCGACCTCGACGAAATGCGCGGCAAACATGGCGGGAAAAATGCCGTCCGGTGCACGCTCGCGATCCGCGGCACAAACGATTCCACCGCCGTTCAACTCAGCAATGCTTGCAAGGCTGACCGACCGAAAGGGATCGTGCCGCACCGAAACGCCGCGGTCGCTCAGCAGCACGTCCTCTCGATCGGCCTGAAGCAGCTTGGCTCCAGCTTCCAGCAAAGCCGTCCGCAGCGCATGCGCCGCGCTCCGGACCACCGGGCCGACGACTGCGGTCGTCCGGCTGTGATTGGTCGAGTCAATCGATCGCGGCGTAGTCCCGGTGTCTCCGAAATGGGTCACCACCAGCGACAACGGCAATCCGAGTTCTTCGGCAGCTATCTGGGCGAAAATGGTGTCTGCGCCGCAGCCGATTTCCGTGACGCCGATACGAACCTCGATCCGGCCGTCAAGAAGGCAGTTGACCTCTGCCCGGCTCGCTTCGTACAGCGTGCCGTCATACGCCGCTGCGCCAATTCCTGTCCCCCGCGCGATGTCGCCGTCCCGAACCGATCCGGGCGGCCGCCACGCCCATCCAAATGTCTCGGCTCCACGATCGTAGCAACGCCCCAACTCCTTGCCCGCATAGGGAAGCTCCGCAAGCGCGTCGTGGCTGCTCAAATTGCGGCGACGCAATTCCAGGGGATCCATGCCAAGTGCGTGGGCAAGTTCGTCCACGGCTTGCTCCAGGCAAAAGATGTCTTCAGCCGCGGCAGGGCCACGAAACGGAATCGGGGCCTGCGTATTCGTCAATACCCGACGCAATTCCGCTCGTATCGCATCGGCCTTATGCAGGCGCAATCCATTCGCAGCACCCGCGGCGTTGCGGGCAAAGAAGTTGCTGGGACCCGCCTGACCGGTGATCGACTCGTCGATTAAGCACAGTCGTCCATTGCGCGTGGCGCCCAGCCGGATGCGGCGTCGCGTCGGCGCCCGCTGATGGCTGGCTATGAACTCCTCGCGGCGCGACATGAACAGCCGCACCGGCCTTCCAAGATGCCGCGACGCCTCGGCGGCGATGACATGGTAGGCCTTCATGTTGATTTTTGAACCGAACCCGCCCCCTACATAGCGGCTCACAACGCGCACTTTTTCAAGCGGGACGCCCAGGGTCCGGGCCATGTGCTCGCGGATCATGTGTCCGCCCTGACTTGAATCCCAAAGCGTCAGCACATCGCCATCCCACGATGCGAGGCAGCCATGCGGCTCCAGCGGGTTGTGGTGCTGAGCCTCGGTTGAATATTCGCCCTCGACAAAAACCTCGGCAGAGGCCTCCGCAGCGGTGAAATCGCCGCGCTCGATCCTGTTCTCGAGGCCGAGCACAATATTCCCTTCGGGAGTGAGATTCGGCGCACCCTCGGAAAGCGAATCTTCGATGGTGAGGCACGCACGATCCGGGCGATAGCCAATCTCAACCATCGTCGCCGCCGTACGCGCGGCAGCTTCTGTCGCCGCCACAACCACCCCGATTTCTTCCCCGACGAAGCGCACCTCACGATCAAGGACGGGCCGAGTCCGAAAGTTCGGATCGGTTGTGTAAGCTATGCCCGGCATGGACGGCTGATCGAGCGGTCCCAGCACCAAAAGCACACCGGGATAGGTGCGCGCCCGGTCGGCATCGAACGACGTCACCTCGCCACGCGGAATCGTCGAGCGCACAAGGACGGCATGGACGAGACCAGGCAACACGACGTCGGAAGAAAACTCAGCGCGGCCGGTAACCTTGGCAGCACCCGAGGCACGCGTGGCCGAGTGGCCGGCCACACGCAGAAGATCCGGCGCGGGCCAGCGTGATAGCGGATCGGGAGCGCTCACGAAGTCACCACGTCAAGCGCCGCATTGAGGATGTGTTCGTATGCGCCGCAGCGGCAGATATTGCCGGAGATCGAACGCGCCAAAGCTGAACGGTCGGGGGCCACGCCCGCGTCAATCGCTCCCTTGAGCGCCATGATCATACCGGGCGTGCAAAAGCCGCACTGCAGCGCATCATGTGCGATGAATGCTGTTTGCAGCGGGTGCAAGGCAGACTCATCTCCCAACGCTTCGATAGTCTCGACCTCGGCGCCATCAAGTTGAGCCGCCAGAGTATGGCAGGCGAATATTGCATGACCGTCGAGCAAAACGGTGCAGGCGCCACACGCAGCCTGATCGCATGCGACTTTCGTTCCCACCAAGCCAAGCCTGTCGCGAACGAGTTCCGCCAGGGTCATATTCGCGGGAATCGTGTGTTCGCTGGTGCAGCCGTTCACGCTTAGAGTTAGCGTGCGCTCGAAGGCTGAATGCGTTGTCACGCTTGATTGACCGCCGGTCGGCGCATCGTCCATTCCTGGTTCTCGTTACAATCTGACGTCAGAACACCCGCCACCGGCATGCCGCTCGCGTGGATTCCCGGACAAATACATTACAAGAGCCCTTCGACCGAGCACTGACTATTCATTTAGCGATGAATCTGGTTCATGGCTCGGTCACGGCTCCAGAAAACCCGCGAAGGACGTGGATGGCCGAGACAGGCCGGACAAGCCCGGCCGTGACGAACCAGTATTACCGCTTCCCATATTTATCGGGATTGCCCAGCGTGGTATCCGCCGTATCGGCCGCCTGCTCCGCGGTCAGTTCGGTCGCCATCAGGATTTCGACCATGCGGGCCCGGTCGCCGCGCGCGACAGCCTCGTCCCAAGCGGCCATTTGGCCTGAAATCACAAGCCTCTCGTTAACGGTCATTCCGGCATAAAGTGGCATTGGGTAGCCCTCGATGATTCGGAGCAAACGATGTTGCGCTGGATAATGCCATGTCTCGTCGCGGTGTTCGGGATCGGAACCGCTGACGCCTCCGACGGTCCGACCGCCACCAAGCGCGCCGCCTATCGCGCCACCAGCAAATTGCCGCCGGGCCTGCCCCGCGCCCATTACAATTACCGGACCACGATTGCTCCACCGGCAGCCCCCTTATATGTGCGGCGTGGCCGGCAACTGGTCGTGGCGGAAGAGCCGGACCCTGACGTGCTGTTCACGCCGGTCGGCGTGGTCCCCTATGCCCCGCTTGTGTACGGCGTACCAATCCTGCCGGGCTCCAACACTCTGCCTGGCTATTATGGCACCAGCCATTCCTACAGCTATGATGGCCCCTATTACGGCGGCCCCTACACGCCCTACTGGAGTCGCCTGCCATACGCCGGCGGCGTCTTCGGTTATCGCTAGAACCTGTTCGGTTCTGATTGAAATCAGAACCGGGCTCCAGCTTTTTGATTTGACGCGTTTTCCTTACGCGAACCGGTATCCACTTCGCTGGAAAACGCTATGAAGACGATTGCGCCGATAACAGAAACGGACATTTTGGACGTGGCAGGGCCACCGCGAAAACCCAAGGCAACGGATTCCGCCCGCGCGGTCACCGCCGATCTGGTCGCCGTCCTCGTCGCCGTGACCGACGGCGAACCCAGGATCATGACCATCGCCAACGGAGGCGCACTGCCGAGCGGCCCATTTGAATTCAAGCATCGCTCGCTGCAAACCGGTTTGCGCAGCTGGGTCGAAGCCCAAACCGGCCATCCGCCCGGCTATGTCGAACAACTCTATACCTTTGCCGATCGCGGCCGCACCGGCGACGCAGGATCGCCGCACTCTATCTCGATCAGCTATTTGGGATTGACCCGTGAGGACCAGGTCGGCGTCGGCTCGGAGGCCCATTGGTCCGGCTGGTACGATTATTTCCCGTGGGAAGATCATCGGGCCGGTCAGCCTGCTCTGCTTGCGAAACTGCTGATGCCAAGGCTGCGTGCGTGGGCGAAATCCGCCGCCTCGGCAGCGCAGCAGCGGGAACGCTGGCAACGCGCCGCGATCACATTCGGCTTTGATGACCGCGAATGGAACGAGGAACTGGTGCTGCAGCGCTATGAGCTGCTCTACGAAGCCGCCTTGATCCCGGAAGCGGTTCGCGACGGCGGCGGCAGCGCGTCCGCCGTCCCCGGTCGGGCGATGACGGCCGATCATCGCCGCATCCTCGCCACCGGAATCGCCAGGCTTCGCGCCAAGATCAAATACCGTCCCGTCGTGTTCGAACTGATGCCGGCCGAGTTCACCCTGCTGCAACTGCAACGCAGTGTTGAAGCGCTTGCAGGCCGGCCGGTACATAAGCAGAATTTCCGCCGCCTGATGGAAGCGCAGCAACTCGTTGAAGAGACTGGCGCAATCGCCACTGAGGCGGTCGGCCGGCCCGCCAAACTGTTCCGGTTCCGCCACGCCGTTCTGGCCGAACGGGCGGTCACAGGCACCAAGCTGCCGCTCTCGCGCACTTGACTTGGCTTATGCTCAGGCTAAGTATAAGCCATGATATGCTCATGGAGAGTATAAATGGCCAGCCTCAACTCCGATACCCTCGCCCGCTCCTCGCCGCTCTATGAAAGGGTCAAGCGCGTGATCCCGCCGCCCGAATGGGCCACCTTCGCCGACGATGTCGACGCCATCCTCGAACTGAAGCGCACGCGCAACGCCGTCATCCTGGCGCATAATTACCAGACGCCGGAAATCTTCCATGGCGTCGCCGACATCGTCGGCGACAGCCTGCTCCTGGCGCGCGAAGCCACCAAGGTCGACGCCGACATCATCGTGCTCGCCGGCGTTCACTTCATGGCCGAGACCGCCAAGCTGCTCAATCCGCAGAAGACGGTGCTGATCCCTGATCTCAGGGCCGGCTGTTCGCTGGCGGATTCGATCACGGCCCAGGACGTGCGGCTGATGCGCCAGCGCTATCCCGGCGCGCCTGTGGTCGCCTATGTCAACACGTCGACCGCGGTGAAGGCGGAGTCCGACATCTGCTGCACGTCGGGCAACGCGCTCAAGGTGGTGGAATCGCTCGGCGTCGAGCGCGTCATCATGCTGCCCGACGAATATCTGGCGCAGAACATCGCCGCCCAAACCAAGGTGAAGATCATCGCCTGGAAGGGCCATTGCGAGGTGCACGAGCGCTTTACCCCGGACGACATACGACAGATCCGCGAGAATCATCCGGGCGTGACCGTCCTCGCACATCCGGAATGCCCGCCCGAAGTGGTGGCGGAAGCCGACTTCTCGGGCTCGACCGCGGCGATGTCGGGCTTTGTCGAAAAGCAGCGCCCGCCCCGCGTCGTGCTGCTGACGGAATGCTCGATGAGCGACAATGTCGCGGTGCTGCACCCCGATGTCGAATTCATCCGGCCCTGCAACCTGTGTCCGCACATGAAGCGGATCACGCTGAAAAACATTCGCCATGCGCTCGAGACCGATCAGCACCAGGTGACGATCGATCCTGACATCGCCGCGCCCGCCCGGCGCACGGTCGAAAGGATGCTGGCGCTATGAGCACCGATATTTCAGCGCTGACCAACCGTCCCGTGGTCATTGGCGGCGGCGCCGCCGGATTGATGACGGCGTTGCAACTGGCGCCGGAGCCGGTGCTGGTGGTGTCGAAAGCCCCGCTTGGCGCCGAGGCCTCCAGCCTGTGGGCGCAAGGCGGCCTGGCGGCGGCGATGGGCGGGGATGACAACCCAGTGCTGCATCTTGCCGATACCATCGCCGCCGGAGCGGGTCTTTCCGAGGAGGCGATCGCACGCCGGATCGTCGAAGCCGCGCCGGCTGCGGTCGAACATCTCGCCCGGCTCGGCGTCGCCTTTGACCGGCGGACGGATGGCAGTTGGCGGCTCGGCCTGGAAGCGGCTCACAGCCGTAACCGGATCGTTCACGCCACCGGCGACGGCACCGGCCGGGAGATCATGCGCGCGTTGATCGCAGCGGTGCGCAAATGTCCTTCGGTTACGTTGCTCGAAGGCGTTGAGGCACGAAGTCTCATCGTCGAGGGCAACGCCATCAAGGGGGTGCTCGCCGTGAACGAAAACGGCCCGCTGGTGATCGACACCGGCCGCGTCGTGATCGCAACCGGCGGGATCGGCGGGCTGTTTCTCGACAGCACCAATCCGGCCGGCTGCTTCGGTCAGGGCCTTGCGCTGGCGGCGCGCGCGGGCGCGCAGCTTTCGGACCTGGAATTCATCCAGTTTCATCCGACCGCGTTCGACGGGCCGTCGCGCCCGATGCCGCTGCTCACCGAGGCTATTCGCGGCGACGGCGCGACCCTGATCGACGAAACCGGCCGGCGCTTCATGGCGGACCAGCCCGGCGCCGAACTCGCAGCCCGCGACATCGTTGCGCGCACGGTCTGGCGCCACCGCGCCGAAGGACATCGCGTGTTCCTCGATGCGCGGACGCATCCGGGCAAGGATTTTGCCGGGCGCTATCCCGTGATCTCGGCGTTCTGCAAAATGGCCGGGATCGATCCCGCGAGCGATCCGATTCCGGTCCGGCCCGCGGTGCACTATCACATGGGCGGTATCGCCGTTGACGGCGAAGGCCGCAGCACGGTCGATGGCCTCTGGGCCTGCGGCGAGGTGGCGCGCACCGGGCTGCACGGCGCCAACCGGCTTGCCAGCAATTCGCTGATGGAAGCGATCGTCTGCGCGGGGTGGGTGGCGGAGAGTGTCAGGCAAGCGAGCCGTGGTCCGCTGAAGACGCGCGCGGACCTCAACCCCCTGCCCGCACCCGATCCTTCGACCGTGCGGCCGATGATGTCGCAAGGCC
The DNA here is from genome assembly GCA_963742665.1 of uncultured Alphaproteobacteria bacterium. Lineage (GTDB taxonomy): Bacteria > Pseudomonadota > Alphaproteobacteria > Rhizobiales > Xanthobacteraceae > Bradyrhizobium. The sequence goes on from CAVUNH010000030.1 coordinate 60,958, forward strand.
TCGGCGTGCTCCGTGACCGCCATGCGCTTCGACGCCTGGTTCGCAGCCTCGCACCGATCGCAAACAGCCATGGCGCGGCATCCGATCCCGCGCTGGTTGGATTGATGATCGCCGTCTCGGCCTACCGGCGCGAGGAAAGCCGCGGCGGGCATTATCGAACGGACTTTCCCGACACCCTGCCTGCGGCCATGCCGTCATCCATCTGCCTGCCGGACGTACTCAACGCCGCCAGCGAGATCATCGAATCCGAAATCCTTGCCACTTGGGAGTGCCCAGTCATGACATTGAACCCTCTGCTGCCGATCATGTACGAGCCGATCGTGCGAACGGCCATGCTCGAAGACCTCGGACGCGCCGGCGACATCACTGCGGATGCGATCGTTCCGGCCGACAAACAATCCGCGCTGGTGCTGCGCGCCCGCCAGCCGGGCGTGGTGGCGGGACTCGATATCGCCCTCTGCGCGTTCCAGTTCGTGGCGCCCGCGATAAGGCTCGAGGCTGAACGCCCCGACGGCAGCGTGGTGGCGGCGGGCGAGATTATCGCGACCATCGAAGGCCCCGCGCGCGGCCTGTTGACCGGCGAACGGACCGCGCTGAACTTTCTCTGCCATCTCAGCGGCGTGGCGACCGCGACCGCAACCCTGGTTGCCGCCGCGCAAGGCACCAGGGCGCAGATCGTCTGCACCCGCAAGACGACGCCCGGGCTGCGCGCGCTGGAAAAATACGCGGTGCGCGCCGGCGGCGGCAGCAACCATCGCTTCGGCCTCGACGACGCCATTCTGATCAAGGACAATCACATCGCACTCGCCGGCAGCATTCGCGCCGCCATCGAGCGCGCCAAGGCGCACGCCGGCCACCTCGTCAAGATCGAGGTCGAGGTCGACACGCTGGCGCAGCTCGAGCAGGCATTGGCGCTCGGCGTCGATGCGGTGCTGCTCGACAATATGTCGACCGACGAGCTCCGGCAGGCGGTGGCGATGACCGCAGGCCGCGCGGTCACCGAGGCTTCCGGACGCATCACCGCGGCCACGGCGAAAGCGATCGCGGCGACCGGCGTCGACCTGATTTCAGCGGGCTGGATTACGCACAGTTCTGCTGCGCTCGATATCGGGCTCGATTATCCCGACCTGAAGCGGCAGGCCGCCTAGCGCGTCTTGCACGGTTCGGCGCGCGGTCAACCGTTCGGCCTGGAAAATCGCCAGCGTCAGCACCACGATCGCGACCGCCTGGTGGGACAAAGCGAGATCGATCGGCACCTGATGCAGCAGCGTGAGGATTCCGAGTGTCGCCTGCAGGGTGATCGCGGCCACCAGCCACCAGGCGCCCCGGACGATGGCCGTGCCGGCGCGCGCGGCCATCGCGTCAGTCGCATGCAGCAGCGCCAGCACCAGCAGCGCATAGGCGGTCATACGGTGCTCAAACTGCACGGTCAGCGTGTTGTCGAACAGATTGCGCCACCACGGCTCCTCGAAGAACAGCCGCGCGGCGGATGGAATCAAGGCGCCGTCGATCTCGGGCCAGGTGTTGTAGACCCTTCCCGCGCGCAGGCCCGCGACCAGCGCACCGAAATAGAGCTGCAGGAAGACCAGCGCCAGCAAAGCCAGGCTGGTGATCCTCAGCCGCGCGTATGGCGTGAACTGCGGCCGCTCGGTCAACCGCCGCAGCGTCCAGACGATCGCGGCGAAGATCACGAGCGCCAGCACCAGATGCGTCGCCAGCCGATATTGGGATACCTCGACCCGCTGCGATAATCCCGAGGCCACCATCCACCAGCCGACCGCGCCCTGCAGCGCGCCGAGGCCGAAGATCAGCCACAGCCGCCGCTTCAGCTCGGTGCCGAGCATGCCGCGCCACAGGAAAAACAGGAACGGCAGCAAATAGACCGCGCCGATCACGCGCCCGAGCAGCCGGTGGCTCCATTCCCACCAGAAAATGGTCTTGAACTCGCTCAAGTTCATGCCGGCATTCAGTTCGCGATATTGCGGGATGGTCTTGTAGCCCTCGAAGGCCTGCGTCCATTGCGCCTCGTTAAGCGGCGGCAACGCGCCGGTGACTGGTTTCCATTCGACGATCGACAGACCGGATTCCGTCAGCCGCGTGGCGCCGCCGACCAGCACCATGATCGCGATCAGGGCGGCGACCGAAAACAGCCACCATCGCACGGCGCGGTCTGGCGGTGCCTGATCTGCGGAAATACCGGTCATTGAACCCGTCTTGAATCATGTCCCAAGGCCTTGACTGGCAAAGCCTTGATTGAATTGCCGCGCCCCTTATAGTCCGCCCCTTCCCGCGCGCAACTGGGCCCGAGCTTCACAAATCCGCCATGACCATCCGCACCCGCAAATTCTTCGGAACCATCTTCCTGCTTGTGCTGGTCGTGGTCTGGTCCCTGCTCGGCATGACGATTGCGCAGACGCCGTGGCTGGCCAATTCGGGATTGCTGCAGGCCATCTTCTATGTGGTGGCAGGACTGGGCTGGGTGCTGCCGGCGATGCCGATCATCAGCTGGATGTCGCGGCCCGACGCGTAACCACCCTCAACCCCAACTTGCCTTTTTCACCTTCGTCCGTGCGAAAAACGCCCCGGACAGCATCACGCGCATCATGCGCAGCGAGCGCTGCCGCCCGTCCCAGGCGAGACGGGGCAATGCCCGCAAATTGGTATAGCCTTTGGCCTCGACCACGCCCGGAAGTGTGGTCGCAGCACTGGCGAGACCCATCTCCTCCACCATCGCCATGTGCGGCTTGCGCCAGGCATCGCGATCGCCGAACGGATAGGCGAAATGCCTAACGGCCCGGTGAAAGGCGGCTTCCGCCACCGCCCTGCCCATCGCGATCTCGCGCTGCGCGTCGGCGTCCCGCAGGCTCGACAGCACCGGATAGTTCACCGTGGCGCTGCCGATCGTCACGTTCGGATCGGCGGCGAGTTCTTGCAGATCGTCCCAGTCCATCGCAACACTGCGCGACAGGCCGGCGAGGTCGACTGAATAACGCTTGCAGAGATCGTTGATGGCGAATGTCAGATCCGGCGGCGGCAGCGTGCGCATCCAGCTCACGAGGAATTCGTAAGCCTGGTATTTTTCCGAAGCGGTCCGGATGGTGAAATGCCGCTCCTTGCGGTCCATCATCAGGCTGATGCGTTTTTCCCGTGCGATCATCTCTTCGAGCGCGAGCCACCAGGCCTCGCCGAGCCCGTCCGGAAACGCGGTCGGGAGATAGATGGTGAAGGGCACGCCATGCTTTGACAGCACCGGATAGGCCGATGTCATGAGATCCTTGTAGCCGCCGTCGAAGGTCAGGCAGGCGAACCGACGGGCGGCCGGCAGCGTCACCGCGCGCCGGCAAACCTCGTCGATCGAAACGATGTCGTATTTCCAGCGCTTCAGCGCGCGGATCGCGCGGTCGAGAAATTGCGGCGTGATTTCGTTCGCCTTGAGCGGCTGGAACATGCGATGTTGCCGTGCCCGCACGCGTTCGAACCGCAGCACCACGCCGGCGCCGCCGGTCCTGCGCTGCGTCAGCCGCGCGTAGCCGCTGAAATAAGCGAGCTCCATCCGGGCCCGCTTCAAAAACCGGTTGTCCTGACCCAACGTCCCGCCCCCACACACGGCCGCGCGCGCCCTGCCGGGCCGCATTGTTATTACTCTTTGTTGACATTTCCCTGCGAAGGTCGGCCCAAGCCGAAAATTGTAAACAATTTCCTATTGTACAGGTTCCGCGATGACCATGGCAGCCGCGATCGAAAACCCGCCGGCGGATGCAAACAATTGGTCGACCCCGGGCCGCATCGCTGCCATCGAACTCGTTCACGATCTCGCCGGCGCCGAGGCGATCTGGCGCGGGCTCGAGGCCAACCAGTCCTGCACGCCCTATCAGCGCTTCGACTTCGTGCAAGCCTGGCAGCACAATGTGGGCGTCCATGAGGGCCTTGCCCCCTTCATCGTGATCGCGTTCGACGCGCGAGCGACGACCGCTGATGCTGCTGCCGCTCGCCGTCAAGCACGCCTATGGCGCGCGCTGCGCCAGCTTCATGGGCGGCAAGCACTCGACCTTCAACATGGCGCTGTGGGACAGGGAATTTGCCGCGACCGCAACCCGCGCCGACCTCGACCGCCTGATCGCGGCGCTGTCGGAACGGCACGAGGCCGACGTGCTGGCGCTGCACCAGCAGCCGCTGCGCTGGCGCGACCTGCCGAACCCGATCGCGCTGCTGCCGCATCAGCCTTGCGCCAATGACTGCCCGTTGCTGACGATGGAGCCCGGGGCCGCGCCGACGACGCTGGTCAGCAAGTCGTTCCGCCAGCGCCTGAAGGGCAAGGAGCGCAAGCTGCAGCCGCTTGCCGGCTATCGCTATCACGTCGCCGCAACGGAAGCCGACGTTACGCGCCTGCTCGACTGGTTCTTCCGCGTCAAGCCGCTGCGGATGGCCGAACAGAAACTGCCGAACGTGTTCGCGGAAGCCGGCGTCGAGGAATTCATCCGCAGCGCTTGTGCCGCACAGGTCTCCGGCGGCAACCGCGTCATCGATATCCACGCGCTCGAATGCGACGAGGAAGTGATCGCGATCTTCGCCGGCGTCGCCGACGGTTTTCGCTTTTCGATGATGTTCAACACCTACACGATGTCGGCAAGCTCGAAATACAGCCCCGGCCTGATCCTGATGCGCGACATCATCGATTACTACGCCGGCAAGGACTATCGCGCCTTCGATCTCGGCATCGGCTCGGACGATTACAAGCGGCTGTTCTGCAAGGGCAACGAACCGATCTTCGACAGCTTCATTCCGCTGAGCCAGCGCGGCAAGCTCGTGGCCTCCGTGATGTCGGGCCTGAACCGCACCAAGCGCCTGGTGAAGCACAATCCGGCGCTGCTCGAGATGGCGCAAAAACTGCGCAACGCGTTTAGCTAGGGACGGAAAACGCCGCGCCGTCATTGCCGGGCTTGACCCGGCAATCCATCTTCCTTGAAGAATGTTCCTGCGAAGATGGATGGATGCCCGGGTCAAGCCCGGGCATGACAAGTTGGGCGCCCCTCGCGCGCCCCGCCGTTAACCTTACCAATATCTATCGCGATCAGGTCAGTGCTCCTGCCCTTGTGCCCGTGCGCGGCGCCCGACATGCTCTCGTGTTGGTTTCAAGTTGCGTTTGGTCCGCATCGGGACGCGATGATGCGAAGGACTGTTTGGTTTTCGCTTTTTTGCATGATCGGTCTTGCGCTGCTGGTCAGCGTGAGAGCGCTCGCGCCGTTCGCCGGCAAAGGCACGCCGAAGACGCCGGATAGCTTCGCGGCAGACGACGTGCCGCCCCTTGCGATCAAGTCTGACAGGCTGGTTGCCGCCGACGATGAGATTCTTCCGGACAAGGCCACGGTCAAGACCGTCAAGGTCACCTTCCCGCCGTCAGTTGCGAAGGAAAATGCCGGCTTGGCCGCCGCCCAGAAATCCTATGCGAGTATGCGAGGACGCGCCCACCATCACCGTCAGCATAAAAAGAGATACCGACACAGGCGTTGATGCAGCCAACCGAGCAAACGCAGTTCTGGCCGAACGCCGATAGCTAGCGAATGACCGTGGTGGCCGCGGAGGAGTACCGTTTCCCACGCCTGATTTCGTTGGGGACGAACTGGCCGAACACCTCCCTGATGCGGTCGGCGGGGGACGCATCCCGGGTAAATCGAACCTCCATCACGGCTTCCTCCAGCCGCGGCGCGTAGGTGGCGCTTTCATAGAACGAGCCGTTGAACCGCGCATTACCAGCATCGTCAGCGAAATAGACGCCCAGCCCGAACAGCAATACGAGCAGTGTCGAACCCACGACGGTAGAATAATTGGACAAAGGCATTGGTGGCGCGCCCCTTCTTTCGGCGAAGGATGCGTCGCGCGCCATAAAGGCCGGGTTTAAGGGCGCCCGGCTTTCGCCGAGACGGTTGCCACCCGGTTTTCCGACTGGGAAAAATTCTAATCAATCCGTCCTATGCGCTGGCCACGGGGTGAACCGTCGGCTGCCGCCTCACGCCGCCACCACGTGGGGGCCGCGTTCCATGGCATCGGTTGCCTGACACGGACTGCTCAGCATCGCCACCTCGGCGAAGCCGACGGCCCGGAGCTGATCGATGGTGATGCTGCGGGCATCGGAATCCATCGAGGGATCCGGCACCACGACCGCGCGGGCATGCGCGGTCAGTAGCTCCGCCGGCAGGTCGGAGGCAGCACCGGCATCGAGCAGCACGTGGTCATAGACCCGCAGCAACGCGTCGATCGCAAGCGTCAGCCGCGGCGACTGCAGTTGGGTGCGGTCAAAGCCCGGACGGCCGGCGCTGACGAGATGGACGCGCGACAGCCGGTCCTTGGTGATGATCTGCGCGAACGAAGCTTCGCCCTGCATCAGTTCGGCAAGCCCGGGAGCTGCGGGATCGACTGAGACCGCGGAAATCGTCGACGAGGATGCCGTGAGATCGACGACGACGACCTTCGCCTGCCGCGCCATCAGGCGCGCAAGCGTCAATGCCGTCAGCGTAATGCTCTCGCTCGACGCGGTGCCGAGAACGGTCACCTTGCGCGCCGCCCCGCCCGCCTGAACGAGGTCGTCGGCCAGTTGCTCGATTTCGTCGATCCCCTCGGCGATCGAAGGCGCGGTCGGCGGCGACGACACTGCGCACCGGGTGCCGACGACGGCATCGGGCCAAGTCGACCGCCGCGGCGCGGTCATGCGCAGCAACTCGCCGGTCACGATTGCGCCTGAAGTCAGCAGCAGGGTCGCCAGGGTCGCGATCAGCACGATCGGCAGCTTCTTCGGATAGGCCGGCACGTTGGAAACGGTGGCGCGCGAGATGATGCGGCCATCGGTCGGCGCCGCCTCGATATTCTCGCGGGTGTTCGCCTCGCGATATTTGGCGAGATAGGATTCCAGCAGATCGCGCTGCGCCTTGGCTTCGCGCTCCAGCGCCCGCAACTGCACGTCCTGGCCGTTACTCGAGGACGCCTGCTTCTTCAATTGATCAAGGCTCGCGATCAGGCCCTCGACCCGGCCGCTGGCGATGCGGGCGTCGTTCTCCAGCGAGCGGGAGACCTTGCCGGCCTCCTCGCGCAACTGGCGATCGAGATCGGCAAGCTGCGCCTTCAATTCCTTGATGCGGGGATGGCCGTCAAGCAGCGTCGAAGACTGCTCGGCGAGCTGCGCGCGCAGCGTCACCCGCTGTTCGGACAGACGGCGGATCAGCTCGGAATTGAGCACTTCGGACGCCTCGATCGGCTTGCCGCTCTGGAGCATTTCCTTGATCAGCCGCGCCTTGGACTCCGCGTCCGATTTCAGCGCGCGGGCGTTGTTCAACTGGGTGTTGATCTCACCCATCTGCTGGTTGGACAGCGAGGTGTTGTTGGTGCCCATGAACAGGCTCGATTTGGAACGGAAGTCTTCGACCCGCGATTCGGCATCCGCAACCTTCTTGCGCAACTCCTCGATTTCACCCGACAGCCACTGGCCGGCGGACTTCGCCTGCTGCTGCCGCGCGCCCTGCTGCAGCACCAGGTAGCCTTCGGCGATGGAATTGGTGACGCGCGCGGCGAGTTCCGGATCGCGCGACTGGAATTCGATGACGATGACGCGCGACTTGTCGACGGCATATGCCGTGTAGCGGTCGTAGTACGCCTCCAGCACCCGCTCTTCCGGCGTCAGCGAGAACGGATCGCGCCCGATGCCGAACAGCGCCAGCAGCGACTTCAGCGGCGCAAGTCCCTGCAGCACCGGATCGAACTCGGGGAGCTCGGCCAGCTTGTTCTTCGTGATGATCTCGCGCGCCAGATCGCGCGACAGCAACAGTTGCACCTGGCTCGTCACCGCTTCGGCGTCGAGCGCGGTGCGCTCCTCGTTGCGTTCGCCGTTCGGGCGCAGGAACACGTTTTCGCGGCCATCGACCAGGATGCGCGCTTCCGATTTGTACCGGGGGGTGACCATATTGACGGCGGCGATCGACAGCACGGCCACCAGCACGGTCGGGACGATGATCAGGCTCCGCTTCGCAAGCAGGGCTTGACCCAGCGCATGCAAATCCAGATCGCCCGATTCCGGCGCGACGATCGACTTTGGCTCAATTACGGGCTGCGGCGCGGCCGGCTTTGGGGCGGCAGGCTTTGAGACGGCGGGCGCTGAGGCGGTAGCCACGCGCGGTCCAACCGCCCGCTGCACCACGTCCCCGACCTTGCCTGCACGCCAGAACGCTAAACGCATCGCACACTCCCGCGGACGCCACGACTTTACCTGAACGGCCTCGATTACACTCCATTAAGGTTGAGGCGGGGTTAATCGGCGTGACCGGGGGCCGTAATGCGCGGTTCTGGCGAGGCCGTGGTCATGTTTTGTTAACCATGAAAGCCCTTAATCGCCCCCGATACTTTTTCAGGATTCTTGAAATGCGAGGCGCGGTCGCCCCGATCCCGTGTCTGGTTGCTGCGCTCACACTCGCGAGCTGCATGGGCCGGACCGCGCCGGTGGCCGTCGCCTATGCGGAGCCCGCGCCGGTGCAATATGACGCCGCCTATCATCTCGATGCCGGCGACAAGCTGCGCGTCGTGGTCTACGGCCAGGAAGGCCTCACCAATACCTACGCGATCGACGCCGGTGGCTCGATCACGATGCCGCTGATCGGTTCGGTTCCCGCGCGCGGCCGCACACCGGCGGGCCTTGCGGCCGAGATTTCGGTCAGACTGCGCGGCGGCTTCATCCGCGATCCCTCCGTCGCCGTCGAGATCGAATCCTACCGGCCGTTCTTCATCCTCGGCGAGGTTGCAGCGCCCGGACAATATCCCTATGTCCCGAACATGACCGTTGAGAGCGCGGTCGCGATCGCCGGCGGATTCTCGCCGCGCGCACGCCGCGACCGGGTGACGGTTACCCACATCGATGCCTCCAGAACCGGGCGCTATGTGGTGCCGCCCGGCACCTCCCTCAGCCCGGGCGATACGGTGCTCGTCGGCGAACGCTGGTTCTGATCATGCCGACAGTCGAAGGCGAGCCGCTCCGCATCCTGCACGCAACGCGTGCGCCCGTCGGCGGGATTTTTCGTCATATCCTCGACCTCGCCAACGGCCAGGCCGAGCGCGGCCATCACGTCGGCATCATCGCCGACAGTCTCACCGGCGGCGAACGCGCCGACCAGGCGCTGGCGGAAATCGCGCCGCGTCTCAAACTTGGCGTTCACCGCATAGCTATTCGCCGCGAGCCGCTTCCGACCGACGCACTGGTGTGGGCGCGCTTCCAAAGCTTGATCCGGCGACTGAAACCGAATGTCCTGCACGGCCATGGCGCCAAGGCCGGCACCTTTATCCGGCTCAACACCAGCGCAAAGGATACGATCAGGGTTTATACGCCGCATGGCGGCTCGCTGCATTTTCCGCTGACCACGCTGAGGGGAAACATCTATGCGCGCCTTGAGCGCGCGCTGATGAACAGCACCGACCTGTTCCTGTTCGAAAGCGCTTTCGCCCGCGACACCTATCAGCGCACCATCGGCACACCGAAGGGCCTGGTCCGCTGCGTGTTCAATGGCGTCACCGCCGACGAATTCGATCCGGTCGCAAAAGCCGGGGACGCCACCGATTTGATCTATGTCGGGGAGTTCCGGCATATCAAGGGCGCCGACCTCCTGATCGACGCCGTGGCGCGGCTGCGGGCCGACGGCCGGCCGGTGACGCTGACGCTGGCCGGCGACGGCGAGGAGAGCGCGAATTTGAAGGCGCAGGTGGCGCGGCTCGGCCTCGGCGAGGCCGTGCGCTTCATCGGCCACGTCAAGGCGCGCTATGGCTTTTCCAAGGGCTCGCTGCTGGTGGTTCCCTCGCGCGGCGATTCCATGCCCTATGTGGTGATCGAGGCGGCAGCCGCCGGAATTCCGATGGTGGCCGCCAATGTCGGCGGCATCCCCGAGATCTTCGGCGCCCATACCGACGCGCTGTTCGCCCCCAACATCGCCGCCGCCATGGCGGACGCCATCGAGATCGCGCTCGAGGACCCGGCGGCCGCGATGGAACGGGCCAAACGCCTGCGCGAACGCATCTTCCTGCACTTCTCGCAGAAGGCGATGGTCGAAGGCGTGCTGGCCGGCTACCGCGACGCATTTGCCAAACGTTAACCGTTCTTTACCCACGTAACTGTTTCTTCCGATTTGTCCCTTAAGCCGTATTGCGGGGCAATTCCGCATCGGCAGGCCCATCCCCATGTGTCTGCCAAGAACGGACGTGGACAAGTGGAACCGATTAACGCTCGCTCGATGCTTGATGCCGCGGCAACGGCCGCGGCGAACGGCACCGCCGATCGGCCGCCGGTCGAACGGCGCCGCCGCCTGTCGCCGGCCGCGCTTGCCGTCGTCAACGAGAAAGTCAGCCGAGCCTATTCGCCAATCGTGATCGCGGGCGCCGTGCGCCTGGTCGATTTCATCATGCTCAGCCTGATCGGCATCGCGCTCTATTTCGGCTATGTTGTGCGTCTCGGCGGCTTCCATTGGGAGTATGTCGCGGCGATCCTCGCCATGACCGCCACCGCCGTGATCTGCTTCCAGGCCGCCGACATCTACGAAGTCGATATTTTCCGCGGGCAGATCAGGCAGATGACCCGGATGATCTCGTCCTGGACCTTCGTGTTCCTGTTGTTCATCGGCGCCTCCTTCATCGTCAAGCTCGGCAGCGAGATTTCGCGGGTCTGGTTGTCGGCGTTCTTTTTTGTCGGGCTTGCGGCGCTGGTCACCGAACGCCTGTTCCTTCGAACCATGGTGCGCAGCTGGGCGCGCCATGGACGACTCGACCGCCGCACCATCGTGGTCGGCTCCGACCATACTGGCGAGCAGCTGGTCGAGGCGCTCAAGAAGCAAACTGACTCGGATATCGACGTGCTCGGCGTGTTCGACGACCGCAACGACAGCCGCGCGCTCGACGCTTGCGCCGGCAGCCCGAAACTCGGCAAGGTCGACGATATCGTCGAATTCGCCCGCCGCACCCGCGTTGACCTCGTGCTGTTCGCGCTGCCGATCTCGGCCGAGACGCGGATACTCGAAATGCTGAAGAAGCTGTGGGTGCTGCCGGTGGATATTCGTCTCTCCGCCCACACCAACAAGCTGCGCTTCCGTCCACGCTCCTATTCCTATCTCGGCGAGGTGCCGACGCTCGACGTGTTCGAGGCGCCGATCACCGACTGGGACCTGGTGATGAAGTGGCTGTTCGACCATGTGGTCGGCTTCCTGATCCTGCTCGCGGCACTGCCGGTCATGGGACTGGTCGCGCTCGCGATCAAGCTCGACAGCAAGGGGCCGGTGCTGTTTCGCCAGAAGCGCTTCGGCTTCAACAATGAGCGTATCGACGTCTTCAAGTTCCGCTCGCTGTACCACGAGCATGCCGATCCGACGGCGTCGAAGGTCGTGACCAAGAACGACAGCCGCGTCACCCGCGTCGGGCGCTTCATCCGCAAGACCAGCCTCGACGAGTTGCCGCAGCTGTTCAACGTCGTGTTCAAAAGCAACTTGTCGCTGGTCGGGCCGCGCCCGCACGCGGTGCAGGGCAAATTGCAGAGCCGGTTGTTCGACGAGGCCGTCGACGGCTATTTCGCGCGCCACCGCGTCAAGCCCGGGATCACCGGCTGGGCGCAAATCAACGGCTGGCGCGGCGAAGTCGACACCGACGAAAAGATCCAGAAGCGCGTCGAGTTCGATCTCTATTACATCGAGAACTGGTCGGTGCTGCTCGACCTCTACATTCTGTTCAAGACGCCGTTGGCGCTGATGACCAAGAACGAGAACGCTTATTGATTTGCCAGCTGTGCGCAGCCGCCGCGTACAAACTGCGTAGCTTTGCGAGTGTGTGATGGCGTATGCGGCGACAGCCGAGGGTTCCCTTCCGTCGATCCATGCCGCGCCGGGCGTGCTCGCTCTGCAGCGCGCGCTGGTGTGGTTGGTCGGCGCGTCCGGCGCTATCGTCTTCATCGAACCGAGTCCCTATGAAATCGCGACGCTGGCCGCGACCCTGATCTTCTTCGCCACCGGCCTGCGGATGCGGCTGGCGTTCGTGCCGCTGCTCCTGACCCTGTTCCTGCTCAATGTCGGCTACACCATCGGTGCGGTTCCGGTGATGGATGAGCCCAATGTCGGCAACTGGATTGCGACCTCCTGGTACATGGCGGTCACCGTGATCTTCTTTGCGATGGTGGTCTCGGAAGATACGGCAGCGCGGCTCGACATGCTCAGGCGTGGCCTCGTCGTCGGCGCGATGATCGCGGCAACCACGGCCGTCGCCGGCTATTTCAACCTGGTCCCCGGCGGACATGATTTGCTGACGCTCTATGAGCGCGCCCGCGGCACCTTCAAGGACCCGAACGTGCTCGGCGCGTTCCTGATCCTGCCCGCGCTGTTCGCGCTGCAAAGCATCGTCTCGGACAAATTCGGAAAGTCGTTCCGCAACACCATCGCGTTCGCCATCATGTCGCTGGCGATCCTGCTGGCGTTTTCTCGCGCCGCCTGGGGCGGGTTGATCCTGACCTCCGCCTTCATGCTGGCGCTGATGGTTTTGACCAGCCGGTCGCAGGCGCAGCGCTCGCGCATCATCGTGATGGCGCTGGTCGCGGTCGTTCTCGCGGCCGCGCTGGTCGCGGTGCTGCTGTCATTCGACTCGATCGCCGAGATGTTCAGGCAGCGCGCCAGCTTCGATCAGAGCTACGACACCGGCCGGTTCGGCCGCTTCGGACGCTATGTCCTCGGCGCCGACATGGCGCTCGATCGTCCGTTCGGCATCGGGCCGCTGCAGTTCCACACTTACTTCCCCGAAGATACCCACAATTCCTATCTGAACGCGTTCATGTCGGGCGGCTGGCTCTCCGGCGTGTGCTATCCGGCGCTGGTGTTCGTCACGGCGCTGAACGGGTTCCGCTACATCTTCGTTCGCGTGCCCTGGCAGCGCGCGTATCTGGCGATCTTCTCGGCCTATCTCGGCACCGTCGGCGAGAGCTTCATCATCGATACCGATCATTGGCGGCATTTCTGGATGATGCTGGGCGTGATGTGGGGCATGTACGTCGCCGCCGAGCGCTACAAGGCCGGCGCCGATCGCGCTTAAGGCACCTGCTTCGGCTTCCTGGCGGGCTTTTCCTTCGGCGCATCTATCAATCCCTTGAGCGCCTCGGTCGCTTCCAGAACTGCCTTGTAGCCTTCGCTCGCGAAGCGAAGCAGCAACTGCAATTCGGCGTCCGAATAAGTGCTCCATAATTTCTGCATCGCCGCCTGCATCGGCACGTAGAACCGTGCGATCTGGCCGACGTTCTCCGGCACGGTCGCGATAAACACCTTGCGCCGGTCCGCCTCGTCGCGCTCGCGGCGCACGAGGCCAGCCTTCTCCAGCCGGTCCACCACGCCCGTGATCGCGCCGGTGGTGAGGCCTGTGACTTCGGCGAGCCGGCCGGCCGTCACACGCCCTTCCAGATTGAGAAAATCCAGACATTCGAGGTCGGAACCGGAAATGCCGGCCACGTTGGCAACGGTTTGGCCGAATAGCACGCCCTGCGCGGACGAGCGCCGCATCGCCTCTTCGAGTTCCTGCAATAGCGCGGCCCGCGCTTTCGGTCTTGACAACGTCCGCTTCATATCTTAGTCCATTTATATCTTAGCTACTAAGATAATTAGCAGCTGTAATTTCCTACCACTTCACGGATGCATGGAGCAAGGCATGACGAGACGACCCAAAGCCCTGATCATCGGCGGCGGCATCGCCGGTCCCGTGACCGGCATCTTCCTGAGCAAGGCCGGTATCGACGCGCGAAGTGTTCGAGGCGTGGCCCTATTCCACCGGCATCGGCGGCGGCTTGCAGATCGCGCCGAACGGCATGCATGTGCTGGCCGAGATCGGGCTCGCCGACGAGATGGTCCGGCGCGGATCGATCGCCGAATCCTTCGATTTCCATTCGCAGAAAGGCGCTCTGCTCGGCTCGCTCAACCGCAACATGAAGGCGCGGTTCGGGCAGCCCGCGGTCAACGTCTGCCGCGCCACGCTGAACGAGATGCTGGTCAACAAGGCCTGGTGCGAGAACGTCGAGCTGCGGTTCGAGAAGCGGCTGGTGGCGATCGAAGATCGCGCCGACCAACCGGTGATCGCCCATTTCGCCGACGGCAGCACGGCCGAGGGCGATTTCGTCATCGGCGCCGACGGCGTGCACTCGGCGGTGCGCGGCCATGTAATTCCGGACGGGCCAAAGCCGTTCGACACCGGGCTGATCGGGTTTGGTGGTTTCGTGCCGCGATCGGTCATCGCGGACTGGCCGATCGGCAGGCGCGTGGTGACGACGTTCGGGCAGAGCGGATTCTTCGGCTACGGCTTCTGCAGCGCCGATCCCGCCGACGGCCTGATGTGGTGGAGCACCCAACCCGCACACGGGGTGGACGCGGCGACCTTCCGCGCCATGAGCCAGGCGCAACTGCGGCAGCATTTGCGCAACTTCCATGCCGGCTGGCACGATCCCATTCTGAGGATCGTGGACGCCGCCGAGAACATCGTGGTGACAGACACGCTCGACGTTGCGACCCTGCCAACGTGGTCGCGCAAGCGGACGCTTCTGATCGGCGACGCCGCGCACGCCACCAGCCCGCATGCCGGCCAGGGCGCCTCGCTGGCGCTGGAGGATGCGATGCGGCTCGGCCGGCTGATGGCCGACCGGCAGGATCTCGCGCTGACATTCCAGAATTTCGAGGCGGAGCGGCGGCCGCGGGCGGAAAAGATCGTGGCGCTGGCCCGCCGCAACGGCAACAGCAAGCGCGAGTTCAGCGCCACCGGCGCCTGGATCCGCGACCGCATGATGAAAGTGCTGCTGCCGCTCGGCGCGCGCGCGATGGATTTCATGTACGCGTACGATCCGCGGGCGGCTTAGCTGTCGCGTCGGATTTCGAGGATCTACTTCTCGACCCCGAACGTCAGGCCGGCATGGTCGACCAACCGCTTGATCAGTTTGTGACCCATCGCAGCACCCGGCGTCCAGATTCCTGCCGGCACGTCCGGCGTGTCGCGCAGCAGGCAGATCGCGCATTCGGAGATCATCTTCGAGGTCGAGCCATAGCCGGGATCGCGGTCGCCCTTGACCGCCGCGCGGACCTGGCGGCCATCGGGCGCGATCGCGACATAGAGCAGATCATAGCGACCGTTCTCGCGCTCTTCCTTCGACGGCCCCTCGCCCGGCTTGGGCGCACCGGGGCCGGTCTTTTCGGTGTTTGCGGCCATCACGCGCCTGGCGTTGGCTTCGCCCTTCTCGCCGGCACCCGTGAGCACCATTTCGTCGTAGACGAACTCCTTGCCGTACGGAAAGCCCATCAGCATGTTCGAGCGATGCACGTTGCGGGTGTTGATGATCGCCATCATGAAAGGCGCGACCCAGGACTGCAGATCTTCCTCGTAGGATCGGCTTGTTGCCCGGCGGCTGTTTCGGCCCCTTGAAATCCGGGCGTCAGCGCGAACGGATCCTTGAGCATCGCAACGAGGCTGAGATCCTTGGCCACCGCTTCGAAGGTCGCCCTGGCGCTCGCGGCGGTGCCGCCGGAAAGGGTGCCGCGCATTTCGCGCACCCGACCCTTGACGCGGGAAGCCGGTGCACCGAACACCCTCTTGGCTTCCTCCTGAACAAAGAAGGCACCAAGTTCAAACGGCAGCGAGTTCGAACCCGCACGAAAACATGATGCGCGCGCCGCTCGCTTTCGCTGCGGCTTCATGCTTGTCGATCATCTGGCGCATCCAGAGCGGCTCGCCGCAGAGATCGAAATAGTCGGTACCCGACCGCCACGCAGGCCGCAAGCAGCTCGTTGCCGTAAAACTGATATGGGCCGACTGTGGTGATAACGGATTTCGTCTGCGCCACCATGGCCTTCAGCGAAGCGGGATCGCCGGCATCGGCGACGATCAGCGGCGTGTCAGCCGGCGCGCCGATCGCATCGCGCACGGCAGCGAGCTTGTCCTTGCTGCGCCCGGCCATCGCCCATTTCAGATTGGCGTCGCCGTTGTAGCTGTGCGGCGAGATATTCGGCGATCAGCTGACCGGTGAAACCGGTCGCGCCATACACAACGATGTCGAATTTCGACGAAGACATATGTTAGATTTCCTGAAGACTCGTCATTGCGAGGAGCGAAGCGACAAAGCAATCCATCTTGCCTTGTGGCCAATGGATTGCTTCGCTTGCGCTCGCAATGACGGTTTCCTCCCATTTCGCAAGGCTATTTCTTCGCGTAGGAAACGCCCATGCCGGCGCGCACGTCGGCCTGAATCCCGTAGGGCGCGATCGGATAACGCAGGCCGTTTTTGGCGAGCTGCTTCATGCCGAAAATGGCCTTGGCCAGATGCGCCGGCTGCAACGCCATCAGCATCTCCTCGTCGGGCACGCCGCCGTAGCGCCGCTCGGCAAAGCACGGCAGCGAGAGTGAGGGCTCGCCGGTCTTGAGCGCCCGCCCCCACGAATCCGCGCACGCGGTCTCGCCGACCACGCCCCATTCGAACTTCTTGTAGCCGGTATATTGCAGCCCGTTGATCAGGATGATCATCTGGCCGGGCGTCGCATAGACCAGACAGATATCGGGCGGATTGAGCCGTCCGCTGGTGAGCGGGCTCACCGCCATCGCCTGGTATTGGCCGTACGGCACCACATCGAGCGCCTCCTGGCGCAGGCGCGCATCTTCGGCCGTGCCATGCCAGACCCCGACGTAGTTTTTGCCTTCGAGGAACTTTTCGTCCTGCGGCGCCAGGCCAATCACGGCGCGGCATTGCGCGCCGACCAGGTCCTCGCCGGTGATGCCGACAGTCCAGCCGAGCCGCGAGGCCATGCTGACGATCTGGTCGGTGGTGTGAACCGCGCTGGGGCGCCGGATTTTCGGGATCGCCGTCATCTCCTCGACGGTTGCGAACATCTTGATGCCGATCACGGTGGTCTTGAGCCGCAGCAGGCTGTTCAGGTCGGCCACCATGCCGGCCAAATCGAACGCTTCCGGCGGCGTTTGCTGTTGCATGGCGTAAACTCCCAAATCGGCGCATGTGCGCGCGTTTCCACAAATTGTAACCCGGCCGACGAGCGGTTGCGACCCTTACTTCGGCGCCGGTCCCGGCAGCAACTCGTCGATTTTGCCGGTGGCCCGGTATGCAATCAGGCCCATCCATTCGCGCATCGCGGTGTCGGTCCGCCCCAACCCGTCGAGCGCGATGTTGTTGAGGGCAAAGAGGTCGCCGCGGCCGCCGACCCGCCAGTCGACGGGATAAGGCTCGATCGCAAAACCTGCTTTCCGGAACAGTCCGACCGATCGCGGCATATGAAAGGCCGACGTCACCAACAGCCAGCGCTCGCCGGCCTTCGGCGCCAGCAGTGCCTTGGTGAATTCGGCATTCTCAAGCGTGTTGCGCGAACGCCGCTCCATGATCAGGCGCGATTTGTCGATACCGAGACTTTCGAAGATTGCCCCGGCGAAATCGGCTTCCCTGGCGTCGTTCGAAATCAGATTGGCGCTGCCGCCGGAGAACACAATGCGTGCGTTCGGATAGCGATGCGCCAGCGCCGCCGCCGCGATGACGCGGTCGGGCGAGCTGCGCACCACCGGGGTGCCATGGGCGGCGGAAAGATCGGCCTCGATCGAGGCCCCGAGCACGATGATGCCATCCGGCGCGCCGCGCGCGGCATCCCACGGCGGAAAACGCTGCTCCAGCGGATAGAGCAACAGGGTTCCGAGCGGCGACAGCCCGCACACCACGAGCAGCAACACCGACGCAATCACCAGCCTGCGGCCGAGCGTGGCAAAGCGCGTCACCATCAGGATGGCGCCGACCACGCCGATGCCAATCAGGAGATTGGTCGGCAGCAGCAGGGCGCCGAGCGTCTTGGAGAGGATGAAGAACAAAAGGGAGCCTCTTGGATTTTCGAGCCCGTCATACGCGGGCTTGACCCGCGTATCCATCTACCTTCACAAAAAGGATTACTCGAGAATGATGCAAAGCCCCAAGAAAGTCCCCCATGACCCATCATCACCTGCATTCCAGTCCCAAAACCTGCCACTGGGGCTTTTTCGAAGCCAAACTAAAGCCCGTCATGACCATCGCCAGCGGCGATGAAGTCACGATCGACACCATTTCCGGCGGTCCCGACGTGGTGCCGGACCGCAGCAAGTTTCATGTCCCGCCCGAGCTTGCCGAAGTCCATGCGCAGAATGAGCGGATGGTGCCGGGCCATATCCTGACCGGCCCGATTGCGGTGGATGGCGCCGTACCCGGTGACGTGCTCGAAGTCGACATTCTCGACGTCCAGCTCCGGCAGGACTGGGGCTACAATTTCATCCGGCCGCTGGCCGGCACCCTGCCCGACGATTTCCACGAGACGCGGATGCTGAACATCCCGCTCGACCGCGAGCGGATGGTGGGCCGGCTGCCGTGGGGGCTGGACCTGCCGCTCAAACCGTTCTTCGGGGTGATGGGCGTGGCGCCGCCGCCAGCCTGGGGCCGCATCACTTCGCTGATCCCGCGCGCGATGGGCGGCAACCTCGACAACAAGGAATTGGGCGCAGGCGCCAAACTCTATCTGCCGGTGTTCGTGCCGGGCGCGCTGTTTTCCTGCGGCGACGGCCACGGCGTGCAGGGCGACGGCGAAGTCTGCGTCACCGCGATCGAGACCGCGCTGCAGGGCCGCTTCCGGCTGACGCTGCGCAAGGATCTGCGGCTTGATTACCCGCGCGCGGAAACGTCGACCCACTACATGACGATGGCGATGGACCCCGACCTCGATCAGTGCGTGGTGCGCGCGCTGCGCGACATGATCGTGCTGCTCGGCGAGAAGCGCAATTTGTCGCGCGAGGACGCCTACACACTCTGCAGCCTCGCCGCCGACCTGCGCGTGACGCAGACCGTCAACGGATCGAAGGGAATTCATTGCATGATCGAGAAAGCGGTCGTTCATGGGTGAACCGCGCGCCCTGTAGATCGCACGCGAAGCTCCCTGCGCAACCAGCTCCCACCAAATCTGGCGCCTGCTCTCGGTTACGGCCGAGCGCCGCCCGCGAGCGCCTCCATGACCGCCAGCCTGCCATCCTGTGGATATCCGGCTGGGTGGGAGACATTTTTTGACGTCTTTATAGTGGGTTAGATCAGCGACAATCAGCCGTTTGACTTCCGGCCCTGAAACTTAATAAAGTCTAAATAGATACTTTTCAGTACACCGATTAAAAGTTAGCGTTCCCGCATGGCTACAGAAAAAGCCGAAACCGACCGCGTTCCCGTCACGTTGGCGCTCTCGACCATCACCTATCTCGAAAGACTGGTGAGACAGGGTACCCACGGCACCAGTGTTCCCGGCGTTGCGAAAACCCTGATCGAGGAAGGCATCCGGCTCGCCATCAAGGACGGGCTGCTTGCGATCCGCGACAACGGCAAGCCTTCCTGAAGGCTGGATTGGTTGAAGGAGAATTCGCCGACGGGAAGCTGACGGAAGCGCGGCGGTTCAACAACATTTGGAACCGCCAGCATGTTTACGAACATACCGACCTGGACCACCGCACGCGTCGAACTCCTGAAGCGGCATTTCGAGGAAGGCCTCTCCTGCCGCGAAATTGCCGCCCACATCGGCGTCAGCCGCAATGCCGTTATCGGAAAGCTCACCCGCCTCGGCCTGACGCGCGGCCCCGGCAACACCGAACTGCGCGCGACAACCGCCAAGCCCCGCGCCGCCAAATCGAGCCCCCGCCAGCAGTATCAGATCCTGCAAGCCGTCTACGCCAACGGGCAACCGGTCTGCGACGGACCGGTCGCAAGCGAGCAGCCCTGCTCGCTCTATGAACTCAGCGAAGAACGATGCCGCTGGCCGATCTCTACGCCCGGAGCCGAGGATTTTTGCTTTTGCGGCAACATGCCGCTCGCCGGATTGCCCTATTGCTCCGGACACACCCGTCTCGCCTACAAGCCTGGTTCGCGCCAGCGAATGGCCAGAGCTTGACTTGTGAGACGCGTTTTCTGTTCTAGGCGAGCTTCCAGCCGACCTCTTCCCGATAGCTCTGGTAGAAGTCGAGCGTGTAGGCCTCCTCCGGTGTCTTGCGCACGCGCACGTCGAGCTTGTGAGCGTCGTCGCCGACCAGGATGCGCCAGCGATCGGCCTTGACGCCGTCAAGGATGATCTTTGCCGCCGCCGCTGCCGTGGTCGGCGCCTCGTCGCGAAACGATCGCGCACGGTCGAGCGCGATCTTCTGAATGTCCTCATCCGACATGGCCGCAGTGTCGGTGCCCATCCCCTTCAGCCGCTCGCGGGCCACCCGGACCTCGATATCGGTCAGGCGCTCGGTCTCGCTGCCGCTCTGGATCTTGCGCGAGTTGGATACGATCGAGGTGCCGATATGGCCGGGCATCACGACCGAACATTTGATGTGCGGTGCATTGAGCCTGAGATCCGTCATCAGCGCTTCGGAAAATCCCTTCACCGCGAACTTCGCCGACGCATAAGCGGTGTGCGAAACCCCTGGGCCGACCGACGCCCAGAAGCCGTTGACGCTGGAGGTGTTGACGATGTGGCCCTCATCGGCCTTCATCAATAGCGGCAGGAAGGTGCGGACGCCGAGATAGACGCCGCCCCAGCAGATGTTGAAGGTGCGTTCCCATTGCTCGCGCGAGTTGGTGAAAAGGCTGCCGCCGCCGCCGATTCCGGCATTGTTGAACAAAAGATGGATCTTGTCGGTCGCCTGCTGCTCGATCAGCTCGTCACGGAAACGAATGAGCTGTCCTTCGATCGCGACGTCAGCGATATGCGTGGTGATGCGCAACCCCTGCGGCAACCGTTCCACCTCGCATAGCCGCTTGGTCTCGGCCATGGCCTCGGCGGAGACATCGCACATCGCGACATTGCAGCCCTCGGCTATGAGCTGCCGCGCCAGTTCGCGGCCCATGCCGGTGCCGCCTCCGGTGATGACCGCGATTTTTCCGGCAAAATCCTTCATGGAGGCCCTCCTGTCTCTGCTTGTTCCTGGCCTTCACGAGCAACGCACGCGGCCTTGCGCAAAGTGTAGCAGCTACGCTTCGCCGGTAAAGCTGGTGTCTCGAAGGCGTGATACGGCAACGCGAAGTTCGCGACACGGAAAAATCGCGCCGACCTACTCCGCCGCCTGGACGCGCTGCCCGGACGTACCCAATCCGTCCAGCGCCTTCTTGATCGCGGCCTGTTGCGCGCCTGAGGCTTCCGGCATCGGCGCGCGCGAAAAGGTTTTCGGCAATCCCTGCAGCGACTGCGCGTAACGCGTGCAGGCCGGCAGATTGTCGGACACGATCGCGTTCCACACCGTCAGCAGTTTCTTGTGCAGATCGAGCGCGCCTGTATGATTGCCGGCCTTGACGGCGTCCCAGAGCGCCACCGAGGCATGCGGCGCGGCCGAGAGGATCGCAGCGATCGAGCCATGCGCGCCGAGCGCGTAGGACGGATACATCAGCGCATCGACCGCGCTGTAGATCAATTTGTCGGGCGCCATCATCATGAGATCGGCGAACAGCTTCAAATCGCCAGCGCTCTGCTTGACGCCGACCACCAGCGGAACCTCGTTCATGATGCGGGTCAGCAGCGCCGGCGATAGATACGACCACGGCACCACATTGTAGATGATGATGGGCATGCCGGTTTCATCGGCCATGCGGCGGAAGTGATCGACCATCGCCTGATCATCCGGCTTGAACAGATAGTGCACCGGAGTGACCTGAAGGGCGGCGACGTTCATGTCGCGGACCAGCCTGCCGCGCCGGATGGCATCGCGGGTCGAATCGACGATGATGCCGGCGATCACAGGCGCGCGGCCTTTGGCCGCCTCCACGGTTGCCGCCATCAGATCGCGATATTCCTCGTGATCGAGCGTATGGCCCTCGCCGGTCGATCCGCCGGCCGCCATGCCATGGCTGCCCGCGCCGATCAGCCAGTCGACCTGGGGCGCGACCTGCTTGAAATCGATCTCGCCGTCTTTGCGGAACGGCGTGGTCATCGGCGGTATGACGCCGGTAGGACGTATTTTCATGGCGAGCCCTCGCTGCTTGATTCCCGCGGGTTATCGTCCCGCTCTCCCGGCGCATTGACCGGTGGCCAGCCTAACGAGGTGCGCGGGAGCAGACCAGCGGCAGCAATGACGCAGCAGCCAACTGAAAAGGCAGGGTCTTATTCGGCCGCTTCCCTGGCGCGTGCGGGTACGATCGACGGCTGCGCCGGCTGGATCGACGGTGCGTCGGTAACGCTCGCGGGTTCCTTAATCGGCCGCGTCACCGAAACCGCCCCAAAACTCGCGCGGTAGCCGATGACGATCATCGCGGCGCAGACGGCATAGAAGCCGACGCCGAGCGCGTAGGTGTGGGCGATGCCGAACTCGATCGACAGCGCCATGCCCATGACAGAGGCGAGCATCGAGGTGATGCCGTTGGCGCTCCAGAAGAACGGATGCAGTTCAGTATGGCGGCGCCAGATGTTGAGCCCGAGCGGAAACATCATGCCCATGCAGAACGCCGGCGGCGCCAGCAGCAGTACCGACAGCACGATGCGCATGCCCGTCGTTTCCGACCGCGCCCAGGTCGTCAGGTCAGGCGTCAGCAGCCCGGCGAGCGCGAGTGTCACCAGCAAGGCGACGATGCGGCCGGTGATCACAGCCCGGCCGGGGGAAGCGCGCGCCGACCGTGGTGCTGCCGATCCCGCCGAACAACAGGATCGTGAACAGCACGACGCTGAGCCCATAGACGGGATGGCCCAGGAACACCATCAGCCGCTGCATCTGCGATATCTCGATCAGCATGAAGCCGATGCCGATCGCGCAGAAGTAGGCCACCGGCGGCGTCAGCGTCGACAACGGTGTCGTCCGCGCCAGGCGGATGAAGGGCCCGACGACGTAATACATGCACGCCGCCAGCGCCACCACGATCAGCGCAAAGGTCATGGTGATCGCCGCGTTGTTGTTGGTGTGCGCCGAAAATACCATGCCGACGAACTGGCCGAAGCGCGCGGTGTAGAAGAAGAACGGGTTGTCGTCGGTCGACGCCACGATGTTTTCCGGCAGCGAGGCGAAGTAAGCCGCATCCGCCTTGCCCGACATCAAGGTCGAGGTAACGTCATCGAAGGCGACATCCGGCCCCAGCATGATCTTGAAGCCCTGGGCCGCGAGCCGCATCCGGGCGCCCTGCCATTCGGCGGCGGTGAAGGCATCGGGCCGCGTGATGACGGTGACGATGTTGCCGACGTTGAGCGCGATCACATGGTCCTTCAGTCCCGCAGCCGGCACACCGGTCCGCTGCAGCGCCTCGGCGGCGATCGCGATCAGGCGATAGAATTCGCCGCGGTGGCTGTCAGGATCGTACCAGCGTGACACCGACAACAAACCGCCGGGCTTCAGCGCGCGATAAAAGTCGCCCCACGCCTCCACCGTGTAGAGCCGGTTCTCGGTCAGCGTCAGGCCGCCGGCGGCGGTCGCAGCCCAGGTGTCGATCAGCGAGATCTGGACCAGATCGTAGCGGTCGGTGGAATGATTGATGTAGCTGCGGGCCTCGGCATTGACCAGCGATACGCCGGGCGCGCGATCGAGATGGCCGGAGAAATCGGCAAATTTGTCGGTCAGCACCTCGAAGATCGCAGGATTGATCTCGATGCCATGGATTTTCTTGGCGCCGAACAATAGCGCGGAGAGAATGTCGCGGCCGCCGCCGACGCCGACCACGGCGACTTCACCCGGAGGCTGCACCAGATAGGCGGCATTGATGACGTCGTTCTTCAGATAGCCGAACTTGCCGAGATCGCCGTCGTAACGGGTGATGACGGTCGCCGCATCCGCATCGATGTCGAGATAGTTCTGGTCGATCTTGTGCTCCGGCTCATGGGCAAAACCCCAGCCGAACGGAACCAACTCGCCGAGCGCGGTCACCCGCACACGCGAATAGGTATTCCAGCGCTCGAACAGCGTTCCCGTCTGCTGCGATCCCTTGGCCCAGAACACGCCGAGATGGCTCTTGCCGGATACATCGAGCCCGGCATGCACGAGGGCCGCTGCCCCCAGCGACAGCGCGACCGCGCCACTGAGGCGCAGGCTGCGAATGTCACCACCGCCCCGCACCACCATCCAGCCCGCACCGGACGCCAGCGCACCGATGCCCAGCGTGGCGCTGACGGGATCGATCACCAACAGGACGAAGATGATGCCGAGACACCCGAGCGCCGCGCCAGCAAGGTCGCACGCATAAAGCCAGCCGCCGCCATAGGGCAGGCGCGTCAGCAGCAGCGTGATGCAGACGCCGCTTTCGGTGAGCGGGACGACGAAGGCGATGGTGCGAGACCACCAGCGCCATCCATACGGACTCGGCGGGCACCAGCACCGGCGCGCACAGGAAGCAGATCATGGCGCCGACGCCTGACAAGGCAAACCAGGACGCGTGGCGCGCGAATTCCGGCCCCACGTGTTCGGGGGCATAGCGCGCCGGGTTGTTGTAGACTTCCATCGCGCCGCGGGTCAGCCCGAGCATCGCCAGCGAAATCGCGGCGAACGCAAAATGGTAATACAGCATGACGCTGAAGAAGCGCGTGATCAGGATCTGGTAGGACAGCGTGGCCGAGGCGAGGATGAAAATCGCAAAATAATGCCGGCCGAGAATGTTCGGGACTGGCTGCAAAACAGGGCTCCTCAATGAGGCCGCGACCGATGCGCGAGAATGCAGTCTCTTCCCTATGCTACATTCGGTAATGTTTGCTTAATAATTGGCGGGATTTGGCCGTCAAATCGGGCATTTGCTTCCCTTAAGAAACCCGCAAGGCTTGAACGTTAAGCTCCCGATTGGGAAGTCGCTAACCACAGGCGTTGCGACTTCGCCGCCATGAGCATTTGAAAGACGGTGCGTTGATATCGTCATGGGACGCTAGCGATGCTTGGACTGAAAAGAATTTCCGAGTACTCGGATGCGAAGCCGCCCCATCAGCGGCAAGTCCGATGGTGGCTCGGCGGAGAGCCCGGTATGGTCGAAACTCGAATTGCACCCCGCTACCGTGTCGCCAAACCTGCGAAGATTGATCACGGCGGCGACAAGATCGACTGCATCATCCGCGACCTCTCTGCTACCGGGGCGGCGATCGAGATATCCAACATTGTCCGGATACCCGCAAACTTCACGTTAATAGTTCCGGAGGACAGGCTGAAGCTGAAGTGCCACGTCGTTTGGCGGAAGGAATTCCGGATTGGGGTCGCCTTCGATTAGTTATCAAGACCACTGCAGCCGACAACGTCACCGCGAAACCAACCCCGGCGCGCGTGACAATGCGCTTCAGCCTCTGCGGTCAGCTGCCGTATGATCTCGGCCACCGACAGAATTTCCTTGATGCCGCCTGCGGTCTGTCCGGCCGTCAGAAGCGTTTCGTGGCGCCGGCCGACCCGGGCCCTCGCCTGAATCTCTGCCCAGAGGCGCGTCGCCCTCCCGGCGCGCCTCCTCGCGCTTGGTGCCCCACTCGTTCAGGAAAGGCGTACGCAGCGAGCGCAACACCGTGCCGTACCCGCCCGTGCCCGGCAGCGGTTGAATATCGTTGAGGACGTCGGCCTTCACCGCGTCTTCCGACTGGGCTGACGCGATGGCCGCCTTCCATGCGTCCTCGATCGGCGCCTCCCTCGACGCGAGGAAGCGCGTCCCGATGTTGACGCCGACCGCGCCCAGCATCAACGCCGCCGCAATGCCGCGTCCGTCGAAGATCCCGCCGGCCGCGACCACCGGCACGGCGAAACGGCATCGACGACCTGCGGGACCAGCGCCATCGTGCTGACGACGCCGCCATAGCCGCCCGCCTCGCCGCCCTGCGCGATAATGACGTCAGCGCCACGCTCCGCCGCTTCGATCGCTTGCGCGACCGTCGTGACCTGGATCATCACCTTCGAGCCGACGTCGTGGGCCTGCCGCACCAGATCGCCGGGATCCCCGAGCGCGAACGATATGACGGCGGGCCGCGCCGCGAGCGTGTGGCGGAATGCATCCGCGTCCAACGTTGGCGGGATGTGGTTCACCGCAAAATTCCGGTTGGTCAGTTCCTTCACCACGTCGATGTCGCGCTTGATGGCGGCATTGGTTCGAAACAGCGATCCAATACTGCCCAACGCGCCCTCATTCGACGCCGCGGCGGCAAATTCCGCGGATGAGGCCGTACCGCCCATCGCCGCCAGGATGATCGGCACGTCGATGCCAAGAACGTCACACAGGGCAGTCCTCAGCATTTGCGCCTTCTCCTTCGGGCCTGGGAAGCACGATCAGGTTATCACAAGCCGTAGCGCGTGCGAAGCTATCCTACGTATTCGGCGTTATCACAACGCGTACCGAACCCATACGTTGGGTTCGACGTAGACCGCGTAATCATGTTCGAGTGAAACCGTGACCGGCACCAGCGCGCCCGCGATCGGGACCTCGCCCGATCGATCGAACGACATGCCGGTCCAGCGCGACCAGTCCGCGATGCTGCCGACGATCGTCATGGAATAAGGCGCAACCTTCACAAGTCTTGCCCCGGCGCGAAAGTGGGTTCGCAGCCAGGAGTCGGCCGGCAAGCCGTCGGCGCCCACCGTGTCGACGTACTCGCGCATCGGCATGAAGGGATGAAGATGCTTCTGGTTCGGCCGCACCGGCGCGAACATTTCGGCAAACCCCCTGGCTTTGGCGCAGGCTTTCATGGCATCCAGCAGCGCGCGCGAATTGCCGCCGCCGCGCGCCTCGGGAAGCAGACTGATCTCGAGCGCACTCAGGGCATTCGGCGCGCGCCCCGTCATCCGGTCGTCGTGAGCCCAACGGATCACTTCGTCCCAGCCGCCGTCGGGCAGTTCGGCGCGGCCGTCGATGTGGAAGGCGAACGGCACGCTGAACGCCCGGGCGACGACCTTGCCGCCGGCGACGCCGGCAAACGCATAGTCGAGATAGTGATCGAGTATCGATGGCGCAAAATAGAGCTGCGCCACCGGGTCATGTCGCATGAATTCCGGCCAGACCGAATCCAGTTCGGACGCGAAGATCAGCGGCCGAAGATCGGGGCGCTCGCGCAACGTAAAGATTTCCAGACCCATGATGCCCGCTCGGCTCTATCGTTGAAAATCAGATCTCTGTGCTGCCGAAGGCCGCGCAGCACACCCGCCCCGAGCACTACCGCTCCGCCGCTCATTCGCCGCCATCGATCTGGCGGCCCATCAGCGCGATGGCTTTCTGATAAACGCCGGCGGCGTTCCAGGCCTGGATCGCGGCGAAATTGGCCTCGCCCGGCTGGTAGCCTGCGCCGGCGCGCCAGCCATGGGCGCGCAAAAAATTCGCCGTCGAGTTGAGCGCATTGGCGGCGACCTCGAGATTGCCGGTGCCATAGGCCAGGATGTTCTTCGGCATGAACTGGGTTTGGCCGACCTCGCCGTGCATGGAGCCGCGCGTGGCGCCCGAAAGCACGCCGCGATCGATCAGCTTGAGCGCCGCGTAAAGCTGTTCGGTGAAGAATTCCTGGCGGCGGCAGTCGTAGGCCAGCGTTGCGATCGACGACAGCATGTTCTGGTTGCCGCGCTGGCTGCCGAAACCGGTCTCCATGCCCCAGATCGCGAGCAGCGGCCCGGGCGGCACGCCGTAGCGCTGCTGGATCGACGCAAACAGCGCGCCTTGCGATTGCTTGAGCGAACGACCGCGGGCGACGATGGTGGTGGCGCCGCGTTTGGCGAGAAACTGATCCAGCGAGAGACTGAAACTCCGCTGGCTGCGATCGGCGGCGATGGTGGCGCTGGCGTAGTTCGTCTGCATCAGCGCAGCGGCGGCGTTGGCCCCGACACCTTTCCCCTTCGCCTCCGCGGCGAACTCCTGCTTCCAGCTCTCAAAGCCGCCCGCGGAACTTCCGCATTGCGCGGCATCGGCCTTGCCGCCAAGACCTGCCAGCAGCACCAATGCGGTCAGCGCCGCCGACACGATCTCCCTGCCCATGACCATTGCGAACTCCCTTGATGCGGTTCGAAACAAGGTTAGCCTGTAGCCCGCCAGGGCGGAAGTGCTGCACCCCGCACAAGGCGTCTTGTGACCGGGTAGCATGCCGTTGCTGAACAACAGCCGTTTGGGAGAGCATCGGATGACCAAAGAACATCCGGAGATGGTGGGCGCCGCGACCGTATTCGTCGTCAGCGACGTCACGGTGAGTATCGGGCATTACCGCGACGCGCTTGGCTTCAGCGGTCACTTTTCAATATGGCAACCCGATCTCTTATGCGTGCCTGTGCCGTGACGAGGTTGCGCTGCACCTGCTCGCCGCGCACCGGACCCGTCGGCTGCCGGGCAACGGCGGCATCTGCGTATTCGTTAGCGATGTCGACGGTGTCTACGCCGAACTGGCTGCACGCGGGGCAAAGGTGCTCAAGCCGCCGCAGAACTACGACTACGGCATGCGCGACTTTGACGTGGTTGACCTCGATGGCAACCAACTGACATTCGGAATGGGAGCGCCCAAGTAGCGCAAGGATTCAGCATGAGAGCGCCGTCAGCCGATCGCTCTCCCGCACGATGGGCGCCTCTCCTCGTCAGATCGTTTCAGGTACCGAGCCAGGCGGGCGCTTTGATTTTCGGCTTCAAATCCAGCGGACAGTCGCTGGCCTCGGCCATCTTGGGAAAGTCGGCCGGCCGCACCGATGAATAGATCGTGTTCAGCGTCAGGATCTTATACTGCGCATGATGGACCGGGGTCTGGCTCATGTGCTGGGGAACCGGGTCGACCAGCCGGTCCTGCCAGGTAGCGGTACCTCGCCTGCTCCACTCCTTCTGCACCATGTCCAGGAGTATCTCATCGAACTCTCCCCAAATGCCGGCGACCGGGGCCGCACCTCCAACCGTGGCTCTAAATTTGCCCGGAATATTGGAGCTGGTCTTTAGCAGGTACTGCACCAGCAGCACGTCATCCCTACGATTGGCGCCGCCCTTCCCCACGCTGGCGTCCAGATTGTAAAAAAGAAAGGCTCCGGTTTTGGTCGATTGGAAGAGGTCTACCTTGGCCATTTTCAATATCTCCCTTGGCTGGTTCGCAAATCGTTCAGCTCCTGCAATCAGCAGGTCATAGCCGAACGGATGCGGCGCGTGATCGCCATCAGCCCACGGCCGCCTTGTTTTTTCCTTGAGAAACGTTTGATTTTGCCTGTCGACGCAAGCTCGTGCGCGGATGCGGGCGATGATCAAGCGACGTCGAAACACATGGCCGGATTTGTTGCGACAGAAACCGAAATACCGCTGTCTGCCGAGCTGCGACCGACTAGACCTGCACCGGTTACAGGTTGACAACCCAACGAGAGCGGATCGTAATACTACCTAAGATCGATCAGCGGGCGAACCGGGCGCAGGTAAAATGCCGGCGTTCGGGCTCCAATGGTGGCGACCGCGGGGTATTGCGGCGTCTCACAATGAGGAGGATGGTCATGATTGAATCACTCATCATTTGGCTCATCATCGGGGCGATCGCGGGCTGGCTCGCCGGGCAGATCGTCAAGGGCTATGGCCTCGGGCTGGTCGGCAATATCGTGGTCGGCATCGTCGGCGCCATCATCGCCGGCTGGCTGCTGCCAATGATCGGGTTCGTCCTGGTCGGAGGCTACTTGGCAGCGATCGTCAACGCTGTCATCGGCGCGGTGATCCTGCTGATCGTCGTCGGCTTCTTCAAGAAATAGACGCCGGCGCACGCCTGGTGAAAGGGCGGAATGCGCCCTGTCTGCGCACGCCTTGATGTCGACTGGCGTTGTTTCGCCAGATTTTATCAAGGCAACGCGCCGGATTGTGATTTGAGTGTTGGGGAGCGCGCAATCAGCGTGCGGCCACGGCGAGCCTCCATCGGGGAGGCCGGGACCGCTTGCTTGATCGAGTGAGGCTAAGACGACGAATGGATGGCACTGAGTTTTCGGTAAGGTTTGACGTTCCTGCCACTGTTCGCAAATGGCCTTCGCTCAACAACGCCCGCCGGATCGACCGGGATTCCTATCTGGTGCTCGATGGCACCCTCGATGAGTGCATCCGGCTGTTCATGGCCAAGCCGGCGTCGACGCGGCATTTGTATGAGATCCAGACAGCGCCGCAGCCGCCGTTGGTGCCCGAGCCGCTGTCCGCCGAGCACATCGCCGAGCTCGCGCGCTGGCGCGAATTCCTTTAGCCCGGAGCACGAACGGTGATGACGGGTTGCGCAAACGCGCAACCGTCCCGCCGAAGCTCCGTTTAAAGGAACAGTACGGGCGACGCTTTGTCGACGTGCTTGGTAATCGTAAACGGATTGAACGTAGACTTTTCCCGCGGCGCCGACTGCGCCGCCGCTGACGTTGGCGAGTTCGGCTTCGGTCAGTTCCTTCTGACGATCGCGTTCGCATGATTTGGGGCTGACGATGATGGTGCTCATGGTGACGGCTCCCTTTCGATCGATTGGATCATTGTCGACAAGGGCCACTTGGCCGCACCGTCGACGGTGTTGCCGTGACGGATATCGCGGATTTCGGCTCTTGCCGGATTAACGCGCCGGCAGGCAGCGAGACCAAATGGCCTCCCTGCACTGCCGCTGGCTCCCGGTGTCAGAACGTCGGCTGCGGATAGGGCTGGCCGATCCAGGGATTCCAGGTCACCGTTCCCGGCGGATAGCCGCCGAACGGAGGCCGCGTCGTGCAGCCGATGAT
>CAVUNH010000031.1:0-54059 GCA_963742665.1 uncultured Alphaproteobacteria bacterium
TTCGGCCTTCAGTCTGGCAACCTCGCGCTTGAGCTGCGCGATCTCCAATTGCTCCGGCTTCATCTGGCCGTGGCCGGGAAACGCATGCTGCGGATCATCCGCAAGCTGCTTCACCCAATTGCGCAATTGCGTCGGATGAACTCCAAGGTCTTTTGACGCCTGCGCATACGAAACACTGCGCTGCTTGATCAGCCGGACAGCCTCAAGCTTGAACTCTCGCGTAAACTGCCTTCTCTCCATGACGCACCTCCTGTTCCATAAAACACCTAACTTGGTGTCTTCGGAACCGGGTGCAGCTCACGTTAGTGTGTGGTGCGCGAGAACGCGTTCAACTCCGCCCTCTTCGCGCAGGCGACATGCTGTGGGCGTGTCTTGAGTCGGCACGACCGGGCTCGTAAGTTGCAGGAGTTCGCGGGGCATCTCGAACTCGATGTGGAAGTGCTCGGTTACTCTTTCGGGTGTGACGTGGTGACGGCTGCAGATCGCCAGTAAAGATTGCGTGGCGCGGAAGCGGGACATCCGCCCTTGCATGGGGCCAGGATTGCCGAACTTGAAACGACCGAGATAGCCCTTCCTCTCCTCAATCAGTCCGGCGACTGTCCAAGCCTGGCGCACGTGGTCAAATATGCGATAGCTGACGAGCGCACCCGACTTGCGGCTATAGTTCTCCTTGTTCAAGGACAGCCGGAGCCATCCTGGTGCCCCCTCCTCGGCGCGTGCTGCCAATAACTCCGCAAGGAAGGCCGCGACGGCGCGCTGGTAGTTCGGCTCCAGCTTGCGCGGTTTGTTCGCTCGCGTGGTTCTGGTGACCCCCTGGGCTCCACGTGGATACTTGTGCGCCAGATGCTGAACGAGGGCGATTGCCTGCTCGCTGACGGCATGGCCCTTCAGGTTGGCGAGCGGCGCATAACGTAGTTCGTCGGCTAACTCGGGGGATACGGTTCTCTCGACGTCCTCTTCACGAATGTCGAGTTCGGTGATTGCTTCGGCGGTGTTGGGCACAAGTTGGCTCTTGGATTTCCAGGGTTTAGCTCGATCTACAGAACCGCGAGCGGGAACGCCAGCGCATCGAGATGGAACCTCAATGAGCGCGTCACATCACGTCGCGCTCTGCTCATGGATGAAGCGGCGCCAGTGTCACCCGTGGCCCCTCATGCAGCCGGGCCCGCTCATCCGCATCGTTGATGGTGTCCGTCAACGGCGCGACCTCGAACATGGGAGCGGACATGCCGGTGAGGACATCGAGGGCCTACGGCCCTGGAGGCGCTTCATCGCGTGTATCTCTACGGTCATTTCCCCGTAGTCTCATTTGGCTCTAGACCCTGTGACCTATGATGTCTCATAAATCTAAAGTCAACTCTATTGAGACGATGAACGTGTCTCACGACGACGTCTCACTGGGCTATACCCAATCGAGACGGTACCGAATGGCACCAATTCGTTCGCGCGGATGTTACTCCCTTAGGCAAAGCAAAACCCCCGGCAGTTTCCCGCCGGGGGCTCTGTCAGATCAGATGAACTGATCTTAGAAGTTGCGCTGAGCGCGGAGGAGCATGTTGACCATAGTCTGATCCTTTGCTTGGTAGAGTCGCCGCCCGGCTTGGCGACGGCCGCGTTTCCGGCTGCGAACGTACCGTCATACTTCTGGTCGAGGAAGGTCACGTTCACGTCCACCGTGAAGGCAAAGCCCTTGACCGGCGTCCAGACGATGTTGCCGCCGATCACACCGAGGTTGAAGTCGGGGCTGCAAGTGCCGGGGAGCCCGAGGGTCCCGACGAAGCCGGGTCCGCCAGCCGCCACGGGAACGCCAAGCGTTCCGCCGACACCGTTGCGTGCAACACCGCACAGCGTGTCCTTGGTATTGTTGCCGTACTTCAGCTGAGCATAGCCACCGTAGATGGCCGGTCGCCCAGTTGGGGTCCCAGTTGTGGGTGAAGCCACCACGGAAGCCCCAGGTCTTGACAGTTTCGATGCTCGTACCGGGACCGAACGCACCGTCAGCAACGACGCCAAGCCCGATGCTCTGGTAGGCGCCAGGCAACGCGGTGCCGCCGTAGATCGCAAAGGCCTGCGGGAACAAGTTCTGGAAGTTGTACTTGCTCGCACCATCCGTATAGACGGCCTGGATGTTGATGACGTCGCCAGGTCCGGTCGGGATGTTCTTGATCGACAAGGCGGCCTGGACTGCCCAGCCCCACTTGTCGTCCGGATGACCGGTCATCTCGGTGGCACCGTAGTACGCAGCGTGGTTGTCATGAGCAGCGGCCGAGAACTTGAAGAAACCCCAAGCTTGGTCGACAGTGACGTTGCCGACGATGTCTGGAGCGCGAGTGCCGCCAAAGTCGTTGGCGCCGTAGCCGCCGGTAACCACCGGCAAGAAGGCAGCAACGGGGGGTGCAAACCCCGGGAGGGTCCCGAGGTTGTACAGGTTCGAATAGGTCTGCTGGTTCGCATCCTGCAACGAGATCGAACCGGACACACCATTGCCGAACTGGGCGGTGTAGGTGATCTGGTTCACGCCGGTGACGTGGTTGGAACCGCCCGGTATGGTATCGGGACCGCCAGCCGGATAGCTCTGCCACGGTGCGTCGAAGGCCGAAGACCGTACGACCGAACGTGAAGCCAGCGAACTGGATGAACGCGTGGTACATGCCGAGTGAATAGCTACCAACGTTGGCACCAACGGCGTCGTAACCCGTGCCACCGTTACCCAACGCGGTGTAGCCGCCATCTTGCCAGCTGAAGATCAAGTCGGAGTAGGTCCGCAAGACACCGTATTCAGTCGCGGTGCGGGTATCGATCGTGAAGTCCGTACGAGCGCGGGTGGTGATAGTAGTTGCTCAGACGGTTGCTAGCGCCAGTTGCGCCGCCGGCGAAGCCGTAGTCGTTGTTCGAACCCAACACCGTGTCGGCGCGCAGATAACCGCCGAACTTGATGCAGGTGTCAGTGCCCGGCATATAGTAGAAACCAGCACCGTACAGGGAGCAGATCCTCACGTACTCGACCGCTTTGGCCTTGACGGGAAGATCGGCAGCCTGTGCTCCACTCATGGCGATCAGACCCGCCGCTGAGCCGAGGATAAGGCTCTTAACCATCTTCATGTTA
Organism: uncultured Alphaproteobacteria bacterium; assembly: GCA_963742665.1. GTDB lineage: Bacteria > Pseudomonadota > Alphaproteobacteria > Rhizobiales > Xanthobacteraceae > Bradyrhizobium. The sequence continues at coordinate 3,107 of CAVUNH010000031.1, forward strand.
ACCTCCAAGTTGTTGCTCTGTACGAAAGGTCGTACAAAGCTGATAAAAAGCGCCGCTGAACTACCAAGGAAATCAACGGCTCCTCGTAGCGTGGTGGGACTTAAGCGAACCACCTAACGGGACGACCTCGGGATGCCCCCCTCCGTCGCAACATCACAATTACTGAGGACTTCTGCACACGCAACAAAGGAACCGCTTCGAAGCACCCTACCCCGCGCCTTTTCCGAAGGGTGTTGCACAAATAACACGCAACCGTGATCGAAATTTCTCCACAAGATATTGATTTATATCGATTTTTTTGAATAGTTCCATTTGGCGCGTGAATTGTCGCCACGTGGACCCGATCGCCGGTTATCCCCCTCCAGGCACCCGATCGCGTCGAATCGAGCGACCAAAAACACCAAATCCACCTCAAACAATCATTCACTAACCATAGAAATGACGATGGTTGCCGGCGCGATGGCGCGCGCGGTCATAATCGGCCCTTCGCGGCTCGATCGTGACGTTAGCAAAGGCTCGCGATCTGTCGCGTGCTCGTCCGCCATCGTGACCGCCATTATTAGTGCCGAGGAACGCCCGGTGCGGTATCGATCGTGCGCAGCTTCCCGGGCCTCGGGCAGCGACGCCGCTAAATGGCCGCGGCGTTACCCGAATCTGCCGCTCCCGCCCCCGCGTCGGGCATATCCGCCCTCACGGAGCTGTGGCCGAGTGGCTGAAGGCGGCGGTTTGCTGAAGGGCTGTGAGACGTACCGCCCAGTCGCGCATGATACGACAACGTGCGATTTTATTGATGTTTTCGATAATCGCCGAACCTCCTTGTGCCGACTGATATCGGCCAATACTAAGCAGTTCGGTGGCAATCCCGGTGGCAATTGGCAGGCGAATAGGCGACCGCGAAAGCGCCCGATTCTGAATGCATGCAGCGGCAATGCGAACACGACACACGATCCTCGTCGCTGCCGCCGTTCTGGCGGTTATATTATCCCTTCAGGGCGGGCTTCGCGCCCACAGTCCCACATGCGGCTTTTGGGGCAGCATGGAAGATGGGATGTCGTGCCGATGACCGACAACTGAACCACGGGAAGCCACCACCGGCTGGCCTTGACGTCCCCCGTTGCAACGCTGCGCAATCTAAGCGCCGCGACCCTGGGAATGCTTTGCAACACCCAGGCCGCGACTTGCATCAACAGCCGTTAGCGGGCCGCAGATGACCGGCGGGGTACCGTTTCAGAGATCGTCTGATCTTCTGCCGAAGTAAATGCACACCACGGCGATTATCAAGACGAGCAGGATTGCGGGCCATGAAAATTCCGCCATCGCTTATCCCCATTTTTTACTCAGGGAGTTGGTTGCCTTGCTGCATCGAAGCGAGTTTTGCGCTCATTCGGTCACGATCGATTGCGCCGGGCCATTACAAGACGCGGGTGGAGTGGCCTTTGAATTTGGTGGTCAATCTTGCCATGATTTCAGCGCCATGCAGCGCCAGCAAAAGTTCACCTTCGGAGAGATGCGCCAGTCCGGCGCGCGCAGTATCGAGATTCACTGCGCCGACCATCGCTGTAGCCACTCGACAACCGCCCTCGCCCGCGGCTGGCCGGATGGATATGCGGTTGTCTGACATCGAGGATCGTTTCGTTTGCAAGGCGTGCGGGCGCCGCGGCGCTCATGTCCGGCCACTATTCGGGCAAGCCCCAATGGGCACGGATCGGGACGGCTGATGGACACACCCGGGTGCGCCCTCAATTGAGCAGTGAGAGACCGCCGCGGCGCCGATGTCCGGCGGGAAAGGCTCTCGCGGCCGCTGAAACGACGGCGCACACCGAAGGCTTGCGGACCCGGTTTCAGTATTCCCGTTGCTGCCTGCGACGCGGCTGTTGCACGGCCTGCTCCTGTGCGGCCCGCTGCCGCGCGAACAGGAACCGGATGTTTTCAGTGCAGTACACGTTCCACCGCCCTGATGCCGACGCCTGGCACTGTGCCAGGGTCTGATAGTTGCAATCGCCGGGGCCGAGCTGTCCGCCCACGACGCACCAGGGGTAATCATCGGCAGCTGCGGGGGCGGAGCCGGCGATCATGGCCGTCCCCGCAGCAAACAAGGCAAGTATGGCTAGCATAGCATTGCGCATGATCTTGTTTCCTCTCCGTCGATCTCCGTATCGCCTTGCGAACAAGGTGATTCAGCGGCACTGCACTACAGTACTAGAGCTAGGCACCTCACGGTACCAAACCATCCTCTGGACACATCACAAACCCGAGAACCGCCGTTTCAGAGATCGTCTGATCTTCTGCCGAAGTAAAGGCACACCACGGCGATTATCACGACGAGCAGGATTGCCGGCCATGAAAATTCCGCCATCGCTTGTCCCCATTTTTTACTCAGGGAGTTGGTTGCCTTGCTGCATCGAAGCGAGGTTTTGCGCTCATTCGGTCGCGATCAATAAAAAGAGGCTGCCAACTGAGGGGTCTTGGTCTATGTGCGATTCTCGGCGCTTTTTTACGCCAAAGCGTCGGGATTGGTTTGATGACTTCAACACCAATCGGCCGCCGTCCCGGCACGCTAGCAGGCTGTTGAAGAACTGAGCCGCGTTGAGCTATCGCTGAAAGTTGGTGACGACGGGAATCGGAAAGGCGGCATATCGTGGGGGTGCTTGACGCCTCCACTTCTCCACCAAAGGAGCGATATGCCGTGTCCAAAGATAACATCATCCAGCTGATTCAGCCAACGAACGTCGACGATCAACTCACGGAAATCCTACGTACTGGGGCACGTACTCTGTTGGCCCAGGCGGTTGAGGCCGAGGTCGCGGACTTTCTCGGCAAGCATGCCGATTTGAAGACCGCAGACGGCCACCAGCGGGTCGTGCGTCACGGTCACCTGCCGGAACGCGAGGTGATGACCGGTGTCGGCGCGGTCGCTGTCCGCCAGCCGCGTGTGCGCGATCGGGAGGCGAACCCTACCGACCCCGACCGCATCCGATTCTCGCCGTCGATCCTGCCGCCCTACATGCGCCGCTCGAAATCGATCGAGACGCTGCTGCCGATCCTTTACCTGAAGGGTATCTCGACCGGCGACTTCTCCGAGGCGCTGGCGGCGCTGCTCGGCAAGGACGCTGCCGGGTTGTCGGCATCCGCCATCGGCCGCTTGAAGGATGGTTGGCTTGACGAACACACCGTGTGGCAGAGGCGCGATCTGTCGGCGAAACGTTACGTCTACATCTGGGCCGATGGCATCCATCTCCAGGCCCGCCTCGAAGACGAAAAGCAGTGCATTCTGGTGCTGATCGGCGCGACGCCGGAAGGCCGCAAGGAACTGGTCGGCTTCACCGATGGCGCCCGCGAGAGCGCGCAGGACTGGCGCGATCTGCTACTCGACCTGAAGCGGCGCGGGCTCGACGTGCCGCCGCAGCTTACCATCGCCGATGGCGCGCTCGGGTTCTGGAAGGCCGCCGGTGAGGTCTGGCCGAAAACGCGCGAGCAGCGCTGCTGGGTGCACAAGACCGCCAACGTACTCACCAAGTTGCCGAAGAGCCAGCAGCCGAAGGCCAAACGCGCGTTGCAGGAAATCTGGATGGCCGAAACCAAGGCCGTCGCCGAGCTGGCGTTCGACGCCTTCATCGAGAGCTACACGCCTAAATACGAGAAGGCGGCCGACTGCCTGAGCAAGGATCGAGACGCACTGCTGGCTTTCTACGACTTCCCGGCCGAGCACTGGAAACATCTACGGACGACCAATCCCATTGAAAGCACCTTCGCTACCGTGCGCCACCGCACGATCCGATCGAAGGGATGCCTGTCCAACAGGACGGCGCTCGCGATGGTCTTCAAGCTGCTCGAGGCCGCGCAGAAAAGCTGGCGTCGTCTCGATGGCCACAACCAGTTGCCAAAACTCGTTCTCGGTGTGACATTCAACAACGGGATCGAGGTCATCGCCAAACCGACCGACCGTCAGCCCATAACCGCCGCCGCCTGACCGGCTCGGCCGTCACCAAAATTTGGCGATAGCTCGCCGCGTTCGCGAACGAAGCCTGAATCGGTAGAAGTGGCCGACGATCTTGCCCGCAGTGCCGATCATAATCCATCCGCGATCGCAGGCGGAGTCCTTGGCCATCAGCCAGCCTCCGCAATCAGCTTGGGCAGCCGCACCAGATTGTAGGCGGCGGCAGCGAAGGTAAATGCCCATGCGACGCGATCACGGCCGCGGAAGCTAGTCTTCTCTTGCCCTGCGATCGTCTTGATCCAGCCGAATGCCTCCTCGATGCGCTTGCGGATGCGCTGGCTGACGGCATAGCCGCCGTGCCGGGTCGTTCGCCCGTTAATCGCAGAGCTGCGGCCGCTGGTGTTCTGCGCAACATGCGGCGTCGCGTTCATCGAGCGCAGCTCGTTGACGAAGTCTTCTGCATCATAGGCTTTGTCGGCGCCAAGTGTGATCGCTGTCGGTCGGTCGGCACGAGGCTCAATCATGTGCAGCGCAGCCACCCGTTCGGCATGCCCGCCAGCCAGCGTCAGGCAGGCATCGACCAGCAGGCCGTGGCGGTTCTCCATCAGCCCATGCCCGATGAAGCACAGCTTCGTCTCCTTGCCTTTACCCTTGCGGTAGAGCCTGGCATCGGGATCGGTGGTCGAAGCATGGGTGTCGTTCGAGCGTTTCTGGCCATGGAAGTCCGCTTCGGCATTGCGACCGCCGCCTTGCGCCGGCGGCTCGGCAGCGCCGTCCTTCGGCTTGACGCTCTTCATCGAGGCCCAGGCTTCGATCAGCGTTCCATCGACCGAGAAGTGATCGTTCGACAGAAGCTTCTTCACCTTGGGCTGCGCCAGCACCGCCGCGAGGAACTTGGCCGCGATGTCGCCTTCCAGCAGCCGGTCGCGGTTCTTCGAGAACACCGAATGGTCCCAAGCTGCGTCGTCGACGCCGATCCCGACGAACCAGCGGAACAGCAGATCGTATTCCAGCCGTTCCATGAGAAGCCGCTCCGAGCGGATCGAATAAAACGCCTGTAACAGCATCGCCCGCAGCAGCATCTCCGGCGGGATCGACGGCCGCCCAATCGGCGAATAGAGCCTGGCAAATTCGAGCCCCAGCGCCGACAGCGCCTCGTTCACAATCGTCCGGATCGCTCGCACCGGATGATCTCGTCGGACCCGCGCCTCCAGGTCAACGTAGCTGAACAGCTCGCCCGTTCTATTGTCGCCGCCGCGCACCCACCACCTCCGAATCTCGTCGGAGCCAATGAATCACGGCCGCCGGTCGGCGACGAGCGCCTTTTTCAACGGCCTGCTAGAGCCTCGGGCCGGACCGGGGTTTTTCAATTCAGCTTGCGCGCCGGCGCTGCCGCCAGTGCATGGTCGCGCCCGGTCTCCAATTGAGCGCGACACGCCACATAGGCATCTGAGCCCGGTTTGGCGCCATACCCGAGGCACTTCTTATCATCGAAGTATATTTGGCGAGCTGCTGGAACAGCCGCTATCAACTTTGCCTTTGACGCCTGCATTCCTTGCGCGACAAGCAAATCATGTAACGCCTGCTGCTCAAAATTGAGGCGAGAAGAATTCTGGTTCTGCGTCGATAGGCAGCCGCCGACTGCGGGCAAACAAGCAAAAACCAACAACCAGCCTAAACTTCTAATCAACATGGTTTTGGCCTCTCCCGTTGTTGTGTCCCGATACAATCGACGAACTCGATGCCCGTGTCAGGCGGATGGTTTCCTGGCTACCAAATTGCTTTAAATGGAGAGTTTCTGGCACGATTATCGTCAGATCCCAAACGGCTTTGTTAATGGCAACGGATTCCCAACTCCGTGCGGCATCATCTAAAGCTAGAAGCCATAACGAGATGAGGCCGCCTTCAGCTGGCGGCCTCTTTTCACAAGCAAAACCCGCCCGCGTGAACCGGCGGCTCCCTTGGAACAGATACGAGTGCCATGAGTCATACATCAGCTTCCGGCGAGGCAGCCCCCCTCCGCCGCGAAGTAAAACCCCGAGTTGGCGGTTCGCGGCCCCAGAATGAGTTCATCTGGGGCCGTTTTTCGTTTCAGACGCCGTACAGCCGCTTGCCGAGCAGCGCCAGGCAGATGCTGGCCCTGAAACACAAGCGGCCGCGTAGAGGCGGATCAGGTGCATTGCCGCACCTCCGCCTTGCCCCCGGCCGGCCTTCCCGCTCAAATCGTTCGCGGCTGGGATGATGAAGCCGGAAGAGTGTCGAATACACGCCATCAAGATCGCCTCAGTCATCCTGCTCGGCATCAGTGTCGCCTTCGCCATGCACTGTCCGCCAAGACTTACTCTGATCGGGAAATCACCTTCCATGGCCTCCGACATACCCACGCCAGCCAATTGATCAACGCCAGCGTGGATATCGTCACGATTTCAAAGCGTTTGGGACATGCGAAGCCCAGTGTAACTCTTGCGATTTACGCCCATATGTTTACAAGCGACGACAGCAAGGCGGCCGCCGCGATCAACGCCGCCTTGAGCGTTTCGTGACAGCCAGGGTGGCAACAGTCCACTTTTGTTCACCTCCGGACCTAGCTAAGTCATTGAAATGTTTGCGCTGGAGCTGTGGCCGAGTGGCTGAAGGCGGCGGTTTGCTAAACCGTTATAGGGTTGTAAAGCCCTATCGAGGGTTCGAATCCCTCCGGCTCCGCCAGCCCATCCCATTAAACTATTGAAATACAACGTAAATTTTAATAGAAATAGGTCTCGGTCCCCAAGTCAGTCCCCATTCACTACCGTTGTTCAGGCCCGGCTATCACCGGATAACTCGGCAAATCCACCGGCTCGGCCCCGAATGACTGACTGCCTGAGGTCTAAGTGCAGCGATGGTCTGTCTCGACTTAGAGTTGTCCGGGATCATGCTGTTTTTTGACAGAGCTTTCTCAGCATGAGGCGGATTGAAGCGAGGCGCAAGAACGCCAGAGCCTTTCGGTTGAGGCACTCCCAATCCTTGGCCAAGCGGCGGCAGCGGTTGAGCCAAGCGATGGTGCGTTCGACGATCCATCGCTTGGGTAAGACCGCAAAGCCGTTTGCTTTGTCGGAGCGCTTGACGATCTCCACGTCGATTTGCCGGAGGATTTTGCAAGCGGCGGACTGAAAGATCGGCCCCTGATAGCCGCCGTCGGCATAGAGCTTCAGCAGGAATGGATGCAGACCAAACAGTGTGGCCATCACCAGCACCCCGCCGTCACGATCCTGGATGTCCGCCGAATGCACAAGGGCATGGAGCAGCAAGCCTTGGGTATCGACTAGGATGTGGCGCTTCTTGCCCTTGATCTTCTTTCCCGCATCGTAGCCATGCGGGTCAATCCATGCCCCCCTTTTTCCGCGCTCTTGACGCTTTGACTATCGATGATGGCGGCGCTCGGGCTGGGTTCTCGGTTGGCCAATTCACGACATTGTACATAAAGCGCGTGATGGATGCGATTGAGCGTGCCGTCCCAAGCCCACAAGTCAAAATAGTCGTGCACCGTGCTGCGCGGCGGCAGGTCCTTCGGGATCGCTCGCCATTGGCAACCGGTGCTCAGCACATACATCAGGCCATTGACTACCTCGCGCACATCGACCGTGCGCTTGTTGCCGCCTCGCTTGGCTGGCGTAATCAGCGGCTCCACCAACGCCCATTCCTCATCAGTCAAATCGCTGGGATAGCGTAGCCGGCTTCGGTCGTAACGACCGCGGTTCTCCTTCGTCCACATCGGCGCTCCTTCGAATCGGACCGCCTCCCTTGAATCACAAATGATTCCGATGATTCAAGATGTTCCGACTTAGAGGAAATTCCAATGCGCTCATTGGCTTTGACGATTTTGACGATGGGTTTCGTCGTAACAGCAGGGCATGCTCAGGCTCAGACATATGATCCGGCGTATCCCGTTTGCTTGTACGACGACGCTAACGGCGCCAGTCCTCAGTATAGATGCAGCTTTACTACGATGGACCAATGCAGGGCGTCGGCCAACGGCGGGACGTGCAGCCTCAGCCCGTATTATGCTGGTACGACCGCGCCAGTGCGACGGAACAATCGTGCGGCTCGCCAAGGCCAAGCGGCGCTCCATCCAGTTCGTTGAGCACCTGACGGGCGCGGGCCGACCGTATTCAGACACGCCTGCATCATGGGGCTGGAGGACATCGTCTCAAAGCGCACGGATTGTTCTCTGCGTGATGCAGATCGCATTCTGGTACCGCGTACTGCGTGTTCCGATCCCGCTTTGGCAACCGCGGATTTTCCTCAATCACGTACTCCTGTTTCTCGGTCGCCTTAGCTTCATCTTCGGCAGCGCGTTGTTCGGCATCGTGGTCTTCAGGCATCTCCCCGAGCTTGATCGCCATATCGACCTGCTGCTCACGATCAAACGCGGAGCGATCCTGTTGGGATGCCTGCGCTGTTTTGCGCCAGCCTTGAAGTGGAGCGGCTGGGGCACGCATTTGAGGACCGCAACTAAGCGCTTCGGCTCGCTGGCCGATGTCCATGCAGCCTTCGAGGCCCGGGCGGCTCGCGCTCAGCTACGTTGAAGCCACGTCGTCATTGCGCATAAAAGCCACCAGCAGATCCCAGGTGACGGCCAGCACGATCGGACCGACAAACAGGCCGATGATTCCATTCGACAGCGTGCCCCCGATGACGCCGACAATGATCACCAGCATCGGGGTCTTGAGGCCGCGGGTAAAGATGATCGGCCGCAGGACGTTATCGATCAGGTTCACCGGTACGATATAGGCGGTAAAGATCAGCGCTGACCACGTCTCCATCGTCATCCAGCTCCAGATGATGACCGGAACCAGAACCACCGACGGGCCTAATTGAATAATTCCCGCGACAAGAACGCCGAACGCAATCAGGCTCGCGCCCGGCACGCCGGCCACTATCAGACCGAGGCCCGCAAGAAGCGCCTGCAGGAGCGACACCCCTATAACGCCTTGCGACACATTCCGAATGGTCGCGCCGGCGAGTTGCATGAATTCGTTGCCGCGCAGGGAAACGTGCCGATGCAGGAACATGGCGACGAACTCGACCAGCTTGGGACCAGGCGAAAACAGAAAGCCAGCCACGATAGCCGACGCAATGAATTGCAAAATCGCGATGCCGACACCTCCCGCCGCTCCGAGCAAGATGCCGCCGACCGGCTTCAATTGCGGAGCCACCTTTACCAGCGCAGCGCTAAGGTTGCTCGACGCCAGTTCCCAGAACTGGAAGATCGGCTCGCCGATCAATGGCCAGTTCTTGACGGTTTCGACGGGCGGCGGGATGAATGGTTGTCCGGAATCGAACCGTGCGTAAATCATGCGCGGGACGTCAACCAGATCCACAACGAGCCAGGTGACGGGCCCAAAGACGATCAACAGAAGCAGGATTGTGATCAGCGCCGCGGCCAGCCTTCGACGCCCGCCGAGCCATTTCGCGACCAGGTCGAAAACCGGATAGAGCGCCACGGCCAGCACGATGCTCCAGACCATGGTTTCAAGAAACGGGCGAATGATCGATAGCGACAGATATAAAATGACGCCCAGAAACGCGAGGCGAATTCCCAATCCGATGATGGTCGCATTAAGCTCTTCAGAATCGATTTTCCGTGTTTCGGTCACACATTGGCCCCGTGGAGTTGATGCGGCGTTGCTTGTGGCAGCCTCCTAGAACTCATCCTTCATGGCAACGGGCTTGCGGTGGGTATCCACCTGATAGAATTTGGTCCAGTCGTTCGCGAGCGAGAACAGCGCCGGTTTCCCGATTATCTTCGCCAATCCGCTAGGCAGCGCGAAATGGCGGCGGTTCGAGTTAGGATAGCAAAGTTCTCGAACCCGGATAGAGCGGATCTTTCCGGGCATGCAGGAAGTCGAGATAGGCTACGACCGCTGCCCGATTTGACTGCTGTCAGCCCGGGGTGACCGGGGCCGGGCAACAGGGACGATTGATTCAAATCAAAGGTGATGACGGTGCTACCAACCAAAGTCGGTGCGTATTGCGGCACCCCGCGATCCCGCCTAGGCTGGGGATGATGCCCCGAGACGGAGGAATTTGTGAGCGAGTCCCTTCATCCAGCCGCCCCCCATCATCTGCCAGGCTTCATCACCGGTCCGGGTGACACTGATTGGTTCATGATCGGCGTCGGCATTTTCCTCATTGTCGCCGTTGTGGGAGTCGGCAACCTTTATCTGCATCTCCATACCTTGCCGGAGCGAATGGCGCACAAGTCGCAGAAGCTGCAGTTCGAAGTCGTGGCCGTGCTCGGCTTGCTGGCACTCTTTACGCACAACCATCTGTTTTGGGTGATCGCGCTGTTCCTTGCGATGGTTGACTTGCCGGATTTCGGCACGCCGCTGCGCCGGATCGCGGGATCGGTCGATAAAATGGCCGGCGTTACGCCTGAATCAGACCCGACCGAGCCGCCTGAAACCGCAGGCCACGGGGCCGGCGCGACCATCAGCGCCGCCGCCAAGAGTGAGGCGCACGGTCATGCTTGAGATCATGCTTTGCTCGCTCGTGACGATATTGCCGGACTATCTCTATCGCCGCTACCGGCAGGGCAAGCGCTTCGGCCACGAAATTACGCTGTTTTCGGTCTGGTTCGAGCTGCGGTTCGGCATCATCGCCTGCCTGATGCTCACGGTCTCGCTGATCACGATGATCTTCTATTTTCATCCGTCGACCACGTCAGCGACGTTGTACTTCCGGACCGTCCCGATCATGTCCGAAGTAACCGGCCGGGTGGCGGAGGTTCACGTCGACATCAGTGCGCCCGTCAAGCAAGGTGACGTGATCTTCAGGCTCGACAGCGCCAAGCAGGAGGCATCGCTACTGACGGCCAAGCGCAAGATCGCCGAAATCGATGCCGCCATGCTGGCGGCGGAGGCCGATGTCATGAAGGCGGAAGGCCAGCTTGCAGGAGGCAAAAGGCTCGCTGCAGCAGGCGCAGGACGAACTCGACACCAAGAGCGAACTGCAGAGACGCAATCCCGGCATCGTGCCGCAGCGCGACATCGAAAAGCTGCAGGTGGCCGTTGCGGGCCGCCAGGGCACCCTCGACGCCGCGACCGCTTCCAAACAGTCCGCGACGACGCGCCTGAGCACGCTGCTGCCGGCGGAGAAGGCAAGCGCAGAGGCGACGCTGGCCGAAGCGCAGGTCGATCTGGACAAGACCTTTATTCGCGCCGGTGTCGACGGGCGGGTCGAGCAGTTCGGGCTGAGGCCGGGCGATATCGTCAATCCAATGATACGGACGGCCGGCGTTCTGATTCCGGAGGGCGCGGGACGGGTTGCTCTGGCGGCGGGGTTTGGGCAGATCGAGGCTCAGGTCATGAAGGTCGGAATGGTCGCCGAGGCCACCTGCATTTCCAAGCCGTGGGCGATCATTCCGATGGTGGTGACCAACGTGCAGGACTACATCGCGGCCGGCCAGTTCAGCGGCGGCGAACAACTGATCGAGGCGCAGAGCACTGTGCGTCCCGGCACCATTCTCGTTTTCATGGAGCCGATCTACAAGGGCGGGCTGGATGGCGTGACGCCCGGCAGCAGTTGTATCGCCAACGCCTACACCAGCAATCACGAACTGATCTCGTCAGGGAAACTCAGTTCGTTCAAGAGCTTCGCGCTGCATGTCGTCGATGCCACCGGCCTCGTGCACGCGCTGCTGTTGCGGATCCAGGCCCTGCTGCTGCCGATCCAGACGCTGGTGCTGACCGGACACTGAGCCCTGGTGGAACCTCCGTCGTAAAGCCGGTGGATTTACCCATGGTATGGTTCGTGGCTGGCCGCAGCTTGTATGCCAGCGGCCGCAACGGAGGATCAACGGAACGCGAATGCTCACATTCCGGACCTCCATCACGTTCGCCGTAATGGCATTTATCATTGCATTGACCGCGCTGCTGATCGCCATTCAGCTCCGGTCCCTGCGCTTTGCCACCCACGAAGCCGCGTCCGCCTACATGGACGCGACCACGCACGAAAGTGCTTGGACGGCTTCAGGGCGAGCTTTCAACGATTTCATCCCTGGTCCATGTGCTCGCCACCAGTTCAAGCGTGGCCGACTCGAACGAACGAAGCGAGACCGGCCGCGCCATTCCGCTGTTCAAGGCAGCCCTGCAGGAACTGCCGCAGATGGACAGCATCTATGCCGGCTTCGAGAATGGCGCCTGGCTGCAGGTGCGGCGCATCAGCGATCTCACCGAGGAGCAGCGCGAGCGCCTGCGCGCGCCTGCGAATGCGGACATCGCGATCAATCTCATTCGTCCCACCGCGGGGGGCGATCTGCCGTTGCGGCGGGTCTTCCAGGACAAGCAAGGCAACGAGATCGATGAAATCGATCTTTGGAAATTCGGCTACGACGCCCGTAAACGCTCCTGGTACTGGGCGACGATGCAGGCGGACCGTCCCTATGTCTCGGAGCCCTATCTTTCTTTCAGTATCGGCGCGCCGGTGATCACCGTCAGCGCGCCGTTGCGGGGCAAGGTGCCGGGCGTGATCGCCGCCGACCTCAAGCTCGATACGTTCAGCGCGTTTGTCCAGGCCCAGCGGCCGGGACAGAGTGGCACGGTCATGATCTTCGATCAGGCCGGCTCGCTGATCGCCCACCCGGGTTTTTCGGATCTGGTTACGGGCGCAATGACGCACCCGGCCCGATCGTCATTGCCCAGCATCGACGAGATCAATACCGGAATTGTAGCCTCGGTGATTCGCGGCTCGTACAACAAGGACTCCTACGAAGGAAACATTGAGGACGAAACAGGGCAAGGATTCCTCTTCAGGGTGACGAAGTTCGCGCTCGGCGAGCGTTACAATGGCAGCATATTGCTGCTGGCGGCCCAGGATGACTTCGTCCAGAACGTCCGCAGGCTGCAGTTCAACGGGCTCGTCCTCGCGATCCTGGTTGGCGCGGCCTTCATTCCGATCGTCTGGATGTTCGGCAGCCAGATGTCCCGCTCCATCCAGCGCATTACCGCGCAGGCGCGCCAGTTGCAGACGCTGGCCGAACCTGAACTGGTGCCGGTGACTTCCTACATCAGGGAAATCCACGCGCTGGGCAACACCATGAATCTGGCGCAGCGGGCGATCTGGTCGTTCGCGCACTTCGTTCCCAAGGAGATCGTCCGCGGGTTGATCGACAATTCCATCTCGACCAGGCTTGGCGGCGTCAAGCGGGACATCACGCTGGTATTCACTGACGTCAAGGGCTTCACCACCATTGCGGAGGCGGCCGATCCGGACGTGCTGATGCACCAGACGTCACGGTACTTTTCCGTACTGACGGAAGCATTCCTCGCCGAGGGCGGCACGGTCGACAAGTTCATCGGCGACGCCGTGATGGTGTTCTGGAATGCACCCAATCCGCAAGCAGACCACGTGGCGCGCGCTTGCCGGGCCGTGCTCGCGGCCAGGGCTGCCAATGACCGGCTTAACGCCGAGTTCGAGGCCGAGGGGCTGACGCCGTTCATTACGAGGTTCGGCATCCATGTCGGTGAGGCCGTGGTCGGCAATGTCGGATCCACCGAGCGCATGAACTACACCGCGCTCGGCAACACCGTTAATCTTGCCGCGCGCCTTGAGGGCCTGAACAAGCAAACCGGGACAACGATCCTTGTCAGCGAGGATGTGTACCTGCGGGTTGAGGATCTCTTCAGTTTCAGGGCCCTTGATGCCGTCGTTGCCAAGGGCATGACGAAAGAGACCCGAATTTTTGAACTCACGGGAGCATCGACATGAAGCGGACGCCGATTTTTCGCGGCATGGCGTCGATGCTGCTCGCGGTTTGGCTGAGCTTTGCCGCTTCAACAGTTCACGCCGCCGAACAAACGATCAAGGTCGGCATTCTGCACTCCCTGTCCGGCAACATGGCGCTCAGCGAATCCGTCCTCAAGGACACCGTGCTCATGCTGATCGCGGACCAGAACGCGAAAGGCGGACTGCTCGGACGGAAACTGGAGCCGGTCGTCGCCGACCCCGCGTCCGATTGGGACGCGTTTGCTGAAAAGGCCGGCGAGTTGCTGACCCAGGAAAAAGTCGCGGTGGTATTTGGCGGCTGGACCTCCCTCTCCCGAAAGGCGGCCCTCCCCATCTTCGAGCAAATGAACGGCCTGCTCTACTACCCCGTTCAATACGAAGGCGAGGAAAGCTCCCGCAACATCTTCTACCTGGGCGCTGCGCCGAGCCAGCAGGCGATTCCGGCCGTCCGATACCTCATGAGCAAGGAGGGCGGCGACGTTCGAAGGTGGGTTCTACTTGGGACCGACTACCTTTATCCGCGCAAGACCAACCAGATTTTGAGCGCCTATCTCGCGGCGGAGGGCGTCGCTTCAGAGGACATCACGACGATTTACGCTTCCCCGGACCAATCGGACTGGCGGGCGATTGTCGAGACGGTGAAGGCCTTTGCCGCGGGAGGGAAAAAGACCGCCGTGATCTCGACTGTCATCGGAAATTCAAACGCCCAGCTGTATGGAGAACTGGCGAAGCAACAGATCGACGCCAAAAAAATCCCGTTCATGGCCCTCGCCGTCAGCGAACGTGAGTTGGGCAGCGTGGACCTCGGCAAGCTCGCCGGGCACATGGCGGCGCGAAGCTACTTCCAGTCCGTCAAGTCGGCGGAAAACGACGCATTCATCAAGATGTGGGCGAATTTCAACGAACAGCGGGACAAGATCACCAATGATCCGATGGAGGCGACCTACATCGGCTTTCGGATGTGGGTGCAGGCGGTCAGCCAGGCCGGTACAACCGACGTCAACGCCGTCCGGCAAGCCATGTACGGCCAGCGCGTAAGGGCGCCGAGCGGCTTTGAGGTTGTCATGAACACCAACCATCACCTCTCCAAGCCTGCCATGATCGGCAAGCTCGAAGCTTCCGGAAGCTTTGACGTGGTATGGCGGTCGATCAGCCCGATCAAGGCGTCGGTCTGGAGCCGATACCTTCCCGAAAGCGCCAAGCGCGTTGCCGATTGGACATTTCCGTGGGTTTGCGGCGGGTGTACCGAGCCGACATTCAAGGATTGGTGACAGGACGTCCTCGAGCGGCAGATGCCGGGCCGAAGCCCAGAGCGAACACTGAGGCGCCGGCTGAACGCGCCGGCATCAGGTACAGCAATACCGAGAGTCGATGCGGCTTAATGCGCAGTCATCCAGGCGCGGGCTTCGCGCTGCGCGGTGGCAATCTCGACGTCCGACATCATCTCGGCGACCTCGCGGCGCATCGAGATCGCATCGGCGCGTCCCTTCAGGGCTGCAAGATTGAACCATTTGTGGGCCGCGACCAGGTTGACGACGCCGGAACGGCCGCTCGCCCAGTACAGGCCGCGCTCGAACAGCAAATCGGGGATCGCAGTCTCCACCGGCGTTGCTGCTTCCAGATCGAATTGTCCCTGAAACATCGAAGTCTCCCCTTTTTATTGTTTGCCGCCCTCCCCCGAGCGCGGCCCCTGTCCACTGTCCGAAACGTCCCGTTATCCGCTCGCCGTTTGCCGGCTTGTAGGATGATCATGACCGATCAAATTTGAAGTTCGGTTTAAGTCATCGCGATGAACGGGGTGTAAACGTACGCGGCGCACGGGCGACGACGAAATCACGGAAGTGCCTGCGCCGCAGGGACAAGTGGGAGTTCGTGAAGTTCGGTTTACCGTGCCGCTTCGCACAACGATAACCATTGCGACGTCTCGCGGTTTGCGCACGCCGACAATCCGCGAAAGCGGACGGATCCGGCTTGCAAAAGTTCCAGTGACGGATTTCGTGGAAGCGCGGCGTCTTCCGCGTTCCGCTGGCGCGGCGCATCGACAAACGCGCAAACGCCCCGGCAAGGCCAGGGGCGATCAGGACAGGGATGTATAAGGATCTGGAAAAGGCGCCGGGCGCCACAGGCGCGGCGATCGGAACGGAACGTTCCGGGGAACGAGGGCGTCGGCGAACACGTCAGGACCAGATCTCAACCGGGCTTTGGGCCCGCTGAAATTGCGGAGCAAAGATTCCGCACCGAACGAAGAAAACCTGTTTCTTCTGCCGGACCGGTTTTGGGAAAGCGAGCTTCCCCGAAAGTCGATCCAGCCGTTTGACCTGATGTCTCGCCGACACCCTCTTTCGTCGACCAGAGCCTTTCGATCGGGTCCGCTTCGAGAAGCAAACCGCCTTGAGGCTCGTGTGACGTGCCGGCATCAAGCCGCCGGCAATCCTCTCAAAGCGAGAGCTTACTTCTTCTTCTTGGCGACCTTGCGGGTCTTCTTCGCAGTCTTCTTCACTGCGCTCTTCGCCTTCTTTGCCTTCTTAGCTTTCTTGGCCATGTTGCCCTCCTAATGTAAGTGAGATGGCTTTAGTTCGCTGCGTGCACTCGGGAATCGAGATGCACTACATCCCGAATACACCAACACATTCAAAAAAACAGCGTCCCGCTTAAGGAAGTGTTGACGCGGCGGTGAGACAGCCGGTCGCGCGCGCTGATCGGCGGCACATCGGCGGCTTCGCGCAGCGATGCAAAAAGTGCAGCAGCGACCGACATCGGCGTTTGTCAATATTGAAGGAAACGCTTGCGCCACAGATGTTTTCGCAATTCACGCTCGCGATGTTCGATGCGCGATCGACGTCATCGCGACTCACCGGGACCGTTCAAAAGCCGCTTTCGCGGACTCTCGAGTCGCAAATTTTGGCAATGAAAAAATTTTCGTGGTCACAGCGCTATCGTCTCATCGGCGCTCGCCAAAACCGATTTTCTGGACGAATCGCGGGCACCAATTCGCGAGCCCCGTTTTCCGTCATGACGACCAATTTCGGTTCGCGACGAGCGATCGATGCACGATCGCGTGCGTTGATCGCGATCGCCACGACGATCAAGTCGTCCCGTTACGGGACGCTTTCAGATGCCGAGCTTGGACTTGAGCAGAGCGTTGACCGCCTTCGGATCGGCCTTGCCGCCGGAAGACTTCATCACCTGACCGACGAACCATTGCACCGCCGCGGGCTTCGCTTTCGCCTGCTCGACCTTGTCCGGATTGGCCGCGATGATCGCGTCGACCACCTTTTCGATCGCGCCGAGGTCGGTGACCTGCTTCATGCCGCGCGTCTCGACCAGCGCGCGCGGGTCGCCGCCTTCCTGCCAGACGATCTCGAACAGGTCCTTTGCGATCTTTCCGGAGATCGTGCCCTCGCCGATCAGGTCGATGATCCCGGCAAGTTGCGCCGGCGACAGCGGCGAGCCCGTAATATCACGGCCTTCCTTGTTGAGACGACCGAACAGTTCGTTGATCACCCAGTTGGCGGCGAGCTTGCCGTCGCGCGCCTTGTCGGCGAGCCCGGCAAGCACGGTCTCATAGAAATCCGCGCTCTCGCGTTCCGCCACCAGCACGCCGGCGTCGTAGGGCGAAAGGCCGAAACCTTCGATGAAGCGCGCGCGCTTCTGGTCCGGCAATTCCGGCAGTTCCGCCTTCAGGCCGGCGACATAGGCTGCGCTGAACTCCAGCGGCAGCAGATCGGGATCAGGAAAATAACGGTAATCGTGCGCCTCTTCCTTGGAGCGCATCGAACGCGTCTCGCCCTTGTTGGGGTCGAACAGCCGGGTTTCCTGATCGATCGCGCCGCCGTCCTCGATGATTTCGATCTGGCGCCGCGCTTCATACTCGATCGCCTGGCCGATGAAGTTGATCGAGTTCATGTTCTTGATCTCGCAGCGGGTGCCGAGCGGCCCGCCCGGCTTGCGCACGGAGACGTTGACGTCGGCGCGCAGTGAACCCTTCTCCATGTCGCCGTCGCAGGTGCCGAGGTAGCGCAGGATCGAGCGCAGTTTGGTCACATAGGCCTTGGCCTGCTCGGCATCGCGGATGTCGGGCTTGGAGACGATCTCCATCAGCGCCACGCCGCAACGGTTGAGGTCGACATAGGTCATGGTCGGTGACTGATCGTGCAGCAACTTGCCGGCGTCCTGTTCCAGATGCAGCCGTTCGATCCCGATGGTGGCGGTGTGTCCGCCGTCGAGTTCGACCACGACCTCGCCCTCGCCCACGATCGGCGACTTGTACTGGCTGATCTGGTAGCCCTGTGGGCTATCCGGATAGAAATAGTTCTTGCGGTCGAACACCGAGCGCAAATTGATCTTCGCGTTCAACCCGAGCCCGGTCCGCACCGCCTGCCGCACGCATTCCTCGTTGATGACGGGCAGCATGCCCGGCATCGCCGCGTCCACCAGCGAGACATGGGTGTTCGGCTCGCCGCCGAAGGCGGTCGAGGCGCCCGAGAACAGTTTTGATTGCGAGGTGACCTGGGCGTGGACTTCGAGCCCGATCACGACTTCCCAGTCGCCGGTTGTGCCCTTGATCAGTTTTGCTGGTTTGACTGACGCGTTCATGCTTTTCGCACCCCCGAGCAGCGCGGACACGATCCGCTCCCATTCGGCTTCCAGAGAATCCTTCGCTGCCGGCTGGCCCGCCTGCCGGTACCAGTAGCCGGCATTGCCGAGATCGCCCTCGACCCGATGCAGGTACGCATGGACCCAGGCGGCGTCAGCCGTGCTTTCGTCCTGCACGATCTTGTGCGCCGCGTCCCATTGGCCTTTCGCCGCCCACCACAGCGCGGCCAGCGGCGGTTCCAGGCCCGGCGCCGGCGCAGTACCCGACAGGCTGGCGCGGAAATCGTTCATCTACCACCACCGATCCGGTGTGAAGCGCCCGGCCGCCTGCTCGACCACCTCGCCGAGCGAGAACAGCGTCTCCTCGTCGAACGGACGGCCGATCAGTTGCAGGCCGAGCGGCAGCCCTTGCGCATCCTTGCCGGCGGGAACGGCGATGCCGGGCAATCCCGCCATGTTCACGGTCACGGTAAAAATGTCGTTGAGGTACATCTCGATCGGATCGGCGCCGCCCTTTTCACCGACGCCGAACGCTGCCGACGGCGTCGCAGGCGTCAGGATCGCGTCGACGCCCCCTGCGAAGCAATCCTCGAAATCCTTCTTGATCAGCGTGCGGACTTTTTGCGCACGCAAATAATAAGCGTCGTAATAGCCGGCGGAGAGCACGTAGGTGCCGATCATGACGCGGCGGCGCACTTCGCCGCCAAAACCTTCGGCGCGGGTGTTCTCGTACAACTCGCCGATGGAGCGGCCGGGCACGCGCAGGCCGTAGCGCACGCCGTCATAGCGCGCCAGATTCGACGACGCCTCGGCAGGCGCCACGATGTAATAGGCCGGCAGCGCGTATTTGGTGTGCGGCAGCGAGATGTCGACCATTTCGGCGCCCGCCGCCTTCAGCCAGGCGGCGCCCTCGGCCCAGAGCTTTTCGATTTCATCCGGCATGCCGTCGAGGCGATACTCCCGGGGAATGCCGATCTTCATGCCCTTGACGGATTTTCCGATCGCGGCCTCGTAGTCCGGCACCGGGCGATCGACTGACGTGGTGTCCTTGGGATCGTGCCCGGCCATCGAGCGCATCAGGATCGCGGCGTCGCGGTTGGTGCGCGCGATGGGCCCGGCCTGATCGAGCGAGGAGGCAAACGCCACGATGCCCCAGCGCGAACAGCGGCCGTAGGTCGGCTTGACGCCGACGGTTGCGGTAAACGCCGCCGGCTGGCGGATCGAACCGCCGGTGTCGGTCGCGGTCGCGCCCATGCAAAGCTGTGCAGCCACCGCGGACGCCGATCCGCCGGAGGAGCCGCCCGGCACCAGCGAGGTGTTGGAGCCTTTGCGGCGCCACGGGTTGACCACGGGTCCGAAGCACGAGGTCTCGTTCGACGAGCCCATCGCGAATTCGTCATTGTTGAGCTTGCCAAGCATGACCGCGCCGTCGCGCCAGAGCTGCGAGGTGATGGTGGATTCGTAAGGCGGCACGAAATTGCCGAGGATCTTCGAGCACGCGGTGGTGCGCACGTCCCTGGTCGCGAACAGATCCTTGATCCCGAGCGGAATGCCCGCCAGCGGCCCGCCCTCGCCCTTGGCGATTTTCGCGTCGACCGCGCGCGCCATGGCGCGGGCCTGATCCGGCGTTTCCAGGATGAAGGCATTGAGCGCGCGCGCCGCCTCGATCGCGGCAAGATGCGCGTCGGTCAGTTCAAGCGCGGTGAAAGACTTGTTCGCGAGGCCATTCCTGGCCTCGGCGATCGTCATCGATGTCAACAGGGTCATTTATTGATCGGGCTGCAGAAGAACGGAGACAATGTCTTGTCGTTGGCGGGATCGTCTTTGGCCCGCGTCTTGTCGGAGGCCTCGAGCTGGTCGAGCACGGCATCCATCGCCTTGTCGGGATCGGCGACCTTGCCCTGCCGCTCCATCGCATCGACATAATTCATGTAGGCCTGATAGGCTTTTTCATCGTCGCAGAGCAGACACATCGGACTTCCGATCTCGAACCAAAAGCTTCTTTGTTTAACGCGTTTTCTTAACGCGAACCGGTACCCACTTCGCTTGAAAACGCTATGGACCTTATTCCACGACCTTGGGCACCAGGAAGAAATCGTTCACGGTGTCGGGCGCGTTTTTGACCACGGCATCGGCGATCTCGCCGTCATTGACCACATCCGCCCGCTTCTTCATTTCCATCGGGGTTACCGAGGTCATCGGTTCGACGCCGTCGACGTTCACTTCCGAGAGCTGCTCCACAAAAGCCAGCATGGCGTTCAGCTCGCCCTGCAGATGGGGAACTTCGGCCTCGGTGACCGCTATCCGCGCAAGATGCGCGATGCGGCGAACGGTGGCGGCATCAACCGACATTATATAGAGCCTCGAACGGGGGATCGCACCCGCCGTATAGCAGAGGCGGCTTTTGCGCCGCAACCGCGGGGAACCGCCGGGTGGGGCATTTCGGCCCCGATTCCCGCCAAAAATGGCGGCAAATAGTCAGTCAGAAGGCGCCGCCACCTGGGCCGGCACCGGCGGCAGGATTTTCACCGGTAAAAGCCTCCCACGAAACCATTTTAGGCCGCCGACGCAGTCGTTTTGAAACAGTCGCGGCGTGTACTCGGCCCAATCAAGAATGGAGGCCCTGTCATGTGGTCAATGGAACACGACAACGCAGGCCAGCAAAGTTGGGACCCTGCCCTCTGGTCGATAGGTACCGTAGTCGCCATCGCAATCCTATATCTGGGTTGCCTGGCCTGACGAACGGAAGGCAATCTCATGACCAAGTCAAAAGAGCTGCAGGAAAAGGCTGAAATGTTCGAGCGGCGCGCCGAAAACGCCGCCGACCCGATCTCTCAGCGCCACTACAAGGAAATGGCCGCGCATTACCGGTCGCTCGCCGTCGAGCATCTGGACGTCAAGCGCGACGAGCCGGCGCACTAACCGGTTAATGCTTTAAGCCTTGCCAGCGCCGCATCCGCCAGCGCGCGGGTCAGTTCGGTGGCCGGCATATCGCGGCCCATTCGCACCGCCTGCCCGGCCCACAGATTGGTGAAGTCGACCTTGCCGAGCTTTTCGGCCGCCGCCTTCAGCGGCCCGAGCGAGGTGGCCGCATGCGGAAACGCCGGCGCATCCGCTGAAACCGGGCCGACCTCCCGCATCACGCGATTGGCGACGCCCCGCGCAGGCCGCCCGGTCATGACATTGGTGATGACGGTGGACTCGTCGGACGCCTGAGCCAGCGCCAGGCGCGCCGGTGCGATGATCTTCGATTCCGGGCAGCGCAGATAGGCGGTGCCGATCTGCACGCCCGACGCCCCCAGCGCAAACGCCGCCGCGATCCCGCGCCCGTCGGCGATGCCGCCGGCCGCGATCACAGGCACCTTCACCGCATCGACCACCTGCGGCACCAGCGCGAAGGTGCCGGGCTGCTCGGCAATATTCTCGGTCAGGAACATGCCGCGATGGCCGCCGGCTTCCGCGCCTTGCGCGATGATGACGTCAGCGCCGTTTTCTTCGAGCCAGATCGCTTCTTTCACGGTTGTCGCCGACGACATCACGATGGCGCCCGCCGCCTTGACGCGTTTCACCAGCGCCGGATCCGGCAGGCCGAAATGGAAGCTGACCACTTCCGGCTTCGTCTCTTCCACCAGTCTGCACATCGCCTCATCGAACGGCGCGCGGTTGGCGGGCGGAACGGGTACGGTGGGATCAAGGCCCAATTCGGTGTAGTAGGACGTGAGCCGCGCCTTCCAGCCGGCCTCGCGCGCAGGGTCGGCCGCGACCGGCGTGTGGCAGAAGAAGTTCAGGTTGATCGGCGCCGAAACCCGCTGGCGAACGATATTGATCTGCTCGCGCGCCTTCTCCACCGGGATCATCGCGCAGGGCAGCGAACCCAGCGCGCCGCCCTGCGCGGCTGCAATCACGAGTTCATGGTCCATCGCGCCCGCCATCGGCGCCAGCACGATCGGAAATTCGGTCTTGAAGAGATCGAGAAGTCGGCGGTCTGGCCACATGGTGCTGCTCGCATGGATGAATTGAAAAATGGCTCGTCGATCAGGTTCGGGCGGCTGCGGAAGAATTACGCCTTCCGCTGAGTATCTGGTCGGCTTCGGTGACGATCCTGTCGATGATCTCCGCCGCCGGCGGGATGTCATGGATCAGGCCGACGGCTTCGCCGGCAATGACGGCGGCGATATCGAAATTGCCGGCGGCGCGCGCTGCGGCATATTCGGCCGCGACCGCGTTGACGTTTTGCAGCAGTTCGACCTCGCGTCCCATCCAGCGCCGCGCATGATCGTTGATCAGGCAGCGGCCGTTGAACGGCGCCGGCCAGACATTGTTGCGCGACAGGTCGAAGATGATGCTGCGGATGCTGTTGCCGCTGGTCGCAGCGCAGATCCGCTTCTTGGCTTCGTCCGCGCCGTCGCATTCCTGGCTGGCATAGAAGCGCGTACCGAGCAGCACGCCCGAAGCACCCATCATCATCATCGCCGCTAGCCCGCGGCCGTCGGCGATGCCGCCCGCGGCCGCGACCGGCACCTTGCCCGCCACGAGATCGACGATCGCCGGCACGATGTCGATGGTGGTGCGGGACGCGCCATGGCCGCCGGCCTCGCTGCCCTGCGCGATCAGCATGTCGGCGCCGGCATCGAGCGCCTGCCGCGCCATCGCTTCGTCCTGAACCTGACAGATCAAGCGCGCGCCGGCCGACTTGATGCGCGGCGCGAACGGCTTGGGATCGCCGAACGAGAGCATGATCGCGCGCGGCCGCAAGCCGAGCGCGATATCCAGCAGTTCGGGCCGCTTGGCGAGGCTCCAGGTGATGAAGCCGATGCCGAAAGGTGCGGATGTCCTCTTGAGCTTGGCGGTTTCCTGCTCCAGCCACGCTTTGTCGCCGTAGCCGCCGCCCAAAATTCCAAACCCACCGGCGGCGCTGACTGCCGCCGTGAGGCGTGCGCCGGCAATCACGTCCATCGGCGCCGACAGGATCGGGTGCGTGATGCCAAGAAGAGCCGTCAACGGCGTGCTGATCGTCATGTCGAGCTCTTGTCGATCCCTTGCGGTCTGGACAGACAATCTAGGCTGAACTATCATTCTCTTAAAATGAATACTAGAGAACGCTACCATCTCTAAAATGAAACGGAGGCCCGATCCATGGAATTGAGCGATCTCGTGACCTTTTCGGCGGTAGCCCGCCTCGGTGGCATCACCCGCGCCGCCGATGAACTCAACACCGTGCAGTCCAACGTCACCCAGCGGGTGAAGGCATTGGAGGCCGAGATCGGCACGGCGTTGTTCGAACGGCATAGCCGCGGCATGACGCTGACCGGCGCCGGCCGCCGCCTGCTGCCTTATGCGCAGCGGATGGCGGCGCTGTCGCGCGAAGCGGTGCTGGCGGCGCGCGACGATGGTGAACCCAAGGGACCGTTGTCGATCGGCTCGATGGAGACCACGGCGGCAGTGCGCCTGCCTTCCCTGCTGGCCGAATTTCACAAGCGCTTTCCGGCGGTGCGGCTGACGCTGCGAACGTCGACGACAGCCGACCTGGTGGCCGCGGTGCTCGACGGAACGCTGGACGGCGCCTTCGTCGCCGGCCCGATCGATCACGCCGAACTCAGTTCAACGGTCGCCTTCCGGGAAGAACTGGTGCTCGTCAGCGCGCGGCGCTGGACCAGCCTTGCGGCGTTACGCGCCGGCACGCCCGAGTCCGGCCCGACCGCGCTGGTGTTCCGCACCGGCTGCACCTACCGGCAGCGGCTCGAACAGGTGTTTTCGGAATTCGGCTGGCCGTCGGCCGCGCGGTTCGAACTCGGCACGCTCGACGGCATGATCGGCTGCGTCGCCGCCGACATGGGCGTCACGATGCTGCCACGCGCGGTCGTCGGGAAAAACGAGACCGTCAGCATCCACAGACTGAGCGCGGCGCAATCGCAGGTCGAGACGCTGTTCATCCAGCGTCGCGGCGCGCATCAATACAGCGCGCTGCAGGGCTTTGCCTCCTGCCTCAACAAGAACGGCGACGTCATCGCCGCCTGACGTTCCAGCGACGCAGCCGACGACGGCATCCCTTGCATGCCTCTTCTGCTTTGCAGGCGACACTGCCAGCGTGTTATGCGGGTCCATGCCCGCCCTCATTCTTCCTCTGATCGAAGCGGCCGCGCACTGGCCCGAGCGCGGCGCCCTGGTCGGCCTCGATCTCGGCACCAAGACCATCGGCGTTGCCGTGTCCAATGCCGACCGGCGGCTTGGCGACCGGCGTCGAGACCATCCAGCGCAAGGCCTTCAAGGCCGACGCGGCGCGGCTGCTCGCGATTGCCGGCGAGCGCAACGCGGTCGGCTTCGTGCTTGGGCTGCCCATCAACATGGACGGCAGCGAGGGACCCGCGCGCGCAATCGACCCGCGCTTTTGCGCGCAATTTCTCCAAACTCACGGAGTTCGCGATCGCACTGTGGGATGAGCGGCTGTCGACGGCGGCCGTCGAGCGCGAGCTGATCGGGATGGATGTCAGCCGCGCCCGCCGCGCCGAGGTGATCGACGAGCATGCCGCGATCTTCATCCTGCAGGGCGCGCTCGACCGGCTCGCCACACTGCGCGGAGAGCGCTGAACATGGCGGTGGTGGTTGCGGCGCTGCTGCCGGTGTTTTTGCTGATCGTGCTCGGCTTCATCCTGAAACGGACCTTGATGCGGCTGGAGACGCAGTGGCACGGGCTGGAGCGGCTGACCTATTACGTGCTGTTTCCAATGTTCCTGATCCAGACACTGGTGAAAGCCGACCTCGACAAGGTGCCGGTCGCCGGCGTCGGCGGCGCGCTGTTGCTGTCCGCGCTGCTGATGTCGCTGTTGTGCCTCGCACTACGCCCCCTGCTCGCGCGATGCGCCGTCGACGGGCCGGCCTTCACCTCGATCTTCCAGGGCGCGACCCGCTGGCAGACCTATGTGGCGCTCGCCGTCTCCGGCAATCTGTTCGGCGATGCCGGACTGGCGCTGGCCTCGGTCGCGATGGTCGCCATCATCCCGCTGGTCAATGTGTTCAGCGTTGCCGTGCTGGCAAAATATGCGTCAACCGAAAAGCGCTCGCTCGGATCGATCGTCATGACCGTGGTACGCAATCCGCTGATCTGGGCCTGCGTGATCGGGTTCGTGCTCAACGTCAGCCACATCCCGCTTCCCAAACTCTGGCACGAGGTCGCCGACGCGCTCGGCCGCTCTTCGATTGCGATCGGCCTGCTGGTGACCGGCGCCGGCCTGCACCTCGAAGGCATGTTCCGCCCGAGCCTCGCGGCCAGCGTGGCCGTGTTCCTCAAGCTGGTGCTGATGCCGGTGATCGCGGTCGCGCTGGCGCTGTGGTTCGGCCTCACCGGCTCCAACCTCGCGATCGTGACCACCTGCGCGGCGGTGCCGGCCTCGTCGAGCGCCTATGTGCTGGCCCGGCAGATGGGCGGCGATGCGCCCCTGCTGGCGCAGATCATCACGCTGCAGACGATTTTGGCGGCAATCACGATGCCGTTCGCGATCGCGCTCGCGGCGATGTGTTAGGGTACGAACAACTTTGGATTGTAGCAATGCCCATGAGGGCCAGTTCTACTTTGCATGGGGTTGTTTTCAACATTTTTGATCTGGACCCTGCCCGGCGCCGGTCCCGACCCCCATCACGCGCTAGCTGCCGGCCAGCCAGAAGGTCTGTATCGTCGCCGCCGTGTTGTTGAGGCCGTGGATCACGATGGTCAGCCAGGTCGAGTTGCTGCGGTAGCGGAGATAGCCGAGCAACAGGCCGATGCAGAACACCTCGCCGAAGAAGAACCAGTCATACTGCAGATGCAGCGACGTCCAGGCCAGCGACGACAGGATGATGGCGCCGACGACCCCAAGCTTCGATTCCGACCAGCCGCGATAGAGGAAGCCGCGCGCCAGGACCTCCTCCGACATCGGCGCCGCGACGCAGAACGCGACCACCAGCAGCCATAGCGCGCCGTCGGCCTGCGCCGATTTCAACACCTCGCCCATGAAGCCCGGTGTCACTTCGCGGCCCAGCGAGCGCGACAGCAGGTCCCAGCCGCCCACCAGCACGGTCAGACTGACGACGCCGATCAGGAAATTCCGCCACGAGGTCCAGCGCAGCGCGAGGTAATCGGCAAACGGCGTGCGCGAAAAACGTATCGCGATCCAGGCCGCCAGCAGCACCGCCGGCAATCCCATGATGACGGACAGCGAAATGGTCAGGCCGCCGCCGACGACACGGATCGCCTGCGCCATGTCGAGCGCACCGCCCGCTCGCAGCACGAAATAGCCGATCACCGCAACCTGGCCGACGAACATCCCGCCGAAGATGAACAGCCCCCACAGCGCCGTGCCCCAGAACTTCCAGATCCGGGGCGGCCGCTGGCCGGCAGCGACGATGACGGGCGGGTGTTCGGGATTGAGGGTGTCCATCAACGGTCTTTCAGTCTGGCGAGAGCTTTCGTGTGCCGTCATGCGAGAGAATCAATTGCGTCGCGTAATCGGGAAATCATAGGCTTGCCCGCCTGTGCCCGGCAGCGAAAAGTGCCACCACTCCTTCGAATAATTCACAAAGCCGCGGCGTGCCATCAAGAGCACCAGTTTGTCCCGCCAGCGGCGCTGGTTCGAACTGATCTGCTTAGCCGCGGTGTGTGCCTTGACGTCGGAACAATCGTACCCCGTTCCCATGTCGACGCTGCCTTCCGGCGCACGCAGGTTCACGTTCGCGGTACAGTCGGCGTAGGGTTTGGCGGGATCGAAGGTCGCCGAATTATCGGCCTTCAGGTCGACCAGCGTGAGATCGACGGCGGCGCCCGTGGAATGGCCGGAGCGCTCGGCGATATAACCGAGCCGGAACAGGTCCTGCTTTGCTGAATGCCGGATTGTAGCGGTGCTGCGCCGGCGTCTCGCGGCCGTCTTTCGACCACGCCACCATGTCGGCGACCGCGCGCGCCGGGCGGTAGCAATCGAACATTTTCAGCGACAGCCCCTGCAGCGACAATTCCTCCTGGACGCTTTTCAGCAACTGGGCGACCTCGCGTTTCACCACGCACTCGGCCGCCCCGTAACCCGCCAGCGGCCGGCCGACGAAATTATTGGCTCCGGCATAGCGGATATCCTGGATGATGCCGGGATCGATCTCGCGCAAATAGACGAATCCGCCCGGCAGGCCCTGCGCATTCGCAGTCTGCGGGACGGAGAGGAGATGTCCGGTTAATGCGATCGCTAAAATGAGCTGCCATTTCTGCATCGGACGCCTTCCCGCGCGCCGAAGGCGGCGACATTGCGGCAACCCTCTTTACCCTCACGGCAGACAGACCGGGGGATAACTCGCAAGCCCCCTATTCGCGCTTGCCCCCCGCGCGGTCTCTCCCTATAGCTCTCGCTTTAATGACCCCACACTCGAAATCGACCTTCGTCCTCGGTCACCGGCATCTGCTGGGAATCGAGGGGCTTTCCGCCGCCGATATTACCGGCCTGCTCGACCTTTCCGAGGAATACGTCGAGCTCAACCGCCAGGTCGACAAAAAGCGCACCTCGTTGCGCGGTCGCACCCAGGTCAACCTGTTCTTCGAGGCCTCGACCCGCACGCAGTCCTCGTTCGAGCTGGCCGGGAAACGCCTCGGCGCCGACGTCATGAACATGTCGGTGTCCCAGTCCTCGATCCGCAAGGGCGAGACGCTGATGGACACGGCGGTAACGCTCAACGCCATGCACCCGGACATCCTGGTGGTGCGCCACCACGCTTCCGGCGCGGTGGAACTTCTGGCGCGCAAGGTTGACGGTTCCGTGATCAATGCCGGCGACGGCAGCCACGAGCATCCGACCCAGGCGCTGCTGGATGCGCTGACCATCCGCCGCAACAAGGGCCGGCTGGAAGGCCTCGTGATCGCGATCTGCGGCGACGTCATGCATTCCCGCGTCGCCCGCTCCAACATCCTGCTGCTCAACACCATGGGCGCTCGCGTCCGCGTGGTGGCCCCCTCCACGCTGCTGCCGCGCGGCATCGAGCGGATGGGCGTCGAGGTGGCGCGCGACATGCGCGAGGGTCTCAACGGCGCAGATATCGTCATGATGTTGCGGCTGCAGCGCGAGCGCATGAACGGCTCCTTCGTGCCGTCCTCGGGCGAGTATTTTCATTATTTCGGTCTCGACCAGAAGAAGCTCGCCTATGCCAAGCCCGACGCGCTGGTGATGCATCCGGGGCCGATGAACCGCGGCGTCGAGATCAACTCGATCGTGGCGGACGGCGCGCAATCGCTGATCCGCGAACAGGTGGAAATGGGAGTGGCGGTGCGGATGGCGGTGCTGGAAGCACTGGCCCGCAACCTGCCGAACGCGTGACGCCATGCTGACCGATCGCCGCCCGATCCTGCTTGCCAACGCCCGCCTCGTCGACCCCTCGCGCGATTTCGACGGTCCCGGCGACGTCCTGATCGCCGACGGCGTGATCCGGGACTCCAAGCGCGGCATCGGCGCCGCCGGCGTGCCCGAAGGTACCGACATCATCAATTGCGCCGGCATGATCGTCGCCCCCGGGCTGGTCGACATGCGCGCCTTTGTCGGCGAGCCCGGCGCCAGCCACCGCGAGACCTTTGCTTCCGCGAGCCAGGCGGCCGCCGCCGGCGGCATCACCACCATCATCTGCCAGCCGGACACCTCGCCGGTCATCGATAATTCGGCCACCGTCGACTTCGTGCTGCGCCGCGCCCGCGACACCGCGATCGTCAACATCCACCCGATGGCGGCACTGACCAAGGGCATGGGCGGCGAGGAGATGACCGAGATCGGCCTGTTGAAGGCCGCCGGCGCCGTCGCCTTTACCGATGGCGACAGGAGCGTCACCAATGCGCAGGTGATGCGCCGCGCGCTGACCTACGCGCGGGATTTCGACGCGCTGATCGTGCACCACACCGAAGACC
Organism: uncultured Alphaproteobacteria bacterium; assembly: GCA_963742665.1. Taxonomy (GTDB): domain Bacteria; phylum Pseudomonadota; class Alphaproteobacteria; order Rhizobiales; family Xanthobacteraceae; genus Bradyrhizobium. The sequence continues at coordinate 32,308 of CAVUNH010000031.1, forward strand.
CTGATCTGGTCGGCGAAGGCGTGATGAACGAGGGCGAGTTCGCCACCAGGCTGGGTCTGGTCGGCATTCCCAACGCCGCCGAAGCGGTCATGCTCGAGCGCGACATGCGCCTCGTCGCGTTGACCGGCGGGCGCTATCACGCCGCCGCGGTGAGCTGCATCGAGTCGCTCGAAATCCTGCAACGCGCCCGCGATGCGGGGCTCGCGGTCTCGGCCTCGGTGTCGATCAACCATGTCACGCTGAACGAAAACGACATCGGCCCCTACCGTACCTTCCTGAAGCTGTCGCCGCCGTTGCGTACCGAGGAAGACCGCCTGGCGCTGGTCGCCGCCGTGGCCTCCGGACTGATCGACGTCGTGATGTCCGATCACAATCCGCAGGACGTCGAGGTCAAGCGGCTGCCGTTTGCGGAAGCGGCCTCCGGCGCGGTCGGCCTGCAGACCATGCTGCCGGCGGGCCTGCGGCTGATCCACAATGGCGAGATGGATTTCAAGACGCTGATCCGCGCGATGTCGACGCGTCCGGCGGAACTGCTCGGCCTGCCCGGCGGCTCGCTGCGCGCGGGTTCGCCGGCCGACCTCGTCGTGATCGATCCCGACACGCCCTGGGTGCTCGACCCCGCCGACCTCAAATCGCAGTGCAAGAACACGCCGTTCGACGAAGCCCGCTTTTCGGGCCGCGTCGTGCGTACTATCGTGGGCGGACGAACGGTGTATGAACATGTCTGATGCATTCCTCGTCGTAGCCTTCCTGCTCGGCTATCTGTTCGGCTCGATTCCGTTCGGGCTGGTGCTGACAAAGCTCGCCGGCACCGAGGATCTGCGCTCGATCGGTTCCGGCAGTATCGGCGCCACCAATGTGCTGCGGACCGGGAACAAAGGCCTCGCCGTGGCAACGCTGCTCGGCGACGCGCTCAAGGGCACGGTCGCTGTCGTGATCGCGGGCTATTACGGCGGCCCAAACGCCGCGATGCTGGCGGCCTTCGGCGCCTTTCTCGGCCACCTCTACCCGGTCTGGCTGAAATTCAAGGGTGGCAAAGGCGTCGCAACCTATATCGGCGTGCTGATCGGCCTGTTCTGGCCTGCGGCGGTCGTGTTCTGCGTGATGTGGTTAGCTACCGCCTTCACCACGCGCTACTCGTCGCTCTCGGCGCTGATCGCAGCCTTCGTGACGCCGCTGTTCCTGTGGTGGTTCGGCCACCCGGCGCTGGCGTCGCTGCTCGTCATCATGACGATGTTGATGTTCTACGCGCACCGCGAAAACATCAAGCGGTTGCAGGCGGGCACCGAAAACAAGATCGGCGCGAAGTAGTCCTACTTGCGCGCCAGCGCCTCTTCGACAAACCTTGCTGCCGCCAGCGCCTTCGCATCGTCGCCATAGCGCGCGATGACCTGCACGCCGACCGGCAATCCGCCGTCAGCGACATAAGCGGGAATGTTGACGCAAGGCGTGCCCATCAGCGTCCACAGCCGGTTGTAACGGGGGTCCCCCGTCGAGCCCAATCCCTTGGGCGCCCCGCCCGGCGCCGATAGGGCAAGCAACACGTCGACCTCTTCGAAGACTTTCGTCAGCGCGCCCCTCGCCGCGGCCGTGATCCGCATCGCCTCGTCATAGACCGCGGGCTTCATGCCCTTGCTCTCGTCAAGCCGTCCGCGCAGGTTTGGAGCCAGCGTGGCGTAGTTCTCGCGGTATTCCCAGGCCAGCGCCTGATGCGCCTCGAATTCCTGCACGTTCGGATGCTGGCGCCAGGCTTCGGCAACGATCTCCGGCAGCGCCAGCGTTCGCACCGTAGCGCCAGCGCGCTCGGCCGCCTTCGCCGCGATCCGCAGCGCCTCGGCGCCATCGGCCTCCGGGGCGCCGGCAAAGTCCTGCGTCACCACGCCGATCCGCGGCGTCGGCACGGATGCCTGCGGCAGCAATTCGTCGCGGCCGGTCATCGCCGCCAGCCCGTGCGCGACATCGCGAACGCCGGCTGCGAACAAGCCGACCGTATCCAGCGTCCACGAATAGCATTTGACGCCGACGGTCGGCAGCAGCCGATAGGACGGCTTGATCGCCGCACAGCCGCAGTACGAGGCGGGCCGGATCACCGAGCCGCCGGTCTGCGTCCCCAGCGCCAGCGGAATCATCCCGGCGCCGACGGCTGCGGCCGACCCCGACGACGATCCGCCCGGCGTGTGCGCCGTGTTGCGCGGATTGAGCGTCGCGGTCGGATCCGACGACGCAAACGCCGTCGTCGTGGTCTTGCCGATAATGCTGGCCCCGGCCGCCTTCAGCGCCATCACGACCGCCGCATCGCCGCGCGAGCGAAACCCCTTGTAGATGACCGAGCCCATCTCGGTCGGGAAGTCCGCGGTATCCATGATGTCCTTGATGCCGACCGCGATGCCGCGGAGCGGCCCGACGTTTGCCGCGCCGATTTGCGGGTCATGGCAGACGAAAGCGCCGATTTTCTTCTCCTGCGCGGCAATCGCCTCCCTGGACTGGGCAATCGCGGCATCCGCGGATAAATCGCCCTGCGCGATACGGCGTTGAAGGTCGGCGAGCGAGATCATGGCAACACTCCTTGCGGCGAACCGACAGGTTTTACGGAGTGGGCCGGAGCGGAGCAAGCCGATGCGCACGCATGGCAGCCGCGAGAACAACTGTTGATCGCAATCTCCGGTTGGGCAAAGCTGACGGCCGCATGCATGATCGAACGCCCAGCGCGCCCCAGCTCACCGATTCCGAACGGCTCGACCGGTTGCGGCTCATCCGCTCCGACAATGTCGGGCCACGGACCTTCCGCTCCCTGCTGCAGCATTTCGGCAGCGCCCGTGCCGCGCTGGAGCGGCTGCCCGACCTGGCGCGGCGCGGCGGCGCATCGGGTCCGGGGCGGATCTGCAGCGAGGACGACGCGCGGGCCGAACTGGCGTCAGCCAGAAAGATCGGCGTCTCGCTGGTCGCACCGGAGGAAGCCGCCTACCCGCCCCGGCTCGCCACGCTGGACGATGCGCCGCCCTTGCTCGCTGTCCGCGGCGCGCCTGAGGTGATGACGCGGCCGATGATTGCGATCGTCGGCTCCCGGAACGCGTCCGGCGCCGGACTGAAATTCGCGGGCCAGTTGGCGCGCGATCTCGGGGATGCCGGTTTCGTCGTCATCTCGGGCCTGGCGCGCGGCGTCGACCAGGCCGCGCACCGCGCCACCATCGCAGAGCGGCACGGTGGCGGTGCTGGCCGGCGGGCATGACCGGATCTATCCGCCCGAGCATGAGGATCTGCTGGCCGCGCTCCTCGAACACGGCGGCGCCATTTCCGAGATGCCGCTCGGCCACGTTCCCCGTGCCCGCGACTTTCCCCGCCGCAACCGCCTGATCTCGGGTGCGGCGCTCGGCGTCGTGGTGGTCGAAGCCGCGCATCGGTCGGGATCGCTGATCACGGCGCGGATGGCCGCCGAACAGGGCCGCGAGGTCTTCGCCGTCCCCGGCTCGCCGCTCGATCCGCGCGCCGCCGGCACCAACGATCTGATCAAGCAGGGCGCGACGCTGACCACGGAAGCCAGCGACGTCATCAACGCGGTGGCGCCGATCATGGAGCGGCCGCTCGCCTTCGACGCGCGCGAGGGTGACGGCGAGCCGCTCGACTTCGAGGCCGGCGCAAGCGAACGGGCGCGCATCATCGATCTGCTCGGGCCAAGCCCGATCAGCCTCGACGACCTGATCCGGATGTCGGATGCCTCGCCCGCGATCGTTCGCTCGGTGCTGCTCGAACTCGAACTCGCCGGCCGGCTGGAGCGCCACGGCGGCGGGCTGGTGTCGATGATCTAGGGTGTCACCGATCCAGGTGACATTTTCGCCTGCCGCCCAAGAGCAGCGGCAGGCAGGCGCGCATTCTTGATGGTCAGTACCAGACGCCCTGCACGCCCATCAGGACGGCGACGAGCGAGATCAACAGACCGATACCGGAAAACAAGGCGATTGAAATAAATTGAGCGCTATCTGAATTCTCTGACGACGAAGATCTGGAAATCGATTGGGAAATGCGGGCGGCTTTCGGCATGGCTGCTCTCCAATTCCTAAGCAAAAAAATCCCGGCCCTTGGAAATGTCTTGGCAGCCACGACGAAGGTTCAATGATTTGGAGGGGTCCCCCCAAAATACGCCCACAAGACGAGGGAACCGGCCAGCGCAACCAGTGAAAGAGGCTTGTCACCGGAAAGCACTGACCGGATTCAGCAATCCTCGTGGCTTATCCGCGATAGATCGGCGCACCGCTCGGCGAGGCCGTGGCGCCGCCGTCGACGAACAATTCCTGGCCCTGCACATGCGCCGCATCGTCGGAGGCGAGGAACAGCACCGTCTTCGAAATGTGATCGGGTTCACCAATGCGCCCCAGCGGCGTGATTGCCCCGATGCGCTTCTCAAACGCCTTCTCGGCTTCCGGCGTTGCCAGCGCCGCGCCCCAGATCGGGGTGCGGATCGCGCCGGGCGAGACCACGTTGACGCGGATATTGCGCGGCGACAGTTCCGACGCCATCACCCGCGCCATCGCGCGCACGCCGGCCTTGCTCGCCGCATAGGCGGAATAGCCGGGATTGCCGAGCACCGAAATCACCGAGCCGTTCAGGATGATGGAGGCGCCGTCATTGAGATGCGGGACCGCGGCCTGCACCGTGAAGAACACCGCGGTGATGTTGGTCCGGATCACCTTCTCGAACGTCTCGAGCGTGGCGCTGCCGAGCGGCGTGCCGCCGGCGATGCCGGCATTGGCAAACACGACGTCGAGTTTGCCGAACTTTGCGACAGCCTGCTTGATCGCGGCTTCGGTCGCCGCGATGTCGGTGGCGTCGGCCTCGATCGCCAGCGCGTTCGGTCCCAATTCCTTCGCGGCCGCCTCCAGCGTCGCCTTGTTGCGCCCGGTGATGACGACCCTCGCCCCTTCCGCCACGAACAGTTTTGCGGTCGCAAGACCGATGCCGCTGTTTCCGCCGGTAATGAATGCCGTCTTGTTCGCCAGTCTCACGGGAGCCTCCAGTGGTTGCATTATTAAACTAAGTTGCCATCTAGGGCATCTGGTTTTATAATGCAACTACACAAGGCTGTGATCACCCAAAGCGTTTTCGAGCGAAGTGGAGTCCGGTTCGCGTGAAGAAAACGCGTCAGACAAAGAATGCACCGAGGTCGCCATGGTGAAACGGACGAGTTTTGAAGACGACGATTGCCCGATCGCGCGCTCGCTGGATGCGATCGGCGACTGGTGGTCGATGCTGATCATCCGCGAGGCGCTGCTCGGCAGCCGCCGTTTCGGCGAATTCCAGAAGACGCTTGGCCTTGCCAAGAACATCCTCACCGTGCGGCTGCGCGCGCTGGTCGATCAGGGCATCCTGAAATGGCCCCCGCCTCCGACGGCAGCGCCTATCAGGAATATCTGCTGACGCCGAAGGGCCGCGGCGTGTTTCCGATCCTGGTCGCGCTACGGCAGTGGAGCGAGGAATTCGACGATCGCCCGGAGCAGATCGCGACCATCCTGGTCGACAGGGAAAAGGGCCGTCCCGTCCGCAAGCTCGAACTCTATTCCCAGGACGGGCGGTTGTTGAGCGCGGCCGATACCGCGCTGAAACCGCGGCCGGGGTCAAAGCCTCTAAAGAACATCAGGCGGATTGGCGCCTGACGCGCGCCTCACGACAGCTTGCGCTTGCTCCGCAGCCGCAGATGCTCTTCCGCCTCGAGCTGCGCCATTCCAAGCAGATGGCCGAGGATCTCCAGCCGGTGGCGCCTGGCGAGCTTGCTCAGATCGGCAACGGTCTCCGCGATGAAGGCCACGGCCTCGTCCGGGCCGCCCTCCCCAATGGATTCTACCGTTGTCGATCGCCGATCCCTGCCTGAAGCTGTACGCTTCCGGCCGCCCCCTGCCTTGCTCAATAAATTCGCACCCAATCCCCCACAGTATTCTCCAGAAATAACCGCTTTGGCAGCGCAACTCTAGGACGTATTTCGCAACTTTTTAGATATTAAGTCGTAACGCCAAAGCGGCTCAAAAGCCCCTCCTCAAGATCTAGTCGATTTGACAGGGGCCGCCTCACCACCCATGTTCGGGTCGAAACGGTGGCCCGCGAGTCTCGCGTAACCAGCCTTAATATTTTCCCGTAAGCCATTGGAATGACATGAATATCGTCATTGTGGAGTCGCCGGCGAAAGCCAAGACGATCAACAAATATTTGGGCGCCTCCTACGAGGTTCTGGCCTCTTTCGGCCATGTCCGCGACCTTCCCGCCAAGAACGGATCGGTCGATCCGGACGCCAATTTCCAGATGATCTGGGAGGTCGACCCCAAGGCGGCCGGCCGGCTCAACGACATCGCCCGCGCCTTGAAGGGCGCCGACCGCCTGATTCTCGCAACCGACCCCGATCGCGAGGGCGAAGCGATCTCCTGGCACGTGCTCGAGGTGCTGAAAGAGAAGCGCGCGCTGAAGGACCACAAGATCGAGCGCGTGGTGTTCAACGCCATCACCAAGCAGGCGGTGACGGATGCGATGAAGGCGCCGCGCCAGATCGATGGCGCGCTGGTCGACGCCTATATGGCGCGCCGCGCGCTGGACTATCTGGTCGGCTTCACGCTGTCGCCGGTGTTGTGGCGCAAATTGCCGGGCGCGCGCTCGGCCGGCCGCGTGCAGTCGGTGGCGCTGCGGCTGGTCTGCGACCGCGAACTCGAAATCGAAAAATTCGTGCCGCGCGAATACTGGTCGCTGGTGGCGACGCTGACGACGCCGCGCGGCGACGCCTTCGAGGCGCGCCTGGTCGGCGCCGACGGCAAGAAGATCCAGCGGCTCGACATCGGCACCGGCGCGGAAGCCGAGGACCTCAAGAAGGCGATCGAGGCCGCCAACTTCACGGTCTCGACCGTCGAAGCCAAGCCGGCGCGCCGCAATCCGCAGGCGCCCTTCACCACCTCGACGCTGCAGCAGGAAGCCAGCCGCAAGCTCGGCTTTGCGCCGGCGCACACGATGCGGATCGCGCAGCGGCTTTATGAAGGCATCGATATCGGCGGCGAGACCACCGGTCTCATCACCTATATGCGAACCGACGGCGTGCAGATCGACGGCTCGGCGATCACGCAGGCGCGCAAGGTGATCGGCGAGGATTACGGCAACGCCTATGTGCCGGACGCGCCGCGCCAGTACCAGACCAAGGCCAAGAACGCGCAGGAAGCGCACGAAGCGATCCGCCCGACCGATCTGTCGCGCCGTCCGGCCGAAATGCGCCGCCGCCTCGATACCGATCAGGCCAGGCTCTATGAACTGATCTGGATCCGCACCATCGCGAGCCAGATGGAATCGGCCGAACTCGAACGCACCACGGTCGACATCGCGGCCAAGGCCGGCTCGCGCACTGCTGGAACTGCGCGCCAGCGGCCAGGTCGTGAAGTTCGACGGCTTCCTCGCGCTCTACCAGGAAGGCCGCGACGACGACGGCGACGACGAGGATTCGCGCCGCCTCCCCGCCATGAGCCAGGGCGAAGCGCTGAAGCGGCAGGATCTCGCCGTCACCCAGCATTTCACCGAACCGCCGCCGCGCTTCTCCGAAGCCTCGCTGGTCAAGCGCATGGAAGAGCTCGGCATCGGCCGTCCCTCGACCTACGCCTCGATCCTGCAGGTGCTGAAGGACCGCGGCTACGTCAAGCTCGAGAAGAAGCGCCTGCATGGCGAGGACAAGGGCCGCGTCGTGGTCGCGTTCCTCGAAAACTTCTTCGCGCGCTATGTCGAATATGACTTCACCGCCGATCTGGAAGAGCAGCTCGACCGCATCTCCAACAACGAGATTTCCTGGCAGCAGGTGCTGAAGGATTTCTGGACCGGCTTCATCGGCGCGGTCAACGACATCAAGGATCTGCGCGTCTCCGAGGTGCTGGATGTGCTCGACGACATGCTGGGGCCGCACATCTATCCGCCGCGCACCGATGGCGGCGATGTCAGGCAGTGCCCGACCTGCGGCACCGGCAAGCTCAATCTGAAGGCCGGCAAGTTCGGCGCCTTCGTCGGCTGCTCGAACTATCCGGAATGCCGCTACACCCGCCCGCTCGCCGCCGACAGCGAAGCCAGCGCCGACCGCGTCCTCGGCAAGGATCCCGAGACCGATCTCGACGTCACGGTGAAGGCCGGCCGCTTCGGCCCCTACATCCAGCTCGGCGAGCAGAAGGATTATGCCGAAGGCGAGAAGCCGCGGCGCGCCGGCATCCCGAAGAACACCTCGCCCGGCGACATGGAGCTTGAGCTGGCGCTGAAGCTGCTGTCGCTGCCGCGCGAGATCGGCAAGCATCCGGAGACCGGCGAGCCGATCACGGCCGGCATCGGCCGCTTCGGGCCGTTCGTGCGTCACGAAAAGACCTATGCGAGCCTGGAAGCCGGCGACGAGGTGTTCGACATCGGCCTCAATCGCGCGGTGACGCTGATCGCCGAGAAAATCGCAAAAGGCCCGAGCGGCCGCCGCTTCGGCGCCGATCCCGGCAAGCCGCTCGGCGAGCACCCGAGCCTTGGCGGCGTCGCCGTCAAGAACGGCCGCTACGGCGCCTACGTCACCGCCGGCGGCGTCAACGCCACGATCCCGAGCGACAAGACGCCGGACACCATCACGCTCGCCGAAGCGATCGCGCTGATCGACGAACGCGCGGCCAAGGGCGGCGGCAAGCCGAAGCGCGGCGCCAAGAAAGCCGCGCCGAAGAAGGCGGCTGCCAGAAGACGACAGGTGCCAAGGCTCCCGCCGATCCCGACGCGCCAAAGCCCGCCAAGAAGGCCGCGGTGAAGAAGGCCGCGGCCAAACCGAAATCGGAAGCCGTCAGCAAGGCGCGCGCGCCGGTGGCGTCCACGGCCAAGACCTCGGCGGCAAAGCCTGCGGCAGCCCCCAAAACGCCTGCGAAGAAAAGCGCGGGCAAGGCCCGGGGATAAGTGAAGCGAAAACACGACAATGGCTTTCCGGCCCGGGACGCCATCGTCGCCTTCATCCGTGCGAATCCAGGCAAGATCGGCACCCGCGAGATCGCGCGCGAGTTCGGCCTGAAGAATGCCGACCGCGTCGAGCTGAAGCGGATCCTGCGCGAGCTCGCCGACGACGGCACCATCGCCAAACGCGGCCGCAAGGTCCTCGAGCCCGCGGCACTGCCGCCGACCGTGATGGCCGACATCACCGGCCGCGATACCGACGGCGAACTGCTCGCCACCCCCACCGAATGGGACGAGGAGGAATTCGGCGCGGCGCCAAAGATCCGCATCCACGTCCCGCGCCGCCCGCAACCGGGCACCGCGGCCGGCGTCGGCGACCGCGCGCTGCTGCGCGTCGAGAAGACCGACGAAGCCGAAGGCCCGCTCTATCGCGGCCGCGTCATCAAGGTCATCGATCACGCCCGCACCCGGCTGCTCGGCATCTTCCGCAAGCCGCCCAACGGCGGCGGCCGGCTCGTTCCCGTCGACAAGAAACAGGCCGGGCGCGAATTGAACATCGCCAGCACCGACACCGGCGGCGCCGAGGATGGCGATCTCGTCAGCGTCGATCTGGTGCGCACGCGCGGCTACGGTCTCGCCTCCGGCAAGGTGAAGGAACGGCTCGGCTCGCTCGCGACCGAAAAGGCGGTCAGCCTGATCGCGATCCACGCCCACGACATTCCGCAAGCGTTTCTCACCGTCCGCGCTGCGCGAGGCCGAGGAGGCAAAACCCGCGATCCTGAAGGGCCGCGAGGACTGGCGCGACGTGCCGCTCGTCACCATCGATCCGCCCGACGCCAAGGATCATGACGACGCGGTTCATGCCGCGCCCGATCCCGATCCGAACAACAAGGGCGGCTATATCGTCCACGTCGCGATCGCCGACGTCGCGTTCTATGTGCGGCCGGGCTCGGCGCTCGATCGCGACGCGCTGACGCGCGGCAATTCGGTGTATTTCCCGGATCGCGTGGTGCCGATGCTGCCCGAGCGCATCTCCAACGATCTCTGCTCGCTGGTGCCGGGCGAGCCGCGCGGCGCGCTCGCGGTGCGGATGGTGATCGGCCCCGACGGCCGCAAGCGTTCGCACAGCTTTCATCGCGTGCTGATGCGCTCGGCGGCGAAACTGAACTACGCGCAGGCGCAGGCCGCGATCGACGGACGGCCCGACGACACCACCGGCCCCCTGCTCGAGCCGATCCTGAAGCCGCTCTATGCGGCCTACGCGCTGGTGAAACTGGCGCGCGACGAGCGCGATCCGCTCGATCTCGATCTGCCCGAGCGCAAGATCCTGCTGAAAGCCGACGGCACGGTCGATCGCGTCATCGTGCCCGAGCGGCTCGACGCGCACAAATTGATCGAGGAGTTCATGATCCTCGCCAATGTCGCCGCCGCCGAAATGCTGGAGAAGAAGGCGCTGCCGCTGATCTATCGCGTGCACGACGAACCGAGCCAGGAGAAGGTTCATAACCTCCAGGAATTTCTGAAGACGCTCGATCTGCCGTTCGCCAAGGCCGGCGCGCTTGCGCCCTGCGCTGTTCAACCGCGTGCTGGCCCAGGTCAAGGGCCAGGATTCCGAACCGCTGGTGAATGAGGTGGTGCTGCGCTCGCAGGCGCAGGCGGAATATGCCGCCGAGAATTACGGCCATTTCGGCCTCAACCTGCGGCGCTACGCGCATTTCACTTCGCCGATCAGGCGATACGCCGATCTGATCGTGCATCGCGCGCTGATCCGCGCGCTTGGGCTCGGCGAAGGCGCGCTGCCGGAAACCGAGACGCTGGAGACGCTTGCCGAGGTCGCGGCGCAGATTTCCGTGACCGAACGCCGCGCCATGAAGGCCGAGCGCGAGACCGCCGACCGGCTGATCGCGCATTTCCTCGCCGACCGCATCGGCGCCACCTTCCAGGGCCGCATTTCCGGCGTCACCCGCGCCGGGCTGTTCGTGAAACTCAGCGATACCGGCGCCGACGGGCTGATCCCGATCCGCACGCTGGGCTCCGAATATTTCAACTATGACGAGACGCGCCACGCGCTGGTCGGCTCACGCAGCGGTGCCATGCACCGGCTGGGGGACGTTGTCGACGTTCGTCTGGTAGAAGCAGCACCAGTAGCTGGCGCGCTGCGGTTCGAGTTACTATCTGAAGGCAAGGTCATTCCGCGCGGCAGAAAACAGGGCGGCAGGCGCGAAGGCATCAAAGCGCCGGTCAAATCGTCGAAGGCTCATCCGGGCCGCAGTCCGCATCCGAGAGATCGCAAGTCGGGCAAAGGCAAGCCCGGCAAATCGAAGAAAGGCAAGTCATGGAAACGGTGAGCACCGCCACGACCTGGACCCGCGATTCCGTGAAGGGCGAGAAGCGCGACCTCTGGACCGCGATGAAGCGCGGCTTTCGCTGCCGCTGCCCGCGCTGCGGCGAAGGCAAACTGTTTCGCGCCTTTCTGAAGGTCGGCAACAACTGTTCGGTCTGCGGGCTCGACTACACGCCGCACCGCGCCGACGATCTGCCGGCCTATCTCGTCATCATCATCGTCGGCCACATCGTGGTACCGGTGGTGCTGTGGATCGAAACCAATTATTCGCCGGCGATCTGGCTGCAAATGTCGATCTATCTGCCCTTCACCTTCATCGCCTCGCTGGTGCTGCTGCAACCGGTCAAGGGCGCCGTGGTCGGCTTCCAATGGGCGCTGCGCATGCACGGGTTTGACGAAAATGCCGCCTAGCGAGATTCCGCCGGTCTAGCTAAACCAAGACAAAGAAAATTCAGTGGGGATGGAATGACCGAAACTGCGACCGCGCAAAAAGAAGAAAAAGAAGCCGATCACCATCCCTATTTCCGACCGAAGGATGCCGCGACCCTGATCCTGATCGATCGGAGCGGCGACAAGCCGAAGGTGCTGGTCGGCAAGCGCCACGACAACGTGGTGTTCATGCCGGGCAAATATGTTTTCCCGGGCGGCCGTGTCGACAAGTCAGACAACCGCGTTCCCGTCGCCGCCCCCATCACAAGCGAGCTCGAAGCCAACCTGCTCAAGGGCAGCCCGAAGATCGCGCCGTCGCGCGCGCGGGCGCTCGCGGTCGCCGCGATCCGCGAGGCCTGCGAGGAGACCGGTCTCTGCCTCGGCCGCAAGGTCGAAAAACCGGTCAAGCTCGAAGGCGCCTGGAAGCCGTTTTCGGAAGCCGGCCTGCTGCCCGATCCGTCCGGCCTGTTCCTGATCGCGCGCGCGATCACCCCGCCCGGCCGCGTCCGCCGTTTCGACACCCGCTTCTTCACCGCCGACGCCTCCGCCATCGCCCACCGCGTCGAGGGCGTGATCCATGCCGATGCCGAACTGGTGAAGCTGGTCTGGGTCGAGATCGGCTCCGAGCCGCTGGCCGACGCGCACGCCATGACCAAGAACGTGCTCGCCGAACTCGACCGGCGGCTCGCGACCGGCCCGCTGCGCCACGACGCCCCGGTGCCGTTCTTCCATTTCTACGGCGGCAAGATGCAGAAGGACGTGCTGGGGGCGTGATCCCGGGCGGACATAAAGCCGCGCGAACAGCGCCGTGCCGTCGCTGCGGCGGCCAGCCGCCGCGCACCCTGCCTAATGGACTGGATCCAGCACGACCACCGGTATCTCGCGCTCGGTCTTGAGCTGATAGTCGGCGTAGGGCGGCCAAAATTCGAGCGCCTTTTTCCAAAGTCGGAGGCGTTCCTCGCCTGCCGTTGTCCTGGCCCGCGCATTCATTTTCTTGGTCCCGACTTGTACTTCGACGTCGGGGTTCGCCAGAATGTTGCGATACCACCCTGGGTGTTGGGGCGCGCCTCCCTTTGAGGCGACTACGAAGTAACTGCCGCCGTCCGTTCCGTAAAACAGCGGGAATATGAATTTCTCGCCAGACTTGCGGCCGGTGGTGGTCAATAGCAGTGCCGGCGCCGTGATCTCACCCCGTTGCGGCACGGTTGCCTTGTACATGTGCCCTTCGGTTCCGCCGCTAGCGAGATAGCGGTTCGCATGCTCGATCATCCAGTCCGGCAGGTTCGGAGCAAGTTTCGCTTCAGCCATCGTGCCCTCCTTCAAAGCTTGCAGGGAACATACCATCGGGCGGCGGATCGGCCAATTCCGGCTTCAAGAGCAAGCCGATTTTGGCGCTTGTAGAGTGACGACGTTGCCGTTGTGATGCAATCGATAAGTCTGTCGTTGCGACATGCAGATCGCCGCATGGAACTTGCGCTTTGGGGGCAAAGCGAACGTGTCGCACGGCGTGTTTTATGATTGCATGCCCTGGTCAGGCGCCAGATCGATAACCGGTTGCTCGGGGCGAGCAGCAATCGCATCCAGCACCGCGCAATCCGCTTCGGAAACGACGCGCTTCGCTATGGGTGCGTCGCGCCAGCCATCCCAGTCCGAGGTTTCCCTGTTGTTGATGGCGTAATGATCGCGCACTACGTTCACCTTGACGAACCACAGGCCCTTGGTCGCGCCATGGCCGAACTGGTCGGGATCGCGCCTCCCGGCGCGACAGGCAGCCCAGGCCTGTCCTGCGGTCAGGAACGAAGTCCCGGGGAACGTCGGTGGGATCGAATGCGATTCCCAATCTGCCCTGGAGGACGTCGTCGAGCTGCGCATCGCTGAGGTGCCAGCTTTGAGACTTGCGGTCCCAATATTCGCAAACCCAGTGATCCTCCCAGCCATCCCCAAAGTATTTCGCAAAACCGCAACGCAGCCGGGCTGATACTCCCTTGCTGCGAAGCAGGCCGCACAGCACCAATGCGAAATCGCGGCAGGTGCCTACGGTGCGTTTTGCGGGCGATCGGGTGGCTATCAGCGGGCGGGCGTCATCCCCGAGCACGAGTGCAAGACGGTCGGTGACGGACAATGTATCCCGCGACACGCTGGCAAAGTTGGACGCGTTGACCCCGTAGGCATCAAGCCATTCCGTGTGGATGATGATTCCCTGCACGGCGGCATTGAGCGCGCCGACGCTTGAGGGCATTTCCGCCACGGCAACATCGTGCCGGCCCGTATCGGACATGGCGCTTTGGCCGATCCACCGTTCGAAATTTTCCATGCTGGATGTCTCTTGTTCACGCGCTCACAGAACGCGCCACGGAATTATCGTCCACCGGCACCGGCCAAATTGCAAAATTCTTTCCTATCCGCGGCCGATGCCTTTGCACAAGGGCATCCCTATCTCCATATTCGGAAGCGATAACAGCACGGAAACGGGACCAATGGCAAAACGGCAACTCAAGCTCGGCGCGTTCATGCGGCCGGTCTCCATTCACACCGGCGCATGGCGCTATCCCGGCGCATGGCCGGATGCCAATTTCAATTTCCCGCGCACGTCGCGCGCCGCTTCGCCCCGCTCGATCACATTTCCGGCGGATGTGCGGGGTGGAATATCGTCTTTTGACCCAAGGCGGACATGACCCAAACAATCGAAGTTCGGATCAAATTCTTAAATCCGCGATAGTGGAGGCCCATGTTCGGGAATGTGCTAACTTAGTCGGAAGCAATGGTGGCCACTATGTCTCGCGGCTCTCCAGTGACCAGGCCCTCCCTTGTTGATAAAATTGAGCTGTGGTTTTCGAAAAGCCGCGTCATCGATGGCCTTTGGATCGGAAGTTTTCAATCGGATGCCGAGCCAGCCCTGCTTACGCATTGAAGCTGCGCTTCGGCTGATCGAACGCTTTGCTCCGCTTCACTACCGGCGTATCAAGACTAACCTTTCTCGAATCTGGGTGCAGTTGTTTCCGTATGGAGCCGGCTGCTATCGGCATTCCTTGAACGCCTGCTTGCTTGACGAGCGTTTCGTCGCTTCTGAAACCACAACGGTCGAATGCATCGCATCCGCGATCGTACACGAGGCGACCCATGCAAGGCTGGAGAAGCTGGGTATCCATTACGACGAGAGCCGTCCGCCATCGGATCGAACGGATTTGTGCCCGAAGAGAACTCGATTTTGTTCGTCATTTGTCAGGCGCCGACGCCTTGCAAGAAGAGATCTCTTGGAGGCTCGATCAGTGCGATCAAGAGAATGCATTCTTTACCGACCAAAACATGTCGGCAGGAAATATTTCAGGGCAACGTAGAGACACTCCGTCATTTGGGAACGCCAGAATGGGTCATAGCTGGGATTCGCCGCTTCACACGACGCATAGCCGGAGCTTCTTTTCAATGAACGCGTAGCCCGCGATGACCGCTTTTGGCACTTTTCGGACATGGCGCGGAGTCCGAGTTAGTCCGCTGTTCGGGGGTTAGGGCGGACTAAGAAAGCGCGTCGTTCGACTTCCGAAAATGGCCCGTTGCAGTCGTCACGTTCGGGCTGCTCCTAGGCTCCACCCTCGAATCCCACGAAGGTCGTCGCTTCATCGACCGACTTGCGCTCGGATACAACGGCATTGGCAGGAAAGCTGTGATCCGGCCAGCCCAAAGCGATACTTTTCATGATCACCTGATCGTCCGCGATCCCGGCACACTCGCGCACCACGGGGGATTGCATGATCCCCTGGCTGTTGATCACGGCACCAAGCCCCCGCGACCAGGCCGCGTTGACAAGCGCGGTAGCCACGGCGCCACAGTCGAAGGCCGTATCGTCACTGGACGCGAGCACGCGGTCATATGTGATGATCACGCACACGGGCGCGTCGAACTGGCGAAAGCCGCGCAGCACCCAGTCTTGCCGCCCCGGCTTGTCATCGCGCGCGATTCCCATGGCGCTGAACAACTGCTTGGCAACGCCGACCTGGCGTTCGCGATGCACCCCCTCGAATGGCTGGCCGGTTCGAAACTCGCGCGAGTGCGGCACGCCTGCCAGATTGCGCTCGGTGTTGCCCTGGCGGATGCGATCCAGCGGTGCGCCGGTGATGATATAGAAATTCCAGGGCTGGGTATTCATCGACGATGGCGCGCGTATCGCCAGCGCCAGGATCTCCTTGATCAATTCCTGCGGGACAGGATCGGGCTTGTAACCGCGAATGCTTCGCCGGCCCAAAATGACGTCATCAAATTCCATCTTCACATTTTCCTGAAATCGACATGAGGTATGCGTTCTCTCTCACGGCTTTGGTCATGTCTATAGCGTTTTGGAGAGATGGCTACTGGACACGAAGCGGACATGCAGGTCGCCGCACGGAATTATCGTCCACCGGCACCGGCCAAATTGCAAAATTCTTCCTGTCCGCGGCCGATGCCTTTGCACAAAGGCATCCCTATCTCCATATTCGGAAGCGATAACAGCACGGAAACGGGACCAATGGCAAAACGGCAACTCAAGCTCGGCGCGTTCATGCGGCCGGTCTCCATTCACACCGGCGCCTGGCGCTATCCCGGCGCATGGCCGGATGCCAATTTCAATTTCCCGCGCATCAAGCAGCTGATCCAGAAACTGGAAGCCGGCAAGTTCGACGCCTTCTTCATGGCCGACCATCTGGCGGTGCTGAACATGCCGGTCAATGCGCTCAAGCGCAGCCACACCGTGACCTCGTTCGAGCCGTTTACGCTGCTGTCGGCGCTGGCCGGCGCCACCGAGCATATCGGCCTGATCGCGACGGGTTCGACGACCTTCGACGAGCCCTACCACGTCGCGCGCCGCTTCGCCTCGCTCGATCACATCTCCGGCGGACGGGCGGGCTGGAATATCGTCACCACCTCCAATCCGGACGCGGCGCTGAATTTCGGGCTCGACGACCACATGGAGCACGCCGAGCGCTACAAGCGGGCGCGCGAATTCTACGACGTGGTCACGGGGCTGTGGGACTCCTTCGCCGACGACGCCTTCGTGCGCGACGTCGAAGCGGGGCTTTATTTCGATCCTGCGAAAATGCACGTGCTCAACCACAAGGGAAAATATCTGAGCGTCCGCGGGCCGCTGAACATCGCCCGCCCCGTACAGGGCTGGCCGCTGATCGTGCAGGCCGGTGCGTCCGACGACGGCAGGCAGTTGGCGGCAGAAACCGCGGAAGCCGTGTTCACCGGCGGCGGGGCGCTTGCCGACAGCCAAAAACTTTACGCCGATATCAAGGGACGGATGGAAAAGGTCGGCCGCAATCCCGATCACCTCGTGATCCTGCCCGGCGCCTTCGTCGTGGTCGGCGACAGCGTGGATGAGGCCAAGGAAAAACGCGCCAAGCTCGACAGCATGGTGCACTACGACAGCGCGATTGCCTCGCTGTCGGTGCAGCTCGGCACCGACGCCTCCGGTTTCGATCCCGACGGGCAATTGCCGACGATCCCGGAAACCAACGCCAGCAAGAGCGGCCGCCAGCGGCTGGTCGACGCCGCCGCGCGCGACAAGCTCACCGTGCGCCAGCTCGCGCAGCGCGTCGGCGGCTACGGCGGACTTTCGTTCGTCGGCACGCCCGCCACGATCGCCGACCAGATGGAG
Source organism: uncultured Alphaproteobacteria bacterium (assembly GCA_963742665.1). GTDB lineage: Bacteria > Pseudomonadota > Alphaproteobacteria > Rhizobiales > Xanthobacteraceae > Bradyrhizobium. The sequence goes on from CAVUNH010000031.1 coordinate 49,626, forward strand.
GAATGGCTGACCAGCCGCGGCAGCGACGGTTTCAACATCATGTTCCCGTTCCTGCCCGAAGGCCTCGACGACTTCGTCGACCGGGTGGTGCCGGAACTGCAGAAGCGCGGGATTTTCCGGAAGGAATATGAGGGACGGACGCTGCGCGAGAATTTGGGCCTGCCGCGGCCGAAAAACCGGTTCTTTGAGGGTTAAGCGGATCGTTCAAGACGATGGCCGGCCGTCCACCTGATCCGTTTCCGCGCTCAATTTTTCTATCTGGCCATTGGCCAATCTAAAGATGGCATCGCGAGCAACTTCCGATCGAAGCGCATCTTCAATCGAAAGGCGTGCATACAGCCCTCGCAGAATCCGGCTGGCGATGCCGTGTGTCACGACGACGAACCTGTCGTGATGGGCGTGCGCCTCGAGCCATCCGCCGAGCCGTCGCGCGACGTCGTCATGGGTCTCGCCGTCAGGCGAGCGAAAGAACCAGTTGTAACGATTGCTTCCGGCGATGCTCTCAGGCCAGCCCGCTTCGACCTCCGCGTGGGTGCGCCCGTCCCACTGGCCCAGCGAAACCTCTCTCAGTCGATCGTCGCTTCGGATCGCCGAAATGTCGAACCCAAGTTCCGCTGCAATAATTCGCGCGGTCTCGCGTGTCCGGCCAAGCGGACTGCACACAATTTCGAATGTTCCGGGAGCGAGGTTTTGGCCGCCTAGAATGCGAGCGGCCGTAACCGCCTGGCGACGGCCGTGTTCGGTAAGCGGAGAATCCAACTGGCCCTGAACCCGACCATCCCTGTTCCATTCCGTCTGTCCATGAAGCGCCAGAGAACATTCGAGAAGTTCTCCGTTGCGTTGCGCCTGGCGCACTTTGAGCGGATGGCTGGCGAGCTTCGTAACGACGAACTCGATATCATGTTTCCGTTCCTGCCCGCAGTGCCGGAACCGCCGCAACGTGGGATTTTTCCGCAAGGAGCATGAGGGGCGGACGCTGCGTGAGAATTTGGGGTTGCCGCGGCCGAAAAACCGGTTCTTTGAGGGTTAATCACGCCGAATCAGGCCGGTTTTGGCCTGCAAAACCTTGACTTTGGGCGATCAGAAGCTAGGTTGCCCGGCAAATGCGGGCCGATTTGGCCGGCACCCGATTTTCACACGATCCAAGGGTTCGCAACATGGCCAAAGCGGTCACCATCAAGGTCAAGCTCGTTTCCACGGCGGATACCGGCTTCTATTACGTCGCCAAGAAGAATTCGCGCACCATGACCGACAAGCTGGTCAAGAAGAAGTACGACCCGGTCGCGCGCAAGCACGTCGAGTTCAAGGAATCGAAAATCAAGTAAGCGTTCAAAACGCCGAGCTGATTTGAACGGGGCCTCGCGGCCCCGTTTTTTATTCTACGCGGCTTTCAGCAGAGGCGGCTCGCTCGGCCGGATCAGCGCGAACGCGACCTGGATGATTCCGCCGGCCAAGCCCAGCGCGACGCCGATCCGCCACGCCATGGTGTAGGAGCCGAGCGCGTCATACAGCACGCCGCCGCCGAAGGCGCCGAGGAAGCTGCCGAGCTGGTGGCTCATGAAGGCGAGCCCCTGGATCATCGCCTGCCATTTCAGGCCGAACATCTCCACGACCGCGCCCGCGACCAATGGCCCGACACCCATCCAGAGAAAGCCCATGATCGCGCCGAACAACAGCGTGCTCGCCGGCGTCGGCGGCAGCGTGAAGTACCAGGCGAGCGCGATCGAGCGGACGATGTAGATGCCGCCGAGCAGCGCCAGCTTGTTCCAGCGCTGCCCTGCCCAGCCGAAGAACAGGCTACCAAGCACGTTGAAGCCGCCGATCATACCGAGCGTCTGTGCACTCAACATCGGATCGAGGCCGCAGATCAGCAGATAGGACGGCAGATGCGTGGTCAGGAACACGAGCTGCATGCCGCAGACGAAATAGGCGCACGTCATCACCACGAAAGAGGCGTTACCGAACGCAATTTTTGCGGCTGTCGTAGCCGAGGTGTCACCGATGTCGTCGGCGGCTCTCGGCGGCAACGGGATTTTGTCAGCCCTGCCCGCGTACCAGGCCGCCGGCAGCATGAACAGCGACAGGACTACAAAGCCGGCGACGCCGACGCGCCAGCCGAAACCTTCATTCAACATCTGCCCGACTGGCGCCGACACCAATGCGCCGAGCGATCCCGCCGCCGAGACCATGCCCATCACGGTGCTGCGCACGGTTGCCGGCACCGCGCGCGCCGCCACCGACATGGCAATCGCATTGGCCGTGCAGGCCAGCGAGAAACCGATCAACACACCCGCGCCGATCAGGATCGGGATCATCCCGTGAGCCGTCGCCATCAGCACAAGGCCGACGATGTACATCACCGAACCGACGATCATGATCGGACGGAAGCCGTAGCGCACCGTCATGGCGCCGGCGACCGGCTGCAGGAATCCCCAGGCAAGGTTTTGCACGGCCAGGGCCAAAGTGAATTGCGACACCGAAATTCCGATGTCCTGCGTCAGCGGCTGCATGAAAATGCCGAAGCTCTGACGCAGGCCCATGCTGAGCGTCAGCATCAGCGACGCCCCGATCAGGATCGGCAATGTCGGGCGCAGGACCTGAAGCAGGGGCATTGTTCTTGTTCTCCCGTTCGGCTGCGGCCCGAACGGCGCGCCCTCGCAATTCCGGTCTGATTTCGAGTACACAGACCTGTGTAACTAGGCTATAAGGGGGCCGGGCTGTCAAGATGCAAGGATATCGCGCACGCGCATGGCTACCCTGCCCGCCAAACCTTCGATGAAAGACCGGATCCTCGAAACCGCCGACAGGCTGTTTTATCTGCAGGGGATTCGCGCGGTCGGCGTCGATACGATCGCGGCCGAAATCGGCATCAGCAAACGCACGCTCTACAACCACTTCCCCTCCAAGGACGCGTTGATATCGGCCTATCTGGCGCGCCGTTTCGTGGCCCCGCGGCCATCGGACAAATCGCCGGTCGAACAAATTCTCGGCACCTTCAATTCGCTGGAGCGGCGTTTTGCCAGCAAAGACTTTCGCGGCTGCCCGTTCGTCAATGCGGTAGCCGAACTCAGCGAGGACCAGTCGGTTCGCAAGGTGGCGGTCGCGTTCAAGGAAAGCCGCCGCCTCTGGTTTCGCGACCTGCTCGTGCAGCTTGGTGCCACCAATGCGGAAGGCCTCGCAACCCAGCTCGCTCTCCTGGTCGACGGCTCGATCGCACAGGATCTGGTCCGCAACGACCCCGCCATGGCCCGCGCCGCCAAGGAAGCCGCATCGGTGCTGCTCAGGAGCGCAGGCGTCGAAGTCGACGCCAGCGCCACGCCGGACAAGACCCGGCGAACGATGAAACCGGCGACTTGATCCAGTGACTACGGTTCGCTCGCAAACAAATCCAATCGGGGCTATGGCTTCTTCCTGATTGCCGGAGCAAAGCCGCGCTGAGTTTCCGCGCGCCGCCAAAGGAGTGACAATGGAAGACTTGAAGGTGACCGCCAAAGGGACTGCAAAGGGTTACGATTTCAGCCAGGCCCATGCCGCCATGCAGCGCTATGTGGATGGCAACATCCTGTCCGGCGTTTCATCCGCTGTGTTTGTCGGTCGGGATCTGGTCGATGTGAATTGCACCGGATGGGCCGACAAGGAAGCACAGACGCCGTTGCGCGCCGATCACATCTTTCGCGTATTTTCCAATACCAAGCTGGTGACGTCCTGCGCCGCGTTGCTCTTGCTGGAGGAAGGCAAGTTCAAACTCGACGATCCGATCGAGACCTACATCCCGCAGCTTGGAAACCGAAAAGTCCTGCGCCCCGGCGCCGCCTCGCTGGACGACACCGAGCCGGCCAGGAACTCTATCACCATCCGTCATCTGATGAGCCACAGTGCGGGCCTGAGCTACGGATTCTTCGATCCCGGCACCGTCATTTTCAAGGCTTACAATGAACGCGGCGTACTCAACCCCACGACGACCCTGGCGCAGATGGTCGACGTATTGGCCGGTCTTCCACTGATCTATCATCCCGGGACATCGTGGGAATACTCGGTCGCCATCGACGTACTTGCCCGGCTGGTTGAAGTCGTCAGCGGCCAGCCATTTGATCGATTTATCCAAAGTCGGATTTTTGGGCCGCTCGGCATGGCCGACACCGGCTTCGTGGTCCCGGAGAAAGATCTCGGCCCGGCTTTTTGCGTTTTATGTTGGCGCGGATCTGATGGAGCCCATGAAGCCGGGGAACTCGCGCGAAATGATAACTATCCCTATCCCGGCGCCTATGTTCGGTCGTTGGCAAGGCTCGACGCCGGCGGCGGTTTGGTCTCGACCCTGCCCGACATGGTCGCGCTGATCCGTAGCCTGCTGCCCGGGGGCCCGACGCTGCTGAAGCCGGAGACGATGGCGCAGATGACCGCCAACCAACTGCCTGATGGTCAGTGGATCCGCTT
>CAVUNH010000032.1:0-50963 GCA_963742665.1 uncultured Alphaproteobacteria bacterium
CCCGCGCCCTCAATTTTACAAAACATTCAGCCTTTCCCCCTACCCTTCCGGCCACTGCCAGAGAACTGGCTTCAAACGCTCAGGACGAGCGATGTTAGACCGATCGATCGCCGACGAAGTCGAGGCGGCCATCAAGGCCGGGTCGGCGGAAAAGCACCTCGAAACCTTCAAGCGCGTCACCGACCTGTTTCTGACCTCCGTCGACGGCTGCGGCGGCGAGCAGATCGAGCTGTTCGGCGACGTGCTGGAGCGCCTGATCAAGACCATCGAGATCCGGGCGCTGGCCGATGTCGCCGCGCGGATTGCGCTGGCCGAAATGAGCAGCCAGATCGCCTCGGTCAAGCAGGCGCCGCCGTCCGTCATTCGCCGCCTCGCCAAACACGACGAGATTTCCGTCGCGGGCCCGGTGCTGGCCGAATCCGCGCGGCTGACGCCGGAGGATCTGGTCGAACTGGCGCAGACCAAGGGCGAGGCGCATCTGCTCGCGATCTCCGGGCGCTGGTGGCTGACCGAGATCGTCACCGATGCGCTGTTGGCGCGGCATTATCCTTCCGTCAGCCGCAAGGTCGTCGCCAATCCCGGCGCGCGGGTCTCCGCATCCGGTTACGCCATCGTGCTGGCGCAGGCCGAGAGCGATCCCGAACTCGCGGTCGAGACCGGCGTTCGCCTCGACCTGCCGGTGGAGTTGCGCCAGCGATTGCTGCGCAGCGCCACGGAGGCCGTGCGCTCGCGGCTGTTGTCGCGCGCGCCGCCGCATCTGTTCGAGGAAATCCGCTCGGCGATCGCCGCCGCCACCGACGGCGCCAGCCGCGAAATGTCGCGGGTGCGCGATTTCGCCACCGCCAAGCGTTACGTCGCGCTGCTCGCGAAAAACGGCCAGCTCACCGAGGCCGCGCTGATGAGCTTTGCCAAACAGCGCAAATACGAGGAGACGGTGGCAGCGCTCGCCGAGCTCTCGAACTCCGGCATCGACGTCATCCGGCCATTGATGCAGAGCCTGCGCGACGACGGCATTCTGGTTCCCTGCCGGGTCGCAGGGCTTAAGCTGGGACACCGTCGCAGCCGTGCTCGACAGCCGCTTCACCTCCGGCACGCTCGGCCCGCACGAACTCGCGGCGGCCAAGGCGCAATACGCCAAACTGACGCTCGACAACGCCCAGCGCATGCTGCGGTTCTGGCAGGTGAAAGCGACGGACGCGCCGATCAATTGAGCGCCGCATTGCGAGCGCGCGTAAGCAATCCATCGTGCAGCAACGAAGTATGCGATTGCTTCGATCGCAAGAGCTCCGGTCGCAACGACTGCCGGAGTGACATGCCTACGCCGCCCGGGTCAGGTCCGCGTTGAGATGCTTCAGCCGCGGCAGCACCTCCTGCTTCAGGAGCCGCAGCGAATTGTGCCACGCTTCCGGCTTGTGCTTGTAGTCGAAGCCGAACACCAGGAGCGTGCCGAAGCCGCCGACCTCGCGGTAGATCTTCTCGATCTTCTCGGTGACGGTCGCGGGCGAACCGATAACCCAGTTGTGCTTCGCGCAATATTCGGCGGTGACGTCAGAGTCCGGCACCTCGGGCGAGTGCTTGAGATAGTCCTTGAAACCGAAATGCCCGAGCAGCGGGAGAAAATACTCGCTCATCATCCGGCCCATCATGTCGCCGGTCGAAAGCCGCCACGCCTCCTCGTCGGTATCGGCGACGAACACCTCGCGCACCAGCCGCCAGTCCTGCCGGTTCGGCTTGCGTCCGGTCCTGGCGGCACCGAGCTCGACGGATTCCCAGTGGCTGCCGACGTAAGCGGGATTGAGGTTGAGGCTCATCGGAATGTAGCCGCGCTCGCCCGCGAGCTTCAGCGTGTCCGATCCCTTGGACAAGCCCGGCGACGCCGATCGGCGGATGCGGCGCCTGCAACGGCTTGAGATGGGGCTTGAGGAAGTCGAACATCGTGTCGGGCTTGTTCACCGTCCAGAACTTGCCTTGGTATGTCCACGGCGCGTCCTCGGTCCACATTTTCAGGATGATCTCCAGCGCCTCGCGCGTCATGTCGCGGTTCTGGCCGGACATGCCGTCGACGTTGAACATCGCCCAGTCGCTCGGAAGGCCCGAGGCCGCGACGCCGAAATTCAGCCGGCCGCCGGAGAGGTGGTCCAGCATCGCGATGCGGTTCGCCAGTTCCGCCGGGTGGTGATAGGGCAGCAGGAAGCCGCCGGGGCCGAGACGGATATTTTTCGTCTGCAAGAACGCCTGCGCCAGGATCAGGTCGGGCGCCGGATGCGGCTCCCACGGCGCGGTGTGGTGCTCGCCGATCCAGGCTTCCTGATAGCCGAGTTCATCCAGCCATCGCAGCACCTGCAGGTCCCAGTCGTGGCCCTCTTTCAAACCGCACTCCGGCGGATGGGAGGGCATCGCGAAATAGCCGAGTTCCATAGGCTTTCTCCCGCTGTTCGTTTTTTCAAAACGCGTCTGTCGCGCGCGAGCGGGAGCATAGCACGCCGGGCGTGTGGCCGAGATATGACGAAACGCGCGGGCAGAGGTTCGCGCGCGCGTGGCGTCAACGCGCCGCAGCGGAAGCGGTTACCGCGTACCGAACGTGGTGGCGCCGAACAGCGCTTTCTGCGTCGAGGGTTGCGAGCGCCAGTATTGCGGGGGCGCTGCGACCTCGCCGCCGAGTTCGGCGGCGGCGTGCCAGCCCCAGCGCGGGTCGTAGAGCATGCCGCGCGCGAGCGCGACCATGTCGGCCTTGCCGGAGGCCACGATCTCTTCGGCCTGTCTGGCTTCGGTGATCAGGCCGACCGCGATCGTGGGTACGTCCACAGCCTGCTTGATCGCCTGCGCAAACGGCACCTGATAGCCGGGGCCGAGCGGAATCTTTTGCAGCGGCGAAATGCCGCCGGAGGATGCATCGATCCAGTCGACGCCGCGCTTTTTCAACTCTTTGGCGTATTCAATCGTCTGCGCCAGATCCCAGCCGCCCTCGACCCAGTCGGTCGAGGAAAGCCGGACGCCGACCGGCTTGTCAGCCGGAAACGCCGCGCGCACCGCGTCGAACACTTCCAGCGGAAAGCGCATGCGGTTTTCCAGCGACCCGCCATATTGATCGGTGCGCTGGTTGGCGATCGGCGACAGGAACTGATGCAGCAGATAGCCGTGGGCGCTGTGCACCTCGATGGCGTCGATGCCGAGCCGCTCGGCGCGCTTGGTGGCCATCACGAAGGCCTCGCGCACGCGCGAAAGCCCCGCCGCGTCGAACGCCTGTGGCGGTGTCTCGCCCTCCTTGTGCGGGATCGCCGACGGCGCTTCCGGCCGCCAGCCGCCCTCGGAAACCGGGATCAGCTGGCCGCCGTCCCACGGCGTGTGGCTCGACGCCTTGCGGCCGGCATGGGCGAGCTGAATCATCACGGCGGCCTTCGAGCGCTTGCGCACCGAGGCCAGGATCGGCTTCAGCGCGGCTTCGTTGGAATCGCTGTAGAGGCCGAGGCAGCCCGGGGTGATGCGGCCGTTCGCCTCCACCCCCGTCGCCTCGATGCAGAAGATGCCCGCGCCCGACAGCGCCAGCGAATTGATATGCGTGAAGTGCCAGTCGTTGGCGTCGCCGTCGACCGACGAATACTGGCACATCGGCGCCACCATGATGCGGTTGGAAAGCGTCAGGCCGCGCAGCTTGATCGGAGAAAACAGATCGCTCATGAGGGGGTGTCCGGACCGGGAGGGAAAGATGCTCGCCACTTCTGTAGCGAGGCGTCTGCCCCTGCTCAACCCGCCGCCGGCGCAACCCTCCCCTTACTGTTTGATTCCTGCGGCCTTGACCAGCTCCAGATTGGCCGCGGTCTCGCGCCTGACGAGGTCGTCCATCTCGGAAGGCGTCATCGGCATCGGCTCGATCCCGAGCTTTTTCAGGCTCTCCTGCGTCGCCGAACTAGCCAGCACCTTGACGCCGGCGGCGTGTATTTTTTCGACGATGTCGCGCGGCGTCTTCGACGGCGCCAAAACGCCGAACCAGATCGCGCTGTCGGCGTCCTTCAATCCGATATCGACGGGGGTCGGCACCTCGGGCAGATCGGCGGCGCGTTTGGCGGTCGATACCACGAGCGCGCGCACCTGGCCCTCGCGGATCAGCGGCAGCGCGGTCGAAAGCGGACAGAAATAGAAATCGATCCGGCCGCCAAGAATGTCGGCGATCACCTCGGAGCCGCCGCGATAGGGAATGTGGGTGGCCTGGAAGCCGGCGGCGAGGCGGAATTTTTCGGAGCTGATATGCACCGCGCTGCCGACGCCAACCGACCCGTACGAAATCGATCCGGGCTTTGCCTTGGCGTCCGCGATGAAATCCCCGATGGTTTTCCAGGGTCGCACGTTCGGCACGATCATCACATTGGCGGTCGAGCCGATCATCAGCACCGACGCGAGGTCCTTGCTGACGTCATAGGTGAGATTGGCGAAGATCGCCGGCGTGATCGTCAGCGCGGAGGAATTGGCCAAAATGCTGTAGCCGTCGGGGTCGGCCTTCGCGACCATGGCGGTGCCGAGCGTGCCGCCGGCGCCGACGCGATTTTCGATCACGATGGGCTGACCCAGTTCCACCGCGAGCCGATCGAAGAACAGCCGCGGGACCACGTCGGCCGCACTGCCCGCGCCAAAGGGAATGGTCGCCTTGATCAGCCGAGATGGCCAGGTTTCTGCCTGGGCAGGGACGGCGGCCAGGAGACCGGCCAATACGCAAACGGCGCTAACGAACTTGTTCATCGAATACTCCGGGGTTTAGTCGCCGGGAGCTTTGCAAGAACCGCGCCGCAAGCCGCAATACTCGCTGAATTCTCCGACCCTGAGATCGACAATACGATGGCGATGGCCGGGCGCCACCACGCAATCGGCCTCGGCCGAGAATTCTACGAAGAAACCGCCGTCGTCGCGCTTGCGTGATCCGGATCGGCGCTCCGAACTCGTTCACGCTTCCCTGGCGAGACGGGAGGCGGTTCATTCCCTCACTCCACCAGCGTGAACTGCATCAGCAGATTGCGCTGGATCATCGAGAAATTGTCGTCGGAGACCAGCGTCAGCACCGTGTCGCCCTCCTCCGTCACATGGGCGTCGATGCCTTCCATGTTGTCGATCTCGTTGCCGAGATCGGCATTGAAGATCGACGGGCCGTCGATCACCGCGCCGGGCGCGATCGACGCGAGCGCGATGCGGCGGATCCGGATGCCGATGCCGCCGAGCAGGGAGAATTTCCGCTCCAGCAGCAGCAGGTCGCCCGACGGCAGCAGCACCGCGTCGCTGACGTCGAAATTCTCGGTGCGGCGGACGCCGAACTGGCCGGGCGTCTTGCCGCCGACCAGAAAGCCGATGATGTTGCCGCCGGCGTCGAGCCCGCGCTCGGAGATCGCGATCAGCGTTCCCGCCAGCGCAAAGCCCTTCGGCACCATCACCAGCGCCTCGAGCCCCTTGTTGAACGGCAGCTTGCGCGCCGCCGGCGGCAGCGGCACCACCTCGCCGAGCGCGCGCGTAAATCCCTTGGCGAAATCGAACCGCAGCACCTGGTTGACGCGCTCGAGGCCGACATAGACCAGCGAGCCGTCGAGCGCGATCGATTCGGTATCGAACCAGCCGCGCGCGGTGATCGGCTTGCCGTCGGGACCGAGCATCGGCGACGCCTCGACGTCGTCGAGGCCGATCATCTCGCGGCCCTTGTAGACGATGCGGCCGGTGAACCAGCTTCCCTTGTCGCTGATGGCGATGAAGCGCTCGCCCTTGTCGTCGAGCCGCAGGCCCGACAAGCCGCCGAAGCCGCGAAACCGCGAGGTCAGGATCAGCCCGCTGCGATATTCCAGCGAACCGAACCGGACACGCGAACGGTCGCGGGTGTCGAACGACGGCAGCGGCCTGGCGTTGACCTCGATCGAGACCGGCGCGGTGACCGAGAATTCGTCCGGGGCGGAAGGTTTGGGCGGCGGCTGAACGGCAGTCTGCGCCCGCGCCGTGCCGGCCGCGGCCGAAAGCCCCGCCGCCGCAATTTCAAGAAAGCGGCGGCGGCTAAAGGGCGCGCGCATACTCTCAGGAATGCAGACGGCGCGGCCGTTGATGCGACGAAGGCGCGGCGCCGTGGGTCTCGCTGAACAATTCGGCGAGCTTTTCGGTGATCGCGCCACCGAGTTCCTCGGCATCGACGATGGTGACGGCGCGGCGATAATAGCGCGTGACGTCGTGACCGATGCCGATCGCGATCAGTTCGACCGGCGAGCGGGTCTCGATCTCCTCGATGATGTGGCGCAGATGCCGCTCGAGATAATTGCCGGGGTTGACCGACAGCGTGGAATCGTCGACCGGCGCGCCGTCGGAAATCATCATCAGGATCTTGCGCTGCTCGGAGCGGCCCAGCAGCCGCTTGTGCGCCCAGTCCAGCGCCTCGCCGTCGATGTTTTCCTTCAAGCAGCCCCTCGCGCATCATCAGCCCGAGATTTTTCCGCGCACGGCGCCAGGGCGCGTCGGCGGATTTGTAGATGATGTGGCGCAGATCGTTCAGCCGGCCGGGATTGGCCGGCTTGCCGGCGGCAAGCCACGCCTCGCGCGACTGCCCGCCCTTCCAGGCGCGCGTGGTGAAGCCGAGGATCTCGACCTTGACGCCGCAACGCTCCAGCGTCCGCGCCAGAATGTCCGCGCAGGTCGCCGCCACCGTGATCGGGCGGCCGCGCATCGAACCGGAATTGTCCAGCAGCAGCGTCACCACGGTGTCGCGGAAGGTCGCTTCCTTCTCGTGCATGAACGACAGCGGATGATAGGGATCGGTGACCACGCGCGACAGCCGCGCCGGATCGAGGATGCCTTCCTCGAGATCGAATTCCCAGGCGCGGTTCTGCTGCGCCATCAGACGGCGCTGCAGCCGGTTGGCGAGCCGCGCGACGATGCCCTGCAGATGCGCGAGCTGCTTGTCGAGATAGCTGCGCAGCCGCTCCAGCTCGTCATGGTCGCAGAGGTCTTCGGCCGCGATCACCTCGTCGAACTTCGGCGCGAAGGCGTGATATTCCGGCCCGCGCGGCTCGTTCTTCGCCGTGCGAATTCGGCCGCGTCGCCTCGCCCGGCGTCTCGTCGTCGCCGAGTTCGCCGTCGTCGAAGGTGTCGCTGGTGGAGGCCTGCGCGCTTTCCATCGCGCTTTCCGACATCTCGTCGGTCGAGGCCTGCGCCTGGTCGGCGCTCATTTCCTGCGCGGCGTCGCTGTCGGGCGAGCCTTCGGCGCCGGACTGATCGTTCTCGCCGTCCTGGTTCTCGTCGTTGTTCTCGTCGTCATCGGCGTCGGCATTGCGGTCGTCGCCGAGGTCGAGCGCCGACAGCAGATCGTGCACGAGGTCGCCGAACTTGGCCTGATCCTCGGTGACGCGGCTGAGCTGATCGAGCCGCGCGCCGATCTTGTCTTCCAGCACCGGGCGCCAGAGATCGACCATCTTCTTCGCCGCCGTGGGCGGCGCCATGCCGGTCAGGCGCTCGCGCACCAGCATCGCCAGCGCATCCGACAGCGGCGCATCGGCGCGGTCGGTGATCTCGTCGAACTTGCCGCGATGGAAATGATCGTCGAGCATCGCGGTGAGATTTTTCGCAACGCCCGCCATCCGCCGCGAGCCGATCGCCTCGACGCGGGCCTGCTCGACCGCCTCGAACACGCCGCGCGCCTGCGGATTGCCCGGCATCAGCTTGCGATGCACTTTTGGATCGTGACAGGCGAGTTTCAGCGCGATCGAGTCGGCATGGCCGCGCACGATCGCCGCATCGCGCTTGGTCATCTTGCGCGCCGGCTCGGGCAGCCGCGCCTTGCCCGGCGCGAGACCCGGACGTTCGGCGGCGAACGTCACTTCCAGCTCCGGCGCTTTCGCGATCGCGCGCAGGCACGACGTCACCGCGCGCTTGAACGGCTCGGTCGGCGCTTCCTTCGATCCAGTGCGGAATTTGGAGTTCGACGTGGTCATTGTCAGTCCCATCACCCCGTCGTCCCCGCGAAAGCAGGGACCCATCACCACCGGCGGTCGTTATTGCCGATCTCTAACACCATCACCTACCGAGAGCCGCGGCGTATGGGTCCCGGCGTTCGCCGGGACGACAACGCTACGAGAGCGCCACGTTCACCGAACTCTCGGCCAGTTCCGCGTTGAAGCAGCGCTGATAGAATTCAGCCACCAGCGGCCGTTCCAGTTCGTCGCACTTGTTGAGGAAGGTGACGCGGAACGCGAAGCCGATGTCGGAGAAGATGTCGGCGTTCTCGGCCCAGGTGATCACCGTGCGCGGGCTCATCACCGTCGACAGATCGCCGTTGGCGAACGCGTTGCGGGTGAGATCGGCGAGCCGCACCATCTTGTTGACGATGTCGCGGCCTTCCTGCGTGCGGTAGTGCTTCGCCTTGGCGAGCACGATTTCGACTTCCTCGTCATGCGCCAGATAGTTCAGCGTGGTGACGATCGACCAGCGGTCCATCTGGCCCTGGTTGATCTGCTGGGTGCCGTGATAGAGGCCCGACGTATCGCCGAGGCCGACCGTGTTGGCGGTCGAGAACAGGCGGAACGACGGATGCGGCTTGATCACCTTGTTCTGGTCGAGCAGCGTCAGGCGGCCGGAGACTTCCAGCACGCGCTGGATCACGAACATCACGTCGGGACGGCCGGCGTCATATTCGTCGAACACCAGCGCGATGTTGTGCTGCAGCGCCCAGGGCAGGATGCCGTCGCGGAATTCGGTGACCTGCTTGCCGTCGCGGACGACGATGGAGTCCTTGCCGACCAGATCGATACGGCTGATGTGGCTGTCGAGGTTGACGCGCACGCAGGGCCAGTTGAGCCGCGCTGCGACCTGCTCGATATGGGTCGATTTGCCGGTGCCGTGATAGCCGGTGACCATGACGCGGCGGTTGTGGGCGAAGCCGGCGAGGATCGCGAGCGTGGTGGCGCGATCGAAGCGGTAGTCCGAATCGACTTCCGGCACATGCGGATCGACTTCGGAATAGGCCGGCACTTCGAGATCGCTGTCGATACCGAACACCTGCCGGACCGACACCTTCATATCGGGCAAACCGACGGGCTCCTGACAGCTTTGGTCATGGCGGCGGTCGTCATCAATCCTCCGAGGTCCCGGGCGTTCCCGAAACCAGATTTGTTGAATGGCTGCGGATGGGTGCTGCGGCGAACCTAGCAGAGAGCAACGGCCGGCAGAAGCCCGCGGCGCAATCAAAGTTCCGTTGCTTTATCATTGAGATAGGGGATGTGTCGATTTTTGGAGGGCTGCCCTGCAAATCACGCCGTACTTTTGCTGCCGGGACCGGGCCACCGGCCCAAAGCCTTATTGCCGGGGTGGCACTTTCAACCCCTCCGGCGAGTTGTTAGGTCTGCCGACTGGCGCCAACCGCGATACCCTGACTGGAATTTTGTGACCTCATTCCTGGATCCCCTGATCGCGTTCGTCTCGGCGCATGCGTGGCTTGCTTATCTCACGCTGTTCCTCGCGGCCCTGCTGGAGGCCGTCCCGGTGGTCGGCTCGCTGGTGCCGGGCTCGACCATCATCCTGGCCCTGAGCGCGCTGATTCCCGGCGGTGAATTGAGCCTTTGGGGGGTGCTGGCGTCGGCCACCGCCGGGGCCATGGTGGGCGACGGCACCGCGTTCTGGGTCGGCCATCGCTCGCAACGCGAGATCCTCAGCGCCTGGCCGCTGACGAATTATCCGGGCGTGGTGGCGCAGAGCGAGGCGTTTTTCCACAGCCGCGGCTGGCTTGCGGTGTTCTTTGCCCGCTTCGTGCCGCCGATCCGCGCCTTCGTGCCGATCACGGCGGGGGCGCTGGGCATGCCGCCGCTGCGGTTCTACGGCGTCAACATCCCGGCGATCCTGGTCTGGGCGCCGGCGCATGTGCTGCCGGGCGTGCTGGCGGTGTCCGCGCTGCACGAATATGTCGGCCTGCCGCATCATGAGCACATGGGCAAACATCTCTGGATGCTGGCGGTCGCGGGCGGCGTGCTGATTGTCGCGCTTGCGATCTGGACCATCCGGCGCCGCCATGGCGGTGGCGTCATCGAGCCGGCCAGACCGGTCAAGTGATCCGGTCCGCCTAAACCACGCTGAAGAGCCGTGCGCGGGGGGCCGGACCGACATAGCGCGCCCGCGGGCGGATCAGCCGGCCGTGCTGCAATTGTTCAATCGCATGCGCGATCCATCCGACCGTGCGCGCCATCGAAAACAGCACCAGTTCATGGCCGGTCGGCAGGCCCAGCGTATGCACCAGCACGGCGAGCGCATAATCGATATTGACGAATTCGCCGGTCGCCTCCGCGATGCGCTCCGGAATTTCGTGGGTCAGTTTGCGCTCCGCACCCGAGCGCGCCAGGGCTTCCAGCAACGCCTGCGCTCTGGGATCGCCATGCTTGTAGACGCCGTGGCCGAAGCCCGCAAAACGCTCGCCGAGCGCCACGCGCTCGCGAACAAGCGGCGCGACGTCGCCCTTGGCCAGCGTCTTGAGCAGCTGCGCCGCCAGCACGCCGGCGCCGCCATGTTTCGGACCTTTCAACGCGACGAGGCCGGCGATCATCGCATCGTAGAGATTCAGTTCGGTCGACGCCGCGCAGCGCACCGTGAAGGTCGAGGCGTTCAGTTCGTGATCGGCCAACAGCACCAGCGCGCGGCGGATCAGATCGGCGGCATGTTTGTTGTCGGGCGCCCAGGCTCGCGCGATCTGCAGATGCAGCGGTTGCGGCGACGTTCTCGCGTTCAGCATGGTCGCGACCACCAGCCGCATGATGCGGCCGCCGACCATCGCGCGCCCCTCGGGCGCACGGGTATAGGCGCGCGGATCGGCGCTGGCGGCAAGCGCCAGCACGGCAATGGTGCGGTCGATCGCGTTGGCCCCGCGCGCGGCCTCGGCGACCGCGCGCATTTCGTCCGATATCGACGGGCAGTTGTCTGAAGCAAAGGGATCGACGCCGGTGACATCCCACAACAGCGTCGCGGCATGTTCGAGCGTGTCGCGCTCGGCGAGATCGACGCAGTTCACGCCGCGATAGATCGGGCCGTCCTCGGTGATGGTCGCGATCGCCGAATCCATCACCGGCAGATCGGCATCGAAACTGCGCATCCCGCGCGGCTCCGGCGCCGGCGTGCGCCGATCCTTCAGGGTGCGGACGTCCTCGGCGCGGTAGCGATGGCTGCGCGAATCGGCCGACGGCTCGGAGCGGATCAGGCCGCGGCTGACATAGGCGTAGAGGGTGGCCTGCGAGATCGCGAGTTCGGCGGAGGCCTCACGGGCCGAGAGGTAAAGCGCTGCGGATTTTTTCATATTGATTTACATAATCAAGATTGATCAATCTGTCGAGAGGGCCGACCTTTGTCAGTGACAAAGGAGACCTGACCATGAACATTCAACTGTCCAAAGACCCCGATTGGCCTCGACGGCGTTCCCGCCGCCGAAACCGTGCTGAGCCATGTCGACGGCGAGCGCGGCGAACTGATCATCGCCGGCGAGCGGGTCGGCGACCTCGCGCGCAAGACCGGTTTCGAGGGCGTCACCGCCCGGTTGTGGAGCGGCGGCACCGGCCAGCCGGTCGGCGAGGCCGCGGTCCGCGCCGCCCTGGGCGCCGGGCGCGAGCGCGCCTTTGCCCGGCTGCCGGAGCTGTTGGGAATTACGCGAGGGTCTGTCGATCGTCGACGGTTTCCGCGCGGCGATCGCAGGGCTTCGCGCCGAGGCCGGACTGCAGCATGAGGCCACCATCGTCGGCGCGTTTCCGGTGATCGCGGGCGCGCTGGTGCAGCGCGCGAAGGGCAACGATCCGGTCGCGCCCGATCCAACCGCCAGCCACGCCGCCGACACGCTGTCGATGATGCTGGGGCGCAAGCCCGATGCGCGCGAGGTGGCGGCGCTCGATGCCTACTTCGTCACGGTGTGCGATCACGGCATGAATGCATCGACCTTCACGACGCGCGTCATCGCATCGACCCAGGCCGATCTGTTCGCGTCGGTCACCGGCGGCTATTGCGCATTGACCGGGCCGCTGCATGGCGGCGCGCCGGAGCCGGTGCTGGAAATGCTCGACGCCATCGGCTCGCAGCGAGCGGATCAAGCCGTGGGTCGACAGCGCGCTGGCGCGCGGCGAACGGCTGATGGGTTTCGGCCACCGCGTCTATCGCGTCCGCGATCCCCGCGCCGACGTGCTCAAGGCGCGATCGAGCGGCTCGCCGGCGGCGGCACTCGATCTGCCGTTCGCGGGCGAGGTCGAGGCCTATATCCGCGCCGCGCTGAAGCGGAAGAATCCGGACCGTCCGCTCGACACCAATGTGGAGTTCTTCACCGCGATCCTGCTCGACGCGCTGAAAATCCCGCGGCAGGCGTTCACGCCGATCTTTGCGGTGGCGCGCGCCGCCGGCTGGACCGCGCATGCCCGCGAGCAGCAGCGCGGCGGCCGGCTGATCCGGCCGAGTTCGGCCTATATCGGGCCGATGCCGGATTGAGGATGTATCGGATTGGTTGAGGGCGACGCTCGCCGCTGGTCGTCCCGGTCCTTGAGCCGGCGACGACTCGGATGAACTACGCGCCGCGCACCACGGTCTTGAGATAATTATACGCCTTGATGATCTCGATCAGGCGATCCTCGGTGGAGCGGTCGCCGCCATTGGCGTCGGGATGGTGCTGCTTCACCAGCGCCTTGTATTTCGCCTTGACCTCCACAAGCGTCGCCTCGACGCTCAGTCCCATCACCTGCAGCGCCTTGCGCTCGGCGTTCATCACCTTGCGGGTTTCGACCTTGGCTTCGCCGCCCGGGCCCGGCCGCCAGCGGCCGCGGCCGTTGAGCTCGGAGAACATGCTGAACGGATCGGCGGCGCCTTCGAGATCGGCCTCGGCGCCGGCCTTGCCCTTCTTGCCGCCGTTGGCGCCCATCTTCCAGGTCGGACGGTGGCCGGTCAGCGCATCCTTCTGGTAGCGCGCGACCGCATCGGCATTCATGCCCTGGAAGAAATTGTAGGACTGGTTGTATTCGCGGACGTGGTTGAGACAGAAGTGGAAATACTCGCGCGAATTCTCGCGGCCCTTGGGCGCACGGTGCGGCCCCTTGTTCTGGCAACCCGCCCATTCGCACATGGCGGATTCTTCGCGCGCCTGCGCCTGCTGCTTCGCGCTCAGCTTGTTGGGCTTGATGCGAATGGAGTCGAAGAATTTGGATGAATCGATCGGCATGACTGACTTTGACTACGCAATGCCCAAGGCTTCAAGTCTTGACATTGCGAATACTTCTCTCCCGATTGTCATTGACGGAAAGCGGCCTGGTGCGTATCTGCCGCCATCATGAGCACCAAAGACGTTATCATAAACAAGTTGCGTGAAGCTTTCGTGCCCGAAAGCCTCGACGTTATCGGACGAATCACATCTGCATGAGGGCCATGCCGGCCACAGGCCGGGCGGCGAGACGCATTTCAGGGTGTATATTGTGTCTCCGGCCTTCGAAGGGAAGAGCCGGATCGAGCGCCATCGCATGGTCAATACGGCGCTGGAGGCGGAACTCAGGGGATCCGTGCACGCGCTGGCGATCAAGGCAGCAGGGAAGGCCCCCGGGGAAACTACGGGCCGGTGATTTATCGCCTTGCCGCAAACCTGGCGGCGCCGATGCGAAGATCGGCCGCGTCCGGCGAACCATCGGGGATGGTGGAAGCATTTGCATCTTTGTGAGACAATCGGTCGCGCGATGAACCCGTTCCATGAGAACGCGGGGTCGGGCTGACCCCGACGCCATCGCCGTTTGATGGGGTCGTCCGATGCGTTATTGGGCACACTCAGGCTTGTCCAGGCTTGACGGCAGCCGTTCTGGCTTGCTTGATGGCCGCCTCTCCCATCAAGGCCCTGGCGCTCGACATGCCCGGCCCCTCCGCCCAGGAGGTGCTGGTCAAGAGCATCCTGGTGACGCTCAACGACGCGGTGGCGTCAGACAATTTCACCATCCTCCACGCCAAGCTATCGAAACCGTTTCGCGATCAGTTTCCGCCCGAGAAGCTGCGCGCCGTGTTCAAGGACCTGGTCGAGAAGCACGCCGTGTTCGACGCCGTGGTCGCGGAAAAGATGATTGCCGACGAGGACGCCAAAATCGACGAACAGGGCGTATTGAAATTGAAAGGCCATTTCCAGACCGCGCCCAAGCAGGTGAAATACCAGCTTGGCTTCATTCAGTCCGAGGGGGCGTGGAAACTCAGCGGCGTCACCATCGATATCGAATAGGATGGTCCGGGCGGCGCAGCGCTCAGAACGCCGTGCCCGCCCGCTTCGGCTTCTTTTCCTCGACCTCGGTCTCGCGCGGCACCGCGACGATCCGCAGCGCGGTGATGCGATTGCGCTCGCGGCGCAGCACGCGGAAGCGGAAGCCGTGGAAGGTAAAGCTCTGGCCGCGTTCGGGGATCGAGCGCGCCTCGTGGATCACAAGGCCCGCGACCGTGGTCGCCTCCTCGTCGGGCAGATGCCAGTCCATCGCGCGGTTGAGGTCGCGGATCGGCACCGAGCCGTCGACCACGACCGAGCCGTCGGGCTGGGCGCGGACGCCGGCCACCACCACGTCGTGCTCGTCGGAGATGTCGCCGACGATTTCTTCCAGAATGTCCTCCAGCGTCACCATGCCCTCGACTTCGCCGTACTCGTCGACGACAAGCGCGAAGTGGGTCTTGCGGCGGCGGAACGCCTTGAGCTGTTCGGAGACGGAGCGCATTTCCGGAACGAACCATGGCGGCAGCGCGATGGTCGAGACGTCGATGCTGGCGGTATCGCCCTCGGACGCCCGGATCGCGCGCAGCAGATCCTTGGCGTGCAGCACGCCGATGATGTTTTCCGGCTTGTCGCGCCACAAGCGGAATGCGGGTGTATTCGGTCGCCAGCACCTCGCGCACCAGATCTTCCGGCGGCAGGTCGGCGTTGATCATCACCATTTCGGTGCGATGAACCATGACGTCGGAGACCTGCAGTTCGCGCAGGTCCAGCAGGCCGCCGAACATGTCGCGGTCCTGCTTTTCGACCTTGCCCTCGTGATGAAGCAGGTCGACCGCGCCGCGCAGGCGCTCGGTCGGCGACAGGATCGGCTGATTGGCGCCGATCTTGATGCCGAGCGCCTGCATCAGCACGCGGACGATCGCCTCGACAATGGTGAGCAGCGGCCCCAGCAGATACAGCATCAGCCGCATCGGGCGCGCAACCAGCAGCGACACGCGGTCCGGCGCGTTGATGGCAATGGTCTTCGGCAGCACTTCGGCAAAGATCACGACCAGTGCCGTCATGACGCCGGTGGCATAGAGCACGCCGACCTCGCCGAACCAGGCGGTGAAGATGCCGGTTGCCAGCGCCGATGCGCCGATATTGGCAATGTTGTTGCCGAGCAGCAGCGCGCCGATCAACCGCTCGCGCATGCCGATCAGGCTGGAAACCACTGTCGCGTCGCGGTTGCCCTGCTTCGACAGCCGCAACATGCTGGCCTTCGAGGCGCCGGTCAGCGCGGTCTCGCTCGCCGCGAAGAAAGCGGAGACCAGCAGACAGGCAATGACGATGGAGAAGGTAATCCAGTCCAACTTAAGTCATCCCAAACAGAGTTCAGCTTTTCGCCAGTTTGGTTGTCAGAAAATCGCGAACCAGTGACGGCTCGACGTCGTTTGCGATCACCGCGCGGCCGACGGCCTCCAGCAGGATGAAGGTGAGCTTGCCGCGTTTGACCTTCTTGTCCTGCGCCATCAGCGCCATCAAGGTATCGGCGTCCGCCAGACCTTCCTGGGCAAAGCCTGCGATATCCTGCAAATGGGTCGGAAGGCCGACGGAAGCAAGGTGGCGTTCGATCCGCGCGGCATCCGCCGGCGAGATCATGCCGAGCTGCGCGGAGAATTCCGCCGCCAGCACCATGCCGACCGAAACGCCCTCGCCGTGGAACAGCCGATCGGAGAAACCGGTCGCCGCTTCGAGCGCATGGCCGAAGGTGTGGCCGAGATTGAGCAGCGCGCGCTCGCCGGTTTCGCGCTCGTCGCGCGACACGATCGCGGCTTTGGCGCGGCAGGAGGTCGCGATCGCGTGCTCGCGCGCAGCCCCTGCCGGAAAAGATGCCGGCATGATTGGCCTCGAGCCAGGCAAAGAAGGCTTCGTCGCCGAGCACGCCATATTTGGCGACTTCGGCATAGCCGGCGCGGAACTGGCGCGGCGACAGCGTGTCCAGCACGGAGGTGTCGGCGATGACGAGCACCGGCTGATGAAACGCGCCGAGCAGGTTCTTGCCCTGCGGCGAGTTGATGCCGGTCTTGCCGCCGACCGAGGAATCCACCTGCGCCAATAGCGAGGTCGGCACCTGCACGAAATCGACCCCGCGGCGCAGCACCGCCGCGGCAAAGCCGGCGAGATCGCCGACCACGCCGCCGCCGAGCGCGATCACCAGATCGTTGCGCTCGATCTTCGCCGCGATCAGCGCTTCCGAGACCTTCTCGAGGCCGGCATAGGTTTTCGACCCCTCGCCTTCGTCGACGACGACTTGCGAGGTCGGAATGCCGGCCGCGACAAGCGAAGCCTGCGTCTGCTCCAGCCAGTGTCTGGCGACGGTGCGGTCGGTGACGATGGCGGTGCGCACGCCCGGCCGCAGCGCGGCGACACGCGCGCCCAATGATTGCAGCACATCGCGGCCGATGATGATGTCATAGGCGCGGTCGCCGAGCGCGACGTCGACCGTGATCGGATCGGAATGCTTCAGTGGTGCCGTCATGGCGTGGCGCTCATCCCGTCCGTTGTAGCCGTTATAGCCGTCATTGGCATCGATCTCCGGACCGCCGGCACAGGGTTTCCGGCACAGCCGGTCGTGCAAGGCGTCCATGCATTCGTCGACGATCCGGTCGTGCGGAACATCGCGCGACAGAACCGTGAGATCGGCGCCCTGATAGACCGGCTCGCGGGCTTCGAGCAGACGGCTAACGGTCGCAGCCGGATCCTCGGTCTGCAACAGCGGCCGGTCGGCGCGGCGCTTGACGCGCTTCATGATCACGTCGGCATCCGCCTTGAGCCAGATCGAGACCGCCTTGTCGCCGATCCGCTGGCGGGTCTCCTCGCGCATGAAGGCGCCGCCGCCGGTGGCGATGACGGCCGGGCCGCTGTTGAGCAGCCGGGCAATCACCCGCGCCTCGCCGTCGCGAAAATACGGCTCGCCATGGGTCGCAAAGATTTCGGGGATCGTCATGCCGGCGGCCGTCTCGATTTCGGTATCGGCGTCGAAAAACGGCAGCCGCAGCCGGGCGGCCAGCCGGCGGCCGATGGTGGATTTGCCGGCGCCCATCATGCCGATCAGCACGATCGAACGCCTTTCCAGGGCGGCCGAAATCTCGGCCTCCTGGGGGGTTCCTGCTGGCGCCGGTGAGGCGGTCTCGGACATCTAAATCTCGTGTCGGCCGCGGAATTTCCGCGTTTCTGCGCCACCTATACTACCCCCGCCGATACCGTTGCCAGACCCTTACCGGTCCCTGGCCGAGACTCTTGCAACCGGGATGGGAACATGTAGGTAGTCGGGTTCGGTCCACCCCCGATGATTTCAATGGTTAATTCGCTGCCTGAGGCGCCCTGATGCCCAGTCTGTTCCGCTTTCTGACGGTCGTCGGCATCATTGCCGGGGTCGGCTATGGCGTGGTTTTCGCGCTGGCGAATTTCGTCAATCCGAAGCCGCGGGAAATGATCGTCACCATCCCGCCGGATAAGTTCCTCAAGAAATAGGCGCTATGGTCTTCGGATGCGTGCTTCGAAGACGACCACCGACCCGAAACTGATCAACCTGTTCCTCGACATGATCGCGGCCGAACAGGGCGCGGGCGACAATACGCTCGACGCCTATCGCCGCGACCTCACGGATTTCTCCGAATTTCTCGGCCGCGCCGGCCAGAACTTTACCGGCACCGATACCCAGACGCTGCGGGACTACCTCGCCGATCTCGACACCCGCGGCTTCAAATCGTCGAGCGTGGCGCGCCGGCTGTCGGCGATGCGGCATCTGTTTCGGTTCCTGCTCAACGAGCGCATCCGCAGCGACGATCCCGCCGCGATCCTGTCGGGCCCGAAACGCGGCCGCGGCCTGCCCAAGGTGCTGTCGATATCGGACGTCGACCGCATGCTGACGCGGGCCAAGGAACTCACGCAAGCCGAGCGAGGCCTCCGCCTCGCAGCGGCTGCGCGCGATGCGGCTGTATTGCCTGCTGGAAGTGCTCTACGCCACGGGCTTGCGCGTTTCCGAACTGGTGGCGCTGCCGCTCTCGGCGGCGCGCCGCGACGCCCGCATGATCGTGGTGCGCGGCAAGGGCAACAAGGAACGGCTGGTGCCGCTGAACGAGGCGTCGCGGCAGGCGATGGCCGACTACCTCGCCGCGATGGAAGCGCAAAAGCCCGAGAAGAAGAAAAACGCCGCCCGCCTCGAAATGGCTGTTTCCCTCCTTCGGCGAAAGCGGACATCTGACGCGGCAGCATTTCGCGCGCGACCTGAAAGAACTCGCGGCGGCCTCGGGCCTCGCGCCGCGGCTGGTGAGCCCGCACGTGCTGCGCCACGCCTTTGCCAGCCACCTCCTGCACAACGGCGCCGACCTGCGCATCGTGCAGACGCTGCTCGGCCACACCGATATTTCGACCACGCAGATCTATACCCATGTGGTCGAGGAGCGCCTGAAGAGCCTGGTGCGCGACCTGCATCCGCTGGCGGAGAAGTAGCCGTCAATGCGATTGGCTCTATTCTGACGCGTTTTCTTCACGCGAACCGGACGACCACTTCGCTCGAAAACGCTATGCCGCCTTGACTTCGGCGCCTTCTCCCCCGAAACAGCGCTCTCCCGCCCGCGGCCTTGCTTGGCGCGCTTTCGACAATCCGGCCGCCCCGGATCGAATGCACGCTAAATCATTGAAGATGCGTGCTTTCTTGGAGCGAATCGAAACCGCTTCGCCTCGCGGCGCGTTGTTACCTATATTGTTTTGATGCCGGATCAGATGCGCAGCTATCTCGACTTCGAAAAACCCGTTGCCGAACTCGAGGCCAAGGTCGACGAGTTGCGCGCACTCGCCGCGACCGGCAGCGACATCGGCGACGAGATCGCGCGAATCGAGGACAAGGCGTCGCAGGCGCTGACCGACCTCTACGCCAATCTGACGCCGTGGCAGAAGACGCTGGTGGCGCGCCATCCGCAGCGCCCGCACTTCACCGATTTCATCAACACGCTGATCACCGGAATTCACGCCGATGGCGGGCGACCGCAAGTTCGGCGAGGACGAAGCGCTGATGGGCGGCTTCGGCCGCTTCCGCGGCGAGAGCATCTGCGTCGTCGGCCAGGAGAAGGGCGCCACCACCGAGAGCCGCATCAAGCATAATTTCGGCATGGCGCGGCCCGAAGGCTATCGCAAGGCGGTCCGGCTGATGGAGATGGCCGACCGGTTCGGCATTCCCGTGCTGTCGATCGTCGATTTCGGCCGGCGCCTATCCCGGCATCGGCGCCGAGGAACGCGGACAGGCCGAAGCGATCGCGCGCTCCACCGATGCCTGCCTGTCGCTCGGCGTCCCCAATGTCGCGATCATCACCGGCGAAGGCATGTCGGGCGGCGCGATCGCGATCACCACCGCCAACCGCGTGCTGATGTTCGAACACGCGATCTACAGCGTGATCTCGCCGGAGGCGGCGTCCTCGATCCTGTGGCGGGACGGCACCAAGGCCCAGGAAGCCGCAACCAGCATGAAGATCACGGCGCAGGACATGCTGCGCTTCGGCGTGATCGACCAGATCCTGAAGGAGCCCCCGGGCGGCGCCCATCGCGACCCCGCCGCCATGATCACCGCCACCGGCGACGCCATCGCGCAGGCCTTCGACGACCTCCGCAACCTCGATGCGGACGCGGTTCGCCGGCAGCGGCGGCAGAAGTTCCTCGATATCGGGCGCAAACTGGGCTAGCGGGCTTTCGTGTTCGTCGCAGCTTGTGGGCGGCCGAAGCGCTCACGTCGCCATCGCTTTTTTTGCCGCTTGCGCCAGAAAGCCTGATCGAGTGAACCCTTCGCGTTCTGCGTATTGATCGATTTGATCGAGCACGTCCGCAGGCATGGTCACATTAATGCGAACGCTCTTCACTTCCGCGTCGGGCGCTGCGATCAGAACCGCTACCCCGTCCTTGTTTTCTTTTGCGGACATAATTTTTTCGAGCGAGGACGGTTCGGGTACTGGCTCACCATCCTCCGCCAGGCCTTGAAGATGAAAAGCCAGGGCTTCGGCTGCCATGTTCCGCGCTTCATCCAGATTGCTTCCAGCGGTGATGACGCCAGGAAGGTCAGGAAACGAAACGCCGTAATCGCTGTCCGCCTCCTTGTGGATCAGGGCGATGTATTGTCGCATTTGGGATGCTCCCGCGAGCCGCATTGGCTCCATTTCCGAATTTGAACTCTTCACTTCAGTTTGAGATCGGCTTGTTTCTCGACGCTCCTGAGTGTGCCGATTGGGATGTCTTTCTTCGGATGTGGGACGGTCACGCGCCCTTTCTTGGTCGGGTGCTTGAACTGAACATGACTGCCCTTCTGGCCGACTTGCTCCCAACCGTCTGACGTCAACGCTCTTATGACGTCTTGGGATTTCATTGTGTATTTATACACACTATTTGGAATAGAGAACAGTGTATAAATACACATTGCCGAGAAATTCGAAGACCAGCGATGGGCATGCAAGCATTCGGTCAGTGCCGCGAATTCCAGCGCAGCCGAACAAACACCCTGCGAAAATCACCAATTCATCGAATTCGGCCGCAATTCAGCCCCGAGCCCGGTCTTTATGGTCTGTTGACCATGCCCGTCGTGGAACCGGCTGGCGCAGCCTGTTCGGGTTGCGACAAAAGGGGCCAAAGGGTAAGATTTTATACATCGGCTTCAGGGCATGACGCTGTGGTTGGGGTGCGAAAATTGCCCGATGGGTGTGGAGCTTAGCCTTTGATTTATCGCACGCTGGTTCGCGCGCTCATCACGTCGGCTGCCCTTGCGGCCGGCGTTTTGCTGACCGGCTGCAACAGCGACGAAATCTCGCTCGCCACCAATGCCAAGGCCAACCAGCCGGTGCCGCCGAAGCTGATCGCGGACATGACCGCCAAGGACATGGACCTGAATTCGCCGATCCTGGTCCGGCTGTTCAAGCAGGAAGCCGAGCTTGAGGTCTGGAAGCAGGATCGCTCCGGCCGGTTTGCGCTGCTGAAGACCTATCCGATCTGCCGCTGGTCGGGCGATCTCGGGCCGAAGGTCCGCGAGGGCGACCGCCAGGCGCCGGAAGGCTTCTACAACATCTCGCCGGCGCAGATGAATCCGCAGTCGGCCTATTATCTGTCATTCAACACCGGCTACCCCAACGCGTTCGACCGCGCGCTCGGCCGCACCGGCTCGCAACTGATGGTGCATGGCGATTGCTCCTCGCGCGGCTGCTACGCGATGACCGACGAGCAGATCGCGGAAATCTATTCGCTGGGGCGCGAATCCTTCTTCGGCGGCCAGCGCGCGTTCCAGCTGCAGGCCTATCCGTTCAAGATGACGCCGATCAACATGGCGAAGCATCGCAACAACCCGAACATGCCGTTCTGGAAAATGATCAAGGAAGGCAACGATCATTTCGAGGTGACGCGGCAGGAGCCGAAGGTTGATTTCTGCGAGAAGAAATACGTGTTCGACGCCATCAAGGCGCCCAACGCCACGCGCGATCCGGTGTTCGACGCTTCGGCCAAATGCCCGGCCTACGCGATTCCAGAGGAAGTCGCCGACGCCGTGCGCGAGAAGCAGCAGGCCGATGCCGACCGAGACCGCCAAGCTGATCTCGAAGGGCACGCCGGTCGCGCGGATCAACACCGGCATCGATGGCGGCATGAACAAGGTGTTCGCCGCCCGCGTGCCTGACGGCAATACCGGCCTCTCCGAAGGCGGCGACGGCCAGGGCCTGTCGCTGCTCTCGCTGGCGCGCGCGCCCGGCACCATCCCGTCCCACGTCAATCCGCCGCGGGCGCCTTCCGACAATCTGCTGCTCGGCGCGCCGGAAGAACCCAAGCTCGCAGCCGTGCCGGCGGCGCCGGCCGCCCGCGCCGACGCGGGTCGCCAACGCGGCGCCGACCGCGCAGAATGACGGCTTCTTCTCCAGCCTCGCCCGCAAGGTCGGCTTTGGCGGCAGCGCGTCCGATGCCACCGCCAGCACACCGCCGCCGCCCGCGAAGCCGAAAGTGATCGAGGCCAAGCGAACCGAGCCCGCCGCCGCGCCAGAGGCCGCCGTGCCGAAGACGCAGCGCCGAAGGCCGAAACCAAGCAGGCCGCCGCCAGCCGTCCGCCGCTGAAGCCGTCGGTCTCCGATACGCCGGCCGCAGCGCCTGCGCCCGCCGCCAAGGATAGTCAGGTGGCCGGATCGGCGCCGATCGTCTCGTCGAACTCGTTCGACAGCCGCTTCGGGGCGATGAAGTAAGCATCGCCGTCGTCCCGGCGAACGCCGGGACCCATAGCCACGAAATGTCGTTGTTTCGGAAGGCATCTGCCACGATGCCTCAATGATAGATCACGCGGCATGGGTCCCGGCCTTCGCCGGGACGACGGTGACGTCAGCGCACGATCCTAGACAGCCACGCGTACTTGCCGTGGCAGTGCTTGTACTTCTTGCCGCTGCCGCACGGACAATCCTCGTTGCGGCCGACCTTGCCCCAGCTTGCGGGATTTTTGGGGTCGCGGTCGGCGGCCGCCGTCGCGCGGCACCAGCGAGGCATTGGCGAACGCCATTTCGTCTTCGCCGGTGTTCGGGATCGAGCTTGTGCGCTTCCATCGCCGGCAACACCGGCTGCTGCTCTTCCGGCGGCACGATCTCGACGCGCATCAATTGCGCCGTCACCGCTTCGCGCAGATGCGCGATCATCGCCTCGAACAGGCTGAACGCTTCCGACTTGTATTCCTGCAGCGGATCGCGCTGGCCGTAGCCGCGCAGGCCGATCACCTGGCGCAGATGGTCGAGCATCACCAGATGCTCGCGCCAGAGATGATCCAGCGTCTGCAGCAGAATGGTCTTCTCGACGTAACGCATCACGTCGGGGCCCCATTGCGCGACCTTGGCCGCCATGTGCTCGTCGACATGCTTCTCGATGCGCGACAGCAATTCCTCGTCGGCGATGCCTTCTTCCTTGGCCCATTGATCGACCGGCAGGTCGACGTCGAGCACGCGCTTCAATTCGTCCTTGAGGCCGGCGACATCCCACTGCTCGGCATAGGCATGCTCGGGCACGTGCTTGGTGACGACGTCCTCGACGAAGGCATGGCGCATGTCGGCGACCGTCTCGGCGACGCTGTCGTCCTTCATCAGGTCGATGCGCTGGTCGAAGATCACCTTGCGCTGGTCGTTCTGGACGTTGTCGAACTTGAGCAGGTTCTTGCGGATGTCGAAGTTGCGCGCCTCGACCTTCTGCTGCGCCTTTTCCAGCGCCTTGTTGATCCAGGGATGGATGATGGCCTCGCCCTCTTTCAGGCCAAGCCGCGTCAGCATGGTGTCGAGCCGGTCGGAGCCGAAGATCCGCATCAGATCGTCTTCCAGCGACAGGAAGAATTTCGAGCGGCCGGGGTCGCCCTGACGGCCGGAACGGCCGCGCAGCTGGTTGTCGATGCGCCGCGATTCATGGCGTTCGGAGCCGATGATGTAGAGCCCGCCGGGCTTGTTGACGGTCTTGGCCGGCTTCGATGCCCTTGGCGGGCTCGATCTCGACGACGTCTTCGGCCTTCAGCACGATCTCGCGGAAGCGCTCGACGTCGGCCTTGATGCGCTCGATCTTGGCGGCCTTCTCGGCCTCGTCGGTGATCCCTGCGGTCTCATGCATGATCCGCATTTCGAGCGAGCCGCCGAGCTTGATGTCGGTGCCGCGGCCGGCCATGTTGGTCGCAATCGTGATCGCGCCGGGCACGCCGGCTTCGGCGACGATATAGGCTTCCTGCTCGTGGAAGCGCGCGTTCAGCACCGCGAACAGCTTGGCCGGCTTGCCGGCGCGCGCCGCGGCGTAGAGCTTCTCCATCGCGTTTTCGTTGCCGAATTCGATCTGCTTGTAGCCGTGCTTCTTCAGATAGTCGGCCAGCACTTCCGACTTCTCGATCGAGGCGGTGCCGACCAGCACCGGCTGCAAACGCGCATTGGCGCGTTCGATCTCGGCCAGGATCGCGGCGTATTTCTCGTTCTGGGTGCGGTAGACCTCGTCGTCCTCGTCGAGGCGCGCCACCTCCACGTTGGTCGGGATTTCCACCACCTCGAGCTTGTAGATGTCGAACAGTTCGTCGGCTTCGGTCAGCGCCGTACCGGTCATGCCGGCGAGCTTTGCGTACATCCGGAAATAGTTCTGGAAGGTGATCGAGGCCAGCGTCTGGTTTTCCGGCTGGACCTGGACGTGCTCCTTGGCTTCCAGCGCCTGGTGCAGGCCTTCGGAATAGCGCCGGCCCTGCATCATGCGGCCGGTGAACTCGTCGATGATGATGACTTCGTCGTCGCGGACGATGTAGTCCTTGTCGCGGTTGAACAGCGAATGGGCGCGCAGCGCCTGGTTGATGTGATGGACGACCGAGACGTTCTCGACGTCGTACAGCGAATCGCCCTTGAGCTGGCCGGCGTCGCGCAGCAGCGTCTCGATCTTCTCCATGCCGGCTTCGGTCAGCGTCACCGTGCGCTGCTTCTCGTCGACGTCGAAATCGGTCTTGTCGAGCTTGGGCAGGAAGGTGTCGATGGTGTTGTAGAATTCGGAGCGGTCGTCGAGCGGACCGGAGATGATCAGCGGCGTGCGCGCCTCGTCGATCAGGATCGAGTTGACTTCGTCGACGATGGCGTAGAAGTGGCTGCGCTGGACCATGTCTTCCAGGCGGTACTTCATGTTGTCGCGCAGATAGTCGAAGCCGTATTCGTTGTTGGTGCCGTAGGTGATGTCGCACGCATAGGCTTCCTTGCGCTCGGCATCGTCGAGGCCGTGGACGATCACGCCGGTGGTCATGCCGAGGAAGCTGTAGATCTGGCCCATCCATTCGGAGTCGCGGCGGGCGAGGTAGTCGTTGACGGTGACGACGTGGACGCCCTTGCCGGCGAGCGCGTTGAGATAGACCGCAAGCGTCGCCACCAGCGTCTTGCCTTCGCCGGTCTTCATCTCGGCGATGTCGCCCTCGTGCAGCACCATGCCGCCGATCAGCTGGACGTCGAAATGCCGCTGGCCGAGGGTGCGCTTGGCCGCCTCGCGCACGGTGGCGAAGGCCGGTACCAGGATGTCGTCGAGCGTCTTGCCATTGGCGAGCTCAAGGCGGAATTCGGCGGTGCGGGCCTTCAGCGCCTCATCCGACAGCGCGGCGAGTTCGGCCTCCAGCGCGTTGATGGCGTTGACACGGGACTGATATCCCTTCACCCGGCGGTCGTTGGGGGAGCCGAAAAGCTTGCGGGCGAGCGCGCCGATCATACCGAATTCCTGTCTTTGCCGTGTCTTGCGTTGCAGCCGTGACGTGGTCCACCAAGTTGCCTATCAACTCACCGTGACGCATCGCGGCAAACGCCCCAGTCCGGGGGTCATCCGCCAAATGAGTGGGAATTAAGCAAGCCAAGGTTCAACGGCAAAAAACGCAGCAAAATAAGCGCTATCGCCGTCGATACCGTCCGGCAGAGATATGGCTGGGCCGATGGCTTGTCAACGCCGCCAAGATGTCAAGGAATTCATCATTTTGACAGACTTTTCGCGTTGCCAAGGTGCCATGATTGGGCGAGTGTCCCGCCGCCTTTCGCGTCCCCCATCTTCAAGACAAGGATTTTGCATGACCTCCCCGTTCCCGGAAACGAAAACCGGCCTGCGCTTCGGCTTGGCCTCCTTGAAGGCCTCCTTGGCCGTGACGGGCTGCCTGGCTGCGCTTCTGGCCGCCGGCCTGCCGGTTCGCGCCGAGGACAATCCCGTTCTGGCCAAGGTTAACGGCGTGGAGATCCGCCAGAGCGACGTGGCGCTGGCCGAAGAGGAACTCGGCCCCAGCCTCGCCCAGATGGACCCGGCCACCAAGAAGGACAACGTGCTGGCCTTCCTGATCGACCTGAGAATCGTCGCCAAGGCCGCCGAGGACAAGAAGGTCGAGAATTCCGAGGACTTCAAGAAGCGCATGGCGTTCACGCGCAGCCGCCTGTTGATGGACAGCCTGCTGGCCACCGAGGGCAAGGCTAGCGACCACCGAAGACGCCATGAAGAAGGTCTATGAGGAGGCCTCCAAGCAGATCACCGGCGAAATGGAAGTCCACGCCCGGCACATCCTGGTCGAGACCGAGGACGAGGCCAAGGCGGTCGCCGAAGAGCTGAAGAAGGGCGGCGATTTCGCCGATCTCGCCAAGAAGAAATCCAAGGATCCCGGTGCAGCCGATGGCGGCGATCTCGGCTTCTTCACCAAGGAGCAGATGGTGCCGGAATTCTCCGCGGTGGCGTTCGCGCTCGAGCCCGGCAAGGTCTCCGATCCCGTGAAGTCGCAATTCGGCTGGCACATCATCAAGGTCGAGGAAAAGCGCAGCCGCAAGGCGCCCGACTTCGAGCAGGTCAAGGGCCAGATCGAGACCTATGTGACGCGCAAGGCGCAGGCCGACTACGTGGCGAAACTGCGCGAGGCCGCCAAGGTCGAGCGCATGGACAAGCCGGCCGAGGCGGCGGCGAAGCCTGCCGAGCCCGCGAAGCCCGACGCGGCCAAGGATTCCAAGATGGCGCCGGCGAAGAAGTAAATCGACTTCGCCGTCAGAGTTCAGTATTGAGACGTCATGCCCGGCACGCTTAGGTGTGCCGGGCATCCATGTCTTGGGGCCTTCATATCTCCTTTGCCGAATATGACGGACGCTGAAGATATGGATGGCCCGCAGCTTTCCCGTCGATAAGGCGCCCTCATGTCCACAGCCGTCTCCCCCCTCGCCCCGACCGAAGTCCCCGACATGCCCGCGATCGCGGGCGTCAGGCTCGCGACCGCCGCCGCCGGCATCCGCTACAAGGGGCGCACCGACGTGCTGCTCGCGGTGATGGACAAGGGCACCACCGTCGCCGGCGTCTTCACCAAGTCGAAATGCCCGTCCGCGCCGGTGGAATGGTGCCGCGCCAAGCTGGCAAGGGCGGATCGAAGGGAGGATCTGCCCGCGCGCTGGTGGTGAATTCCGGCAACGCCAACGCCTTCACCGGCAAGACCGGACGGCAGGCAACGACGCTGACGGCGGCGCTCGCCGCCAAGGCGGTCGGCTGCAGCGCCAATGAGGTGTACCTCGCCTCCACCGGCGTGATCGGCGAACCGCTCGACGCCACCAAGTTCGACGGCGTGCTGGGCGGGCTCGCCGAAAGCGCCGCCGCCGGCGACTGGATGAGCGCCGCCAAAGCCATCATGACCACCGACACGTTCCCGAAGGTCGCGACCGCGACCGTCAAGCTCGGCAAGGCCAAGGTCACCATCAACGGCATGGCCAAGGGCGCCGGCATGATCATGCCTGACATGGCCACCATGCTGTCGTTCGTGTTCACCGACGCGCCGCTGTCGTCGGCCGTGCTGCAATCGCTGCTCAAGAGCGGCGTCGAGGATACCTTCAACGCGCTCACCATCGACAGCGACACCTCGACGTCGGACACCCTGCTGGCGTTTGCCACGGGAACCGCGGCCGCCGACGGCGCGCCGAAAATCACCCGCGCCAGCGATCCCAGGCTCAAGGCCTTCACCAAGGCGTTCCGCGCGGTGCTCGCCAATCTGTCCGAGCAGGTCGCCCGCGACGGCGAAGGCGCGCGCAAGCTGGTCGAGATCATCGTCGAGGGCGCGACCACCAAAGCCTCGGCGCGCAAAATCGCGATGTCGGTGGCGAATTCGCCGCTGGTGAAGACGGCGATCGCCGGCGAGGACGCCAATTGGGGCCGCGTGGTGATGGCGATCGGCAAGGCCGGCGAGCCCGCCAATCGCGACAGGATTTCGATCTCGTTCAACGGCATCCGCGTCGCCAAAAGCGGCGCGCGCGATCCGTCCTACAACGAGGCGGAAGTGTCCGAGGCGATGAAGAGCCCGAAGATCCAGATCAGGATCGCGCTCGGGCTCGGCAAGGGCCGCGACCGCGTGCTGACCTGCGACCTCACCAAGGAATATGTCGCGATCAACGGCGATTACCGGTCGTGATCCGTGCCGTGAAGCGCCTTGGGCCGGAAGCCTCCGCGCATGGCTGAGATCAAGCTCACCCTCGTGGTCGCCTGCGCGCTGGTCGACGCCGACAAGCGCGTGCTGCTGGCGCAGCGCCCGGCCGGCAAGGCGCTCGCAGGGTTGTGGGAATTTCCCGGCGGCAAGGTCGAGCCCGGCGAACGTCCCGAGCAGACCCTGATCCGCGAACTGCACGAGGAGATCGGCATCGACGTCAGCGAGCCGTGCCTGGCGCCGCTGACCTTTGCCAGCCACGCCTATGAGACCTTCCATCTGTTGATGCCGCTCTACATCTGCCGGCGCTGGGAGGGCACGGTGACGGCGCGCGAGGGCCAGCAACTGGCCTGGGTGCGCGCCAGCAAGCTGCGCGACTACCCGATGCCGCCGGCGGACATTCCGCTGATCCCGCATTTGCTCGATTTGCTGTTGTGAGGTCTGCCGCTCGCGGCCACCATCAGGTCTGCGGTCGAGCGACGCGGACGCCTGTAAGCAAGGCAATTTTCTTGACGTGAGCGACGGCTGCACGGGCGCCCGTGGTCTTTGTAAGCAGGTCGAGCGTCTCATCGCCATCATCGCTGACCGGCGCGAGCGCCTGGTCCGCATAGTCGCCGGCCCTCGGGACTCCAGGCAATGACCGCTTGCCACATCAACAGCCGTCCGGCTGCACCGATCAGAATCAGATGCTTCACAAAAGTTTGCCACCCAAAGCGCAGCCAGAACGACCACGGGCTCTCGCGCAATAATCCGGGCCGGCGTTCGGATGGATGCTTGAGGCGGAAGATTCCACCTTGTAGCGGATGGACATGCTCGAGGCGGTCCGTCGTCGAAAATGTAAGCAAATACTTCGCCAGATTGCCCATCGGAACGCCGGTGGCCCTGGCGCGTCGCAGCAGGGTCTTCATGTGCGCCGGTGTGTAATAGAGCGACCAGGCCTCATGGTAGATATCCTGCCACTCCTTCTCGCTCATCCGCGAATGGGCGGTGCAGACGTGTTCGACGTCGTATTTGTTGAGGTCCGGCTCCATCGCGATGCCGTTCTTCCAAAGCCCCTGGTGATCCTCCGAGCCGGGCAGGGGCGTCAGACAGAAGAATTCGAGAAGGTCGATCGGCAATTCTTCCTTGATGATCGCGATATCCCGCCTGATCGTCTCCTGTGTGTCCGCCGGAAAGCCGAGGATGTACCCTGCAATCGTGAGGATGCCCTGCTTCTTCCAGGCAAGCAGCATCTTCCGGTACTCGGTAATCTTGTTCTGGCGCTTCTTTGCTGCCGCCAGATTGTCGGGGTTGATGTTCTCAAGTCCGATGAACACCTTGTTGACGCCGGCTCGCTTTGCCTTTTCCATGAAGTTGGGAATCTTGTGGCAAAGCGTATCGACCTGGATCATGAGGCCGAGCGGGATGCCCTCCTTCTCACGAAGCTCGATCAGGCGGTCAAAGGTCGATTCCCACTCCTTGTTGCGCGCGAAATTATCGTCGGTGATGAAGAATTTTCCAATGCCCTGTGCCCAATTGAGGCGCACAAGATGTTCGACGTCGTCTGCCGAGCGATAGCGCGACTTGCGGCCTTGAACGTTTATGATCGTGCAGAAGCTGCATTGATAAGGGCAGCCGCGGCCGGCATCGAAACTGGAGCTGGCGCCAAGCGTCCGCGCAATGTAGCGCTTCGGGAGGAAGGGCACCGGCATGCCTTCCATCCCCGGCAAATCATTCATGTAGTTGTATACCGGCGCGAGACGTCCAGCGGCCACGTCCATAATCAGCGAGTTCGAGGCGTCCCTCCGCTTCGCCCGCGAAAATGGCGACCCCCATATCCCGGCAGGCGTCGAGATCCACCGCGCGACCATCCAGCATCGACAGACATCCGGACACATGAAAGCCGCCGATGGCCACGGCAATTCCAGCGGTCCGGAACGGACGGGCGATGTCGAGGGCGCGAGGATACTGATTTGACTGAACGCCTACGAGGGCAACGCATCCGTACCCGTCATGGCGCCCAAAGAGAGAAAGCAGCGCCGGGATATCCACGCGCGTGTTGGTCTCGTCGATAACGCGAATATCGATGGCTACGTTCGGTCCCAGCACCTGTCGTTCGGCGCAATCGGCTGCTATGCCATACACAGCCGCCAATGAGTTGGAGGGAGTCATGGCCCGCCACCAGCGGATCACATATCCATCGTCGTCATAGTGGGACGGCTTGATGAGGACGAGCTGAAAACGTCGTGCCTCCGCTATATTTGGTTGCAGCACGGACGCATCTCCTGATGCTGAACTCACTCCTTAACACAACAACCTGCCTGCGACGATACTCAGGTCGCAAATCGGCAGCTTTGAGGCACGCCGACGGATCCGCAAAAGGTCCGCTTGCCGGGAAAGTCCGGAAGTTGCCAGCGCATGGTCAAAACGACGCGATTGACCCGGAACGGACCTCGTAGAGGGGATGAGATGGCAGGGGATATAGCGGTAAGTTAGGGAGACGGAAATAGGATTATTTTCTGCCAAAGCGATTGGCACGCACCTTGCCAAACGCGGCAAGCGATTTGCCCGTCGGCCGAACGGGGGATGCGCGGCCCCTGTTCCGGCGCTATAAGCGCGCGCTTGAGACATTCGTCATCTACGTCCCACCCTTCTTTCTTGATCGGGACCGCCCCGATCCGAAGATCAATCGACCGTCCGGCGGGACGCCTGAATTTTTCCGCCATGCTGCGCTGAACGGGGAGCACTTGAGTGCAATTTCTGTTTGCCGACCACACGCTTGATACCGACACCCGTGAGTTGCGCCGTGGCAATGTGCCGATTGCAGTCGAGCCGCAGGTCTTCGACGTGCTGAGGTATCCTTCTGGAAAACCGCGAGCGCGTCGTCAGCAAGAGCGATCTTTTCGAGTCGGTCTGGCGCGGCCGGACCGTGGCGGACTCGACCCTTGCCAGCCGCATCAACGCCGCCCGCAGAGCGGTCGGCGACAACGCCACGGAGCAAAGACTGATCCGCACCATCGCGCGCAGGGGTATCCGGTTCGTCGGCGACGTGGAAAGCCCGCCCGGGGGCAACGGTTCGGCGCAAGCTCGCCGCTCCGCGGCAGCCAAAACCCAGGCAGGCGCCCTCGTCCTTGCCGCCTACCGACCGGCCCGCGATCGCCGTCCTCGCCTTCGTCAACATGAGCGGCGACCCGGAGCAGGAACATTTTTCCGATGGCATCACCGAGGACATCATCACCGCGCTTTCCAAGTTGCGCTGGTTTTTCGTGATCGCGCGCAACTCGTCCTTCATCTACAAGGGCCAAACCGTGCCCCTGAAGCAGATCGCCGAGGAACTCGGCGTCGGCTATGTCCTCGAAGGCAGCGTGCGCAAGGCCGGTGAGCGCGTGCGCATCACGGTTCAGCTCAATGACGTCACGACCGGCAGCCATCTCTGGGGTGAGCGCTACGATCGCAACCTGGCGGATGTTTTCGCCGTCCAGGACGAGATAACGGACGCCATCGTGGCCGCGATCGAGCCCCAGCTCTATGCGGCAGAAGAGTTTCGTTCCCGGCGCAAGCCGCCGCAGAGCCTCGATGCCTGGAATCTGGTGATGCGCGGACTGTCTGATTTCTGGTGCATGACCAGGATCGACAATCTCGCAGCGCAGGCGCTGCTCAAACAAGCCATCGCGATCGATCCGAACTACGCCCAGGCCCGCGCCGTCCTTGCGGTCAGCCACATGTTCGGCGTTCAGATGGGCTGGGAGCCAGCCGCGAGCGTCTTGCCGATCGCCGAGCGCGACGCATTGGCGGCGATCCGGGCGGATGAGGACGATCCCTGGGCGCACTTTGCGTTGGCGATGGTGTATTCGTATGCGGGGAGTATCGAGGATACCCTGGCCGAGTACGAACTGGCGTTACGCCTCAATCCAAACTTCGCGCTGGCGCAGGCCTGCTATGCCCTGGTCCTGACGTGGGTCGGGCGTGTGCGCGAGGGCGCGGCGGCGGCCGCCCGCGCCATCAGACTGAGCCCGCGCGATCCGTTCTCCGCCATCTACTATGGCGTTGCGAGCTACGCCGCATACGCCGGGCGCAACTACGGCGAATCGATCCGGCTGGGCCGCGAGAGCATCAGGCAGCGCAACGACTTTGTCGCGGCCCATCGTGTGATTACCGCCGCGGCCGGCATGACCGGCGATGCGGACCTCGCGAGATCCACGCTGAAGGAGTTTCGGCGCCTGCATCCCGATGTTTCGCTGGCCCTGGTCCGAAGCTGGCTTCCCGTCCGGGATCCGGCCGAGCGCGAGCACTTCATGGAAGGTCTGCGCCGCGCCGGCCTGGAGTAGCCGGCCGTCGGTCAAATTGGCGCACCCTCAGCATGCCACGTCCCTTTCCTGTTGCACGGAATAAGACGGATGCGCGCTTGTTCTTATGCCTGAAGAGCAAGGGCTGGGAATCCAGCGACGGTAACAAAAAACCAAGGGAGGACTGACATGAGCAGGTCGAAGGCACTTATTATTGCGGCACTGGCACTGGGCGTAACGTCGGGAGCGAACGCCCAGCAGCCGCAGCCGGCAGCGCCGCCCCAATTGCCGCAAGCACCCAATATGACGTTCTTCGTCACCGGCGCCGGGCCCGGCAAGGGCGCCGATCTGAGCGGCATCGAAGGCGCCGACCAGTATTGCAAGACACTGGCGGAGCGTCACGGCGCCGGTGCGAAAACCTGGCGCGCTTATTTGAGCACCCAGGAGGCTGGGGGCAAGCCGGCGGTCAATGCACGCGACCGTATCGGCAACGGCCCGTGGCAGAATTTCAAGGGCCAGGTCCTCGCGACCAGTGTCGACGATCTGCACAGCGACAACAATAAACTGGGCTTCGACACCTCGTTGAGCGAGCGTGGCCAGCTCATTCCGGGCGTCGGCTTCGCGCCGAACCGTCACGACGTCTTGACCGGCTCCACCCCGGAGGGCCGCGCGTTCCCGCCCGCCGAGGATCGCACCTGCCGCAACTGGACCAGCAGCACCCAGGGCGCGGCCATGGTGGGCCATATCGACCGCAAAGGCTTGCGCGATGACGCAGCCTCGCGATCGTGGAACTCATCGCATCCCTCGCGCGGGCCCGATGGCGGTTGCAGCCAAAGCGACCTCCGCGGCACCGGCGGCGACGGGCTGTTCTACTGCTTCGCTACCCAGTAAGGCGGTCGTCGCACGCTTAATGATAGTGGCCGGACCTTGCAGGACCGGCCACAGCCTGTTGCGATATTTTCAGAGATCGTTGCCGCGCTGCTGCGCGAGGACCATGGCGAATTGCCCATTGCCCACGGACCAATCCGAATAGTCGTTCTCGTGCGTGAAGATGAACACGTCCTTCGGCGAGACGCCGGCGCGCTTCTCCATGTTGGCCGTGATCTCTGCGTAGAGGGCCTTCTTCATCGCATCGCTTCGGCCGCGCCTCATGGTGATCTCGACGGCGACGAAATCATCAGAGCGGGCAATGCCATTGAACGTGCGCGAATAGAAGAAGTCGCCGGGGCTATACTCGCTCACCAGATTGAACAGTTCGTCATCGGGCATGCCGATCGCTTGAACCAGGGCATCATGGATACTTTCGACGATCAGCTGCTTCCGGGACGCGTCGGTCCCCTGCCTGACGGCGGTTCTCATGAATGGCATGCGTGAAGACTCCTTGATCACGTATTCTTTGTGCTAAAAACAAACGTACATCGAGTCAGCTCCGCCTCTACTATTGACAAATCAGCTCCATTATTGTGAGTAATACTCACATAATGAAACGCAAGAACATACCGCTCAACGCATTGCGCGCGTTCGAGGCCGCCGCCCGGCTTGGCCGATTGACCGTCGCGGCTGAAGAGCTCGGCGTCACCCACGGCGCCGTCAGCCGGCAGGTCCGCCAACTTGAAACCGTCCTCGGCGTCGACTTGTTTGGTGGTCCAAGAAGCAAGCCGGAACTGACACAGGCGGGCCAATCGCTTGCTCCGCTCCTGACCGCTGCACTCGACCAGATCGATAACGCTGTTCGAACTGTCCTTGCCGAGGAAGAGGGTCTTCTACAGGTGGCGTGCCTGAGCACGCTGGCCATGCGCTGGCTGATCCCGCGCCTGCATCGGTTCACACAGGCCCAC
The DNA here is from genome assembly GCA_963742665.1 of uncultured Alphaproteobacteria bacterium. Taxonomy (GTDB): domain Bacteria; phylum Pseudomonadota; class Alphaproteobacteria; order Rhizobiales; family Xanthobacteraceae; genus Bradyrhizobium. The sequence goes on from CAVUNH010000032.1 coordinate 34,246, forward strand.
CCGGGCATTGACGTGCGCCTCAGCACCGACAAGGAACACATCGACCCCGAGCGCGGGCGCTTCGATCTTGTTATCACCGTGGTCGATGGCAAGGAGGTTCTCCGCGCACGCGACGCCCTGCTGTTTCGGGAACAGATCGGTGTGGTGCTGGCGCCGGCGCTGATGCCTTCCGCAAAGCAGCTTCGAACCAGCGGCCTTGCATCCATCCCGCGGTTGGCGACGCGCACCAGGCCCAACGCCTGGGCAAGCTGGGACGCGCTGGTCGGGGCGGCGGCAGTGGATGCGAAGATCAAGCCTGCCGCTCAATTCGAGCACTATTATTTCACAATCGGAGCCGCCCTGAGCGGGCTTGGCGCATGCGTCGTGCCGTGGCATCTCGTGGCCGATGAAGTCACCGGAGGTCGTCTTGTCGCCCCCTTTGGGTTCAAGGAGACGGGCTATCGCTACATCCTGCGCGGCTCGCGACCTGCCGATCGAAAGTCGGCACGTTTCTCAGCATGGTTGAGGGATGAGGCGGCCGCCCAAATCGTCCCGGCCGAAGCATGACCGCTATTGGTACTTTTGAGACACGCCGACCCGGCGGCGCGAAAGTCCGCTAGCCTGGTTTTTTCCGGTTCATTCGACGGTTCGCTTTTGGCTCCCGAAAGCGCTCGACCAGCTTCAGAAACGCCAAAGGTATGGGTCCGAGCTTGTCAGGCTCAACGGTGACGGCATGAAGTGTGCGCCGCATGTTCGGCCGCAGTTTGATCGCGACCAAACCTTGTCGATCCAGCGGCAATGCCAATTCCGGCATGATGGTGAGTCCCAGCCCTTCCCTGACCATGCTGGCCAGCGTTGCGTTGTCGCGGACGAGGCAGACGACATCGGGATTGCTCGATGCGGCCGCCAACAATTCCTGGATCAGGGTTTCGCACCCGCCCCCGGACAACAACATGCGCTGTCCATCCAGATCCTTCAGTGCAACTGACGCCTTTTCGGCGAACGCATGCCCCTGAGGCACCACCAGGACGAAGTCATCCTCGAAGACGGGCAACGCCGCCAGCCCCGCCTGCGTGCGGCTGGTGAAGCCGATCTCAACGATCCCCGCTTGCACCCATCCAGTGACTTCGGGATCAGTGCCCTCGTAGAGCGTCACCGAAATATCGGGATGGTCAGCACGAAGCTGACGAAGCCAGCCGGGCAGCAATCGAATGGCCGCACTCTGGACGACGCCGATACGCAAACTGCCGCTCAGCATGGTCGAGTGGCGGACGCTGCCGGCCAGGCGCTCGATGGCCGCGAGAACCGTGCGGGCTTCGGCAAGTGCGGCGACACCCGCGCTTGTCAGCGTGACGCCATCTCGCCCGCGCACCAGCAGCTGCGCGCCCAGGGTTCGCTCCAGCGCCGCGACGGCCTGGCTGACCGCTGACTGCGACAAACACAAATGGTCGGCGGCCATGGTGAAATTGCCTTTCTCGGCCACACCGCAAAAGCACCGGGTCTGGACGAGAGTGATATTAGAAAACAAGATCGCACCTCATCTGCAGGATTAATTGGACGAATGCTACAGCGCCGACTAGCTATCCTGCAAATCGAAACAGCGAGGCTGGATGCTACGATGCCAACTGGTGAAAGCGATCAATTGACGGTCGGCCTGGCGCAGATTGCGCCGGTCTGGCTCGAGCGCACGGCGACACTCTCAAAGGTCGTCGATTGGTGCGTGAAGGCGGCGAAGCGTGACTGTGGCTTCGTCGCCTTTGGCGAGGCGCTTGCTCCCGGCTATCCGTTCTGGATCGAGCACACCGACGGCGCACGTTTTGAATCGAACCTGCAAAAAGAGATTCACGCGCACTATCTGGATCAGGCCATACAGATTGAGGCTGGCCATCTCGAGCCGGTGACCAAAATTGCCAGGGAACTTGGCCTCGCGGTCATGCTCGGGATCATCGAACGTCCCGCTGACCGGGGCGGACACAGCCTGTACTGCTCGCGCGTTCACATTGGAAGCGACGGGAAGATTGCCTCGATACATCGCAAACTGATGCCCACATACGAAGAGCGCCTGAGCTGGGCCCCCGGTGACGGGCACGGTCTGCAAGTTCATCAAGTGGGCCCGTTCACGGTCGGCGGACTTAACTGTTACGAAAACTGGATGCCGCTCCCGCGCGCAGCGCTTTATGCGCAGGGGGAAGACCTGCACGTGGCCCTTTGGCCGGGCAACTTACGCAACACCGAAGAGACCACGCGTTTTCTTGCCCGCGAAGGCAGGAGCCATGTTTTGGCCGTCTCGGGACTGATGCGGAAAAGCGACGTGCCGGCGGGCAGTCCTGCAGAAGCGATGCTTGAGAGATGCCCGGACGTCCTGGCGGATGGCGGATCATGCATTGCCGGACCGGACGGCGCGTGGATCGTCCGACCGGTGACGGGCGTTGAGGACCTGCTCGTGGCAACGCTGGATCATCGGATGGTACGGCGTGAACGGCAAAACTTCGATCAAGCAGGCCACTATTCGCGACCGGACGTGACGCGCCTCGTTGTCAATCGCCAACGGCAAGCCATCGCATCGTTCAGCGAACACGCTGACTGACCGACGTTTTGGCGTTCGGCCTATTTCGGCGCGCGCTTCACCGCCGCCTCCAGACTCGCTTTCGCCGAGCCGGGCCGCAGCGGCTTGGGCTGGCTTTCATGCGGCGCCCAGCCGGACAGCCAGATGATGTCGAAGCTGGCGCGGACACGGCCGTCGGGATCGGAAAAGCGGCGTGCGTAGATCTCCGACATCCGCAACATGGTGGCAATGCGGGTCAGCGTCCGCCGTCGCTCGATCATGACATTGGTCGCGCCCATCCGCCGCAGATCTTCCATCAGCGCGAACGCGTTGTCGTAGCGCACGACGATTGAATCGACGTCGGTCACCGGCAGCGCAAAGCCCGCGCGCTGCAACAGGCTGCCGACATCGCGCAGGTCGGCAAACGGCGCGACGCGCGGCGACACCCCGCCTTCGCATTCGGCCTCGGCTTCCGCAAACGCCTGCCGGAGTTCGGTAAGCGTATCGCCGCCGATCATCGCCGCCAGCAGCAATCCATCGGGTTTCAGCGCGCGCCTGATTTGCGCCAGCACGCCGGGCAGATCGTTGACGAACTGAAAGGCGAGCGCGGAGAGCGCCAGATCGATCGATTCCGGCGGCAGCCGCAGCGCTTCCGTTTCATCGGCATCGATGCGCCTGATCGACTTGAAACGATCGGCCTTCGGCTTTCGCAACAATTCGCCCGGTGACCAGATTTCCGCCGCGTCGGAAAAATCCCGCTTCACCGCCGAGAGCCGCTCTTCCATGTCTTCCGCGACGCGGTCGAACAGGAAGGTCGCGGGCCCGATGCGCCGGGCGCGATCCTGCCGCGCGCGCAACAGCGCGCGGTCGAACAGGAGGGGTGCGGTGGTCGGGTTCGGAGCCATGCCGGTTGGTACGCTGGCCACCCCGTCTCTGGCAATCCGGTGCTTGAGCCCCTGCGACGCGCGGCGCTAGCTTCTCCCCCATGGACGCCGAGGCATCACCACCACGCTCCGTATCGACCCATTTGCGCGGCGCTTTGGCCGCCGCGCGTGGCGTGTGGGCGCATACGGCGCGGCTGGCGCTCGACATCGCGCTGCCGACGCTTTGCGTTTCCTGCCGCGAGCCGGTCGATGGCGAGGGCGTCTGCGCGGAATGCTGGGCCAAACTGTCGTTTATCGCGCCGCCTTACTGCCCGCGGCTCGGCATTCCCTTTGTCTACGATCCCGGCCCCGAATTGCTGTCGATGGAGGCGATCGCCAATCCTCCCGCTTACACGCGCGCCCGCGCCGCGGTGCGCTATGACGACGTCGCCCGCACACTGGTGCATGCCCTGAAATACCAGGACCGCACGGATTTGGCGCCTGCGATGGGCCGCTGGATGGCGCGGGCGGGGCAGGAATTGCTTGGCGAAGCCGACGTGCTGGTCCCGGTTCCCCTGCACTGGCGGCGCGGCTGGAGCCGCCGTTACAACCAGTCCGGCGCGCTGGCGCGGGTGATTTCGCGTCAAACCGGCGTCAAACTGGCCTCGGAGGCACTGCGGCGGGTCCGGGCGACCGAACAGCAGATCGGACTGTCGCGGACCCAGCGCGCCAGCAATGTGCAGGGCGCCTTCAAGGTCGCGCCCGAGCGCGCCGCCGAGATCGAGGGCCGCCGCGTCGTCCTGGTCGACGACGTCCTGACCTCCGGCGCCACCACGGACGCCTGCGCCCGGGCGCTATTGCGCGCCAAGGCCGCGCAGGTCGACGTGCTGGTATTCGCGCGGGTTGTGGACACCATGCGCCCTCCCATATAATTCAGACACTTGTCGTCTTTCGAACTTGCGAACCAGAGCGCGCCATGACCGCCATTGAAATCTACACCCGTCCCGGCTGCGGCTATTGCACCGCCGCCAAATCGCTGCTGACGCGCAAGAAGGCCGCGTTCACCGAATTGAACGTGGCGACCGACCCAGCCTATCGCGAGCAGATGTACGATCGCGCCGGCGCCGGCACGACGTTCCCGCAAATCTTCATCGGCGCAACCCATGTCGGCGGCTGCGACGAGCTTTACGCCCTTGACCGCGAGGGCAAGCTCGACGCGTTGCTGGCGGGAGAAAAGACCTCATCATGAGCGCTGCTTCCACCTTTACCGCCGCCATGATGCAGATGCGGACCGGATTGTTGCCGGAGCCGAGCCTGGAGCAAGGCACAAGGCTGATCCGCGAGGCGGCGGCGCAAGGCGCCGATTATGTGCTCACGCCCGAAGTGAGCAACATGATGCAGCTGAACCGCAAGGCGCTGTTCGAGCATCTGGCGAGCGAAGAGGACGACAAGTCGCTGAAGGCGTATCGCGCGCTGGCGGCGGAGTTGAAGATCCATCTGCATGTCGGCTCGCTGGCGCTGCGGTTTTCGCCGGAGAAGGCGGTCAACCGTTCGTTCCTGATCGGGCCCGACGGCAATGTGCTCGCCAGCTACGACAAGATCCACATGTTCGACATCGACCTGCCCGGCGGCGAGAGCTATCGCGAATCCGCCAATTACCAGCCGGGCGAGACCGCCGTGATCTCGGACCTGCCCTGGGGCCGGATCGGGCTCACGATCTGCTACGACGTGCGTTTTCCGGCGCTCTATCGCGCGCTCGCCGAAAGCGGCGCATCGTTCCTCACGGTGCCGTCGGCCTTCACCAAAAAGACCGGGGAAGCGCACTGGCACACGCTGCTGCGCGCCCGCGCCATCGAGAACGGCTGCTTCGTGTTCGCCGCCGCCCAATGCGGCATGCATGAGAACAAGCGCGAGACGTTCGGACACTCGCTGATCATCGCGCCCTGGGGCGAGATCCTCGCCGAAGGCGGCGTCGAGCCCGGCGTGTTCCTGGCCAAGATCGATCCTTCGAAGGTCGAGACCGCGCGCAAAACCGTGCCGTCGCTGCAGCATGGACGGCGCTTCGGCATCGCCGACCCCAAAGGCCGGCCCGGAACATCTGCACCTGGTCCGGGGTTCGGCATGATCCGCTACAGCCTGCGCTGCGAGCGGGGCCACGCTTTCGAAAGCTGGTTTCAGAGCTCGTCGGCCTATGAAAGCCAGGAGAAGCGCAAGCTGGTGAGCTGCCCGTCGTGCGGCTCGGTCAAGGTCGAGCGCGCCATCATGGCCCCGCAGATCGTCAGCAAGAAGGGCCGCGAAATCGCCGCGCCCGCGCCGGCCGAATCCGCTGCGCCTGCCGAAGTCGCGACGACGGAATCGACGCCGCTGTTGATGGCGCAGGAGCGCGAGCTGCGCGCCAAGATCAAGGAATTGCGCGACCACATCATCAAGAACGCCGACAATGTCGGCGAGCGCTTCCCCAACGAAGCCCGCAAGATGCATTACGGCGATATCGAGCATCGCCCGATCTATGGCGAGGCCTCGCCGGACGAAGCCCGCGCGCTGATCGACGAAGGCGTCGAGGTCTCGCCGCTGCCGGTGCTGCCGGACGACCGGAACTGACTCCGGTTTCTTTCCCCGTCATTGCGAGCGCAGCGAAGCAATCCATCTCACGGTGCAAAGAAAGAATGGATTTGCTTCGTCGCAAGAGCTCCTCGCAATGACGAAGACTACACCGCCACCAGCAGCGCCACGCCGGCCACGATCAGCACGATGCCGACCAGTTCACGCGCCGATAGCGGCTGCTTGAACGAGTAATACGCCACGGCTTGCGCGAACAGCACCTCGACCAGCGCCAGCGTGCGCACATTGGCGGCCGCCGTCAGCGCAAACGCCAGGAACCAGAACTGCGAGGCGAACGCGCCCATGAAGCCGGCCAGCATCGACGGCTTCCACAGCCCGAGGATTTTCCGCAGCACGTCGGGCGCGCGGAACAGCAGATAGATCGTCAGCACCAGCGTCTGCACGAACAGGCCGAACACCAGCGTGTAGGACGCCGCGGTCACGAAGGACACGCCGGGCACCGTGATGATGGCGCCGCGGAAGCCGATCGCCGACAGCGCGAAGGCGGCGGCGGCGACGAGGCCGATGATGGTCGGCTTCAACTCGGCAAAACTCTTTTCGCCGCCCGGCCGCAGCGCGGTGATGACGACGCCGATGGTCGCGATCAGGATCGCGATCACTTTCAGCCAGGTGAGGTGATCGCCGAGGAAGATGAAGCCGAAGATCGCGGTCTGGATCGCCTCGGTCTTCAGATACGCCGTCGTCACCACGAACGAGCGGTCGTTCATCGCAAGCAGCATCAAGCCGGTGGCGACGATCTGGCTCAGCGCGCCGAGCAGCAGCCACGGCCAGAACACCGCGGTCGGCCACGGCACGTGGTCGCCGCTCACCGCCACCACGATCGCAAAGAACAGAATCGAGAACGGAAAGCCGAACAGGAAGCGGATATTGGTCGCGCCCCAGGTGCCGAGCGGCCCGGTCAGCGACCGCTGCATCGCATTGCGCGCGACCTGGCCGAGCGCAGCAATGATGGTGAAGGGAATCCAGAGCGAGGCGATGGTGAACATTGGGGGAATCGGTGGCCGGGAAATGCGGCCACCGTGCCGGGCGCAGCGCGCGCGGTCAACCTGATCGGCGCATGACAGGATTGCGCTCTGCTCCCTCGCCCCGTTCTTCACGGGGAGAAGGTTGGGGTGAGGGGCTCTACCACGAGTTCGACGAGCGTTGAGACCGGTGCCCCCTCACCCGGATCGCAAGGGCGATCCGACCTCTCCCCGCGAGCGGGGCGAGGTGAAAAGCTACATCTCCTCCGCCACCACCATGTAGTTCACGTCCATGTCGGACGAGATGCTCCATTTGTCGGCGAGCGGGTTGTAGACCACGCCGGCCTCTTCGGTGATGGCGAGCTTGTTGCTGGCCAGGTGCCGCGCGAGTTCGTCGGGGGTGACGAACTTGTTCCATTGATGGGTGCCGCGCGGCAGCCAGCGCAGCACATATTCGGCGCCGACGATCGCGAGCGCAAAGCTCTTCCAGTTGCGGTTCAAGGTCGAGATCACCATCAGCCCGCCGGGCTTGAGCATCGCCGCGCAGCGGTTGAGGAACACGCCGACATCGGTGACATGCTCGACCACTTCCATCGCCAGCACGATGTCGAAGCGCTCGCGCACGTCCATCTCTTCGGCGGTGGTGCAGCGGTAGTCGATCGACAGATGGCCCTTGTCGGCATGCAGCTTGGCGGCCGCGATATTGGTGGCGGACGGATCGATGCCGATCACCTGCGCGCCGAGCCGCGTGAACGGCTCGCACAGCAGGCCGGCGCCGCAGCCGATATCGAGGATGCGCAAGGCCGGAGAGGCAATTCAGGCTTTTGACGTTGCGCTCGAACTTGCGGCAGGCGGCGTCGCGGATATAGGTCAGCCGCAGCGGATTGATCTTGTGCAGCGGGGCCATCTTGCCGTTGGGGTCCCACCACTCGTCCGACAGCTTTGAGAATTTCGCGACTTCGGCCGGATCGACCGTGCTGGGTGATGCGCCGCCGTGATGTGATTGCATGGCCATGGTGAGGCTACCGGCCCTATCGTGCGGTGATGGAATTGCGGAACGCCAGCGGCGAGGCACGATGGTGGAGATGGTTTCCTCGCTCTTGCCGACCCCGATGATGGTGACGTCGCCGTAATCGAAGATGCGGCCGAGGATGATCTGGTTGACGTCGACGCTCTCGATCTTGTCGAGGCTCATCTCAAACGTCTGGCGCTTGATGAAGCCGGTCTTGTGCACCACGCGCAGATTGGTGACGTCGGTCTCGGTGGTCCAGCGATGGAACCAGGCGGTCACGGTCTTGTAGAGCGCGACGATGCGCCACGATCGCCGCCAGCGCCCAGCACACCAGCACGAGCGGGCCGCCAGCTGACCATCATCCGCGACAGCGACCAGAAGCACGGCCGCCAGAATCCAGAGCAGCGATCGCCGGCAGGAAGAACATCCAGTGCGCATTGGTGGAATACAGCACCTTCTCGCCGGGCTGCAGGATTTCGTCGATATAACGCCCCATCCGCCTGACCTGAATTAACCCGCTGCCACAGTATTTTACGCCATTTTTGGGCGGAAAACGCCCCCGGTCGCTTGCCCCGGGCCGCTGCCCTATGTATACGCCGCTTTCAGCCCGGGCGCTCCAATTTCCGCCCGGGTCACCTTACTTATCCTCACAGGGAATGCACGCGTCGTCATGGGCCGCCTCGTGATGAAATTCGGCGGTACGTCCGTCGCCAATATCGACCGAATCCGCAACGTCGCGCGTCATGTCAAGCGCGAGGTCGATGCCGGCCATGACGTCGCCGTGGTGGTGTCGGCGATGTCCGGCAAGACCAACGAGCTGGTGGAATGGTGCCGCGACGCCTCGCCGATGCACGACGCGCGCGAATATGACGCCGTGGTGGCGTCCGGCGAACAGGTCACCTCGGGGCTGCTGGCGATCGCGCTGCAGGCGATCGGCATCCAGGCCCGCTCCTGGCAGGGCTGGCAGATCCCGATCAAGACCACGGACGCGCATGCTTCGGCGCGGATCCTCGAGATCGACGGCACCGAGATCATCAACCGTTTCAAGGACCGCAAGGAAGTCGCCGTCATCGCCGGCTTCCAGGGCATCAATCCGCAGACCAGGCCGGATCACCACGCTCGGCCGCGGCGGTTCGGACACCTCGGCGGTGGCGATCGCGGCCGCCATCCATGCCGACCGCTGCGACATCTATACCGACGTCGACGGCGTCTATACGACCGACCCGCGCGTGGTTCCGAAGGCGCGGCGGCTCGACAAGATCGCGTTCGAGGACATGCTGGAACTGGCCTCGCAGGGCGCCAAGGTGCTGCAGGTGCGCTCGGTGGAACTCGGCATGGTGCACAACATGCCGGTGTTCGTCCGCTCCAGCTTCGACAAGCCCGAGGATATCGACCCGCACGCCAACCAGCCGCCGGGCACGCTGATCTGCAGCGAGGAGGAAATCATGGAAAGCCACGTCGTCACCGGCATCGCCTTCTCCAAGGACGAAGCCCAGATTTCCGTGCGCCAGATCGAGGACAAGCCGGGCGTCGCCGCCGCGATCTTCGGGCCGCTCGCGGACGCCAACATCAATGTCGACATGATCGTGCAGAACGTCTCCGAGGACGGCAAGACCACCGACCTGACCTTCACGGTGCCGGCCTCCGACTATAACCGCGCCAGGGACACCATCACCGCGTCCAAGGGCAAGATCGGCTATAAGCGGCTCGACAGCGCCACCGACGTCGCCAAGGTTTCGGTGATCGGCAGCGGCATGCGCAGCCATGCCGGCGTCGCCGCGCAGGCGTTTACCGCGCTTGCCGCGCGCAACATCAACATCCGCGCCATTACCACGTCCGAGATCAAGTTTTCGGTGCTGATCGACGCCGCCTACACCGAACTTGCGGTGCGCACGCTGCACACGCTCTACGGGCTCGACCAGGCCTAGAACAATTTTCTCTTAGCGGTCGCAGCATCGGCCTGACAGAGACGTTATTGCTACTGGCAGGCGTTTTGCTTGGCAAAGCGAGCCTCGATTGGCTATACGGCCTGACAGGTGAGCTGCCGCAAACTGTGCCACAGTTTTGGCGATCCCAATTCGGCCGGGATCAGGGGCTTGCGGCGGCGCCGAATGAATAAAATTGTTGCTTTTCGTGCGTATCACGCCAGCTCCCGGCCACCCGGCATGCTGGCTTTGCGGGGGAGGATTTGGCACATGCGGAGCGCGTCGGGAGGTCCCCGCGTCTTGCTGAGACGGCTCCGCGAAACCATGGCGGAGCAAGTCTCCGCCCAGGAGCGGCTGGACAAGATCGTGGTGCTGATCGCGGCCAACATGGTGGCCGAGGTCTGCTCGACCTATGTGCTGCGCGTCGATAACACGCTCGAACTCTACGCCACCGAAGGTCTGAACCGCGACGCCGTGCACCAGAACGGTCCTGAGCGCGCATGAAGGCCTGGTCGGCCTCGTCGCCAGCGAGGCGACGCCGCTCAACCTCTCGGACGCGCAGAGCCATCCGGCGTTCTCGTTCCGCCCGGAAACCGGCGAAGAAATCTACCATTCGTTCCTCGGCGTGCCGATCCTGCGCGCCGGCAACACGCTCGGCGTGCTGGTGGTGCAGAACCGCGCCAAGCGCACTTACGTCGAGGAAGAGGTCGAGGCGCTGCAGACCACCGCGATGGTGGTCGCCGAGATGATCGCCTCCGGCGAACTGGCGGCGCTGGCGCAGCCCGGCGCGGAGCCCGCGGCGCGGCACTCCGCTGCACAAGACCGGCGCGATCCTCTCCGACGGCATCGCGCTCGGCCATGTCGTGCTGCACGAGCCGCGCGTCGTCATCACCAATTACATCGCCGAGGACCTGCCGAAGGAAATCAAGCGGCTCGACGCGGCGCTGACCAAGCTGCGCGCCGATCTCGACCGCATGCTGGAGCGCGGCGACGTCGCCGAGGGCGGCGAGCACCGCGAGGTGCTGGAAGCCTACCGCATGTTCGCCAACGACCATGGCTGGTCGCACAAGCTGCACGAGGCGGTCGCCACCGGCCTCACCGCGGAAGCCGCCGTCGAACGCGTGCAGTCCGACACCCGCGCGCGCATGCTGCGCTCGACCGATCCCTATTTGCGCGACCGCCTGCACGACCTCGAGGATCTCGGCCACCGCCTGATGCGGCAACTGGTCGGCCAGGATCACGCGCCGTCGCGCGAGCAGTTGCCCGACAACGCGATCCTGATCGCGCGCGCGATGGGCCCGGCGGCGCTGCTCGACTACGACCGCAAGCGGCTGCGCGGCCTGGTGCTGGAGGAAGGCACCGCCAATTCCCACGTCTCGATCGTGGCGCGCGCGCTCGGCATTCCCGCCGTCGGCGAGGTGCCGAACGCGCCGGGCATTGCCGACCCCGGCGACGCCATCATCGTCGACGGCACCTCGGGCTCGATCTATGTGCGGCCGTCGGCCGAAATCGAATCGGCCTATGCCGAGCGGGTGCGGTTCCGCGCGCGGCGGCAGGCGCAATATTCGGCGCTGCGCGACAAGCCCTGCGTGACCAAGGACGGCCAGAAGGTCGAGCTGATGATCAATGCCGGCCTCGCCATCGACCTGCCGCATATCGACGACACCGGCAGCGCCGGCATCGGGCTGTTCCGCACCGAACTGCAATTCATGGTCGGCCAGAGCCTGCCGCGCACCTCCGACCAGCTCGCGCTCTATCGCACGGTGCTGGATGCCGCGGGGTCGAAGCCGGTGACGTTCCGCACGCTCGACATCGGCGGCGACAAGGCGCTGCCCTATATGGAGACCGTGATCGAGGAAAACCCCGCGCTCGGCTGGCGCGCGATCCGGCTCGGGCTCGACCGTCCCGGCCTGCTGCGCGGCCAGATTCGCGCGCTGCTGCGCGCCGGCGGCGGCCGCGCGCTGAAGATCATGTTCCCGATGATTTCCGAAGTCGCCGAGTTCGACCAGGCCAAGGCCATCGTCGAGCGCGAACTGACCTATCTGCGCCAGCACGGCCATGCGCTGCCCGAGCGCATCGACGTCGGCACCATGGTCGAGGTGCCGGCGCTGCTCTATCAGATGGACGAACTCCTGAAGAAGGTCGACTTCGTCTCGGTCGGATCGAACGATCTGTTCCAGTTCCTGTTCGCGGTCGACCGCGGCAATGCCAAGGTCTCCGAACGGTTCGACACCATGTCGGCGCCGATCCTGCGCGCGCTGCGCGAGATCGTGCGGAAGGCCAATGCGGCGAAGAAAAGCGCTTCGCTGTGCGGCGAGATGGCGTCAAAACCGCTCGGCGCGCTGGCGCTGATCGCGCTCGGCTACCGCTCGCTGTCGCTGTCGGCGACCGCGCACGGTCCGGTCAAGGCGCTGATCCTCGATCTCGACGCCAAAAAGGCCGAGGCTGTCATGACGCCGCTGCTCGACGCGCCGTCCGGCAGCGTCTCGATCCGCGCAGAAGCTCACGGAATTCGCGGAAGCCGAGGGGTTGTCGTTGTAGCGAGGCTCTCGCCCGGCAACGCACCTCATCCTTTTCCGTCATTGAGACCTCAGCCATGTTACCCGAAGCCAAACTGGATATCCTGCTCGCCCACCACGCCTCGCTCGAGGCCGAGCTGCTGGCGCAGCTCGCTTCCGAGAAATACGTCCAGATCACGCGCGAACTCGCCGAGCTCAATCCGCTGATCGATGCCGTCAAGGCCTATCGCGCGGCCCGCGCCGAGATCACCGATACCGAGACGCTGCTGTCGGATTCCGCGACCGATCCGGAAATGCGCGCCATGGCGGAAGCCGAGCTCGAGACGCTGCGGGAGCGCGTCGGCGAACTCGAGCAGAAGATCCGCGTCGCGCTGCTGCCGAAAGACGCCATGGACGACCGCAACGTGGTGCTGGAAATCCGCGCCGGCACCGGCGGCGACGAGGCCTCATTGTTCGCCGGCGACCTGTTCCGGATGTATGAGCGGTTCGCCAGCCTGCAGGGCTGGAAGGTCGAGGTGATCTCCTCCAGCGAAGGCACCATGGGCGGCTACAAGGAAATCATCGCCGAGGTGCAGGGCCGCGGCGCGTTCGCCAAACTGAAATTCGAATCCGGCGTGCACCGCGTGCAGCGGGTGCCCGACACCGAGACGCAAGGCCGCATCCACACCTCGGCCGCAACGGTTGCGGTCCTGCCCGAGGTCGAGGATGTCGACGTCGACATCAAGAACGACGATTTGCGGATCGAGACCATGCGCGCGCAGGGCGCGGGCGGCCAGCACGTCAACAAGACCGAATTCGGCGATCCGCATCACCCACATCCCGACCGGCATCGTGGTGATGATGCAGGACAGCCGCTCGCAGCACAAGAACCGCGCGTCGGCGATGAACATCCTGCGCTCGCGGATCTATGACGCCGAACAGCAGCGCATCAATGCGGCGCGCTCGGCCGACCGCCGCGAGAAGGTCGGCTCCGGCGACCGCTCCGAGCGCATCCGCACCTATAATTTCCCGCAAGGCCGCGTCACCGATCACCGCATCAATCTGACGCTCTATAAATTGCCGCAGGTGATCTCGGGCGAAGCGCTCGAGCGAACTGACCGACGCGCTGACGACCGAGCATCAGGCCGCCCAGCTCGCCGCCCAGGGCGCGGCGGCGTGAGCGCCGGACAAACCGTCGAGACGGCGCGGCGCGCGCTCACCGCGCGGTTCAAATCCGGCGGAAACGAATCCGCCGAACTCGACGCGCGGCTGCTGGTCGGCGCGGTGCTCGGCCTCGACCTCACCGGCCTGATCACGGCGGCGCACCGGCAACTCACGCCGGATGAAGCAACGCGCCTGGAAGATTTCGCCCGCCGGCGCCTGAAGGGCGAGCCGGTCGCGCGCATTCTCGGCCACAAGGAATTCTGGGGACTGTCGCTAAAGCTTTCACCGGCGACGCTGGTGCCGCGGCCCGATACCGAGACGGTGGTCGAACTGGCGCTCGAAATGCTGCGCGCCGACGACGCGTTGAATCGGCCATTGCGCATCGCCGACCTCGGCACCGGCTCCGGCGCCATTCTGCTGGCGCTGTTGTCGGAGCTGCCGAATGCGCGGGGGTTCGCGACCGACATCTCGGAGGCGGCCCTGCAAACCGCAGCACACAACGCCGCCGGTGCAGGGCTCTCGGAGCGCGCGACGTTCGTCGCGTGCGATTATGCGTCTGGCTTGTCCGGCCCGTTCGACCTGATCGTGTCCAATCCGCCCTATATCCGCTCGGCGGATATCGCTGATCTCGCCACCGAAGTGCGGGAATATGACCCGCTGGCCGCGCTCGATGGCGGCGCGGACGGGCTTTCCGCCTATCGCGCGCTGATCCCCCAGGCCGCCTGCCTGCTGGCGCCGGGCGCTGCTCTGGTTGTGGAGGCCGGTGAGGGCCAAAGCGGCCGGATCGAGGCTTTGATGGTGGCCGAGGGGTTAACGCCTGCAACCACCCCCAAAGCCGATCTGGCGGGCATCCAAAGGGCGGTCGCGGGCCGCAAAATGCCCCGATAAAGTCCTATTGGAACGCAAAAAAACCCCTTGGAATATTCCCCGGGAGCGACTACGTTCCGGCCACAACATCGGTCCAGGGTTGCCGGCCCCGCAGGTAATAGCGGGTGGAGGCCAGAGTTCTCGAAACGAGAGCCCGCCGAGTGAAAGGTTCCAAAACGCAGGTCCAATCGAGCGCAATAGCTAGAGCTGTGCTGCTCCCGACCGCAAAGCGAACGAAAGCCTGATTTTGCGCTTGAAGACTTACGCAAGAAACCGTCACGCGAAGCCGTTACACAAGGCTTGTTCTCGCGCGGCTTTTGGGCTGGTTTTGGCAGGCGAATGATTTGGTCCGGCCGGCAGTGCGTGCCGGCGGTTGGGGAACGCGTCCTTGTTGAACGCGATGGTTGGCGAAATTGACGACACGAATTTGAACGACATCGTGATTCGGTGCGCTTTAGGCGCGCGCCGGGCCGGTGAGGCTACGACGGCAATTGCATAACTTCAGGGCTGGAATCAAAGGCGAGACATGAGAAACGGTCAGAACAACAAGCGGATGCGTAACCGGAATAACAACAATAATAATAACAACAACAATAATAACCGGCGCGGACAAAACCCGATGACCCGGGTGTTCGAATCGAACGGGCCCGACATCAAGATCCGCGGTACCGCCTCCCACGTTGCGGAAAAATACGTCCAGCTGGCGCGCGACGCGCGCTCCTCCGGCGATCCCGTCGCGGCCGAGAATTACTACCAGCACGCCGAGCATTATTTCCGCCTGATCGCGGCCGCCCAGGAGCAGTTCCGGCAGAACCAGCCGCAGCCGCGCACCGAAAATGAAATGCCGCCCGAGGAAGGCGACGACGAGGGCGAGAGCTTCTCCAATTTCGGCCAGGAGCCGGGCTTCGTGCCGCAGCAGCAACAGCCGTTCGTGCCGCGCGACAACAATCAGCAGCGCGATTTCCAGCCGCGCGAGGGGCAGCCCTACCAGCCGCGCGACCAGCAGCCGCGCGAACATCATCGCGAGCGCGAGCATCGTCCGCAGCCGCAATATCAGCCGCAGCCCCAGCCGCAGCCGGTGATTGCCGATACCGGCGGCGTCGATCGCCTGCCCTCCTTCATCACCGGCCCGCAGCCGCAGGTGAACGGCGCGCCCGGCGCCTTCGAAGGCAATGGCGGCGGCGAACGCTTCCCGCGCCGGCGCCGCCGGCCGCACGGCCCGCGCCCCGACAATCTGGCCGCGCCCGCCGGCCCGAGCGAAGATTTCAATCCGGGGAATGAGTAGGTAGCGTCTCTGCAAAGGTTCGTGTCGGCAAAGGCCGGGACGCCACGCGCCGATGCATGCTTCGAGGCACAGGCGGCGGCGATTTCTCAACGTATCGATGGCGGGCACGGCGCAAGCGCGCCTTCGCCCACCCTACTGTTCTATCCCCGCGTCGCCGTTGACGACGGCACCAGCACCGGCTGCAGCGACGGGATCAACCGCGCCCGCTCGCGACTGGCAGGAATCGCGCGATAGACCTGCTTGGTCGCTTCCACGATATGCACGCCGGCAAACGGCAGCGACAGCGCCGCGCCGACGCGCTCCCACGCCATCGCCGAGCGCAGGAACCAGCCCTTGCCGACCGGCGGCAGGAACAGCGCCTCGCCCCATGCCGTCGGCGTGAACCAGGTCTGCCGCAGCAATTGCGTGATCTGCGCCCGCGAATACGGCCGGCCGTGACCGAACGGCGTGTTGTCGGTGCGCGTCCAAACCCCGCGGCGGTTGGGGATCACCGCGATCAGGCGGCCCGAGGGCGCCAGCACCCGCCACACCTCGCGCAGCAGCCGCTCCGGATCGTCGGACATTTCCAGCGCATGCACCATCAGGATGCGGTCCACCGCGGCATCCGGCAGCGGCATCGAAAACTCATCGATCAGGGTCGCCAGCGCCGGCCGCGCCGTCGGCCATTTCAGGACGCCCTGCGCCGCCGGCATGAACGCGATGCAGCGCTCGGAGTCTTCGCGAAACAGGCCGAGATAGGGCGTGGGGTAGCCGAGCCCGAGCACGCGCTGGCCCTCCGCATCGGGCCATCGCGCCCGGATGGCACGGTTGATCAGCTGTCGCGCCACGATGCCGAGGCGGCGCGAATAGAAATCACGGAGGTCGATGACGTCGATGGTCATGTTCGCAATCTAACACGCCGCCGTTCCCCCGGGCCCGCCAAAAATTGCGTTGCGGCGGCAGCGTTAACGCCATATTTCCTGCCCATATGGGGCGTGTTAGGGCATGATCCCAATA
>CAVUNH010000033.1:0-323328 GCA_963742665.1 uncultured Alphaproteobacteria bacterium
GTTCCGCGCGAAATACGGGCTCGGCGTGCGCCTGCTGGCGGACGAGGCCTCCGAGTGAAACGGCGCTGGCCTACGGCGTCTGGGTCGAGAAATCCATGTACGGGCGGAAATACATGGGTGTCGAGCGCTCGACCTTCCTGATCGACAAGGCCGGCAAGATCCCCCCGGAGCTGGCGCAATGGTGAGGGTTGGGCCACGCCGAGGAGGTTCTCGAAGCCGTGCGCGCGCTCAAATCCTAGGCGCGCGTGCCGGCGCGCCCACGGGCGCCCTTTTTTCCTCCCCGCAGCCCGTGACCACCGCCCGGATCCGTGCTAAGGAAAAATCTCGGGGGAGCATCCGGCAACGCAATGTCGCCATTGATGCCCGTGTCTTGGGCCTGTCGTCCGGTCACGATACCGTCACGATAGACGTCGTTGCGTTTGTCGCATCAGCGGAGGTGGAAGCGTATGTTGCCGAACTTCAAGAGATCCGAATCGGAGCCGCCGAAGGTCACTCCGAACCTGCCTCCCAACCCCCCTCAATCAAACAGCCTGAGCGCGCGCACCCTGGGTCTTGCGCGCGGCAACGAGCGTAGCACCGCATCCGTCATCGGCCCCGATCTCACGATCAACGGCAATCTCGTGTCCAAGGGCGAGGTGCAGGTCGACGGCGAGGTGCAGGGCGATATCCACGGCACCTACGTCGTGATCGGCGAGAAGGCGCGCATCACCGGCGGCATCATCGCCGAGGAGATCGTGGTCCGCGGCCACGTCATGGGCTCGGTGCGCGGCAAGCGCGTGATGCTGCAGTCCTCCAGCCACATCGAAGGCGACATCTACCATCAGGCGTTGGCCATCGAGCAGGGCGCCTTCTTCGAGGGCAAGTCGCGCCGCTCCGACGATCCCATGGCAGGCATCTCCAAGCCGGACATCCCCGGCTTCAACGGCACGGGCGGCGATCTGACCTAAGTCAGCGCGCTGGTCCGACCTTGAGATTTTCTTGCGCCGCGCACTCGCATTGCGAGTCCGCGGCGCAACTGTTTTCAGGAAGCGAGGCTCAGCGCCAGGGCGCGATCGCGACGCGGTTGCCGCCTAGGCCGGCGAACGTGCGCTCGCGGCAGGTCAGCACCAGCACCTGGTGGCTCTGGCCCGCAAGTTTCAACGCTTCGAACATGCGCTCGATGCGCGTGTCATCCGAATACACGAGCGCGTCGTCGAGGATGAGCGGGGCCGCGGTGCCGGCCTCGGCGAGCAGGCGCCCGAAGCCGAGGCGCACCAGCACAGCGAGCTGCTCGCGCGTGCCGTCGCTCAAGGTCGCCACCTTTTCCGCCGCGCTGCCCCGCTGCAGCGTCTCGAGCGCGAAAGCGTCGCCCAACCCGAGGCGCGCGCCGGGGAACACGAGCCGCAGGTAGGGCTCGAGGCGGTCGAGCACGGGCTTGGCGAAGCGCTCGCGCGTCTCACCCGAGGCCTTGTCGAGCTCGCCGGCTGAGGAGTCGCAGAGCGTCAAGCTCTTGCGCGAGAGCGCGCGCCCGCTCGTCGGCCGCCGCGCCGGCTTCGTCGAGCTCCGCGACGGTTGAGCCGACGTCGTCGGCGCGGTCGGATCTCAGCTCGCCCTCGATGCCGGCCTCGGTGCGGCGCAATTCAGAAAGCTCGCGCTCGGCGGCCGTAACGGCAACTGCAGCTGCCTCGGCCGCGCGCTTCTGAGCCGCAAAACGGGTCTCGTCGGGGGCCGCCTCGCGCCAAGCCGTGGCATCGCGCACGGCTGCGTTGCGCGCGGCTGTCGCCGCGGCAAGCGTGACGCCAAGCTTTTCCAGCTTCGCCTTGCGCGTGGATGCATCGCCGAGATCCGCGGCGAGCCGCCTCATCTGCGTGCTGCGCTCGGCTGTGAGCGCACGCAATTGCCCTTCCTGCATGCGCGCCTCGTCGCGCAACACGACCGCGGCTTCGAAGTCCTCCTCGGCGCCCGCTTGCGCTTCGGCGAGCTCCTGCAATCGCAGCACAAGCTCCTCGGGCGTGCGCGTCGGCGGCGGCCCCAGCAGCGCGGCGCGCTTGGCGAGATCGGCGTGCAGGGCCTCGAGCCGCTCCAGACCTTCGGGTGCGCGGAACTGCACTTGCGCCGTCGTCTCGGCGAGCCGGGCCTGCAGTGCGCGCCGGCCCTGCGCCCGCGCCTCGGCGTCCTCCAGCGATACAGCGCCCATCCTGCGCAACAGCTCGCCAAGCTGAGCCTCTTGCGCCGCAATGTCGCCCGCGTCGTCGGTGGCGCCTTCCGATTGCCCGGGCTCGACAGTGATCACGCCGACGCCCTCGATCTCGACCGCGATTGCCCGCGTTGGATGGATCGTTGCCCCGTGCGCAACGGTCTTGCCGTCGATCCTGATCTTGCCGGTACCGCCCCGCGAATAGGCGATGGAGATCTTGGGCGCAGCGGCTGCCAGGCGCGCCGAGAGGGTGGCGATGCTCTGGCCCGCGCGCCGGGCCGCGGCGAGCAATCCGTCCTCCGCGCCGTTGGCAGCGATCGCGGCGGCGATGTCCTTGCGCTCGCCCGCGCGCGAACGGGCCGCTGCCAGCCGTTCGCCAGCCTCGCGCAGACGCACCGCCATGTCGTGCGCCTTGCGCCTCGCGCTCGGCAGCGGCCAACGCCTCCCTGATCCCGTCGCGCTTCTTGCGAACGGCCTCGGTGCGGCTCTCCTGCTCGCCCAGGCGCTTGGTCAGCTCGGCAAGCTGCGAGCCCTCGCGCACCGCCGCCTCTTCCAGCTTCGACAGATCGGCGATCTTCGCCTTTATGCTCTCGAGTGCCCCCTCGCAGGAGGAAAACCTTTCCTCATGCCGCGCCAACGCCTCCTCGGCGAGGCGCAGCTTCTCGTGTGCAGCGCGCGCGGCCTCAAAAGTGCGCTCGGCGTCGACCTTGGCCTGCCCGCGCAGCGCTGCTGCCGCCGGATCGGCAAGCCCCGCGACCTTTGCGCGAACGCCATCCAGTCGCTCGAGCCGCGCCTGCGCACTCGTGAGCCGGGCTCGCGCGGTATCGCGGCGGGCGGCGAGGTCGCGCTGCTCATCGAGGGCGGTCTTGTAGCGGCCCGTCGGGCGCGGTGGATTGTGGCTGGTGACAAGCTCGCCCAGCTCGGCCTTGACGCGCTCGGCGACGAAGCGCGCGGTCCCGCCGTCGGCGACGCTCTCGACCTCGCTCTCGACGGCGGCGAGCAGCGCGCCGTCCGCCGTCGCCGCGTTCAACGGCGACAACGGCTTGCCCTGATCGACGCACAACAGCGCAAAGTGCCCGGCCGCGTCCGTGCCCGCCAGCAGCTCCGACAGCTTCGTCTCGGCGTCGGCGCCGCGCGCAATGCTGCCCGATCGACAGACTGCGCAGCTCTGCCGAGCGCGCCGGCCAGGAACTGCTTGCGGATGCGCCACGTGTTGCCGTCGACCTCGAAGTCGACCTCGATCAGCGGCGCGCCGCCGGCGTACGGGCGCAGCGCCTCGAGTCTCGCGCGTCTTGGAGGTGTGCTTCTCGAACAGCGCGAGCTTCACCGCCTTGAGGATCGTCGACTTGCCGAACTCGTTCGGACCGGCGAGCACGTCGAGCCCGCCGGTCAGGCCTTCGAGCGCGACCGGCTCGCTGAAGCGGCCGACCTCCTTCAGGCGAATGGCGCGGATCTTCATGGTGCGCCCTCGGCTTCGGCCGCCGCGCCAGCGCGAACAGCCGGCGCAGTGCGCGCTGCGCGACCGCGGCGTCCTCGCCGCTGCCGTCGGCGGCGGCCTTGAGGCGCTGCGCGACGTCGCCGAGCACGCCGGCGAGCCCAACGCGTCGAGATCGGCGACAGCGGCTAAGCCGTCTGCAGCGCGGTCGTGTCGGTTTGCGAGATGGAAGAGCTGCGGCGCCAGCTTGCCGAGCCGCTCCTCGATTGCGGCCAGCTCGCCGAGCGGCACGAGGCCGTCGAGCGTGAGCGCCATCAGGTGCGCGCGGCGGCGCTGCCGAAGCGCGCGACCTCGGTCTTGAGCGGCGCGAGCGCCGTCGGCATGTCGATCCTGTGCTGCCGGCGCATCCACGTGAAGTGCGCCGTCGCCACGCGCTCGACCTTCGGCACGGCGCCCGCGCCGTCGATCGCACGACCAGCGCGTTGCCCGGATCGTTGTCGCGAAAACCGTCGGGCTCGGGCGTGCCGGAATACCAGGCGCGGTCGGAGATGCGCGTCGTGCCGTGCCAGTCGCCGAGCGCCAGATAGCTGAGCCCGGCCGACTTCACGCGCGCCGGATCGATCGGCACGTTGGCTTCGCCGGCGCTGCCGAAGCCCTGCACGGAGCCGTGCGCCAGTCCGATGCGAAGCGTGCCGGCCGGCGAGGCGACGCCGTCCATCCACGCCGTCGGATCGCGTGCTCGTGCTCTTGGACGTCAGCGGCGCCGGCAGCAGCACGACGCCGGGCGCCAGCTCGACGAGGCCTTCGCTCGCGTGCACGCGCACGTTCGCCGGCAGGCCGGCGGCCACGATCGCTCCCATACGCCGCCCGCGCGTGCCGGGTCGTGATTGCCGGGCAGGAGGTGCCACGCGAGCGTCGGGTAGGCCTTCAGCCGCGCCAGCAATTGCGCTGCGAGGGCATCGGGAAGCGTCTCGGAATCGAAGACGTCGCCCGCGACCAGAACGGGCCGGCGCCTGCGACCATCGCCGCCGCGGCCAGCCGATCGACCGCATGCAGCCGCTGGTCGCGCAGCATCGCCGCCTTGTCGGCCGGGAACGCGCCGAAGCGCTTGCCGATCTGCCAGTCGGCGGTATGGAGGAACGTGAATGCCATGGATTGGCATAATGTTCTCTTTTTGTTCGGCGCACAAGAGGGGCTTTGAACTGTCCCGTGAAGTCGGTGCCGCTCGGCCACCCTCCGATGCAAAATCGTCAACGCCGAAGGGAACTCGGCAGAACGTCTCCCGTTTGACGGTCACGCGGCATTGATGGGGACGGGAAATGCCCAACAACGGGGGCAGCTTAGTAGAGCAGCTTCAGGCGCTTATCCTGGCGGTGCGCGAGGCGATTTCTCGGTCGCGCGAACTCATTACTCGCCTAGAATCGACGCGACCACCCGGCAAGCGGCGCGAACCGTCCGGTTAGACCCTCTCCCTCGAGGCGGCCAGGGCCCGCGATAGCGGCGGGCGCTCCGGCCTGTTCCTCGGCTGCGCTGCCAGCGGCTCATCGCCCTCGTCGTCGTCCTCGCTCGTCGTCGTCGACGAGGCTCTTCAGGGTTTCGACGATCTGCACCTCGCCATCCTCCTTCGATTCGACCAGCCACTCGGTCAGGACCGTTTCGCCCTGCTTGAAGATCACCTTGAACGGCAGCTCGTCGCCCGAAACGGAACGACATCGCCAGTGACGAAATGCCATGAGACCCTCCATGCGTTTCCCCGGCACGGCGTCAGTCGTGCGGAGCCCTGGCACCCTAGCCACGATTCGAGATATTTCGAGCGCATCGGGGACGCGAGTTCCCTTGTGGAAAAGGTGCATGGCAAGCAGCATCGTTGACAAGGAGGGGCGACGGTGGCGGCAGACGTTGAAACGCGTAGTGTCGGCGCCGGCGTCGTCGGGCTCGCCATCGCACGTGCGCTGGCTCTGCCGGGCAGCGAGGTGCTGGTGCTCGAGCGCCACGATCGCATCGGCACGGAGACAAGCTCGCGCAACTCCGAGGTGATCCACGCCGGGATCTACTATCCGCCGGGCAGCCTGCGCGCCAAGCTGTGCGTTGCCGGCAAGGAGCTGCTCTACCGCTTCTGCGCCGAGAACGGCGTCACGCACATGCGCTGCGGCAAGCTGCTGGTGGCGACGCAGGAGGCCGAGGTCGCCAAGCTCGAAGCCATCGCCGCCATCGCCGGAAGAACGGCGTCGACGATCTGCAGCGGCTGTCGCGGCGACGACGTGCGCGCGCTCGAGCCCGAGGTCACCTGCGTCGCCGCCTATCTGTCGCCGTCGACCGGCATCATCGACAGCCATGGGCTGATGCAGGCGCTCGAAGGGCCACCTGACGGCACTCGGCGGCGAGGTCGTGCTCAACGCGTCGGTGACGCGCGTCAGTCGCCCTCCGGCGACGCGGGCGACTTTCGCCATCGAGACGCACAGCGGCGGCGAGACGAGCGTGCTCACCGCGCGCAACCTCGTGCTCGCGGCGGCCTCGGCGCCACGGCGCTCGGCCGCATGCTCACCTATCCGGCGCGGTTACGTCGTGCCCGAGACCTACCCCGCGCGCGGACACTACTTCGCGCTCGCCGGACGCGCGCCGTTCCGCCACCTCGTCTACCCGATGCCGACCGGCGCCTGGCTCGGCGTGCACCTCACGCTCGACGTCGCGCGGCCGCGCCCGCTTCGGCCCCGACATCGAGTGGCGCGACAGCGTCGAGCTACGCCTTCGACGATGACGGCGGCAAGCGCCGCACGCTTCGAGAACGAGATCCGCCGCTACTGGCCGGGCCTGCCCGATCGGCGCGCTGCACCCCGACAGCGTCGGCGTGCGCCCGAAGATCTATCGCGAGGGCGAGCCGGTCGCCGATTTCGCCATCCACGGCCCGGCGCAGCACGGCGTGCCGCGCCTCGTCGCGCTCTACGGCATGGAGAGCCCCGGGCTCACGTCCTCGCTCGCCATCGGTGATTACGTTGCAGCGCTGCTGCGCCGAGCGGACGCTTTGACCGCATCCTAGCTAGTGGCGCTACCGCATTCCGTGCGCCGTCATATGGGAGGGGTGATATGGCCCGGCTGTTCTTCGCCTCGTTCGTCACCATCGGCTTGCTGCTCGGCATGGTGTGCGGCGTCGTGCTGGCCGCGCTGGTCTTCACCGACAGCGTCAATCTCGCGCTCGCCATCACCATCACGATCGTCATCAACGGGGTGATCTGGCTCGTCAGCCCGTGGATCACCGATTTGTCGCTGCGCTGGTTCAACAAGCTGGTTTTCCTCGACGACGCCGAGGTGCAAGTCGCGCTATCCGGCGTGCATGCACTGGTTCATGAAGTCGCCGACCAGTACGGCTTCAGCGCGCCGCGCCTCGGCACTTATCCCCGACCGCAACCCGACCGCCTTCACCTACGGCCTGCTGCGCTCCAACGCGCGCATCGTCGTCACCGACGGCATCTTCGAGTTTCTCAACGAGGACGAGCAGCAAGGCCGTCGTCGCGCACGAGCTCGGCCACATCGTCAACCGCGACTTCATCGTCATGACGGCGGCCGGCACGCTGGTGCAGATCCTCTATCAGGTCTACGCGGCGTCGATGCGCTCGAGCCGCGGCTCGCAGCGACAAGAAGAAGGGCGGCAGTCGCATCGTCGGCTTCACCGCGCTCGTCATGTACTACGTCGGCATCTACCTGCTCTATTACCTCAGCCGCACGCGCGAATACCTCGCCGACGCCTTCTCCGCCGAGCACGTCGAGGCGCGCCACCTCGCAGCGGCGCTGGTCAAGATCGCCTACGGCATCGTGCAAGGTGGAGGACACCGAGGCGACGCAGAGGCTGCTGCAGAGCACGCGGCACATGGGCGTCATCGACGTGAAGAACGCGCGCTACGTCCGGCCTCGACGCCGAGAGCGCTGGCGCGAGCCCCGGCGCGGCGGCCGAGGCGATGCTGTTCGACGCGCTACAATCCGTGGGCGCGGCTGATCGAGCTCAACTCGACGCATCCGCTGACCGGCATGCGCATCTCGCACCTCGGCGACATCGCCAAGCAGAAGGCGCAGCCGTTCCCCGACTACGACCTGCAAGGCCGCGGCGCTGCGCGTGCGCCTCGACAAGGGCGCGCTGTGGAGCCAGTTCTGGCGGGAGCTCGGCATGCTCTGGCGTCCCGTGTGCGCCGCGGTCTGCTCGCTGCGCGCTGCTCGGCGCCTGGCTGCTCGTCCCGGCTGCCGCCGCGATCGGCGTGCTCGTCACGCTGCCGCTGCGCTATCCCTCGGCAACGCCGCCGCAGACCGACGGTCGTCGGCGCTGATGACCAATCCTGCCGCCTCGCCCGTCGTCGGCCGCCCGGCGCAGCTCGACCGGCAAGGCGATCGGCCGCGCCAATCCCGGCTTCATCGCCGGCGAGGACGTCATCTACCAGGACAAGACCGGCCTGCTGACCGTCGACTTCCGCTCCATGCTGGGCTTCATCGGCGATCTGTTCGCCGGCTGGAAGCGCGTGCCCAAGCACCTCGGCCAAGCACGGCAACGTGACCGGGCTGGTTCCGCCGCGGCATGGGCGGCTACATCATCATGAAGGAGCTGACCTCGACGGCGGGCGTGCTGCGCGCGCGGCCCTATTTCTGGCAGATGCTGCTGTGCGATCCTCGTCATCGGCGGCAACGCCGTTATCGTAGTTCGCCGGCGGCGTGCAGAAGTCGCTCGGCGTCGATGCATCCGGGCGCTCGTCGATCGACCATCGCGAGGAGGCCGCCGCCGACGATGGAGACCGGAGACCGCGCGCCACAGAGTAGCGCATCGCCGCCAAATTTGCGCCGCATTGCTGCGTGCAGAGAGGCGCGGCGCTGACAAGCGGCGAATGCGAGGGATGAACACGAAGCATGCGGGCTGTGGCACGTCGGCTTGCGGCATCGCCGTCGCGCTTGTCGCGGCGCAGCCGGCGCCACGCGGCGAAAGCCTCGACGGCTACTGGATGGATTCGCGACGGCGAGGTCATTCTCCACATCGGCCCCTGCGGCAACGCACCGCTGCGGCAAGGTCGCGTGGCTGAAAAAGCCGCGCGGCCCCGACCGCGGACCGTTGCGCGATTTCCGCAACTCCGACGCCAAACTGCAGCCCCGCTTCGTGTGCGGCCTGGCCGTCGTGACCGGCTTCAAGAAGCAGCCGGACGGCACGTGGGGCGACGGCACCGTCTATGTGCCCGATCACGGCATGAGCTTCTAGCGGCTACGCCGAGGTGCTGGACCGCAACAAGGTGAAGGTCAGCGGCTACGTGCTGCTGCCGATCTTCGGGTCCTCCGAGGTGTGGACGCGCGTCCAGCGCAAGCCGCCGACGCTGCGAGGAGCAGGCCAAGATGATCGCCGCCGAACAAGTGGTCCGAGGACACAGTCGCAATGGCCTCCACTCGCCGCGCGCTGAAGCCCGGCTTCGCATGCGCGCCCTTGACATCACAGCGGCATTCTCTGGTGCCGTGGCGCCGCTTGCGTTGCTGTTCTGGCTCTGCGGTGCTCGCGCAGCCGGCGCCGCGGCCGACGAGCCTGCCCAAGGAGAAAGGGCGTCGCGCGCACGGTCAAGACTGTTCAACATGTTCTGTGCCTGAAGCAGCTCCCCGATCTCGACGGCATCGAGCGCGCCGCCGGCTTCGGCGAGTTTGCCAGACTCACTCGGCGACGACCTCGCGCCTTTCCGCACGCAGTGCCGGAGGAGAAGGTGCTCGCCTGGCGCTTTCACGATTACGGCGAGCGAGTTCGATTCTGACCGCCGCGCAGGGCCAAGCCCGATGACGCCTTCAAGAAGAAGACGCCCGACGTTCGCCAAGGCGCCGCACGACGTGCTTGCTCGCTGCGTGTCCCGAACGATGCCGCACGCGAGCGACATCGTGACGAGCTCGCGCGGCGGCTCGGGCGCGCGCCCGACAAATCGTGGCGACGAAGCCGGCACGCACACGCTACGCCTGGAACAACGAGACGCGCCAAGCGCTGAGCCACGTTCACTACATGCCGCCGACACAAGAGGCGCGAACGGCGGCTTAGCGCGAGCGCATTCGTCAAGGACTGACCAGGGTATCCGCCCTTCCCGCGGCCATGTTCCCTGGGGAACAGCGCGTTCCTCGGTTTTCGGTGAATTTGCCGTCACGCAGGACGAGCGCTCGCCGCTCATGCCCGCGCGAAATGAGAACAATTTCATCGCGAAGACCGACAACTTTTGAGAGGTGACCCCATGCGTTTCAATGCAATTACCCTGCAGACGGCCGCGCTCGCCGTCGCCCTGCTGTCGACCGGCGCTGCGCGCGCCGACAACTCCCCGCTCGGCATTGTGGATCGATCACACCGGCCGCGGCGCCGTCGAGATCACCGAATGCAACGGCAAGCTGTGCGGCCACGTCGCCTGGGTGAAGGACGCCAAGAACTGCCGACGAGTGCGGCAAGCAGATCATCGGCGACGTCAAATCGGTCGGCAGCGACAAGTGGGACAACGGCTGGATCTACGATCCCGATGCCGCTCCAAGTACGACGTCGAGCTGACCCCGATCGGGCGACAAGCTGAAGGTCGTCGGCTACGCCGGCACCAAGTGGCTGAGCGAGACCTACACGTGGAAGCGCGCGCTCTGCCGATCTGCAGAAGTGCACGAAGGCGGGTCAGGCCGCCGATACCGCCCGCGCCCAAGCCCGCTGCCGACGCCGACCCCGGCCGCGCCCGCGGTGCCAGAAGGTGCCTCCGTCGAGCCGGTCAAGCTCCCGCGCCGGCTCCGACGCCGAAGGCCGCCGAAGTGACGCCCAAGCCGAGCGACGCTCCGGCCGCCGAAGGCCGACCGACGAGGCGCCGAAGACGAAGCAGGCGAAGAAACAAGGAAGGTCCGAACGCCGCGAGCGCGTTGCCCGCATCGTCGAGCGCCATGGACGACGAAGACGACGGCGCAGCAAGCCGGTCAGCAAGCGCTGCGAAGCAAGAACTGCAAGATGGACGTGCCCTTCGTCGACATGGAGGTGACCTTCGCCTGCGACAACTAAGCGGACGAGCTGATCGCGATTTCCCCGGGCGCTAGCTCAGCCACCCCAGCGGCCCATGGTCCACGCCATGGGCCGTTCTCTTTTCCTCGTCGGCGAACACGAGGATCGCGCGGGCAGATCGCGACCGCGCGCGACGCCCGATCACCTCGATCGGCTCGGCCACGCCGCGCACGCATCGTCCGCATGGCCATCTCCGCCGGCGGCTCCCACCCGGCCCGCACTGCCACCTCGCGCGAGAGGACGAGCTGCACCCCCTTCTCCTTCGGTCAGCGCCTCGAGCCGGCTCGCGACGTTGACGGCGTTGCCGATCACGGTGAAGTCCACCGACGTCGCCGTAGCCGATGCGGCCGAGCAGCAGCGGGCCGGCATCGATGCCGATGCCGACCTGCAGCGGGCGCCCGAGCTCGGACTCGAGCTTGGCGTTGATGTGGTCGAGCGCGAGGTCGATGGCGCGCGCGGTGCGCAGCGCCTGGCGGCAGCCGGCCTCGATGCCCGTCGTGCTGGCCGAAGACGGCGAGCAGCCCGTCGCCGAGGAACTTGTCGATCCAGCCGCCGTGCGCGGTGATCGCGGCGCCGACGACGGCGAAGAACTCGTTCGAGCACGTAGACGACGTCGAACGGCAGGCGCTTTTCCGACAGGCGCGTGAAGTCGCGCAGGTCGACGAACATGACGGCCAGCGACTTCTCGACGCCGGCGGAATCGGCTTCCTCGATCTCGGCGCGCCTCGGGCCCGGTGCTGTCCGGACTTCAGCAGCCGCGTGACGACGAGGTAGTGCGTCGGGCCGAATCTGGCAGGCGAGCCGCACGTTGGGCGGCGCACCGATGCTGCCGAGCGTCACGCTCTCGGGAAACGTGGCGGCCGGCAGCGTGAACGACGCCGCGCGTCGATGCGCACCCGGCAGGTGGAGCAGCGCGCGCGCCCGCCGCATACGGAGGCGTGCGGCACCTGCATCATGCGGCTGATCTCGAGCAGCGTCGGCCCCTGCGGCACCTTGACCGTCGGCCCGCCGGTGTAGGCGATCGGTCACCTTCGGGCCCGAACTATGCGGGCGAAGATACGCCCAGGCGAGGCAGACCGCTGACGACCGCCAGCACGCCGCCGAACTCGATGCGCACGAGCTTGCGCAGCCAGGCGAGCGTCTCGCCGCGGCGGGGCTCGGCCAGTGCGTCACGATCCTTCAGGTTGTCGAACACGCGCGGGACCTCGATCGCGGAGGCGACGCTGCTGCCGGCGACCGACGAAGCCGCCAAGCGCCGCCAGCGGGATGACGACGGCGAGCGCCAGCAGTAGCGGAAACGCGCGGCGATACGGCGGATAGAGCCGCAGCCAGAAGTGGATGCCGATGCAGCCATGCACCCACACGATGACGAGCAGCAGGCTTTGCATGATCGCGCTCGCCGGCCACAGCGCGCGCCAGCTCGTAGACGTAGATGTCGTTCACGCCGAAGTAGACGTGCGCGATGCGCGTGTTGACGATGTGCGGCAACAGCAGGAACGGGATCGAAAGCCGAGCAGCGATCTGCACCAGCTCCCAGCGCGGCAGCCTCAGCGTGGCGCGCCCCGCGAGCTTGTAGAGCGCCGAGCGAGATGTGGGTGAGGAGCGCGCCGAGCAGCACGATGGTGCCCGGCCAGGAGCGCGTGACGGCCCAGCGCCACTGCTGCACCACCTGCATCCAGTCGACGCTGATCAGGCCGAGCGCGTGGTTGAGGAAGTGCGTGCCGCGAACGTGAAGAGGATGAGCCCGGAGACGAGCCGCAGCCGCTGCAGTGTGTCGCCGCGCCACAGGATGTGCATTCGAGCCGGACCCGATCGAAGCTGCGCAAGGCAGAATATAGCTTAGCGCCCAAGGCTTAAACGTTGCGCGCGAGGAGCGCCATATGCCGCTCACCAAGCCTAGCGCAGTGGGGCCAACGACCGAGCCGCGCTTGCCGGCGCGGGCAATTCTCGTCGCGTCCCTACGCGATCTAACTTGCGGACGAAAGTGCTCGCTATCGTAGTGCCGTTGCCTGCCTGTTTCGCGGTCCATCCGATGTTCGGCGGCCACCGCGGCCCACCCGGCACTTGCCACGCCGGCAGCCCGCCGACCGCGTTTAACGGGAATTTTGTCTGCTTCTCGCCCGACTAGCGCCGGTCGCCGGCGGCCAGCCGCCGCTCCAGGAAGGCCGAGTAGCGCGACATCGAAAAGCAGAAGATCCAGAACACAGCGCCGGCAAAGACGTAGCCGGTCGCGGCCGTCTGCGGCGAGAACCACTTGGCGTCGGCCGAGATCGACTGCTGCACGATGCCTAGGAGATCGAACAGTCCGATGATGAGCACGAGGCTCGTGTCCTTGAACAGCGAGATGAACGAGTTGACGATGCCGGGGATGACGAGCTTTAGCGCCTGCGGCAGCACGATGAGGCCCATCTTCTGCGCGTAGGACAGGCCGAGCGCGTCGGCCGCCTCGAACTGCCCGCGCGGGATCGCCTGCAGGCCGCCGCGGATCACCTCCGCGAGGTAGGCGGCCGAGAACAGCGCCACGCCGATGAGCGCGCGCAACAGCTTGTCGAAGGTCACGTCGGGCGGCAGGAACAGCGGCAGCATCACGGACGACATGAACAGCACCGTGACGAGCGGCACGCCGCGCACGAACTCGATGAAGGCGATCGACGCCCAGCGCACGATCGGCAGCTCCGAGCGCCGCCCCAGCGCCAGCAGGATGCCGAGCGGGAACGACCCGACGATGCCGACGCTGGCGACGACGAGCGTGAGGAACAGTCCGCCCCAAAGGTCGGTCGGGACGCCCGGGAGGCCCAGCACCCCTCCGCGCACCAGCACGAAGCCGACAACCGGAAAGACGACGAGCAGGTAGATCGAGAGCCACAGCTTGCCCGGTACGCGCGGGATCATCAGCGGCACGAGGCCCGCGAGCGCCAGCAGGTAGGTGAGATTGACGCGCCAGCGCTCCGGCAGCGGATAGCGGCCGTACATGACGAGCCCGAGCTTATGCGTGATGAACGGCCAGCATGCGCCCGCGTCGGGCTTGTTGCAGGCGCTGCCGTCGTTGCCGGAGAACACCGCGCTCATGAGTGCCCAGTCGAGGACGTGCCACAGCACAGTCGCGATCGCGGCCAATGAGACCAGCGTCAGCACCGCGTTACCCCATGACGACAGGAGATTGGCCCGGATCCAGTCGATCGCCGACTTGCGGCGCTGTCTCGCATCGCCATGGCCTAGCGCTCCACCAGCGCCATGCGCGCGTTGAACCAGTTCATGGCAAGCGCGGTGGCTAAGCTGATCGCGAGGTAGACGCCCATGGTGATGAGGATCACCTCCACCGCCTGGTTCGTCTGGTTGCAGCACCGTGCCGGCGAAGACGGAGACGAGGTCGGGATAGCCGATCGCCACCGCCAGCGAGGAGTTCTTGGTGAGGTTGAGGTACTGGTTGGTTAGCGGCGGGATGACCACGCGCAGCGCCTGCGGGATGACGACGAGGCGCTGCATCTGCCAGGGCCGCAGGCCGAGCGCGGCCGCCGCCTCCTTCTGCCCGCGCGGCACCGCCTCGATGCCGGAGCGCACGATCTCGGCGATGAAGGCGGCGGTGTAGAACGTGAGCCCGGCCAGCAGCGCCATGAACTCCGGCTCGACCGTCAGGCCGCCTTCGAAGTTGAAGCGCCCGAGGTGCGGGTAATCGAGGCCCAGCGGAAACCCCAGCGAAAGAAGCCCCAGCAGGGGCAGCCCGGCGGTGAGCGCGATGCCCGCCGCCGCGGCGGGAAACGTCTGCCCGGTCGCGTCTGGCGGCGCCGCGCCCAGCGCGTGAGCAGCCACGGCGCCGGCAATGCCGCAGACAAGCGCGACAAGGACCATCCATCCCGCCTCGCCCTGCACGACCACGCGCGGCAGGTGCAGCCCGCGCACGTCGAGGTGCGCGCCGCCGAGCGAGGCACTTTGCTGCGGCATCGGCACGGCACGCAGCACGCCGACGTACCAGACGAACAGCTGCAGCAGCAGCGGCACGTTGCGCACAATCTCGACGTAGACCGTCGACAGCCGCGCGATGATCCAGTTGTCCGACAGCCGCCCGAGCCCAATCGTGAAGCCGAGCAGCGTCGCCAACACGATGCCGAGGGCCGAGACGAGCAGCGTATTCAGCAGGCCCACCAGGAACGCGCGGCCGTAGCTGTGCGTGCTGCGGTACTCGATCAGCGTCTGCGAGATGTCGAAGCCCGCGGTCTTGCTGAGGAAGCCGAAGCCGGAGGCGAGGTTCTGCTTCTGCAGGTTCGCGATCGTGTTGGTAGACGATCTCGTAGCTGAGCACGCCAGCGCCAGCACCAGCGCGACCTGGAAGATCACCCCGCGCGTCTTGGGATCGTAGAGCCAGTCGAGGCTGCGCACCGCTTCGATTCCTGCGTGCGCGGTTCTCCCCGCCATTTCCTGCAACCCTCAGCGGATCGGCGGGTGGTAGTGCAGCCCGCCGTTCTTCCAGAGCGCGTTCATGCCGCGCGGGATTTTGAGCGGCGAGCCCGAGCCCAGATTGCGTTCGAAGCTCTCCCGTAGTTGCCGACCGCCTTCACGATCGCGACCACCCAGTCGTTCGACAGCCCGAGCCCTGCGCCAAAGCCGCCCTCGAGCCCGAGCAGGCGGCGCACTGCCGGATTGGGCGAGGCCAGCATCTCGGTCACGTTCGTCTGCGTCACGCCCTCGGCCTCGGCGTTGAGCATGGCAAAGTGCGTCCAGCGCACGATGCCCGGCCCACTGGTCGTCGCCCTGACGCACCGCCGGCCCCAGCGGCTCCCGCGAGATCAGCTCCGGCAGGATGACGCTGTCGTCGGGATTGGGCAGCGCCGTGCGCTCGGAGACGAGCTGGGAGGTATCGGTGGTGAAGCTGTCGCAGCGCCCGGTGTTGTAGGCCGACATCATCTCGTCGAGCCGCTCGAACACGACCGGGCGGTAGCTCAGCTTGCTGCGTGGTGAAATAGTCGGCGAGGTTCAGCTCGTTCGTGGTGCCGGTCTGCACGCAGATGCTGGCGCCCGCGAGCTGCGCGACGCCGGTGAGGCCGAGCGACTTGTGCACCATGAAGCCCTGGCCGTCGTAGTACATGACGCCGGTGAACGTGAGGCCCGAGCGAGGTGTCGCGGCTCATGGTCCAGGTGGTGTTGCGCGACAGCAGATCGACCTCGCCCGACTGCAGCGCGGTGAAGCGCTCCTTGGCGTTGAGCGGCACGAACTTCACCTTGCCCGCATCGCCGAATACGGCCGCCGCGACCGCGCGGCAGAAGTCGGCGTCGATGCCGCGCCAGTCCCCCTTGTCGTCGGGGGCGGCGAAAGCCCGCGAGCCCGGTGTTGACGCCGCAGCGCAGCTCGCCGCGCCGGCGCACGTCGTCCAGCACGGACGCCGCGCTGGCGCGAGAGCCGCGAGCGATAAGCGCTGCTGCGAGCGAGAATCCTTGCGATGTGCGTGCGCATGACGTGGCCCTCAGTGCGCCAGGATCTGCGACAGGAACAGGCGCAGGCGCTCGGACTTCGGGGAATCGAAGAACACCGTCGGCGTGGCGTCCTCCACGATGCGCCCCTCGTCCATGAAGACGACGCGGTCGGCGACGGCGCGCGCAAACCCCATCTCGTGGGTGACGACGAGCATCGTCATGCCCTGCTTGGCGAGCTCGGTCATGACCTCGAGCACCTCCTTCACCATCTCGGGATCGAGCGCGCTGGTCGGCTCGTCGAACAGCATGATGCGCGGGCTCATGCGCGAGCGCGCGCGCGATCGCGACGCGCTGCTGCTGGCCGCCCGAGAGCTGGCCCGGGTACTTGTCGCGCCTGGTCGCCGAGCCGCACGCGTTCGAGCAGCTGCATGGCGAGCGCCTCGGCCTCGGCGCGCGGCATCTTGCGCACCCAGCAGCGGCGCGAGCGTGACGTTGTCGAGCACGGTCAGGTGCGGGAACAGGTTGAACTGCTGGAACACCATGCCGACCTCGGAGCGCACGGCCTCGATCTGGCGCAGATCGTTGGTGAGCTCGCGGCCGTCGACGACGATCTGGCCGCTATCGTGCGGCTCGAGGTGATTGATGCAGCGGATGAGCGTCGACTTGCCCGAGCCCGACGGGCCGCAGATCACGATCTTCTCGCCCTGGCGCACGCTGAGCGATACGTCGTTCAGCGCGTGAAAGTCGCCGAACCACTTGTGGACGCCCTTGAGCTCAATGGCTGGGCTCGCAGTTTTGTCGCGGCGCCGCACCGACCTCGGCCTTGGGCATGCACCCCTCCGGTAAGCTCAGCGGCATCATCGCTGGCGCGCGCTTCGAGATCAAGCCGTTTCTCAGGACGTTTCTTGGACGGGGATATCTTTGGCGCCGAGCTGCGGCCCAAGGAGGATAACTTCGTGGCCGGCCGAGCGTTCGCCCGGGCCAGTTCAAACCAGGGCATGTCGCTGGTAAAACGCCGACGTTGCGCGCCGGACAATCCGGTAACGACGTGCACGCCGGGGCGCCTGCGCGCGCCGGAATCGCGACGAAAGCGGCGATGAGCCGTCCGCCCGATGCCCTGATTTCGGTAGGCCGGCGCCGAGGTTTACGTGCAGGTGCGCGGGATAGTCCGCGGTGAACGTCGCGAAGTCCGGACGGCAATATCGCCGAAACGGTCCGATTTGCGCCGGATCTCCGATGCTGCCGACGAGATAACCGGCGACGCTCTCGCCATCGCGAGCGCGAGATAAGCCCATTGCGGATCGTGCTCGAGGTAGCGGCCGAGCCAGCGCTCGCGAAATGCATCGCGCTCGGCTTGGTCGGCGAAGGTCTTCTTCAGCGCCGCCTCGAAGAACACGTCATCGATCGCGCTTAGGAAGCGTTCGCGGATCCGCAACCTCGGCCCATCGTCTTATCGAGACGTTCTGGCGCGCAGCGGCGGTCGGCATAATTAAAGTGTGCCTTCCGCACCGCGCGATGCCAGCACGATTCAGAACTTAGTAGCCGTATCGCGCGCAAGCCTCGATAGCGCTGCCAGCCAGTACGGACTGCCGGTCACGATCGCCCGCTGCCTCAGCCAGCCGCAGCCCTGGATGCCGCCGGCTCGTAACCGGAATATGAGCCGAGGCGTATATGACGGGCGCACGCCGTAGCTGTAGAATCCGCGAGTGGCTGAAGTGCCCGCGTCCGTAGCCGTATCCGTAGCCGCGGGCGATGAAGCGCTGCCGGGTGTAAGAAAGTCGCCGCCGCGCGAGCGGACGTTGGCCAGCGCGATAGCCGTCGATCATCAGCAAACCCGCAACGAACGCCCCACGAGACCGCCATCCACGCGATGGCCATCAGTTTCAACCGGGGCGCGCCGGCGTAGGAACATGCCGCGCTTACGCCAACAGGAGCTGCCGAGGAGGCGCCGAGCCCGCAGCCCGGCGAAGCATCAGGGATCGTCCGGCGAAGCTCCTGCGCACGCATCAGCTCGGACGTTGCTCATCGATCCGTCGTCCTGATCTCGCACCCTAGTGCGCGCGCGCAGCTCGCCACGTCATCGAAACGCGGTGCGCGCGGCACGCAGCGCCCCTGCGGCGTTTGTGTTGCAAACATATAGTGAGCACGCGCCGAGCGCAGGCGATGACAGGCGGTGCCTCGGGCCAATGTTCACTTGGACTTTGTCGCCGGGCAGGCGCGATAGCGGTTCCACGCAATTGGCGTCATGGCTGGGGATCGCCGCTGAGCCATCGCAATGGCCAACCGACGTTGCGGCGGTCGGTGTCGCCATAATAACGATAGTCGTAGGGCTCTTTGGCCGGACCGCTTTTGGTCGACGGCGTGAGCGAGGGCGCTTTGTCGTACAGGGCGATGGCGTGGGTATCGGCCGGCCGGCACTCGGACACCCCGGAATGGGCCGGCTGCCAGAGTTCATCAGGGGTGCCGGACCGCTCGATCCCCATACGGCCGACCGATACGAAAATCGCGACGACAGCGATCAGCTCAGTTCCAGCTTGTTTCATACCGCCTCAAAAGGCGACCCGCGGTCTAGCCCGGCATATGGGAAGCAGCGGGTCGCTTTGCAGCAGCATTCACATCAAGCCGGCGATCGCGCAGGAACCCCCGGAGCAGAAGGCGCCGAGCCATAGTTGCGAGCTCGAACGGTTCAGTTCGGATTATCGGAAGTCGTTTGCGTGACGGCGGGGCGGGCGCTGACCCTCATGCCGTCACCTTCGATCTCGACGCGCGGAAGCTGGGGCCCCGCAGCATCCTGCGTAGGCGACCAGCTGACGGACTGCGTCGCAGGCCCCGCGGCGCTGCAGGCGCCCAGGGCGAGCGAAATAAGGAGCGCCGCCAGCCAGACCAGCGCTCCTACGCCACCAGAACTCGCCGGAGAACCGGCACGCGACAAAAACATGGGACAAACGCCTTTCACCAGACGCGACTGTCCCAATTCTGGACGCGGTAGGTTAAGGTCGCCTAAGCGGCGTGCAGATTTGACGCTAACGGAGCGTCGGCTCAGACGAGCCCGCTGCCTTCGATGCCGTTGAACACCGCCTGCACGGCAATGCCGGACAAGCAGGATGCCGAACACGCGCATCAGCACGCGCTGCGCGGTGATGCCGATGACGCTGTTGAGCTCGATGCGACAGCAGCAGCAGCACGAGCGTGATCGCCATCACGGCGGCGAGCGCGCCGACGATCATCGCGAGACGCCAGCGGATTGTCCGTCCGCATTGGCCGCGAGCAGGATGCCGGCGCTCATCGCGCCGGGGCCGGCGAGCAGCGGCGTCGCCAGCGGAAAGACGGCGATGTCGTCCTTCGTCTGCGCCTCCTCGTCCTCGGGCTGCGTCAGCTTGAAGGCGCTCGTCGGCTTGGCGAAGATCATGTCGAGCGCGATCATCAGCAGAATGATGCCGCCGGCCGTCTGCAGCGCCGCGATGGTGACGCCGAGCTCGTCGAGCAGCGGCTGGCCGAGCAGCGTGAAGATCAAGCAGAATGACGCTCGCGATGATCGTCGCGCGCAGCGGCGATCGCCGCCCGCTCGCCGCCGCGGCATCTTCGGCGTCAGCGTCGCAAACAGCACGGCGGCCTCCACCGGACCGATGGTGGCGAAGAAGGTCGTGAAGCTCGTCAGCGCGGTCTCGAGCATGGGTTGCCTATTGAGGGCGAGTGGTGTGGCGCCGCCCAATTGTCAGCGGTTATCAGCAGTCATCCGATAGGCTGCTAACGCACTCAACGCGTGGAACAAATTCGTTGTCAGAGGCTTTCTCTGATCTATCATCTCATATGCCGAGTCTCGGAGGCGACTGCGGACGACTGACTTGGGGGACTTCGATGCAAACGAGCCCGAGACTTTCCACCCTGCTGCGAGGATACAGCCTGACGACGGCCGAGATCCTCTACCGCCTGCCCGATCATCCGGCCCTGCTGCAGAGCTACATCTGGCAGGACTACGACCTTCACCCGCGCTTTCCCAAGCTCAAGGGCTTCCTCGACTTCTGGACGACGAAGCTCGACGGCAAGCTGTTCAAGGTGACGGTCGCCCACAACAAGCTGCTCACACCCGCCGAGGTGCGCCTCGTCGGCAGCCGAGTTCAAGGTGCACTGACGGCGTCGGCTCAGCCGGCACCGATCGGGAAGAACGCCCCACCGCTCCAGACGCCGGCGATGCGGCGACCTTCGCGCGTCTCGTCGACGGCAAGCTCGACGAGGTCGTGCAGCGAGCGCGCGCGTCAGCAGCGCCTCCAGGCGGCCGCGCACCAGCACATACGGCTTCAAGCCGCGGCCCGGCTGCTGCTCGCAGAACCGCAGCGGATGCTGCGGCCCGCAGGCGACGACGTCGTCGACGTTGGTGCGAAAGATCGAGTTGCTGCTCGCGGCCCGCGCCGCGCACCTCCATCGCAACCGCCAGGAACGGCGCATCCTCCACCTCGACGTCGACCTTCTCGGCGGGCGTGACGAGATAGGTGCGCCCGTCCTCGTCCTTGCGCAGCACGCCGGCAAAAAGCTTGACCAGCGCCTCGCGCGTGATGGGACTGTCGCGATAGAGCCAGACGCCGTCGCGCGCGGATCTTCAGGCCGATGTCGCCGCAGTAGGGCGGATGCCAGCTTTCGACGGCGCCAGACGCCGCTGTCGCGCGCAGCCGTGGCTATCAACCGCCTCGCGTCGCTTGCCGACTTTCGCCTGATCTTCGCGCCATTCGTCGTCGTCCGCGTGCCGCCCAAATGTCCCGATACACTGCACGTCGACAGCGTGTGACACCCTTACCCCCAATCTAACGTAACATTCACTTGACCCGGACGCATGCCGCCTTGGATCGTTCCGTTCATAATTTTGTTAAGCTAGCGCCGGCCCAGCGTATCCTGCCCCAGAACGCCAAGCGAGCCCCAATCGCCATGAGCACCCTCACCGAGACGCACGCCGACATCGTCCCCCGCCTGGAGGCGGCATCCGAGCGGGTGCAGAGCGCCCACAAGGCGGCCGCCTCGGTCATCTTCGGCCAGGACGTCGTCATCGAGCGCACGCTGGTCACCATCCTGTCGGGCGGCCACGCGCTGCTGATCGGCGTCCCCGGCCTTGCCAAGACGCTGCTGGTCGAGACGCTCGGCACGCGTGCTCGGTCTCGACGCCAAGCGCGTGCAGTTCACGCCCGACCTCATGCCCTCCGACATCATCGGCTCGGAAGTGCTGGAGGACGCGCCCGGCAAGTCGCGCTCGTTCCGCCTCGTCAAGGGCCCGATCTTCACCCAGCTGCTGATGGCCGACGAGATCAACCGCGCCTCGCCGCGCACGCAGTCGGCGCTGCTGCAGGCGATGCAGGAGCACCACGTCACGGTCGCCGGCGCGCGCTACGACATCCCGACGCCGTTCCACGTGCTCGCGACGCAGAACCCGCTCGAGCACGAAGGCACCTATCCGCTGCCCGAAGCGCAGCTCGACCGCTTCCTGCTGCAGATCGACGTGACCTACCCGGACGTGCTCGCCGAGCGGCGCATGCTGTTTGCGACGACCGGCACCGACGAGCGCCACCTCGAGGCCGTGCTCACCGGCGCACGAGCTGATGAGCATCCAGCGCCTCGTGCGCCAGATCCCCGTCCCCGACAAGGTCGTCGATGCGATCCTCAAGCTCGTGCGCTCGGCGCGTCCCGGCACCGGCGCCAGCGAGGAGACCGACCGCTTCGTGGCCTGGGGCCCCGGCCCGCGCGCCAGCCAGGCGCTGATGCTCGCCGTGCGCGCCAAGGCGCTGATCGATGGCCGCCTCGCGCCGTCGGTCGACGACGTCGTGGCGCTCGCCGAGCCGGTCCTCAAGCATCGCATGGCGCTGACGTTCGCCGCGCGCGCGGAAGGCCAGGATCTCGGCGCCATCATCTCCCGGCTCGTCGCGGCGGTGGAGTAACTGGAATGGCGAATGCCGCCGCAGCCTCGCCGGGATGCCGACCAAGGGCGCCGGGGTCCTGGCTCTCGAACGCGAAGCGCATGGCCTCGCCGACCGGCTGCCTGAACATCCTCATCGACGCCAAGCGCATCGCGCAAACGGTCGCGCACGGCATTCACGGACGCCGCCGCGCCGGCCCCGGCGAGACGTTCTGGCAGTTCCGCCAGTTCCAATCGAGCGACACCGCTGCGCCAGATCGACTGGCGCCGCTCGGCGAGCTCCGACCATCTCTACGTGCGCGAGCGCGAATGGGAGGCGGCGCATACGGTGTGGCTGTGGCCGGATCTTTCGCTGTCGATGGATTTCCGCAGCCATCTGGCGACGACGACCAAGCGCGAGCGCGCGAGTGTTGCTGATGCTGGCAGCGGCCGAGCTGCTGGTGCGCGGCGGCGAGCGCGTCGCCGTGCTCGGCCTGACGCAGCCGACCGCGAGCCGCAAGGCGACGACGCGCATCGCCGAGGCGATCCTCGCCAATCAGGCGGCGCCGCGCGATCAGCGCCACGCAGCCACCGAAGGTGCATCTGACGCGCTATTCGGGCGCCTCCTGTTCAGCGATTTCCTCGACCCGATCGCCAAGACGCGCGAGCACGTCGAGGCGCTCGCCGCCGACGGCGCCGTCGGCCATCTGGTCGCAGATCGCTCGATCCCGCCGAGGAGACGCTGCCCTACGAGGGCCGCACCGAGTTCCTGAGCCCCAACGGCGGCGCAACGCTGGGTCGCCGATCGCGCGCAGAGCCTGCGCGCGCGCTACGCGAGCGGCTCGAGGCGCATCGCGCCGAGCTTGCATGCGATCGCCAAGCGGCTCGGCTGGTCGTTCCTCGTGCATCACACCGACCGCCCGCCGTCCGAGCCGCTGCTGACGCTCATCATGCGCCTGCAGGGCGGCGCCGGCGATCACCGCTGGCAAGGCCTGGAGCCGCCGCAGCCGAAGCCGAGGCGCCGCCATGAGCTTCGGCGCGCTGGCATTCCTCAATCCCTGGCTGCTGGCGGCGCTCGCGACGCTGCCGATCATCTATTGGCTGCTGCGCACCGTTCCGCCGCGCCCGCGCCAGGTCACCTTCCCGCCGACGCGCATTCTCGTCGGGCTGGAGAACCAGGAGAAGACGCCGGCCAAATCGCCGTGGTGGCTGACGCTGATCCGCCTGCTCGCCGCGGCGCTCATCATCTTGGCGCTGGCCGAGCCGGTGCTCAATCCCTCGCGCGACGCCGCGCTCGCCGGCAACGGACCCGGTCGCGATCGTCGTCGACAACGGCTGGGCGTCCGCCGCGCACTGGGACGAGCGCACGCGCATGATCGACCGCGTCATCGCGGAGGCCGAGGGCCAGCAACCGCGCCGTCGTCGTCGTGCCGACGGCCAGCACCGCCAAGACCATCACGGCGCGCATCGAGGCACCGGCCGAAGCGCGCTCCACCGCCGCCGCGCTCGAGCCCGCAGCCGTTCGCGCCCGACCGGCTCGCCGCCGTCGGCGCGCTCGAAACCGCGCTCGCCGGCGCCGAAAGGGCGCCAGCGTCGTCTGGCTCAGCGACGGCATCGACCACGACGGCAAGGCGGCCGAAGCCGCGCAAGCGGCTCAAAGGCGCTGACGCAGGGCGGCACGTTCGCCGTCATCGAGGACGGCCGCGGCGGCGAGGCGCTCGGCGTCTCCGCCGGCATCGGCCAGAGCGGCAAGCTCGAAGCGCGCGCTGCTGCGCGCCGCCGGCGGCGCCGCGCGACGGCTTCGTGCACGCCTTCTCGGCCCGCGGCCAGCGCCTCGGCGAGAGCGCCGTTCCAGCTCGGCCCGGGCGATGCCCGTCCACCACCGTTCCGCTCGAGTTGCCGCTCGAGCTGCGCAACCAGGTCGC
The DNA here is from genome assembly GCA_963742665.1 of uncultured Alphaproteobacteria bacterium. Classification (GTDB taxonomy): domain Bacteria; phylum Pseudomonadota; class Alphaproteobacteria; order Rhizobiales; family Xanthobacteraceae; genus Bradyrhizobium. The sequence continues at coordinate 23,842 of CAVUNH010000033.1, forward strand.
GCGCGTCGAGATCGCCGGCGAGCGCTCGGCCGGCGCCGTCAGCCTGTTCGATGCGCGCTCGCAATGGCATCGCGTGGCGCTCATCTCGGGCGAGAACCTCGAGCAGGCGCAGCCGCTGCTGGCGCCGCTCTACTACATCGAGAAGGCGCTCGACGCCGTACTCCGAGCTGGTCAAGCCGACGGGCTCCAATCTCGTCGCCGGCATCCACGATGCGCTGGCGCAGAACGCAACCGTGCTCATGCTGGCCGACATCGGCACGCTTTCGGGCGAAGCCAAGAAGCACGTCGAGGACTGGGTGAAACGCGGCGGCGTGCTCGTGCGCTTCGCCGGCCCGCGCCTCGAGAACGGCGGCGACGAGCTGCTGCCCGTGCCGCTGCGCGTCGGCGGCCGCACGCTCGGCGGCGCGCTGTCGTGGTCGACGCCGCAGCAGCTCGGCGCCGATCGAGGACACGAGCCTGTTCGCCGGCCTGCCCGTCCCGCCGGAAGTCACCGTCAACCGCCAGGTGCTGGCCGACCCGGCCATGCTCGGCCCCGACGTTCAGGTGTGGGCGAGGCTGCAGGACGGCACGCCGCTCGTCACCGCGCGCAAGCTCGGCGAGGGCCAGATCATCCTGTTCCACGTCACCGCCAATTCCGACTGGTCGAACCTGCCGCTGTCGGGTCTGTTCGTCGAGATGCTGCGCCGCATCTCCGCGCTCGGCACCGGCGTCGCCGACGGCGGCGGGCGACAGCGGCGCTGCCGCCAAGCACGGCCGCTCCGGAGACGCCCACGGTGCTGCCGCCGCTGCAGACGCTCGACGGCTTCGGCATTCTGCGCCGCCGCCACCGACCGCGCAGCCCATCTCGGCCGCAAAGGTGCACGATCTCGTGCCGAGCCTCGATCATCCGCCCGGCTATTACGGCACCGGGACGTCGCCGCGCGCCATCAACGTGCTCGGCCCAAACTCGAAGCTCGCGCCGCTCCCCGCTGCTGCCGCCGCCGGCGGTGCGAGCGCCTGAGCTACGCAAAGCGAAGGCGCAAAACCGATGAAGTCGTGGCTGCTGCTCGCCGCCTTAGCGCTGCTGTTTGCCGACATCGTCGCGGTCATCCTCCTGCAGTGGGGCCGGGGCTTCGCCCGCATGCGGCGCGCACCGCGCCGCGGCTGCCGCGCATCGCCGCGCTTCTGTTCGCGCTCTCCGCGGTACCGGCTTCGACGCCGCTCATCGCGCAGGAGATCGTCACCGGCGAGACTGGCGCCGAGGTCGTGCCGCCGAAGACGCCGGCGCGCCCACCGATGAGCGCGCAATCGAAGCAACGAGCAAGGTTACGCTCGGCTACGTGCTGACCGGCGACGCAGAGGTCGACGAGGTCAGCCGCCTCGGCCTCGACGGCCTCGGCCGCCTACTCGCCGTGCGCACCGCGGTCGAGCCGGGCCGCCCGATGGGCGTCAACATCCTCACCGACGAGATCGCCTTCTACCCCGTGCTCTACTGGCCGGTGCTGCCCGACGCCGAGGCGCTGCCCGAGGCCGACGCTCGCCAAGATCGACGCCTACATGAAGCAGGGCGGCCTCATCGTGTTCGACACGCAGGACTACGGCCGCGGGCGCCGCGGGCGGTCCGCAGCTCGGCCAGGGCGAAGCGGCCCTGCAGCGCATCCTCGGCAAGCTCGACGTGCCGCGCCTGGAGCCGGTGCCGGAGAACCACGTGCTCACCAAAGCCTTCTACCTGTTGCGCAACTTCCCCGGCCGCTGGGACGGCGGCCAGCTGTGGGTCGAGGCGCAGGACGACACCGGCCAGGATCACGTGCGCCGCGCGCGCGTCTCCGACGGCGTCACCTCGATCATCGTCACGCCAACGACTTCGCCTCCGCCTGGGCGCTCGATGAGCGCGGGCGCCCGCTCTATCCGACCGTCGGCGGCGGCGAGGACCAGCGCGAGATGGCCTTCCGCACCGGCATCAACATCGTGATGCATGCGCTGACCGGCAACTACAAAGCCGACCAGGTGCACGTGCCGGCTCTGCTGGAACGGCTCGGGCAATGAGGATAGCGGCATGAACTGGTCGATCGATTTCGCGCCGGTGCTGCCCGCCCCGTTCTTCTGGGCCGCGGGCGCGCTCGCCGTCTGCTCGTCGGCTATCTGCTGTTCCGCCGCTCGCGCGGAGCGCTGCTGCGCGCGGCCGCCCTTGCGGCGCTGCATCGCGGCGCTCGCCAATCCGACGCTGCGCGAGGAGCAGCGCGAGAGCCTGGCCAATGTCGCCATCGTCATCGTCGACGAGAGCGCCAGCCAGACGCTCGGCGACCGCAAGGCGCAGACCGCCGCCGTCAAGGCCGACCTCGAGGCCAAGCTCAAGAAGATCCCCAACCTCACGGTCAAATGGGTGCCGGCCTCGCGCCCGGGCGACATGACCGCGCCCGGCACGCATCTCTTTGCCGATCTCAACAAGGCGCTGGCCGATACGCCGCCCGACCGCCTCGCCGGCGTCATCCTGCTCACCGACGGCGAGGTGCACGACGTGCCGAAGTCGGCCGCGCTCGCTCGGCTTCGATGCCCCCGTGCACGCGCTGCTCACCGGCGCGCCCGACGAGTTCGACCGCCGCATCGAGATCCTGAAGGCGCCGCGCTACGGCATCGTCGGCCAATCGCGCGACATCGAGGTCGTCGTGCGCGAAGCCGGAAAGAGCGATAGCGCGCCTCGGAGGCGGTGACGTTGAAGGTGCGCCGCGAGGGCCGCGCCGACGAGCAGCGTCACGACCACCATCGGCCGCCCGGTCACGATCGACATGCCGTTCCCGCACGCGGGCCAGAACATCCTCGAGGTCGAGCTCGACACCGCGCCCGGCGAGCTGACGCCCGCCAACAACCGCGCCGTCATCGCGGCGGAAGGCGTGCGCGAGAACCTGCGCGTGCTCCTCGTCTCGGGCGAGCCGCACGCCGGCGAGCGCACGTGGCGCAACCTGTTGAAGTCCGACGCCGCCGTCGATCTCGTCCACTTCACGATTTTGCGCCCGCCCGAGAAGCACGACGGCACGCCGATCAATCAGCTCTCGCTCATCGCTTTCCCGACGCGCGAGTTGTTCTCGGAGAAGATCAACGACTTCGATCTGATCATCTTCGACCGCTACCAGCATCGCGGCCTGTTGCAGCTTCCCTACTACGACAACATCGCGCGCTACGTCGAGGAGCATGGCGGCGCGCTGCTCGTTGCCGCCGGCGACGACTACGCCGGCAGCCTCAGCCTGTTCCGCACGCCGCTGTCGCCGGTGCTGCCGGCCGTGCCGACCGGGCCGCGTGCTGTCGGAGCCGTTCAAGGCCACGCTCACCGACGACGGCCGCAAGCATCCCGTGACGCAGGATCTGTCCGGCTCCGGCACCGCGACGACACCGCCGACCTGGGGCCGCTGGTTCCGCCAGGTCGAGGTGCAGCCCGAGCACGGGCGCACGCTGATGGACGGCGCCCAGAACGAGCCGCTGCTCGTGCTCGACCGCAAGGGCAAGGGCCGCGTCGCGCTGCTGACGTCCGACCAGGCCTGGCTGTGGGCGCGCGGCTACGAAGGCGGCGGCCCGCACAGCGATCTGTTGCGCCGCCTGTCGCACTGGCTGATGAAGGAGCCCGACCTCGAGGAGGAGCGCCTCATCGCCTCCGCCAAGGGCCTGCATCTGACGCTCGAGCGCCGCTCGATGGAGGACAAGGTCGCGCCCGTCACGCTGTCGGGCCCGGGCGGGGAGAGCTCGCAGGTCACGCTCGAGCAGGCCGGCGACGGCATCTGGCGCGGCGGCGTCGATGTGAAGATCCCCGGCCTCTACAAAGCGACAGTCGGGCGAGCTGACGGCCGTCGCGCACGCCGGCATCGACGACCCCATCGAGATGAGCGAGGTGACGGCGACCGACGCCAAGCTGCAGCCGATCACGGATGCGACGGGCGGCGGCGTGTTCTGGACGAGCTCATCGGCCGCGGCAGCGCGCGCCAACCCGTCCTCGGTCGACGTGCCGCGCGTCTCGATGCTCGCCAACGCCAAGGTGCTGGCGGGCTCCGGCTGGCTCGGCCTCAAGGATCGCGAGGCCTACGTGACGCGCGGGGTGAAGCTGACGCCGATGTTCACCGGCCTGACCGCGCTGTCGCGTGCTGCTGTTGCTGATCGCGCTCGCCTGGTGGCGCGAAGGGCGCTAACGGCCTCCATCCACGCTCCACGTTCGGCTCCCGGCCACGGCTCGGTTTGCGCGGCTTCGCGACTCGCCTAGCGTTGCACGGCAACCTCGAGCTTTCATCCGGAGCGCAGGCATGAGCCTCCTTGCCCGCATCGTCTACGCCGCCCACGCGAACGGCACGCATCACAAGCTTGCGCTCGATGCGCTGCGCCTGCCTGCAGGGCACAGACGCCGAGCGCTGGCAGAACCTCTTCTTGAAGCATGCCAAGCCCTATCTCGAAGGCTCGAAGGCGCCGGATGCCACGTTCAAGGATTTCAAGAACCACGTCCTGCACGTCCGCGACGACTATTGGGGCGGCGCACCGGAGAAGGCGCAAGAGTGGTACGGCAAGCTTCTCGACGCGCTGCGCGGCGAAGCCTGGAGCGAGGCCGCCTACTCGGCGGGCGTCCTCAGCCACTACTACACCGACCCGATCCAACCCTTTCACACTGCGCAGACGGAAGCCGAGAACGCAATTCATCGCGCCTGTGAATGGAGCATCAACCGCTCCTACGACGATCTCGCCAAGCTCGGGCGCGAGAGGTTTGCCGCATATTGAGGTGGCGCGTGCCGCAGGGCGAGCATTGGCTCAAGGACATGGTCTGCCAGGGCGCGGAAACGTCGAACCGCCACTACGAGAAGCTCATCGCCCACTACGATATTCATCGCGGCACCGTCGATCCGCCCGCGGGCCTCGACCAGATCGCCCGCACGCTTATCGCCGAGCTCATCATCTACGCCTCGACCGGTTTTGCGCGCATTCTCGAACGCGCCTTCGCCGAAAGCGGCGCAACGCCGCCCGAGGTTTCGCTTACGGCCGAAGCCTTCCTCGCGACGCTGCAGATCCCGTCGAAGTGGGTCGAGAAGAAGCTCTCGAACGCCGAAGACCGCGCGCTCGTGTTGCGCATGTATGATGAGCTGCAAGCGACCGGCCGCGTCGAAGCCACGCTCCCCGATGACGACAGGGCGATCCGCGACCTGCACGCAAAGGAGGTGGCGGCACCCCGCGCCGCCAAGCAGGCCGCGCTGCGCGCCGAGCGCCTCGCCAGCTCCAGTCCGGCAAGAAGGCGCCTGCCGCGCCGGCGCCCAAGTCGCCAGCGCAAAGGGCAGCCGAACCGGCGCCGCAAGTCGCACGCGCTCCCGAGAGCAAGCCGATCTCAGAACCCGCCGTGGCCCGCGCCCGGTTGCCTCTCCCGGCTGCACCCCTCCCGACCGGCTCGGCGCCGCGTCCGTTCCTGAAGGCGTCGGACGATCTGGAAGCGGCGCCGTCCATCGGCCCGCGCTCCGCGCAATGGTTCGGCGACATCGGCATCTTCACCGTCGGCGACTTCCTCGCCGCCGATCCCGCGGCGACGGCCGCGGCGCTCGGCACGCACGGCATCGACGCGCAAACCCTGCGCCTATGGCAGCAGCAGGCGCGCCTCGTGATGGACGTGCCGGGGCTGCGCGGAACGCATGCGCAATTGCTCGTCGGCGCGGGCTATCACGATGCCGCCGCCGTCGCCGCGGCCGACGAAGCCGCTCTCTGCGCCGCGGTGCTGCGTTTTGCGGCATCGGCGGAAGGCCAGCGCGTCCTGCGCCAAGGCGAGCCGCCCGACGATCGAGAAGATCAAGGGCTGGATCGAGGCCGCGTCCGCGCGCGTTGCGGCCTAGTACAGCCGCGCACGCGGGCGCGTCAGCTCCGCCCGTCGCCGTCCTGGCGGTCGGTGCCGTGAGCCTCGCGCCGCCGCGCATAGTAGGCGTCGATCCGCTCCACCTCGCGGCGCGTAACGCGGGGCTTGCTCTGCAAGTGCTCCACCAACAGCCCCGCGGCGAGCAGCGCGGCTGTCAGTAGCCCGAGCAGCACGGAGGTGCGCACCTCTGAGTGGAGGCGGTCGAGACTGATCGCGCTGATGCTGGGATTGGAGTGGCGAAAGTGGACTTCGACATTTCGGTCGGCGCCGTCCGCGTTCAACTCATCGTACTGCGCGTGGCTGATCCGCTGCCGGTCGCGTCGCAAGCGGCCATTTGCGATCCTTGAATTCGTAGTAGGCGAGGTAGCGGTAGCGCTCGATGAACCAAGCCGGTCGATTCCACCGGCGATCGAGCTTCGTCACGACACCCGGCGCGATATCGTTCGTCGGTCACGAGCTGCCGGTATTCTACAACCTCGTGCAGCGCCACAATTGATAGCAGCGCCAGCATGGTGAAAACGATCGCAAAGGCTATCTTGGTTCTTGTGATCGACATGCTGTGACCGCCGCCGCCCTCATGGTGCCACCCTATCGGAGCTTGTGCGCGCGGGCTATTGCCCGGCTGCTGACAGGGGCTCACACTCCCGCCAGTGCGAATCATACCCTTGGGGGGACAACCATGGACACGTCGCTCTTTATCGCCCGCCTGCTCGGACCGCTGCTGCTGGTGGTCGGTGCCGCCACGCTTTTGAACCAGGCGAACATTCGCCAAATGGCGACGGACTTCCTGGAGCAGTCGCCGCTGGTCTATGTCGTCGGCGTTCTCACGCTGCTCGGCGGTCTCGTCATCGTCAACACGCACAACGTCTGGCAAGGCTGGCCGGTGATCATCACCATCTTCGGCTGGCTGTGCGTCATCGGCGGCGCCATTCGCATCCTCGTTCCCCGACACGGTGCGCGGGCTGGGCGAGACGATGCTGAAAAAGCCGAACGTGTTGATCGGAAGCGGTGCCGGCCAGGCGCTCGTCGGCGCCGTGCTGTGCTACTTCGGCTACCTGGCCTAGGCACTTGCGCGCGCTGACGCGCGCGGCGCACATTAGGCGCGTTCCGAGGGGCGCCGGCGGACCGGCTGAGATCGCAGTTCATGTCTGCGAGCACCCTTAGAACCTGATCCGGGTCATGCCGGCGAAGGGACGGACGCTATTCTTGCTTTTCTTGCGGCCCGACCCGACCGGCGGCTCCTCTCGGCACGGAGGGAATACGCATGTCGAGTTCAAAATTCATTGCCGGACTGATCGGTCCGCTGCTCTTGGCCATCGGCGCCGCCATGCTGCTCAACAGCGGCATGTTCACCGACATGGTAAGCCAGCTCGCCCAGAACTTCGGGGTCGTCTTTCTCGCCGGCGTGATGGGGCTCGTCGGCGGCCTCGCCATTCTGCGCTTCGACAACATCTGGTCGCGCGACTGGCGCGTGCTCATCACCATCTTCGGCTGGCTGTCGGTCCTCGGCGGAATCGCTCGAATGTTGATCCCCAACGAGGCCGCGACGATCGCGCAGTCCATCGTCAACGTCACGTGGCTTCCCTATTTCGCCGTCCTTCCCCTGGCACTCGGGGCGTTCCTGACGTTCAAGGGCTACCAGCGCGAAGACCAGAAGCGACCAGTAGACGGCGCACAGCGAGCGAGGCCCACCATGAACAAGCCGACGCGCAAGTCCGAGCATCAAACCGCTAAGCGTGACGACAGGGCCGCTGCCGGCTTCGACCAAGGTCTATTCTGCGCCCGAGGGCGTCCCCGATGTCCGCGTGCCGTTGCGCGAGATCGCGCTGACCGGACAAGGCGAGCGGTGCCGGCAAGCCGCCGTTCCGCGTCTACGATCCCTCCGGCCCCTACACGGATGCGCGCCGCCGAGATCGACGTCGACCGCGGGCTGCCGCGCGTGCGCGAATCCTGGGTGACGCGAGCGCGGCGACGTCGAAGCCTACGACGGCCGCGCCGTGCGGCCCGAGGACAACGGCAACGTTCGGCCTCGCATCTCGCGCGCGACTTTCCCCGACAAGCCGCGGCCCTTCCGCGGCTTGCCGGCGCAGCCCATCACGCAGCTCGAGTACGCGCGCGCCGGCATCATCACCAAGGAGATGGTCTACGTCGCGCACCGCGAGAACCTCGGCCGCGCGGCGGCGCTCGACACGCGCCGACGCGGCGCTCGCCGACGGCGAGAGCTTCGGCGCCGACATCCCCGCCGCACATCACGCCCGAGTTCGTGCGCGCCGAGATCGCGCGCGGCCGCGCCATCATCCCGGCCAACATCAACCACGCCGAGCTCGAGCCGATGATCATCGGCCGCAACTTCCTGGTGAAGATCAACGCCAACATCGGCAACTCCGCCGTCACCTCCTCGGTGGAGGAGGAGGTCGAGAAGATGGTGTGGGCGATCCGCTGGGGCGCCGACACGGTCATGGACCTCTCCACCGGCCGCAACATCCACACGACGCGCGAGTGGATCATCCGCAACTCGCCGGTGCCCATCGGCACCGTGCCGATCTACCAGGCGCTGGAGAAGTGCGACGGCGATCCCGGTCAAGCTGACCTGGGAGATCTACAGCGACACGCTCATCGAGCAGTGCGAGCAGGGCGTCGACTACTTCACGATCCACGCCGGCGTGCGCCTGCCGTTACGTGCCGCTCACCGCCAACCGCGTGACCGGCATCGTCTCGCGCGGCGGCTCGATCATGGCCAAGTGGTGCCTCGCCCATCACAAGGAGAGCTTCCTCTACGAGCACTTCGAGGACATCTGCGACATCATGCGCGCCTACGACGTCTCGCTTCTCGCTCGGCGACGGCCTGCGCCCCGGCTCCATCGCCGACGCCAACGACCGCGCGCAGTTCGCCGAATTGGAGACGCTGGGCGAGCTGACCAAGATCGCGTGGGCGCGCGGCTGCCAGGTGATGATCGAAGGCCCCGGCCACGTGCCGATGCACAAGATCAAGGTCAACATGGACAAGCAGCTGAAGCTGTGCGGCGAGGCGCCGTTCTACACGCTGGGCCCGCTCGCCACCGACATCGCGCCCGGCTACGACCACATCACGTCCGGCATCGGCGCCGCCATGATCGGCTGGTTCGGCACGGCGATGCTCTGCTACGTGACGCCGAAGGAGCACCTGGGCCTGCCCGACCGCGACGACGTGAAGACCGGCGTCATCACCTACAAGATCGCCGCCCACGCCGCCGATCTCGCCAAGGGCCATCCGGCGGCGCAGCTGCGCGACGACGCGCTGTCGCGCGCGCGCTTCGAGTTCCGCTGGGAGGATCAGTTCAACCTGTCGCTCGACCCCGACACGGCGCGCTCATTCCACGACGAGACGCTGCCGAAGGACGCGCACAAGGTCGCGCACTTCTGCTCCATGTGCGGGCCGAAGTTCTGCTCGATGGAGATCACCCAGCAGGTGCGCGACTACGCGGCGCGGCTGAACGAGGCGGGCGTGGAGCTGGCCGAGGAGACGACGCAGGTCGATCCCGAGGCGGACGCCGGCGATGCCGCCGCGCGCGAAGCGGGCATGGACGAGATGAGCGCCAAGTTCCGCGAGCTGGGCGGGAGGTTACGTGGACGCGGAAAGGAAAGGCGCCGGGTGTTGCAAGCGGGTCGGCAATACGCTGTTCACCGACGATGCGGCAGAAGGCGAAGGGAGCGTAATGCGCCGGGCATCGTTGTCGCGCCCTCGCCCCTGCTTCGATCACCCGCCTTCGTCCATGACGCTGCGACGGTCGCGACGACGCTCCGCCATCGCGGCGTTCGACACGGCAAGGGAAGGCACGTGGAAGCATGAACGCGTTCCTGGAGCCTATCCGACGGTTTTCATCGCCAACCCGCGCACGTCTATCTAGGGCCGGCGACGCTCACCTAGCCGGGAGCGCGAAGATGCATCGCCAAGGCATCGACTGGCGACGACTGCCGGTCGGTCCCAACGCCAGCCTCGGCGGCCGCCGCCTGCTGCCCGACGACAGCCCCTGGCACCAGGACATCTCGGCGGAGCCGGTCGACCCCAATTCCGAAAAAATTCTCGCCCGCATCGGCCTGGACACGCCGCTCCACGCCGACTTCGGCACCGAATGGGAGGGCGCGCCCATCGGCATCCAGTATGTCGTCGTCGGCACCGACCAGGCCAAGGTGCCCGTGGACGTTCACCTACGCCGAGGAGAGCGACGCCGGTCCCTACCCGATCCCGCCGGATGCGCCGATCGAGGGCGGTCCCAACGGCGACGGCGATCGCCACGTCATCGTGCTCGACCGCGACGGCTGGCAGCTTTGGGAGCTTTTCAACGCCTTTCCCGACGGCAACGGCGGCTGGAAAGCGGACAGCGGCGCGGTGTGGAACCTGAAGGAGAACCAGGTTCGCCCGGCCGGCTGGACCTCGGCCGACGCCGCCGGGCTGCCGATCCTGCCGGGCCTCGTCCGCTACGACGAGGTCGTCGGAAAGAAGGCCCTCGAGCACGCCATGCGCTTTACCCTCGCCAAGACGCGTCGCGCCTACGTGCCGCCGGCGAGTCATTGGGCAAGCAAGGCGCACGATGAAGACCTCGCACCCATGGGCATGCGCGTCCGCCTCAAGGCCGACTACGACCTTTCGGGCTTTGCTCCCGAGGCCAAGGTGATCCTGGAGGCCATGAAGAAGTACGGAATGATCCTGGCCGACAACGGCAGCGACAATTTCATCAGCGGCGCCCCCGACCCGCGTTGGAACAATGACGCCTTGAGGGACCTCAAGAAGGTCACCACGAAGGATCTCGAGGTCGTCGAGATGAAGGACATGGTGGTCGACGCGCCGGAATAGTAGTTCGCGCGGCGCGACGATGCATCGCGCGGAAGACAGCGGGACCCCCATGACGGCAGCGGATGAAGCCTTCGACGCCATCGTCCTTGGCGCCGGCGCCGCAGGGCTCATGTGCGCGCTCACTGCCGGGCAACGCGGCCGCAAGGTGCTGCTGCTCGAGCACACCGACAAGGCCGGCGCCAAGATCCTGATCTCGGGCGGCGGGCGCTGCAATTTCACCAATCTCGCCAGCGCGCCCGACCGTTTCCTGTCGGGCAACCCGAATTTCTGCACGTCCGCGCTCAGCCGCTACACGCAAACCGACTTCATCGGCCTCGTACAACGTCATCGCATCCCCTTTCACGAGAAGACGCTGGGGCAGCTGTTCTGCGACGGCTCGGCGCGCGCGATCGTCGCCATGCTGCTGGAGGAATGCGCGCGCGGCGGCGTCGATGTGCGGGTGGGGCACGCCGTCACGAGCGTGTCGCGGGCAGAGCAGTTCCGCGTCGAGACCGGATCGGGTTGCTTCACCGCGCCGGCGCTGGTGCTGGCGACGGGCGGGCTCTCCATCCCGAAGATGGGCGCGACGGGATTGAGCTACGACATCGCGCGGCGGTTCGGCTTGCGCATCACGCAAACGCTGCCGGGGCTCGTGCCGCTCAAGGCCGGACCCGACACGCCGGGCTTCGACGCCGCGCTCGCCGGCGTGTCCCTGGGGGCGATCGCAACGTTCGGAAAGCAGAGCTTCCGCGAGAACATCCTGTTCACCCACCGCGGACTGTCCGGCCCGGCCATCCTGCAAATATCGACCTATTGGCGAACCGGGACTTCCGATCACCCTCGACTTGCTGCCGGGCCTCAACGCAACTGCCTTCCTCGTCGATCGGAAACGAACACACGCCAAAGCTTCGCCGCAAACCGTGCTCGCCGAGGTCATGCCGGCACGCTTGGCGCAGGCTCTGACGGCGGCGGTCCTGCCGCCCGGCGAGATGGCCAATATCTCCGACCGGACGCTCGGCTGCCTTTGCCGATCGGCTAAAGCGCTGGCAGTTCCTCCCCGAGGGAACGGAGGGGTACGCCAAGGCCGAGGTCACGCTCGGCGGCATCGACACGCGCGACCTGTCATCGAAGACGATGGCCGCCCGCGACGTCGCCGGTCTCTACGCCATCGGCGAAGCCGTAGACGTCACCGGCTGGCTGGGCGGCTATAATTTTCAGTGGGCGTGGTCGAGCGGGTGGTCGGCCGGGCAGGCCATCTGAGCGGTCAAGTCGGCGCCGGCGAGATGCGGCCGGACCGGTGCGAGGCGCGCGTGGGCGCCAGGCCAAACCCGAGCGCCGCCGCAACGCCCGCCTGCCACGGCAGCAGCAGGACTGCCGGGCTGTCGTAGTTGTTGGTCCATGGCATGAGCAGCCCCAGCACCGCGCCCGTCGCGACGACGAGTGCCGCCGTTGAAAGCCGCTGCAGCGCCGGCGTGACGAGCGCGGCCCCGCCCCACACCAGCAAGGCTCCCGCGGCTCCGGCCGCAAACCCGCTCGCGTAGGAGCGTGCCGACTCCGGAAGCAGCGCGGTCTCAAGCCAGCTCCCCTCGAGCTGCAGCGCGAGGTTGACGGCCACCTCCCAGGCGATCCACGTCGCCGCCAGGGCCGCCGCCGCGGCGGTCCAGGACCGCTCCCCCCAGGTCCAGACGCCGACGGCGACGACGAGGCCGAACCAGAGGCCGGCGAGGATCATGTAGATGCCGGGGTCCGGGGCCTCGCCGTAGCCGAAGCCCAGGGCGAACGTGCCGAGGAAGCCCGACAGGATGCCGAGCGCGGCGAGGCTCAGGACGGGGTGCTGCTCGATGGCTTTCATGTGCGTCCTTGATGCGTCTTGGCCGGTATGCCCCGGAGGGGCAGTGCACAGGACGACGGTGGCCGCACGATGGTCGTGGGCTCACGCGGGCGGAGCTGCCGGGGCGCTGCCCAAGGATGCGCACAAAGGCCGCGTACTTCGGCTCCAAATTCTGCTCAGTCCATGAGGCGATCAGCATCGTTTCAAGTCACCGAGCCAAAGCGCGCACCAATACAAGGAACGATTCGTGACTTAAATTGGGGTGCCGCACGGCGGTGCCGCGTCCAAGATCGCCGAAGTTACGCTTGCCTTCTGGATCATGAAGGTGCTGGCCACGACGCTCGGAGAGACGGCAGGCGACTTCATCTCGATGACGCTTGGGCTCGGCTACTACGCCGGCCTCGCCATCACGTTCGTCATCCTCGGCATTATCCTACTGATCCAGATTGCGCCTACGCGCTACCAGCCCGTGCTGTTCTGGGCCGCCATCATCGCCACCACGACCGCGGGCACGGAAATCTCCGACTTCATGGACCGCTCGCTCGGCCTCGGCTACGCGTGGGGCTCCATGATCCTTGTGACCGGCCTCATGGCGACGCTCGTCATCTGGTACGCGCGCGAGCGCGATTTGCGCGTCTACCCCATCGCACGACGCGACGTCGAGATCCTTTTCTGGATCGCGGTGCTGTTCTCCAACAGCCTCGGCACCGCGTTCGGCGATTTCCTAGTCGACGATGCCAGGCTGAGCTTCGTGCAGGGGGCAATGGTCACAGCCGGCGTCATCGCCGTCGTCGCCGCGCTGCACTACCTAACGCCCTTGAACGACGTGTTGCTGTTCTGGATCGCCTTCATCTTCACACGCCCGTTCGGCGCCACGTTCGGCGATTTTCTCACCAAGCCCCTAGCCAACGGCGGGCTAAACCTGCCGCGCGGGACCGCCTCGCTGATTACTCTGGGGCTGCTGGCCATGGTGCTATATATTTCAACACGCGGATCGCGCGGAAGCGCGTTGCGCGAGGAAAGCTGACGGACGGCTGCAGACACATCGCCGATAATATTCTACGGGAGCCTCGCATGCGCGCACCCCTGACCGGCATTGCACTTTGCTGGCTCCTCGCCGCGCCGGCATTGGCCTGCCCTCACATCCCCCCGCTCGGCACCGCCATCGACGGGCTGCTCAAGCAAACCAAGCTTAACGATGCCGACCAAAAGAAGGTCGAGGATCTGCGCAAGCAGACGACCGAGCTTGCGGCGGCCGGAAAGGAACAAGACGCGCGCAAGGCAGAGGAGGACGCCATGCGTCTCCTCGGCTTTGAAAAGGCGTGGCTCAAATGCGGGCCCGGCACCTTCATGTGGGTGAAGATTGAGACCGCGGCTCCGCCCGCGCCGAAGCAGTGAAATCGGGAGGCCTCATTCAATTTGCGACGGGATGGCGCTTGCCGCCCTCGGCCGCGCTTGAGAACGAGACGCGCAAGGGAAGTGAGGATGACCGATAGGGAGTGCCGGTGAGTGTCCAATGCAAGAGATCATTATCATTGCGGGCCCAAACGGCGCAGGCAAGACGAGCTTCGCGAACGAATATTTTCCTTTTGCGCGCGAGGGACTGCTTTTCGTCAATGCTGACGAGATCGCCAGAGGGGTCGTCGCCAATCGCATGCCCCACCCTCATCTCGATCTACAGGCGGCCCGCGAAATGCTCCGTCTGATCAATCAACTTGTGGGGAACAACGTAGAGTTCATGCTTGAGACGACCCTTGCCTCGTTGACGTACGCACGCAAAATCCCGCGTTGGCAGCAAAGTGGCTACCACGTTTCCCTTATTTTTCTTCGACTTCCGAGCGCTGAAGTCGCGATCGAGCGTGTGAGGGGCCGCGTTCGCGACGGCGGTCATGGCATCCCGGAGGAAGTTATCCGCCAGAGATTCGAAAAGGGGCTTCGCTACCTCAACGAAATATATAAACCGTTGGTCAACGACTGGTCGGTTTGGGATAGTCTTGATGGCAGCTTTCGGGTCGCAGAGATGTGGAACGACTGATGAGCAACAAGGATAACGTCAGAGATATCGAAGCTGCATTGAAGCGGGCAGCCGAGGCGGCAAAGAAGGGCAGCCGAGACGCGCGCTCAGGCAGATTTCTTGTTGGCTCGCGGCTAGCATCTGGATCGAAGCCTGCAGACCGCGGGGCTGTGAAGAAGTAGCAACCGGCGAAGGAGATCGCCGCTATGCGCCGGACAATCGCCGCGACGCTGATCGTCATCTCATCCACCCCTGCGCTCGCCGCGTGCCCGCCCGGCGCGTATTCCTGGCTCGGGCGCAACGGCGTCCACTATTGCCGCCGCGACGTCGTGGGCCCGGCGGATGGCGTCGAGGCCTGCCCCGCCGGCACGCGTGCCGCGACGGACATCTGGGACGCGCGCATCTGCGAGAAGATCAAGGCAGGCCCGTCCAAATCGCACTCCGGCGCCCGCCCGTACTGATGGGCCCCCTCGACGCCTACTGCTCCCCGAAGCGCTCGCCCCACCCGTGCAGCGCCTTCATCACCGGGCCGAGCGCACTGCCCTTGGCGGTGAGCAGATATTCCACGCGCGGCGGATGGCGCTCGTACAGCCGGCTCTCGATGATCCCGTGCTCCTCCAGCGTCTTGAGGCGATCCGACAGCGTGTTGGGCGCCAGCCCGGGCAACGCCTGCTGGAAGTCGGAGAATTTGCGCGGCCCCAGGCGCAGCAGATCGCGCAAAATCAGCAGCGTCCACCGCTCGCCGACGATATCGAGTGTGCGCGCTATGGGACATTCGAGGTCGTAGGTCTTGGCCATGAACCACATTTAGCTCGCTGGCTTCGATATTGCAAGTCACTTTCTTATTGCTAGTCGCTTGCTATTATGTATTTATGGCCTGGCACTCTCGAGTTCAGTCCATGGAGGACGCCATGCTTCTTTCCTTCACAACCCTCAATATCGTCATCTCGAGCTTCCTTATCGTCGCCGTCGCCATCTACGCCGTGCGCAGCTCGCTCGTTGCCGCCGGCTGGGAAGCCGCCCGCGTTCGCCGCGGGGTGGTCTTTGTCTCGACGTTGCTCGTCGCCTGGCTGGCCGCTGCCATGATCCTTACCTGGCAAGGCGCCTACGCGGCCACGGCGGCGAGCCTGCCCACCATCCAATACGGCATCTTCTTGCCCATCATCGCCGGCGTGGCGCTGTATTGGAGCTCCGGGTCCGTGCGCGCGATCATCGCCGCTATCCCGCAATCGTGGCTAATCGGCATCCAGTTTTACCGCACGCTCGGCGTGAACTTCCTGCTGCTGTTCTCAGCCGCGCAGCTTCCCGGCATATTTGCACTGCCGGCCGGCATGGGCGACATCATCGTCGGCCTCACCGCGCTCGCAATCGTGTGGACCTACCGCAACGGCACCCCGCCGGATCGCCTCGTGCGCCGCTGGAACGCGTTCGGCATCGCCGATCTCGCCATCGCCGTGGGGACCGGCTTCATGTCGTCTCCCTCGGCGCTGCAGGTCGCCGCGTTCGACCTGCCCAACCAGATGATCACCGACTTCCCGCTGGCCCTGGTACCGGTGTTCGCCGTGCCCCTGTCGATCCTCCTGCACCTGGCCTCCCTCGCCAAAACGAAGAGTGAGCGATGCGCTTGCGCACACCTGGCGCATGCGTGAGCCGTCGAGCGAAACCAAGTCGCCGGGATCTGTTCGCAGGTTCCGGCGATTTACCGCACCCCGAAGCGCATCGCCGAGCGCGCGCGCAGCTTCGCCGCCTCGACCTCGCGGTCGCGTGGCGGCGCCATAGTGACCAGCGACCCCAGCAGCTCCTCCGCCGCCTTCGTCACCTGATCGACGGCGCGGTTGAATACAGCCTCGTTGGCCTGCGAGGGGCGCGTCAAGCCCGACAGCTTGCGCACGAACTGCAGCGCCGAGGCACGGATCTCGTCCGCGGTCGCCGGCGGGGAAAAATTATGCAGCGTCTTGATGTTGCGGCACATGCGATGCCTCCTCGAAATCCGGCCGAAAGCTTGGGCGCACGCTTCCCCGCATTTTAGCAAAACGACCGTGCGGCATGCACGCCACCGATCGCCGGCCGGCACGCTCGCTTCGCGGGGTCTAGCCTACGGTTAATGCACCCGCGGCCAGCGTTCTTGGGGGGGCGCCGACTACGGGAAGCCGGGCCGCGATCTCGAATTTTGCCACGAAGCAGGTCCACCAACGCCGCATGGGAGCAACCGAGGGGAAATCACGATGCCGCGCAACCTGATCTGGGCCGCACTCTTTTCGCTGTTCGCTATCGTCACCGCGGCCCCCGGCGCCAAGGCGGCGTCGGCGCACGAGATCGACGTCGGCGTCAACGAGACGCTCGACCGCTTCTTCTACAAGATCGGCGGGCACGCGAGCTCGCGCACAAGTCGGTCGGGATTTTCGTGTTCCCCTCGATCGTGAAGGCGGGGTTCGGTTCGGCGGAGAGTATGGCGAGGGCGCGCTACGGCTCCGTGGCGAGCGCGGCTCCGCCGCCTATTACAACACGCTGTCGGCCTCGTTCGGGTTTCAGCTCGGCGTGCAGGAGCGCTCGGTCATCATCATGTTCATGACGCCGCAGGCGCTCGATCAGTTCCGGCGGACCGCGGGATGGAAGATCGGGGTCGACGGCTCGGTCGCCATCGTCACGCTCGGCGTGGGCGGTTCCATCGACACCAACAAGATCACGAGCCCGGTCATCGGCTTCATCCTCGATCCCAAGGGCCTCATGTATAACCTGACGCTCGAAGGCTCAAAGATCTCGCGTATCGACCGCTGATCTGCAGCCGATCTGGGGTATGATGCCGGCAGATTTCCCTCGCAACCGGATGAAACGCCCATGACCGGAGCAATTCTCGTCCCCATCGTCGTCGCCTACCTCTTCATCTCTATCCGCGTCCTGCGCCAGTACGAGCGCGGCGTCGTGTTCAACCTCGGTAAGTTCGCCGGCGTGCGAGGACCGGGGCTGACGTTCGTCTTCGTCCCCGTGCAGCTGATGACGCGCGTGTCGCTGCGCACGGTCACCATGCAGATCCCATCCGCAGAAGATCATCACCAAGGACAACGTCTCGATCGATATCGCCGCCGTCGCCTACTATCACATCAGCGACCCGGAGAAGGCCGTCATCGTGATCGAGAACGTCTACGACGCCATCAACCAGATCAGCCAGACGACGGTGCGCAACGTCGTCGGCCGCTTTTCGCTCGATCAGCTCTTGTCACAAACCGCGGCCATCAACGAGCAGATCAAGAACGTGATCGACGCCCACACGGAGCCGTGGGGCACGCAGGTCACCGCGGTCGAGATAAAGGACATCACGCTGCCCGACAACATGCAGCGCGCGATGGCGAAGGAGGCCGAGGCCGAGCGCGAGCGTCGCGCCAAGATCGTCGCCGCCGAAGGCGAGTTCCAGGCCGCCGTGAAGTTGGGCGAGGCCGCCGACATCATCACCGCGCACCCCGTGGCGCTGCAGCTACGCACCCTGCAGACGATGGCCGAGATCGCGACGGAGAAGAATTCGACGATCATTTTCCCGGCGCAGTTCATGACCACCGTGCAGGAGGCGCTGGCGGTGCTAAAACAGAGACTCCCAGTCCAAGTAGTTGGGCCGTCTCGCGGTCGACCGCGTCTCAAAAAGCAGCGCGGCCGATGTGCGGGGCAGCACATCAGCCGCGGCTGATTAGCCAACAGATGAATTGGGTTTAGTCGGCGATCTCGGCGCTCGGGGCCGATTCGATGTAAAGCTCGCCGTTGCGCCACTGGCACACGTAGGCCTCGGGGGACAGCAGCGGATCAACAAGATTGAACAGCATGGGGGTCTCTCCTCGTCTTGAGACTGTTAACTTGCCGTATTGGTCTGGTGGGAGGAGCCTAGGCTGAGCGCGGTGCCGAGGCTGTTCCCCACAGAACACCCGTTGCACATTGACCGAGGCTGGCTGCATGACCGCCGACGAAACCGCCATACGCGAGCTGATCGCCACCTGGATGCGCGCGAGCGCGGCGGGTGACCTCGACACCGTGCTCGGCCTCATGACCGACGACGTCGTGTTCATGGTGCCGGGCTCCGAGCCGTTCGGAAAAGAGATGTTCGCCGCCGCCGCGGCCACGATGAAAAACGCGAATTTCGAGGGCACAAGCCAGGTGCGCGAGCTGCAGGTGAACGGCGACTGGGCCTTTGCGCGCAGCTTTGTGCAGGTGGCGATGACGCCGCCCACAGGCAAACCGGCGCGACGCGCGGGTTGGGTGCTGTCGATCCTGCGCAAGGGGGACGACGGCCGCTGGCGCATCGCGCGCGACGCCAACCTTCTGAGCAGGGTGCCGTGAGCTAAGCCGCGTCGCGGTCCGTGATGCCGGAAGGCCCGCGCGCTCTGGGCCACAAGGTGCGGCTTCGCCGGCGCGTGACGCGGACGCACGCGCACCGCCAGCAGGTAGATCGTCGCGATGGTCGCCACGTAGGCGAGCAGCTCGATGCCCGTCGGGCCGGTCGGTGTAGCCGATGAGCACGTGCAGGACGCGACCGGGCCAGGTGTCCTCGCCAAGCATCGCCGACGTATCCCACAGCGGGCGATCGATCACGGCGATCAGCCCGGCGTTCGACAATTGACGCATCGCCTCGGCCGCCAGGCCCGCGGCCAGCAGCGTCACCAGGCCGCCGGTGACGGAAACACGCGGCGCAGCGGCACGACCATCAGGCCCGTGTAGACGATCGCCGATACGGCGGCGCCTAGCACTAGCCCGCCGAGCGAGCCGGCGTCAGTGCGGGAGCTTGCGCCGCCCTGCATGACGATGCCAGTCAGGAAGAGTACGACTTCGCTGCCCTCGCGCATCACCGCCGCTCCGACCGCGACGCCGAGCATGAATACCGATTGGCTGCCTGCCGCCACGGCGTGACCGAGCTGCTGCAACCGCGCGGTCAGCTCGCGCGCATGCTCGCCATCCAGATGACGTGCCAGGTCAGCATCACGACGGCGAGCAGCAGCACGGCGGCGGTGAAGATTTCCTGACCGCGGCCGGCGAACGCGTCGGAAATCTCGGCCGCGAACAGCGCGACGACGACCGACCCGGCGAGCCCCGCAAGCACGCCGAGCGCCACCGCGCGGCCGCGCCCGGCAACGCCGCGCGACGCCGCGAGCACGACGCCGATGATCAGGCCGGCCTCGAGCACCTCGCGGAAAACGATGATGAGCGCCGCGAGCACTCGCTACTCCGCTATGATGGTGCCCTTGGCGGTTTCCTCGTGGTATTCGCCGACGAACGTGTAGGAGCCCTTCGCCAGCGGCTTTAGGCGGATGGTGGCGGTGGCGTTGCCGGCAATGACCTTCTCCACGCCGAGCGGATGGCTCTCGAACTCCTCCGGCGTGGCGTCGCTGTTCTTCACCGTCAGCTTGATCGCGGTGTCGGCGGGCACCTTGATCTCGGCGGGGGCGAACTTGTGATCCTTGAGCTCGATCGTGATCTCCTTCTCCTCGGCCGCCGCGCGCGTCGGGGTCAGACCGACGGTGGCGAGGCAAAGCATGCGCGACGGCACCGAGGAGACCGTGGCGATCCGGGCGCCGAACGTATGCAGCATTTCTGGCTCCTGACGGCGTGAGCTTGGTTTTCTGCAGCCGTAGCACATGCGCTGAGTCGACTTGCACTGTCAAGATTGACCGGGCACGTGCGACCAAGATCGCGGTGCGGGCTGGAAATCGCCGGTTGTGACGTAATCGCCGCCGGAAGTCGGTCGTCAGCGCCTGCGCAACCGTGCCAGCGCGAGCAGAATTCGGCGCGGTCAGGATCGTCTCGGTCGGATCATCGGTGCCGAGCGTGTGCGCCAGCTCTGCCTCGCCGGTAGCCGCAAGGGCCGAGCGGAACTTCATGACTGCTCAAAAAGGGCGTCGTAGGCGCGGTCGAGCAGCTCTGGTAGTCGTCCGACAGCCGGTCGATGGGTTCTCCGCGCCAGAAGAGCGTTCCGCTCTGGCTTCCAATCGCTGCCGCGCCCGCGCCCCTGCGCCTCGCCGCCCGACTTGCGCGCACAGCCTGCGCCTGCTCGGCCGGGTCCTCGACCTTGAGCTCTGCAGCGAAGCCTTCCATCGAGGCCACGATTCATGCCGTCGAGGTAAACGATGCGGCGCAAAGTTGCTGAGCGCCCCCGCCGGAAACGGCGCTTTCGCCTTGATGTCGATCGAGTTGGTCATGGAACGAGCCTAGGAAATCCGCAACTTGCGAAATCGTAACTTTTCGGCGCGAAAATCATGGCAACCTGAGGTTATCGTTCAACAGCTGGAAGGAGGTGATCCGATGTCGAGTGGGATCTTGAGGACGGCGATGTCGCGGTCGCTCGGGTTCATGCCGGATTTGCCTCTGGTCTGCGCCTGAAGCAACAGCGGCGCAGCGCGACAACCGCTGCAATCGCCGCCGATATCTCACGGAGGCCGCCCTTTGGGCGGCCTCTTTGTTTTTTGGCGGTATGAGACCTTCGACCGCGCGGCGCAATGCGCCGCGCGGGCTTGCCGGCGGCTCCCAGCCGCCTAGATGTTCGACGATCATCTAATGGAGGATCGGCCGATGCCGCAGTCGAGCCCCGCACGCAGCCGAGCTCGCCGCCCAGACCGACCTCTTCGATCCCGTCCAGCTCGGCCCCTATACGCTCGCCAACCGCATCGTCATGGCGCCGCTGACCCGCTCGCGCGCCGACGACGCCGGCGTTCCCGGCGAGCTGCAGGCCACCTACTACGCCCAGCGCGCCTCGGCCGGCCTCATCGTCACGGAAGCGACCAACATCAGCGCGCAGGGCAAGGGCTACATCCGCACCCCCGGCATCTGGTCGCCCGAGCAGGTCGAAGGCTGGAAGCTGACGACCATCGGCCGTGCACGCCAAGGGCGGGCGCATCTTCCTGCAGCTCTGGCATGTCGGCCGCGTCTCGCACCCCGATCTGCAGCCGGGCGGCGTGCTGCCCGTGGCGCCGAGCGCCGTGCGCGCCGACGGCCAGCAGGCCTACACCTACGAAGGCTTCAAGCCGCTCGTCACGCCGCGCGCGCTGGAGACCGCCGAAATCCCCGGCATCGTCGCCGACTACGCGCATGCGCGCCAAGTGCGCCAAGGACGCCGGCTTCGACGGCGTCGAGATCCACTCCGCCAACGGCTACCTGCTGCAGCAGTTCCTGTCCGACAAGACCAACAAGCGCACCGACCAGTACGGCGGCTCGATCGAGAACCGCACGCGCCTCGTCGTCGAGGTGGTCGACGCGGTGACCAAGGTGTGGGGCGGCGACCGCGTCGGCATCCGCCTGTCGCCGCTGACCAAGTTCGCCGACATCGGCGATTCAAATCCCGAGCCGGTCTATCTGTCGCTGATCGAGCAGATCAATCCGTTCAAGCTCGCCTACATCCACGTCGATCGAGGGCGACACCGGCGGCGAGCGCCATCCGGCCGGCGGCTTCGACCTGCAGAAGCTGCGCCGCGCCTTCAACGGCCTCTACATGGCCAACAACGACTACGACCTGGAGCTCGCCATCGAGGCGCGCGCGAAGAACCTCGCCGACCTCATCTGCTTCGGGCGCCCGTTCATCTCCAACCCCGATCTCGTCGAGCGCCTGCGCTCGGGCGCGCCGCTGGCCGGCGCCCGACCAAAACACGTTCTATGCCGGCGAGGCGCACGGCTACACCGACTATCCCGCGCGTCCGTAACGGGCGCAGTGTTCCGGTCCCTCATTCCCGCACGGCTGTTGACGACGGCCCCGCGCGGCCTTGCCTCCGCCGCAACCGCGGCCTACGCCAGTGCCAGCGGGGTTCCCACGGTTGTGAGGAGAAGATCGATGAACGCCAAGCTCGCCGCCATATCGCTGGCGATTGCTGCGGCGGGGCTGCTGCTCGCGCCCTCGGCGGCGCTGGCCGGCTGCGTCACCAAGCACGGCAAAGGCTGGGCCTTTACCGAGGACTTGGCCCGCTTCCAGGCGTGGGAGATCGTCGCTCAATTGTCGGGCAACTGGCCGATCCAGACGGACTACCTTCCGCAACGAGCGCTACAGGTGCAAGCCGGACGGCAGCGGCTACACCTGCCTGTCCACGGTCGACGTGTGCAAGTGACTCACCGCCTTAGCCTTTTGAGTTTGCGCCGCGCAGCGCAGCGCGTCGGGTGGCTTCCCGGATCGGCCCGCCAAGGGCTCGCGGCGCGCGCGCATTGATTCTTCATCCGATCTGGTAGAAACTCCCCCGCATCCGATTGGATGAGCGAGGATATTTTCAGCCATGGAATTGCTTGCCGTGCGTACCCTCACCGCCCTTGCCGCGATTGCCGCGGCCGGCGCCCTCGACCTCGCCGCCGCCGTGTCGGCCGGCGGTCCAAACCTGCATGCCGCCGCGCAATCGCTTATCGTCCGCGTCAATGAGGACGACGGCTATCGCTACCGCCGCCACTACCGCCGCGGCCGCGTCGTCGACGCGCCCTACACCCACGTCAACTCGCGCGGACCCGTCATCGTGGATGCGCCGTTCACGCACGTCGGCGTCTGGGGCAACCGCGTCCGCGTCATCGCGCCGTTCGTGAACCTGTCGATCCCGCGCTAGCGGGCGGCCCAGCTATGGACATGGTTAAGTGCGCAGGCCCAGCGCTTTTGCGCAGGATTTCGCACTTTTTCGGCGATGGATGCGCCCCACGCGTCCCCGCCCGGCGCGAATACGGCCGCTCACGACATAATTAGCTCACGTCGCCATGGTCGGCTTTCCTCAACGCGGGGTGTACGATTTCAGTCGAGGGAGGTTTCGCGTGTTTGGCCGTAGTCCTGAGCCGAAGTTTCCGGGTGCCCCGTCGAGCGGCACCGCGACACCGCCCTTGCCGCGGGGTTCCGCGCGGCCGGCTTCGTGCCCGCTCCCGGCAGCCGGCCGGTCTCCATCATCGGATCCGATCTCGCCATCGTCGGCCAGAAGATCACGCTGGTGTGTCAGAGCACGCTGATGGTCATTGGCGAGGTCAACGGCGACATCAACGGCGACGACGTGACCATCGGCGACACCGGCAAGGTCACCGGCACCATCACCGCCCGCTACATCACCGTGCACGGCAAGGTCACGGGCGCGCTGCGCGGCGAGACCGTCGCGCTGCACCCGACCGCGCGCATCGAGGGCGACATGATCCAGAAGAACCTGGTCATCGCCGAGGGCGCCAAGTTCGACGGCCGCGTGCGCGTCGCCAAGGACGCCTCCGAGATCGAGCCGATGCTGGATGCCGCGGCGCGTTGCCGCAGCGACAGCAGCGCCTGAGGTTCCATCGGATTGCCGGTTCGCTAAAGCTCAGGCCGACGTCTTGTCGAGGCCGGTGATGCGCTCGAGCAGCCGCGCCTTGCGCGACGGCTTGGGCGCCTCCGCGTTCCCCGCTTCGCGCAGGCTTAGCCCCTGACTGAGCCGCCGGCGCCACGCTCGCGCCGCCGCTTCGTTGCTGAGTCGGTCTCGCCGTCGAGCGCCTTGAGGAAGCCACTCACGCGGCGCGGATTGCCCTTGTGCGCTTCCTCTTCCGCGGCGCCCGCGCGAACGAGGCGCGTGACGCGCGGATCGTTGATGCGGTCGACCAGCGGCCGCTTCGCCGGCTCGGGCGCTGGTGCCGGCGGCGCGCGCCGGACCCGACGCCGGCACCGTGCCCGACCCAAGCGGCGCATCTCTTCCATGAAGTAGGCGGCCTGCCGCGCGAGCTTCTCGTTGCCGGCAGGCGAGCTTCGGCGCGCAGCGTCTGGATGGTGCTGCCCTGCTCGTCCGACAGCGCCTTCAGCGCACTCAAACGGCGCCTTGAGAGCGATCTTGCTGTCCTTGATGCCGCGGTCGTCGTTGTCGGCCGACCTCGTAGGTGGTCAGCGCCGCCTTGAGACGCGAAAGCTCGGCGGCCTGATCCTGATTGACGGACTTGAGGCGGCGGATCTCCGCCTGCGCCTGCGGATCGGCGAAGCCCGCCGCGGCGGCGCTTCCATCGCGCCATCGACCGCCTTGAGCGACGGGGTGCCCGCGTCCGGCCGAAGCTCAGCCGCAATCCTTTGCGCCGGCCGACGACCTTCGCCGGACGGCTTGGCTCGTGCGCGCCGTTGACGCCCGCTGCCGGCTCGCGGTCGGCGAGCGCGGCCGCGGCTTCGGCCGCGGGTCCGGCGCGCGTCACAGCGCCTGCAGGCGCGCAATCAGCGCCGTCTGGTCGCGCGTCTTGGCGCGCAGCGCTTCGATCTCGGTGCGCAGCGCCACCTCGCCGTCGAAGCGCGGATCGCCGAGCCCTTCGCGGTTGCGCGCCGCGCGCGTGTTGAGCGCCGCCTTGAGGCGATGCACCTCGTCGGTCTGCTGCGTGTTGATCTGCGTCGCTTCTTCGAGCGCGCGCGCCTGCTTCTCGCTCGACTGGCTCAGCGACACGATCTCGCGGTCGCGCTGGAACAGGAGCTTGCGCGCCTCGGCCAGCCGGTGCTCGACCTTCGGCAGGCGGTCCATGATCGTCTGCTCGAGCACGCGGCGCGCGTTCTCGTGCTCCTCCAGCGACGTACGCTGCTGCGAGACCTCGCCCTCGAGGCTCGCTGATGGCGGCGTCGCGGCGGTTGAGCTCGACCATCTGCCGGGCGGAGGCTTCCGCCGCCTCCTCGACCTTCGTCTCGAGCTTGTGGATGCGGATGGCGTACTCGGCGCGCAGCCGGTCCTTGTCGGCGCGGATCTCCGCCTCCGTGAGCGGCATCGAGCGCTTCAGCGATGTCGGTGGTAAGGCGCGCGACGCGGCGCCGATAGAGCGGCGACAGGAACAGCGTCAGCAGCGCCGCCGTGAGGAAGCCGAACGCCGCCAGCATGACCATCTCGATCGTGATCACGCCCGCGTCCTCGACTGCGCAATTCACGCAATTACGCCCCTCGGTCCCGGCTGGCCGAGCCTCCCGAGCCCGATTATCCGACTAGCGAGCTTTTGCGCAATGCACTCACCGCGCTTCTCTCCGACCGGGCTTCATCACCAGCCGCGCGGCGACTCAAAACGGATTCCACGTCGGCTCGCGGGTATACTTCAAATATCCGACGTTCGCACCTAGCCGCAGCCCGATCCCCGAACGGATGGGCGCCAGCGTCACGTTGCCGTGCGTCTGGAACTGGATGCCGACGCCGCCGACGATATAGGCCGAGCCCTGAACGCCCGCATAGCGCTCGTAGATCTCGCGAGGGGTCGCGCAGGTTGTAGACCAGCACCATGGTCTTGGAGCCCTCGCCGCCGAAGTCGTAGCCGATCGACGGCCCCTGCCAGAAGACCTTGTGGACGCCGGCATCCTTCGTATAGAGCGTGCCCTCGCCGTAGCGCAGGCCGGCCACGAAGGCGCCGCCGGCGTCCTCGCCGAGGATGTAGCCGTTGGGCCGGCCGGACTTCTGGAAGGCGTACTCGACGACGCTCGCGAGCCCCTTGCTCACCGAGCCGAAGAAGCGGCGGCCGGCGCTCGATGATCTCGTTCTGCGAATAACCGATCGTAACGCGGCGGCGGGCCGCGGCCATCGGGCGGCGGACGCGGTCGTATCGCCCGGCGCGTGGTAGGGCTCGCCGTAGCCGGGGCCCGGCTCGTCGTCGCGGGGCCGGCGGCCGCGCGCTCGGTCCTCGTAGCGCCGATAGTTGTCGTCCTCGCGGTAGACGCCGCCCGGACGATAGGGCGGCTGCGCATCGGGCGGCGGCGCCTGGTCCTGCTCGGAGGCGCCATCGCGCGGCGGCGCATAAGGGTCATAGCCGCTCTGCGGTGGGACTGTAGGCATCCTCGGCGGCGCGCACGCCACCGAGGAGGGAAGCCCGGCGACGGCAAGCGCACTCAAGGCCGAGACGACGAGACAAACCGGCGTACCCCGACGGGCTGCGCCATGGCACGATCCATCGGTTGCAGCGGCGCCCGCGTTTGGCCCGCGAGATGCTTCCAATTCTATAATCCTTCGACGCAAAGTGTTACGAAAGTGTGGCCGATCCGCGATACGCGTGGCCCGATTGCGGCGGTTTTGCAGCGACTTACGCGCTGATCGGCAATGGCTCGCGCGCCCAGGCGACGAACTTGCGGGTTGGCGAACCGCATTTGCGCCTTCCCGTACTCCAGCGGCTTGCCGTCGAGCGTGGTGACGCTGCCGCCGGCGGCGCTCAGAATGGCCTGCCCGGCGGCCGTGTCCCACTCGCTCGTCTCGCCGAGCCGCGCGTAGAGATCGGCTTCGCCGCGCGCGATGAGGCAGAACTTCAGCGACGAGCTCGCCTTGCGCTTTTCCGCGATGCGCAACCGCTTCAGGAATTCGTCGGTGCTCTCGGCGGCGTGCGAGCGGCTGGCGAAGGCGACGAGCGCCTTTAGGTCCGGATCGCGCGCCGTGCAGCGGCCTGAGCTCGCGCTTGTCGAGCGTCGCCGTGTCGTCGGGCGCGATCTTCGCTTCCATCGCGTGCTCGGGATCGAGCGTCGCGTACAGCAGCGACAGCGCCGGCGCGTAGATGATCCCGAACATCGGGCAGCCGTCCTCGATCAGGCCGATGTTGATCGTGAATTCCGGGCTGCGGTTGATGAAGGCGCGCGTGCCGTCGAGCGGATCGACGAGGAAAAAGCGATCGCCGATCGCGGGGGTGCGCCCCGCAGCGACCTCCTCCTCCGCGATCACCGGCACGCCGGGGGCCGCCGCTCCGCAGCCCCGCGAGCAAAACCTCCTCGGCCTCGTGATCGGCGATCGTCACGGGCGTCGCGTCGGCCTTGGTCGCGACCGTGACGCCGGCCGCAAAGTGGCGCCATCTCGATGCGGCCGGCAGCCAGCACCGAGGGCAGCAGCGCCTCGAGGAGACGCCGGTAGTCCTCTTGCCTCATGCGCCGAGCTGATCTCCTGATTCGCGACAAGCGTGCCGATAAACGCGCGCCGCTCGTCACCTGACGGGCCGCGCAAGCCGCGGAGCCACATAATACAAGGCTCCGACGCAGCATCGCGCGCCAGAGCCTTTGCATCGCTTGTGCGGCGCGTGTATCAGAATGGCAAGAACTCTTCGCAAGCGGCCCCGTGCGCCCGTATCCGTGCGCGCCCGAGCTGCCGCCGTCGTTCGGACCTGCGATAAACGAGGGGACATCGATGGGCCATCGCGCCAATCCGACCGATCTTGAACTCGCCGCGCTTATCTCCAGCAAAATCTGTCACGACGTGATCGGCCCGGTCGGCGCCATCTACAACGGTCTCGAGATCCTCGACGAGGACGACGACGAGGAGGCCAAGAACTACGCCCTCGACGTCATCCGCAACGTCACCGAGCAGGCCTCGGCCCGGCTGCAGTTTGCGCGCTTTGCCTTCGGCGCGGCGGGGTCGGCCGGCGCCATGATCGATCTCGGCACCGCCGAGCAGATCTCGCGCGGCTTCATCGGCAAGGGCAAGCACAACCTCACCTGGCGCACCGATCCCGGCCACATGGGCAAGGACAAGGTGAAGCTGCTCTTGAACCTCGTCGCCAGCGCCGTCACCGCGCTGCCGCGCGGCGGCGACATCGAGGTGCAGATGGGCGGCTCGCTCGAGAATCCGAGCTTCCTCATCCGCTGCCGCGGCACCAACGCGCGCGCGCCGCAGCACCTGGGCGAGTTCATCGCCGGCGACCGGCTGCCGGCGCTCGATGCCATGACCATCCAGGCCTATTACACGTGGCGCCTCGCCGGCACCGCCGGGATGCGGCTCGAGGTGCTCCAGGACGGGCCGGACATGCTGCTCTCGGCAAAGCCGCTGTCGGCAAAGTAGGACGAGCGCAATCTCGTATCGCGCACGGCAGTCGCGCGGCCGGGCTGGCGCACGCCTCCCCTTGTGGCTGCACTGCTGCTGAGCCTATATGATGGCTCTGGAATGTTGGAACGAGCATGAAGCGGCGGGAATTCATAGCGGCACTGGGCGGCGCGGCAACGATGCCGTGTTGGCGCACTCACAGGAACGCCCGGTGGTTGGATTTCTTACATAGCGGAAGCCGAACGCCACCTCACGATGGATTTTCGCAGGGCCTAATCGATGCAGGTTACGTCGACGGCCGGAATATCACGATTGAGCGCCGGTATGCTGAGGGCCGTTACGACCGATTAGCGGAGTTGGCGTCCGAGCTTGTTCAGAGGGGCGTTGCGGTGATCTGTGCAGCGGGCGGTGCTCATACCGCCGTTGCAGTCAAGACCGCCGGTCCCAACGTCCCGATCGTTTTTTCCATTGGCAGCGACCCGGTCAAGTTCGGCTTGGTGACGAGCTTGAACCGTCCCGGCGGCAACGTTACCGGCGTCAGCTTCTTTACCGCAGAGCTCGAACCGAAGCGGCTTGGCTTGCTGCATAGTGTTGTTCCGCAGGCTACTTCGGTCGGTGCGTTGATCAATCCGACTGATGCAAATGCCAAGGACCAGGCAAAGGACCTGGCCGACGCGGCGCAGGCGCTTGGAGTGCAGCTTCACGTTTTGCACGCCACTAACGAGCGTGAAATCGAAGCGGCGTTCGTCGGTCTTTGGAACGGCGTGGCGGTGCGATCGTTGTCGCGTCAGATTCGTTCAGCGGTCGTCAGGCGGAGGTTGTATCGCTGGCCGCGCGCCATTCCCTTCCGGCGATTTATGAATGGCGGGAGTTCGTGGACCAAGGCGGATTGATGAGCTACGGCCCAAATCTCACCGAGACGTATCGTCAAGCCGGTCTTTACACTGCGCGCATTTTGCGTGGTGATAAGGCGGCCGACATTCCCGTGACGCGCGCCACCAAATTCGAATTGGTTATCAACCTCAAGACCGCGAAGGCCCTCGGCCTCGCCGTTCCGCCGTCGATGCCCTTGCGCGCCGACGAGGTGATCGAGTGAAACGCCGGGCATGTCCGGGTTTGGCACAAAGCGGACCTGAGGCGATGTCCGGTTTGAGTCTGCAAAATGCCTGATAGCGGACATGGGTCGAACTCGCTCACGAACCTCGATTTGTGAGTACACGCCCTGGCATGATCGGGAAAAGTGGCTACCGGTTCTTCGGAAAAGATCATGCGCAAAACAAAAACTGGAGTGGGATGACAATTCGAAGAGCCGTCATCCCGCTCCAGCGTCATCCCGTCTGCACCGTTGTTCGCGGTGTCCGCGCGGCCGCCATGCTGATCATGCGCAAGGCAAACACCGCGACCAGCGGAATCAGGAACAGCGCGTAGAGCGGCATGTCGGGAATCCGCTTGCCGAACGAGACCATGAACTGGAACAGCAGATAATATCCGCCGACAAGGTGCAGCCTGCGCCAGGCCTTCGCGCCGAGCGCCTGCGCCGTGCGGTCGAATGAGGTTGCCGTCATCGCGATGATGAAGGCGTAGCCGATGCCGCCGAAAATGTAGGAGGCGATCGAGGTCGCCGCCGCGTAGCCTGAGGGGTCCATGACCGCGAAGGCTATGATCGCGACCGCATGGATGCCGTGCGAGGCGGCAAAGGTGACGCCGAGATAGCGGCGGTTGCGGCGCTGCCAGCGCGTCCAGGCGTTGGGCCAAAGCCGCGCCAGCGCCGCGGCGCTGAAGGCCAGGCAAAACAACAGCAACGAGCTCCGCGCGGTGAAGCGGATCACCATCCGCACGCCCTCGACCTCGAACTGCCGCATCCCGGCGATCCACACCGACAGCGCCAGCAAAGTGAGCGACCAAATCCCGGAAGCCGTAACTCCGGTCAGAGGATACCCAAATCAGCATCCGTTTGATTCAACATGGCGAACGATGGAGGTTCGCCATGGCTATCCCGCTTCGTGCTGATTTTAATGCCGGTTTGGTAAGGGCTGCGGCCAAACGATCGAAGGATGGTCCGCAGGCTCGGCGGCTTCTGGCACTGGCGGCGATTTACGATGGGGCGAACCGCACCGAGGCGGCCGAGATTGGCGGCGTGACGCTGCAGATCATCCGGGACTGGGTGATGCGGTTCAATGTTCTTGGGCCGGACGGTCTGATCGACCGCAAGCCTCCAGGTCAACCCTCGAGGCTCAATGATGGGCAACGCCAGGCGATTGTGCGGATGATCGAGAGCGGCCCGATCCCGGCGATCCACGGTGTCGTGCGCTGGCGGTTGGTCGATCTTTCGCAATGGATATACGAGGAGTTCCGCATCACGGTTGCCAAGCAGACGCTGAGCCGGGAGCTTCGTGCGATGGGCTACCGCAAGCTCTCAGCCCGCCCCCGTCATCATGCGCAAGCCGAAGGAGCCATCGAGGATTTTAAAAAAAGTTCCCAGCGCGCCTGGATGAAGTCGCGCGCGAAAAGGCAGTCGATGTTAGGGAAATAGAGATTTGGTTCGCGGATGAAGCGCGCATTGGTCAGAAGAACAAGATCACCCGCAGGTGGGCCAAGCGCGGTACTCGCCCAAGCGCTCCGCGGGATCAGCGCACCGCCTCGACCTACATCTTCGGAGCCATCTGCCCGAAGCAGGGAAAGGGCGCGGCTCTGATCCTCCCGGCCTGCAACACCGAAGCGATGAACCTGCATCTGGCCGAAATCGCCAAGGCAGTCGCACCAGGGGCCCACGCCGTCCTCCTCGTCGATCAAGCCGGATGGCATCTGTCAGCAAGATTGTTCATTCCCGCCAACATCACCATTATGCCACTGCCGCCGAAGTGCCCTGAACTCAATCCGGTCGAAAATATCTGGCAATATATGCGCGACAACTGGCTCTCGAACCGCGTCTTCAAATCCTACGACGATATCGTCGATCACTGCTGCTATGCCTGGAATACGCTCATCGACCGCCCCTGGAAAATCATGTCCATCGGATTACGCCTGTGGGCACATGGGTTCTGATCAATGAGATTAAGCACGGCGAACAGCCGCCAGCCCTCGAACCAGTTTTGACGCGTCGGCATGACGATACTCCCGTTGGTCCAATGACGCGGATGCAGATGTAATCACCAGTTACATATGCGATGCGCGCATCGTCAATCCGTGTAATCGCTGCTTACATTCACAAGGGGGTGATGCTAGGAGAAGGCCAGAGCAAGGGTGGCAGCCGCGCGGGATGGGCCGCTAGATCTTGCGGTCTCGGATGGTCCGAGGCCCCATTTCTACTTTGCATGGGGTTGTTTTCGCAATTTTTGGGGAAGAAGCCATGCGTCCCGCTTCCAGACGACCCTCTGCCAAGGTCCCCGCCGCCAGGAAGATCCCGGCCGCCAAGCCGCGCCGCCGCGCCCCGGCGCCAAAGCCCTATCACCACGGCGACCTCCGCCGGGTCCTGATCGACGCCGCACTGCAACTGGTCGGCGAGGGCGGCGCCGAAGCCGTCAGCGTCCGCGAGGCCGCCCGCCGCGCCGGGGTGTCGCCGGGGGCGCCGTTCCGGCATTTCCCGAGCCGCGAGGCCCTGATGAGCGCGGTGGCGGAGGAGGCGCAGCGGCGCTTCCGGGCCGAGATCGAGCTGGCGCTGGCCGAGGCGCCGGCCGGCGACCCGCTGGCGCGCTTTCGGCGCCTGGGGCTTGCCTACATGCGCTGGGCGATGCGGAATCCGACCCATTTCGAGATCATCTCCAGCCGCCGCTTTTTTGATCACGACAAGGCAGCCGGCGTCTCGCGGGACAATGCCGAACTGATCGGGCTCACCGAGCGCACGCTGGCGGAGGCGTTTGCACTGGGGCAATTGCGCTCGCCGGACCTGAAACGGGTGCAGATCGCCGGCCGGGCGCTGGTCTATGGCTTTGCCCGGATGAACATCGACGGTCATTTTCCGCGCTGGGGCGTGGCCGGCGCCGAGGCCGAGCGAACCGCGGAAGCGATCCTCGATCTCTTCATCGACGGCATCGCCAGCCAACCGCGCCCGGGCTGATCCCGGAGCACGCGGATGCGATGCGTCCGGGATTCACCTAAGCCTTAAGTCGCGGCGGCAAATTCATTGCGCGTTCATGACGATTCCACTACGTTTTCATGACACGATCCGGGTTCCGGCTGCGTCGTGTGTCTCCTGGTCGTCGCCAGCCAAGGCTTTGTGTATTGCGCCGGGTAGTGTTGCGTCCAACCCATGGCGCCCGCGCCAAATCCAGGTCCGTCCGTACTCACCATTGCCGCCCGCGGCGTTGCCGCGATCGGCATTTGGCGGCTGCTGGCGGTCGCGATGCCGCATCTGGCGGCGCTGATCATCATGGTCCGCACCGAAACCGATTTCGGTTCGCGCATCGGCTTCCTGCTGTCCTGGGGCATCCTCAACTTCTTCTTCGTCACGCTGCTGCGCCGCCCGGCATTGTCGGGCGCGCTGTCGCTGACGCTGGTCGTGGTGCTGGTGCTGGTGTCGAAGTTCAAGCACGACGTCGTGCAGATGACTGCGAACTTCATCGACCTGATGGTGATCGACCGCGATACCGTCGCGTTTCTGTTTACGATCTTTCCGAACCTGCGCTGGTCGGTGATCGCGGCCGGCCTCGTCACCATCCCACTGATGTATGCGCTGTGGTGGCTCGATCCGTTCCGCATCCGCCGACTGCCGGCGCTGGCGGGCATGCTGGCGTGTCTCGCCGCGTTGGTCGGCTATGCCGTTGCCTGGCCGGATGAAGCCTGGCGCGGCTATTACGACGACGGCTATCTGTCGAAATTCTCGCGCTCGGGCGTGACCGCGGTCTCCGACTTCGTCAATTACGGCTTCATGGAATCGGACGCGGCTTCCAGCGAGCACCTCAAGGTGCCGCTGGTGGATTCCTGCGCCCCGGCCGGGCGGCGGCCCAATATCATCATGATCCATGATGAATCGAGCTTCGATATTCGTCAGGCCAGCGGCGTCAAGGTGCCGCCGGGCTATGGCAGCCACTTCAAGTCGTTCGACGGGATCGAGCGCAAGTTCGTCGCCGAGAGCAATGGCGGGCCGAGCTGGTTCACCGAATACAACGTGCTCGCCGGGCTGTCCTCGCGCTCGTTCGGCCGCTTCTCCTATTTCGTGACCCGCATCGCCTCGGGCCGCGTCGAGCGCGGCCTGCCGCTGGCGCTGCGCCGCTGCGGCTACGCGACGCTTTCGCTCTATCCGGCCTATGGCGCCTTCATGAGCGCGCGCAGCTTCCAGACCACCACCGGCATCCAGCGCTTCCTCGATGCGCGCGATCTCGGCGCCAGGGATGTCGAGCCGGACGGCTTCTTCTACGACAAGGCGCTGAAGCTGATCGCGGAACAGCCGGTCAACACGCCGCTGTTCACCTTCGTCTATCTCGCCGCCAATCATTTCCCCTGGGAGACGAAATTCCGTCCCGACCTGATGCCGTCCTGGCGTCCGCCCGGCAACGCAGGCTCGGTCGACGAATATCTGCGCCGGCAGCCGATGAGCGCCACTGACTATGCGGCGTTCATCGCCGGCCTGAAGAAGAAGTTTCCCGCGCAGCCGTTCCTGATCGTGCGTTACGGCGACCATCAGCCGGAATTCTCGCCGCAGCTGCTCGATCCCGGTCTCGACGAGGCCGGCATCGGCAAGAAGCTGGAAAAATACGACCCGCGCTATTACGCGACCTATTACGCCATCGACGCGGTCAATTTCGAGCCGGTGAAGAGTCCCGCGGTGATGGAGACGATCGACGCCGCCTATCTGCCGCTGGTGATCCAGGAAGCCGCCGGCATTCCGCTCGACCCGTCGTTCGAGGAGCAGAAGAACATCATGCTCCGCTGCAAGGGCGTGTTCTACGACTGCAAGGCCGGCGCGGAGGCCAAGCGTTTCAACCGGCTCCTGATCAATGCCGGGATGATCAAGGGATTGTAGAGCCTACGGCTTCAACACACCTGCAAAGAACGCAATCGCGCGCGGGATGGCGTCGCGGGTTGCCTGTGCGTTGGCCGGTACGCGCTGATGCGAGGCAGTGGGGTCGTCGAAGCCATGGGCCGCGTCGGGATAGAGCTGCAACTGGATGTCGCCGCCGATCGCCTGGCTTTTGGCGACCAGCTCGGCGCAGCGCTTCGGCGAGACTTCCTCGTCGCCCGAGCCCTGCAACACCTGCACCGGCGCGTAGGGTTTGACGCCGTCGGGGAACTGCCCCTTCAGTCCGCAGGCCGGATAGAACGCCAGCCCGGCCCGGAAGCCGGTGGCTGGTGTCGGCCCGGTGATGCCGGGCGCGGTCACCGACATCGTGGCGAGCGTGGCGCTGCCGCCGTTGGACCAGCCCTGCAACGCGATCCGGTCGGCAACGACGTCGGTGCGCGTGCGCAGGTAAGCCAGCGCGCCATAGGCATCGAGCGGCCGCACCGTGACCTCGTTCAATTCCTCGGGCCGGGAATCGTAGCTGAACCGCGGAAAACCGTTGGGGTAGCCGCGTGGGCCAAAACCGTCGACCAGAATGGCGAGATAGCCCTGCTGCGCCCAGATATGCCCCCATTGCTGATGGCGCTTCGACAGCGTCGAGGCCTGATAGGTGCCTTTGGCCGCCGAGGAATAGGCGCCGGCGCGGCCATGCATCATGACCACCGCGGGCGTGCGTGCGGCATGCGGCGCCTCGGGCTTGAAGACATAGCCGATCAGCGTCGTTCGCCCGTCGGCGCTGGCGAAGGTGACGCGTTCGGGCAGCGACGCCGCGGTGGCATCGGTGATGCCGATCGCAAGCGTCGATAGCGCCGCCAGGGAAGCGGCCTGCCGGGAAGAAAAGCGGGAAACATTCACGGCGCGACTCCACCCGAGTTCGGGGTATTTTAGCCCAACCCGGCTATTTCGTCCCGATCTTCTCCCACAGCCACTTCGCCACCGCATCCGGCGACGAGTTCGCATCGTTGCCCGACGGCGCGCAGATTGGCTTCGCGCATCGTGGCGATGTCGATCTTGCCGAGCAGCGGCTGCAGCGCGTCGCGCAGCGCCGCGTCATCGGCGCGCTTCGGCGCCAGCAGCACGATCGCGTCGTAGGGCGGGATCGCGTGCCTGGTGTCGTCCAGCACCACCAGATCGTATTTCGCGATCAGCCCGTCGCTGGTGTAGCCCGCGATCACGTCGACCTCGCCGGAGGCGACCGCGGCATACATGAAGTCCGGCTGCATCTGCCGCTGCGCGCGGAACGAAAGCCCATAGGCCTTTTGCAGCCCGGCCCATTCCGGCCGCGAGAAGAATTCATAGTCCGCCGGCGATCGACATCGCCGGCGCATGCGGCGCGAGATCGGCGATCGAGCGGATGCCGAGCTGCTCGGCGCGCTTGCGCGGCATCACCAGCGCATAGGCGTTCTCGAAGCCGAGTTCGCCGAGCAGCGTGATGTTCTGCTTGGCCAGCATGGTCTTCAGTTCGGCGAGCACTTCCTCGCGCGGCCTTGATGTCGGTGCGGTGAAACTGGTTGGCCCACAGCGTGCCGGAATAATCGACATAGACGTCGATGTCGTTGGACGGCGAGCGCGTCGAAGATCACGTTGGAGCCGAGGCCTTCGCGCGGCGCTGGCCGAGAGGCCGGCCGCCTGCAGCCGCTGCGCGATCAGCGCCGACAGCACATATTGCTCGGTAAAGGTCTTGGCGCCGACGACGTAGTTCGCTTGCGAGCGCGTCATCGTCGGCACCAGCGTCGCCGCGACCAGGGCGGCGATGCCGACGCCGCCGAGGCCCGCGCGAACGCGGCTGCGGTGGCGCAGGCCGTTCTCGATCAGCGCCAGCAACTGATCGACCGCCAGCGCCAGCACCGCCGCGGCAAGGCAGCCGAACAGCACGAACACCCAGTTCTGGGTCTGCAGCCCCGCAAAGATGTAATTGCCGAGGCTGGTCTGGCCGATCGGCGTCGACAGCGTCGCGGTGCCGATCACCCAGACCGCCGCGGTGCGGATGCCCGCCATCATCACCGGCAGCGCCAGCGGCAGTTCCACCGTGAACAGCGATTGCCGCGGCGTCATGCCGACGCCCTGGGCGGCTTCCAGGATCGCGGCATCGACGCCCTGCAGCCCGGTGATGGTGTTGCGCAGCACCGGCAGCATCGAATAGAGCGCCAGCGCCAGCACCGCGGGCAGGAAGCCGAAGGCGGAAAAGCCGACGCCGAACCACGACAGCGACAGCGCCGCGAGCGCCAGCAGCAGCGGATAGAACAGCGCCAGCAGCGCCAGTCCCGGCACGGTCTGCACGATGCTGGCGAGCCCGAGCAGCGCGCCGCGCAGCACCGGGCGATTGCGTGCCGCAATCGCCAGCGGCAGGCTGACCGCAAGCCCCAGCGCCAGCGCGGTGACGCTGACGCGGACATGATTGCCGAGATAGTCCGGCAGATGCGCCAGCGCCTCGCTCCAGCGCGGATCGGAGAACAGGCTCATGCCGCGCCATCCCGCGGCAGCAGCGCGCCGAGCCGCTCGGCCTGCCGCCGCGGCGTGCGCAGCAGTTCGCCGACATAGGCGTCGCCGCTTTTCGAAAGCTCGGCCGGCGTGCCCTGCGCCAGCAGCTTGCCGCCGCGCATCACGGCGACGCGGTCGGCGAGCAGAATCGCCTCGGTCATGTCGTGGGTGATCATGACCGTGGTCAGCCCGAGCTTGCGGTGCAGCGCGCGATAATCGTCGCCGAGCGCGTCGCGGGTGAGGGGATCGAGCGCGCCGAACGGCTCGTCCATCAGCACGATGCGCGGCTTTGCCGCGAGCGCCCGCGCCACGCCGACGCGCTGGCGCTGGCCGCCGGAGAGTTCGTGCGGCAGCCGGTCGCGATACTGCGCGCGGTCGAGCCGCACCAGATCGAGCAGTTCGTCCACCCGCGCGGCGATCTCGGTCGGCCGGCGTGCCGAGCAGCTTTGGCGTGATGCCGATATTGTCGGCGACGCTAAGATGCGGAAACAGCCCGCCGCTCTGGAACACATAGCCGATGCGCCGGCGCAGCCCGATCGGATCGACGCTGCGCACGTCCTCGCCCTCGACCGTGATGGTGCCGCCATCGGCCTCGATCAGCCGGTTGGCCAGCCGCAGCAGCGTGGTCTTGCCCGAGCCGGAGCCGCCGACGATGGCGAGGAACTCGCCCTCGGCGACGTCGAGCGAGACGTCGTCGACCGCCACCACGCGGCCGCCGTCGAAGCTCTTGCCGACATGGGCATAGGCGATCAGGGGCGAGGTTGGCATTCAGTCCAGGCTCGGTTGCCGCGCTTACCCACCCCTGGAGGGGTGGGTAAGAGACCAACTAGCACGTCACGCGCGCCGCGTTGAACTTATCCTTGGTTCCCGCTAAGGCATCATCCGGGATTCGGAGGGAACGCGGGTGGATACGGCACAGCCTACGGCGGTCGCGCTTGACGACGCGACGGTGGCGTTTCGGCTGGCCGATGCGCGGGTCTATACCGCGGTGGAAAAGGCCCGGCTTGTCGGTCGCGCATGGCGAGTTCGTCGCCATCGTCGGGCCCACCGGATGCGGAAAATCGACGCTGCTCAACGTCGCCGCCGGGCTGCTGAAGCCGGCCGCGGGCGCGGTGCGGATCTTCGACCAGCCGCTGACCGGGCCTCAACCGGGACGCCGGCTATCTGTTCCAGGCCGACGCGCTGTTTCCCTGGAAGACCGCGATCGACAATGTCGCGATCGGGCTCGAGATCACGGGCGCGCCGCGCGCGCAGGCGCTGGAGCGCGCGCAGGGCTGGCTCACCTCGGTCGGCCTCGGCGCCTTCGGCAATCGCTATCCGCATATGCTGTCGGGCGGCCAGCGCAAGCGCGTCGGTCTCGCGCAGGTGCTGATCCGCGATCCCAAGATCCTGCTGATGGACGAGCCGTTCGGCCCGCTCGATGCGCAGACGCGCCAGATCATGGGCAATCTGCTGCTGGAACTGTGGAACGCCGACCGCAAGGCGGTGCTGTTCGTCACCCACGATCTCGAGGAGGCGATCGCGCTCGCCGACCGCGTCGTGATCATGTCGGCGGGGCCCGGCGCGCGCATCATCGGCGACTGGCGGGTGCCGCTGCCGCGCCCGCGCGACATTTCGGAAGTGCGGATGGAAAAGGAGTTCCACGCGCTGCACCGCGAGATCTGGAGCGTGCTGAAGGACGAGGTGATGAAGGGCTATGCGCAGTCCACGCAAGCGGCGGAGGCCTCCTGATGTCCCGCCTGACGCTGCTGTTCTGGCAATTGCTGGTCGCCGTGGTCGGCGCTGTCGCTGTGGCAGTTCTTCGCCACCGTGCCGGTGTTCGGCCGCATGCTGCTGCCGCCGTTCTTCTTCTCCAATCCGGTCGATGTCGGCAGCCAGATCGTCAACTGGTTTTCGACCGGCGTGATCTGGAAGCATCTCGTGATCACGCTGTGGGAGTCGATCCTGGCTTTCGTGATCGGCTCGGTCGGCGGCGTGCTGGTCGGCTTCTGGTTCGCGCGCCAGCCGCGGGTCGCCGCGGTGTTCGATCCCTATGTCAAGATGATCAACGCGCTGCCGCGCGTGGTGCTGGCGCCGATCTTCACGCTGTGGCTCGGGCTCGGCATCTGGTCCAAGGTCGCGCTCGGCGTGACGCTGGTGTTCTTCATCGTGTTCTTCAACGTCTATCAGGGCGTCAAGGAAGTCAGCCCCACCGTGCTCGACAATGGCCGCATGCTCGGCATGAGCGAGCGGCAGTTGATGCGGCATGTGTACTGGCCGTCGGCGCTGTCGTGGATGTTCTCCTCGCTGCACACCTCGGTCGGCTTTGCCGTGGTCGGCGCGGTGGTCGGCGAATATCTGGGCTCGGCGGCGGGCCTCGGCTATCTGATCCAGCAGGCCGAAGGCGTGTTCGACGTCGCCGGCGTGTTCGCCGGCATGTTCGTGCTGTCGGCCTTCGTCATCCTGATCGACATCGGCGTGACGCTGGTCGAGCGGCGGCTGCTGGTGTGGCGGCCGACGGCTGCGGAGGGCAGGGGGTAGACGTCGTAAGCCGTCATTCCGGGGCGCGCAAAGCGCGAACCCGGAATCTCGAGATTCCCCGGTGCGCAATTGCGCACCTGAGGTCTGGTGCTAACGCACCATCCCGGAATGACGCTTCGCGTCAGTTCAGCAGCTTGGTATCATCCGGCGCCTGCGGCGGGGTCTTGATCGCGATCGCCTTGATGGTGCGGCCGTCCGGCTTGGTGCCGCCATGCGGCGTGCCCTTCGGGATGACGACGAGATCGCCCGGCTTCACCGTCACTTCCTTGTCGCCGAGCCAGATCGTGCCGGTGCCTTCGAGGATGTACTGGATCTCGTTGGCGTTGGCATGCAGATGCTTGGGCGGGCTGCCGTCCTGGATCGAGATGGTCGCGCCGTCGACCGCGACGAACAATCTTGTTGCGCATGCCGCCGGCGTTGGCGGGCGATATCGCGTCGCCTTCCAGCTCGCCGGTATGGATGACCTGCGCGGTGATGGTGTCGGCGGCAAGCGCCGGGCGCAGCAGATGGGTGACGCCGCAGCCGGCGGCAAAGGCGGCGGCGATCGACAGGGCGATGGCGGTGCGATTCATGGATAGTCCTCCCAAGGGTATTTTTGTGGGGCAATGCTAGGCCGCGAAACCGCCATTGGCCAGCGCGACCAAAGATCACGCGGTCGCGATGGAATAAATCGGCAATGGCGGAACAGCGCCTGCCATGCGTGGCGCTCGCCCGCCTTGGCACCAAAGTCGCCTTCTCAAGCCGTTTGCACTGCATTATCCTCCCGCCAACCCTTTGGAGGAAACCATGAAGAAAATTGTTGGCCGGCTGGCCGGAACGCTGCTGGCACTGGCGCTGACGTCGGGTCTTGCCGCAGCGCAAAGCAAGATCACGGTCGCGGTCGGGGGCGGCTCCTGCCTGTGCTATCTGCCGACGGTGCTGGCCAAGCAGCTCGGCGAATACGACAAGGCCGGCCTTGCCGTCGAACTGGTCGACCTCAAGGGCGGCTCGGACGCGCTCAAGGCCGTGCTCGGCGGCAGCGCCGACGTGGTTTCCGGCTATTTCGACCATTGCGTCAACCTCGCCGCCAAGAAGCAGGAGCTGCTGTCCTTCGTGGTCTATGACCGCTATCCCGGGCTGGTGCTGGTGGTGTCGCCCTCGCACACCGGCGAAATCAAGTCGATCAAGGATCTGGCCGGCAAGAAGGTCGGCGTCAGCGCGCCGGGTTCCTCGACCGATTTCTTCCTGAAATATCTGCTGAAGAAGAACGGCCTCGATCCGACCAGCGCCGCGGTGATCGGCGTCGGCCTCGGCGCCACCGCGGTGGCGGCGATGGAGCAGGGCCAGATCGACGCCGCCGTGATGCTCGATCCGTCGGTCACCGTGCTGCAGGGCAGCCATCCGGACCTGAAGATCCTCAGCGACACCCGCACCCAGAAGGACACGCTCGCCGTGTTCGGCGGCGAATATCCGGGCGGCGCGCTCTACTCGACGGCGGCCTGGGTCGCTTCGCACGAGAAGGACGTGCAGGCCCTGACCAACGCGATCGTCAACACGCTGGCCTGGATTCATTCGCATTCGCCGGAAGAGATCATGGCGAAAATGCCGGAGGAAATGGTCGGCAAGAACAAGGAGCTGTATCTCGCGGCGCTGAAGAACACGATCCCGATGTATTCGGAGACCGGCAAGATGGATCCCAAGGGCGCCGACGCCGTGCTCGCGGTGTTCAGCGAGGGCTCGCCCGAGGTCGCCAAGGCCAATATCGACGTCACCAAGACCTACACCAACAAATATGTCGATCAGGTCAAGAAGACCACGGGGATGAATGCGAAGTAGCGCGAGGCGGTGAACGGCGTGACGCCTCCGGTCATTCATCGCGTCACCTCGCTCGATCTGCCCGTCGAACCATGGTCGTGGCCGTTCGCCGAGACGCGGCGCGCGGAGATATCGGCGCATTTCGCGGCAAAGCAGCGCGAGAAGCCGAAAATGTGGAACGGGCGCGTGCTGCTGGGGCGCAATCCGGTCTTCGCCGGCGAGCGCTTCAGCGCGAGCTATTTCGAGACCGATTTCGCCAGCTTCCTGGCCTGGCGCGACTGGGGCTTTCCCGACAAGGACGTGTTCAACGGCTTCGGCATGGGCGCGCTGCGCTGCGCCGACGGCGCGTTCGTGCTCGGCGAAATGGGACAGCACACCTCCAATGCCGGGCGCATCTACTTTCCGTCCGGCACGCCCGATCTCGACGACATCAGCGATGGCGCGGTCGATATATCGGGCAGCGTGGCGCGCGAGCTCGAGGAGGAGACCGGTCTGACGCCGGACCGAATACCGCAGCGAGCCGGACTGGCACTGCGTCTTCACCGGCCCGGCGATGGCGATGATCCGGATATTGCACGTCGATATGCCGGGCGATGCGTTGCGCGCCCGGATCGAGGCCAATCTCGCCCTGCAGCAATTGCCCGAATTGTCGGCGATCCATCTGGTGCGCGGGACGCGCGATCTCACCGCCGCGATGCCGCGCTTTGTCACGGCGTTCATCGAGGCGCAATTGGCGCGCCAACCCTGACGTGCAGGTGGCCGGCGCCTGCAAATCGGCCTGCGTTGGGTCGACGCAGACCAATGCGCTTGACATCGGTCGGCGCTCCCCATGTGATAGGGCGCAATAAAAACAAGAATACGATCAGTTGCACAATCTTCCAGGGAGGATTTCCATGCCGGGGCGCAAAGTCGCACGCCTGTTCGTCGGGCTGTCTGCCGCAATCGCGGTGCTGGGAATGGCGGTTACCGCCGAGGCCCAGGAAAAGAAAATCAAGATCGGCGTGATTTACGACCTGACCGGCCCGCTCGCCGGCGGCGGCTCCGAGCTGCAATATATCGGCGCCAAGATCATGCTCGACCAGTACGCCAAGACCGGGGTCGAGGGTTACAAGATCGAGGCGGTCTACGCCGACGCCCAGAGCAAGCCCGATGTCGCCATCAACGAGGCGGTCCGCCTCGTCGAGCAGGAAAAGGTCGACATGCTGCTGGGCTTCTATTCGTCGGCCCAGTGCGTGCCGGTGGCCGCCCGCGTCGAGCAGCTCAAGAAGTTCATGTGGATCACCACCTGCATTTCCTCGGCGGTGCTCGCCGACAAGAACTACAAATATGTGTTCCGTCCGCAGGCCAGCGGCGACCAGTTCGGCCTGATGACGATGGACTTCATCGCGCAGAATTCGAAGGAAAAGTTCGGCAAGGAGCCGAAGGATCTGCGCGTCGCCATCATCCACGAGGACGGCGCCTACGGCGTCGACGTCTCCAAGGGCAACGAGGCCGGCGCCAAGAAGGCCGGCTTCAACGTCGTGCTGAAGGAAGGCTATTCCGCCACCGCGCCCGATCTCTCCGCGCTCGTCACCAAGCTGAAGCGCGCCCGGCCCGACGTGATCTTCCACACCGGCTACAACCCGGACATCACGCTGCTGCTGCGCCAGGCGCGCGAGCAGGGGCTGAAATTCGGCGCCCTGGTCGGCCACGGCGCGGGCTATGGCGTCTATGAGAAGCTGAAGGAAGGCCTCGGCGCCGACGTCAATTATTTCTTCAACACCGATCCGATCTCGATCTGGCTCGCCAACCAGAAGACCATGGATCCGAAGCTGCCGCCGGTCATCAAGATGGTCGGCGAGGAGTTCGACAAGGTGAAGCCGGGCGTCGCCATCCGCTCCGCCCATGTCGGCATGGCCGCATCGAACACCTACGTGTTCCTGAACGAAGTGCTGCCGCGCGCCATCAAGAAATACGGCGGCGTCGATCCCGATGCCCTGCGCAAGGCGGCACTGGAGGTCGATATTCCCGAAGGCGGCACCATGCTGGGCTTCGGCGTCAAGTTCTCCGCCGGAGAGACGCCGATGGCCGGCCAGAACGAGCGCTCGTTCCCGGTGATCATCCAGTATGTCGACGACAAATCGTATGTGGTGTGGCCGAAGAGCCAGGCGCAACGCGAGGCCGTGCTGCCGTTGCCGAAGGGTACCACCTTCAGCAATCAGTAGATCGGGCACAGGCTTGGCGGAGTATCTGGCGTGCTGACGGTAAGCGGGTTGGTGAAGCGTTTCGGCGGCTTCACCGCGGTCAACAACGTGTCGTTCCGGGTCGAGCAGGGCGAGATTCTCGGCCTGATCGGCCCGAACGGCTCCGGCAAGAGCACGATCTTCAACATGCTGTCGGGCACGCTGGTCCCGACCGCAGGCTCGATCGAGTTCGACGGCGCGGAGATCGCGGGCACCGCCCCGCATCGGATCATCAACCGCGGCATCGGCCGCACCTTCCAGATCCCGCGGCCGTTTCACCGGCTGAGCATCTTCGAGAACGTCGCGCTGGCCGGCTACTACGGCCAGGGCAGCCACAGCCGCGCCAAGGCCGACGAGGCCGCCGGAACGCGCGCTTGCGCATGGTCGGCCTGCC
Organism: uncultured Alphaproteobacteria bacterium; assembly: GCA_963742665.1. Classification (GTDB taxonomy): domain Bacteria; phylum Pseudomonadota; class Alphaproteobacteria; order Rhizobiales; family Xanthobacteraceae; genus Bradyrhizobium. Next base: position 67,436 of record CAVUNH010000033.1, read on the forward strand.
GACCGACCGTCATGCCACCGTCGACGGCCTCGGCGCCGCCGGCCTGAAGAAGCTCGAACTCGCCAAGGCGCTGGCGACCGGACCGAAACTGCTGCTCGCCGACGAAAGCCTCGGCGGGCTCGACGAGACCGAGATGGATGCCGCCGCCGACATGCTGCGCAAGATCCGCGACGAGCTCGGCATCACCATCATCTGGGTCGAGCACATCATGGGCGTGTTGATGCGCGTGGTCGATCGCGTCATGGTGCTCGATCACGGCGAGAAGATTTCCGAAGGCCTGCCGAGCGCGGTGGCGAGCGATCCGCGCGTCATCGAGGTCTATCTCGGCACCGATGCGGATTCGAGCCAGGCCGCGGCGGCGGAAGCGCGCCGCCGGGCAGGGGTCTAGGCATGCTCGAGCTGAAATCGGTCGATGCGGGTTACGGCAGTTTCCAGGCGCTGTTCGGCGTCAACCTCGAGGTCAAGGCGGGCGAGGCGGTCGGCGTGATCGGCCCCAACGGCGCCGGCAAGACCACCTTGATGCGGGTGATCTCCGGCCTGATCCGCCCGACCAAGGGCTCGATCGCGATGGAAGGCACCGACGTGCTGGCGACGCCGGCGCATCGCATCGTCAGCCTCGGCATTGCCCACGTGCCGGAGAACCGCCGGCTGTTTCCGCGGCTGACCGTCGACGACAATCTCAAGATGGGCGCCTACATGCCGGGCGCGCGCGCCAAATATGCCGAGCGGCTGGAATTCGTGTTCGACCTGTTTCCGCGCATGAAGGAACGCCGCAGCCAGATGGCCGGCACCATGTCGGGCGGCGAGCAGCAGATGTGCGCGATCGGCCGCGCGCTGATGTCGAACCCGAAACTGCTGCTGCTCGACGAGCCGTCGGCGGGGCTGGCGCCGGTCGTGGTGCAGCAGGTGTTCGAACTGGTCAAACGCATCCGCGCCTCCGGGCTGACGGTCCTGATCGTCGAGCAGAACGTGCAGCAGGTGCTGCGCGTGGTCGATCGCGCCTATCTGCTCGAGGCCGGCAGCATCCGCGCCTCGGGCAGTTCGGCCGACATGATGAGCAACGACACCATCAAGCAGGCATATCTCGGGGTATGAGCATGATCGGCGTATTGAAATGGTCTGCCGTCATCCTGAGGTGCGCGCCCTTGCGCGCCTCGAAGGATGAGTGCCCGTGGCCCATCCTTCGAGGCTCGCTGCGCTCGCGCCTCAGGATGACGGCTGCGCTGACCCGACCATGCATCCACACCTAGGGCAAATCGATGCAGGCATTTCTGGACATCTTCGACATCTATCTGCTGGAAGCCGTGGTCAACGGCATCCTGCTCGGTGGCGTGCTGGCGCTGTTGGCGCTCGGGCTCAATCTGATCTTCGGCGTCATCGACGTGACCTGGATCTGCTATGCCGAACTGGTCATGATCGGCATGTACGGCATGTATTATCTGGTCCAGGTTTTCGGCTTTCCGTACTGGGCCGCGGCGCCGCTCACCATCCTGCTGGTCGCGGCGCTCGGCGCGGCGCTGCACTTCATCGTCATCGCGCCGCTATTGACGGCGCCGCCGATCAACCAGCTGCTCGCCACCGGCGGCGTGCTGTTCATCCTGCAGAGCTTTGCCACCGTCGCCTTCGGCATCGACTTCCGCAATCTCGGCATCCGCCTGCCGGTGCTGGCGCTCGGCGAGATGCATTTCAGCTATTCGCGGCTGCTGTCGTTTGCCGCGGCCCTGATCGGCATGGTGACCGTCTATTTGTTCATGACGCGCACCTATACCGGGACCGCGATCCGCGCCATCTCGCAGGATCGCCAGATCATGTCGCTGATGGGCGTCGACACCAGGCGTCTCTACGTCATCACCTCGGCGCTGGGCGGCGCGCTCGCGGGCCTCGCCGCCTGCCTTCTGGTGCTGCAATACGACGTGCATCCCTTTGTCGGGCTGTCGTTCGGACCGATCACCTTCCTGATCTGCGTGCTCGGCGGGCTCGGCAATTTCATCGGCGGCTTCATCGCGGCCTTTGTCTTTGCCGAGATCATCTCGCTGGGCGGCCTGTTCTCCGATCTCGAATGGGGCTACGTGCTCGCCTTCGCCTTCTTCATCGTCATGATGTTCATCCGGCCCGCCGGTCTTTTCGCGAGGCGCTCGTGAATCCGCGACACATTGCCTGGGCCGTCGCGATTGCGGCGCTGATCGCGCTGCCCTTCGTCTATCGCGACCCCTATCATCTGCACATCCTGGTGCTGATCCTGATCTGGTCGTTCGCCTACACGTCGTGGTCGATCATGGGCCGCTTCGGCCTGGTGTCGCTCGGCCATGGCGGCTTCATGGGCGTCGGCGCCTATGTCACCGCGCTGTTGTGGAACCATCTCGGCGTCTCGCCATGGATCGGCATTCCGATCAGCATGGTGGCGGCAGGCGTGCTCGCGGTCGTCGTCGCCTATCCCTGCTTCCGCTTCCGCATCACCGGGCATTATTTCGTGCTGGTGACGCTGGCGCTGTCCGGCATCGTGCTGCAGGTCATCACCGCCACCCGCGACTACACCGGCGGTTCGCTCGGCTACACCCCTGATCGCACCAAGGGCAGCCAGCTGCTGGCGCTGCAGTTCGACGACAAGATCACCTGGTATCTGATCGCGCTGTTCGTCTGGCTGATGGGACTGCTGGTCTGGCGCTGGGTCGACCGCAGCATGAGCCGCTACGCCATGGAGGCGATCTCCGACGACGAGGACGCAGCCGCAGCGGCCGGCGTCAACGTCACCGCCGAAAAGCTCAAGATCACGCTGATCTCGGCGCTGATGACGGCGCTCGCCGGCGCCCTGTACTGCCAGTACCAGATGTTCATCTCGCCCGACACGGTGAGCGGCATTTCGGTGTCGCTGCAGATGGTGTTCGCCGTCATCGTCGGCGGCGTCTACGTGTCGCTCGGACCGACGGTCGGCGCCATCATCACGATCATGCTGGCGGAAATCCTGCGCATCGGCTTCGGCACCAAGGCGGTCGGCTGGGACAACCTCGTCTACGGCGTATTGCTGGTGCTGTTCATCATATTCCTTCCCAAGGGCATTCTTGGTAGCATCATCGACCGGTTCAGGACGCAACCCAAGAAACCGCAGGGAAACCTGCGGAGAAACCCGTGGCGAAGCCCGTGGCCTCATGAGCAGGAAATCCACAGCAACCGCTTGGCGACGCGCTGAAGCCGCTTGTCGCGCCGTTCCGCTACGACGGAACCGGCGAGTTTCACCTGAAGTCGCACAAGACCAACGAGAAGGGCGGCCTCGACAAGGACAAGGCGAGAAGATCATCGACGCCAACCGCAAGCGGCTGAACGATTTCCAGGAGAAGCTCTACGCGCAGGACCGCTGGTCGATGCTGTTGGTGTTCCAGGGCATGGACGCCGCCGGCAAGGACTCCGCGATCAAGAGCATCTTCGACGGCGTCAATCCGCAGGGCTGCGAGGTCACGTCGTTCAAGCAGCCGTCGACCCAGGAACTCGACCACGATTTTCTCTGGCGCAGCATGATCGCGCTGCCGCGAGCGCGGCCGCATCGGCATCTTCAACCGCTCCTACTACGAGGAATGCCTGGTCGTGCGCGTGCATTCCGAAATCCTCGGCAAGCAGAAGATCCGCCGAGCGGCTGGTGACCAAAAACATCTGGCGCGAGCGGTTCGAGGATATCGCCGCCATGGAGCGCTACCTCGCGCGCAACGGCACGGTGATCCTGAAATTCTTCCTCAACGTCTCGAAGCAGGAGCAGCGCGAGCGCTTCCTCGAGCGGCTGGAGCAGCCCGCCAAGAACTGGAAGTTTTCGCTCGCCGATATTTCCGAGCGCGCGCAAGTGGGCGAAGTACCAGGCCGCCTACCAGGAAGTGATCCGCCACACCTCGACGCAGGCAGGCGCCGTGGCACGTGGTGCCGGCCGACCACAAATGGTTCGCCCGCGTCGTGATCGGCTCCACCATCGTCGCGGCGCTCGACAAGCTCGATCTGAAATTTCCGAAAGTCGACGAGGCCGCGAAGGCCGAATTCAAGCAGGTGCGCCAGGCCCTGCTGGCCGAGGACAAGCGCCGGGAAGAAGGCGGCAAAAAAGTAGGATGGGCGAAGGCGCGCTTGCGCCGTGCCCACCATGTGCCGGATCGTGCGCAAAGATGGTGGGCACGCTGCGCTTTGCCTACCCTACGGATTAGTTGCAAGCCGCGTTCATTCCCGGTCACCCTCCAGGCCATACTCCCGGTAGATCGCGTCCGAATCCGCTTCGGGAAACAGCCGGCACTTCGCCTGCGCCAGATGCAGGCCGACGCTTCCGGGCGCGCAGCCGGCCGTCAGGAGCTTCCTGAGGTCCTCCATATGGGGAAGCGGCTGAATTTTCTCAGGCAACTGTTCGAGCGCGACCAGGGCCGTGGCGAGCGCCTGCGTCACCACCCACTCGTCATGGCCGGTAATGCCCTTCTTTGACATGGGGCAGCCTCCTGTCGGATCGATACCCGGCAGCTTACGTCAATAAACAGGGATTGGGCAAAACTTGAGGCGGCGGCCGGCCTCAAACTGATCTATTTGCCGGCAGCGACGGCAAGATGTACGCCGGACATGCGCTGAAGCTTGCCGAGCATCGCGAGCAAATTGCTTGCACGTGGATTTCCATTCGGGCCGAGCATGCGCATGAGGCTCTTGGAAGGCGTGCCCGTCGCTTTTGCCAGTTTCTCGAAGCCCACGGTCGCATTGATGTAATCGCGCAGGACGGCTTTGCCCACTTCGATATCTCCGGCAAGCAGCAACTCGACGGCTTCGGTCAACAGCGCTTCACGGAAGGCCACGTCACGCTCGTCGCCTTGAGATCTCGTGTAAGGGCCATGTTGTTATCTCGTTCCCAACGCGCTTCTGCGTATTCATGATGTCGGCTTGTTGACGCTGCTTGGCGTCCGAAGCCCGCCGAGTAAACAGTCGTCGTACCCGCGAAGGCGGGTATCCAGTAAGCTGCGGCCTTCGGCTCAAACAACGGTCTCTGGAATACTGGGCCACCCGCCTTCGCGGGTGGCGACAATCTCCATTAGGTCACCCCTCCTGACCATCTTTTGGCATTGCGGCCGGGCGCATTTCTCGTCTAGAACGGCCGCAGGACGCTGTCCCGGCAACGAACCGTCAATGGTTTTGGCCGAGGATTCGAGCGTCCATAGGGTCTGGCAATGCTAATTCGCAGCGAAATGTTTGGAGTTCAGGGTGGAGCGGCCTCGGCCGCGCGTCACCCGGCAATTCCGGCTGCGTCCTTGCCCACCCTCCTTCTTGGCGGGCTTCTGCTTCTTATCGGCCCCTGAGGGCCGTCTGGGCGGTTTGCGCCTGGGCACTCAGGGGTTGCGCGAGAACACCAGAAACCCCTTCAGCGCCCACAGGGCGCAAGACCCAAAAGGAATTTTCAGATGACCGAAGCTAAAAAGTCCGAGAAGGACCGCGTTATCGTATTCGACACCACCTTGCGCGACGGCGAGCAGTGCCCCGGCGCCACCATGTCGTTCGAGGAAAAGATCGAGATCGCCGAGATGCTCGACGACATGGGCGTCGACGTCATCGAGGCCGGCTTTCCCATCACCTCCGAAGGCGACTTCCAGGCGGTCAGCGAGATCGCCCGCCGCTCCAAGAACGCGGTCATCGCCGGCCTGTCGCGCGCGAACCCGAAGGATATCGACCGCTGCGCCGAAGCGGTGAAATTCGCCAGGCGCGGCCGCGTCCACACCGTGATCGCGACCTCGCCGCTGCACATGCGCGTCAAGCTCAACATGACGCCGGAGCAGGTGATGGAGCTCTCGATCGGAAACGTCACCCGCGCGCGCAACCAGATCGACGACGTCGAATGGTCGGCCGAGGACGCCACCCGCAGCGAGATGGACTATCTCTGCCGCATCGTCGAGGCCGTCATCAAGGCCGGCGCGACCACGGTCAATATCCCCGACACCGTCGGCTACACCACGCCCGAGGAATACGGTCACTTCATGCGCACCCTGATCGAGCGCGTGCCGAATTCCGACAAGGCGGTATTTTCGGTTCATTGTCATAACGACCTCGGCATGGCCGTTGCGAATTCGCTGGCCGGCATCGCCGGCGGCGCGCGCCAGATCGAGTGCACCGTCAACGGCATCGGCGAGCGGGCCGGCAACGCCGCGCTGGAAGAAGTCGTGATGGCCATCAACGTCCGCAACGACGTGTTTCCGTGGTGGAACAAGATCGACACCACCATGCTGACGCGGGCCTCGAAACTGGTCTCGGCGGCGACCTCGTTCCCGGTGCAGTACAACAAGGCCATCGTCGGCCGCAACGCGTTCGCCCATGAAAGCGGCATCCATCAGGATGGCGTGCTGAAGGACGCCTCGACCTACGAGATCATGCGGCCCGAGGCGGTCGGCCTGAAGAAGTCGTCGCTGGTGCTCGGCAAGCATTCCGGGCGTCATGCGTTCGTGCACAAGCTGGAGGAGATGGGCTACAAGCTCGGCGCCAACCAGCTGGAAGACGCGTTCGTGCGCATGAAGGCGCTCGCCGACCGCAAGAAGGACATCTACGACGAGGACATCGAGGCGCTGGTCGACCAGGAGATGGCGGCCTCGCACGACCGCATCAAGCTGACGTCGCTGACCGTGATCGCGGGCACCCATGGCCCGCAGCGCGCCACCATGAAGCTCGACGTCGACGGCCAGATCCGAATCGAGGAAGCCGAAGGCAACGGCCCGGTCGATGCGGTGTTCAACTGCATCAAGGCGCTGGTGCCGCACGAGGCCAAGCTCGAGCTCTACCAGGTCCACGCCGTCACCGAAGGCACCGACGCGCAAGCCGAAGTGTCGGTGCGGCTCGCCCATGAGGGCCGCTCGATGACCTCGAAGGCGTCCGATCCGGACACGCTGGTCGCCTCGGCCAAGGCCTATCTCGGCGCGCTCAACAAGATCGTCATGAAGCGCCAGCGCGACATGCCGTCGGTGGCCGCGAGCTGATCGCGGGCCTTACGCGCGGGCAACAACGAAAAGCGGCGCCCTCGGGCGCCGCTTTTTTGTTGCCGGATTGACCCTTGAACTAATATCCGTTCCGGGCCAGTTTTCGAAACCGGTGACGCCCGGTCGTATCAGCATATTCCGGCAAGCGGACATTCGATGATCGCGGCATCAAGGTTCGCTTTGCACCGATAACGGGCCAGAGGAAACAAGGGACATGCGCGAGGCCTATGTCGTCGGTGTCGGCATGACGCCTTTCGCCCGCCACCTCGATCGCACCCATAACGATCTGACACGGGAGTCCGTTCAGAAGGCGCTGACGGATGCCGGCGCAGCACCGGAAGCGATCGAGCTCGCGATCTATGCCACGGTGGCGCAGGCCACGATGGCCAACGAGCAGGTGGTGCCCGGCCAGTTCGCGCTGCGGGCGATGGGCTTTCAGGGCCTTGCCGTGATCAATGTCGAGAACGCCTGTGCGAGCTCGAGCACGGCGCTGCATCTGGCCCATCTGCACGTCGCATCGGGCCAGTGCGACGTCGCGCTCGCGATCGGCACCGAGAAACTCTACAGCGAAGACCGCGCCAGGCGCTTTGCAATATTCTCGCAGGCCGCCGACGAGGCGCAGGCGCGCAACTTCCTCGACGCCTATTCGGACCTGATGCTGGCGCCGCCGGACACAGCAGTAGCGGAGCCCGGCCAGCGCAGCGTGCTGATGGAAAGCTATGCGGCGCAGGCGCGCATCCACATGCAGCGCTACGGCACCACGCAGCGTCACCTCGCGGCGGTCGCCGCCAAGAACCACCGGCATTCCCGCCACAATCCGCTCGCGCATTATCGCGACGCTTTCACGATCGAAGAGGTGCTCGAAGCCCGCAGCGTCGCCTGGCCGCTGACGGTGCCGATGTGCGCCCCGATCACCGATGGCTCGGCCGCCGCGATTGTCTGTTCGAAGGACGCGCTTTCGCGGTTCGACGGCAGCCGCGCCATCAAGATGCTGGCCTGCGTGATGCGCGGCGGCGCCGATCGCCACGCCACCGATTACGAGAACCATGCCACCAGGAAGGCCGCCATGTTCGCCTACGACCGCGCACGCGTCGGCCCCGGCGACGTATCGGTGGCCGAACTGCACGACGCCAGCGCCTTTGGCGAGGTGACCGAGACCGAGGCGCTCGGGCTCTGCGCCCCGGGTCGCGGCGGTTTCGTGGCCGAGGCGGGCGAGACGGCGATCGGGGGCCGGATCCCCATCAATACCTCGGGCGGCCTTGAATCACGCGGGCATCCGCTCGCCGCGACCGGGCTTGCGCAGATCCACGAGCTGGTGACGCAATTGCGCGGCGAGGGCGGCGCCCGGCAGGTCGCCGGCGCACGAATTGGCCTGGCGCAGAATGGCGGCGGCTTCATCGGGGTCGAGGAAGCCGTGACTTGTATTACGCTGCTCGGCCATCCCTGACGGGGTCAACCTTCCATGCGAGTCATCGACTATTTCGATCGCGGCGCTACCTTCGGTCCCGACCGGCCATGTCTGGTCAGCGACGAACGCAGCACCACCTACGCCGAGACCGCGCGGCGCAGCCATCAGATCGCCAAGGCGCTGCTGCGCGACGGGTTTACGCGCGGCGAAAAAGCCGCGGTGATCGGTCCGAACGCGGTCGAACCGTTCGAGTGTATCCTCGGAATCTTCCGCGCCGAGCTCGCCTGGGTGCCGGTGAACTACCGCAACGGCGTCGATGAAAACTGCTACGTGCTGCACCAGTTCGACGTCGCGATCCTGTTCTTTCACAGCGAGACGGCCGAACAGGTCAAGGCTTTCCGGGAGCGCTGCCCGAATGTACGCCGCTACATCTGCATCGACCGGCCGTTCGAGGGCCTTGCGGCGCTCGATCCATGGGTCGATCCCTATGACGGCCCGGCGCCACCGTGCCAGGGCGGGCGCGACGACATTGTGACGATCTCGCCGACCGGCGGCACCACAGGCAAGCCGAAAGGCGTCACCTGGTCGAACCTCACCTGGCAGACCATGATCGCCAACCAGATCGCGTCGCAGCCCTGCCGCACGCCGCCGGTGCATCTCGTCGTAGCCCCCATGACGCATGCCGCCGGCGTGATCGGCATGGTGATGATGTCGATCGGCGCCACCAACGTCATCCTCAGGGGGTTCGACCCGAAGCGCGTGATCGATGCCATCGCGGCGCACCGCGTGACCCATCTGTTCCTGCCGCCGACCGCGCTCTACGGCCTGCTTGCGCATCCCGACGTGCGCAAGGGCGACTACTCCTCGCTGCTTTACTTCACCTACGGCGCAGCGCCGACGTCGACGGCGAAAATTCGCGAGGCGGTCGAGGTTTTTGGCCCGTGCATGCAGACCCTGTTCGGCCAGGTCGAGGCTCCCGCCTCGTGCACCTGCCTGCCGCCCTGGGAACTGGTCGAGAACGGCGTGCTGCGCGAAGACCGGCTGGCAAGCTGCGGTCGACGCATGCTGCTGACGCAGGTCGAGATCATGGACGACGACGGCCGTCTGTTGCCGGCGGGCCAGCCCGGCGAGATCGTCGTCCAGGGCAATCTGGTGATGCGCGGCTACTACAAGAACGAGGCGGCCACCGCCGAGGTCTCGGTGAATGGCTGGCATCACACCGGCGACATCGGCTACTTCAACGACGAAGGCTATTTGTTCATCGTCGACCGCAAGAAGGACATGATCATTTCAGGCGGCTTCAACATCTATCCGAGCGAGATCGAGCAGGTGCTTTCGGCGCATCCGGACGTGCACCAGTGCGCCGTGATCGGCATTCCCGACGACAAATGGGGCGAGGCCGTGCACGCGGTGGTGCAGCTCAAGCCCGGCGCCCGCGCCGACGCCGGCGAACTGATTGCCGCGATGAAGGACAAGCTCGGCAGCGTCAAAGCCCCGAAGGGGATCGATTTCGTCGACGACCTGCCGCGCACCGGGGCAGGCAAGATCAGCAAGAAAGATTTGCGGGCGCGCTACTGGGAAGGGGTCGGCCGCAAGATATGAGCGGTCGATCGCGCCTTGCGGGTCCTGGAAAGACCAGACCGGCTATCGCCCGGTTTTATCCACGAGAAGGCGTTGAGCCCTTCGCGAAAACCGTACCTTGGCAAAGCACCAGCCTGATGCGGGTCGCGAGCACGGCGGAGGCTCACTACGATTCGCCGATCTCTAGAAGGTTCCGGCGTCGATGATGTCAGCCACGGCAATATTTCTGCCGCCATGAGCAATATTGATCATAATTTTGGGGCGCCAGCGCGCATCCTGACTGTATCGCCGCCCCACCTGTGACTTGAAACGAGCTTGATCCTCGCAAAATCCATTGGCGGGACTGCAGGCGATCAACCCATATATGGGAGGATGTCATGGCCGAAAGTTTTGGATCAACGTTCCTTGCATGCGGGGGGATTTTCGTCCTCTCGTTCGTCCTCATTTGGGCATTCTGGTTTGTGGATCGCTTACGAGGAGCGAGCGCTCCCCGCCTGTCCGATCTATAGGACGACAATCAAGCCGATACACCTTATCTCAGGCCTTACCCGGTCTGGCGCGGCCAGACTGGCCGGACCTGCCGCTACTTCCGGCCTGCGCCGGGAAGCTGCACGGGTACGTGCGGTGAGGTGCTGATGACCCTCGGGGCGCCGTCGGCATAGGCCGGGTTGCGCTCGGTCATGCTGCGGAGTGTTTCCAGCAATAAAAAATACTTTTCGGCCAGCATGGCATTTTCCACTTCTTGAAGATGGAGCCACCGCTAATCTGGTGAAACTCGATAGTTTCAACTAGCGGGCGAAGATGCCACACAATGATTTCAGGAAGTGTGCTCCGGATTACTAAAATGGTTTCTTTCGGGCGGTGAATTGTTTCATCCCGCCCCGCCCATGAAGCCGGATCACGGAAGCGTTAGCCGGCCCGGTCCGCGGTCGGCAGCGGCGTCGACGCGCCCGCCAGCGACGGCGGAAGATCCCAAACAGGGCTGGAATCTTCGCCGCAGGAGAATATTGTACGGACCAACGGCGAAAAAAATGCACGCGCGGTCACACCGCTGGGGGAGACATCATGACAATTCTGAAAAAGAGCATTGCTCCGATTTTGTCGGCAACCGTCACCCTCGTTGGGCTTGCGCCGACCGTTTCGCAAGCGCGGATCGTGCGTCTCGAGATCACCGAGACCAAGCCGGCCTTTGGCGGCCGCAGCTTCGGCGAAGTTGGCGCCTACGAACGGGTGATCGGCAAGGCCTATGGCGAGGTCGATCCCGCGCTGCCATCGAACGCCATGATCCAGGACATCGCGCTCGCGCCGAAAAATACCAAGGGCATGGTCGAGTATTCTACCGACATCGACATCTTGCGGCCTGCCGATCGCAGCAAGACAAACGGCGTGCTGTTCTTCAACATCATCAATCGCGGCAACAAGGGCGGTCTTTCGCTCTTCAACACCGACATTCCCGGTGGTCCTGCCAATACCGGCAACATCAATGCGCTTACCGAGGCCGGCGACGGCTTCATGCAGCAGCAAGGCTACACCATCGTCTGGTTCGGATGGCAGCCGGATGTTGCTGCCGGCAACAACCGCATGACCATGCAGGTCCCCGTTGCCCGCAATGCCAATGGAACGCCGATCACCGGCGTTGTCCGCAACGAAGTGATCGTGTCCGCTCCGACAGCGACTGTTGCGCTGCAGAGCGGCTGGTTTACGCCCGCCAGCAAGCCATACCCGACCGTGAGTGCCGACAACAAGACGCCGCTCGCCGACGGCTTCCTGCCGACGCTGACCGTGCGCGTTCGAGAGAACGAGCCGCGCATCGCCATCCCGAACTCCGAATGGTCGTTCGGCTCGTGCGAGGCCGGCAAGCCGGCCGAGGCGAGCGACACAAAGCTTTGCTATCAGGCCGGTTTCAAGCCGGGCCACCTCTACGAGTTAATCTACCGCGCCAAGGATCCGCAAGTGCTCGGGCTCGGCTTTGCCGCCGCGCGCGACCTCGGCGCATTCCTCAAGACACAGGACAAGGATGACGGCGGCATCGCCAATCCCGCCTATGTCGGCGGCGCAAAGGCGGTCGTGATGGGATCATCCCAGAGCGGGCGGTTCATCCGGACCTTGATCCATCTCGGCTTCAACCGCGACGAACAGGGCAAGATCGTCTTCGAAGGAGCGCTGCCCCACATCGGGGGCGGATTGATGCCGCTCAACATCCGTTTCGGGCAGCCCGGCCGCGCCACCACCAATACGGTCGATCATCTTTTCCCGGGCGCCGAGTTTCCGTTCGCCTATACCAGCGTGACCGATCCCCTGACGGGGCGCACGCAGGGTATTCTCGACCGCTGCCAGGCGAGTTCGACCTGTCCGAAGATCGTTCATGCCGCCACCGCGCTGGAGATGTGGGAATTGCGCCAGTCGCTCGGTTTTACCGATCCGCTCGGGCTCAAGGACCTCGATGAGCCGGCCAACGTCCGCAGCTACATCATGGCCTCGACCCAGCATTCGCAGGCCCAGCTGCCGCTGCCGGCCAAGGAGCCTTTCCTCGCCTGCCAGCAGCAGCCGAATCCGAATCCGCACAACTGGACCATGCGCGCGCTGCTTTCCAACCTGGCCGCGTGGGTGAAGGACGGCACCGAACCACCGCCAAGCAGCCGGCCGACGATTGCTGCAGGCAATCTGGTTGCGCCGGATCAGGTGCGTTTTCCGCGCATTCCGGCCAACAGCTATGGTGGCGTCACGCGGTCGGCCGTGAAATTCACGGCCGACAACGATCCGTTGCACGTCCAGGACTATGGCAGTGCCTATAACACCGCAGAGGTATCGGGCATCATTGGCGGCGATCCACCCAAGCTGTCGACGGGCCGCTACGGCAATCTGGTCGCGCAGGTGGACACCGACGGCAATGATCTCGGCGGCATACGCAACGTCTTCGTCGCGGTTCCGATCGGGACCTATACGGGCTGGAATTTGTTCAACAAGAATTACTTCGAGGACGGATTCTGCACGCTGTCCGGCAGTTTCATTCCGTTTGCGCCGACCAAACAGGAACGCCTCGCGATCGCAGATGCGCGTCCCTCGATCGAAGAACGGTATCCGACCAAAGAGACCTATGTTGCGGCTTTCAGGAAGGCGGCAAACGACCTCGTCGCCCAACGCTTTCTACTGGCTGACGATGCCGCGCGGCTGATTTCGGAGGCGGAGCGTAACGGCATTCGCAGCGCGCCTTAGAGCATGATCCGGAAACGTGTTAAGCGGCTTTCCGAAAAGATCATGCTTGAACAAGGCGCTAACGTGCGATGACGATTCAATCCAATCTCATCGCGCGCCAGGCGCGGGCCTCGCCGAGGGTCATTTTTCGCCCCGGTCCGTTGTCGGTCTGGCTTGCGATGGTGGAAGTGAGGTGGAGCTATCTGGCTAAACGCCCGCCAGCGCGTCCCGGACGTCGACGCGTTCGCCGTCGGGCTTGCTGACGTAAAGGTGCCCGGCCAGTACGGACTGCATGTTCTCGAACATCGAATAGAGATCGTCGCAATAGACCGACGGATTGTCGTAACCGTTGGTCTTGGAAAAACGGTGCGGAAGGTAACCGCCGCCGCAGGCGTTCATGAACTTGCACTGCCGGCACTTCGGCGCAAGGTTGATCGAGGCGTCGCGCGCGGCCTTCCAGCGCGGCTCGCCCCTGACGTCGTCGATCGCATGCTCGAAAAGGTTGAACTTGGTCTGCGTGAAGCCGTCGCCGGCGATCCGCAGCACGTCGTGGGCCTCCACCGAACCGTCGGTCATGACGGTGCAAAGTTCGATCGGCTTGTGGCCGACGCCCTCGGTCGGTGAGTTGTTGGCGAGCAGGGCGGCGATCATGTCGCTGACGATGCGGATATTGACGGTTGCCTTGCTGCGGTTGGCTTCCAGCCACTGGCCGAACAGGCCGTTGTAGAACGCGCCGATCGACGGCGGGCTCTCATCCACCGTGGCGTCGGGGATCATGATGTCGTAATGGGTCACGCCGCAGGAGGCGAAGAAGTCGACATACTGCTTCGGCTCAAAGGCGGGGTTGCAGACGGCGAGCACACTGACGCCGATGTCCCGCGACATCAGCATGCGCGCGGCCCGTTCCGCCGCCGCATGGGTGCCGGTGCCCTGGAACGTCTTGCGGTGCAGGTCGTGAATATGCGCCGGCCCGTCCATGCTGATCGCGACCGAGATGTTGTGGCGCTCGAAGCAGTCCAGCCATTCATCGTCGATCAAGACGCCGTTGGTGGTCACCGCGATCGGTATGTCGCATTCGGTCCGGGCGGATATCGCCTCGCAGGCCTCCGCAATGCGCCTGAAATTCTCGACCCCCCACAGCAACGGCTCACCGCCGTGCAGGATGATGGGCAGATCGATCAGCGAATGGGCGACGATGTGCTCCTCGATCCGCTGCAGCAATTGCTGCAGCACCTCGGCGCTCATCAGCTTGGGTTTGTTATAGACCGCGGCGTCGCGGAACCAGTAGCAATAGTCGCAGTCGATGTTGCATCTCGATGCAACCTTCACCAGCAGCTGCGAAATCGGCTGATCGCGGAACGCGGCAATATCCTGATCGTAAGCCGACATGCCGATACCGGGAGGGGTACGAGGAACTACGAACTAAACCCTAGTACCGGATGAAGCCGCCCCGGCGGAATCCGCCGCCACCGTAGCCATATCCACCCCGGCGGAATCCGCCGTAGTAGGGACCCCGGGCAAACCCGCGCCGGAAATAGACCTCGGTCGCCTGCGCATCCTGGTTGCGCAGATCGTTCAGCACCGCGTCGATGCCTTGATGATCACTCTGGACTGTTGCACCCGGCCCGTGCAGTTGCAGGACGCTCGCCAAAACCTTCAGTGTCGTGATCGGCATGTTGTGCTCCGTCTTTTTTGCAGCGCATCAAAAGGTCGAACGATAGGGCCGGTGAATCGAACTAAGTACTTATACCCATTCCATTGCTACGACAATGTGGCGGGCTTTCTGTTTTGTGGAGCCAACGGCCAGGCATCCCAAAGCTGAACCATCAAGACGTCGGCGGCGGTGTCCTGCTCGCCGGTTATCTCATTGCTTTCTCTACCTCTTCCCGTGCGGAATACCGCGGCCGATCGGGACGATTGTTCACGCCGCCCGGCGGCCCCGGACCATCAGGACGAACACGACCGCCAGCCCCGACGTCACCGTGTACATCGTGAACGCGTTCAGATAGCCGATCATCATCGACTGGCGCGCGATTTCCTTGGCGACCTTGGCAAGGCCCGGCACGGTGTCGAAATTCCACGCGCCGGTCAGGCCCGGCATCGGCCAGCGCGCGGTTATAGGGCGTGATCATCTCGGTCATCCGGCTGTAATTGGCGCCGGAGGTGCGCACGATCTCGGCGATCGACAGCGAGATGAAGAAGCTCGATCCGATGTTGCGCAGCAGATGGAAGATCGCGGACGCTTCCGCATAGTGTTTGGCCTCCAGCGTGCCGAACGCGACCGCCGTGATCGGCACCCAGACGATGCCGACGGCAAAACCCTGGATGACGCTGTTGACGACCAGGATCTCCATCGTGACGTTGAGGTCGAAGGTCAGCATCCACAGCCCGGCCACGGTCTGCAGGCCGAAGCCGAAGGCCATGCTGATGCGCGGATCGATCCGGCTCATGAAGCCGGCGATCATGAAGCCGACCAGCATGCCGACGCCGCGGCATCCGATCACCTGTCCGACCAGCGCGTCCGGATAGCCGGCCTGCTGCTGCAGCAGCGGCGGCAGCAACACCATCGGCGTGAAGTTCAGCATGCCGTAGATCGTCACCAGCGCCAGTCCGATCGCATAGTTGCGGTCGGACAGCAGTTTCAGGTTCACGAACGGATTGCGCGCGCTGAAGCTGTGCACCAGGAAAACGTAGAACGCGATGCGCCGCGATCAGGCATTCGATCACGATCTCGGTCGAGTCGAACCAGTCGAGCCGGACGCCGCGCGCCAGCACGAGCTGGACGGCGGCAAGCGCGGTCGCCAGCGCGATGAAGCCGGTCCAGTCGAAGCGAACCTTCGTGCAGTTCGCTTGTCGGCGGGCAAGCGTCCAGGCCATGCCGATCGTGGCGCAGATGCCGACCGGCACCAGCATGTAGAACGACCAGCGCCAGCTGTGCATCTCGGCGAGATAGCCGCCGAACACCGGACCGAAGCACGGGCGCGACCGCGACCGCCATCCCGAAGATCGACATCACCATCGTATGCTGGCGGCGCGGAAAGGTGACGAACAGGATCGACTGCGACAGCGGCACCAGCGGCGCGCCCGCGCCGCCCTGCAGGATGCGCCACAGCACCAGCATCTCGAGCGATTGCGCCATGCCGCAGAGCAGGGTCGCGAGCGTGAAGCATGCGACCGACCAGACCATGACGCGTTTGGCGCCGAAGCGCGACACCAGCCAGCCCGTCATCGGCGTCACCACCGCGGTCGCCAGGATGTTGAAGGTCATCGCCCAGGCGATCTCGTCCTGGGTCGCCGACAGCGCGCCCTGCATCTGCGGCAGGATGGTCGAGGTCGTCAGCAGCGCCGTGCCGTACAGCGAGGAGCCGAGCACGACGGTCATCAGCGTCAAATATCGCTGCGCCGCGGACATGGTCCCGGCGGCGTCCTCGGCCTCCATGCTGGCGGAGCTCAGGGTGATGTCCCTTGCGGCAGCGGCGGTGAAATACTAACCTAGCTTACTAATTCAGCTTAGCGATTCCTGCGGCTACAACAAGCGGCCATGCCAAATACCGACGAATATATTGGCGTCGTGATTTCCGACGTCGCCCGGCTGCTGCGGACGGAGTTCGATCGCCGCGTGCGGCGCCTCGGCATCACGCGGGCGCAATGGCTGGTTTTGACCCGCCTGCACCGGCGTCCCGGCGCGTCGCATTCCGAACTGGCCGAGATGATGGAAGTCGAGAAGGCCACCGCCGGCCGCATGATCGACCGGCTGGTGGCCAATGGCTGGGTCGAACGCCGCACCGCAGCCGACGACCGCCGCGTCAAGCGGGTGTATCTGACGCGACGAGGCCGAACGGGTGCACAAGCGCATCTGGCGCGTGGCCGAAGATACGGTCGACGCCGCGCTCGCCGATCTCTCCGGCGCCGGAAAGCCGGCAGCTGATGAGCTCTGCTGCAGCGCATCAAGAAAACCCTGGTGTCGGCGGATGACGGCGAGGGGGCACGGGACGCTGGCGACGACCGCGCCGCGAAGCGCGGCACGATCGGCGGCGAACGGCCGGCACAATGGCAGGGCCGCGCCATGACCAAGCGGATGAAGCAACTGGCGCTGGTCGGCGTGCCCGTGCTGGTGCTGGCGGGCGCGCTGTTCGTTCTGGCTGCAGGGCGGCCGCCACATCTCGACCGAGAACGCGTTCGTCAAGGCCGATATCGCCCAGATCGCCAGCGAAGTTCCCGGCCGCATCATCGAGGTGCGGATCCACGATCATTCGGCCGTTGCCGCCGGCGACGTGCTGCTCCGCCTCGATCCGACGCCCTACCAGCTGGCGCTCGCCAAGGCGGAAGCCGAAATCGATTCCGCGCGCGCCGCCGTCGAGCAGCTCAAGGCCAGCCTGCACGAGATCCGGGCCGAAGCCAAGGAGGCGGAGAACAAGCTGGTGTATCTGCAGACCCAGGCGAAGCGCCAGCGCGAACTGTCCGGCCGCGGCGTGGCGTCGACCGCAGAAGGTCGAGCAGACCAACAGCGAGGAGCAGGAAGGCGAGGACAAGCTCGCGGTGCTGCACCAGCGCATCGCGCGCGTCGAAGCTGCGCTCGGCGGCAAGCCCGACCGGCCGACCGATGCAGTTCGCCGCCGTGCGCGAAAAGCTGGCGATGCGCGATCGCGCCGCGCTGGACCTTGCCTATACCGAGATCAAGGCGCCGAAGGCCGGCGTCGTGGTCAATTTCAGGCTGCAGCTCGGCGAGCAGGTCAAGGCGCAGACGCCGCTGTTTGCGCTGGTCACCGACCGCAGGCCGTGGCTGGAGGCCAACTTCAAGGAGACCGATCTCACCCATGTCACGGTGGGACAGAAGGCAAAGGTCGTGCTCGACATGCACCCCGACGTCAGCTGGGACGCCGAGGTCGAAAGCATCAGTCCGGCGACCGGCGCGGAGTTCGCGATCCTGCCGGCGCAAAACGCCTCGGGCAACTGGGTCAAGGTCGTGCAGCGCCTGCCGGTGCGGCTGCGGCTGATCGAACAGCCGGGCGAGCCGCCGCTGCGCGCCGGCATGACCGCCTATGTCAGCATCGACACCCGGCGCACGCCGCAGCCTCTCGAGCCTGTTCGGCGGCGGCCCCGCGGTTGCGGCGTCCCCCAAACCGCAGGATGCCGCCAGCGCGAAATGATTTCGTCGGCCGTTGCGAGCTTGAAGACGGACGAATGACCCGCGATCCCTGCAATCGGCTATTTCGGCGTTGTCGCCAGGCCGGGTTGAATGAAGGGGCCGGCCTGAATTCGGCGAATCACGGTCGCAAAATCCTCTTCAAAAGTTACGAGGTGTTCGCGGCCAAACAGAATGGCCGAGCCGACACCCTGTCCAGGCTGGACCATCAGGATTTCATCGAGGTTCACCAAAACCTCTCGTGCGGGCGGCCCGGGTCGTTTCAGCACAATGAAAGTGGCCATTCTGACTCCTTATGAACCCCATGAAGCCGCGCGGCGTCAGGGCCGTCCAGGGGCACCGTAACATGAGCCGGAGGTCCGCCGGACACGGGCAGCCGGTTTTCAACAAGGGTTCGCGCGAGCCGTTGCCCGACTCCCGGTCACCTTGCCGACGGCAACTCAGCGACCGGTTCCTGGACGTCCTGTTCCAGCCGTGCGCCCCTGACCAGCGCGTAGATCGCGGGAATCACAATCAAGGTCAGCAGTGTCGAGGAGATCATGCCGCCGATCATCGGCACCGCGATGCGCTGCATGATCTCCGAGCCGGTGCCGGTGCTCCACATGATCGGCAGCAGGCCCGCCATGATCGCAGTGACCGTCATCACTTTCGGCCGCACCCGCTCTACTGCACCTTCCATGATTGCATCGTAAAGGTCTTGCCGCGTCAGCGCGCGACCCTGAATCTCTCGCCGCGCGCGCATCTCATCGAACGCCTGGTTGAGATAGATCAGCATCACGACGCCGGTCTCGGCGGCAACGCCGGCCAGCGCGATGAAGCCGACGACGACTGCGACCGAGAGGTTGAAGCCGAGCCACCACATCAGCCACAGTCCGCCGACCAGCGCGAACGGCAGCGACAGCATCACGATCATGGTTTCGGTCAGCGAACGAAAGTTGAGGTAGAGCAGCAGGAAGATGATCAGCAGCGTCACCGGGACGACGATCTTCAGCCGCGCGGCGGCGCGTTCGAGGTATTCGTAACTCCCGCTCCACATCACGTAGGCGCCAGGCGGAAATTCGATGCTGGCCTTGACGGCGGCCTGCGCGTCAGCGACGTAGCCGCCGATGTCGCGGTCGCGGACGTCGACATAAATATAGACCGCGAGTTGCCCGTTCTCGGTGCGGATCGAACTTGGCCCGCGCGTGGGTGCGACGGTGGCGACTTCACCGAGCGGGACCGCGCCGCCGCCCGGCATCGGCACCAGCACGTCGCGGATGATCGATTGCGTATCGCCACGCAAATCGCGCGGGTAACGCATGTTGACGCCAAAGCGCTGGCGTCCCTCCACGGTGGTGGTGACGGTCTGGCCGCCGAGCGCGGTCCCGATCACATCCTGCACGTCCTGCACCATGATGCCGTAGCGCGCCAGCGCAGCGCGATCCGGCGTGATGTCGAGATAATAACCGCCGATGCCGCGTTCGGCATAGGCCGAC
This sequence comes from uncultured Alphaproteobacteria bacterium, assembly GCA_963742665.1. GTDB lineage: Bacteria > Pseudomonadota > Alphaproteobacteria > Rhizobiales > Xanthobacteraceae > Bradyrhizobium. The sequence continues at coordinate 87,206 of CAVUNH010000033.1, forward strand.
GAGGTACCGGGTACCGCCTTCAGGACCTGCTCGATCTGCTTGGCCAGCCGGTCGATCTCGACCAGATCGGTGCCGATCACCTTGACGCCGATCGGCGTCCGGATTCCGGTCGACAGCATGTCGATCCGCGCCTTGATCGGCTGGGTCCATGCGTTAGACACCCCCGGGAATTGCAGCGCCCGGTCCATCTCCGCCGTGAGGCTTTCCACCGTCACGCCCTGCCGCCACTGCGCCTTCGGCTTGAGATTGATGATGGTCTCGAACATTTCTGATGGCGCCGGGTCGGTCGCAGTCAAGGCCCGGCCGGCCTTGCCATAGACCGACTCCACCTCGGGAAATGTCCGGATGATGCGGTCCTGTGTCTGCAGCAATTCGGCGGCCTTGGTGACGGATATGCCCGGCAGCGTCGTCGGCATGTAGAGCAGCGTGCCTTCGTTGAGGTTCGGCATGAACTCGGTGCCAAGCTGCCGTGCCGGCCATATGGTCATCGCAAGCACGGCCACCGCGATCAGGATCACCAAAATCCTGGCGCGCATCACGGTCTTGATGACCGGGCGGTAGATGAAGATCAGCAGGCGGTTGATCGGGTTTTTGTGCTCCGGAATGATCTTGCCACGCACGAAGATCACCATCAGCGCAGGCACCAGCGTTACCGACAGCAAGGCCGCCGCCGCCATCGCAAACGTCTTGGTGAAGGCAAGCGGACTGAACAAGCGGCCTTCCTGCGATTCCAGCGTGAATATCGGCATGAATGACACGGTGATGATCAAGAGGCTGAAGAACAGCGCCGGCCCGACCTGCGAGGCCGCCTCGATCAGCACGTCGATGCGCGAGCGACCGTGCTCGGCCCGCTCGAGGTGCTTGTGTGCGTTCTCGATCATGACGATCGCCGCATCGACCATGGCGCCGATCGCGATCGCAATGCCGCCGAGGCTCATGATGTTGGAGCCGAGACCGAGCAGCTTCATGGCGGCAAATGCCATCAGCACGCCGACCGGCAGCATCAGGATCGCGACCAGCGCGCTGCGGACATGCAGCAGGAAGATGATGCACACCAGCGCCACGATGACGCTTTCCTCGAACAGCGTTCGCTTGAGCGTGTCGATCGCGGCATTGATCAGGTTCGAGCGGTCATAGACCGCGACGATCTCGACCGATTTCGGCAGGCTGCTGGCGATCTCGGCAAACCGCTTCTTGACGTTCCGGATCACGTCGAGTGCATTGACACCGAAACGCTGCAGAACGATGCCGCTGGCGACTTCGCCTTCGCCGTTGAGTTCGGTGATGCCGCGCCGCTCGTCGGGGCCGAGTTCGACGCGGGCAACATCTTTCAGCAACACCGGCGTCCCGCCGCTGCTCTTGAGCACGATATTGCCGAGATCGTTGATACCCTTGATGTAGCCCTTGCCGCGAATGACGTGTTCGAATTCGGATAGTTCGACGGTGCGGCCGCCGACATCGGCATTGCTGGCGCGAATGGCGTCGCGCATCTTCTGCATGGTGATGCCGAGATCGCGCATGCGCTGCGGATCGAGGATGACGTTGTATTGCCGGACGAAGCCGCCGACACTGGCGACCTCTGCCACGCCCTCGGCCTTGGCCAGCGCAAATTTCAGATTCCAGTCCTGGATGGCGCGGGTGTCGGAAAGATTCAGCTCCTTCGACATCACGGCGTATTGGTAGACCCAGCCGACGCCGGTGGCGTCCGGTCCCATCGTCGGCGTCACGCCCGCGGGCAGGCGGGAGGCGGCGCTGTTGAGGAATTCGAGCACGCGCGAGCGCGCCCAGTAGATGTCGGTGCCGTCCTCGAAGATGACGTAGACGAACGAGACGCCGAAGAACGAGAACCCGCGCACCACCTTGGAGCGCGGCACCGTCAGCATCGCCGTGGTCAGGGGGTAGGTGACCTGGTCCTCGATCACCTGTGGCGCCTGCCCGGGGTACTCGGTGTAGACGATCACCTGCGTATCGGAGAGATCGGGAATGGCGTCGAGCGGCAGGTGGACCAGCGCATAGATGCCGGCCGCGGCGGCAAAACCCGCGCCGAACAACACCAGCAGCAAATTACGCGCGGACCACGCGATCAGGCGGGCGATCATGGCTGCGCACCGTCCGAGAAGCCTTTCAGCGCGGCCTTCAGATTGCTCTCCGCATCGATCAGGAAGTTCGCCGAAACGACGACTGGCTCGCCCTCGCTGACGCCGTGGCGCACCTCGACATAGCCGTCACCGCGCTGGCCGAGCTTGACCTCGCGGGGCTCGAAACGCCCATCTCCCTTGTCGACGAACACCGCCTGACGCCGGCCGGCGTCCATCACGGCGCTGTCGGGAATGGTCAGCACCGGGTCCGGGCTGCCGATGCTGATGTCCGCATCGACATACATGCCGTGCAGCAGCGCCAGATCCGGATTGGTGAGTTCGATCCGCAACCGCGCGGTGCGTGTCTCCTTGTTGATCTCGGGATAGACGACGTCGATCTTGCCGATGAATTCGCGGCCGGGAAAACCGCGGGCCTTCACGGTCGCGGGCTGCCCCACCGCCAGCGCACCGAGATCGCGCTCCGCTGCGTCGATGACGGCCCAGACCAGCGCATGATCGGCAATCCTGAACAGGACGGCGCCCGGCTGGGCGCGCATTCCCTCGATCGCGTTGCGCTCGAGGACGACGCCGTCGCGCGGCGATGTCCACTCGATCCCGATCGGAACCTGCCTGCTTTTCTCCATCGTCACGATGGCCGCATCCGGAACATCGAGATTCATCAGCCGCTGCCGCGAACCCCGGCCATAGAGCCCATCGCCCGCGGTGGTCTTGGAGTTGATGGTCGAGATGTACTCGGCCGCCGCCGACGATACCGCCGGACTGTAGACTTCCATCAACGGCTGGCCCTTGACGACATGGGTACCGACGGTGACGTTCTCGACCTTCTGGATGTAGCTTTCGGACCGCATGGCGATCACCGAGATGCGGCGCTCGTCGAGTTGAATGACACCCGGCGCATGGATCATCGCGCGGATGATGCGCGAGGCGGCAGGCTCCGACTTGACGCCGGTGCGCTGGATTTTCCCCGGCGACAGTTTTACCGAGCCGTCGTCGCTGTCCTCGCCCTCATAGACCGGGATGTAATCCATCCCCATGGAATCCTGTTTGGGCACAGGTGAGGTGTCCGGCAGCCCCATCGGGTTGCGGTAGTACTTGATTTTGCGATCGGCCGGGGCGGCGTGGGTCGCAGCCGCCGGGTGGTCCTTGTGATCGTTCATTTGCGCGGCCGCGAAGCCGGCGATGCCGATCATCGCCACGCCTGCAAGCGCACCCCGGACAGGGCGCGAAAACACTCTCGTCTTCATATCGGAATCCTCGGATCGCTAGGTCTGCCGAAAACGCGGCATGGACGACGGGCGCGTTGAAGCGCCACGCGACATCAGGCGTTAAGCCGAACGGACCAGCGAGCGGGGAGGCCTTGGAGGCGGCAGGTAATTCAGGCCGTCCGCCGCGGGGTCGCTGCGGGGAGCCATTAGCCTGACTGTAACCGGCCGGATTTCAATCACCCCGGCCGAGGACGGCTCCTGGAAATTCTTGACCATGCAGATCGCCATCAGCGGGCACTGGTCGCAATCCACGGGCGCCGGGTTGTCCGGGCAGCACGGCATCTCGGTGGACATTTCCGCCGCCGCCATCGGCGCGGCTTCGGCCGCGTTCGCCCGCGGGGAAAACGGCGCAAATACAAGCCCTGCGATCAAAAGGATCGCCAGCAGGCGGCCAAGGTGCATCGAGATGTTCACGGCCCGTAATCTCTCACAACCCGGCCGGAATAGAAACCTCGGCTGCGATCACTAAATCGCCAGAAGGTCCGCGTGGTATCACGCCACGCGCTGAAAGACGCTGAACTGGAAGCGCTGTTGCGAGCCCCAGGGCGTGGCATGGTCGTCGCTCTGGCTGCGCAGCAGGTTGAATTTAGACCCCAATGTTTGTCCGAGGCGGGCCACGTCGTAACGCTCGACCGGCAGGCCGCTGCATTTCTCGGGACCATCGAGGGCGAAGGTCGCCATGATGACATGGCCGCCGATCTTCAAGCCCTGCCGCAGCCGCGCGATGTAGGCCTCGCGGTCACCCGCATCGGTGAGAAAATGAAAGGCCGCCCGGTCATGCCATACGTCGTAGGTGCGGGATGGCTGCCAGTTCGTGGCGTCGGCGACGAGCCAATGCGCGCGGCCCGCGCGTTGGCCGAGGCGGGCCCTGGCGGTGTCCAACGCCGCGGCGGACAGATCGAGTACGGTGACATCGCAAAATCCCTGTTCGATGAGATGATCGACCAGACGTGAGGCGCCGCCGCCGATGTCGATGATCGCAGATGTTGGTGCAGCACCGGTCTCCGCGATCAGCGCGAGCGACGGGGCAGGGCTTTCCTGAAACCAGCTGACTTCAGTCTCGCCCTTTGTGGTGTAGACGTTCTCCCAATGGGATTGGCGGCCGTCGGCATTCATCGCATGATCCTCCGCCATTCTGTTCTCGGACAGAACGTGGTCACGCCCCTTGTCTCTGACAAGAGTGTGACGCCGCCGAAGCCCGGCATTGATACAGTCTTGCAACGCTGCATCGCAATATCGGGATACGAAGACGTGCCGACGGACGCCTGTCCGTTTCCCTTTGATTGCAAGGGTTGCGGCGCTCGCCTCAAACCCAATCCGGTGATTGTTGCGTCTTCTGCTCGTATGACGCCATGCCACCCTGAGTGAAGAGCTATGACCGCGAATGTGTAAAGGATACCATCCTGCTCTCGATCAATGGAGTGAGACATGCACAAAGATCGAAATTCAGGAAAATCTCGATTCCTGTTCGTCCTGCTGAAATATCGTGCATAATCAATGAAACTGCCCGACGGGCAAATGACTTCCTATTTACAGAAATTGATGCTTCGCTTTTCCGGATGGTGCGGCCTGAAGGCCATGATCGTGGATTGGCCGGCTGGCCTTCCGGGAGATATCGGCTTCATTCTTACTTGAGGCGATACGAAGCGCCGACAGTTGCGGAGGAGAGTGAAGTATGAATCAGGTAGCCAACAAGACTCGCAAGAGCGAGAAGACCAACGCTGCGGGGCTTAAACGCAAGGAATACGATCGGAAGTTGCGCAAGCTACACGAGGAACTCGTCAAGCTTCAGGAATGGGTGAAGCACGAAGGCAAGAAGGTATGCGTGGTCTTCGAGGGACGCGATGGCGCCGGCAAGGGTGGTGTCATCAAGGCCATGACCGAAAGAGTGAGCCCGCGCGTTTTCCGCGTCATTGCCTTGGCAGCCCCGACGGAACGCGAGAAGTCGCAAATGTATGTTCAGCGATACTTGCGGCATCTTCCTTCCGGAGGAGAGATCGTGATCTTCGACCGCAGTTGGTACAATCGCGCCGGGGTCGAACGGGTCATGGGCTTTTGCACGGAGGATCAGGCCAAGGGTTTCCTGAGGGTGGTCCCTGGGGTCGAAAAGGCCATGGTCGAATCGGGAATCATACTTCTCAAGTACTGGCTCGAGGTGAGTCCGGACGAGCAGACCAACCGGCTCACCGAGCGAATCGACGACAAGCGAAAAATCTGGAAGCTGTCCCAGATGGATCTGGATTCCTATACGCGGTGGGATGATTACACGCGATGTCGTGACGACATGTTCCAGGCGACCGACACCGCGTGGGCGCCATGGTTTATTGCGCGATCCGACAACAAGAGGCAGGCGCGACTCAATATCATCGCGCACCTGCTCTCAAGTATTCCCTACAAGAAAGTGCCCCGGGGGAATATCAAGTTGCCGAAACGCAAGATTGCTCGCGGCAAGCCGCTTCGAGAATCTCTGAGAATTGTTCCGCAGGCAGCTGAAATCCTGATCGTCGATTCCCGGCGGACCCACCCGAAACAGCCTTTCGACTTTCCCGCCATAGGTCGACATGACACCGTCAACCATGCCGGCACGCCATGTGTCGACACGCAGTTCAGCCATCTTCTGATAGAAGGCACTCGCCCAACTTTCCGTATTAAAGTACCAGGTGAAGCCCCAGATCGTGTTGACGGCGACGAACAGCACGGTGAGCGGCAAGCCAAGGCGGATCGCCAGCCCCACGGCGGACGAAAGCGAACTTCGCGCGTCGCGCAGTGAAGCTGCGAACGACAGCCGCGCATCAGTCCATTCCCGAACCAGGCGCTGCGGCAAAGCTTGCAACCTGACATCCTGTCCGGAGAATCGCAGCTGCCATGCGGCTCGCTCGATGGGGCGAGTCAGAAACCGCCAGCTCAGGCGCAGCGGTAGTACCAGCAGCGCCCCAAATAGGACGGCCATGAGGACATCTCCCGCGGTGGCCACGACCGGAGAGATCAAACCGAGCCAGGTATCGCTCGATTCCATGCGGGCCAAGTGGATGACAAACAGCACCGCGCCCACGACCATCAGCCACTGCAATTCGACGCGACCCACGACGGGCGCACTCGCGGCACGGGATGCGATGCCCCCGGCAAACAGTTCATGGCTGCCGAGGTTAAGCCTGTTATCGGGGTGTACATTGGTCGCGTCGGACGTTTGGGCATCCTCTCGCTGACCCGTCGGGGCAAGAAGCAGGCGCCATCCTGCCGTGGCTGCATATCCGGCGACCGCTACCCCGAGCGCAATCTGCAGACCAAGTTTCTTCCATAACCAAAAGCCGACGAAAGCCAGGATAATGCTGGATGCGCCGTTTACGATCGCCACCGTTCGTGTTGTACCCGACGGAGGCCCGAAGACCGCTTGGCCAACCTTCACGACGCTATCGGCAACCAGAAGCATTAGAAAGATCGCGACAACACCGGAAGCGACAAGGGACGGACTAAGATACAGGACAAGAGCTGCGGCGGTCGCAAGAATGCTGGTGAGATATGAAGCCGGGCGCGTCCGAAGCAGCGGGCTGGTAATGGTCGCGTAAAGATCGGCCATAACGACCGCCAGCATGGGAAGGCCGAGAAATTGCAGGGACCAGGTTCCAACCGCGAACGGCGCAGCCAGCGCAAGCACTCCAATTGCGATGAGTTCAATGCCGACCACCACACGAGTAAGATGAACGGGCCAGTGCCGCATCAGAGAATGCCTTGTTGCAGTATTTTGTCCCTGGTCTGAGCGACCATTGCTGGCTGCAAATCAACGGTGCCGCAAATGAGACCGACCAACTCGCGCCGCTTCATTGCCGTCCCCCTCGCGCAATCATTCTTTGTTCTGGTTCGTCATCATTGTACTCCGCAGCACCGAAAAAATGACGGCGGTCGACCAGCCAAACAACAGGACGCCGTTCATCGCCGTCATTGGCCCGAGCAAATGCCAACGCTCAATCGGCGTCACGTCGCCGTAACCGAGCGTGGTATAGTTTACGAAGGCAAAATAGATGAAATCGGTGCCAGGCGGCGCTGCCCCGACTATCCCGTAGGCCAACGCCCAAACGGCCACTTCAGCGATATGCGCGGCCATCAGGACCGATACGGTCGCAATCATGACAGCGACCAGTCGAAGCGATTGGCGCGACGTGGCGCGCGCATCCGCGATGCGAACCACCCACAACACGGCGGCCATAACGATCGCGTGGATCGCAATGTTGCCGAGCGCTGACTGCAATACTTACGAGAAATTGGCGCAACATGCGGATCGCTCCGGCGCGGTGGCGCCAAGTGACGTGAACTTGCCCCCGTCATGTCCGCGCTGGATCGAGCGCTCAGTTGTCTTTTTCGGCGCGGTGCCTTCGCCGGATGATTTGGGCGGCAACAGGTAAAGCGTCATGGCGAAAGTCAGGTACACCATCAGCACCAGCACCCCGACGAACCACGCCGAGCGTCCGCTGTTGGTCACCAGGGAAGCGGTCATGGTGGCGATGAGCATCATGACGACGGCGCCCGGCCAGAACTGGAGGCTCATTGGCGTAGGCCCGATGACATAACTGAGCAGGACCAGCACCGGGGCGACGAAGAGCGCAATTTGGGATGCGCTCCCCAGCGCGATGCCCACGCTCAGGTCCAGCCGGTTCTTGCGGGCAGCGGAAAACGCCGAAGCCATTTCCGCCGCACCACCCACCAGCGCTACGACGATAAAGCCCACGAACGCGGGGGTCATGCCGAACGCCACCGCGGCCTGTTGCACCGACTCGACGAACACCTCGCTCACCAGTGCGACCAGGACCGTGACGCCGGCCAGTGTGCCCAGAGCCAGGCTTAACGGCCACGGCGCTTCGCCGGCCTCCGCGTGTTCCGCGCCGGCGAAAAATTCGCGATGGGTCTTGAGTGAGAACAACAGGCCCAACCCGTAGGCGGCAATGAGCAGCACGGACAGACCCACGCTCAGCGTCGCGGTGAACGCCGATCCCGCCACGGAATCGGCTTCCGTGACCGCTGACGGAATCAGGATCGCGACCGTGGCCAGAAACAGCAGGCCCGCTTGCAGGCGGGCACTGACCCTGTTGTATTCCTGCACGCGGTGCTTGAGTCCGCCGAGGAGGAACGACGCGCCCAACATGAACAAGGTGTTGGTGACGATCGCTCCGGCGATGGATGCCTTCACCAGGGTATATTGCCCGGCGTGCAACGCGGTTAGCGCGATGACTAGCTCGGTCAGGTTTCCGAGCGTGGCGTTGAGCAAGCCACCGACCGTATCGCCCGTCTTGGCCGCCACGGATTCGGTGGCATGGCTCAGCAACGCGGCCAGCGGCACGACTGCCAGGACGGACAGCACAAAAAGCATCGTGTGCGCTTCCGGCTTGAGCTTCTGAGCGGCGAACAGGATGGGCACAAAGGCCAGCAACCAGAGCAGGGGGTTGTGACGGATCTCTTTGAGCAAGGGACTCATGGTGCCCCCTCCGTGCTTTCGAGTCGTTGCGATCGCAAGCTTTGGCTTAATCTCTACGGGAGTTTGGCGGCTGTCTATGCAAAACCAGACTGGCGGGCAGGCGTCGCGCGGCAACGGCTTCGCACCGGTGAGTCCGCGCCCGAAGTCACCTGCGGCCTGTCGAGCTGCGTCGCCTCGCGCACAACAACGATCTGCATTCGGTGGGTGCGACAAAGTAACCCGACGGGCAAATCACCAAAAATCTGTCAATCCGTTGTTGAGAAAATATTCCGCTTTCGTTGTCGGGCAAATCAGCGCTAAGAATTTCCCCGTCTCACCCGACAAGAGGGGCGTTGCGCACGTCACAAACGCGCGGTGGGATGCGGTGGACGCGATGCGCGCGTTAGACGAACGCGTGTGTGGCGTACGGCAAAGACGTGTGGTCCTGACGTCGCGGTGCTGGCGTCAATGCACCTGGAGGCAACTGCTTCCCAGGGCGCAACGGAGGCAAAAGAGCCGTTCTCCGGGGAGAGCACGTTATAAGCCGTAAAGCCATTGCGCAGGGAATGTCGGATGTTCTCCGCTGCCCTGTATGCTCATGCGCGCACTTTCTGTGCACATTGCGCATGAGACCGCGGGTGCAGCGCGCATCCGGCATTCCCTGCGCCCTCTGACTACCGAGGGCGAAGAGATTTCCAGCAAACCTCGGGCGCATCGCGCCGCGGGATTGCATTTTCGTATCCGGCGCGGTGCCGTATTGCCAGTTCGCTTGCCGCTTGATACGGTACCGTATCGCGCCCTCGCCGGTAAACAAATGTCCGTATTGTGCAATGCAGCAAATCCCGTGGAGTTGGCCCCTTCTAAGGGGCAATGGCGCTCCCGCCGGCTTCTCTGTAATGGTGCGGCAGGCATACAAACTTCGGGGCCGGATGGGGCCCCGCAAGAATTCCGTGGGAGGAAACATGCATAAACTGATTTTGGCCGCGGCATCGATCGCGGCGTTGACGCTGGTGGGACCAGCCTCGGCACAGGCGCCGATCGTCATCAAGTTCAGCCACGTGGTGGCAACCAACACGCCGAAGGGCCTGGCGGCCGAAAAATTCAAGGAACTGGCCGAGAAATATACCGGCGGCAAGGTCAAGGTCGAAGTCTATCCGAACTCGCAGCTCTACAAGGACAAGGAAGAGCTGGAAGCGCTGCAACTCGGCGCCGTGCAGATGCTGGCGCCGTCGAACTCGAAATTCGGCCCGATCGGCGTCAAGGAATTCGAGGTGTTCGATCTGCCGTACATCCTGCCGGACCTGAAGACGCTGCGCAAAGTCACCGACGGCCCGCTTGGCGCCAAGCTTCTGAAGCTGCTGGATTCCAAGGGCATGACCGGTCTCGCCTATTGGGACAACGGCTTCAAGCAGATGAGCGCCAACAAGAAGCTCGTTGCGCCCGCCGACTACAAGGGCATGAAGTTCCGCATTCAATCCTCCAAGGTGCTGGAAGCCCAGTTCCGCACGCTTGGTTCGATCCCGCAGGTGATGGGATTCGGGGAAGTTTATCAGGCGCTGCAGACCGGCGTCGTCGACGGTCAGGAAAACACCTGGTCCAACATCTACACCCAGAAAATGCATGAGGTGCAGAAGTTCATCACCAACACCAATCACGGCTATATCGGCTACGTCGTGGTCGTGAACAAGAAGTTCTGGGACGACATGCCGGCGGATATCCGCGCGCAATGCGAAAAGGCGATGAAGGAAGCCACCGAATACGGCAACGGCCAGTCGGCCAAGGAAAACGACGAGGCGCTCGCCGACATCAAGAAGACCGGCAAGAGCGAGATCGTGGCGCTGACGCCGGAGCAGGACTCAGCGATGCGCAAGGCGCTCGATCCGGTCTACCAGGATGTGGCAAAGCGCGTCGGCCAGCCCTTGATCGACGAATTCCTCAAGGAGACGCGGGGCGCGACCAACTGAGGCGACAAGGGAGGGGCTTCCGTGCCTCGGCACGGAAGCTCTTTTATTGTCTGGGGAATGCATGGGGGACTGCGGCCAGGGTGGACGCAGCGGGAATGGCACGGGTCGGGCCGAAACAAGGCCGGCCCAAGGGGAAATAGATGTTGCTTCGTATCCTCGATCGGCTTGAGGAAGTCCTGATCGCGACGCTGATGGCGCTCGCGACGTTCATCATCTTTCTCGCGGTGATGCACCGTTATCTCGTCGGCATTCCCTTCCTGTATCCGATCCTGTTTCCCATCAATCTGTCCTGGGCGCAGGAATTGTGCATCTACATGTTCGTGTGGGTGGCCAAGTTCGGCGCGGCCTATGGCGTGCGCACCGGCATCCATGTCGGCGTCGACGTCGTGGTCAACCAGCTCAAATCGCCGTGGCGTAATGCGGTCGTGCTGTTCGGGCTGTTCTGCGGCGCCTTCTTCACCGCGGTGATCGGCACCATGGGCGCGAAATTCGTGATCGGGCTGATGCACACCGATCAGGTCTCGCCCGATCTCGAGATCCCGAGCTGGTTCGTCTATCTCTGCATTCCCTTGGGCTCCTACCTGATGTGCTTCCGCTTCCTGCAGGTCGCCTATGCCTATTGGCGCACCGGTGAACTGCCGCACCACGATCACGCCCATGTCGAGGGCGTCGAGGTCGAAGAGCCCGGTATCGGTGCTGCGGGAGTGACCCGATGACCAGCCTGATCATCTTCACGCTGCTGATCGCCCTGATGCTGACCGGCATGCCGATCTCGATCGCGCTCGGCATGACGGTTCTGACCTTCATTTACACGATGACCAACGTGCCGACCGAGTCGGTGGCGCTGAAGCTTTTCACCGGCATCGACAGTTTCGAGATCATGGCGATCCCGTTCTTCATCCTGGCCGGCAATTTCCTGACCCATGGCGGCGTCGCGCGCCGCATGATCAATTTCGCGACCTCGATGGTCGGCCACTGGTATGGCGGGCTCGGTCTCGCGGGCGTGATGGCCTGCGCGCTGTTTGCCGCCGTGTCCGGTTCCTCCCCGGCCACCGTGATCGCGATCGGCTCGATCATGCTGCCGGCGATGGTGAAACAGGGATTCCCGAAACGCTTCGGTGCCGGCGTGATCACGACTTCGGGCGCGCTCGGCATCCTGATCCCGCCCTCGATCGTGATGGTGATCTATTGCGTGGCGACCGGCGGCAGCATCGCGATTGATCCGGCCGGTCAGCGGATCTCGTCGGCGTCCGTCGGACAGATGTTCATGGCCGGCGTGATTCCGGGCCTGATGCTGGCGACGCTGCTCGGCATGACGACATTCTACCGCGCCTGGAAGTTCGATTACCCGCGGCTGCCGCGCGCCAGCTGGACCGAGCGTTTCGTCGCGTTCCGCAAATGCATGTGGGGCTTGCTGCTGATCCTGCTCGTGCTGGGCGGCATCTATGCGGGGCTGTTCACGCCGACGGAAGCGGCTGCCGTCAGCGCGGTCTATGCCTTCGTCATCGCGGTGTTCGTCTATCGCGACATGTCGCTGAAGGACGTGCCGCGGGTGCTGCTCGGAAGCGCCAACATGAGCGCGATGATCCTCTACATCATCACCAATGCGGTGCTGTTCTCGTTCCTGATGGCGAACGAGAACATTCCGCAGCAGATCGCCGCATGGATCACCTCGATCGGTGTCGACTGGATCATCTTCCTCCTGATCGTGAACGTGCTGCTGCTGCTGGCGGGCAACGTCATGGAGGCGTCCTCGATCGTGCTGATCATGGCGCCGATCCTGTTTCCGGTGGCGGTCAAGCTCGGCATCCACCCGGTTCATCTCGGCATCCTGATGGTGGTGAACATGGAGGTCGGCATGTGCCATCCGCCGGTCGGCCTCAATCTCTATGTCGCCTCCGGCATCGCCAAGATGGGCATCACGGAACTGACGATCGCGGTGTGGCCGTGGCTTCTGACCATGCTGATCTTCCTCGGCATCGTCACCTACGTGCCGGAAATCTCGCTGTGGCTGCCGCGCGCGCTCGGCATGCTGTAGCCATGCGCGAATAGAGGTTCATCCACATTACATCTTGGTAAGAGAGGGGACTCTTGCCCATCGTTAAGTTGATTGCCGGCCGGCGCGGGCCCATCTTCAGGCAACCTTACACTGGAGGCCAGCCATGAGGAATTTCGCCATTGCCGCCGTTGCGGTGCTCGCCATCGCCGGTTCGACCGCGGTCTATGCCCAGCACCGCCACTGGTCCCACAGCCACATGCGGATGAACCCGGAAGACCGCGCGGCCTTTGCGGATGCGCGCATCGCCGCGGTCCATGCCGGCCTCAAGCTGTCCGCAGAGCAGGAAAAATTGTGGCCGCCGGTTGAGACCGCAGTGCGGGAATTTTCGAAATTGCGGATCGACCGCGCCAATGCGCGGATGAGCGCAGCCCAGGGCGATGCCAGCCAGCAGAAGCCGGACGATCCGGTGGCCCGCCTGCGCGAGCGCGCCGACAACATGGCGACCTCGGCGGCCGCCATGAAGAAGATCGCCGATGCGGCCGATCCGCTCTACAAGACGCTGGATGACGGCCAGAAGCGCCGGCTTGCCGTGCTGACCCGTATGGAGCACCGGTTCGGCGGGGCTGAAGGCTGGCGGCGGCGCGGTTTTGACCGGGATCGCGGCGATGGCGACCGGGACCGCGGCTTCGACCGCAACCGTTACGACCGTGACGGCGGCCCGGACCGAGGGGGGCCTGAGCGGCTCTGACCGCTACTTCCGGCAACCTGTCGGCAACATCGGTGGAAGCCGCTGGAATCCAGCGGCTTTTTGCTTTCTCCGGGGCCCGCCAAAGGCCGGGAAAACTCCTCCCGGTTTGCTGGACATCGGGGGGTCGCTTTGCTAAACGACGCCCTCTTGCGAAGGCCTATCCGGACCAGGTTCCGGGCGCATAGCTCAGTTGGTAGAGCAGATGACTCTTAATCATCGGGTCCCAGGTTCGAGCCCTGGTGCGCCCACCATCGCAAAATCAAGGGTTTCTTGTATTTTCAGCCCATCATAAATCGGAACGTTTTGCTCCGGTTTGCGATCTGGTTTGTGTGTTTTGTTCGTTATCCGTACAAAGCATTGAGCTTCTTGATCGCGGATTCCGCCAGTTCGACGCGACCCCCGAGGTAGTTAGCGTCAAGGATTTGCTGCACCGTTTCTCACGCCGTCACTCGGCTTCACGCCCTGGGCGACTTGCTTCGCCAGCGGCGGCCTCGCTCACCAAAAAAATGGGAGGTCTCTAGATCATGCGTCTGTTCGCCGCGTCGCTGGCTACCGAAACCAACACCTTCTCGCCGATCCCGACCTCCCGCGCGAATTTCGAGGCGTCGGCTTATTTTCCGGCCGGGCAGCATCCCGACCGCGCGACGCACACCACGGCGCCGCTCTACGTGGCGCGGCAGCGCGCAAGGCACGATGGGTTCACGCTGATCGAGGGCTCGTGCTTCTGGGCCGAGCCTTCGGGCACCTGCGCCATGGCCGATTACGAGCAGATGCGCGACGAAATCCTCGGCCAACTGAAGGCCGCGTTGCCGGTCGACGGCGTGCTGCTCAATCTGCACGGCGCGATGGTGGCGCACGGCTATGACGACTGCGAGGGCGATATCCTCGAGCGCGTGCGCGCGCTGGTCGGGCCGCAGGTGCGTGATCGGCGTCGAGCTCGATCCGCATTGCCATCTGACCGAGAAGCGCTGCGGCTCGCCGACATCATCGTGCTGTTCAAGGAATATCCGCACACGGATTTCGTCGAGCGCGGCGAGGAAGTGGTCGACCTCTCGTGCTGCGCACCATCCGCCGCGAGATCAAGCCGGTGAAGTCGGTGTACGACTGCCGCATGATCCGAGCTTTCCGACCTCGATCCAGCCGATGCGCTTCGTCGACCGCATCATGGCGCTGGAAGGCAAGGAACGGCGTGCTCTCGGTCTCGATCGGGCACTGGTTTCCTATGGCGACGTGCCGGAGATCGGCGCGCGCATCCTCGTGCTCACCGACGACGCCAAGCCGCATGGCGACACGCTGGCGACCAGAGCTCGGCCGCGAGCTGATCGCGTTGCGCGAGCCGGCTGCACCGCCGGAGTACTCGCGTCGACGGCGCGATCGACGCCGCGCTGGCCAGCACCGGGCGGCCCGATCGTGATCGCCGATACCACCGACAATGCCGGCGGCGGCGCGCCTCCGACAACACCACCTTCCTGCACCGCCTGATCGCGCGCGGCGTAGGGCGCGGCGGTCGCGCCGATCTGGGACCCGATCGCGGTGCGGCTTCGCTTCGACGCCGGCGAAGGCGCGAGGCTGCCGTTCCGCTTCGGCGGCAAGACCGCGCCGACCTCCGGCCCGCCGGTCGACGCCGAGGTGACGTGATCCGCTGCGTCCGCAACGCGCACCAGACCTTCGGCCGGCGCATCGTGCCGCTCGGCGATGCGCGTCGATCCGCATGGGCGGCGTCGAGGCCGTGCTGATCTCGAACCGCGCGCAGGCGATGGGCTCGACCTGTTCTCCAATTTCGGCATCGACCCGACGCAGCAGCAGAATCCTGGTGGTCAAATCGAACCAGCATTTCTACGCGTCGTTCTCGCAGATCGCCGCGCAGGTGATCTACGCCGAGGGCGACGGCCCGCTGCCGCGCGACTCCGCAAGCTGCCCTGGTCGCAAGGTCGCAGCGCCCGATCTGGCCGCTCGACCGCAGCCGACCGGCCGCTGGTCGTGTGATTTGACTGCGGGCCGTCGTCCCGTGGCCTAATCTCGTGCACGGCCGGATGAAGCGAATGCTCGCGGCCATCCGGAATCCGGAGGAGAAAGCCATGAAGCCGACACGCCGCAGATTCGTCCGGGCGGCCTCGCCGCCGGCGGCGCTCACCGCCGTCCCCGCCCGTCATCAGGGCGACAGGCGCAGCCTGCGCGCGCGCACCATCCGCGCCGTGATGCACGCCGACCTGCGCGTGCTCGATCCGATCTGGACCACGGCGAACATCACCGCCTATCACGGCGCGATGATCTACGACACGCTGTTCGGCGCTCGACGCCAATTTCACGCCGCAGCCGCAGATGGTCGTCAAATGGGGCGTCTCGGACGACAAGCTCACCTACACGTTCGAGCTGCGCGACGGCCTGAAATTCTCCGACGGCGCGGCGGTGACGGCTGCGGATTGCGTCGCCTCGGTGCGCCGCTGGGCGGCGCGCTCCGGCGGCGGCCAGACCATGATGCCGCGCGTAAGGACACGCCGGTCGTCGACGACAAGACCTTCCGCATCGTGCTGAGCGAGCCCTATGGGCTGGTGATCGACAGCCTGTCCACGATCTCGACCTCGCTCTGCTACATGATGCGCAAGAAGGACGCCGAGACCGACCCGAACCAGCAGATGCGCGAGACCATCGGCTCCGGCCCGTTCCTCTACAATCGCGACGAGACGCGCGCCGGGCAACCGCCACGTCTACGACCGCAACCCGAACTACGTGCCGCGCACGGAGCCGCCTTCCGCGATGGCCGGCGGCAAGGTGGTCAAGCTCGATCGCGTCACCTTCGAGAACATCGCCGACGAGCAGACCGCGCTCAGCGCGCTGCAGGCCGGCGAGATCGATTTCTACGAGGTGCCGCCGCAGGACCTGGTCGACGACCTGAAGAAGGACCGAACCTCACCGTGCAGGTGCTCAACAAGACCGGCCACGTCGCGTTCATGCGGCTCAACTTCGCTGCATCCGCCGTTCAACAATGTGGATGCGCGCCGCGCCATGCTCTATCTCGTCAAGCAGGACGACGTGATGCGCGCGATCTTCGGCCAGTCGAAGTCGTGGCAGGCCTGCGGCTCGCTATTTCGCTGCGGCACGCCGATGACGAACGACGCGAACACCGACTGGTTCAAGCAGGGGCCAGGACATCGCCAAGGCGAAGGAGCTGTTCCAGAAGGCCGGCTATGACGGCCGGCCGGTGGTCGTGCTGCAGGCGACCGACTCACTATCTTGCCAACCCGGCCGGCCTGTTCGCCGCGCAATGGCTGCGCCAGGCCGGCATCAATGTCGATCTCGCCGCGATGGACTGGGGCGCGCGTGCTCACGCGCCGCGCCGTGAAGAAGCCGCCCGACCGAGGGCGGCTGGAACATCTTCTCCACCACGGTGACCGGCATCAACGCTTCGCCGATCCGATCGCGTTCACCGGCCAGGCGGCGAACGGCGAGAAGGCCTGGTTCGGCTGGCCGACCAACGAGCTGCAGGAGAGCTGCGCAACAAATGGGCGACCGCGCCGACGACGCCGAGCGCAAGGCGATCGCCCGCGAGATGCAGCAGAACGGCTGGGATTACGTGCCGCACTGTATTCTGGGCAGTTCTTCCCAACTCCGCCTGCGCAAGAACGTCACCGGCGTGATCGGCATGCCCGAGTGGTGGGCTTCTGGAACGGAAGAAGGGCTAGACGTCCTTTGACCGCGCCCGTTTCCGCTTCCGGGACCCGTCCGCGGGCTCCGGACCCTCGCTCCCGCCATGATGTGCAGCGCATCGACGGCGCTGAAGGCCTTCGATGCGAATTTACACGATCCCGGAGCAACGGCTGCGTTCCCGACCTGGCCGGGATGGAGGAGACCGACGGTAGGATGCTCGCCTACATCGTCCGCCGCCTCGCCTCGACGGTGCTCGTGATGGGCATCGTCGCGGTGTTCGTGTTCCTGCTGCTGCATCTCTCGCCCGGCGATCCGGCCGCGATCATCGCCGGCGACAACGCGACGCGGCGAGCAGATCGCCGCGATCCGCCACCAGCTCGGGCTCGACGATCGCGCTGCCGGTGCAGTTCTTCCGCTGGGCTACCGCCGTGCTGCAGGGCGATCTCGGCATCTCGATCTTTTCCAACGAGCCGGTGCGTCAAGCTGATCAGCCAGCGCATCGAGCCGACGCTCTCGCTCGCGCTCACGACGCTGATCGTCGCGGTCACGCTCGCGGTCAGCTTCGGCGTGCTCGCCGCCTGGAAGGTCGGCAGCTGGATCGACCGCGCGCTGATGGTCGTCTCGGTGATCGGCTTCTCGGTGCCGGTCTTCGTCGTCGGCTACATGCTGATCTACGTGTTCTCGATCAACCTGCGCTGGCTGCCGGTGCAGGGCTACACGCCGATCGACCAGGGCCTCGGGCCGTGGTTCGAGCGGCTGATCCTGCCCTCGATCGCGCTCGGGCTCGCCTATGTGGCGCTGATCGCGCGCATCACCCGCACCGCGATGCTCGACGTGCTGGCCGAGGACTACATCCGCACCGCCAAGGCCAAGGGCGTCGCGACGCGCTCGATGCTGCTCAAGCACGCGCTGAAGAACGCCGGCGTGCCGATCGTCACGGTGATCGGCATCGGCGTCGCGCTGCTGATCGGCGGCGTGGTCATCACCGAGACGGTGTTCAACATTCCGGGCGTCGGGCGCCTCGTGGTCGATGCGATCTCCAAGCGCGACTACCCGATCATCCAGGGCGTGATCCTGATCTTCTCCGGCGTCTACGTGCTGGTGAATCTGCTCGTCGACCTCTCCTACACGCTGCTCGATCCGAGGATACGCTATTGAGCGCCATCGCCGCAGAACCGCACTGGCGCCGCGCCGCCGCGCGGCGCCGCAGTTGCGGCGCTTCGTGCGGCGCAATCCGACCATCGTGGCGGGCGGGCCGATCCTCGCGATCATCGCGCTGCTCGCGATCGTGGCGCCGCTGTTCGCCGGCGACGCCATCACGATGCATCCGGCGCTGCGGCTGCGCCCGCCCTCCGACGCGAACTGGCTCGGCACCGACCATCTCGGCCGCGACGTGTTCGCCCGCACCATCTATGGCGCGCGCGTCTCGCTGTTCGTCGGCATCTCGGTCGCGGCGGTGTCGATCACGGTCGGGCTCTTCATCGGGCTGATGGCCGGCTATTTCCGCAAGGTCGACGCGGTGGTGATGCGGCTGATGGACGGGCTGATGGCGATCCCGGCCATCCTGCTCGCGATCGCGCTGGTCGCGCTGACGCGCGCGAGCGTCTCGACCGTCATCGTCGCGATCACCATCCCGGAAATCCCGCGCGTGGTGCGCCTGGTGCGCGCCGTCGTGCTCGGCGTGCGCGAGGCGCCTTACGTCGAGGCCGCGATCGCCGGCGGCACGCCGACCTGGAAGATCCTGCTGCGCCACATCCTGCCGAGCACGATCGCGCCGCTGATCGTGCAGGCGACCTACATCTGCGCCTCCGCGATCCTGATCGAGGCCGCGCTGTCGTTCCTCGGCGCCGGCACGCCGCCGGAAATCCCGACCTGGGGCAACATGATCGCGCAGAGCCGGCTGTTCCTCTCGCGCGCGCCCTGGACCATCTTCGCGCCCGGCATCGCGCTGGCGCTGGTCGTGCTCGCCGTCAATCTGCTCGGCGACGGCCTGCGCGACCGGCTCGATCCGCGCCTTGCGAGGCGGATGTGAATCAACCCCTCCTCGCCGTCCGCGACCTCAAGACGCACTTCTTCACCGTCGACGGCGTCACGCGCGCGGTCGACGGCGTGTCGTTCGACGTCTTCCCCGGCGAGACGCTCGGCATCGTCGGCGAATCCGGCTGCGGCAAGAGCGTCACCGCGCTCTCGATCATGCGGCTGCTGCCGCCGCGGCTCGCGCGCACCGTCGGCGGCAGCGTGACGTTCGAGGGCCGCGATCTCGTCGCGCTCGACGAAGCCGAGATGCGCAAGCTGCGCGGCAATCGCATCGCGATGATCTTCCAGGAGCCGATGACCAGCCTCAATCCGGTGCTGACCGTCGGCCACCAGATCGCCGAGTCGGTGCGCATCCACACCGGCGCGAGCGCCGCCGCGGCGCGCGCGCGCGCCGCCGAGATGCTGCGGCTGGTCAAGATCCCCGACGCCGAGCGCCGCCTCGACGATTATCCGCACCAGTTCTCCGGCGGCATGCGCCAGCGCGTGATGATCGCGATGGCGCTCGCCTGCAATCCGACGCTGCTGATCGCCGACGAGCCGACCACCGCGCTCGACGTGACGATCCAGGCGCAGATCCTCGACCTGATGCTGGAGCTGAAGGGGCGCACCGGCGCGGCCGTGATCCTGATCACGCACAATCTCGGCATCGTGGCCGAGACCTGCCGCCGCGTGATCGTGATGTATGCGGGCCGCAAGATCGAGGAAGCCACGACCGCCGAGCTGTTCGACCGCCCGGCGCATCCCTATACGCGCGGCCTGATGGCCTCGATCCCGCGCCTCCGCGGCCAAGAACCGCAAGCGCCGCCTCGCCGAGATCCCCGGCATCGTGCCGTCGCTGCGCGAGCCGATCGAAGGCTGCGCCTTCGCGCCGCGCTGCGCCTACGCGGTCGAGCGCTGCCGCGTCGAGGCGCCGGAGCTGCGCCCGATCGGCGACGGCCACGTCGTCGCCTGCCACGAGGCCGAGCGCGTGCTCGGCCACGATGGTGGCCGCATGACGCCGATCATCGAGGTCGCGGGCCTGAAGAAGCATTTCGCGCTGCAGCGCGGGCTGTTCTCGCGCTCGGCCGCGACGGTGAAGGCGGTCGACGGCGTCAGCTTCGCGATCAAGCCGGGCGAGACGCTCTGCCTCGTCGGCGAGTCCGGCTGCGGCAAGTCGACGGTCGGCAAGCTGCTGTTGCGCCTGATCGAGCCGACCGACGGCACGATCCGCCTCGACGGCGCGGACATCACGCATCTCGGCACCGGCGCGATGCGGCCGCACCGCAAGCGCATGCAGATGGTGTTCCAGGACCCCTACGCGTCGCTCAATCCGCGCATGGCGGCCGGCCGCATCGTCAGCGAGCCGCTGGAGAATTATTCCGACATCGCCCCGAAGGAGCGCGAGGCAGCGCGTCGCGGAGCTGTTCGAGAAGGTCGGACTGCGCGCCGACGCGATGCGGCGCTTTCCGTTCGAGTTCTCCGGCGGACAGCGCCAGCGCCTCGGCATCGCGCGCGCGCTCGCGCTCAATCCGGCGCTGATCGTCGCCGACGAGCCGGTGTCGGCGCTCGACGTCTCGGTGCAGGCGCAGGTGCTCAACCTGATGATGGACCTGCAGGAGGAGCTCGGCCTCGCCTATCTGTTCGTGTCGCACGATCTCGGCGTGGTCGAGCATATCGGCCATCGCGTCGCCGTGATGTATCTCGGCCGCATCGTCGAGATCGCCGACAAGGAGGCGCTGTTCGAGACGCCGCTGCATCCCTACACGCAGGCGCTGATGGCGGCGGCGCCGATCGCCGACCCGCACGTCAAGCGCGAGCGCATCGTGCTGCAGGGCGACGTGCCCTCGCCGATCAATCCGCCGTCCGGCTGCGCGTTCCACACGCGCTGTCCGTTCGCGTTCGAGCGCTGCAAGGTGGAGACGCCGCTGCTGAAGGCCGCCGCGGATGGCCGGCAGGTGGCGTGTCATTTGGTGGAGTGATGACTTGCAGGCACTCGCAGCGGCCTGAATTCAGCGACCATTTTCTCCAATAGAGGCGCACTGGCGAAGCGCGACCGCGACGGGGAGGGCGCATCGCGGGTGCGCCACCCAGACCCCAACCATTAAATCAAAATGCTCGATGTGCTTGGGGAGAGCGTGGCGACGTCGGCGCCGCAGTGTCGCTGGTCTTCGCGAAGCTTGGCAAGCCAGCCGTCGCTCCGTGCGTTCTCAGTGGGTCTGTCGCCTGCCCCTATTCCTCGCGCGTCGATCGAACGTCTTGACGCGCAACCGGTTGCAGAGAATAGTACCGTCCATCGTGCCCGCGAGCAATCGCAACGACTCAGCTTCCTGTTCGCGTTCTTGAAGAGAAGTCCGGATGGACCAAGTTGGCGCTGCGCTCCAGCCCCCGCGCCATCGGATGGTGGAGCGGCTGCGTGTCTCTTCCTTTGCAACGCGTGTCGCCATGGGCCGGGCGGCGGCTGGCGACATCGCGGCGGAAATCCGCGCGAGGCTCGCCGTTGCCGCCGGTGTGCGGATGATTTTCGCTGCCGCGCCAAGTCAGGCCGAGATGATCGAGGCCCTCGTCGCCGAGGTGGGAATCGATTGGCGCCGTGTCACGGCGTTCCACATGGACGAGTATATCGGCCTTGCCGCCGATGCGCCGCAACGCTTCGCGCGCTGGCTTCGAGAACACCTGTTCGTCCGCGTCCCGTTCGCCATCGTTCACCCGATCGTGCCGGAGCCCGAGCCACGCGCCGCCGCCGAACGTTATGCCGAGTTGCTCGGTACCGCGCCGATTGACATTGTCTGCCTCGGCATCGGCGTCAACGGCCACATCGCCTTCAACGATCCGCCGGTCGCTGATTTCGCCGATCCGCACGATGTCAAGATCGTTGAACTTGACGAGGTCTGCCGCCAGCAGCAGGTCGATGACGATTGCTTTCCGAATTTTGCGGCGGTGCCCGAACGCGCGCTCACCCTGACAATTCCCCGGCTGCTGCGCGCCGATCGACTGTTCTGCGTCGTACCGGGAGCGCTCAAGCGCGCGGCCGTGACCAGCGCGCTGCACGGTCCGGTCACCACCGACTGTCCGGCCAGCATCCTGCGCCAGCATGCCGCCTGCACGCTCTATCTCGACGCGGGGTCCGATCCCGATGCCTGAGTCTATGACGACGACCCGCGTTACCGGCCGCGATGTTGGTACCGGGCGGGG
Organism: uncultured Alphaproteobacteria bacterium; assembly: GCA_963742665.1. Taxonomy (GTDB): domain Bacteria; phylum Pseudomonadota; class Alphaproteobacteria; order Rhizobiales; family Xanthobacteraceae; genus Bradyrhizobium. The sequence goes on from CAVUNH010000033.1 coordinate 109,583, forward strand.
GATTTCCGTCATTGTCGCCGACGGCCGCATCGTGGCGATTGAGCCGATCGACGTGCAGCCAATGTCGGGTCCTCATCTCGCCGCAGGCCTGATTGATCTGCAGGTCAATGGCTTTCGCGGCCTTGACTTCAATGACGGCAGGCTGACGCCAGCGCGGGTGGCCGAGCTGACGCGTATGATGACCGAGCTCGGCGTCACGACCTATCTGCCCACGCTGATCACCGCGTCCCGCGCCTCGCTTCTTTCGGCCCTGGCGGCCATCGCCGCAGCCAGGCGAGAGGATCCGCTCTGCGCCCGGATGATCCCTTTCGTCCATGTCGAGGGTCCATATCTCGCGCCCGAGGACGGCCCGCGCGGCGCGCATCCGCGTGAACATGTCCGCCCGCCCGATCTTGACGAGGTCGCTGAATGGCAGCGCGCGAGTAGCAATCTGGTCGGCAAGATAACGCTGTCGCCGCATTATGATCAGGTCGCCAACTTCATCCGCGCGCTGGTTGGCCAGAACATTCTGGTCGCGATCGGTCACACGTCGGCAACGGCAGACCAGATCCATGCTGCCGTCTCGGCCGGAGCCCGGCTGTCGACCCATCTCGGCAATGGCGCGGCCGCGATGTTGCCCCGGCACCCGAATTTCATCTGGGCGCAGTTAGCCTGTGATCGGCTCGATGCCGGTTTCATCGCCGACGGTTTCCATCTACCGGCCGATACGTTCAAGGCGATGCTGCGCGCGAAAGGGCTTGAGCGCTCCTATCTCGTCTCGGATACCGCGGCGCTCGCCGGCATGCCGCCGGGCGTCTACGACCAGCCGATCGGCGGCCGCGTCGAGGTCGGCAGCGACGGCCGCCTCAGCGTGGTGGGATCGCCATATCTGGCCGGCGCGGGCCGTCCGCTCTGTGAGGATGTTGCGTTGGCCATCCGTATGGCCGACCTGACGCTTGCTGACGGAGTTCGTTTGGCGACGGTCAATCCCGGCCGTTTTGTCGGTGGCCGTGGGCGCCTTGCGGTCGGCGAAATGGCCGATCTGATGCTGTTCGACTGGGAGAAGGACGCCGCGTCGCTGACGATCCGGGAGACCTATGTGGCCGGGGAAAAGTGCAGCTCCGGTTGATCGTTGGACTCCACACACAGCCGCGCGTCAGCTTGACGCGCAACCGGTTGCACCGCAAGTTGGCATTTGAGATTGGATCGTAGAGATCGGACACTGGCGATTTTCGCCACCGCACGGGAAGGGGATCATCATGGCCAGGACCTGTTTCGAGACGCGAGGTATTATTTATCGCCGGACCGCAAGCCGGCTCCGTCTTGCCGCGTCAGTCGTCGGCCTCGCGCTTCTTGCCGGCATCAGCGCAGCGCAGGCGCAGAAGCTGACGGTGTGGAGCGGCTATCCCGAGATGGAGCCGTTCTACCGCCAAGTCGCCGACAGCATGAAGGCAAAATTTCCAAAACTCGAGGTCTCGGTCGAGGCTATTCCGCTGCGCGAGCATGAAAAACGCGTCGCGCTCGCGCTCGCCTCCGGCGGCAACAATGCCCTGGTGATCGAACTAAACGCCTCCAGTGCCGCACGCTACGCCAATAACGACCTGTTGCCGAAGGCGCCGGCCAATGTGACGGCTTTCGTCAACAACCCTGCGAACTTCAGCGATTTCTTCCGCGATCGCGCCAGCATCGGCGGCGTCGTCTACGGCGTGCCGCTGTTCCGCGGTCAGGTGTCGCTGTTCTACAACCTCGATATGTTCAAGGCCGCCGGCCTGACCAAGCCGCCCGCGACCGTGGACGAGTACAACACTTATGCCGAGAAACTGACGCAACGCGACGCGTCGGGCAAGGCCACCGTGTCCGGCTGGAGCCTGCGTCTGTCGGGCGGCGGTCAGGGCGTCGCCGAGAAATTCTGGATCAACCTGTTCCAGCACGGCGGTAATATCCTTACCCAAACGGCCGACGGCAAATGGAAATCGACGCTCGCCAACGAGGCCGGGCGGAAGGCGCTGAAGCAATATCTCGTCAACATCCACAAAACCAAAACCGTGTCGCCGGAGATGCCGGCGGATGCCGAAGCCTTCGAACGTGGTCAGACCGCGATGTTCATCCGCGAAATCCTGGGTGATCGGCGACATCGCCAAGAAGGCGCCGAACCTGGCCTACGCGACCGCGCCGCTGCCGCGCGGCTCGATGAGCGTGCCGGTCAATCTCTATGTCACCGCGAAGGGTGCCGAGGCCGAGGCCGCCTGGGCCTTTGCGCTCGCCGCCGACGAGCCGGACAATCAGCTCTGGATGCTGAAGAACGTCGGTTGGCTGCCGAACCGTGCGGGCCTCGATACCTCCGCGATCACCGCATCGGTGCCGGCCTTTGGCGCTTTCGTCAACAACCCCAAGGGTTATGACTTGTTCGCGGTGCCGGCGATCGACGTCAGCGACGAAGTCCTCACCCGGGTCGCCGCCAAACTGGTTGCAGCGTTCGCCGACGCCAAGCTCGCCGACGACGACAAGGCGATCGATGCGCATCTTTTGGCAACCGAGACCGAAGTCAACGAGATCCTGAAGCGCGAAGGCTTGCTCGGCAAGTGACGGTCTCTGGCCTGCGAAGCAATATCGGTCTCATTCCCGCGCGACGGCTTAGCCATTGCGCGCGCGTCGGGATGAGGCTCGCCGCCTCTCTGGGGTAAGAACCGGATGCTGGAGCGAAAAAAATGGATCTTTGCGATCCTCGCGCTCCTGCCGACGCTCGCCATCTACGCTGTGGTCAGGCTATATCCGATCGGCGAGACGCTCCGCCTCAGCCTGTACCGATGGAATATTCTGTCGAAGAACAAGCCGTTCATCGGTCTCGACAATTTCGACGAGCTGATCGGCGATCCGTTGTTTCGCGAGGCCTTGCTCAACACTACCATCATCGCCTTCGGTGTGTTGATCGTCACGATTCCAACCGCACTGTTTCTTGCCGCGCTGATCTATCATCGTACACGGTCGCGCTTCGCCGGGTTTTATGAAACTGCGGTCTTCCTCCCCCACGTGGTATCGCTGGTGCCGGCCGCATTGGCCTGGAAATGGATCTTCGATGCGCGGCTCGGGCCGCTCAATGCCTTGCTTGGCTGGTTTGGCGTCGAACCGAAGGCATGGCTGTTCGACCCTGCGCTATCGCTGGTCTGCATCATCGTGCTGTGTGCGTGGCAGGCGCTCGGCTATGCCGTACTCATCTATCTGGTCGGATTCAAGAACCTGCCGCAATCGCTGTACGAGGCGGCGCGCCTTGACGGCGCCTCGGCCCTGCAATCGTTCCGGTACCTGTCGATCCCGCTGCTCAAGCCGATCACCCTCTATGTTTCGGTCGTGACCCTGGTGTCCGGATTCAACGTCTACGCCCAGGCCTTCATCCTCGCGTCAGACGTGCAGGGCGCGCCGGGCCGCCAGGTGCGGGTGCTGGTGCTCGATATGCTGGAGAACAGTTTTCGCAACTACCGCGTCGGCTACGCCGCTTCCGAAGCTGTGGTGCTATTGGTGATCGTACTGGTCCTGACGCTGATCCAGTTCACCCTGTTGCGCGAGAAAGGCGGCCGGGCATGACCATGACGCCGCATCAGACGACGCGCGACGAGGTGGTCGGCGACCCCAACCGCCACCTGAAGGTCCGGCTGACCAACTTCGCGATCGACGCTTTCCTGATCGCGGTTGGTCTGGCGATGTTGCTGCCGTTGGTGTTGCTGGTCGCCAACGCCTTCAAGACGCCGCAGGAAATCCTGCTCTGGCCACCGACCATCGTTCCACACGATCCGACTCTGGAGAATTTCAAATCCGTCTTGAGCGAGACCCCGCTCTTGATCTGGATCTGGAACAGTCTGCTGTTCGCGTGCCTGTCGACGGCGTCGATCACGGCGACGTCGGCGATCGCCGGCTACATCCTGGGCAAGTTCTCTTCGAGAATTCTCACCATCGTCTTTGCCACCATCCTTGCGACCGCGATCATTCCGTTCGAGGTCTACATGATCCCGCTGTATTTCCAGGTGAAGGCGCTCGGCGTCTTGAATTCGGTCTGGGGACTGCTGGTCGGCTATCTCGTCATGAGTTTTGGCATCTTCCTGATCCGGCAGAACGTCATTCATTCGATCCCCGACGAGCTGCTCGAAGCAGCGCGGATCGATGGCGCCGGCGAATTCTGGGTATTCTTCTATATCGTGCTGCCGCTGCTGCGCGCGCCGCTTGCAGCGCTTGGCGTGCTCGCGTTTTTCCAGGCCTGGACCGCCTTCACCTGGCCGCTGATTGTCAGCTCGACCAAGACGTCCTACACCATTGAGGTCGGGCTTGCACTGTTTCAGACCGGCTTTACCGTGGATGTCGGCCGCCTCAGCGCGGCGTCGTCCGTCGTACTGATCCCGAGCGTCACGCTGTTCGTGTTACTGCGCCGCCATTTTGTTCAGGGCGTCGCGAGCACGGGCCTGAAGGAGTGAGCATGAACAGCGCGTCAATCACAAAGTCGAAGCAGCGCGTCGCGTTAATCGGGCTCGGCATGGCCGTGACCCCGCACGCCCGGGCGCTACGCGACCTGTCGGATCGGGTCGAGGTCGTCCACGCCTACAGCCCGACAGCGGCGCGACGGGAAGCGTTTGGCCAAAATTTCGATTTTCCGCTCACCGGGCGGTTCGAGACCATCCTGGAGGATCGCTCGGTCGAGGCCGTGCTCGATTCTGACGCCGCCCAATACCCATCTCGATCTCGTCGGCCGCTGTGCGGCGGCGGGCAAGCATATTCTGCTGGAAAAGCCGGTCGAGATCACGACAGAGCGTGCGGAAGCACTCGTCGCCGCGACCCGCGTGGCCGGCGTCCGGCTCGGCATCGTGTTGCAGAACCGCTATCGCCCGGCCTGCCTCGCCTTGAAGGCGGTGCTGGACCAGGGTCGCCTCGGGCGGCTCGTCGGTGTCTCCGCCGCCACCAACAATTGGCGGCCGCAATCCTACTATGACCAGCCCGGACGCGGCACGCGCGCGCGCGACGGCGGCGGCGTGCTGCTGACCCAGGCCATTCACACGCTCGACCTGATGCTGTCCTTTGCCGGCGTGCCGCGGGAGGTCATCGGCTTTGCCGCAACCAGCCCGATCCACCGCATGGAGACCGAAGACATCGCCGTGGCCGCGATCCGCTATGCCAGTGGTGCCATCGGCACCGTCAGCGCCACGACATGTGCCTTTCCCGGTCTGCCGGAACGCATCGAACTGATCGGCGAGGCCGGCGTCGCCGTTCTCGACGGCACCTTGCTGAAGGTCGCGTTCCACTCCGGCGAGGTGCTTGAAGCCGGCGATGCCACCGCCGGCGGGGGTACCGGCGCCGATCCCATGGCTTTCCCGCACGCCTACCATCAGGCGCTGATCTCTGATTTTCTCGATGCCATCCGTGACGGCCGCGATCCGGCGATCTCAGGCGAAGAGGCACTCAAGGTGCATCGCTTCATCGACACGCTTCTGGCCTCCCAACCGCAACGACCGAAATGATCGCTATAGCATCGGCTCGAACTGGCGGATCCAGCGATGGAATGGTCACTTCTGGTCCGCGCAAAGCGGCCGTTCGCCAGGTTATCCATGTCGGCAAGGTTGCTCACGCGGTCCCTGGCACGATCAGAACCTCGCAGCGATGTCGCTGAGGCGGCGGTGTGCATTTTGCCGCGCGGCATGGGCCGTCTCGGGCGGGCCGGCCGTCGGGCCGATGGGCACGAAACGCACGTCGCTGATCCCGATGAAGCGGAGCACCTCGCGCAGATAAGGCGTCGCCATGTCGATACGGCCGCGGTTCATGCCGGTGACGAAATCGCCGCCGCTGGCGAGGATCACGATCGTCGGCCGGTCCTTGAGGAGGGGCTGGTAGCCTTGCGCCGGGTCAAAGCGAAACGTCAATCCGGGCTGCGTGATCACGTCGATCCATTGCTTCAGCTTGTAGGGGATACCGAAATTCCACATCGGGGTTGAGATCAGTACACGTTCGGCGAGCGCGAAGCGAACTGCGATGCGTTCGGCAATCGCAAAGGCGTCGCGCTGCAGAGTCTGTGAAGGCGCGCCCGCCTACGCGAGCATATTTGGCTTCCAGGATGTAGCCCTCGAATTCCGGCAGGTAATCCTTCCAGAGGTTCATCACGTCGATGTCCCAGTCCGGCCGCGCCTGGCGGAACCGTTCAAGGAAGGCGCGCGCGCCCGCAGCCGATTCCGAATCGGCACGGGGCGAACAGGAGAGGTGAAACAGTTTTGGCACCGTGTCGCCTTATCCCAGTGCTTTGATGACGGTATCCGCGTTGGTCACGATGGCGACGTTTTGCATCGCGAAGTTGACCGAAGCGTTGTGCCAGTCGGCGTTCATCGTCGAGCAGCAATCCTCCGGCACGATCATGAAGTATCCCTTGTCGGCGCCGGTGCGCGCCGTGTGCTCGACCGACATGTTGGTCCACGCGCCGGTATTGATGATCATGTCGCGGCCGGTCGCTTTCAGGATGGTTTCCAGCCGCGTGCCTTCCCAGGCGCTCATGCGCATTTTTTCGACGACGAAATCACCCGGGCGCGGCTCGAGTTCCGAGACCGGAGCCGCGCCCCAGCTGCCGCGCACCATGGCCTTGCTGTCAACAAGTCCTTCGAACAGCGGTGCGTTGAGCGTGACGCCGGGTGCGCCTGCCTCGACGATGAACCAGACATGGATGATGACGACGCCGCGCGACCGGGCGACCTCCGCCAGGCGGCGGACATTGTCGACCACGCGCTGCTCGCGGGCGTGGGCAGGCGCGCCGGAATCGGCGAAGGCGCCGCCGTCCATGATCACGTCGTTCTGCAGGTCCTGCAGGATCATGGCGCAGCGCTTCGGATCGATCTGCATGTCGCCATCAGCCAGGTTCGGCGCGGTCGCCGTGGACCGGGTAGCGCCGTCGCCACGCGTGGCGCTCATATAGGGTTCATGGCGCGGCCCGACTTTGGTCGGAATCGCATACACCGAATGTGTCGCGGTCAGGTAAAGCGTCCGGAATTCGGGGCCGCCCCAGGCGAGATTGGCGACCATCTCGGGAAGGCGGACCTTGCCCAGCAACTCGGCGGCGGGGGAGTAGACCCAGACGCCGCCAGGCGCCGTCACCCAGACATTGCCGCGCTGGTCGCATTTCATCCCGTCAGGCAACCCGGGCTCGAGTTCCGAGCGGATTCCGCTGGCGAAGACGCGCGGATTGGAGAGGGAACCATCGGCATTGACGTCGAAGACCCGGATCAGCGCCTGTACGGTATCGTTGACGTATAGGACGCGCTCATCCGGCGAAAAGCACAGCCCATTCGGCTGATCAAACAGGTGACGATCGACCACGAGTTTCGGCGCCCCTCCGCCGGGAGGAACACGATAGACGCCCTGGAAGCCGAGCTGCCGCGGCCGCTCGACGCCGTAAACCGGCATGCGCCCATACCAGGGATCGCTGAAGTAGATCGCTCCACTGGAATGGACGCAGACGTCGTTCGGGCTGTTAAGTTCCTGATTGTCGAAATGCGAGGCAAGCACCTCGCGGCGTCCATCTGGCCGCTCGCGAATGAGCGAGGAGGTGGCATGCTCGCAGACGATCAGGTTCAGCTCGGCATCGTAGGTCATGCCGTTGCATTTGTTCGACGGACGTTTGACCTCGACGACGCCGCGCCTGGCGTCCCAGCGCCGGCGCACGTCGCCGGGCATGTCGGAAAACAGCAGATACTGATCGACCGGGTGCCAGATCGGTCCTTCGGTGAATTCAAAACCGGTCCCAGTCTGGCCGACCGGCGCATAGGGGTCGATCAGGTCTTCGAACTCGGATCGCAAAGTGACATGCGTCATCGGCTGTGTCCTTTACGTTTCAAGCCGGGAACCAGTTGCGCTGGGGCAAGCTCTGCACGATGGGGCCGGGGACCTGGTCATGCAGTCGTCCGACCACGTTGCCGCCCTCGATCTTGGCCGGTCTGTCGTGCACCGGCAGCAGATAGCGCGAGCTGCTCAGGAGCTTCTTGATCGCGGCCTTTTCCGCCCGCTTGCTGGTGCCGTGGTTGCCGGTGGTGCGCGGCTCGGCGTCATGGATTTCGTTGAACGGCGTCACGATCTGGTCGTTGAAATCGTAGATCACGTCGCCGCAGATCGTCGCGATCCCGTCGGCGGTGTGAACGTGGATGTTCATCGAACCTTCGGTATGGGCGTTGGCGGCATCGCAATAGACGCCTGGCATCAGTTCGACCGGCCCGGTGACTTCGAGATCCAGAAAGCGCAATGCGCTCTTGGTGTGCAGCCGGTCGATCAGGTGCTTGATGTCGGGTGCGGGATATTGCGGATGCATCAATCCGGAGACGGAGTATTCCAGCTCCTTGCGGTTGAGGACGACGGTCGTATTCATCGGGAACAGATCGTCCTTGCCGGCATGGTCGATATGGAGATGGGTGTGGCAGACAAAACGCACGTCGCCCATGCGAACGCCGTGCCGTGCGAGCTGGTTCTCGATCATGTTCTCATGGAACTGGAGGCCGCGCATACCCAGCGTTTCCATGATCTGGTTGGAGCGATAGCCAGTGTCGACCACGACGGGGTAGGGGCCACCTGTGATCAGAAAACCGAGCGTCAGGACGCGGCGGGTGCGGCCGCAATCGCGCCCGAGCACGAGAAAGCTCGATTCCAGTTCGATATCGCCATAGTCGAGTATCTTGATTTCCAACGGCATCCAATCCTCCCGATTCCCGGTTCATCCCTGTTTTTGTTCATGGCCCAAGCCGGTAAACGCGCCTGGCGGTGGCCGCAAAAATGGCGTCACGCTCTTCGGAGCGAAGGCGCCCAGTCGCCGCGCGGTAAGCGTCAATGAGGTCGCGATAGCTGGTCCAGAGTTTTTCGATCGGAAAATTGGAGCCGAACAGGCATCGATCGGCACCGAAGATCGCGACCGTGTCGTCCAGTACAGCGCCGATGTGCGCGGTGTCGTTGCGGTGGATAAAGGTGCCCAAACCGGAAAGCTTGGAAACGACGTTCGGGCAACGCGCGAGCCGCGCCATGCCGGCGCGCCAGTCGGCGCGGCCTTCCGGCGAAGGGTCTTCCCACATCCCTGCATGCTGCAAGACGAAGGTCACCTTGGGGCAGGACTCGGCCAGCATCGCGGCCTCCGCCATCTGCGGCGCGAATACCTGAAGGTCAAAGCTCCAGCCGTAGTCGGCGAGCCGGCTGACGTTGCGCCGGATCGCGGGATCGGCGCAGAGGTCGGGGCGGGCAGCGAAACGATAGAGCGGGTTCTCGTGCCAGTGCAGCTGCATTCGCGCGCCGCGCACCAGTGGGTAGCGTGCGAGGCGGTCGAGTTGCGGGCGAACATCGTCAACGCTGAAATCGGCATAGGCGACCAGCGCATGCGGCCATCCGTGTTCATTCGCCGTCCGCTGCACCCATGCCGCCTCATCTTCGAAACGGTCATTGGGCCAGTTGGTCTGCACGTATACCGAACGAAGCACGCCGGAGCCCGCGAGATCGTCGAGATATTCGGCAATCGGATAGTCGCGACGGATCGACTCATAGGGCCCAAAAATACGCGGTTGCATCGGGCCGGACAGCCACGCCAAATCCGCCTGACGCCAGATATGATGATGGGCGTCGACGATGCCAATCAAGCCGCTCTCCTGTTTCCAAGAGACAGCAGATGCGAGACCACAGCATCGCTGGAGTCACCGGCAACGAGATCGTCGACGAAGCGCCGGATCGCGATCAGCGCCTCAGTCTGTGGCTGGAAGCCCGGCGTGGTTGCCAGCGGCGTCAGCCAGCTGACGCGCCAGGCACGGCGCGACAATTTTGCTACCGCGTCGCGCAGGGCAGCGGGGTCGCCGCGCTCCAGGCCATCGGAGATCACCACGACCGCGGCGCCGCGCGCATAGCTACCGAACCGCGGCACCGCCAGGAACGCCTGGAGCGCGTCGCCGATCCGGGTGCCGCCGTCCCAGTCGCTGACAAGATGGGCGGCCGCATTCAACGCCTGTTCGCGACGCTTCAGTCGCAACGTGCGGGTTACGCGCGTGAGCCGTGTGCCGAAAGTGAACACTTCGACATTGCGCGCCGCTTGCGAAAGCGCATGCGCAAGCTTCATGTTTTCCTCAGTCCGCGTTTTCATCGAGCCGGATACGTCGATCAGCAGCAGAATCCGTCGCGGCCGCGGGCGGCGTTTCAAGCGTCCCAAGCGCAGCACTTCGCCGTCGTTGCGCACGCTCTCGCGCAAGGTACGGCGCAGATCGGCGAACGGACCGCGACGTGCGCGCCGGCGCCGGTGACCGCGCCGTCGCGGCAGCCGGGCCGCCGCCTCGCGTGACAGCCGGAGCAACGCATCGCCGGTCGTATCCCGCGCAAAGCGGCGCTCGACCAGGGCTTCCGCTCGCGCCGCGGCCAGGCCGGATTCATTGGCCTCATCGGCTAGCAGCGGCTCGTCCTCGCCGCGGCCTTCCTCCTGCAAGCGAACGACCTCTTCGTCTTCACCATCAGCCTGTTCGATTGCCTCGCTGCCGCGGAAATGGAGGTCGAACAGCCGGTCATAGGTCGCGCGCCGCTCCGGTGGTGGCGCAAGCGTCGCAAGCCCGGCCTTGCGGATGTGTTCCAGGCTGCTGCGGCCCGAGCAATTCGATGGCTGCAAGGAATGCGGTGGTTTGCTCCGGTGCTATGGCAAATCCATTGGCACGCAGCAGCGCGACAAAGGAAACGAACACCCGGACTGCACGCGGAAGTGTCAATTCGTCGCTCACGCCGCCGCCTCCGCAATCAGCGCGTCAAGCCGGGGGGAGATGTAGTGGAGATCCTCCTCATCCTTCAGGGCTACACCAATCGATCGCTTGAACGCATCCGGCCAGCGTGCGCCGCCTTTGTGCAGCAGGGTTGCGGCTTCTGCCCAGTCGACCGCCTCGGCGACCCCAGGCGCCTTGCTGAGCGGTTCCCGCCGCAGTTTGCCGACGGCGGCGACGACCGCGCGTGCGGTCGATTCGGCGACGCTGGACGCCCGCATCATGACAATGCGCGCTTCGCGTTCTTCGGTCGGATAGTCGATCCAGTGATATACGCAGCGGCGCCGCAGCGCTTCGTGCAGATCGCGCGTCCGGTTCGATGTCAGAACGACGACCGGATGTTCGGCGGCGCGCAGCGTGCCGCGCTCGGGAATCGAAATCTGGAAGTCGGAGAGGAATTCGAGCAGGAAGGCTTCAAACTCCTGGTCGGCGCGGTCGATTTCGTCGATCAGCAGCACCGTCGAATCCGGCGCGCGGAGCGCCGCGAGCATCGGTCGTTCGATCAGGAAAGCCTCGCCATAGATGTCGATGCTCTCTTCGCCGGCCTGACGGATCGCCAGCATCTGGCGCGGATAATTCCACTCGTAGAGCGCGGCTGAGGCGTCGATACCCTCGTAGCATTGCAGCCGGATCAGCTTGCGGCCGAGCACGGCGGCAATGGCCTTGGCGGCTTCGGTCTTGCCGACGCCAGGCGCTCCTTCCAGCAACAATGGTTTGCCGAGCGCGAGCGCGAGATAGGATGCGGTCGCAATGCCGTCGTCCGCAAGGTAATAGGCTGCCCGTAGCGCCTTTTCGAGCGCTTCCGGGCTGTCGATACCGACGATGTTGCTGCGAACGGGCATACGTCAGCCTTACCGTCGCGTCTGCGGCCGCGCGCCGCCCTGAGCCTTGATCGCCCGCAAAACCTTTTCCGGCGTGATCGGCAAATCATCGATCCGCACACCGACGGCGTTGAAGATCGCATTCGCCACCGCCGGTAGCACGGGGTTGGCGCACATTTCGCCCGGTCCCTTGGCGCCGAACGGGCCATCGGGGGCGGGGCGTTCCAGCACCGCGATGTCGTGCGGGCAGATGTCGCCGGGGCCCGGCATTAGATATTCGACGAAGTCGCGCGGCCCGTGGCTGGGGTCGGGATAATAGGGCTCCGGCGTCTCATAAAGCGCGTGGCTAATCCCCATCCAGGCGCCACCGACGAGCTGCTGCTCGACCAGCCGGGGATTGAGTGCGCGGCCCAGTTCGTAGGCGCTGTCCATCCGCACCATGGCCACTTCGCCGGTCTCGTCATCGACTTCGACCTCGGCAACCAGGCAGGCATGGGCGTAGCAGGTCGCGGGCGACATCTCGCCGGTTTCGGGGTCGACATCGGAGAGTGGGACCAGGAAAATGCCCCGTCCCGAGATCGTCTTGCCCTGCTTGAACTGCGCGGCGATCGCGACGTCCTTGGTCGAGATCGAGCGGTGTGGGGCGCCCTTGACATGGATGTTTCCGCGGCCGTCGGTCTCGAGATCGGCCGCGTTGACTTCCAGTTCCTCGGCGGCCGCCTCCATCATCACGCCGCGCGCCTCCCGCGCTGCGGCCATCACGGCGTTGCCGACCCGGTGGGTGCCGCGCGAGGCGAAGGATCCCATGCAGTGCGGCCCGGTGTCGGAATCGGCGGTGTCGACATAGACGTCCTCGACCGGCACGCCGAGTGTCTCCGCGCAGATTTGCCGGGTCACCGACTTCATGCCCTGGCCGAGATCGATCGATGACAGCGCCACCGTGAACTTGCCGCTGGGATTGGAATGAACCAGCGCCTGGCTAGGGTCGCCGCCGAGATTCATGCCGATGGGATAGTTGACCGACGCAATGCCGCGTCCGCGATGCGTTGCCATGGTCAGCGCCTCCTGGTGAAGACGGAAGAGAAGCGGGTGGCGCCGTGCGACGGCGCCTGCGGCCGTGGGGGCGAGGGCGGAGATGTCGGCGGCGGAGCTGGGGGCGGCGGCTCACGCCCGGCTGCCGGCAAGCGATCGTACGCCGTGCGTTGCTGGGACGCCGCAACGGGGGTTGCATGCGATTCACGCGGTGTCGGCGGGACCGTAGCTCGGGCGCCACCGCCATCCTTGCGCGACGACATGCGCTTGAACTCCTCGCGGATCGGCCATTTGGCCTTTTCCGCGGCGACCTGGACGCATTCGATCAGGGCGGTGTTCTTGGCCTCGCGCCGGTGCGCCTTCATATCGCCGTCGCGGTAGGCATTGAGGATACGAAACTCCATCGGGTCCATGCCGACCAGATGCGCGAGCTTGTCCATCTGGCATTCGATCGCAAAATCCATCGCCGTGACGCCGAAGCCGCGCATGGCGGTCGCCGGTGTGCGGTTGGTGAACACGCAATAGACGTCGCCATAGACGTTGGGGATCGTGTAGGGGCCGGGCAGATGCGCCGCGCATTTCACGGCGGCATAGCTCGAGAGCCTGGTATAGGCGCCGCTGTCGAAATAGGCGCGGATCTTGCGCGCGACGACGCGGCCGTCGCGCATCACGCCATCCTTGATGTAGATGCGTTCCGCGCCCCGCGGCGGACCGTACTGCATCTCTTCCTCGCGCCCGAACGAATAGCGTACCGGGCGTCCGGTCAGCATGGCGCCGAGGATGCAGAGCGGCTCGGTGAGCGTATCCACCTTGCCGCCAAAGCCGCCGCCTACGGTGCCTCCGATGAAGTGGAAGGTGTTGGAAGGCACATCCAGGATCTTGGCGCAGGTGTCGAGCGAGAAGAACAGCGCCTGCGTCGAGGTATAGACGATGTATCGTCCATTGGTGTCGGGCGCCGCGATCGAACCATTGGTTTCGGTCGGCGCGTGCTCGATCGGCGACATCTGGTAGCGCTGCTCCAGCACATGGTCGGCCGCGGCCAGGCCGGCATCGGCGTCGCCGAAGCGCAGCTTCTGGTGATCGTAGATGTCGTGATAGATAAACGCGTTCTTCGGATAGGTATCGTTGACCACGGTCGCGCCTGGTTTCAGGGCGTCCTCGACGTCGAACACCGCGGGCAGGGGCTCGTAGTCGATCCGCACTTTCGCGATCGCCTCATAGGCCTCGCGCGGACTGTCCGCGACGACAGCGACGATCGGCTCGCCCTTGTAGCGTACCTTGTCGACCGCGAGCGACGGCTCATCGTCCTTGCCGAAGTTGATCAGGCTGAGCAGGGTGTTGAGGTTGCGCGGCACATCGGCTCCGCGGATGATCCGGCGCACGCCCGCCGAACGCTCCGCTTCGCTGGTGTCGATGCGGCGCAGGCGCGCATGGGAATGCGTGCTGCGGACCACTTTCAGGTGCAGCATGCCCTGGAGCTTGTGGTCGTCGAAATAGGGCGAAGTACCCGTGACATGCCCAAGCATGTCCTGGCGCTGCGTTCCCTTGCCGATCTCCTTCAGATTGTCGTCGCGCTCGTCGGCGAAGATGTCCTTGCGCAGTTCCAGCATGGCAAATCCTTCAGGCGCGTGCGCGGCCGCCCGAAGCGGCGGCGAGCACGGCATTGATGATGGGTTCGTAGCCGGTGCAACGGCAGATATTCCCCGAGATCGCCTCGACGACCTCGGCACGGCTCGGCGACGGGTTGCGGTCGAGCAACGCCTTGGCGGCCATCAGCATCCCCGGCGTGCAGTAGCCGCACTGCGCGGCAAAATTATCGGCAAAAGCGCGCTGTAGCGGGTGCAGCTCGGGTCCGTTCTTGATCCCGTCAAGCGTTTCCACGGACCGTCCGGCCACGGTTTCGGCGAGCGTCAGGCAGGAGAGATGGAGTTCACTGTCGATCAACACGCTGCACGCACCGCAGCCGCCCTGGCCGCAGCCGAATTTCGGCGTCATGTCGCCGATCACTTCGCGCAGCGCGACTAACAGATTGGTGCCGCCATCGACAAAGATGGCGACATCGCGGCCGTTGTGACGAAATTGCAAAGCGGTCTTGGCCATGTCGATCCTATTCCTGACCGGACAACAAACGTCGCAGGTGAACGCCGACGATCTCGCGACGGTACCAGGCGCTGGCGAGCGCGTTGTCGCCTGGAGAAGTTCCTTCAGCGACCGCCGCCGCGGCGGCGTCAATCGTCGATCTATCGAGCGGGCGTCCCTCCAGGGCGCGTTCGGCAGCACGGGCGCGAATTTGCGTCGGCGCCATCGAGCCGAGCGCAATGCGGGCGCCGACGACGCGGCCGCTGCTGACTGGCAGGTGCGCGGCAAGCGTGATGACCGAGCCGCCTTTCGGCTTGATGCGGGCGATCTTGCGGTAACGGAACGCCTCGGCGCTGATGGGCTTCTGGCATGAGATCGAAAGCACGAGGGTGCCGGGCTGCCGCTCGCGCGATTGCAGGAACTCCTCGATTGGCACGTCGCGGCTGCCGAGCCCACCTTGCACGGAAATCACCGCGTCGAGCGCGAGCATAGCAACCGTGAAATCCCCATACGGACTGGGGGCGAACAAATTGCCGCCCACGGTGCCCATATTTCGCACCGCCGGTCCGCCGATCGAGCGGGCAGGGGCATGCAGGAAGGCAAGATCGCGCTCGATGAGGATGCGCGCAAAAGTCACGCCGGCGCCGATCGTGACCCGCGATCCCGTTGCGTCGATCCGCGTCAGCGCCGGGTCGCTGGCCCGAATGACAGTCGAAATCGAGATGTCGCCCTCGTTCAACGCGCGCATCACCAGCGTGCCGCCGCCGAGATAACGCGTGCTACGATCGGACGACAACGCCGCCGCAGCCTCGCCGGAATTCGCAAACGTCCTTACCGTGACGGGCATGGGTTTTCCGCCGCGCTCATGCGGCCTCCTTCAAATAATGGCGAACGGCCTCGAACCCCGCCTGGTAGATCTGCTCCGCCACCATCTGCGTGATGCCATCGCGGTCTTCGGGCCGCGTGGTGAAACGCGATTCCCATTGCCAGAAGGTGCGGTCACCATCGGTGACCGGGAGCAGGCGGACATGCGCCACGTAGTTGAACATCGGAATCGGCGTATCGAGCAGGCAATAGCTGAAAGTCTGCTCGAGATCGGAAAGTGCGAGCAATTGCTCGCGCAATTCCGAACCGTCCTTGAGCTTGAAGCGGCGGACGCAGCCGATCTTGTCGGCGGCCTGGGTACGCTCGATGGTGCTAGACGCGACCGCCGGATGCCAACGGTCGTGCCCGTTGAAGTCGCGCAGCACATTCCACACAGCGCCGGTGGGGGCATTGAGGATGGTGCTTTTGACGATATGCGGCACGTTACCCCCCAAAAGCGCGTTTCAGCGCGTCGAAACCGCCCTGGAACACGCCGCCACCGATGTTGTTGACGAGTTCGGTTTCGCGTTCGGGTGCGCAGTCGAACTCGGCCGTCCATTCGGCGAAGGTCTGGTCGCCATCGGTGACCGGCGTCAATCGCAGCGTGGCAACATAGTTCTCCACCCCCATCGGCGACTCCAGGATCGAGTAGGTGCAGAACATGTCGTAGTCGGACAGCCCGAGCAGCTTTTCGCGGATGCGATCCCCGTTACGGAGTCGGAAGTCGCGCACGCAGCCGATCTTGTCGGCGGGCTCGCCGCCCTCGATGCGGCTTTCCGCAATCGCGGGATGCCAATTCGGCAGGCCGTTGAAATCGCGCACGCGTGCCCAGACGCGATCATTGCGGGCATTGACGACGGTTGAGACGTAGACCCTTGCCATGGTGGGCGCTTACTCCTTCTTGCGCGGCGTGCGCTCGGCCCGCGGCTCACTGGCGGCGGGTGGACTCGATGCCGGCGCGGCGGGCTTGCCTTCTCCGCCCTTCCGCGTTGTCGATTCGCGGATGCCCTGCATGTCTCGCGCCTCCCGCATCAGGCCGGGCATCCTGGCCAGGCTGCCGCCCTCGACGCCGATGTCGGCGAGGAGCGAGTCGATCAACGGCGCCTGCACACGGTAGCGCAACGCCGAAATCGATGACCTCGTCGGTGGCGCTGCGACCATTGCCAGCGCCGTTGCCGCCGCCATTGAGTCCGTCCACCTGGAGGATGCGGATACCCTCGATCTTTTCCATCGGCTTGACACTTTCGCGCACGATGCCTTCGATCCGGTCGAGCAGCTTTGCGGCGGAACAGCGAGTAGCGCGCCTCGTCGGTGAGAACGTTCTCCGCTTCGTTGAGCAGGCGCTGCGCCTCGGCCTCGACGGCGGCGCGGATGCGCTCGGCCTCAGCGCCGATCCGTGTCTCTTCGGCCTGTTTCTCGGCAATCAATATTTCCACGGTCTTGCGCCGCTTTGCGATTTCGCTCTCGCGTGCGGTCACGACGCGTTCGGTCGCTTCGGTGGCGTGCACCCGGGCATTTTCGGCCGCGGCCTTGGCTGCGGATTCCTCCAGCGATTTCTGGTGAAGACTGATCGCCTTTTCCATCAGCGCCGTCTCGACGTCCTTTTCGCGGTTGATCTCGAGCTTGCGCAGTTCGCGTTCGCGGCCGACCCGAGCCTCATCGAGGCCGCGGTCGGAGGCGATGCGGGCGCGCTCCACCTCCTCGCGCGAGGCGATCTCGGCTTCCTGAAGCGACTGGGTGCGGGCGACTTCGAGCTGTTCGATGGCGCGACGGCGCTCGATCCGCGCCGCCTCCAGCGCCTGCTCGCGCGAGACGTCAGTGGTGTCGACCTCCTTGCGGGCAACGATCTCGGCCTGTTTGACCTGCCGGTCGGCATCGATCCGCTCCGATCGCTTGGCGGCAAGCGCGATCACACGTTCCTCGTCCGCGATCTCGATCACCTTCTTGTGGTCGATATTGAGCACCTCGCGGGTCCGGGAGGAGGCGATGCGTTCGCTCTCGAGCGCAAGTTCGACGTCGATACGCTGCCGTTCGATCGCGTCGCGGCGCTTCAGCTCCGCCGCCTCGATCGCCTCGGTACGGTCGATCTCGAGCCCGCGGGTCTCCTGTTCGGCGCGGATGCGTTGGGCCGCAACCGTCTTCTCCTGCGCAATCCGGGCCGCTTCGATCGCTTCGCGTGAAGCAATGTCGGCTTCCTCAACCGTCCGGTTGCGCATGATCTCGAGCGCGCGAACGCGCTCTTCCTGGGCGATCCTTGAGGCTTCGGTGGCCTCGCGCGCTGCGATGCCGGCAATCTCGACGGCCTGGTTGCGCTCGATCTCGAGTTTGCGCGTGGTGTGCTCGGACCCGATGCGTTCGGCCGCCAGCGTGCGTTCGCGGGCGATTCTTGCGGTCTCGACCGCCTGCTGCGCCTCGATTTCCGCCTCCTGGATGGCGCGCACCTGCTGGATTTCGAGCGCACGCGTGCGCTCGTCGGAGCTGATGCGCTCGACATTGACGGTCATGGTTTGCGTGATACGGGCCTTCTCGGTCGACTCGCGCGCCGCGATCTCGGCTTCGTCGATCGCGCGGGTGCGTTCGATCTCGCGCCGGCGGGTATCTTCCTCGTTGGCGATGCGCGCATCGGTAATGACGCGGTCCTGAAGGATGCGCGCCTTCTCGATCGATTCGCGTGCCGCGATCTCGGCTTCTTCAACCGTCCGCATCCGCTCGATCTCGCGCTGGCGCACCTCGCGCTCCGACGCAATGCGAGCGGTATCGACTGCACGCTGGTTGGAGATGCGCGCCTTTTCGATCTCTTCGCGGGCCACGAGCTCCTTTTCTTCCACTGCGCGGGTACGTTCTATTTCCCTGTGCCGTGTCTCGCGCTCCGATGCGATGCGGGCTTCGGCGATTGTCTGTTCGTTGGAAATTCGTGCCTTCTCGATCGTCTCGCGGGCCGCGATCTGGACCTGTTCGGTTTCGGTTTCGCGCAAAGCACGCTCGCGGGCGACTTCGGTGCGTTGCAGGGCGCGGCGCATCTCGATGTCACGCTCCTGCTCGAGGCGGGCGGTCTCGCTCTCGCGTTCGATATCGAGCGCCTGCCGTTCAGCCTCGAGGTTGCGGGTGCGGATCCGGATCATCGAATCCTGCTCGATGTCGTTGCGGAGTTTGCGCCTGGCCTCGATCTCCTCCATCAGGCGGGTCAGACCTTCGGCATCGAAGCGGTTCGAAGGATTGAAGTGTTCAAGGTCAGTCTGGTCGAGGTCCGTGATGGCGACTGATTCGAGCTCGAGCCCGTTCTGCGCCAGCGCCTCGGCGGCGCTGGCCTTGACGCGTGCGACATATTCGCCGCGCTGCTCGTGCATCTGTTCCATCGTCATTTCCGAGGCGACGGAGCGGATGGCTGAGACGAACTTGCCGGAAAGCAGGGCGTGGAGTTGTTCCGGCTCCATGGTACGGCGTCCAAGCGTCGATGCGGCGATCGAGACGGCTTCCGTCGTAGCCTGGACACGGACGTAGAAGTCGGCCTCGATGTCGACGCGCATGCGGTCGCGGGTGATGACGGCATCCTGCCTGGAGCGCACGACCCCCATCGGCAGCACATTCATGTTGACCGGCGTGTAATCGTGAATGAAGGGCAGTACGAAGGCGCCGCCGTTGATCACGACACGCTCACCAAGAAAGCCGGTGCGAACGAAGGAAACTTCCTTCGATGAGCGATGGTAGAGCCAGTTCACGATGTACACGGCAATGACGATCGCGACGATCGCGACAATGAGCCAGAGGATCAATTCACCGACCAGATTCCCCGACATGCTTTCCTCCCTTGGTCCCGGCGCTTAGCGCGCGCCGATCGCCTTGAATTTCCGTACCTGATCCGTAAGCGCCAGTTCCACCGGTAGCCGCTCCATCGAGGAGGCGCCGTAGAAGCCATGGCAATTGCTCGTATTCCTGATGATGAAATCCGCGTCAGCTGGGGTCGCAATCGGACCGCCATGCGCGAGCACGAGGATTTTCGAATTGACGCTGAGCGCCGCGTCGGCCCAGGTGTCGATACGTGCCGGGCAGTCTTCAAGCTTCAGTGCCGTCTGGGCGCCGATCGAACCGCCGGTGGTGAGGCCGAGATGGCAGACGACGATGTCGGCGCCGGCGATCGCCATCGCCGCGGCTTCCGCTTCGCTGAAGACGTAGGGGGTCGTCAACATGTCCTTCTCGCGCGCTTTGGCGATCATGTCGATCTCCAGCGCGTAGGACATGCCGGTTTCCTCGAGGTTGGCGCGGAAGGTGCCGTCGATCAGGCCAACCGTCGGGAAGTTCTGCACCCCGGAGAAGCCAAGCGCCTTCAACTGATCGAGGAAGAGGTCCATGTCGCGGAACGGATCGGTGCCGTTGACGCCGGCGAGCACCGGCGTGCGGCTCACGACGGGGAGCACCTCGCCGGCCATCTCCAGCACGATCGCGTTGGCGTCGCCATAGGGCATCATCCCGGCCAGCGAACCGCGACCGGCCATGCGGTAGCGGCCAGAATTGTAGATCACGATCAGGTCGACGCCGCCGGCTTCCTCGCATTTGGCTGACAGCCCGGTACCGGCGCCGCCGCCGACGATTGGCTCGCCCCTGGCCGCCATCTCGTGGAACCTCTTCAGCAGTGCCGCGCGTTCAAACCGGGCCATGGGTCACCTCACCACTCTCCGCCGCCCGCCAGCACGCCCCATCAGGGGACGGAACGCACTGACAATGGCGGCGGCGAACTCGGGATCATTGATGTGCTTCTTGACGCGAACGAGCTGGCGATTGCCGGTCTGGCGCACGGTTTGCTCCAGCGTGCGGAACAGGGCGGCGTCAGCATCTGGGTCCCAGAACGGCTGACCTGGTGCGTCGAGCGCAGAGACACCGCCTTCGGGAAGGAAGAAACGCACCGGACCGTCCATCTGGTTGAGCCGTTCGCCGATCCATTTTCCAATCCGCTCGCACTCATCCGGTGTGGTCCGCATCAGCGTGACCTGCGGATTGTGGACGTGCAGCCTGCGCTGCCGGTAGCGTTCGGGAATGGTGTCGGGCGCACCGAAATTGACCATGTCGAGTGCGCCGACCGAGCCGACATACGGCACCCGGCTGCGGATCACCGCGCCGAAGCGGTCGTCGGTGGCCGGAAACACGCCGCCCATCAGGAGGTCGCAGACCTCCGTGGTGGTGAGGTCGATGATTCCGGCCAACTGCCCGGAATCGACCAGCTTTTCCATCGAGCGGCCGCCGACGCCGGTGGCGTGGAAGACGACGCATTCGAATTCATCGTTCAGGTCCGCCGCGATCTTTTGCACCGCCGGCGTCGTCACACCAAACATGGTGATGCCGATCGCCGGAAGGCCTGAACCTGCATCAGGATGACGGGATTCGCGCGCGTCGAGACGCGCTTTGACCATGCCGGCGAGCGCATTGGCGCCGTTGGCGAGCACCACCCGCGAGATCGAATTGAGGCCCTGCACGTCGGTCACCGAATACATCATGGTGATGTCGGAAGGTCCGACATAGGGGCCGACGTCGCCCGAAGCCACCGACGAGATGATGACCTTCGGCACGCCGATGGGCAGGGCGCGCATGCCCGGTGCGACCAGCGACGCGCCGCCGGAGCCGCCCGCGGAGATGATGCCGGCGATGTTGCCCTGTCGGCGCAGCCAATTGACAAAGGCATCAGCCATGGCCGTCACCGATGCGCCGCGGTCGGTGCCGAACACGCCGGATCCGCCGCGGCCGTGGTTCAGGGCGATTTCCTGCGCCGAGACGTCACAGGTCGAAGCCTTACCGCTGGTGGAGACGTCGACCAGGCGGGTGCGCAGGCCGCTCTTCGCGACGATGTCGCGAATGAAGCGCAACTCTGCGCCCTTGGTGTCGAGCGTGCCGACGACCAGCACGACTGGTGGTCCGGAACTCTGCGTCGTCGCCGGTTCGCGTCGTTGTCGAGCGACTTCCTCAAGTCGCGTGACGCCTGTCGTGACGGTGCGCGCGGCAGCCTCGATGCGCGCGATCGGCACCGGCTGCGACCAGCGCGTCGGCAGCACGGGATTGGAGATGAAGATCCGCACCGGCCCCTTGTTGCGTGCTGGCTGCGGTGCATCGCCGGCTTCCGTCCTTGCCGGACCAGTCTCGATGTCGACGCCGAGATCACCGTGGAGCCCGACGCCAAGGAGGCGCTGTTGCAGGTCGCGGTCGGCGGCAAGCCGCGCCGATTCGATGATACGGTTGACGCGGCCATTGACCATGATGGCGACGTTCTTGGAGATCGCCGTCGCCACGCCGATATTCTGTTCGATCACCAGCACGGACATGTCGCCGTCCTCGCCGAGGCGTACCAGCATCTCCTCGACCTGGGCGACGATGACCGGCGCCAGTCCTTCGGTCGGCTCGTCCATGATCAGCAAATGCGGATTGGTCAGAAGCGCGCGCGAGATCGCGAGCATCTGCTGTTCGCCGCCGGAGAGCTGACTGCCGCCATGGTCCTTGCGTTCGCCAAGCCGCGGGAACGTGTCGTAGATGCGATCGATGGTCCATGGACCGCGCCGCATTCCGGCCGCGAGTTCGAGATGCTCGTTGACGCTGAGCGAGCGCCATAGCCGCCGGCCCTGTGGAACGTAGCCGACACCGATGCGCGCGATCCGGGCCGGGCTCAGCCCGGTGATTTCCTCGCCTCGGATGCGGATCGAGCCGCCGCTTGTCGGCACCAGGCCCATGATAGCCTTGCAGAGGGTGGTCTTGCCCATGCCGTTGCGGCCGACCACCGAGAACACGCCGCTTTGCAGTGTGATGTCGACACCCTGCAGCGCGTGCGAATGCCCGTAGTAGACATCGAGGCCCTTCACTTCGAGGGCAGGCATGGAGCGGCGGGCCTCACTCATGGCCGCCTCCGAGATAAAGCTCCTGTACCTCGGGATCGGATTCGATTTCGCGAGGCAGGCCTTCCTTGAAGATGCGCCCGTTGTGCATCATCGTCACGCTCTCGACCACCCGCAGCGCAACGTCCATAT
Organism: uncultured Alphaproteobacteria bacterium; assembly: GCA_963742665.1. Lineage (GTDB taxonomy): Bacteria > Pseudomonadota > Alphaproteobacteria > Rhizobiales > Xanthobacteraceae > Bradyrhizobium. The sequence goes on from CAVUNH010000033.1 coordinate 132,143, forward strand.
CGTGCTCGATGATGATGTAGCCGATATGCGCGGGCAGCGAGGTCAGGATCTGGATCAACTCGAGCCGCTCGGCCGGCGAGAGCCCTGCGGCGGGCTCGTCGAACAGCACGAAGCGCGGCGCGCCTGCGAGTGCGAGCGCAATCTCGAGCTGGCGCTGCTGCCCGTGGGCAAGCTCCGAAACGCGCTGCTCCCTGACGGCCGTCAGATGCACCGCCTGCACCAGCGCGTCGGCGGAATGCATCAAGGCGTCGTCCACGCCCGGGCGTAACGGCGAAAAGCGGCCGCGCGAAACGCCGCAGCAGGCAAGATAGACGTTGTCCTGGACCGTAAGGCCGGGGAACAGGGCGGAGATCTGGTAGGTCCGGCGAAGACCGCGGCGGATCCGCTCATAGGGCGGGAAATGGGTGATGTCTTCGCCGAAGAAGCGGATCGTGCCGGAAGTAGAGCGGAAAATCGCCGGTGATGCAGTTGAACAGCGTCGTCTTGCCGGCGCCGTTCGAACCAAGGACCGCGCGCCGTTCGCCCGGCCGCACCGTGATGGTGACATCCGTTAGCGCCGCGAGCGCGCCGAACATCCGCGTCACGCCGCGCAGCTCCAGCGCGGCGCCGGCGCCGACCGCGAACGGGTGTTGCGCGACGTTATCCATGGCGGTTTCCATCCGGCCGGGCCGAGGCGTGGGTGTTGCGGCGGCGCCATTGCTCCCAGAGCCCGACCACGCCGTCGGACGACCAGAACACGATGGCGAGGAAGCCAAGGCCGATCAAAAGCCGAAAGCGATTGCCGTCGAGCCCGAACTTGACGAGGAAGTCGAGCGCAAAGGTGCGCAGCATGACGAAGATGAAAGCGCCGATAAAGGGGCCGATCGGCCGCGTGATGCCGCCGACCACGGCGATGATCAGGATGTCGATGCAGGCTCCGACGCTGACCGACCCGGGCGATATCTGCCGGTAGTTCCAGACCTGCAGCACCCCGCCAAGCCCCGCAATGAAAGACGCGACGGCATAGGCCGCCACCCGATGCGCGTTGACATTGAAGCCGAGCGCGGCCATGCGGCGGGGATTGTCGCGCACACCCTGCAGAGCGAGGCCGAACGGCGCGCGCGAGAGATACTGGACCGCGAAATAGCACAGCGCAGCTGTGCCGAGCGCCAGATAATAAAACGGAATATCGGAACGCCAGTCGACGCCCAGAAAATGTGGGGTGGCGACGGTGTTGATGCCGGTATGGCCGCCGAAGATCGGCCAGTTCTGGTTGGTGAAGTAGTAGAATGCCGCGCCGATCGCCAGCGTGATCATGATGGTGTAGATGCCCTCGGTGCGCACCGCGAGTGCACCGCCAAGTGTGCCGAAGATGGTCGCAAGCGCGAGCGCGATCGGGGTCGCGAGCCACCACGGCCAACCCATGCTGATATTGGTGTTGGCGCTCACGCCGATGACCGCCACCATGTAGGCCGCAAAGCCCGCGATGGTGAGCTGCATCAGGCTGACCATGCCGCCATAACCGGCGAGGAACATCAGGCTGAGCGCGACGATGCCAAGGATCAGCGTGGTGCCGAAGATCTCGATCAGGAAGAAGCCGTTGGCGATCAGCGGCATGATCACCAGGATCAGCGCGACCAGCCAGGCGGCGGGGCTGTTGAGTTCCGGCCAGGCTCGAACTATCGCCCGCCGCACCGCGGAGGCGGGTTGGCTTGCCTGAAACTGGGTGCCCTGGATCAACGACATGTCATCGCCTCGCGAGCAGGCCCTGCGGCCGCAGCGCCAGCACCAGCACCATGATCAGGAAGGTCACGACGATCGCGTAGGTCGGGATGTAGACGGAGCCGAGCTGTTCGGCGAGACCGATGATGACGGCGCCGAGCGCCGCACCTGGAATCGAGCCCATGCCGCCGACAATCACGACCACCAGGGAAGCGAGCAGGAAGCGCGTGTCCTCGCCTGGCGAAATCGATTGGAACGTGCCGCCGACGACACCGGCGATGCCGGCCAGGCCGGCACCGAGGGCGAACACGATCACGAAGACGAGCTGGATCTGCACGCCGGTGGCGGCCAGTATGTCGCGATCGTCGACGCCTGCACGTACGATCATCCCGATCCGCGTCCGATTGAGCGCGAGCCACATCGCAACGCCGATCACGACCGAGGCGGCGAAGATCACCAGCCGGACCATCGGGTACAGCAGGTAGACCGGCTCGCCGGAGGACTTCACGGCTGTGACGAGCGGCAATTGGATCGGCCCGACCAGCCAGTTCGGCGTCTGGATCTGGTAGAAGTCGCCTCCGAAGGCCCACAGCATCAGGTCGGCGAATACGATCGACAATCCGATCGTGACCATGGTCTGCCGCAGATCCTGGCCTTCCATGCGACGAAATACCAGCAATTGCAGGAGGACGCCGACCAGCGCCACGGCAACGAATGCGACGACGAAACTGAGGACCCAGGAACCGGTCCAGGTGCTGATGGCGTATCCGACATAGCCGCCGAACAAATACAGCGAGCCGTGCGCCAGATTGACATTGCGCATCAGGCCGAAGATCAGCGTGAAGCCGCTCGCAACCAGGAAATAAAGTCCCCCGAGCGTGATGCCGTTGAAGATGGCGTTGAGGAACACCCGCTTGCGGCCGATCGCCGCCTCAAGACCGGGCGGCCAGATCACGAAGATCAGCCATAGCAGCACTGCGACCGCGAGGATCGTGATCAATGCCCATGCCGGATGGCGTTCGATGAACCTGCTCATGCAAGATCCCCGGCCACAGCGCTTTGCAGGGCACCCGCCAATACCTCAATGTCCGCGGCCTGCGTTGCCATTGACGTGCATCCTCCCGCGTCGCGACCGTCTTCGGGATCGCGTTGCCTGTATCCTAACGGGGGCGGGAGGGGCGGATTTGATCGAGAGTATCTTTTATCGCGTCGGAGCAGCCTTGCTCAGGGATGCAATACCTTGGCGGCGCGGCGATAATCGGTCGGCGCCATCCCGACATTGGCGGCGAAGAAGCGGGTGAATCCGCTCTGCGAGGTAAAGCCGAGATCAAAGCTGATGTCGGCGATCGGCGTTTCCGTTGCGACCAGCGCGTCAAGCGCCTGTTCCATGATCAGCGTGTTCAGGTACAGATGCGGCGTGACACCGGTCTGCGTGCGGAAAAGCCGGTAGAAATGCGGCCGCGAGAGGCCGGATTCGCGCGCGATCGAGTCCAGTTCGATTTCGGCACCTGGGCTTTCGGACATCAGTTTGATGGACTTCCGAACGCGAAAATCGGTGATCGCGGCGGCGGCGCGCACCGACTGCGCGGTATCCGACTGCTGCCAGCTTTCCTCGTAACAGCTATCGATCAATTGCCTGAGTTCACAATCGAGGCTCCTGAGCGAAGGGGCGCCGCAGACCAGCGCGGCCGCGCGCCGAATGTGCCTGTCGAGTACATCCGTGCGTTTGAAATGCGTGCGGCCAAAGCGCTGATTTTGCGCATTGGCAGCGTTGGGTGCGAACCATTCGGGATTGACGTAAAGCACGAAGAAGATGCCGCCGTTCGCCATGTCCGTCGGCAGGAAGTTGTGCGGTTCCCAGGGGTTGACCACGACGACGAAGTCCTCCATCAGCCGCCAACGCTGATCGCAAACGTCGATCTGCGCCGGCGTCCCGCCGACATGGAAAATCAGGTGCCCCTCGCGATGTGCGTGCACGTTGAAGGCGCGGTTCAACTGATAGACCGTCGCGCGACCGAACAGGCCGTGGAAGACGGCAAGCGCTCTGCTCATGCCCTCCCTCCCGGGATGTCTTTGCTTTTTTTATTAGCGTTCAACATCCGGGGCGAGAATGCAAGGGTGACAAGGTCGCGCGCAACCGCGCCGGCCGATGGCCGGCGCGCTCGCAGGTGCGAAATAGGTCAGTACTTCTTGCACTCCGGAACGGTCCGGCTCGGCAGGCCGATCTTGGCAAACACGGCCGGATCATAGCCGAGCGTCTGGTTGACGTTCGGTATCACCTTCACGGTCTTGCTGAACAGCGCGCCCTTGCCGTCGTCCACGACCTCGGTCACGAAGTTGGTTCCGATCGCCTGCCGGTTGGAATCCAGCTTGATCTTGCCGTTGGGGGCGTCGATCTCGATTTTTGCCAAGGCTTCCTTGTACTTGGCCTGGTTGTTGCTGAGGTCGCCATTGACCTGACGGAGCGCCAGGATCAGCGCCGAAGTCGATCCGTAATAGTTGGTGGCGAGCAGCGAGGGGCTGGGGAAGCGTTTGCTCTCCGGGAACGAGTCCTGATAGGCCTTCACGAATTTCTGCCAGCCCGGATCCTCCCAGGTGTCGGCCTGGCCGCTGGCCGCGATGGTGCCGAGCAGGGCGTTCTTGGCGTTGCCCTTGGCCGACAGGATCGTTTGGTCGACCATGATCGAACCACCCATCAACTTGGCCTTGCCGCCGGCCTGCTGGTACTGGTTCAGGAAGTTGACGGCGTCGGCGCCGCCTAGACCGAGATAGATCGCATCGACATCGTCGGGCAGGGCGGCGATGACGGAGGCGAAGTCCTTCGTGCCCAACGGAACCCATTGCCGGTTCGTGATCTGTCCGCCCGCGCCGCAGAACTCGAGCACCAGCCCGAACACCTGCGTGTAGATGAAGGAATAATCCTCGCCGACGGTCGCAATCTTGCGATAGCCCTTGGTTTCATAGGCGTATTTGCCGAGCCCGACCTGCCATTGCGCGCCGTCCATGTTGAAACGGAAGAAGTTTGGCGCCGGATCGACATAGGTCGTCTCCTGCGCGCCGGAAGCGGCGTTGATAAAGGTGAGTTCCGGACGGGTTTTTGCGAAGTTCTTGACCGCAATGCCCTCGTCGCCGGAAAGCGGCGAGAGCAAGATCTGGACCTTGTCCTGCTCGATCAGCTTGCGCACAGCGCGAACCGCGGAGTCGGGCGTCGCATCCGTTGATGCGATGACGAACTCGAGTTCCTTGTCGCCGACCTTCTTGCCCAATACGTTGAGCGCTGTCTGGTGACCGCGAATGCCGTCTTCACCCAGCACCGTATAGGTGCCTTCCAGGGTCGCGGTAACACCGACCTTGATCTTCTCCTGCGCGATTGCAGTCCCCGAAAGCAACAGGCTGCTCAACGCAATCAGTCCCAAACTGCCCTTCAACATTGCCTCCTCCTTGTTTCGTCGACTTGTTTTGCGCCCGATCGCAACGCGTATGATCGAGCTCTTTGGACGTCGCAAGAAAGCTAGCCGATGATGCCGACAGAGCGGATGTCTTCCCTCCCATGTAGCTTGACCGCCAGTCTCATTTTGCATGCTGCACCGCAACGCGGAAAAGGTTCAGCATCATCTCGGTTGCGTGGATCGGTTGAACCGGGCAACGAAGGTCCGCTTCTTGCGCTTCACTCAGACCGCGCAAACGCCGATCAGCAGGCTCGGTTTGACCAGGGGCAACCTCTTGAGTCTCTGCGCTAGCTCGAGCCTTCAAAGACGCGCTCGCGGCTGCGACGGATACCAGGAAGCGTGACGATCGCGACCAGCACCACCGCCGCAACCAACAGGCCGGCGCTGATCGGCCGCTCGACAAAGACAGAAAGGTGCCCGCGCGACAGGTGCATGGCCCGGCGAAAATTCTCCTCAAGCAATGGTCCGACCACGAACGCGAGCAACAGCGGTGCCGGCTCGCATTCGAGCTTCAGAAAGACGTAGCCAAGCAGCGCGAGAGCCACGAGCACGAAGATATCGAAGGTGGTATTGCCGACGGTGTAGGTGCCGATACACGCGAAGGCGATCACGGCCGGGTAAAGCAGGCGGTAAGGCACCTTGAGCAACATTACCCAGACTCTGATCAACGGCAGATTGATGATCACCAGCATCAAATTGCCAACGAACATGCTGGCGATCAATCCCCAAAACAGCTCGGGCCTGGTCGTCATGACCTGTGGGCCGGGCTGAATGCCTTGCATCATCATCGCGCCCGCCATGAGGGCGATCACGGCGTTGCCGGGGATGCCCAGGCTCAGAAGCGGGATGAAGGAGGTTTGGGCGGCGGCATTGTTGGCGCTTTCCGGGGCTGCGACGCCTTCCACTGCGCCGGCACCGAACCTCTCGGGTGTGGAGGAGACGCGCTTTTCCACGGCATAGGCAACGAATGATCCGAGATAGGCGCCGCCGCCGGGAAGGATTTCGAGGATCGAGCCGATCGCCGTGCCGCGCAGCGTCGCCGGCCAGGAGCGGCGAAAATCATCGGCCGACGGCCACAAGCGCTTCACCGCTACCATGGCTTGCCCGCGTGCTTCCGGGTCCTCCAGGCTCTTGATCACCTCGGACATGGCGAACACGCCCATCGCCAAAGGGATGAAGCCGATGCCGTCCATCAGTGCCGGCACGCCAAATGTGAAGCGCGGAACGCCGCTGTTGACGTCGGTGCCGATGCTGCCAAGCAGCAACCCGAGAACGATCATGGCGAGCGCCTTGTCGATCGGACCCTGCGCAATCACGATCGCTGCAACCAGGCCCAATACCATGAGCGCGCAATACTCCGGCGGGCCGAAAAGCAAAGCCACCTCGATCAGGAACGGCGAGAAAATTGCGAGTATCAGCGTCGCGACGCAACCGGCGAAAAGCGATGCCAGCGCGGCAACCGCGAGAGCCGCGCCGGCACGACCCTGGCGCGCCATCTCGTACCCGTCGATGCAGGTAACGATGGAGGAATTCTCGCCCGGCAGCCGAACCAGAATGGCCGTCGTCGAGCCGCCATACTGCGCGCCGTAGTAGATTCCGGACAACATGATGAGTCCGGCGAGGGGTGAAAGAAAATAGGTGATGGGCAGCAGGACCGCGATGGCGACCAGCGGACCCACTCCGGGCAGCACTCCGATCAATGTTCCGATCAGGGCGCCGATGAAACAGAACATCAGATTCTCCGGCACGAGAACCTGTCCAAATCCCATCCAGAGTTGGCCGAGAGTGTCCATCGACGAATCCTTGTTCAGGGCCAGAGCTTGATCGGGAGTTTGAGCAGGGTCACGAACAGCAGCGAAGAGAAGATGGATAAGCCCGCGGCAAGGCCAAATGCTTCGAGACGGCGCCATACGGGCAACGCGCCGGCGGCGGTCAGCACGGTGAGAAAGACTGACAGAAGAAGGCCGGTCCGTTCGATCGTGAGGCCAAATACCAGCGCGGACGCCACCACGAAGAAGACGGGTCTCGCATGCCAGCCCGTCACCGGTGCGCCGCCGCGGAGCACACCCCGGACCAGCACGAGCAGGCCCAATCCGCTCAGGATAATGGAGAGCGCGAGCGGCACATAGCCCGCGCCCATCCTAATCCTGTCGCCGATCGGGAGACCAAGCGACAAGGCGCCACTCAATACACCCGCTGCGAGAAACAGCAGGCCTGACAACACGTCCTTTGATCCCGGCGCCTTGATCATCATTGCGGCTCAAAGCCCGCGCCGCGCAACAGTTCCTTGCCCCGTTCGGACTCCTCCCTGATGAATGTTTTGAATTCAGCATCTTTCATGAACGTGGTGGTGAGGCCGAGGCCCTCAAGCCGGCTGACAAGATCCGGCGAAGAGGCGGCCTTCTCGACGGCAGCTGCAAGTTGCCGCGTGATGTCGTCCGGCAGCCCCGGCGGGCCCCAGACCCCATACCAGGAGGAAATGACCAATTTCGGCATGCCGGCCTCGGCGGTGGTCGGGATTTCCGGCGCAAGCTTGCTCCGCTGCCGGCTCGTCACCGCGTAGGCGCGCACCCGGCCGGTCTTTACCTGAGGCAACAGAATTGTCATGCCCTCGACCATGAGCTGCACGTTGCCGGAAATGACGTCGGTAAGGCCAAGGCCTGTGCCACGGTAGGGTATCTGCTCTACGTTTGCGCCGAGTTGATGCAGGAATGAGAGGGTGCCGAGGTGCCCCGCGGCGCCTGGTGCGGAGATGGCCACATTGAATTTATCGGGCGCAGACTTGATCCTGGCGGAAAGCTCGTCGAGGCTCGTAGCCGCAATCTTCGGATTTGAGATAATGAGGAGCGGAACGTCGCCGATTTGCGCGATGGGGGAGAAATCCGAGATCGGATCATAGGGCACCGACTTCATCACCTGCGGTCCCATGATAAAGACGCTGGCGTTGAACATCAGCGTGTAGCCGTCCGCAGCAGAGCGGCGAACCGTATCGGTGCCGACGATCCCGTTGCCGCCGGGAAGGTGGGTGACGACCACGGGTACGCCGAGCAGCTCACTCAGCTTTTCACCGACAATGCGTCCGACAGCGTCGACGCCGCCACCGGGCGGATAGGGGATGACCCACTTGATGGGTTTGTTCGGATAAGGCTGCGCAGGCGCCACGCCGGCCAGCGCGAACGAGAGCATTGCTGCAATCAACATTCGTAAGGGCATGGGATAGCTCCGTGTCGGGATTGGCATCGAGTTCGATCGAGGCGAACCGGAGACGTCGGCGGCCAGTGAGCGTTTTTCGGGTCATGTATCCACGTAGACCCTGTCTTCATTGATCAGATCGAATCGCGGCGCAAAGGTCGCAGCAAGCACGCACGGGGTTCGTGCGCACAAGGTCGCGTGAACGACGCCGGCGGGAACGCTGATGACATCGTTGGCGCTCACCTGCCTGATCTCATCGCCAATTCTAAAACTCGCTTCGCCAGCCAGAAAAACGATGATCTCGTCGTGTTCCCGGTGGAAATGCGGCCGCAGTCCGCCGCCGGGACGAATGAACGCAATGGCCGTGCTGGAACGCTCGGAGTGATGCACGTGCGTTACCGTCACCAGATCGTCCTGGAACGTCGGCTGTCGGTCGCGCGCCGACAATGCGGCCACAATTAATGAGTCATAGTCCATGTCGGCATTCCCTTCCATCAATTGATGACACAGTCCACGAGCGATTTTGGCGCGGAGGTAAGCACCAAGGGCGCGCTCCGCGCGACCACGACATCGCCGATGCGAAAGCCGCCGACACCCTTCACATAGAGTCCCGGCTCAAGCGAGAAAACCTCGTTCTCCTCTATGCTGCGCGGATTGACCGGCACATCTTCCGGATATTCGTGCGTCGAAATGCCGATGCCGTGGCCGGCGCGATGCACGAGGTAGTCATAATGTCCGGCCTTGAGAGCGGCCGCGTGCACTACTTCGTCGATCTTCGAGACGCGGTTCCTCGCGTATGCCTGGCTGATGGCGCTTTCGTTGAGTTCGAGGGCAGTCTCGAACAGCGCCTTCTGCTCGGCGCTCGGCTTGCCGCAGAAGTAGGTGCGATGCACCTCCACGCTGTAGCCATTCATGCGCGGAACGATCACCGAAACAATCGGCGAGTTTGCATCGATCGTCGCTCCAGTCGGTGCGCCGTCGCCGTCGGTGGACGAAGAGGCGGGGCCTGACAGCGTAAGCAGCTTCAGGACCTGGAAATTCGATCCGGGATAGCGCCGACCCGCTTCCTCCATGACCAGCGCCGTTACGTGCGCGCTCAATTCCTGCAGGCCGCGGCCGGGTTTGAGGTTGTCCCGGAGCTTGTTGATGGCCCAATCGCCGAGCGTGGCCGCGGCCTGCAGAATGGCGATTTCTTCCGGATGCTTCACCCATCGCAGTCGCTTCAGTTCCGACGATACGCTGGAAAGTGAAATACGCGGCAACAGCGTTGCCAGCTCTGCCAGATGCGGCGTCTTGCTGTCATATCCAATCTGGCCGGCATCGAGGCCTGCCGCTTCCAGCTTCTCCTGCAACATGCGGGTGAACTGCCCCAGCGTATAGGTGCGATCCTGCATACGGGGCAATTCGCTGTAAAAACTCAAATTCGAAATCCAAGATGACTGGCGTTCGACCTGCATCATGACGCCGTTCTCGGAAACCATGTTGACGAGCGCGAAGGGTTCGCCGTCCGCCGGAATCACCAGCGCGAAGGGACGCTCCCAGTAATGCGACGACAGCTGGATATTCGTGAAGAACTGGAAGTTCTCGGTTCCGGAAATAACGATGGCGCGCAGTCCATGCTTCTGGATCAACTCCTTGAACTGGGCGACGCGCAGCTTCCGAATGCCCTGCATCTCAAACATGGTGTCCTCGTTCCTTCAAATCTTCACAACGTGATGCCGCCATCGACATGAATGACCTGGCCTGTGATGTAGCCGGCATCTTTCGAGAGCAGGAATGCGATAGTCGCGGCGACTTCCTCGGGCCGTCCGAAGCGGCCAAGCGGGATCCGGCTTGTGCTGCGCGCCCGGAGCGACTCGCTCATCGTGGTGTGCTGTCCAGGATCCTTCTGGATGTAGCCGGGCGACACGCAATTGACGGTGATATTCCTGGCCGCCACGTGGGCGGCCAGAGATTTCGTCAGGCCGACCAGCGCCGATTTGGAAGCCGCCGTCGCCGGGAAGCCTTCATCATCCAGTCGGAAAACGTCGGTCAGAAAGGAACTCGTCGTGACTATTCGGGCCTTCGGTGCGTTTTCGAGATAAGGCAAGGCGATGGTGATGAGATTCAAGAACGCCTTCACTTGCGTCGAAATCGACTGTTCGAGGACGTCCTCGGTTAGCACGCCGAATTTGGTACGATCGGCGTAGGCAGCCAGGTGTACGACGCTGTCGATTCGGCCAAACGCAGCGATTGTTTCTTCGGCCACTCTGCTGCCGGCGCCCGGCCTGGAGAAGTCTTCGACCACGATATGGCAGACGCCACCCTTGTCGGTAATGCGTGCGGCGACCTTTTCCGCGTTTGACCTGTTGGCGCCGGTGTGCACGACGAAGGCGCGGCCTGGCTGCGCGAGTGACAGGCACAACCGCGCGCCGATTCCCGAAGCCCCTCCGGTCACCAGCGTCACTTCCCCGTCGAAAGGGGTAGCTCTTGGCATTTCCAACCCATTGCCGCGCCACATTGGCATCCGATCCGGGACGGGCCGCAATGACTGTGGGCCCAGGATTGTAGGCGCGCGATTTTCGGAACGGCAATGCGAGACTTGTCCGACGATCTTGAAGTTCTCCCTCGGCACTATTGTTCGCATTGCGAACAACCACCGGCTTGCCGCCCAGAACCGTTTCAGCAACAATTCACGATGCGCCGGGCTTCGCGGCGCCCGGCGACCGATCGCGCGGCGATCCCTGACCATGGCCGGCTCTGGCGCGCAAACCGCTTCCGCAGCGCGGCTGCCTGGTGTTACAATTCATTCATGCCGTGCGCATGCAATTGCCGGCGCAATGTTTTTCCATGGCGATGCGCGGAAGCTCCGGCAAGGAGAGACACCGATGCAATCGGAACGCAAACCGAAGCTGCCGTCCAAGTCACGCACCGCAAACGTAAAATCCTTCGCCCGGGGTCTGCAGGTCATCAAGACCATGGCCCAAAAGCAGGTGCCTCTCACGATCACGGAAGTTGCCGATTGCACCGGCCTGACACGTGCTGGAGCACGCCGCCTGCTGCTGACATTGCAGGAATCGGGTTATGCGCGGCTTGACGGACGGCATTTTTCGCTGACGCCGCGCATCATGGAGCTTGGCAGTTCCTATTCGTCGCTGGACCCCGTCTGGAGTGTCACCGAGCGTCATATCCGCGAACTTGTCGATGACATCAACGAAACAGTATCTGCAGGCATGCTGGACGATCTCGATGTTGTCTATGTACTGCGCCAGCGGACCGCCCGGCCGCTACATTTCGACATAAGGACAGGATCGCGACTGCCCGCGCATATCACCTCGATCGGCCGCGTCCTGCTCGCGGATCTGCACCCGCGCCAGCTCGAACGCTATTTTCAGCGCGCGGTGATTGAGCGGTACACGACCATGACGATCACCGAGCCCAAAAAACTGCGTGCCGAGATCGAAGCTGCGCGCGAGAAGGGTTATGCGCTTGTGAGGGGCGAGGTGGATGAGGGCGTGTGCGGCGTTGCGGTGCCGCTGCGCGAGCGAAGCGGGCGCGTCATTGCGGCAATCGGTGTGGGTCTTGCATCGGCGCGCACAAGCGAACGGGAGATCATTGGCCGGATCTTGCCGCGAATGCGGGCAACGGTCGATTCGATCAATCGTCAGATGAATACTTGATCTTCCGGCGGCAGCACGATGCCGCGATCGACTTCGTCGCAAGGCGGGGCGGCGATGATGGCGGAAGGCTAAAGCAAACTGAAACGTTCGACCTCATTAGGCGTAAGAACCTCAAGATTTTCATCTAAGTAACTGATATATCAGTACAAGAGCGAATCGCTTAATCCTCGGGGCCCAGCGTCGAGCCCGGATGCCCGCATGGTTTCGTCCAGCCACGAACTGCCGGCAATTCCGGTGATATAACATCCCGCTTCGTCGTGCGATCGGAGGACGAAGGCCTTGAGAAGACCGGCCATGGTGACGCGGCTGCCTCATGTCGATACTGCCGGAGTGACTGAATGACTGCAAACTCCCATGGTGCCTCGAGCGCTCCTCTGCTGTCGCGCGGCGTCCGGCGCGCGCTCGACGCGATGCGAGCGAATGTCGGGCGCGACTGGAGCTTGACCGATCTGGCCGGTGTCTCAGGGATGTCGGGGAGAACGCTGCAGCGCCAGTTCCGGAGTTTTCTCGGCAAGACGCCCCGCGCCGTGCTTCGCGATATCAGGTTCGAGCTGGCGCGGCGCGAACTGCTGCATGGTTCGCCGGGTTCGAAAGTCATGGACGTCGCAGAGGACTGCGGCTTGACGCATTTCGGACGATTTTCGGTCGAGTACCGGCGACGCTATGGCGAGACGCCATCGCAGACCCAGAAGCGGCAAGCCGTGTTCGTCGGCGCTCTCGCATCGATGCCTGAATTTTTTGTCGCTCCCCGCGATCGACCGATGATTACGCTAGGCGCCATCGATGCGGTTCCCGAGAATGGCGAGATCGCCCGTCACGTTACGGAGGAGCTTGCAATTGCCCTGATGCGTGCGGGCGTTTCCGTCGCAAGTCTCCCGGGGACAGCGTCCTACCATCTGACCGGTGCCATCAGGGGAGCGGGCAAGCAAACGCGGCTGACGCTCAGACTGATCGAGACGGCAACCGGCCGTCACCTTTCGGCGTATCGTTTCGATGGCGCGCTTGATGAGCATTCGGCTCCCAAGGAATATCTCGCCACGCGAATTGCCGCGGCGTTTCAGCCGTGCCTGCGCCTTGCAGAGATTGAGAATGCGCGGCGAAAGGCCGATCTCGACCTGCGCCCACACGACCTGGCGCTCAGGGCGATGCCTCATGTTCTGTCTCTCGATGCCGACGGCAACGCGCGCGCGACTGATTTTCTGGAGCGCGCGATGAACAGGGATCCGGATCACGCGCTGGCGACCGCGCTCGCCGCATGGGCGTATGCGCAGCGTGTCGTCTATCATTTCTCCGCTACGCCGGCGGAGGATTTCGCTCGAGGTACGGAGTTGGCGCGGAAGGCGGCAACTCTCGCCGGTGATGCGACGGCGCTCGCCGTTCTCGGCAACGCCTTCACCTTGCTGCATGATCTCGATGCCGCGGGGCGGGTCATCCGCGAGGCGCTCGCGGTCGATGGTGGCTCGGCGTGGGCCTGGAGCCGCGGCGGATGGATCGACGTCTACAAGGGCGATTCCGAATTCGCCATCGAGCGCTTCAAGATTGCGCTTGATCTCGCACCGAACGACCCTCTCGCATTCAATAGCATGGTGGGAATGGGCTGCGCGCATTTTGGAGCGGGCAACTATATCGAGGCAGCCCGTTGGCAGCAGCGTGCGCTGGTCGAACATCCATCGGCGACCTGGATTCATCGGACCATGTGCCCGGCCTACCTGCTGGTTGGCGCCGAGCCGGAAGCTCGCCGCAGCGTCACCGCCCTGCGGGAACAATATCCGGAGCTCACGGTCGCCGAGGTGCAGCAAGGCTTTCCACCGATGCCGCAAGCCTACCGCGATCTTGTTTTCGACGCGCTGCATGCCGTCGGACTGCCGTCCTAGACCGCGTTTGTCGTAACGCGCGAAGCGGCACCCTGCGCTCATAATGCGCCTGCCCGATCACGGAGCACAAATTTTTGTATCTTTCCGGTCGATGTCTTCGGCAGTGCGCCGTAGACAAAGGCCTTTGGAACCTTGAAACGCGCCAGGCGCGCCTGGCAGAAAACGGCGATCTCGTTATCGTCGGGCGGCGTCGCGCCGGGCTTGAGTTCGAGGAATGCGCAGGGCGTCTCGCCCCACTTCGGGTCAGGGCGGGCGACGACCGCCGCCAACATCACGGCAGGGTGCTGCGTAAGCACCTCTTCGACCTCGAGGCTCGAAATGTTTTCGCCGCCGGAGATAATGATATCCTTGGAACGATCCTTGATCTCGATCGCGCCGTCCGGGTGCCAAACGGCGAGGTCGCCGGAGAGGAACCAGTTTCCGACGAGGGCCTTTGCCGTTGCAGCTTCGTTTTTGAGGTATCCCTTCATCACGGTATTGCTGCGGACCATGATCTCGCCGACCGTAGTGCCATCGCGTGGAACAGGCGCCATTGTCTTGGGATCGGCAACCGTAACCGCCTCGACCATGGGATAGGCAACCCCTTGCCGCGCCATCCTGGCAAAGCGGGCGTCATCCGGCAGTGCGTTCCATTCGGGCTGGAAAACGCAGACAGTTGCCGGTCCGTAAGTCTCGGTAGCCCCATAAAGATGAGTAACGCGGAAGCCGAGAGCTTCCATGGACCGGAACACGGCGGAAGGCGGCGCCGCGCCACCGGTCGCAACCGTTACCTTGTGCTGGAACGGTACGCGTTGGTCGGCGGGCGCGTGAGAAAGCATACTCAGCACGATCGGTGCGCCGCAAAGATGCGTGACCCGATGCTCCGCGATCAGCTGAAATATCCGCGCGGGCTCGACCTTGCGAAGGCATATCTGCGTTCCGCCCGCGGCGACAACCGCCCACGGATAGGACCACCCGGAACAGTGGAACATCGGCAGCGTCCAAAGATAAATGCTGTCGAATGTGAGTTCGAAACTGAAGCCGTTGCCGAGCGCCGAAAGATAGGCGCCACGATGACTGTAGACGACGCCCTTTGGGTTGCCGGTGGTCCCGGAGGTGTAGAGCAGGCATAGCGACTGCCATTCATCCGCAATGCCCGGCCAGTCAAAACCGGGATTGCCGGTGGCGAGAAGCGTTTCGTATGCGTATTCACCGACGGGCGCAGCCGATGAATCCGGCGAATCGATATCGATAACGACGATCTTTCGATCGACCTGTTGCAACGCTTCCCGCACCAATGGCGCATATTCCGCATCGACCAGCAAAACCTTGGCGCCGCCATGCATGAGCGAGAAGGCAATGCTCGCGGCATCGAGCCGGGTGTTCAGCGGATTGAGCACAGCTCCAAGCATCGGTACGGCAAAATGCGCTTCGATCATCTCCGGGATGCTCGGTGCGATGATCGCCACGGTATCGAGCCGTTTGACCCCGAGCTGCGCCAGTCCGGACGCTAGCCTGGTACAACGATCGAGGAGTTGAGCATAGGTATGGCGGCGCGCACCGTCGATCACCGCCAATTTGCCGGCGAAGGCGCTTGCCGCGCGGGTCAGGAAGCTGACGGGCGACAGCGGGATGTAATTGGACGGATGCCGGTCCAAATTCGCCTCGAAGGGATGTGTGTCGTTTGCATTCATTGGATCATCACTCTTGCTTCACTGAAGGTTGCACGGCCGTCATCCGCGACGATCACGCTTCTGGAAGCTGTTGCTCCAGTGCGAGACCATCGGTCGAGTTGAACATTGGTCAAAACCTGCGCATCCGGAACTCCGGTTCTTCTACCTGCGTCGTTCAGGTTTTTTCAAACCCGTAGATACGGGGCCGTATCACGCTTCCGATCCGAACTCAATACGGTGCCGTATCGCGGTGGAGCGCCTCGGTGCAGAAATGGGAAATTGCCCGGCTGATCGGGACCGGCACCGCGGATTGCGCTCCGGAACAAAGGCGCTGGCGGGGCCGATATCGACCGGCTTGCGCCAGATCACGACAACCGGAACCGATGCCCGAACTAGATGGCGAGCGATAGCCCGGAAAAAAGCAGAATGACGAGAACGATGCGTCTGAATGCGATCTCGTTGACGCGGCGAAACATGACGATGCCAAGTACCGCTCCCGTTATCAGCGCCGGCAAACTGATGGCAAGGTCGATCAAGAACTTTGACGACAGGCTGTGTCGCGAAAGCATCAGGGAAAGCGCAAAGATCTGCATTGCTGCGATGAATGGCTGAACGAGACCACGCTGCTCGTTCTTCGGCATGCCATGCATATCGCACCAGATTGTGGGGACTGCGCCGGGCATCGCGGTCAGTCCACCGATAAGTCCGCCGCCAAATCCGATCAAAGCGTGGCCGCCCCGGCTGTTGACGTGACGCAGGTACGTCAGGGTTGGCCGGCACAACGCATATGTCGCATAGATTGCCAGAACCGCTCCGAATCCGACCCTGAATGATTGAGGATCGGCATGCTGAAGGATCCCGACCGCAATGGGAATACCGAGCGCTCCGCCAATGATGAGGAAGAGGCTGCCCTTCCATTGTATATTCCTGCGCAGCGCCCAGAGATTGGCTGCCTGTACGCCAACGCTGCAGGCCATCATCAGAGGCACTGCCTCCATGGGGGGCAACGCATGCAGCAGGATGGCGCCGGCGACTGCCGAGAACGCGAAGCCTGCCAGGCCGGAAACAAGTGCGCCAGAGAAGGCGGCTGCACTAAGCAGGAGACAGGATGCGATGTCGGTCATGATTTGGTCTTTCGGCGATCGTCTCATCCGCTCATCCGCACGTGCGCATTTGCGCTCCCGGGGGAACCAGGCGATCTCGAGTATTGTAATTTGATTGTGATATGCGGACGTCGTCTGTTTGGAGGATGGGGTGGCGACATCTGGGTGGACGACATCGCGACCACCGCATCGGAGCCGTTTCCGTCGTGTTCTCATATGAACGAAGGACGCAGCGGGCCTGGCGTTGAGCGATAGTGCTCGCTCCGCGAGTGACCGGTGGAACGTACATGACGATCCTTTCAAGAACCAAAGGCGCAACACACGATGCGCCTGTCGCGCTGATTCTCTTTTGCGCAATAGGCCTTCTCTTTTCGATCGGGGTCACGATGACCGCATGCGTGCTTGATCCAACGACGTATGTTCAGGAGTGAACCGGCCGTTCGCAACCTCAGGAATGAAGTTCGAACAATCCTGGCGCGTCGTTCTCTTCCGGAACGACGTTAGCCTGGTGGATTCAGCGCAGGCTTCGTTTCGCGCGGCGCGCCCAAGCGCTGCGGTATCTAAAATGTCAAACGGCATAGTTGGCAGCGATCAACGCGGCGCTGCACGCCACCCGTCCATATCCAACGAACGCAGAATGTGGCGTCCCGGGAGATACTGGTGCATCGGGCGCTGAATCCGTCGCCAGCCTGATCATCCCGGACGCCGGTGCTGAACCGGCGAGCTGGCAGGTGTCGTCGGACCATCCCCTTTGTCGCTATCCGAAAAGCGACATTATCCATCCAAAAGTGGCTTTTGGGCTCATGGGTTCGGCTGCAGGCCAATATCTGTCGTATTGCCCCGCAACGGTTCGCCGCAATCGTTGCGGGTCTTGATCGGTACCTGCTTGCGTAGGGACATCCATCTGATTGTTCACTAGTGAAGTAAATGGGTTCCGTCGGAGCCCGCGGATGACAGGGGCAAGTCACTGTTGTCGGTCGGTCGATCGATTATGGACGCGCTCAAGAGGTCTTGCAAAATGAAGCCAGAACAACGGCAGGCAGTCTCTGAATTGTCGATCTTGCCGGGTCACAGCGATGATCCTCAACAGCTGAGCGATCTCATCGGTGAGGTTTACGACACCGTCCTCGATCAATCGCTGTGGGAAGGTGTCATTGAAAGGACGGCACATTTCGTCCGCGGCACCGGTGCGTCGCTGTACTCCAAGAACGTGGCCAATCAGGACGGCAGTGTTCAATGCGTGGTTGGAATTGACCCGCATTACACAGCAGCTCTATTTCGATAAATATGTGACGCTTGATCCAACCACGGTGGACATTTTCTCGCTGAGATCGAACAGCCCGTCGCGGTCGCGGACCTGATGACCCCCCTGAATTCCTGGAGACACGGTTTTATCGGGAATGGGTGCGGCCGCAGGGCCTCGTCGATTGCGTCAATGCCGTTCTCGACAAATCGGCAACCAGCGTAGCCATGTTCGGCGTCTTTCGCAGCGAGCGAGACGGCATCGTTGATGACGAAGCACGGCGCCGGATGCGGCTGATCGTTCCCCATATCCGCCGGGCGGTTCTGATCGGAAGAACGTTCGACCTGAAGGCCGCGGAGGCGGCGACGTTCGCCGACACGCTCGATGGCCTTAGTGCGGGCATGTGTCTCGTCGACGCGGGCGGCCGTATCGTTCATGCCAACGCCGCCGGGTACGCCATTATCAGCGCCGGCGATGTCCTGCGTTCCGTCGGCGGCCGGCTTGTTGCCCATGATGCGCAGGTTGATAAGACATTGCGTGAAATATTTGCCGCTGCCGGCCAGGGCGATGCCGCGCTCGGCACGATGGGGATCGCGGTCCCGCTGTCTCGGCAAGGACGACGAGCGCTATGTTGCCCATGTGCTGCCTTTGACTTCGGGGGCTCGCCGCCGAGCCGGCAAGACCTACACGGCCGCCGCGGCCCTGTTCGTTCGAAAGGCGGCCCTGGTGGTTCCGTCTGCTTTCGAAGTCATCGGCAAGACGTTCAAATTGACGCCGACTGAACTTCGCGTGTTGCTGGCGATTGTCGAGGTCGGCGGCGTTCCCGAGGTTGCCGCAGCTCTCGGCGTTGCGGTCACCACCGTCAAGACGCATCTCGGCCGGTTGTTTGAAAAGACGGGTGCGACGCGGCAGGCGGATCTCGTCAAGCTTGTCGCGGGATATGCGACGCCGCTAGCGGGTTGACCGTGACCGGGAATGTAAGAGGTCTTGCAAAATGAAGCCAGAACAACGGCAGGCAGTCTCTGAATTGTCGATCTTGCCGGGCTACAGCGATGATCCTCAACAGCTGAGCGATCTCGTCGGCGACGTTTACGACACCGTCCTCGATCAATCGCTGTGGGAAGGTGTCATTGAAAGGGTGGCACATTTCGTCCGCGGCACCGGCGCCGCGCTGTTTTCCAAGAACGTGGCCAATCAGGAGGGCAGCGCTCACTACGTAATTGGAATTGACCCGCATTACACGCAGCTCTATTTCGATAAATATGTCACGCTTGATCCGGCCAGCGGTGGACATTTTCTCGCGGAGATCGATCAACCCGTCGCGGTTGCGGACCTGATGTCTCAGGCTGAGTTCCTGGAGACACGATTTTATCGGGAATGGGTGCAGCCGCAGGGCCTCGTCGATTTCGTCAGTGCCGTTCTCGACAAATCGGCAACCAGCGCAGCCATGTTCGGCGTCTTCCGCAGCGAGCGAGACGGCGTCGTTGATGACGAAGCACGGCGCCGGATGCGGCTGATCGTTCCCCATATCCGCCGGGCGGTTCTGATCGGAAGAATGTTCGACCTGAAGGCCGCGGAGGCGGCGACGTTCGCCGACACGCTCGATGGTCTTAGTGTCGGCATGTGTCTCGTCGACGCAGGCGGCCGTATCGTTCATGCCAACGCCGCCGGGTACGCCATTATCGGCTCCGGTGATGTCCTGCGTTCCGTCGGCGGCCGGCTTGTTGCCCATGATCCGCAGGTTGATAAGACACTGCGTGAAATATTTGCTGCTGCCGACCAGGGGGATGCCGCGCTCGGAACGATGGGGATAGCGGTCCCGCTGATCGGCAAGGACGATGAGCGCTATGTCGCCCATGTGCTGCCTTTGACTTCCGGGGCTCGCCGGCGCGCCGGCAGAACCTACACGGCCGCGGCGGCCCTGTTCGTTCGAAAGGCCGCCCTGGTGGTCCCGTCGGCCTTTGAAGTCATCGGCAAGACGTTCAAATTGACGCCGACTGAACTTCGCGTGTTGTTGGCGATCGTCGAGGTGGGCGCCGTGCCCGAAGTTGCCGCAGCTCTTGGCGTTGCGGTCACTACCGTCAAGACGCATCTCGGCCGGTTGTTCGAAAAGACGGGTGCGACGCGGCAGGCGGATCTCGTCAAGCTTGTCGCGGGATATGCGTCGCCGCTAACCGGTTGACTGCGATTGGGAATGCCGAGAGCGCAAACGGCCGCGACGGATAGCGCGTCACCGCGTCGAGTTTGTCCCGATCCAGACATCATGCGTGGCGGTTTCGCGAACAAACGCCGGCCGTCACTCGTCGCGCGCCGCATTCGGTGGCAGTGAACGCACGATCGAGGGCTTAGCGAGATGACGCTTCCGTGATTTCGTCCTGCTTCTCCAAAATCCGTCAATCATCACCCGTTCGGAGGACGATTGGTACGCAGTTCCCTGGCTAAGAAGCGTTGCCATAAAATTGTAAACGCCAAGGGAATAGATAATGAGCGAAGTTGACGGCGATAAACTCAACAGCCTGGTTGGAAAGATGCTCGGCGATCTCGGAGGCGCGTTCAGCGTGCCCACGGTTCGCATCGGTTACCGGCTCGGTCTGTTCGACGCCCTGCATAGAGACGGCCCGGCGACGGCTGCCGAACTCGCCAGGCGAACCGGATTGGCGGCGCGATACGTCCGGGAATGGGCGCTGGCGCAGGCCGCCAATGGCTACATCATGTTCAACGCGGCCGACGAGCGCTTCAGCCTGACACCGGAACAGGCAATGGTGTTCACGGTAAAGGACAGTCCGGTCTACCTCGAAGGCGCCTTCGACCTCAGCGCGGCGATGATCGACGGCCAATCCAGGGTGGAGGCCGCCTTCCGCACCGGCGCCGGCGTGGCCTGGGGCGAAAGCTCGGGCTGCCTGTTCTGCGCCGTCGGCGCGTTCTTCCGTCCCGGCTATGTCAACGCCATCGCCCAATCATGGCTGCCGGCGATCGAGGGCGCGACGTCCAGGCTGAAGGACGGCGCCAAGGTGGCGGACATCGGCTGCGGGGTCGGCTTCTCGACGCTGCTGATGGCCGAAGCGTTCCCGAACAGCTCGTTCATCGGTTACGACTTCCACGCCCCGTCGATCGAGCAGGCCAATGCCCATGCGAAGGCGCATGGCGTCGCCGACCGCGTCCGTTTCGAGGTCGCGGCGGCGAAAAACATCACCGAGCGGAATTTCGACCTGATCACCATGTTCGATTGCCTTCACGACATGGGTGACCCGCGCGGCAGCGCGGCGCATGTCCGCACGCTGCTCAAGCCGGACGCCGCGTGGATGATCGTGGAGCCGATCGCGGGCAACACGCCCGGCGACAATGTCGGCAACCCGGTCAGTCGCCTCTACTACAACGCATCGACCATGATCTGCGTCCCGACCTCGCTCGCGCAGGAAGTCGGCGAAGCGCTCGGTGCGCAGGCCGGCGAAGCCAAGCTCACCGAGGTGCTGAAGGGCGCGGGCTTCAGTCGGGTGCGCCGCGCCACCGAAGGCCCCTTCAACATGGTGCTGGAAGCAAGGCCTTAAAGCAGACCTGCGGTCCCGGGCACGACCTGCCCGGGGCCGCAATTGCTCGTTCGAAAGCCGACCTTGACAGTGCCGCCGGTTTTCGAGGCTCTCGGCAATACGATCAAATTGATTCCGATCATACTTCGCGTGTTGTTGATGATCGTCGGCGTCCGCGCAAGCGAATGCGCCGCCGTATCGGCCCGCGCAATCCAGCCTCCAGCAAGTTTGGCGCTTAGCGGATAGAGCTGGTGTTCGTCGAGCGATCCGCTCGCAAAGCTTGTGCTAAGACGCCTTGCAAGAATTTTGAACTTCAATTTCGAACCCGGCGCCTGATGCAGAGCAATCCGGACAGGATACCTCATGATCTCGCAATGGCTGTCGGCTGCTCTCGTCCGCAGGAACGTCCATTATGGCTGGGTCATGGTCGGCGTGACGTTCCTGACCGCCGTGATCACCGCCGGCACGGTCGGCGCGCCCGGTGTGTTCATCGTGCCGCTGCAAACGGAATTCGGCTGGTCCACGGCGGAGATTTCCTCGGCGCTGTCGATCCGCTTCGTCCTGTTCGGATTGATGGCGCCGTTCGCCGCGGCCCTGCACAACCGCTACGGATTGCGCAACGTGACGCTGTCCGCGCTGTTGATCGTGGCCTCGGCGCTCGTCATTTCGCTGGCAATGACGAAGCTCTGGCAGCTGATGCTGCTGTGGGGCGTAGCGGTCGGCATCGGAACCGGAATGACCGCGCTGGTGCTCGGCGCCACCGTGGCGTCGCGCTGGTTCGTGGCGCGGCGCGGGCTGGCGGTGGGAATTCTCACCGCGGCCGTGGCCACCGGCCAATTGATATTCCTGCCGCTGCTTGCCAGTCTGACCGAGCGGATGGGCTGGCGGGTGGCGCTGGGGCTGATGTGCGGGATGCTCGCCCTGGCGGCTCTTGCGGTTTTGTTGATGATGCGCGACCGCCCCGGCGACGTCGGGTTGCGCCCGTTCGGCGATGAAGGCACCGAGCCGCTGCAGGCGCCGCCGCCAAATACGGCGCCGATCATGGCGGCGACGCTCGGGGCGTTGTGGGATGCCTCGAAGTCACCGGTGTTCTGGATCCTGTTTGCTACTTTCTTCATTTGCGGCGCCAGCACCACCGGCCTGGTCCAGGTGCATCTGATTCCGATGTGCCTCGATTTCGGCATTCCGCAGGTGCAGGCCGCCGGCTTGCTTGCGGCCATGGGGATGTTCGATCTCGTCGGCACCATTGGATCCGGCTGGCTGTCGGACCGTTACGACAACCGGTATCTGCTGTTCTGGTATTACGGCCTGCGTGGATTGTCGCTGTTGTTCCTGCCGTTCACGGATTTCTCGTTCTATGGCCTGTCGCTGTTCGCGATGCTCTACGGCCTCGACTGGATTGCGACGGTGCCGCCGACGGTGCGGCTCACCGCGCAAAGGTTCGGTCCCGAGCGCGCCAATATGGTGTTCGGCTGGATCTTCGCCGGTCATCAGCTCGGCGCGGCAGCCGCCGCATTCGGCGCCGGTGTGTCGCGCACCGCGCTCGCGTCCTACCTGCCGGCGTTTTTCACCGCGGGCGCGCTGTGCATCGTCGCTGCGCTGATTACGCTGATGATTTCCCGACACCCGAAGCAGGCGACGGCTTGAAAACCACAAAGACCGAAAGGCCCGTCAGTCCTCGAACTGTCGCTTCGCGCGTCAAGCCGTCGCCGTGCGCAGGCCTGTATCGCGCCGGCGAAAGACCAGCGTCAGGAGAATGACCAGGTTGATGATATTGAAGCCGATGCCCGTGGCAAATGCCGGCAGGTAATAGCCGAAGTGATCATAGAGGACGCCCGCGCCCCAGCCGCCCGCCGCCATTCCGAGGAAACCCGCGAAGTAGACCGTCGGCACCCGCCAGTTCGCCTCCTTCACCGGATAGAAATTGCGGATCACGAGCACGTAGGCCGGCAACAACCCGGCGAAGCCGAGTCCAAAGGCCGCGGACACCGCGAACAATCCGGCCTCGTCCTGGGTCAGCAGGAAGCCGGTCAACGCCGTGGCCTGGGCCAGAGAACTCCAGAGCAGCGTCTGCAAGCCGCCGATCCGGTCGGCGAGCCAGCCCCAGAACTGGCGCGCCAGGAACGCGCTGCCGAGCAGCACCGACAGCATCGCAGCGCCGCTCTGCGATGCGATGCCGAGGTCGCCGCAGAACGCCACGATATGCTGCGAAGGCATCGCCATGGGCACGCAGCAGCAGAAGATCGCGGCCATCAGGGCGATCATGGCCAGGTTCGGCGAAAGTCCGAAGACGGGCGCACCCGCTTGCGGGTCGCCTCCACCGGCGCCCAGAGAAAGTCGCGCCTCGGGCGGAGGGCGCAGGAAGATCGCGGCCAGCGCCAGCACCGAGACGCCGACGAACAGCCCGAACACCAGCATGGTCTTGCGCCAGCCGAACTCGGTGATGCCGGCCTGGAACAGGATCGGCCACACAACGCCCGACAGCGATTGACCGGACGAGATCATGGCCACGGCGGTGCCCCGGCTGCGATCGAACCAGCGGCTGACATAGGTCACGACCGGCGAGTATATGCAGGAGGCGCCGAACAGGCCGATCAGCAGGCCGTGTCCTACATAGAGATGCGTCAGGCCGCCGGAGGCGGAGAGAACGAGGCCGGCGGCGATCATTGCCGCACCGAACAGTACGATCCGGCGGATGCCGAACCAACCGGCCAGCCATCCGGCCACGATGCCGCCGAAGGCCGTACCGATCAAGGCCAGCGCCGGGGCGGCAGCGGGCGCGGCGCGATCGGTGCCGAACTCGGCGGCAATCGGCCTGAGCGCCACCGCCGCAAGCAACGGCGCGCCGTAGGCGATCGTCAGGATGGCGAGGGATGCGCCGGCAACGATCCAGGCGGCGCGGCTGTCCACCGTCGCGGAATGGGCTTTCATCATGTTCATTGTCGGGGTCCGTGCACCGCTGGCGGCGACGAGTCGGAGGACCCAAGCCTGTTGATGGAGATTAGGTCGCGCCTTGACCGGACTTTATCCAATTTGCGACAGGTTCTGTCCTTGACGCGTCTTTCTTTTACCGTGATCGGCCGCCCGGCGGTCAACACCATCTGACGAATTAGTGATGCGAGAGCGACAGCCGTCGCGGCTGACGGCAAGGGGATGGGCAGTAACGAGACCGCATCCCCGGTTCGATCACGTCACCTTTACCCGTACCGTCTGGCCGTTGACGTGGCCCACGGCGTAGGTGTTGCCGTTCGTTTCGACGTAGCGGAATTTGTCGTGGCCGCCGACGACGGCGTTCAGATCGTTGTCGCACAGCGCGCCGCTGGCGCTGCGAATGGACGGGGTGGCGTCGGATCGCGCTGTTCATGACATATGCTCCTCTGATCGATCAGGAGCGGTCATCGCTTCCGTTCTCTCGATGGCTGGAGAATATCGGCGCGGGAGCAGGCGCAGCTGTTACCTAGGTAACAGCTCGAGAAGGCACTTTTTCACAGTGGGTTGATGTCGGCGCCGAGTTTTCGTCGTTGATCGAGGTTCCTGCGTTGTTACGACCTTCCGCAGGGAGGCTTTCGCCCCCGTCTTCGTCATGCGGACGCGAGTGTCCTGCGGGCAAGGAATAGGTTGGCGAGCGCGAGCAGCGCGAAGACCTGCGCGCCGTTCTTGGCGATGCCACGATAGCGAACCTTGCGATAGCCGAATTGGCATTTCATCACCCGGAACACGTGCTCGACCTTGGCGCGGATTTTCCCGAACCGACGGTTGCGTCGGCGTTGCGATATCGACAGTGGGCACCCGGGCTTCGCTTTCGCCTTTACGGCCCACAGAACGCCCGCTGCTTCCGCCTGCCGTTGCTTCCGGTCGTTGGCATAACCCTTGTCGCCGTACACCGCACGATCATCCTCGCGGATCAGATTGTCCATCACCTTGGCGTCATGCACGCTGCCCGTGGTCACGCCCGCCGTGTGTACGAGCCCGCTCTTAGCATCGACGCCGATGTGTGCCTTCATGCCAAAGTACCACTGGTTGCCCTTCTTCGATGAGCGCATCTCGGGATCGCGCTTTTGCGCCTCGTTCTTCGTCGATGGTGATGCCGCGATCAGCGTCGCGTCGACGATGGTGCCGCCACGCAGCAGCGCACCGCGGGCCTCCAGAAGCTCCGAAACAGCAGCGAATACCGCCTTCGTCAACTCGTGGCGCTCCAAGAGATGCCGGAAGTTCAAGATGGTCGTTTCGTCGGGAATTGCGTCGCGTCCGAGCTCCAGACCTGCGAACGCGCGCATCGAGCAGATGTCGTAAAGCACTTCTTCCGCGCCGGGATCGGAGAGGTTGTACCACTGCTGCAGGCAATAAATCCGCAGCATCACGGCCAACGGAAAAGGCCGCCGCCCGCCATTCGGACCAGCCTTGGGATAATGGGGCTCGATCACAGCTTCGAGCGCGACCCAAGGCACCACGGCCGCCATCTCAGCCAGGAACACATCACGCTTCGTGTGCTTCTTCTTGGCCGCATAGTCGAGCGATGCAAAACTCAGCTGGTCCATCAGAGCACTCCCCAAATCAATGATCCAAGTGTGCCATGACGCTGGAAGCCGGCGCAGCAATTTGTCGCAGCGATGTCCTCGCGGCAGCGTCCAAATGCCTCGATACGTCGGGAGAATATCGGTAGCCGCTGCTGCAAGTTCGTCGCGCTGCGAGCCTGCCATGCGCGGAGAGTGCCGCAGCCGTTGTCGGTTGGCGCGAGTACCTGCAGTTCGTGTCTGCGCGCGAACGGATGCCCTCAAGAGAGGTTTGCACGCACGGCCATCAGCATGACATCTTCCCGGATGGGCCTGTTTCGGCAGGGATAGGCCGCCCAGCCGAGCTCCGCTTCCGGTTGCCTGTATCTGGCTGCTCCGATAGCATGGACCCCCTCACTGGCGCAGGTTTTGCGATGCGTTTTTCTATTCCGAGATCGCGGCTCTATTTTGAACGATTGATCGGCCGGCGCGATGTTCTGGGATCCGTCGCGGCCCTGCTTGCGTCGTTGGCTTTCAGCGGGCGATCGATCGCCGCCGATCGTGCCGGACGCGTCGAGGAGATCAAGGGCGAGGCGTTTGCCGATGCAAGCAACCAGCATCGGCCGCTGGAAAAAATGTCGTCGCTCTATGTCGGCGATCGCGTCGAGACCGGGGTATCCTCCCGATTGACGATGTTGCTGGGCGAGGACACGACGATCCGGCTCGGCGAGCGCGCGCATCTCCTGATCGACCAGTTTCTTTCGACGACCGGCGGCGAAATCTCGCTGCAGTCCGGTCCGATGCTGTTTGACCGGCCAAGCGGAAGCCGCCCGGTCCCCATGAAGATCAAGAGCCCGTACGGGCTCATCGCCGTCCGCGGAACGAAATTCTTCGCAGGTCCCAGCAATGGCGTTTTCGCTGTGTTCGTCGATCACGGCACGGTTGTCGTTTCCGCAGGCGGCAGCGACGTCGTGCTGCGGGCGGGCGAGGGGACAGACCTGAACAGTCGCGGTGCGAAATCCACCGAGGCCGTCAAGTGGGGCAAGGCGCGGATTCAGGCGGCCTTCGACAGCGTCAGTTAGGCGCGTTCGGAAACGGCCGCAGGAAATTTTGTAACGGGAGTCAAAGAGTCGCAAGCAGACGCCGATCTGACCAAATCATTGCAAACCCAGCCTCAATTCAGGCCATCAATGTCCAGCAAAGATATTCTCGTTTCTCTCCTGTCGAGGACAGAGCTGTTCAAGGGCCTGGCTATCGAAGACCTTGAGGCCTGCATCCCGTCTTTTCGCGAAACAAAGTTCAAGAAGGGACAGGCGCTGTTCGTTCGAGGCGAGCGGGCGACGGGACTCTATCTCGTTGCCGAGGGACGCGTGCGGCTGGCGATCTCCACGGAGGATGGCCGCGAACTGAGTTTTCGCCATGCGACGCCCGGTGAGTTGCTGGGCGAAATTGCAGCGCTCGATGGCGGTACCAGGAGCGCCGACGCCACCGCGCTGACAGCGGTCACGACCTACCGGCTCGACAAGGAGGATTTTCGCAAGCTCTGGACCTCGCGGCCCGGTGCTGTCGGAGCGGCTGATATCGTTCCTCTGCGGCCGGCTGCGGGACACCAGCGGTCAACTCGAGTCGATCGCGCTGCACCCGATGCATGTTCGACTGGCGCGTTTCTTCCTGATCGCCATCGGCGATCGCAAGCCAGTGCCGGGGAAACGGCTGCCGCTGGATATTGGAATGTCGCAAGGTGAACTTGCCCTGCTGCTCGGCGCCAGCCGTCCCAAGATCAACGAGGCGCTCGGCAAGCTGGAGGAGGTCGGGGCGATCGGCCGGACGCTCGATCGCATCTTCTGCGATCCGCTCAAGCTCGCCGAAGTTGACGGTTCTCATGCTTAGCCGGCTTGGCAGGACGCACCCCGGCCTGATTGCCGGAATTCTTGCGCTCGTGCTGTTTCTCGCGGCGATCGCGTTGATGCCGGGCGAATGGCGCAACGTGTTTCGTGAAAGGGCGTTCGACATCGTACTTGCGGTAGACCGGCAAATACGCGGATCGAACCCTGAGCGAAATCCGGCCGCCCCGCCGGTTATCGTCGTCGACATCGATCGACGCTCGCTCGACAGCCTCGGATCATGGCCGTGGCCGCGCGAGACGATGGCGCGTCTGGTCGAAGCGGTAGCGAGCGGCAAACCGTCCGTCATTGCCATCGATGTCCTGTTCGCCGAGGCGGATACCCGCTCGCCGGCCGCGCTGGCGCGGCAACTCGGCTCTCTCACGGGAAATCGCGATCTCAACTCGCTGGCAGCCGGTCTTCCCGATGGCGACAAGCGTCTCGCCGCGGCGATCAGGAGCGTTCCGGCAACACTCGGATTTGTTCTCGACGCCGACAACGCCAATGCCGTGCCCGGCGTGCCGGTGCTGGCGCGTCACCCGGTTGTGCTCGATGGCGTCTGGCGCATGACGGGCGGCATCGCGCCGTATCCGCTTCTGATCGATGCTACAAAAGGGCTCGGCGCGCTTTCGCTGCCGGGAGACGCCGATGGAAAGATCAGGCGCGTACCGCTTCTTGTCGGCGCGGGGGATGCGATGCGGCCGGGTCTCGCGCTGGAAGCGGTCCGGCTGGCGAGGCAGTCTCCGGCCTATTCACTGGACTCCGGACCGCAAAGGATCATCGTTGGCGACCTCGAAGTGCCGCTGCCGGGCGATGGTCTGTTGCGATTGGCCGGCGCCGATGCCCGCAAACGTGAATCGCGCACGATTTCGGCAACTGACGTCATCAACAGCGATGCAGCGCGGGCCCGGTTGGCGGGAGCCATCGCGCTGATCGGCGGGTCGGCGCCGGAGCTTGGGGGGCTGCGCGAAACGCCAGGCGATACGCTCGTCCCGTCGGTCGAAATTCAGGCGGATGCGGTACGGCAGATTTTCACCCGCCGGGCGCCGCAAGCGGTACCGATCGGCTGGGAATTCGCGCTCGCTCTGGTGCTGGGAATCGTTGCTGTTGTCGCGACGGTGACCCTGTCGCCGCTGGTGGGAGCCTTCGTCGGCCTGATCGCGCTGGCCGCTCACCTGGTCGGGGGCAATCCTGGTATCTCTGGCCGCGGATCGCCTGATCGATCCGCTGATGCCGACGCTCGGTGGCCTTGTCGTCTTCATGGCGTCCTCCATAAGCTCTTACGCGGTGGTCAGCCGGCGCGAAGCGCGCATCAGGAGCCGTTTCGCGCAGCATCTGGCGCCTGAAGTCGTGAAGAGAATCGCCGAGAATCCGGACCTGCTGAAGCTCGGCGGCGAGAACCGCGAAATCACCGCGCTGTTCACCGACATCGAGGATTTTACCGCCATGACGCATCGGGCGGGTCCCGAGCAGCTGGTCGCCGTGCTTGACGAGTACATTGAAGGGATGGCGGCGATCGTCATGAAGCATGGTGGAATGGTCGACAAGATCGTCGGCGATTCCGTTCATGCGTTTTTCAATGCGCCCCTCGACCTCAGCGGTCATCCGCAACACGCGGTCAGCTGCGCCGAAGAGATGCGGGAATGGTCATGGGCGTTCCAGGGCCGGGCGCAACCGTCGCAGATCGGCTTTGGCCGCACCCGGATCGGCATCGAAACCGGTATGGCCATCGTCGGCGACATCGGAATCCGCTCGAAGCTCGACTACACCGCCCATGGCGACTCCATCAATTCGGCGGCGCGCCTGGAAGCGCTGAACAAGCGTTATGGATCGACCATCTGTGTCGGCCCGTTCGCGGCGTCGAGGTGCACGTCGAGCCGGTTCAGGCCGCTCGGGGTTACGTCGCTGCGCGGCCTCGATGTGCCCGTTGAGGTCTTTGAACCCTGGCCGCCGGGGGCGTCGCAAGCCTGGTGCGAGCGCTACGTCGCGGCGTACCGGTCGATCGAGAGCGACAGAAACGCTGCGGCCCTCCTGTTCGAGGATCTGATCAGGGAGTGTCCCGAAGATCCCGTGCCGAGGTTGCTTGCGGCCGAATTGCGCGCCGGCTCGCCCGCGTAATATTGCAACGTCTTCACGGATCGGGAGCGGCTCAGGGCGCGCTCGCTCGACCGCCGGCAAGGATGGCGGCAACGGCCGGATTGCCGTCGGCTTCGAGCGCTGCAATGCGTGCCCGCGCCCACAGGTAGGACGCGTTGAAAATCTCGGTGTGGCGCTCGAACTCGGTGACCCGGACTCCCTGCGGAATCGGCGGCCGCATGATGTGGTCGAGGGGCGCTGCCGGCAGCGTATCGTAGCGCTGATGGGCCACGAGACTTCGCCAGAGCACGTTGACCGCGCTTGGCGCCGACGGCAGCAGCTTCTTGCGGAACGGTACCAGCATCGCGGCCGCCAGTTCGAGCCGGCCGGGCAACGCGGCATAATCGACGTCGAACTTCTCGATCGCGGGTTCGCCGAAATGCACGACCAGATTGGGGCCGCTCTTCAGTTGATGCATCGGCTCCAGCGGCACGTTGTCGATCAGGCATCCGTCGACGAGCATCGTGCCTTCCTTCGTGAAGAAAGGCGGCAACAATCCCGGAATGGCGCTGGAGGCCCGCACCGCCTGCCAGAGCAGCCCCGACTGGATCAATTCGAGGCAATGGGTCGAAAGGTTGGTGGCGACCGCGGCGAACGGCCGCCAGCAATCCTCGATCCGGCAATCCGCGCCGTATTGATCGGCGAGCGCGCGATCGAACGCCTTGTGATCCAGCAGCGCGTAGCGCGGCCAGGTTGGCCGGCGGAAGCTGCGGCTTTTGACGAAAATCTCGTGGGCGCCGCGCTCGAGGTGATCGGCCTCGTAGTTCTTGGCAAAACCCGCCGCCATCGCCGAGCCGACGCTGGTGCCGACGAAGATATCGAACGTCACGCCGCGCTCGCGAAACGCCTTGTAGATCCCGGCATGTGCGGACCCGAAACTGCCGCCGCCGGCGGCCACGAATCCGATCGCGCGGCCCGAGAGAAAGCGGATCAGGCTGTTGATATCGACCTGGTCCTCGAGCGCGACATGGTGATGCATGAAGCAGGGCAGGCGCTCGAGCCAGGCTGCGGTACCGCTGACTTCCCCGGTCCGGTAGTCGTGAATGCGCACGATCCGTCGCGCCGATACCGGATGCACCTGGCAGGCGAATGCCTCGATCTCGGTCAAGGCTTCCGAAGGCGCCGCTCCGCGGCACGCGAACACGACCATGTCGGCCTGGCGGATGGCTTTTCGCGTCCACGCCGGCACCTCGTCGCTGCCGAGGTAGATCACCAGCGGCGTGATCTGTTCGAGGTTGTTGAGCCAATCGGTCACTTCGGAGGCATCCAGCGCCCGCCCCGGGAACATCGAACTGACGCGGGCAGGATCGACGATCTGGGCGTCGATCCTGGCGAGCGCATCGCGCATGTGTCGATAGAAGGCGCCCGGAATTGGCTCGCGCCCGCCATTGATCAGCGCCACCGTTCGCGCGATTGGCGAGGTGCGAATGGTAGGGATCCGCTCCGTCCGCCTGGCGAACCGCAGGGCGAGAGCGCCAAGCAGCGCCTCGGTGATGGCCGGTGTGGCTTCCGCAAGCGTCCGATAGGCCGCGCGCGTCAGCGCCAGCACGCTGGTGTCCCGAATTGCGATCACGTTGGCGGTGCGGGGGAGGTTGGCGAAGAAGCCGATTTCGCCGATCAGTTCTCCGGCACGGAGTTCGGCGATCGGCAAGGATTCGCCGGTTCGGCGTACGGCGAGCGCCCCATGCAGGACGATGTAAAGCGAGTCCGAGGGGTCTCCCTGCGCCACCAGCACTTCGCCACGGACGAGGTCCTGCCGGACCATGGCGCTGAAGATCTTTGATCGCTGTTCGGAGTCGAGGGCTTTGAACAGGGCAATGTCTTCCGACACACTCCCCCACGCAAAGACCGGACCCGGTATACTCATCGGCGACACCCACTGCTGGGTGCGATGCTATCGCCAGCCGGTGCTGACTGCGAGCGATATCAGGTTCGGCGCGGCAGGCCGCGGTATTTCGCAACGTCTGCCGTCAGGAAGACGGGCGGTCGGGCAGGGGATGTTGCAATGCCGCATCCGAAAAAGCAGAAGAGACCGCCGACCGGCGGTCTCTTCGCAACGTCGGCAATGCTCAGCTCAGCCGAAGATTCCGCGGATGAGGTTGCGGAGCCAGCCCAGGCCGTCGCCGCCGCCGGTGCCGTTGCCACCGCCACCACCGGTGCCGCCACCAGTGCCGCTGCCGTGGCCGCCGGCCGGCTTGCCGCCGACGGCGAAATCGAGCTGTTCGTCATTGAGAAGGTCGTGGTTCATGGTCGTCTCCTGTTGTTCGACGAAGGGAGATCCGCATCATCTTGCCAGGCAGGCTACGACCCGCGCCGAGTTGGCGCTGTGACGGCCATCACGCAGCGATGCGACAGTTTGATGTGAGGCGCCCGAGGCGGGATAGTGATGATCCGCGAGACTTAGCGCGGTCGAGCTTCAATCACATTGTGGATGCCCGCCGGAAAAACGCGCGTCAACTCGAAGCCGGACTTGGCAAAGAGGTCTGAAAATTCCTCGCGCGTTCGCTCTCGCCCGCCCGGCGAGACCAGCATATTCAGATCGCTGAACTTGGTTGCTGGCATTTCATTTGGCGGCGCGACGAGCCGTTCGATGAGAAGCAATTTTGCAGTTTCTCCGCATCGCACGCCGGCACACTTTCAGTATGGCGATGGCTTCGTCGTCTTCCCAATCGTGAATTACCACCCGCATCAGATAAGCATCAGCGCCTTCAGGCACCGTTTCGAAGAAACTTCCGCCCACGATATCTGCACCGGTCGATTACGCCGCGTTCCGCCAATACAGCCTTTGCTCCCGCTACAACGTCCGGCTGATCGAACAGCGTGCCGCGCATGTGAGGGTGAGCGCGCAGGATCGCAGCCAGCATCAAACCTTGCCCGCCGCCCACGTCCACGATGTGGCGAAACGAGGAGAAATCATAAGCGCGGATCACCGCTTCGGCGCTGCCGCGTGAAAGTTGCGTCATCGCTCGATCGAACGTTGCGCCGTATTCGGGGTGCTCGGCGCGGAATTGCCACACGTCCTTGCCATTCAGATCTTGAAATGCGTTCTCGCCGGTTTGGACGCTGTGCAACAGATGGCCCCAGGCCTGCCAAAAATAGGGACTTCCGACGACTTCCGCCCATGCCCCGAGCGGCGTCGCGGAATCCGTACGCAAACAGTCACCCATGGGCGTGAGCGCAAACTTTCGGCCTTCGTCTTCCCGGAAAACACCCACTGCAGCGAGCGCGCGCAACAGCCGGTACAGCGAATCAGGATGGCTTTTTGTCAGCGCTGCGAGTTCGCCGGCCGAACGAGCCCCGTCACTTAGATGATCAGCGACCCGCAGGGTTGACGCGACACGGATTGCCTGCGTGATCTGAAAACCATTGATCAGGCCCAGCAGATCGAGCCGAGGGTCGGATGTCATTTGACGGGCCTCCGTGAAGTTGTCCGGTTTGATCTGGTGGCAGCTTTCCGTCACTGGGTCGCTTTGAAATCGATTGTTTTCGCGAGATCGGCAAGGCGTCGACGGTATTGATCCAGCAACGCGGCGAACTCGGCTGCGGTGCCTGGACGCGCGGTCTGTCCAACGGCGGCCAGTCTTTCACCAATGCCGGGATCGTTTGCGATGGCGCGGACATCGGATGCAATCCGGTCACGCAACGCGTCGGGCATTCCGCGTTTGCCGAAAAATCCGACCACGCCATCCATGCGAAGCTCGGGGAATCCGGCTTCGGTGACCGTCGGCACGTCAGGAGCAAGCGGCACGCGAACGTCGCTCGCAACGGCAAGGAGTCGCGCCCGGCCCGATTGCACCTGCGGCATGATCACACCCAGCGCGTGAACGAGTACAGATCTATGCGGCCTTCGCCGAGATCCTGGAGAGCAGGGGCAAGGTCGCGATAGGAAATAGACGGCGAGATCCAGTTTCGAATTCTTGAAGAACCCTCCTACAACAAAGGGCGGAAGACCAGGCGAACTGGCCCAGTTCAGCTTGCCCGGTTGAGCGCGAGCCGTTTGAACCAAACCGTCGAGCGAGCGGATCGATTCTTTTCAGGCGACCGCTATTGCAAGGACAACGTCCGAAGTTGGCGAGATCGGGACCAGGTCACGAACCGGATCATAGGGCAGCTTCTGCGTGCGTAATCGGAATGGACGGTAATAGACGGCCGAGATTGCATAAAGCAGGGTATGATCGTCGTCGGTGCCGAGAAAGGCAGAGACGCCGATCACCCCGTCGGCTCCCGGCCGATTTTCCACGATGACGGCCTGTCCCCAGCGTTGGGAAAGTCGCTCCGCAAACAGCCGGGCGCTGAAATCTGATGCGCTCCCCGCTGGCACGGGTACGATCAAACGGACAGTCCGATGCGGCCAGTCGGCGGCAAGGACCGCAGAACTCCAGCAAAAGATGACGCCCAGGAGGAGACCGACGATAGCGACGGAGCGACTGGAAATGCTCATGGCATCCTCCTTCACGACCTGGCGTTTAGCGCGATTTTGGTTTTCGGCGACCGGCTCCGGGGCGGACGTATTTTTCATTCGCCGTAACCACAAGCGACATCAAATCGATGAAGCGCTCACGATCTGCCGGTTCGAGGCATGACAGCAGCTTTTCCTGAGTGGCGAGTGCTCGCGGACGCAGCCGTTTGCGGATCTTGTGCCCAAGCGGGGTGCAGCGAAGCATCCAGACCCGCCGATCTGAATCATTGGGACGCCGTTCAACGAGGCCCTTCGCTTCGAGCTGATCCACCAAACGACCGGTATTCGTCTTGTCGATGGCTGACGACTTCGGCAAGGCGGCTCTGATCGATCTCGGGATGGTTTTCGATGATGGTCAGAACCGCCCATTGCGACACCGGCATATCCTCACCTTCGAATTCTTCCGCAACAAGGGCGGTCGAAATCATCTGCAGCCGACGGATCAGGTAGGCCGGAACGCGACGATAAGGTCGAGGTGCCGGGTCCGCTGCGACGCGGGACGACCGATCTGTCGAAATAGTCGCTTTAGTTATTGTCATAATTGTTACTATCTCAATAGTTACTTTAGGTCAAGGCCTCCGGACCGGGCGCCAAAGGGATGCTCAACCCCCTAGATCTTGCGGTTTGGGATTAGTGCGAGGCCCCATTTCTACTTTGCATGGGGTTGTTTTCACAGTTTTGGGTCGCGGCTCAGGGATGCACTGCTGCTGGGACACGAGGCCGTCAAATCTTCGCACCACGGCGAGGCGAAGCGATTCAGCTTCAAGCCTTGATGCTCAGGACTAAAGCAACTGGCGCCTGGCGAAGTTGGCGAATGTCCCGGGCGTGTTGCTGAGTTCGGCATAGCTTCCGGTCTGCACCACCTTGCCGTCGACGAGCACGATGATGCGGTCGGCCTGGCGCACGGTGGAGAGCCGGTGCGCGATGACGAGACGGGTCACGTTGAGATTGCCGAGCGAGGTGCTGACGATCGCCTGCGACTGGTTGTCGAGCGCGCTGGTCGCCTCGTCGAACAGCAGGATGCGCGGGCGGCGCGCGACGGCGCGCGCGATCATGATCCGCTGCCGCTGTCCGCCGGACAGCGTGTTGACGCCTTCGGCGACCACGGTGTTCATGCCCATCGGCATCGCCTTGATGTCGTCGTCGAGGCCGGCGAGCCGCGCCGCCTCCCAGGCGTATTCGAGCGGCAGTTGGACGCCGCCGCAAATATTGTCGTAGATGCTCCCCGTCGCCAGCTTGCCGTTCTGCAGGACGACGCCGAGCTGGCGGCGCACCGCGCTGATATCGAGCGTGTCGATCGCCTTGCCGTCGAGGAATACGGTGCCCGACTCCGGCTTTTCGAAGCCCAGCAGCAGCCGGAACAGCGAGGATTTGCCGCTGCCCGACGGACCGACGATGGCGACATACTCGCCCGGCTCGATCCGGAGCGAGACGTTGTCGAGCACCGGCGGACCGCCCGACGTGTAGCGAAAGGTCACGCGCGACAGCTCGACCGTCCCGGACAATTCGCCCGGCGATTTCCGATCGTCCGACAGTTCGGCTTCGCCTGATATCAGCGGCCGCAGGCGGGTGATGTGCGGGATCGCGATCAGCGATTCGCTGATCCCGGAGGCCAATGCGCCGATCGACCCCATCGATTGTCCGAATGCGGAGAAAAACGCCAGAAAGCCGCCGACGTCCTGCAACAGCTTGCTCTTCAGGAAGGTGGCTGCCGCGAAGATCACGAGAGTGGCGATCAGGGGATAGGCGGTCTCGAAAACGCCGAGCGCATTGGCGGCGCGTTGCGATGCGAGGAAATTCCGCTTCTGCGTCGAGAACTGCCTCGACCACACCGCGAGCGCGCGCGCGGTCGCATCCGCCACGCGCAGCTTTCCGATTCCGGCGATCAGTTGCAGCACGAAGCCGCCGATCTTGCCCTGCAGGTTGAAATATTTGTTCTCGTGATAGAGGCGGATTCCGCTGACGGCGATGATCAGCACCGCCCTTATCAGCGTCAGCAGCAGCGCGATCAGCCCGAGCCTGATGTCATAATAGAACATCAAGCCGATGCTGAACCAGGCGAACAGGCCGGACATCACGCTGCGCAGCGCACGTCCCGGTGAAGACCCGCCGCGCCGCGTCGATCCCCATCGAGCGGTCGACAAAATCGCCCACCGTATACTCACGAAACAGCGAGGTTGGCAGCCTGAGCATCCGGTCGATCACCGCCGCCTGCAGCTTCCAGTCCATCGTGCCTTCGATCCTGAGCATCGCCATCCCCTGCATGGCCTGGACGCTGGCGACCGCAATCGCGGTGACGGCAAGGGCGAGCGCGCAAAACGTGAGTTGGTCGAGTTCGCTGCGGGGGATGACCGAGCTGATGAGGACGTTGGTGACCAGTGGCGTTACCAGCGACAGCAGGCCGATCGCGATCACGGCGAAGGCGATACGAAAGAAATTTCCGGTCGCCTGCTGGAACGAGAATGCCAGCAGATCCCGGAACCGAAGCGGCCGCGCCGGAAGCGCCGGGTAGAATGACGCCGCTTCCGGGGCCAGTTCCATCGCCAGCGACCGGTCGACCGGCCGTTGCGTCCCCGTCCTGGTGTCGAACATCACATAGCGGCGGCCGCCGCGGCGAATGAGCGCGACCGGATTCCTCGCCTCGCCGTGCCAGGCCACCAGCGGACCGCTGTCGTCTTTCCACCACTCGCCGCGCAGCAGCGTGCGGCGAACGCGCAGCCGCGCGGAGCGGGCGATCTCGACGACGCCGGAAAATCCGTGTTGCGCCAGGGCCTGCTGGGGAGGAGCGGCGAACGGCGCGCGGACCGCTTCCGCAACGAGGCGGCATGCGCCGAGCAGGGGATCCGCCGTGTCGGCCGCCGTTCCGGCATGGCCTGAACGCTGCACGACCACATCGGCAAGGCGATCGAAGGATTCCACCGTCTGCGCGGTCATCAGATTCGCTGCGAAGCACGAGGCGCTGCGCCTCCCGGTCGGCGTCGCGGACGATGTAGTCGCGGACACAGCTGGCGACACCGAGATGAAATTGATCGATGGCGCGCCACAGCAAATCCCGATCCGGCACGTCCTCGCTGCCGACCGCGCTGCATCCCGCTTGCCCCGCCTCGATCCACATCCCCGAAGTCAGCGGCAATGGCGGGCCATCGGCGGCGATCGACGGGGTCGAGCCCCATCGGCTTGGCGGTGCCGGATGCCAGCGAGACCCAGACGATGCTGCGCGCCGGACCGCGGCGTCGTTCGCCCGGCGGCACCGCAGCGTCGCCGTCGGTTGCTACTTCCAGCATGTCCCAGCTCGGGTTTGAGCCGGTGATCAATCGTGCGAGCTGCCTGATCCATGTCGCAACCGGATCAAAGGATGCAATGTCGGCGCGTGGCACGAGTCGCGCTCCGGCGCCGGGGCTTCCGACCGCGACAACCCGGATTTGCAGGCCGGACCTGCTGAAGCCGTCCTGCAGGTCCAGGATGATCTCGCCGCTCTCGACCCGGAACAGATGGTGCCGGGCGCCGGCCGCATTGCCTTCCGCAACGCCGACGGCGAAGACGTCGACATGCCCCGCCGTGACCTGCAGCGCGTGTCCGCGGTGATCGAGCAGCCTTGGGTGACGGCCGTCGAACGTGACGTGGCCCGGCGGAGCGGCGCTTCCCTGCTGCCCGGCCGTGGCCTGCGTCTGCTGAGAAAAGGGTTCGGTCATTCCTGAGCCACTAATCTTGCGTAGGCGCCGTGCAAGGCCCATCAGCGCTTCGTGGGTGCCTCGTTCGACGATCTTGCCCTGCTCCAGCACGATGATCTCGTCGCAGTCGCGGATCGTGCTGAGGCGGTGCGCGATGATGATGCAGGTGCAGCCGCGCCGCCGCAGATTGTCGTCGATGATCTTTTCGGTGATCGGATCGAGCGCGCCGGTCGCTTCGTCGAGCACGACCAGCGAAGGATTGGAGACCAGCGCCCGCGCGATCTCGATGCGCTGACGCTGGCCGCCGCTGAAATTGGTGCCGCCTTCGTTGACGTAGCAGTCGTAGTTTCCCGCCCGTGTCGCGATGTCCTCGTGGATCGCGGCGTCCTTCAGCGCCTGGGAAAGATCGGCCTCGGTGACGGTCGAATCCCACAGGGTCAGGTTCTCGCGCGCCGTTCCCTCGAACAGGAAGATGTCCTGGTCGACATAGGTGATCGAGTTTGCAAACACCTGCGGCGGAATCTCCGGCAAGCGCCATCCGTCAATGCGGATTTCGCCGGCCCAGGGCTTGTACAGCCCGCAAATCAGTTTTCCGAGCGTCGACTTCCCGCTGCCGGAAGCGCCGACGAGGGCGACCCTCGATCCCGGCTGGACGCTGATCGAGATACCGTCGAGCAGCGGCGCCTCGAGAATGGAGTAGCCGAACTGAATGTCAGCTGAGTTCGATCCTGCCGCTCAGCTTTGGCGCGAAGCGTTCCGGCGCAACGGCGGCGGTTTCCGAATCGCCGAGCGGGTAATTGTAGACGTCTTCCAGCCGCTCGAGCCCGCCCTTGATGGTCTGCAGGCTGCCGACAGTAATTGACGAGGTCGTTGACCGGTTCGGAGAAGCTCGCCATCAGCGACTGGAAGGCGACCAGGCCTCCCAGTGTCAGCGAGCCCTCGATCACGCGCAAGCCGCCGACGCCGAGGATGGCCGCGATCGTCAATCCGGTCAACAGCGTCGGCAGCATGTCGAGAAAGATCGAGGAGGCGCCGAGTTCCTGCTCGGCGTTCAACGCCTTGGCCTGGATGCCGGCCCATTGACCGAAGGCTTCGTCCTCCAGGCCGCTGGCCTTGAGGGTCTCGATGCTGCGCACGGCGCTGACGGTGGCGCCGACCAGCTTGCCTTGCTCCAGCGCAAGGCTGCGGCTGAGATCCTGCCGGCGCTCCGCCGATCAATCTGCAGCGCCAGCACGTTGGCAAGCGACATGCCGACGCCGATCGCGGCGAGCGGCAGATCGTAGATCGCCATGGCGGCGGCGAAGAAGATGATCGAGGTCAGGTTGAGTGCGTTGGCGGCGACGCCGCTCGAAAGCAGGCGGCCGATCTGCTCGTTGGCGCCGACGCGGGTGGCAATATCGCCGGCGTGACGCTGGGTGAAGAATTCAACCGGCAATGCCATCACATGCCAGAGGAAGCGGCTGACCATGACGACCGAAAGCTTGGTCTGCAGCCTCAGCAACAGCGATTGGCGCAACGAACGTCAAAGCCGCGCGCACCAGCGCGGTCAAGGCCATGCCGATCAGCAGCGGAATGAGCCAGCTCGTTGGTGTGCTGGATGAGAATGTGGTCGATGAAGATCTTGGAAAATCCGGCGGCCACGATCGCCGGCACGACCAGCGCGAGACTGACGACGACGAGCAGGCGCGACGGCGGTCTTCGAGGAGCGCAATTCGCGCAGCAGCAGCCGCAGGCCCTGCGGCTTGCTGCCGGACCTCTGGAACGCCGCGGTCGGCTCCATCGCAAGGACAACGCCGGTGAACGCGAGGTCGAGTTCGACCATGTCGGTTCGCCGGCGGCCGATCGCGGGGTCGTTGATGTAGACGTCGCCGCCGTCGATGCCTTCCAGCACCACGAAATGGTTGAAATTCCAGTGGATGATGCAGGGCATCGGCAATTCGTGCAGCGTCGAGGGCTCCTTGCGAAACCCCCTGGCGTCGAGGCCGAAGGTGCGCGCGGCGCGAACGATGTTGCTCGCCTTGCTGCCGTCGCGCGAGACGCCGCAGGCGACGCGGAGCTGCTCCAGCGGGATCCAGGCGCCGTGGTGGGCGAGAACCATGGCCAGCGCCGCGGCCCCGCACTCGACGGCTTCCATTTGCAGGATGGTGGGCGTCCGCCTGACGTTCCTCGTCCAGAACAGCCTTCGGAACCGGTGCCAAAGCGATGGTGGCCGGACCGGCGGCGGCATCATCTGCGGCGACGGGGCGTTATCCATCAATTCCGGTCAAGCGCTTGAAGAGGGGGACCACCAGGTCGATCGGGCGCTGCCTCCGTGTGGTGATTTCCGCGCGCGTCAGCGTTCCGCTGGTGAGACGAACCGGCGGCCCTTTTCCAACCGCCCAGCGGTAGCCGCTGACGTTTTCGGGATCCTGCTCAAGGCTGACGGTCGCGGCGTAGGCGGCGCCCTCCTTCGTGAAGCGGGTGACCAGATTGTCATTGTGCAGCACCGCCGCCATGCCCTGGGGCGTGATCGGGAAATCCGAGATCGTCACGACGGTGCCGACCATGGTTCCGAATTCCTCGCGCTTCACCGTGCTCGGCTCGATGCGGACCGGCATTCCGAGCTTCACGTTCTTGCCGCGCTCGGCCGGAATGTAGATCAGCGCCTCCAGCTTGCTGCCTTCGCTTTCGATCGCGATCACCGGCGTGCCGACCGCGAGCACCGCGCCGGCCGAGATCTTGATTTCGAGGACGCGTCCTTCGATCGGGCTGATGATCTGGGTATTCTGTGTCAGCTGTCCCGCCGCGGCATCCATCTGCCGGCGGGCGTCGTTGAGGGCAAATTCGGACGTCTGGCTCTCGCGTTCGCGCTGGGTCTCCAGATCCGTCTGTTGCGATCGCAATTTCAGGATTTCGTTCTGGGTGTCTTCTCTTCGCTGCTGGGCGTCGGTGAGATCGCGGCGACGCTCCTCGAACGTTCGTCGCGTGGTGAGCCCCTTCGCCAGCAAGTCCTCGAGATTCTTGACGTCGACCGACAGGAAGTCGATGCGCTGCGAGGTCGCCTTGATCACCTGGTTGAACGCGGCCTCGAGTTTTGCAAAATTCTGACGCTTTGACGCGAGTTCACGCTCGGTCTTTTCGATCAGGTCTTTGTGCTGGCGTTCCTTTTCGTGGAACACCTCGACGGCGGCCGCATGCTTCTGCTGGATGTCGGTTTGAACGATCTCGGCGATCGGCTGTCCCTTGGTGACGTGATCACCGACCATGACGCTGATCGTCGCCAGCCTGCCGGCCGCGGCGGAAGCCGCTTCGACGACGCGGCCGCCGCCGCTGATCAGGATTCCTTCACCGGCGGCGCGGGTCGGGACGCGCCCGACGATGCCCCAGGTCACCGCGGCGATCAGGGCAATGCAAATGACGAAGATGATGATCCAGTCGAGCGGCTTGGTGATGCGGACGAGATGGTCAAGCTGCTCGGGCGATGCGGCACGCTGCAGCGCCACCGCGCGAAACGTCCGCTGCGACACGTCGCTCATCTTCCCGGATCCGGCTTCGAACCGGGGACCGCCTCCTCAGTTGCGAGCAGCCGCTGATTTCGTTGATAAGGCACAGCCCGGTTCCTCTGAGCGCAAATAATACACAAAAGCCACCGCAGAACAACCAAACGGGCCGGGCGTGGCGCTGCCGGGGAGCGCGCGTTCGGCGGCCAAAAATGACGTTCGCCGGGTTCGGACACCTAGCAGCCCGCCCCTTGGCGAACTATGCTTCAGGGAGGATTTTCTCGAGGTTGATCCGATGGGCGTCACCGCCGCGTGGAAATGGATAGCGAGGGTTGCCGGCCCGGCAACGACGGCTGTTTGCGCGGCGGAGGGACGGCCCGCCGCCGGCTGGCATCGAGAATGGATGCGGTCGCTCGCGCTTGGCGTTGCCATTCTCGCGCTGGCGCCTTGTGTCTCCAGCGGCGGCGTCCTCAGCGAAAGCGATTTCAGGAAAGTCGAAGCCATAAAACCGCTGTTCCAGAATTTGATGGGCGATCTCGTTCAGACGCTGAAGCGACCGGATATTTCCACCGGCGACGCCGAGTGCATCAACTCGACGGTTCGCGAACTTCTTCAGATCTCCGAGGAGCTTTCGAGCTACGAATATCTCATCACGATCGAGAAGGAGATCACGGATTTCGGCGACAACAGTCCCGTCAAGGGCGTCGTCAAATTCGCGATCGAAAAATCCAACACGATCCTGATCGAGGAAAGGAAGCGGCTGGTCCAATTGTCGGACCGGTGCTCGCGTTTCCCGCTGGCCTCCGGCAAGACGCAAGCCGCGCTGCAGTTCATCGACACCACCACCGGTCTTCTCAATTCCATTCAAGTGCGCCTTTGATTCCGTCCCCGCACGGAACGCAAAAAGAAAGCCGCCTTGAGAAGGGCGGCTTTCTTAACTTCGTGGCTTACGCGAAAACGTCGCCGTCTAGGCGGCGTAAACCGACGATTTCGGCAGCGGGAATACCGGATCCTGGGTCCTGATGTTGGTCGGCCAGACCACCGAGATATGTTCGCCGGCATTTTGCATCACGACCGGCGTCGAGCGTTCGTTCTGGCCGGACATCGGCGTGCCGGGCTTGAAGAACTTCACGCCGTAACCCTGGATGGTGCCGCCTGCCGGGATATCGACGTCGAGCGCCGCCTTGCGGATGGCTTCGGGATCGAAGCTGCCGTATTTCTCCTTGGCCACGGGCAGCACGTTGTTGAGCAGAACCCAGGTCTGGTTGAAGCCCATCGAGCAGTGCGGCGGAACGTCGGTCGCGCCGGTTTTCGCCTTGTAGCGTTCGACCATGACCTTGATGAGATCGCCGATGCCGGGCGCGAGCTTCGAGGGATCGAGCAATTGCGCGGGCACCGGATCGATATTGCAGAAATTGTCGATGTCGGCGCCGAAGGTTGCACGCAACTTGTCGAGCTGGCTGTAGCCGGCGCCGTTGCCGAACAGCATCTTGAATTTGAGGCCGTTCTCGCGCGCCTGGCGCAGCAGCAGGGTGATGTCGGGATTGTATCCGGCGTGCGAGATCACGTCGGCCTTGGCGCGCTTGAGCTTGGTCACCAGCACCGAAAGGTCGGGCGCGGACGCCGAATAACCTTCTCTCAGCACGACCTGAAGGCCGGCTTCCTTGGCATAGGCCTCGTCGGCGGCGGCAACACCGACGCCGTAGGGGCCGTCTTCGTGGATCAGCGCGATCTTGACGTCCTTGGGCTCCATGGCGAGTTTCGCCTTGGCATGTTCGGCGAGGAAGCCCGCGAAGGCCTGGCCGTACTGATCGGAATGAATCTGCGCGCGGAAGACGTATTGCAGGTTCTTGTCCTTGAACACGGCGGTCGAGACCGCGGTCGTGATCCAGAGGATCTTCTTCTGCTGCTCGACCTTGGCGGCGAGCGGGACGGCGTGCGCGCTCGCATAGACGCCGTTGATGATGTCGATCTTCTCCTGGTCGATCAGCCGCACCGCCTCGTTGATCGCCACCTCGGGCTTGCTCTGGGAATCGGCGGCGACGGCGGAGACCTTGTACTTGCCGCCGATGCCGCCCTTCTCGTTGACGAGATCGATGGCGATCTGCGCGCCGATCGAGGAGGCAACCGATCCGCCGGCCGCAAACGGGCCGGTCAAGTCGTAGATCAGGCCGATGCGCACGGTTTCGGCTTGCGCCTGCGCGCGCGTCCAATCGAAGCTCAATGCGGCGGCCGCCGCCGCGGAATTCTTGAGCAGCGTCCTGCGTGAAGTCGTCATCCTGTCCTCCCCACTGAAGCGTCGTTCTGACTGGCTTTTTCTTCTTCTTGGACAAGTATTTAGAGAACGTTTTGGAAAGTCAACACGCGCGCTCTCGTCAAATCGTTGGGGGACACTTGGTCAGACGGCGGTACATCTTGCAAAGCCTGTCGCGCCTGCCCAGTATCCCGGCCGAATTCTGGAAAGACGGTGAGCGGTTGCGCGAGCGTTATCAAGGTCAGTCCCTGAACCGGCTGGAGGATGTTCGCTTCCTCACCGGGCGCGGGAAATATGTCGGCAACGAGCATGTTCCGGGCGTGCTGCACGCCCATGTGGTCCGCTCTCCCCATGCATCCGCGCGCATCGTTCGCATCGATCTGGACGCGGCGCGCGCCGTCCCCGGCGTGGTGGCGGTATGGAGCGAAGCCGATCTTGCGGCCGACGGCATCGGCGAGTTGCCGTGCGTCACCGTCATTGACGCGGTCGAGCCGATCATCGTTCCGCCGCGTCCGGCGCTCGCCCGCGGCGTGGTGCGGCATGTCGGCGATCCCGTCGTCTGCATCATTGCGGAGTTGCCGCGAGGCCGCGATGGCGGCCGGCGAGGCGGTGGATATCGCCTATGCGCCGCTTCCCTGTGTCACCGTGGCGACCGCGGCGTTGCGGCCGGACGCTC
This sequence comes from uncultured Alphaproteobacteria bacterium, assembly GCA_963742665.1. Taxonomy (GTDB): domain Bacteria; phylum Pseudomonadota; class Alphaproteobacteria; order Rhizobiales; family Xanthobacteraceae; genus Bradyrhizobium. Next base: position 176,594 of record CAVUNH010000033.1, read on the forward strand.
CTCGTGATTTGGCCGGAGGCGCCCGGCAATTCCGCATTCCTGTTCCGCAAGGGCGACGCGGCGGCGGTTGCTGCGGCGATGGCGTCGGCTGCGCATATCGTCGAATGCGACCTTTTCAACAACCGCGTGGTTGCCGCGCCGCTGGAGACGCGCGCCGCCATCGGCTTCCACGATCGCAAGACCGGTCAGTTTCTGCTTTCGGTGACCGGCCAGGCCGTTCATGACGCGCGGCGCGTGCTCGCCGGCGCCGTCTTCAAGGTTCCGCTCGAGCGCATGCGCGTGGTGGTGCCCGACGTCGGCGGTGGCTTCGGGATGAAGAACTACGTTTATCCCGAATATGTGCTGGTGCTGTGGGCGGCACGAAAGCTTGGCCGCCCGGTGCGCTGGGTATCGGAACGCGCCGAGGACTTTGTCAGCTCTGCGCATGGCCGCGATTTCTTCTGCCCGTTCAAGGCTTGCCCTCGACAAGGATGGCCGCTTTCTCGCTCTGGAAGTGCGGGCGGTCGCCAACATGGGGGCGTACCTCTCGACCAGCGGCCCGATCAGCTCCACCAATGCCGCCAGCAGCGCCATCGGTGGCGTCTACGACATTCCGTCCGTATTCTTTGAGGTCCGCGGCGCCTTTACCAACACGCCGCCGATCGATGCCTATCGCGGCGCCGGCAAGCCCGAGGCCAATTATCTGATCGAGCGGCTGGTGAACCTTGCGTCGATCAGGACCGGGATCGATGCCATCAAACTGCGCCGCCGCAACATCATCAGGAAGTTTCCGCATCGCACGGCGATGGGCATGAAGATCGACGGCGGCCGCTTCGGCGCCAATCTGGATGATGCGATCGCGCTCGCCGATCTCGACGGTTTTCGCAAGCGTCGCAAGCAGTCGGCCAAGGCCGGCCTGCTGCGCGGCATCGGGATTGCCTGTTTCCTCGAAACCGCCCGCGGCGTGCCGACCGAGTTCGCGCGCGCCGCGTTCGAGGCGGACGGTACGGTGTCGCTGGCCGTCGGCACGCAGTCCAACGGCCAGGGGCATGAGACCGTCCTATCCCCAGGTCGCGGCCGACCTGTTGGGATTGCCGATCGACGCATTCCGTTTCCAACAGGGCGACACCGATCTCTTGCCGGGCGGTCATGGCCATGGCGGCGCGCGATCGATGCATATGGGCGGCACCGCGCTGGTGATGGCGGTTGAGAAGCTGATCGAGAAAGGCCGGCTGATCGCCGCGCATCTGCTTCAGGCGCCGGTCGATCAGGTGTCGTTCGCCGATGGCCGCTTCGTCGTGCAGCGCACCGAGCGCGCCATCGCAATCCGCGAACTGGCCGATGCCGCGCGCGATCCCGCCAATCTGCCCGAGGGGTTGACGCCGGGACTGGATGGAAGTGCCACGAACACCCGAGATCTCTACACGTTTCCGAATGGCTGCCATGTCGCCGAAGTCGAAATCGATCCGGACACCGGCGTCGTGCGGCTCGATCGCTACATCATCGTCGATGACTTCGGCAGCCTGGTCAATCCGCGCCTCGCTTTGGGCCAGGTACATGGCGGTGTGGCGCAGGGTATCGGGCAGTCGCTGCTGGAACACGTCGTGTTCGACCCGGAGGGCCAGTTGCTGAGCGGTTCGTTGATGGACTACGCGCTGCCGCGCGCGCAGGATCTGCCGAACTTCGCCGGCGGCCTCAATGACTCCGCGCCGACCGCCTCGAACCCGCTGGGCGTGAAGGGAACCGGGCAGGCCGGCTCCATCGCCGCGCCGCAAACCATCATGAACGCCGTCCTTGATGCCTTGTCGCCGCTCGGGATCGAGCAGCTCGACATGCCGGCGACGCCGTATCTGGTCTGGAGCGCCATCCAGGCCGCCCGCTCGAAGACCAGGACCAACGCAGTTCAACCATTGTGATGTGATCAGGCGATGCGCTAGTCTCACGCCTAAGAAAAGTCAGGGAGAAAAGCATGGGCCGGAAGATAGCGATCATGGGCGCGGGCGCCGTCGGCGGCTATGCCGGCGCCCATATGGTGCAGGCGGGTGAGGACGTCACGTTCATCGATCCCTGGCCCGAACATGTCGAGCACATGAAGAAGCACGGCCTGCGCGTCACCCACGCCAGGGATGTCGCGGAATTCTCGGTGCCCGTGCGCGCGCTGCACGTCACGGACGCGCAAGCGCTCGCCAAGGAGGCGCCGGTCGACATCGCCTTCGTCTGCATGAAGTCCTACGACACGGCCTGGGCCACCATGCTGATCCGGCAATACCTGGCGGCGGACGGCTACGTCGTGTCGCTGCAGAACTGCATGAATGAAGAGACCATTGCCGGCATCGTCGGCTGGGGCAAGACGCTGGGATGCATTGCCAGCAGTATCACGGTCAACCTGCCGGAGCCCGGCCACATCCACCGCGGCGCCGGCAAGCACGGGGCGGCGCACACCGTATTTCGCGCCGGCGAGGTGCACGGCCGCATCACGCAGCGGGCGGAAGAAGTTTGCCGGCTGGTCGGCTACACCGACAGCGCCAAGGTCACCGGCAATCTGTGGGGCGAGCGCTGGTCGAAACTCGTCGCCAACGTCATGGGCAACGGGCTCTCCGCCTGCACCGGCCTGCCCGGCGGCGAGATGCTGCAGAACGAGCCGATCCGCCGCTTCTCCACCCGGCTCGGGAGCGAAGCGATCCGCGTAGGCCAAGCGCACGGCTACCAGCTGGAGGAGATCCTGCATCTGCCGCCCGAGACCATCGCGCGTGCCGGCGAAGGCGATGAGGCGGCGATGAACACCTGCGACGCGCAGCGCTTCGAGGACGGCAAGCGCACCGCCTCCGGGCAGCGTCCCTCGATGGGCCAGGACATGCAAAAGGGCCGGCGCACCGAGATCGAATTCATCAACGGTTTTGTCGTTCGCGAGGGCGAGAAGGTCGGCATCTCCTGCAGCGCCAATGCGGCGCTGACCGACATCGTCAAGCGCGTGGAACGCAATGAGCTGAAGCCGGATCCGCGGCACATCACCGACCTGCGGCTGAACTAGGCCGGCTTTGCGATCTGGCCGTCCCGGGCACCGAAAGAAATTTCCATGAATGCCGAGATAAAACCCTATCGCATTTCGGTTGGCGACGACGTGCTCGACGATCTCAAGGCGCGGTTGCGAAATACGCGCTGGCCGGAAGCCGAACTGGTCGGTGACTGGAGCCAGGGCGCGCCGTTGAAATGGATCAGGGATATCTGCCGCTATTGGGCCGAGGAATATGACTGGCGGGCGCGCGAAGCGCGTCTCAACCGGTTTACGCAGTTCACGAGCGAGATCGATGGGCTCGATATCCATTTCCTGCACGTCCGTTCGCAGCACTCCCAGGCGATGCCGCTGATCATCACGCATGGCTGGCCGGGTTCGGTGGTCGAATTCCACAAGGTGATCGAGCCGCTGACCAATCCGACCGCGCATGGCGGCAGCGCCGCCGACGCCTTTCACGTCATCTGCCCCTCGCTGCCCGGCTTCGGCTTTTCGGCCAAGCCCACCACCACCGGCTGGGGCGTCGAGCGGATCGCGAAGGCCTGGGCGGTGCTGATGGGCAGGCTTGGCTACCCCAGTTACTTCGCGCAAGGCGGCGACTGGGGCTCGGCGGTGACGACCGGGCTTGGCGCGCAGGATGGCGAACATTGCGCCGGCATTCACATTACGCTGGCGATGGCGGCGCGGCCCAATGTCGAGGGTCAGCCGACGCCGGAAGAGGCGCGGGCGCTGGCCGGGATCAAGCACTACGCCGACTGGGATTCCGGCTACTCGAAGCAGCAATCGACCCGGCCGCAAACGCTCGGCTATGGGCTGACCGACTCGCCGAGCGGCCAGGCGGCGTGGATCCTCGAAAAATTCTGGGCCTGGACCGATTGCGACGGGCACCCGGAAAACATTCTCGGCCGCGACGAACTGCTCGACAACGTCATGCTGTATTGGGTGACCGCGACCGCCGCCTCATCGGCGCGGCTCTATTGGGAGAGCTTTGGGCCGAAGCGCCGGACGCCCTTCAAGGTCACGATACCCTGCGGCGTTGCGGTGTTTCCCAGGGAGATCGTCACGCCGGTGCGGCGGTGGATGGAAGCGGGTTACACCGACATCCGGCATTGGCGCGAAATGCCGAAAGGCGGCCACTTCGCGGCCTTCGAGCAGCCCGAGCTGTTCGTCCGGGAAGTGCGGGACTTCTTCCGGACGCTTCGGCCGCCCTCCGCATAAAGTCTTCTATCGCGCATCCGGCCCGCGTTAGATTTTCCATCAAGGCTCGCCCGAGGGGAAGAAGAAGCCGCCATTCAGGGGAGTGGCAGCGATGCTGCTTTGATTCAGGGGCACCCGAATATCGACGCCGTTATTTTCTACCTTCTGGCGCCATATTGACCATGACGCTCTACCGATTCATCGAGCCGAAGCCTCAATTCCGATAGGACGGATCGACGCGGTCGAGCTTGCGCAGCAGCGCCGGCCAGGCGAGGTCGCCATTGCGGTTCGCTTTCCCGACGCGCGGTTTCACCTTGTCGAAGGTCGCTTCCAGCACGTCTTGCGGCGGGTAGACCAGTTTGGTGTTGCAGGACAACGCCATCACCTGCACTTCGCAGGCCCGCTCCATGCGGTACAGCAGGTTGAAGGTGGCAGGGATGGTGCGGCCGACGACGAGCAGGCCGTGGTTGCGCAGGATCATGGCTTCGTGGTCGCCGAGATCCCGGACCAGCCGCTCGCGTTCGCCGACGTCGTCGGCGATGCCTTCAAAATCGTGGTAGCCGATGTGGAGAAACCGCATCGAGGTCTGCGCCAGCGGCAGCAGGCCGCATTCCATCGCCGAGACCGCCATGCCGGCCGGCGTGTGGGTGTGCGCCACGCAATCCATCTCCGGCTTGGCCATGTGGATGGCGCTGTGAATGACGAAGCCGGCGGCATTGACGCCGTAGTCGGAGGCGTTGAACACCGTGTTGCCCTCGACATCGACCTTGATCAGGCACGACGCGTCGATTTCCTCGTACAGCATCCCGTAGGGGTTGATCAGGAACTGGTCGTGGGTGCCGGGCGCACGGCAGGAGATGTGGTTGGCGATCATCTCGGTATAGCCGTACATCGCGGTCAGGCGGTAGGCGGCTGCAAGGTTGACCCGCGCCTGCCACTCCTCCGCGCTCACCTGTTCCCGGACCGATTTCACGACCTTGATGGCGGGCGAACTGACGGGAGGATTTATGGCGTTTCTCCACTGAAGCAGACTTGTCGGCCCGGCGGGACCGGTCATTGGCGGTTAGAATAGCGGCAGAACTCGTTGCGCCGCAAGGCAAGGCAACCCGGTTTCCTGGCGGTTTCCTGTCGCTTTATTGCAGGTCTGGCGGGCGAAATCCGAATGCGCCGTTGGCGCAAAATCCGCTCCGATGCCAGTATCGGGCAAAGCGTTGCCACCGGGACGAGCCCTCATGAACAAGCCTGCCATCCGTATCGCCGTCCTGCATTTTGCCCACGAGACGGTCACCTTCCTGAACAACGACACCACGCTCGCCGACTTCATCTATCCGGGCTCACCGGCCAGCGGGGAGGCGCTGCTTCGGGCCTATCCGAAATCCTATATGGGCGGCTTTGTGAAGATGGCGCGCGAGTTCGACGGCGTCGAACTCGTCAGGAATTGAGTCGCCGCTGTGGCCGAAAACCGGCATCGGCTCGGGCTGGGTCACCGAACAGGCGTTCGAGACCTTTGCCGGCAGGATGATTGCCGGCATCAAGGCCGAGGCGGCGTTCGACGGCGTCTATCTCTGCCTGCACGGCGCCATGGCGGTGCGCGGCGTGCCGCGGCCGGAGGCCGAACTGGCGCGGCGGGTGCGCGAGGCGGTCGGGCCGAAAGTCTTCATCGCCGCGACCTTCGATCTGCACGGCAATGAGGACGAAGCCTTCCTCAAATATGCCGACATGGCTTTCGCGGTGAAATATTTCCCGCATTACGACGAATATCTGCAGGGCGAGCGCGCGGCGCGGACGCTGGTGCGGGCGATCCGGGGCGATTACAAGCCGACCCATGTCACGATCCGCGTGCCCGTGATCTCGCCGACGGTGCTGCAATGGACCGGCGCATCGCCCTGGATGGATCTGGGGCAGCGCGCGCTGGTGTGGGAGGCGCGCGAGCCCGACACTTACGTGAACATCTTCTTCGGCTTTCCGTTTGCGGACGTGCCCGACGTCGGCATGACGGTGCAGGTTCTGACCAACGGCAATCCAGAACTGGCCGAGCAGGTCGGCCGCGATCTCGCCGCGACGATCTGGCGACGGCGCGAGGCGATGCTGAAATCGACCAAAATCCACGGCATTGCGGAGGGCGTTGCGCTGGCGAAGCAGGCGGTCGCCGGCGGAAAGACGCCGGTCGTGCTGGCCGATCACAGCGACCGCTCCGGCTCCGCGACCTGGGTGCTGCGGGAGATCATCGCGCAGGGTCTTTCCAACACGTTGATCGCAACCATCACCGATGCCAAGGCCACTGCGAAGCTCAAGGCCATGGGAGCGAAGGAGGGTGACAGCTTCGATATGGACGTGGGCGGGCTCGCCGATGAATCCGCAGGCTCGCCCGTGCGCATTCAGGGAACGATCCTGAGGGCGGTCGAAGGCCACGGCCAATTCTGGGTCTGCATCCGGTTCGGCCAAAACAATCTGCTGATCCTCTCCACTTACCTCGTGCAGATCATGGAGCCGTCTTCGTTAAAGGCGCTCGGGCTGGACATCGATTCCTTCGACGTGATCGCGATCAAGTCACGGGTTCACTTCCGGCGCGGCTTTGACGACAACGGCTTTGCCAAAACGATCCTGCTGGTCGAACCGGAGCAGCCGTTTTTGGGCACGACCCGCCTGGACGGATTGCCGTACGAGAACGTCGATCTTTCGAAGTTCTATCCCTACGGCGAATCCGGCGGTGTGTGATGATAGGCGATCAGTCGTAGGGTGGGCAAAGCGAAGCGTGCCCACCAATTCAAGCGAATGATCCGGCAAAATGGTGGGCACGGCGCCGGGCACCTTGCCCACCCTGCGCAACTACTGCTCACGCGCTCAATCCCTCGGAAAATCCTTGCGCATCGCGATCTCGGCGGCGTCGCGCGTTGCACGAGATGCAGCGGAGGCCGCGTGAGGACGCCGCGCACACCGGGTTGAAACACCCGGTTATCCAAAACGCGCCAGAAAATCCGCCCGCGCGGTCTCGGGCTCGAGTTCTGTCCCCCTTTCGGACCACGCCAGGGATCACAGCTTCACTGTAATCAGTGGTGCTTGTTCTTCAGGGAACGCGCTTTGCATTGATTTGACCGGGACGGAGTGGTTTTTCGAGCATGTTGGAAACAGTAGAAGCCGATTATGTGGTTGTCGGCGCCGGTGCCGCCGGCATGGCGTTTACGGACACGCTGATCAGGCAGACCAATGCCACCGTTGCGATCATTGATCGCCAACACAAGCCCGGCGGCCATTGGAACGACGCATACCCGTTCGTGCGCCTGCATGTTCCCTCGCACTACTATGGCGTCGAGTCCACGCCGCTTGGCTCGATGTCGATACAGCGTGGTGGGCTCAGTGATGGCCTCTTGCATATGGCAAGCAGCACTGAAATTCTCGCCTACTACGAACACGTCATGGAAAACGTGCTGCTGGCGTCCGGGCGCGTGACATATCTTCCGATGACCGAATTCGATGGACGTGAGACAGCAAGGTCGCTTGTCAGTGGTCGGCCACACCGCGTTGTCGCGCGCAAACGGATTGTCGATGCGACTTTCTCCGACACGCAGATCCCGCTTACCCACAAGCGGGGTTACTCCGTGTCGGAGGACGTGGCATGCGTTCCGATCAATGATCTGGCCGTCCTGTCGCGCCCGTGGGGTAACTACTGCATCATCGGATCTGGCAAGACCGGGATAGACGCCTGCCTGTGGCTTTTGAGCCGCGGCGTCGATCCCGACCGCATACGGTGGATCGCACCGCATGAAGCCTGGTGGTTCAATCGCGCCAAAGTCCAATTCTCGGAGGCGTTCTTCGAGGACACGCTCACATTTCTGGCCGAGCAGATGGAGGCGGCGAGCGAAGCCACGTCTGCGGAAGACCTTTTTTCCCGTTTTGAGGCATTAGGAATCTGCTTTCGTCTCGATCCTGCCGTGACACCGGCCATCTTCCGGTCGGCGACCGTTAGCGAGGCCGAACTGCACCAACTGCGGCGCATTCAGGACGTCGTTCGAATGGGTCGCGTCAGATCGATCACCTCGGACGAAATTGAGCTTGAGAAGGGGTCGCTCAGCGCGACCAGGGATTGCCTTTATATCGACTGTTCGGCGGCAGGGCTGACGCTGCGCGCCGGCCGGCCGATCTTTGAACCGGAGAGGATCACGATCCAGTACGTGCGCGCCATCCTGCCTTGTTTAAGCGCCGCCGCGATCGCATTCATCGAGGCCAACTTCAAGGACGACGGCGAAAAGAACCACCTTTGCACGCCAATGCCCCTCCCGCGAGAATTCGGACATTGGGCACGAATGATGCTCGCATCCTTGCAAAATCAAACGCGCTGGTCTGCACATCCGGACCTGATGCGCTGGACTGCAGAATGCCGATTGGACGGAGTCGCAGTCATGATCAATGGTGTAAAAGACGACGAGGCGGGGCGACGGAGCATGGTTAAACGCGCGCGCAATGCGACGCGAGCCGGCTTCGCCAACATGCCGAAATCTTCTATCGACGAAGATCGTTTAAGGCCCAAAACTTCGAGGTATGCCCACGACGCGCAGCGAAGTCACTGCTTTTTCGGTCCGGCTCTCAGGGTGACGCTCCAGGCGCTCAATCCCTCGGAAAATCCTTGCGCATCGCGATCTCGGCGGCGTCGCCGGGCGACAGCACGTTGCGATCGAACGCCGGCTGGCGTTCGGTCACGATGTCGTAGAGCGAAATCTGCTTGATCGGCTTGGCCAGCAGCTGCCGGATGCAGTCCGCCAGCGTTCCGTTGTAGACGAGATACGGCGTCTTGCTGGCGACCCGCTCGTTTTTCAGCGAAGGCCACTTCTTCAGGTCGGCAGGCGCGTCGTACGCGATCGGGAGGCTTTCTCTGAACATGCCCCGGGTTCCGGCGTTTCAAACCACCCGGCAGCCTAGCCAAAGATGGTAAACAGATTGAAAACGCGAGCGCTGTGGGGTCACTTCCGGTGCCGGCTTCCGAGCGCGGCCGCAGCGGATTTCAGGGTTCTTGATGCGCTCGATCAGGAGATCGATGCGGTCGCCGCCCCAAAAAAGTTCGCCGTTGAAGACCATGGTCGGCACGCCGAACACGCCGAGCGTTTCCGCCTCATCGATGATGCGGTCATGTTCGGCCCGTGCAGGCCCGTGGACATAGGCTTCGAATTCCTTGGCGAGCCGCCGATGGATTCGATCACGCCTGAAATATCCGATAGCTCGTCGATCTCGAGGTCGTGGCTCCAGAAGCGGCGGAACACCGTGTCATGGTAGGGCCGGAACAGCCCGCTACGTTGCGCGAACAGCATGCCGGCGCTGGCGTAGAAGGCGTCATAGATCCGCCGCGGGCCTTTCATGGTGAGGCCCTGCGCATTGGCGTAGCGCCGCGCGTCCATATAGGCGTAACGCACCTTGCGCCAGAAATGCGGCGTGCGCTCTTCCACCTTGCCCATGAATTCGGCGATCCGCAGCGTGTAGGGCAGCCATTCCAGCTCGACGCCGTATTTTTCCTCGAGTTCGAACAGCCGCTTGTTGGCGACGAACGCGTAGGGGCTCTTGTAGTCGGTGTAGATGCGTACGCGTGGGTTTTCCATTGCTGGTTCCGACTTCGCTACACCGTCTGATACCGCTTCAGGAAGGTGCGCGCCCGGTTGATCGTGCGCGCCTTCAACTCCGGCGGATCCTTCCAGGGGAACACCGTGATCTCGGCATTCGGGCAGAGCGAGGCGATGTCGATCGAAGTCACCAGCGGATGTGCGACGATGTCGTCCGGCAGCACCAGCATCGACGTCTGGCATGATTTCGCGAAATCGCGCGATACGCTGTACACGAAATCGGGCCGCACGCGGTAAAGGTTGTGCAGATATTTCTCGATGGTCTCCATCGGGATTTCGGGCCGGCGCTCGCGCAGCTGCTTGGCCCAGGCGGTCTTGCCGAACTCGTACATGTAATCCGGTTGCGTCGGGTTGTGCCCGACGGGCTGGCTCAAGATCGCCGCTGCGATGCGCTGCGGCGCCCGCTCCATCAACTTCATCGCGAACGGGCCGCCGATACAGTTGCCGAAGAAGGCGAACTTGCTGATGCCGAGATGGTCCATCACGCCCAACTGGTCGTCGGCGAACGAACCCCAGGGATCGTCGACCGGCACGGGGCCGGTGGACTCGCCGCCCGTGGCGTTGCGCTGGTCCATGGTGATCACGCGGAAGTCGTTCTTGAACTCCTCCGGAATGTTGATCACCGCCCGCGCCCACACGGCGATACAGGAGTTCAGGCCGCCGCCGGGCGCCGCCAGCAGCGGGAAGCCGGAGCCGATCTCGGCGTAGCGAATGCGGACATCACCCTTCTCGTAGAAGCCTGTCTTGGCGCCGGCTGGCAATCCCGGAACCGGCCCCGCCGGCTGTGCCTGGGCGAACACTTGCGGCACTGCGCTTGCCGCCGCGGCGGCAACACCGGTTGCAAGAACGGTGCGGCGGCTCGAATCGATCATCGGCCACTTCCTTGCCGCGCCCATCTCAACCGTGCTTCACCATCGGGCACGCGCTCTCGCTCAGGGGACGCGCCGCTTGCTCGGCCGGCACCGTGGCGAGCAGCTTGAGATAATCGAACGGATATTTGGATTCCGAGGGCTTCTTCACCTGCAGCAGAAAATAAGGCCGCATCATACGCCCGTCCTCGCGCACCTTGCCCTTGGTGTAGAAGTCATCGACCGGCAGTTCCTTCATCTTGGCAACGACCTTGGTGGCGTCGGTCGTGCCGGCTGCCGCCACCGCCTTGAGGTAGTGCAGCGTCGCGCCGTAGGTCCCGGCATGGATCATGCTCGGCGGCTTGCCGTTGTTGCGGGCGAGGAAGCGTTTGGTCCAGGCGCGGGTCGCGTCGTCGAGGTCCCAGAAGAAAGTTTCGCTCGCGGTCAGGCCCTGCGCCGCTTCGAGGCCAAGCGCGTGGGTGTCGGGAAACTGCAGCAGGAGCGCCGCCAGGCGCTGGTCCCCTTTGCGGCCCAGACCGAATTCCGCGGCCTGTTTGATCGCGTTGATGGTGTCGCCGCCGGCGTTCGAGAGCGCGACGATCTTCGCCTTCGAGGCTTGCGCCTGCAGCAGAAAGGACGAGAAGTCGGCGGTGTTGAGCGGATGGCGCACGGCCCCCAGCACCTTGCCGCCGGCGGCCGTGACGAACGCCGAGGTGTCGCGCTCGAGGGCGTGCCCGAATGCGTAGTCGGCGGTGAGGAAAAACCAGCTGTCCCCACCCTGCTTCACCAACGCCTGGCCGACTGTCGCCGCAAGGCCGAAGGTGTCGAAGGTCCAGTGCACGCCGTGCGGCGAACAGGCTTTTCCGGAAAGATCCGAGGTGGCAGCGCCGGTGTTGATGTCGACCGCGTCACGCGTGCGCGTCACTTCGCGCACGGCGAGCCCCACGGCCGAATTTGGAATGTCGAGGATGACGCTGACGCCCTCGTTCTCGATCCATTGCCGGGCGAGGTTGGCGCCGATGTCGGGCTTGTTCTGGTGGTCGGCGAAGATGATTTCGATCGGCCGGCCCAGCACCTTGCCGCCGTAATCCTCGATCGCCATGCGTGTGGCGTGGACCGAGCCCATGCCGGTCAGATCCGCGTATAGTCCCGTCTGGTCGTTGAGCACACCGAGCTTCACCGGCTGCTGTGCGACCGCGGCGGTCGTGAGTCCCGCTCCCCACAACAGGAGCGCGAGCGCGGCGATGACGTTGCGACGCATGAAATCCTCCCCCGTAGCGACCGTTGAACGCCGGTCGTGTTGGCGCGATCGTACAGGGGAATAGCACCCCTGCAAAGCGGGGCGCTGGCGTCAAGTCGATCAAGCAGCGTCTAAAAGACGTTGAGACCGCCTGCGGTCAGATCGCGTCGCTCTGGCCCGGCATCGCCAGGCAGGTCGTCCAAAAGAAAACGGCCCCAGCGGGGGCGCTGCTGGGACCGCCATTCCAGCGGACGCCATCGGCGGAAGGCATCCGGTCGTCTGCAATCAACCATTCCCGACAATCGTGGTTCCGGTGCCACTTATATTCCCGTCGTCATTGAACCTTGGCACGCCCAGGGCAGACAGATAGCTACCGGAGGATTGCGCTGTCCGGGGCTAGAGTGCAACGCCGCCAAGCGATCATATTCTGCTTGAGCGGCGTTGTGCGTTGCACGGTCGAATTGCCTTGTTCCATTCTGGAACCGGCGTAAAGTTCCATCTGGCGCTCACGCCTACCGGCGAGCGTCATTTTGCTTAAGTGATACAAATCCTGCCATTGCCCCGTCCGGACGCCAGCCCCCGGACGGGGTTTTTCGTCGGTGGCCCCGAAGTCATTTTGGGTGCGCCGCGAAGCGGTCCGGAAACACGGACGGCATATCGTGCCATCATTCAAACGCGGGATTTTTGCCATGACCAAACAAACCAGGCAGCCCATGAACACCGAAAAGGACCACGAGCTCGATCTTGACGCCCTCGATCGTGTCAGCGCGGGCACCAAGAACGATCATGCCCAATCGATCAAGGATGCAATCAAGAAGACGCTCGATCAGCAAGCCGAGACGTTTCGTTCGACCACGATCAACTGATATCCGGGCCACCTCAGCTGGCGGCCTCTTTCAGTCTCCATTTCCCGCATGACCCGTGGTCGACACCAGCGTGCCGTTGCGCGCCCGCAGCGCGGCCAGGATGGCCGCTTGCCACAAAGGCGGTCTACGCAAACGAATGGGCCCCGGTGCAGTCAAGCATCAGCGGGGCCCTGCATCTTCGTTTTAAGCGAAGGATTTCTGGTAGCACATCAGAATGTTCTCAAAATCGACAAGCGCTTGGCCTTCGCGCTGCGATCCCGCGGATAGCTTTGGATTTTTAGACGGCGCAAACAGGCTGGCAGCTGCTTCACCCAATCGCGTCGAGACCTTGCCGTTGAGCAAGGCCGCTGGCTTGAGCCGGTGGCGTCATGCTCCTCTCCAAGAGTGGGCCGACGGACATCTGTCCGCATCCGCTGCGTGCTGTCCGACCATATGATCGGACGCTGATACCCGCGACGCGGGGAGCAAAATGCTCCGCTACCCCGACAGGTGCAGCATGCGAAATGCTGCGGCAGATACGGTCAGGTGTCAAGTTACACGGTGCAAAACGGGCTTGGGTTCCTAGTCCCGCCAAGGTGAAGATGTGGTGATTCCGCGTAGAAAAATTGATGGTCGATCAACGTCACGCCTTCGTCTGGCGATACTGGCTGAGATCGGGATCATGCGTCATCGTCCAGTAGTCCACGAAGCGCCACGGCATCGCCGAAAAAACGCGTCCCTGGCTATTGCGATAATAGGTCGTCATGCCCGGATGCGACCAGATCAACTGCTCATGTTCGGCATCGACCTTGCTGATGTACTGATCGTGCGCATCGTTGCGGACGTCGATGGCGGCGATGCCTTGCTCGATCATCTCGACCAGGCACGCGCTGATATAGCGGCTCTGGCATTCGGACTGGAAGATGACGCTGCCGCCGTGCGCTGGCCCGGAGTTTGGCCCGAGCATCACGAACAGGTTCGGGAAATCCGGCACGGTGAGACCGAGATAGGCGGTGGGATTGTCGTTGGCCCAGGCCTGCTTGAGATTCTTGCCGTCGCGCCCGGTAATGTTGAGGCGCGCGGCCATTTCGGTGACCTTGAAGCCGGTGGAGATCACGATGATATCGGCGGCGCGCCGCTTGCCGTCCGCAGCGACGATGCCGTCCCGCGCGAAATGGTCGATCTTGTCGGTGACGAGTTCGACATTGGGCTTCGTCAGCGTCTTGAACCAGCCATTGTCCAACAGGATGCGCTTGCCATAGGGCGGATAGGTCGGCACGCATTTTGCGATCAGGTCGGGACGGTCCTTCAGTTCGGACAGGATGAACTCCGTCAATTCCTCGCGGTGGCGGTCGTTGCCCTTGTTCACGGCGCGATCGGGATGCGGCCAGTTCGGATCCTTGCGCAGGAACGGCAACAGCCCGTCGCCATAGCGCCAGAACATGTTGAAGCGATACCACTGCACGTAAAATGGCAAATGCGCCAGCAGCCACTGCGCGCCGGCGCCGATGGGGTCGGAATAGCCGGCCACCGGCCGCGACCATTGCGCGGTCCGCTGATAGACGGTCAATGACGCCACGCGGTCGGCGATTGCAGGCACCAGTTGCATCGCGGTCGCGCCGGTGCCGATAACAGCGACATGCTTGCCGTCGAGCTTGATGTCGTCCGACCACAGCGCCGAGTGCAGGGTTTGACCCCTGAATTCTTCCTCACCCCTGAAGTGGGCAGGCGAGGGGTCGTTGAGCTGGCCGATCGCGCTGACAAGCGTGGCCGATTCAAAAATCTCCTCGCCGTCAGCCGTCTTCAGCGTCGAGATCCAGCGCCGCCTGCTTTCATCCCAGCGCGACGAGGTCAGTTCGGTATTGAGCCGCAGGTGCCTTCGAATGTCGTATTCGAGCGCGACTTTCCTGAGATAGTCGAGCAATTCCTGGCGCTGGGCAAAATAGCGCGTCCATGGATTGCGCGCGCCGAACGAGAATGAATAGGAATGGTTCGGCGTATCGACGCCACAACCAGGGTAACGGTTGACATACCAGGTGCCGCCGAGTTCGGCGTTCTTCTCGACGATGGTGTAGGGAATGCCGAGCCGGCCGAGCGCCACCCCGAGCGCGATCGCACAGACGCCGGCGCCGACGATCAGCACATGTTGTTCGGCGAGTTTTTCATCGGTGGGACGCTTGGTCCATCTGATGTCGCGGGGAACAAAACCCATTTCCTCGCGCATCAGCGGCGCATATTCGCCCGCGACGTTTTCGCCGAGGCATGATCGCATCATCTTCAGCATCAGGTCGTTGCCGGGATCCGATATGACCGGTTTGGGTTCGCCATCGGCGAACAGCTTTACGACGGCGGCGCGGATGTCGTCCTGGATTTCCCTGGGCAGACCGGCCTCGGGGTCGGGGATCAGGCGCACGTCGCGCCGGGGCTTGTACGGCGGCTCCAGCCAGCGTGCGTCGCCGGTCATGTGGACCAGCACCATCAGCAGCACGCGGATATCGCCCTCGGCAATCGCCGACGCCAGATCGAGTTTTCCGCGCGGCATCTCGACGTTCATGCTCGCTTCCTCGTTACGCACCCGGCGCGTCGCGCAGGCCGCCATAGGCGGCCCAGGTGGAGCCCGCGATGAAACCGGCGTCGACCGGCAAATTGATGCCGGTCACGCCGCTGCTGTCAGGCGACAGCAGCCACGCGATCGCGTGCGCAACCTCGATCGGCTCGACCAGCCGGTTCATCGCGGCAGGCTGCTCGAGCAGGTCTTTGTTCAGCGCGCCGGAAGCGATACCCGCTTCGAGCGCTGACGGTGCGGGTGAAGCCGGGCGAGACGGCATTGACGCGCACGCCGGTGCGGCCCCATTCGGCGGCCAGCGTCTGCGTGATCTGGATGACGCCGGCTTTCGCGGCGGTGTAGGCGTGGATCGGGCCGGACGTCATGCCGGCAACCGAGGCGACGTTGACGATCGCGCCATGGCG
Organism: uncultured Alphaproteobacteria bacterium; assembly: GCA_963742665.1. GTDB lineage: Bacteria > Pseudomonadota > Alphaproteobacteria > Rhizobiales > Xanthobacteraceae > Bradyrhizobium. The sequence continues at coordinate 192,295 of CAVUNH010000033.1, forward strand.
ACGTTCGGCCATTTTTACGCCGACGCTGCGGGCGACCAGGAACGTGCCGCGCAGGTCGATATTGACCTCGCGGTCCCACTGCTCCATCCGCACGCGCTCGATTGGATGCATCTTGCCGAACACGCCGGCGGCATTGACGAGGCCGGTGATCGGACCATGGGCGGCCTCGATGTCGGCGATGCCGCGCACGACGGCGCTTTCGCTGGCGACGTCGAAAGGGGCGGGCCACAGGATCGTTTTGGTTCCCGCCAGCGGTTCCGGGAGAATGTCGACGATGACGACGCGCTGGCCTTGTTCAGCCAACAGCGTCGCGGTGGCGGCGCCGATGCCGCGGCTGCCGCCGGTGACGAGAACGATGCCCTCAGCGGCCATGGTGGTTGCCCTTGCCCGGGAGCGATCACCGCGCGTGCCCGTGAACATGCATTTTTGCCTTGGCCTTGCGAGCCACGCAACGGTTATCGGCAAGGGTCGGATCGTCTAGCATCCGGTATCGGAGAGCTGAACGCCGACGACCATATTCGTTCGTGTTATCTAGGGATGTATCTAGTTCATATACTATTATAAGTTGCTATCCAATCTGACTCGTAAAGAGGAAAAATGGCAATCAATCCAGCGCTTTCACCGACGCATGAGGCGCCGTATCGCGGCTTGCGCGTGCTCGATTTCGGGCAGGGCATCGCCTCGCCCTACTGCGCCATGCTGCTCGGCGTCTACGGCGCCGACGTTATCAAGATCGAACCGCCGGAAGGCGACTGGTCGCGTTATCTCGGAACGACCTATGGCAACCACACGACCTTGTCGGCGGTCTATAATCGCGGCAAGCGCAGCCTCTGCCTCGACATGAAACACGCGGACGGCGTCGCGATCGCGCGGCGGCTGGCGAAGGATTGCGATGTGTTGATCGAAGGCTTCCGGCCCGGCGTCGCCGCCCGGCTCGGGATCGGTTACGAAGAACTCTCGCGCGACAATCCCGGCCTGATCTATCTCTCGGTCAGTGCCTTCGGGCAGAGCGGGCCTTATTCAAAGCGGCCCGGCTCGGATTCGGTAGCCCAGGCATTTTCCGGCCTGGTGTCGATCAATGTCGGCAACGACAAGACCCCGCACCGCGTCGGCACCACGATCTCCGATGTCGTCACCGGCGTCTACGCCTTCCAGGCGATCGCGACCACGCTGTTCGCGCGTGCGAGCGTCGGCACCGGCCGCTGGATCGACGTCAACCTCTGCCAGTCGACGGCGGCCTTGCTCGGTCACAAGGTCGCCGAGCATGTTCTGGAAGGCGGCGCGCCGCGCGCGCTCAACGTGCCGGCGGGTTCCTATCAAACCACCGATGGCTGGATGATGGTGACGCTGGTCAACGAGCCGCAATACAAGCGGCTGTGCGCCGCGATCGCGCGCGAGGATCTGGCCAGCGATCCGCGCTTCGCCGATTTCGCCGCCCGCGCCGACTCGGCCGATGCGCTGATTTCAGAATTGCGCGAGGTGTTTCTGACCCAGCCGACAGATAGCTGGCTTTCGCGGTTGCATGCGGCCGATATCATCGCCGAGCGTATCCTCAATCCCGGCGAATGGCTGCGCAACGTCCATGTCGAGGCGACCAGGGCGGCCGTCTGCCAGGACACGCCCGGCGTCGGCCCGGTCTACACGCCGCGTACACCCGGTATCGCCGGTCTTTCCGAAGATGGACTTTGCCCTGCACCGGATATCGGACAGGATAGCGTGGCGGTCCTGGTGGAAGCGGGCCTCGATCGTGACGCCATCGATGAATTGATCAGAGCCGGCGCCGTGCGCCAGGCCAAATCATAGGGAGACGGGCACCATGAGCGCCGAACTCGTTCGCTATTCCGTCTCGGACAGGATCGCGGAAATCATGCTCGACCGGCCGCCGGTCAACGCCCTGAGCATGCCGCTGATCGACGCGCTGCTGGCGGCCTTGCAGAAGGCAAAGGACGACCCGTCCGTGTCGGCCGTCATCATCGGCAGTTTGCACAAGGTGTTTTGTGCCGGGCTCGACCTCGACATCGTCAGGGGCAAGCCCGGGATCGAAACCAAGAAATTCCTAGAGCGGCTGTATTTCGCGCTCAACGACACCCAGTATCGCATGGGCAAGCCGACGATTGCCGCCGTCGACGGCGCGGTGCGGGCCGGCGGCATGACGATCGCGATCTCCTGCGACATGATCATCGCGGGCGACGCCTGCACCTTCGGCTATCCCGAGATCGACGTCGGGCTGATCCCGGCGATCCACTTCGTGCAGTTGCCGCGGCTGGTCGGCAAGCACCAGGCGTTCGGGCCGCTGTTCCTGGGCGAGCCGTTCGACGCCGCGACCGCCTTTCGCATGGGCCTCCTCAGCGAAGTGGTGCCGCAGGGAACCGCGCTCGATCGCGCCCGCGAGATCGCGCGAAAACTCGCGGCCAAGTCGCCGGTCGTCATGAAGATCGGCCGCGACGCCTTCATGCGGGCGGTGGATGCGGATTTCCGCCGCTCGGTCGAGAACGCCGCCGAGAGTTTTGCGCTTGTCGCGACGACGGAAGATTGTCAGGAAGGCTTGAACGCGTTCGTCGAAAAGCGGACGCCAAACTACAAGGGGCGCTGATGGCGGGGTTATATTTCGAGGAATTCGAGGTCGGCCGGGAATTCCATCATGAATTCAGCCGGACCGTCACCGAGATGGACAATACGATGTTCAGCCTGCTGACGATGAATCCGCAGCCGCTGCATATCGACGCGCATTTTGCCGAAAAGACCGAATTCGGACAGCGGCTGTTCAACAGCATTTATACGCTCGGCATCATGATCGGCATGAGCGTCTACGATACGACTTTGGGCACGACGATCGGCAATCTCGGCATGACCGACGTCAAATTTCCGAAGCCGGTGTTTCACGGCGACACGCTGAAAGCGCACACCAAAATCATTGCCAAGCGCGCCAGCAAATCGCGGCCGACGCAAGGCATTGTCGAGTTCGAGCACACCATGACCAATCAGCGTGGCGAGGTGGTCGCAAGTTGCCGCCGCACCGGCCTGATGCATTGCAAACCGAAGGCGTGACGATGCGATCCTTCCTGTTCGTTCCGGGCGACAGCCTGCGCAAGTTCGAAAACGCCAAGAAGACGGCGGCCGACGCGCTGATCCTCGACCTCGAGGATTCGATCGCGCCGGACGAAAAGATCGGCGCGCGACGCACGGTCCGCGACATGCTCGATGCGCGCAACCCGAACCAGAAGGTCTATATCCGCATCAACGCGCTCGATACCGGCATGACGCTCGGTGATCTTGCCGCCGTCATGCCGGGCCGGCCCGATGGGGTAGTTCTGCCGAAATGCGCGGGTGCAACCGATGTGAACCACCTGTCGCTGTATCTCGATGCGTTCGAGGCCGCCTCGAATATTGAACCGGGCACGACGCGCATCGTCACTGTCGCGACCGAAACCGCGCGGGCAGTGCTCAAGCTGCTCGACTTCGAGAATATGAGTCCCCGGCTGTGGGGCATGATGTGGGGCGCCGAGGATCTCGCCGCCTCGCTCGGCGCCTCGCGCAACCGGACCGCGGGCCGGTATACCGGACCCTTCCTGCTGGCGCGCGACCTCTGCCTGATCAGCGCAGCTGCCGCCGGCGTGGTCGCCATCGATACCATCGCCACTGATATCAACGATCTCGATGCCCTGCGCGAGGAGTCAATTGCCGCGCGTCAGGATGGTTTCCTGGCGAAAGCCGTGATCCATCCCAAACACGTCGATGTCGTCAACGCCGCCTTCATGCCGACCGATGAGGAAATCACCTGGTCGGAGAAGGTCGTCAAGGCCTTCAACGACAATCCGGCGTCCGGGGTCGTCAAGATCGACGGCAAGATGATCGACAAGCCGCATTTGCGGGCGGCCGAGAAGATTCTCGCGCTTCGCGCGCGGTAGCGCGGACGGGCCGGGCCGCGGTATGCGCGGCTTCGGTTCCCGCGCGGACGATCGCGACAAAACGACGCGACGGGCAAATCATCACTTCCGATTTTACGAAATAGTGTCAAGCGAAATATTCGCGGAATAAAAAATATTTCGTTTTATCCAGAAGCGCAAATCGCCGCTACATAACACCCATCCCGTCCCGACCAGAGGGGCGTATCATGATCGCCACGATCGTGGGGCGGGTCGCGGTGGACGCTGGCAGTGCCGATAGCGAACGGCATGAGAGCGTACGGCAAAGACGTGTGGTCCTGACGTCGCGGTGCTGGCGTCAATGCACCTGGAGGCAACAGCTTCTCAGGGCGCGACGGAGGCAAAAGAGCCGTTCTCCGGGGAGAGCACGTTATAAGCCGTAAAGCCATTGCGCAGGGAATGTCGGATGCTCTCCGCTGCCCTGTATGCTCATGTGCGCACTTCTTCTACCCATTGCACATGAGACCGCGGGTGCAGCGCGCACCCGGCATTCCCTGCGCCCTCTGTTTTAGAGAGGTCGCGAAAATTACCCGCAAACCTCGGGCGCATCGTGCCGCGAGAACGCGAAGATGTATCCTCCGTCATTGCGAGCGCAGCGACTTGTCCGCCGAAGCCTTGGCGAAGGCGGAAGCAATCCATCGCGCCGCGCAACGAAAGAATGGATTGCTTCGCGGAGCCTGTCATCGGGCGCGCATTCGCGCGACCCGTTGGCTCGCAATGACGAGGATAGGCCGCGGCATACTGCGATGACGAGCGATCCGGGGCGGATCGCACCCGATGAATTGACTTTACGGTTCGACCGGCTGCAAATGCGCCCGAACAACATTTCCGGAGAAACACCATGGCTGAAGCGCTGATCATCGACGCATGCAGGACGCCGCGGGGCATTGGCAAGGCCGGCAAGGGTGCGCTCGCAGGCATACATCCGCAACAACTCGGCGCAACGGTATTGCGGGCGCTGGCCGACCGCACCGGCATCGACACCGCTGACGTCGACGACATCATCTGGGGCACCAGTTCCCAGCGCGGTCCCCAGAGCGGCGATCTCGGCCGCATGTCGGCGCTCGACGCCGGCTACGACGTGCGCGCCAGCGGCGTGACGCTGGACCGGTTTTGCGGTTCCGGCATCACCAGCGTCAACATGGCGGCGAACGCCATCATGTCCGGCTCCGAGGATCTCGTCATCGCCGGCGGTACCGAAATGATGTCGATGGAAGGCCGCCGTGGCGAGGGGCCGTTCATGATGGATAATGGCAATCTTCGCCTCCGCGCCCGGCACCCGCAGTCGCATCAGGGCGTTTGCGCCGATGCGGTGGCGACGCTGGAGGGTATTTCGCGGCAGGACGTCGATGAGCTTGGCGTGGAGAGCCAGAAGCGCGCGGCCGCCGCCATCACGGGCGGTCATTTCAACAAGAGCCTGGTGCCTGTCTACCGCGAAGACGGCAGTCTTGCGCTCGATCGCGAGGAATATCCACGCCCGCAGACCACGCTCGAAGCGCTCGCCGGACTGAAGCCTGCCTTTCCGGCGATCGCGGATTACCCGCTCGACGACAAGGGCACGACCTATCGCAAGCTTATCCTGGATAAATATCCTGATCTCGACATCGACTTCATGCACCACGCCGGCAATTCTTCCGGCGTCGTCGATGGATCGGCGGCCATCCTGCTGGCGTCACCAGCCTACGCCAAGGCGCATGGCCTGAAGCCGCGCGCCCGCGTGGTCGCGATGGCGAACATGGGAGATTCGCCGACCCTGATGCTGAATGCGCCGGTGCCGGCGGCACGCAAGGTGCTGGCCAAGGCGGGCCTTACGCTCGACGATATCGATCTGTTCGAGATCAACGAGGCCTTTGCGGTCGTTGCCGAGAAATTCATCAGGGATCTCAAGCTTGACCGCGACAAGGTCAACGTCAATGGCGGCTCGATCGCCCTCGGCCACCCCATCGGCGCTACCGGTTCGATCCTGATCGGCACTGTTCTCGACGAACTGGAACGGCGCGACCTCAAGCGTGGCCTGGTCACGATGTGCGCCGCCGGCGGCATGGCGCCTGCGATCATCATCGAAAGGGTCTAGAGCGTTTTCGAGCGAAGTGGGTACCGGTTCGCGTGAAGAAAATACGTCAAAAAGGAATCTGGAGCTTCCGTTTTGATCCAATCAGAACCGAAGCTTTAGACGGCGGGGAACCCGTGGTGGAATCACTCAACGCCGGCGTCGATTTGCTGCTGGTTGCGTTCGACGGCGCGCAATTCTACCGCATCTTTGCCTGCGCCAAGGAAGCGTCCTCGGAAGGAAAGCTCGATTCCGCGACGCTGGGTGAGAGCGAGGCGCGCCTGAGGCGCGTGCCCCAATGGGACTGAATAGCGATCGAGCCGCATATTTCCGTCACCCGAAATACTCCCTTGACGTATGCGATCGGCACACATTCGGCCGCGCCCGGCGGCCTTGACCACCAGCCTCCAGCCATGTTCGGTGGCACATCAAGATTTTGGCGTTCGCGCGCCGATGATAACAAGACATGGACGGCCGGGTGGCAGGTTCAGGGGAAACGCTGCGCCGCGAAGGCGCCGAAGTACTTCGGGTTGAAAACCTGACGGTGCGCTATGGCGCGCTGGTGGCGCTTCGTGACGTCAGCTGGTCGGTGCGATCCGGCGAGATCCTTGGGATCATCGGACCGAACGGTGCGGGCAAGAGCAGCTGCTTTGCCGCGGTAACCAACGCGGTTGGCCATGCCGGCCAGACCTTTCTGGACGACAACGACGTTTCGGCAACGAAGACGCATGATCTTGCCAGTCGCGGCCTTCGACGGACGTTCCAGCAGAACTCGTTCTTCGGCGAACTGACGGTTTTGCAAAATGCGGTCGCCGCGATCGTGCGGGAATATTCCGTCAGCCTTGCGGCTTCCTTGCTTGCTCCCTGGCGCGAGATCGCGACGCGGCGTCAGGCCGAGTTGGCGGCATCGCAGCTGCTGGAGTTCTTCGGCATCGCCGCGCAATATCACGACAAGCTGCCCGGCGACATTCCCTACGGCGTGCAACGGCTGCTGTCGGTCGCGCTGGCCTACGGCACCGGCTCAAAAGTACTGTTGCTGGACGAGCCCGCTGCAGGTTTGGGTGGCGGTGATATGCAAAAGCTTGCCGACGTTCTTGTCGATCTGCGCAAGCGTAACCTCGCGCTCGTCGTCATCGAGCATCACATGGACCTGATCATGTCGATTGCGGACCGGATCGTGATGATCGACCAGGGCGCGATGCTGGCGACGGGGACGCCGGCGGAAATCCAGCGCGACCCGAAAGTGCGCGAAGCCTATCTGGGGCGCGACGAATGACCGGGGTGCTCCAATGCGACAACCTGACCGTGCGATATGCCGGCAACGTGGCGTTATCCAGCGTCAGCCTGGGAGTGCCGGCAGGCAAAATGGTCGGACTCGTGGGTGCCAACGGCGCCGGAAAGTCGACACTGGTCAATGCGCTTGCAGGCTGGTCGCGTGGGCGGGCCATCGTAACGGGCAGGGTCAATCTGGAAGGTCAGGCGATCGATGCTCTGGCGGCCCATCAACGCGTCGGCCGCGGCCTTACACTGGTGCCGGAAGGCAAGAACATCTTTGTCGAACTGACAGTCGATGAGAATTTGGGCCTCGTGCGTCCGCCTGCGGATGCAACTGGCCGGCACGTCTTTCGTATCGCCGAGGTGTTCGATTTTTTCCCCCGTCTGGCCGAGCGCCGGCACCACAGGGGCGCGGCCCTCTCCGGAGGCGAGCGGCAAATGCTGGCCATCGGGCGGGCACTGCTGGCCGGCCCGCGCGTATTGATGCTGGATGAACCCTCCGCCGGCCTGGCGCCGCGGCTGATCTCCGATCTGCTGTCGCGGATAAGGCTCCTGGTCGATCGGGGGCTTCCGGTTCTGCTGGTCGAGCAGAATGTCAAGGCGGCGCTAAAGGTGGTCGATCATCTCTATCTGCTGGAGCGTGGACGGATCGTCGGCGAAGGTCCGGCCGATGTCATGGCGGCGGATCATCGCATTATCGAGGCGTATCTCGGGACTATTGCCGCGGGAGCGCGCGCGTGAATATCGCCCAGCAGATCGTCAACGGTCTCGTGCTCGGCTCGGGCTACGCATGTATCGCGCTCGGCTGGACCATCTTGCTCGGGGTCGCGCGGCTGGTGAATTTTGCGCATGGCCAGCTGTACATGCTGGGAGCCTTCGCGACCTGGTATGCAATGGTCAAACTGGGCCTGCCGTACCCTTTGGCAATCCTTGCCGCGATTGTCGCGCTTGCGGTCCTTGGTGCGCTGATGCAGAGCGCGATGATGGGTCTCGTCATGACGCAGAACCTGACCAGCCTGATGATCGTGACGCTTGGCCTCGGCTATGTGTTGCAGGGTGGCAGCGCGTTGATCTTTGGCGGCAATCCGCAGACTTTGCCGGGGACGTTGTCGCGCGCCAAGGTCGATCTGGGATCGCTGTGGTTCACCTGGCAGGACGTTCTGGTGCTGGTGGCGACGCTTTTGCTCTACGCCGCGGTGTGGCTGTTTACCCAGAAGACGCGGTTCGGATCGGTCATTCGCGCGGTCGCTGAAGATCCGAAGCTTGCCGAACTGTTCGGCATCAACGCCAGGGTCGTCTATCTTCTCGTTTTCGTGTTCGAATGCTCGGCGGTCGCGCTTGGCGCGGCGCTCGTAGCCCCGCGCTCACCGATCCTGACCAGCATGGGTTTCAACGAAGTCATCATGACCTTCGTGGTCGTGGTGCTCGGCGGCATCGGCTCGATTGGAGGCGCGCTGATCGCGGGGCTTGGTCTCGGCCTGTTCATCGCGTTCTTCGGCGCGTTCGTGGCGCAGGCCTACACGACGGCAGCGGCATTTGGGGTACTGCTGGCGCTGCTCGTTGTCCGCCCGGCGGGGTTGTCGGCCAAATGACCGTGATCGAATCCCAATCATCAAGCCTGGCTCCATTGTTGCGAGCGGTTGCCGTTGTTGTGCTGATCGCAGTCGGGTTCTTTCTGCCGCGACTTCTGGGGGGCACGTCCGTCGCCTACTCGACGCTCACGACGATCGCGATTTTCGCGGTCATGTGTTACGGCGTCGATATCGTGCTGTCCTATCTCGGCGAAGTCAGCCTTGGACATACGCTGTTCTGGGCTGTCGGCGGCTACACCGCGGCCAATTTGTCGGTGAAATACGGCATGAATGGCTGGAGCACGGCAGTCGCAACGATTGGGCTTTGCATCATCGCAGCCGCATTCCTGGGTGCAGTAACCCTGCGGACGCGGGAGTTCGTGTTTTCGCTGGTGACTTATGCCGCGGCGGTCGTGGCTTACGAGATCGCGTTCAACTGGGATGCTGTCGGTGGCTCCGACGGTATCGTCGGCATTTCCGCGCTGAAGCTGCCGTTCGGTTTTGCGACCTATGTCGGTGGCACGCAGGAAGAGTTGTGGCCGGTTGCGTTCGCGTTGTTGCTGCTCACGCTCGCCTTCATCGCGCGCTTCCGGCGCTCCCGGCTCGGCACAACCGCACTGATGGTTCAGATGAATCCGCCACTTGCCGCAAGCCTTGGTGTCGATCCGCGCAAGGTGAGGCTCGCCGTGTTCGTGATATCGGCGCCGATTACCGGGCTTGCAGGCTGGCTCTATGCCTACCAACGTGCCTATGTCGGGCCTGATATGTTCGAAACCTATTTTCTGGTGATGATGCTGACTGCGGTCGTCGTGGTAGGTCGGCGGGTATTGGTCGGTCCATTGATCGGCACGGCAATTCTGATTGCGCAGCAGAACCTGCTGTCGCTCGGCGGCGACTGGAACAAGATCATTCTGGGTTCGGTGCTGGCGCTGGTATTGATCTTCTGGCCGACAGGGCTGATTGGACTTCTTCGCCGGTTCGGCAAGGCGCGGGCATAAAGGTGCGGTGAATTTCGGACGCAAATAGTAGACGCAAATAGTAGAGAGGGAGAATGCAATCATGAAGAAATCGATCAAACTGGCTGTCGTCTTGTTGCTGGGCCTCAGCGGCCCCGTCATGGCGCAGGATATCAAGGTTGGGACCATCTTCCCGCTGAGCGGCGGCGCGGGTCCTGACGGCCAATCGGTCACCAATGCCGTGAAGCTCGCGATTGAGCAGGTCAACGAGAAGGGTGGTCTGCTAGGACGCAAGATCACGCTGATCTCGAAGGATGATGAAAGCACGCCGGCGGTCGGCGTCAGTCGCGCCAATGAGATGATCGCAGAAAAGGTCGATCTCGTCATTGAGGGCTGGAATTCGCCGGTGACGCTGGCCATGCAGCCGATCCTCGCACGCGCCGGCATTCTCGATATTACCGCGGTGTCGAAGTCCGATCTGATCCTGAGCGGCGAGACCAATCCGCTCGCTATCCGCATCAACAGCTCGAACGGCTTCGACGCCGGTATCATCGCCAAATACGTTGTCGAAACGCTGAAGGCAAAGAAGATCGCGTTCCTGACCCAGAATGATGTCTATGGCAACGGTTTCCAGACTGCGGTCGAAGCCGAGTTCAAGAAGCTGAATTTCTCCGGCGAAGTCATGATGACCGAGAAGTTCGCCTTCAAGGATACGGATTTCCGCGTCCAGCTCACCAACCTGAAGGCCGCAAATCCGGACGCCATTATCGTCACCAACGCGTCGAACTCTTCCGGCCTGCCGGCGATGGTCGAGCAGTATCGCCAGGCCGATTTGAAATCGGCCTTTGTCGGGGCGGTCGGCATCATGTTGCCGACGGTGTTCAAGGTAGCGGGCGACGCCAACAACGGCATCGTCTCGGCCGACATCTATTTCTGGAATCTGCCGCCGTTCAACGCCATCCCGGAAAACCAGTCCTTTGTCGCTGCGTTCAAGAAAGCCTACGGCGTCGAGCCGGACAAGAGCGCGGCACTTGGTGCAGCCGCGCTGCAGGTCTGGGCCCGCGCCGTCGAGGCGACCAAATCGCTCGATCGCAAGACAGTTGCCGAAGCGATCCGTGGCAAGACCATTAAGGGCACCTTGTTCGGCGATGCGCAGTTCCTGCCGAACGGACAGTTGCAGCCGCGCTACGTCATCTTCAAGGTCGTCGACGGCAAGACGGCGAAACTGGAAGCGCTGCCATAATGAGCGGCGGCAGTCGGCCGGCGCGTTGGCAGGTCCGAGGTTTGCGCTGTAACATGATCTGACGACGCGCCGGGCGCCTCGGATATTGTCGTGTCGGGCAACAGAAGACGTCGATGGGGTAGTGCCATGCAGTTCGGGATATTCGATCAAAACGACCGCGGCCCTTATCCTCTCACCGAACAGTATGAAAACCGACTGCAACTGATCGAGTTCTACGATCGCGCCGGATTCCGCACCTACCACATGAGCGAGCATCATTCGACGCCGCTCAATCTGACGCCATCGCCCAGCGTGTTCCTGGCCGCGGTGGCGCAGCGTACCAAGCGCCTGCGGCTCGGCGCGCTGGTTTACGTGCTGCCGGCGCATCACCCGCTGCGGCTCGCCGAAGAGATCTGCATGCTGGATCATCTGAGCCAGGGCCGGGTGGAGGTCGGCATCGGCCGGGGCGCGTCGCCGCATGAGCTGCACTATTTCGGCGTCGACCCGGACCAGGCGCCGGCGATGTATGTCGAGGCCTATACCGTCATCATGCAGGCGCTGACGCGGAGCGAGGTGAACTTTCACGGCAAGCATTATCAATTCGACGGTGTGCCGATCGATATGAAGCCGGCGCAGCTTCCACACCCGCCGTTGTGGTACGCGGTTCCCGTCCCTGAGGGCGCCGCATGGCCGGCGCAGAACAGGATCAATATTGTCTGTGGCGGGCCATTGCAGCGCGTGGGAGAGATTATCGACCGCTATCGCGCGGAATGGGTCGTGGCGGGAAATTCGCCGGATCAACTTCCCCTGATGGGCATCAACCGCTTCGTGATCGCGGCTGATACCGACCGGGAGGCGATGGAGCTTGGCCGTCGCGCCTGGCCGGACTTCTACACGAGCTTCATGAAGCTCTGGAAGAAGCACGGCACACAACCTCGCAATATCCGACTGCCTGAGGATTTCGAAACGCTGGTGCAAAATGGCGGAGCCATTGCAGGGTCACCCGGCACGATCCGCGAGCAGGTGGGGCGGATGGCAGACGAGGCGGGCATAAACTACTTCATCAGCCAGTTTTCGTTCGGCAACCTCACCCAGCAGGAAGTGCTGCACTCAGCCGGCATCTTCGCGCGCGAGATGCTCGAATACAAGCCGTAGCGATCGGCCGGCCTCACCGGGCACTGAGCGCGGGTTTGTAGTCCTGCCGCTTCGACCAAGACACATAATAGGCGACGGCGGCCATGATTGAGCATCCGGCGATGCTGACAAGAATGTGCATTGCGAGCGAATTCGGCCCCGTAATCAGAACGAAATGTCCGGCAAAGGAGAGGAAGACGCCGGCACAAAACACCGCCAGCCACTCTTCGCCGCACTTGACGATCGGTTGCAGGACCGGCCATTGAAATCCACGCCAGTTCCTCGGCACCATGAGTGTAAAAAGGAAAGCCATGGCCAGGAAATGCAGCACTCTATACGGGGCCAGGTTTTCCTTGTCGTTGGGAAGGAAGACGTTGAGCACTGAAGCCGGGATGTGTTCTCCCAACTGCGGAAATTTCCCCGCCATCGTCACGGCCAGCGCGAACAACAAATAGACCAGAGCCGCGAAACGCAGGATCGTAATGTCCTGCAGCGAGCGAATGATGCGCATTTGCGTTCTGCCCATCAGGGCGAACCAGCTGCCCAGCACAAACAGCAACTGCCAGGAGAACGGGTTGAAGTACCAGCGTCCTTCCGGAAAGGAAGACAGGTTCCAGTCGAGTTGACGGGCAGCCAGGTACAACGCAATCGATCCGACCACCGTCAGGTTCGGCCGCCGCATCATGCCAAACAATACGATCGGGAAAAACGCCATCAGGACGATGAACAGCTGCAGCACATCGAGGTTGAGCGGCTTGGCCTGGAGCAGCAGGCCGTAAATCAATGTGCGGATGGTGTGACCGAGGATTCCGGCGATATTGAATTCGTGGATGATTTCAGGCGCTGCGGTTTTCCTCGCGACATATCCGATCAGGTTGATGTAGATCACAAACAGGGCGACATAGGCGACGTATAGTTGCCACACACGCCTGAAAATGCGGGTTGCCGCCACGATGAACCCGCGCTCCAGCATCATCTTTCCGTAGAGGATCGCTGCGATATAACCGCCTACAAATACAAACAGGTCGGTAGCGCCGCTGAAACCGAAATTCCTCAGGGTCAGTCCACTCACCGCGTTGTGCGGGATGTGATCCAGAAACAGAAACCAGGCCGCGATACCAAGCAGAATACTGAGCCGGAGGTCGCCTTCGCGTGTGGCGATCTCCGCGTTCATTGACGGATACATGGAGGTGAAGAACTTTGCAGAATGAAGGAATCAAATCGCGTATTTAGCGCAATTGTGGACGTTGTCCGAGTAGCCTTTGCGTGAAGAATAGTTAAGGAATCTGGCCGTCAATTAAACGAGGTTAATGATCACATTCTTTTGACGATGTGAGTGTGATCACGCGGTATCAAGCGGTCTCGTGCTTGCGCAAATCGCGAAGGTGATCGAAATGGTCAGCCTGCAAGCTTGGCGTGCCGATGTCGGGAAGGGCGGCCTCGCTGAGAATATCGGCGGTGACGTCCTCGACGGAGGAGCCGGCGATCTCATGGATAAAACTGATGTTCTTGTACTCGCCCGACACAATCCGCGAGATAACCTCGCGCCGGGTGATTTCCGGATCGACAACGGCTTCGCGGCCGCGCCGGCCGTAGTCAATCATCACTACGAAATACTGCATGCTTGGCGACCTGCTTGATATCCTGGAACCAGATGCCGCCAGTATTTCTGAAAATCAGAAAAAGTCAAGCATAAAATTCGGGAAAGCGAAGTTCGCGGGGCGTGATTCGCTCCCGGACCGCCCCCGAATCGCTCCGCGCCGCCATCGCCCCCGCGGCGCCCTATTTCTCCGGCGCTCGCCCGCTACCTGCCTTTGCTGCCTTGCGCGTCCGTGCTGCCTTGTTCCGCAGGCGTTCGATTTGGCCGCGCGGCAGGGTGACGCAGATCTCGCCGATCCATTCGAGCTTTACCCCGTTGATCGGCTTGGCGTTGAAGCTCTTGAGGTTGACCAGGGTTGAAGATTTCCCCCGCTCGATCGTCTTCAGATAACGCTCGCCGGTCTTGAGACGCACCGCGGCCTCTTCGCCGTAAAAGCTCGACAGCGGATGGCGTTGTTGGCGAAAAACCACGATTATGTCGCCATTCTCGTACTTTGGCAGCATGGAATCGCCGGCTACCTCGAAGGCAATGGTCTCCTCGGCGATCGGGAAGGGCAGTTCGACCTCGCCGAGGCCCTCCGGCGGCACCTGCTCGTGCTCCGGCTCGATCGAGGCGCCGGCGCCGACACGGCCCATGATCGGCACCGAGTTCAGCCCCAGATATTCCGTAATCGGCGCAATCTCCGATGCCTTGATCAGGCGTATCCCGGAGAAGAGTTCCGACACCGCCCCCGGGCGGACGCCCATGGCGGCTGCCAGGCCGCCCTTGGTCTTGCCCGGCTTCTTCAGCGCCCGTTCGATTAATTTGATGTCCAGCATCGTTTTTCCCTTCCCGAATCTCAGAAAACTATAATCTTACGATTACCCGAAATCAAGCTTGACTTTTGATTCGGAATATCGGAAATAAACGCAGGCGTCGGGCGGCGTTGACAAGAGCAAGGATAAAAATGGAGCCATCAAACTGGGCGTCCGAGCATTCGGACGCGCTGCGGGAGTGTTTTGCCCTGAAATTGTCCTGTTTGGAAGCCGCGACGGCCATCAACAGGAAATTCAACACCAGCTATTCGCGGAACGCCGTGCTCGGCCGGGCCAGACGGATGGGGCTCACGAGAGCCCAGCGGCCGGAGGGGTCGCCGCAAGTGGCGATGCGACGTGTAATGCCGAGCCAGAACCGGCCAGGCGAAACCCGCCCGACTGAACCGGGATTGCCCCGGTTAATATGGCCGGTGCCGGCGTGTGGAAAGTCCAAAGCACCCAAACTTCGATGTGTCGGGATCGAGCCGCGGCATCTCGCCGTGGTCGATCTGGAGCGCTCGGATTGCCGCTATCCTTATGGGGGCGACGAGGAGGGCGAGGTCATCACCTTCTGCGGTCATCCGCGCCGCCCGGGCTCGAGTTACTGCACGCCGCATTTCCATCTCAGCCGCGGTCCCGGCACCCCGTCGGAGCGCGTAGCGCACGTCGTCCTGCTGCGAGTGATCGAGACCGGATAAAGCGAGTCCCGGCCGCCGCCCCAAATTCCATCATTGTCCAAAGGAGTGCATCAGACATGCCAAGAGCGAAACGCAGGAAGCCGTACAATCCGGTAAATGCGCATGACCGAAGATCACAAGACCTACCGCTCAACGCTGAAGTCGCAACGATCGAGGTCGACAATCCCCTGGCGCTGGAGCCGGGAGAGAAGATCGTTGCGCTCCGCTCAATCCGCAACGATCCGCTTGGCCGCCTGCATTCGCATCGTCAGATCGACGAGTCGCAGTATCAGGGCGGACGGGCCTTTCAGAACGACTGGGAGCGGGCCGAGCGGGGGCCTCGGGCAGTTGACCCGACCCGGGAATTCGTCGATGGCGGGCAGATGCGTGAGCCGATCACGGAAGGCCAGCGCAAAGCGGTGCTGCGGTTGAACCGCGCCGAGCGCGAACTCGGCGCCGACGGCTCGGCGCTGGTGCATGATGTCCTCGTCCACGGCCTGACCATGGAGCAGGTCGGGCAGAAGCGGGGACTGCGCACCCAGCGCTGGAAGGACTATTTCTCCCGGCGATTCTGCGAGTGTCTCGACCGGCTGGCGCTGATCTACGGCTTCGCGACCGAGCATTCCGTTCCGGTCAAAACCCACCTGCGCTGAACCGCAGCGGCTGTACCACGTCACGATGGGCTGTGTCTCCGCAGCCGTGCTGGGGCAGGTGAAGGTCGGCATTCCCTGCGTGATCGGAGGTTCTGCTTCGCAGGTGCTGCTAACGTTTTGGGAAAAGCAGCAATGATGCGGGTGTCACGCGCTGGCGCCTGCGCGGTTCTATTCGAGGCCCGCGCGTCGAAAGCCTTCCAGATAATGCTCGCGATCGGCGTCCTGCGTCCAGGGTAGCTGGGTCGCAATCCAGGCAAGGGAGATATTTGGCTGGATCTTCCGCAACTCCGCGAGCGCGGACTTGGCGAGGTCGATTTTCCCGGCCATGCCGGCTGCCACCGTCAGCACCCGGTAGGCACCGGTGAGGTTGCCGCGCTGCCGGGTCGCCTCGCGCGCAAGCGCAATTGATTCATCATAATTCCTTGCGACGAACTGGGCATAGCCGGCGACGCCATAATAGATCGCGGTTGATGGATCGCGGGGGCTCTGGCGGATGGCGCGTTGCGCGGCCGCGTAGGAATCCTGCCAACGGCCGCTATGGGACAGAGCGAGCGCGTAGTAGCCCTGCACCAGTGAGAAGTTCGGGTTGAGCTGCAGCGCCAGCTCGAATTCGGCAAGTGCGTGGTCCAGGCGGCGGGTAGAGAAATAGACGCTGCCGAGTGCGGTATGCGCCCACGCGTCCTCGGCATCGGCCTCGACGGCCGCCAGCGCCGCGCGCCGGGCGACGGGCACCGCGGTTGCGATATCGGCCCAACCCAGATGCACGCCAAGCAAGTGGTTGATGGCGAGCAGGGCCTGCGCGTGACCGTAATGCGGATCGATCGCGATCGCCTGTTCCAGCAGCGCCTGAGCGGCCGCACTGTCGGCGCGCGTTATCCGCCAGTGATGTGCCAGCGCCCGCATCACCAGATCCCAGGCGTCTATGCTGCTGGGTGGCTTGCGGTGGCTGCGGAAATTCTCGGCGGCATAAATCTGCGGTTCGATGGCCGTGACGATGGCGTCGGTGATCTCGTCCTGCACCGCGAACACATCGACCAGGTCGCGGTCATAATGCTCCGCCCAGATATGGCTGCCGGTCGCAGTGTCATTGAGCTGCGCGGTGATGCGGACGCGATCACCGTTCTTTCGCACGCTGCCTTCGACGACGTAGCGCACGCCGAGCTCGGCGGAGACCTGCTTCATGTGCACCGGTCTGCCCTTGTAGGTGAACGACGAGTTGCGGGCGATCACGAAGAACCACCGCAATCTCGACAGCCCGGTGATGATGTCCTCGCTGATTCCGTCGGAAAAGTACTCCTGGTCGTGGTCGCCGCTCATGTTGTTGAAGGGCAGAACGGCAATCGCCGGCCGGTCCGGCAAGGATAATGGCGCGGGTACCTGCTCGGCGCGGGTTTCTGCCGGCGCGGCGGCCAGATGAAAGCCGTTTACCTGCTCATCCACCGCGCCAATGAAACGAAGGCCTTTTCTCGGAATTGTCCGGATCAGCCGCTGGTCCTTGCCAGTGTCGCCGATCGCATTCCGGGCGGCGTTGATACGGCTGTCGAGCGTCGAGTCCGACACGATTCGGCCGCCCCATACCAAGGCAATGAGATCGTCCCTGCTGACGACATGATCGCGGTGTTTCAACAAATGAACCAGCAGGTCGAATACCTGTGGTTGCATCGCTACCAGCGCACCATCACGGCGCAGCTCGCGAAGCTTGGTATCCAACGCGTAGTGATCGAAGCCGAATTTCACTGGATTATCGCGTCTTTTCTCAAGAAACAATCAAGTCCATCTCATGAAGAGATCAAGCGTCAGGCAAAGTCTTGTCGGTGCGTTTCAGTCATTGTGCAAAAATCAAAGCCACGACCTCATTGCCCCTCGCGGAGTCAATTTTATGTCCGAAGCCCGAGCTATTGGCTCAGACATGCCGACAACTCGAGTGCTAAGATTCACTGCATTCGTGTTCGGTGCTGTGTCCTACCTCACATTCCTCTTCACGATTCTGTATGCGATCGGTTTCGTGTCGGATTCCGTGGTGCCGAAATCCATCAATAGCGGGACAAAAACGCCTATTTACGAAGCAGTTACCATCAATCTTGCATTGATGTCCCTGTTTGCCCTGCAGCACAGCATGATGGCGCGTAAAGAATATAAACAACGGTGGACGCGGTTTATTCCGAGACCGATCGAACGCAGCACCTATATTTTGTTCGCGAGCCTGACGTTGCTTTTGCTGTTCTGGCAGTGGCGCCCGATGCCGGCCATTATCTGGCATATCGGAGAGGCTGAAATGGCCGCAACGGTCGCGACCTTGTCGTTGGGCGGCTGGGTGCTGGTATTCAGCAGCACGTTCCTGATCAATCATTTCGAATTGTTCGGGTTGCATCAGGTCACCAGCAATCTGGCCGGGCGGGAGGTGCCGGGGCCGACCTTCCGGACCCCGCTTCTCTACAATTTCGTGCGGCACCCGATCTATCTCGGCTTCATCATTGCGTTCTGGGCGGCGCCGACCATGAGCGCCGGACATCTGCTGTTCGCCGCGGTGACCACCGTTTACATCTTCGTCGGCATCATGCTCGAGGAGCGCCACCTCATTGACATGTTTGGCGACGAATACCGGCGTTACATGGAGCGGGTATCGATGCTGTTCCCGTGGCGCAAACGAATCTGAATGATCCCTCAAATCTCTACAAGGAGACAACGAATAATGAGCCATACTGGAAACTGTTTTTGCGGCGCGGTCGAAGTGCAAGTTACCGGCTCGCCTGAGGGCATGGGCTATTGCCACTGCAGTTCGTGCCGGTCGTGGTCCGGGGGACCGGTCAATGCGTTCACGCTGTGGAAGCCGGAGGCGGTGCAGATCACATCGGGCGCGCAGCACGTCGCGACGTTCGAAAAAACGCCGATCAGCCAGCGCAAATATTGCACGAAGTGCGGTGGCCATCTGATGACCAATCATCCGACGCTCGGACTTGTCGATGTCTTCGCCGCAACGCTGCCGACGCTCGCTTTCACCCCAGGCGTGCACGTCAACTATTCCGAGACGGTGCTACGGATGCGTGACGGCCTGCCCAAGTTGAAAGACTTTCCGGCAGAGTTGGGCGGATCGGGCGAGGCGGTTCCTGAGTAACGGAATGACGTCTCGATAAGACGGCAGCGCGGCTGACACGGTTCGTCACCCGCCGGACGATGCAAGACCGCCGTCCGATTCCCGGGGTAACCCCGGGAATCGGGCGGCATTCTTTTGGGCCAATGCTCGGAGTTTGTCCCTGACTTGCGGACCGCGGGGACGGTCTCAATCGCCGCCGCTGCCCGCGTTGAATGTCGGGTGGCAGTCCGGTCTACGTGGCAGGATGCGGGGATGCGCCGCCGGGAACGGATGCTGCGGGGCCCGGGTGCCGCGCGGCCACGCCCGCCCGCTTTGGTCCCCCCGCGACAGCCATGTCAGAGGCAGTTCCCGCCCTGCAAAATCGGGGTTTGGCGTTGCCGTCGCCCTTCCGCTAAAAGGCCAAGAAGTCACCTTTCAAGGCGGTCGTATCTGTTCCGCCAGGCAAAATAACACGGGGGAAACGTCTGATATGACCGCCAGACCGCAATTGCCGGAGCGCACGCCGCGCGCCAAGGGTGAACCGACGGCCCTCGATGGTCTGCTGGTTGTCGACTTTACCCGTGTTGTCGCCGGACCCGCCTGTACGCAAACGCTGGCCGATTTCGGCGCCGAGGTGATCAAGATCGAAAACCCGGATGGCGGCGACGATTCGCGGCACTATGAGCATGCGGAAATCGGCGGCGAGAGCGCGGCGTTTATCAGTCTCAATCGCAACAAGCGCGGTATTGCGCTCGATTTCACCAACCCGGCGGCGTTGGAGATTGCGCGTGAACTGATCGCGAAGGCCGACGTGGTGGTGGAGAATTTCTCCGGCGGCGTGATGAAGAAATACGGCCTCGACTATGCCTCGGTTGCCCCGACCAATCCGCGGCTGGTCTACTGCTCGATCTCGGCCTATGGCCGCAAGGGGGAGTTCGCGCTGCGCCCGGGCTTCGATCCGATCACGCAGGCGGAAAGCGGCTTCATGTCGCTGAACGGCTTCCCGGATGGCGAGCCGGTGCGGACCGGTCCGCCGATCGTCGATTTGGCGACGGGCATGTCGGCCTGCAACGTCATCCTGCTTGCGCTGCTGGCCCGCGAGCGGCTCGGCCGTGGCCAGAATGTCGAGGTGGCTTTGATCGACACCGCGGTCGCGATGACCGCGTTCTACGGCATGGCCTACCTGGTGAGTGGTGCGAACCCGGGCCGGTTTGGAAATTCGCCGAACGGCTCTCCGACCGTCGGTGTGTATCATGCCTCCGATGGGCCATTCTATATGGCGTGCGCGAATGACCGGTTGTATCGGCGCCTGGTGACGGACGTGCTGGCACGACCCGACCTCGTCACCGATCCTGAGTTCGCACAGCGGAAAAATCGATCGGCCAACAAGGAAAAGCTGCGCGCCATCATCGCCGGCGTTTTTGCCACCGACAGCCGTGAGAACTGGATGGCGAAGATGAAAAAGGCGAGTATTCCCGTCGGCTTTCTGCGCACTGTCGAGGAGGGGTTCAATGCGCCGGAAGTGCGCGGTCGTCATCGTCTCAGCCAGATCCCACATCCGACCGCAGGTTCGGTGCCCAACATCGAGACGCCGCTGACTATGAGCCTCACGCCGACCATCGATCCCGTGGCCGCGCCGCTACTCGGCGAGCATACGAACGACGTGCTGCGCAGGACGCTTGGCTACGACGACCGCCGTATCGCTGCCTTGACCGAGGCGGGGGTATTCGGGAAGACGGGCAATACCGGCTGATCCGCGACCTATGGCGACCGCTGGACGGACTGAACCACCTCCAGTCCACTCGCGAAATATTCGACAAGTCTGATCCTTTCGCGCCGCCGCAGCTTCATTCCCCTGCGGAAGGCCTGCCGAGAGCCAAATGAGGCAGCTCCGCTGGTTCAGTTTGGCTTGCTGCACAGGTTGTTCTTCGTCATAGTTTCAACCTGATATGGTTTCGTCCGGTCGACCCCGATGCGGCCATTTATTCGTATTCCTCATCCAGAGCGCGAGATGAAAAATCCCACTAATGTTGCAGAGCTGCAGAAGAAACTCGGAGCCCCATCAAGCGAAACGATCCAAAGCCTGCGACTCTTGAAGGCTTTCCTCAAACTTCCGTACGATCGGCGTTCCGAAATCATCGCATTGATCGAACGTTTGGCAAGCAACCCTTCGTCGAACGCTCCCTTGTCTTGAACCACCGTTTGACCCCGGTGCATTTCAGCAGTTGCGAGGCAAAGGTCCTGCGCTTCATCAGTGTGCCGGCTGTCATGGCGGCATTCCTGATTGCTTCCCAGGTCTCGGGCGCGGGAATTTTCCACTCCCGGCCGATGCACGTCGCCAGCGAATAGCTGCCCTCCGTTCCGGTACCGGATTAACCCGTTCAAAGCGGTAGCTTTTCCCGTTTGTCTGCGGCTAATGTGCCGCCAAAACGGGAGAGAAAGCGCATGAATGACGGGACCCCTATCCGGCCGGCGAGGAATGTCGAACTCGGGGCCAGCGGCGAAGAATTCCAGAACATCCACGAATTCGTGCGCAAAGCCCGCGCCCGGCTGAACCAGAACGCCTGGGATTACATCGTCGGCGCCTCGGAGACCGAGACCACCATGCGTCGCAACCGCATGGCGCTCGATGAGATCGCGTTCCGGCCGCGGGTGCTACGTAATGTCGCGCGGGTCGACGCGTCCACCGAGGTATTCGGCCGCAAATTGCGCCTGCCGGTCATGATTGCACCGGTCGGCGCGCTCGAGATCTTCGATCCCGCCGCAGGCGCCGCGGTCGCGCGCGGAGCGGGCCAGTTCGGCGCCGCCCATATGCTCAGTTCGGTGTCCGAGCCCGGGCTCGAAGCGACGGCAAAGGCAGCGCCCGACGCGTTGCGGATCTACCAGCTCTATGTCCGCGGTGACGATGCTTTTGTCGAAGACGCCGTCAGCCGCGCCGTTGCCAACGGGTATGCCGCGTTCTGTTTGACCGTCGACACCGCTCATTACAGCCGGCGCGAACGCGATATCGCCAAGCGCTACGTCCGCGAAAGCCGTATCCGCGCCACCGGCGGGGACTTCCAGAAGGGCCTGGAATGGCGGACCGTGAAGCTGATCAAGGACAAGTATAAAATTCCGCTGGTGCTCAAGGGTATCGCCACCGCGGAAGATGCGGCCATCGCGCTCGATCACGGGGTGGACTGGATTTACGTGTCGAACCACGGCGGACGCCAGCTCGACCATGGCCGCGGTGCCATGCATGTGCTGCCTGAAATCGTCGATGCCGTGGCCGGCCGCGCCAGGATCATGGTCGATGGCTCGTTCTGCCGCGGCACGGATATCGTGAAGGCGATCGCATCGGGCGCCGATATCGTCGGCATCGGCCGCCTGCAATGCTGGGCGCTCGCCGCCGCCGGCGAGGCCGGCATTACGCGGATGCTGGAACTTCTGGAGGACGAAGTGGTCCGATGTCTCGGGTTGCTCGGGGCCACCAGTCTTGCCGAGCTCAACAAATCCTACCTGCATGCGGCAACGCCGACCAATCTGCCAGGCGTGTTCAGCGCCTTCCCGCTGCTGGATATTGAACCCTATCGCTACTAGGGACGACGACTTCAGAGCTAACCGGCTCAAGCGGACGGCTCATCATGCGGCCAGCGTTTCCGTGGGCGGCGCTGTATTGCGCCGCCGCTCTTGCAATGATTTCGATCGGCGCCCGCGCAGAGGGGACCGCCTCGTCCGCAGAGCGTTATGAAGCGGTGCTCGATATCGACCGCGACGGCAGAATGGATCGCGCCGTGCTGGTGCGGCACCCGAAGGGCGCCGCCGCCGATCTGCTGATCTACCTCGGGACCGGTTCTGAAGCGCTGGATCCTTCGCGCAAGGCCGACTTTCGCAAGGACGATCTCGCATACGGCCATGTCATGCAGCTCGGAACCAACGGCAAGGGCTCGCTGACAGTCCAGTACGGCTGCGGCGGCTGCAGCAACGATTACGAGACAACGCTTACCATTGTCCATCGCGGTGGAGATTTCCTGGTGGCTGGATTCACCTACAGCTGGGAGACGCGCGAAGGCGTCGGCAGCTGCGATATCAACTTCCTGACCGGAAAGGGTGTCCGCTCGCGAGATATGGCAAAACCCAAGCCTGTCAGGGCGAGGTTTGCTCCGGTCAGGCTGGCTGACTGGTCGGCCGACAAGGAGCCCAAGGTCTGCTTCTAGTGCTATTCGTCAAGCGCGAACGACGATTGTCGCATTATCATGCGCGTACCCGTGCTGACACAGGCGGGGTCTGCCGCCGTGAACGCGTAGTCACCCGAGCTAGCGCGCCTTCAGGAAGCTCTCGCCGGAGTCGCAGGGTGTGCACCGGTAAGTCAGCACGTCGTAATGCTGATCGCGTGGCTCGATCATCGCCAGCCTCATCTGCGCGCCGCATTTGATGCAGGGCATTTCTATGCTGGTTTGGAAGCGCGTGCAGGTTGGCGTCGGCCGAAAAGTTTGCAGCATCGGATCCCCATGTCCCCCGGAGCAATTTGAAGCGACGCCACTGACTATTGCTGCGAATCACTATGCCACACTGTTGACATCATTGGAATCGGCAGGGAACCCGTATCGCTACGGGCGGGCCAAGGAAATTATTCCCGAATACGGCGGCGCCCGGCGCGCCAATGGACGACCTCCGTGAAGCGTCGACACCCCGCCAATACGGCGGGACGCCGCCCGGAACTATGCTAACGTCCGGTGGGACGACATTGGAGAAGGCGACCATGATTGAACCGAAACTTGAAGTTCCGGCCGAACTGCGCGATCTGGCCGAAAAAACCATTGATCAGGCAGAAAAGGCGTTTGGCATGTTCTTCGATGCCGCCGGCAAATCGATGACGTCGATGCCGGGCGCGGGAACGGAGATTTCCAGGCAGGCGCTGTCGTTCACCGAGCAGAATATGAAGGCCGCATTCGATCATGCCCGAAAGCTGGTTCACGCAACCGATCTTCAGGAAGCAATGCGGATCCAGTCGGAATTTTTGCGAAGTCAGTTCACCAACGCCGGCGAGCATATGAGACAAATCACCGGGGGCGTGATGTCGGCCGCCAAGGACGCAACGAAGGGCAAGTTCTAAAGGCTCGCGCTAACGCCTGCGCGCCACCGCGATGCCGAACAGGAACGCAACGAAAAGACTTGCGAGCGGCGCCTCCCGGGTGATTGCGCTGATCGTGGCAAGCGGCTTACCCGGTTGCCGCGCCGTTGCAATCGCCTCGCTGAGGCGATCGACCGCAGCCTGAAGCGCCGCCGACACATCCGTGATCGTGCGTGATACATCGGTCGCGGTATCGATCGCGCGTTCCGCCATGTTGGGTTGCGCCATATTGGGCTGCAATGGGATTTCGGAGCTCACCATGTCTGTACTCGCTAACCCGTACGGGCGCCTGCCGACGGCTTCACTTTGGAAATGCGTGACGGCGTAATTTGTTCCGCACCCTAGGATTTCCAGGTGTCGCCATGCTCCATCGCGCGCGACGCCCTGAGGGCAGCGTCAATCCTTATCTGAACGCGACGTGCAGCCAGATGGACCAGCCTCGTCCTGGTCTTGCCGGCCGCGGTCCGCTCCCCGATCTGAAATCGCCATTGCCACACGTCCGGCTCGCCGGTGGCCGTGACGCTGTATTCCACGCCCTTGTAGATCACGCGCCGCCCCATGCTGGTCCAGACGGCGCAGGGTGAAGCCTTCGCGGCCGCAATCAATCCGGGCAATTACGGAAAGGAAGCCTGCGATCTGCATGGTGCTTATGCACGTCATGCAACGGGCGCTGGCCGCGGCGATCAATCCCGATCGAGCAGCCAGGTCCCGGTCTGTGCCATCAACTCCCGCTTGCTCGCCAGCCCGATCGTCCAGTTGGCATGAAACACGAATGGCTCGATCTTGCCCAACAGCGGCGTAACCGCCGGCGGTCCGTCCAGGAGACTTCGATAGCCGATCCCATTGACGAACAGGCCTTCGGGCAACAGGTAAACATCCCCGAGCAGGCCCGGGTTTACATTGATCATTGCGTCCAGCGTCTTCTGCTCATCGACCATGGGCTGGCCGGGCGGGCGGGCGTCATAGTCGGCAAGCATGGTATCGAACAACCGCAGCGTTGCGGGTGACGATTTCGCGGACAGAAACCCCCAGCACAGTACCGGCGGAAATCGCCGCAGCGCCTCGGTCTGGAACGCAAGCGGGTAAAACCTGGCGACGGCTTCGAGGTACCACAGGGGATCGGCGAGCCAGCCGACATCGAGATCCGCGTAGACGACATGGCGGTAGCGATCCAGCAGCCAGCGAATATAGCGGACCTTTTCCCAATTGATCGCGATAAACAGCTCCGTCCCGTAATCGGCATAGTGGTCCAGCATCGCGTTGGGCAAGGACTGGCCGAACAGCTCGAAGGAATCGACAACGGCGCCGGCTTTGCGGACAATAGGATCGATCGTATCCGCGGCGTTCTCCGGCCGCGCCACATGGACGATTCGGGGATCGACGCCGACCCGCTGCAAGCCGGTCAGCGAATTCTCGAGAAAATCCTCGAGGCCCTTGCTGGCCACCAGCGCAACGATGACATGTTCGTTCATTGTGATACCGCATCAGGTGACGGTCCGGCTATCTTGTCCTAAACGGGCTTGCGCTTTGTGGCAATGTGCGCGCTAATTCTCCGGCCGCTTGTTTCTCCATTTGCCGCGTTCGACCCAAGTATTCATGACTGAAAACCTCAATCCAGCTCCCGGCCCGCCAGACCATGTCGTACGCTGCTTCTGGCATGGCCCGTTTTCGCCCTATGAAGCGCTGTGCCTGTCGAGTTTCGTGGCGGCGGGAATTGCCGTCGAGCTGTTCAGCGAAGCCCCAGTCTCCGGCCTGCCCGCAGGCGTAACGCGCCGGAATGCGCGTGACATCCTCGATCGCGATGTCGCGCTCTATCGGCATGAATTCGACGGGCCGAGCCCGTCGCTTCACTCCAACCATTTTCGCTATGCGTTGCTCGAGAAATCCGGCGGCTGGTGGATCGACACCGATGTGCTGCTGATGTCAGCATCGCTGCCCGCCGTGGACATCTTTGTCGCAAGGCAGTCGGATCATGAGCTGAACGGATCGGCGATGCGCTTCGCTCCGGGACATCCCCTGATGAAGGTGGCGCGCGAGCGAACCGCGGCCATGCTGGAAAATGCCCGCTGGGGGGATACCGGGCCGAAGCTGTTGACCGCGTTGCAGCCGGACTATGCGCCGCATTTGCCGGTCGCGCCGCGAGAGAGCAGCTATGCGATCGGCGCGGACGAATTCCAGAAATTCCTGTTGCCCGCGGCGCGCGAAGAGGTCGATGCGCGTACGGCGAATTCGACCTTCGTACATTTGTGGAACGAGATGTGGCGCAAGGCGGGGGTACCGAAGAATATCGCGCCCCCGAAGGGAAGTTGGCTCGATCGGATGTTCGAGCGCCACCAGATTCCGGCTGTATGGTCCGACCGGCTTGACGCCGGTCATGTCGAGCGATGGGCCGCGCTGCGACGCGACAGGGATCATGCCGGCCACTACAACCTCGTGCACGACCGCGAGCTGGCGCGCCTGCGCGCAGAGCTGGAGGCGCGGCCAGCTCCGCAGCCTTCCGCAGTCGACAGAATTATCAGCGGGCTGAAGCGACATCTCGGAAAAAATCGCAAGGATTAGTGCGCTCGGTTTGACACGTCGGGCAAATCAGGAGCACGACACCATCATCGCGAGAGTTCGCAAGCTTTGTGGTTTGCGCTTCAGCGGACGCTGACGAAGCCGCCCCACAGGGCAGCAAGCCCCGCGCCTGTCAGAACGAGAATCGGGTTGTTGCAGAACGAGCTGCCGTATTGGCACATGGTGACGCCAAACGAGCCGATCTCATTATGGCCTGCCGCATAGAACAGGCCTGAGAGGATCGCGAGCACGGTTGCGACGAAAAACATCAACGGCCTCCTTGCGATCTGAAGGGTCGCTGGCGCTCCAACGCCCAAAGGCTTTAAAAGGGCTTTCCATTTCAATCAACGGTGCGCCGGATTTTTTGCGCTTGACGCGTCGGGCAAATCAGGGGCACATCAACATCATCGCCGATATCGTAGCGCCCGCGCCGGGAAACCGGCAGCGGGCTTTTCATTGGCGGCGGCGCAATCCGCAAAGACAGTTTCAAATTGTCGAACCGGTTTCGTTGGATTTTCGTAGTTTCGTTTACCGTCCGATCAGCAGCGATTGCGGCAATTACCGGTTCCGCACATCGCGCCCGTGCTTCGACATCTCTCGCAAATGTTCCGATAACCCGAAAAAAGGATTTGACACGTCGGGCAAATCAGGGGCATATCAACATCATCGCAAGAACTGACAAAGCCCGGGCGGAGAAATCCGCTGCGGGCTTCTTGTTTGGAGTTTTCGGACCGGGCCGGTGCCGCCGCCCGGCGGTCTCCTTAAACTGTTGCTTGGCCTCACGCGTTAACCCGACAGGATCAGCAGCGAGTGCGGCAGTTACCGGTTCTGCACATCGCGCCGGTGCTTCGACATCTCTCGCAAATGTTCCGATAAACCGAAAAAAGGTTGACACGTCGGGCAAATCAGGGATACATCTACATCATCGCAAGAACTGACAAAGCCCGGGCGGAGAAATCCGCCGCGGGCTTTTTGTTTGAAAAATTCCAATCGGACGGCGGCCGCACGTCACGACGCCTCACCTCCCAGCCCGTCGCCTGAGCGTCGCCAGCGTGCCGCCGTCCGAACCTCGTTCATCACAATTCGCTGGCACGCGCGAACGTGCCGGCGCGCGGCGTGGCCCAATCGGCCGCTGCCGCACGCGGCCTCTGGTACTCAGGGATACGGTTCGCGCCGGAAATGATCGCACCCCACAGCGATCATGCCGCACATTTCATTGATGGAGAAAACCCGATGACCGCGCATTTGATCTCGCTCGCGCTGATCGGCCTGATTGCTATCGCGGTTTGGGAGGAATGCTCATGAGTTCCGACATCATTCAGTTTATCCCGGGCCCCAGGCACGCTTCCGAGCAGACGGACTTTCCGACGATCGCGTTCCACTCCGTCTCGCGTGTTCTCACCACGGATCGTGTCGATGCGGTGTCATGCGTATATGTCGAGCCGGAAAGTCGAGAAACCAAAATGCCGAAGATGCTCACCTCAATCCGCTCACTGGCGCGGAGCCATACCAGAGCCGCCCTCAGTGTCCTCGTCAAGGTCATGCGAAGCGAAGATGCGACGCCCGCCGCGCGCGTTTCGGCGGCCAACGCCATCCTCGATCGCGGCTGGGGCAAGGCGACACAGCCCGTGGGAAGCAGCGAGGACGGCACAATTGAACTCATTCATCGAATCGAGCGCACCATTGTCCACCCGAAAATCGCGCACCCTGAAAATTCCGACAGCGCGGATCTTTGAGCCGCTGCTCTCACCCGCCAGGTACAAGGCAGCTTTTGGCGGCAGAGGCTCCGGAAAATTGCTGGTCTGGGACAAGATTCTAGGGCTGGGGACCACTGATCCGCTCGCCGGGTTTGCATCCGTCACCGCTAATCTCGTCGTGTCATTTTACTTCGCAAAGCGGGGCTTTGAAAACATCGCGCGGATCATCAGGCGGTGAGCATCTTGCAGGCAGCAGACGTCAGGGCCATCGTTGTCGAAACGCTGGCCGAACAGCAGCGAATTCGCCACGACGATATTGATGCCGTGGTTCTGAAGGCCGTTGCGACCACCTTGACCTCATTTGGCTTCGAGGAAGAGGATCGAAAAGAGTTGCGCGCGGATTTTCAGCATCTGCGCCGTTGGCGCAGAAGCGTTGAGCAAGCGCAAAGCTATACCTTCAAGGCAGTCATCACTGTGATCGTCACCGGCTTTGTCGGCGCGGTCTGGCTTGGTGTCAAGGCGACGCTCGGAAAATGATTCTTCAGGCTTGACCAATGTATTGGATTCGCGAGGTCGACGGACATGACGATGAGATCGCGGATACGCTCACTGAGCTTCATGGCCTGACGTTCTTCGATAGCGCCCCCGTTCCGAAATTTGACCACGGCCATTGGTGGCTCGTTCGTCATGCGGCAGAGCCGGTTGCCTTTGCGGGTGTCATCCCCTCAACCCACGCATGCAACGCCGGCTACTTCTGTCGGGTCGGTGTGTTGAGAAGGCATTGCGGGCGCGGACTTCAATTGCGATTGATGCGGGCGCTGGAGGCGCGGTCCCGGCTTAACGGATGGCGTTCGATCGTTTCCGACACGACCCATAATCTGCCGTCTGCCAACAACTTCATCCGTGCGGGTTATCGATTGTATCAGCCGCCAATTCCGTGGGC
This sequence comes from uncultured Alphaproteobacteria bacterium, assembly GCA_963742665.1. GTDB lineage: Bacteria > Pseudomonadota > Alphaproteobacteria > Rhizobiales > Xanthobacteraceae > Bradyrhizobium. The sequence continues at coordinate 221,535 of CAVUNH010000033.1, forward strand.
CTGGCCGAACACGCTCTATTGGCGAAAACCCATCGGATAACATCGCGTTCGTCCTACGCTGCTTGATCTCGATCTTGCCCGGTGGCCTCACGGCCGCCGGGCTTTTTTTCGCTTCAGCAGGGCTGGTGCAGCCAGTTCAGCCGCTCTCGCTCATCACCTGATTGGGTTCGCGCCATCTCGATTGAGGCCTGCCTTGCCAGGCAGGCAGCCGATTTCGATGAATCCCCAGATCGTCAGGGCGAAGGCCGGGATTGAGGATGCGGCCTGGCGGGCCGGGGTTCAAGAGGGCAAGGTTTGCCCGGTCGGCTCTGCATGGGTGCTTTGCCCAGGGACCTGTTTTCGCCTCGACCCTAGCCGAGGTGCGGCCGATTATGCTTTGATGCGATCAGGCTGATGCCTGAAAAACAAGCCGTTCAAAGCGGTGACCGGCCAGGTTCGCCGGCGTGAATCGAGGGGAGGCGTACTTGGCAAGCTACGGCCGTACCATGCTGGCCAAGATCTGGGATCAGCACGTGATCGCGCGACTTAGCGATGACACCGATCTCCTCCATGTCGACCGTCATTTGCTGCACGATCTCGGTGGGTCAAGGGGGCTCCTCGACCTCAAAAGCCGTGGACTTACCGTCCATAATCCGGAGTTGACATTCGCAACGCCCGACCACGCGATTTCGACGGCGCGCGGGCGCGCCGGCACGATCAAGATTGGGCAGGAATTGCTGGCGGCCTTGCGGGTCGAAACCACTGCCGCTGGCATCCGGATGTTCGATATCGACGAACCCGGACAGGGCATCGTCCACGTCATCGGCCCCGAACTGGGTTTGAGCCTGCCGGGCTGCCTGATCGTCTGTGGCGACAGCCATACCTGCACCCATGGCGGCCTGGGCGCCTTGGCCTTCGGTATCGGCTCGAGTGAGTTGACGCATGTGCTGGCGACGCAGGCATTGATCCAGCGTCGGCCAAAAACCATGCGGGTGAAGTTCGAGGGCAAGCTGTCGCTCGGCGTCACCGCCAAGGACCTGATTCTCGCATTGATCGGTCACATTGGGGCGGCAGGCGGCACTGGATACGCCGTCGAATATGCCGGGAGCGCTATCCGCGAGATGCCGGTCGAGGGGCGGCTCACCATCTGCAATCTTTCGATCGAACTCGGCGCCAAGATGGGCATGGTGGCGCCGGACGAGAAAACCTATGATTATCTGCGCGGGCGTCCCTATGCGCCGCAAGGCGAGATGTGGGAGCAGGCGGTCAAGGCGTGGCGCGAACTTCCTAGCGATGCCGACGCCAGCTTCGACCAGGAAGTACTGATCGATGTCACGAAGATCATCCCGCAGGTGACCTGGGGCATCAGCCCGGAGCATGTCATCGGCGTCGACGGCCGAATTCCGGATCCGCAGGCGATTGGCGATCCCGCCCGCCGCGCGGCGCTTGAGACCGCGCTCGATTATATGGGGCTCAAGCCCGGTGCGCCGATCGCCGGTACGCCGGTCGACTGGGTCTTCATCGGGTCCTGCACCAATAGTCGCCTGAGCGATCTGCGCGCCGCAGCCGAAGTGGCGCGTGGCCGAAAGGTGGCGCCGGGCGTGCGGGCCTGGATTGTGCCGGGTTCCGAAACGGTCAAGCGCGACGCCGTTGCGGAGGGGCTCGACAGGGTCTTCATCGATGCCGGCTTCGAGTGGCGGGAGCCTGGATGCTCGATGTGCCTTGCCGCCAATGGTGAGACAGTAGCCCCCGGGCAGCGCTCGGTCTCCACGTCCAACCGCAATTTTGTCGGCCGGCAGGGGCCGCGCGCCCGGACCCATCTGGCGAGCCCGGCGAGTGCCGCAGCCGCCGCGATCGCAGGCGCCATCGCCGACGTACGAATGCTGGAGCGCTGACATGCCAAAACCTTTTGGCAAAGCTGACGGCCATTGCCGCGCCGATCATGCGCAGCAATATCGATACCGATGTCATCATCCGTATCGAGCGGCTGGTTGGAAATTCCATTCGCGGCACGCTCGGAAAATGGGCGTTCGGCGCGCTGCGTTATCTGCCCGACGGTTCGGAGAACCCCGAATTCATCCTGAATCGCGAGCCCTATCGGCAGGCAGAAATCCTCGTCACCGGACCGAATTTCGGTTGCGGGTCTTCGCGCGAAGGGGCGGTATGGTCGCTGCAGGAGATGGGCATTCGCGCTGTCATCGGTTCGGGCTTCGGCGACATCTTCTTCGCCAACTGCTTCCAGAACGGAATTTTGCCGATCGTCGTCGACAAGGCGATTGTCGATGGCCTCGCCGCGGAGATCGAGATCACGCAAGGCGCGGGACGGATCGGCATCGACCTCGAGGAACAAACGATCATTTCGCCGACCGGAAAGACGCACCGGTTCGAGATCGATCCGCGACGGCGCGAAGGCTTGTTGCAGGGGCTCGACGAAGTTGCGTTGACGCTACAGCGCGACAACGAAATCCGGGCCTTTCAGGCCGCTGACCGCGCGACGCGGCCATGGATCCATTTTGCAAGGAAATCGGCATGAACTACCCGCTCGAACATGGTGAAGGTCGCCGTCGTCGGCGGCGAGGGCATCGGCCCTGAGGTGACCGCGCAGTCGCAACGCATTCTCAATTGGTTCGCTGCCAAACGCGGCGTGCCGATGACGCTGCGGGAAGCCCAATACGGCATCATTCCATATCTGGCGACAGGTAAGGTGCTGCCCGACGATACCGTCGAGGCAATGGACGAAGCCGATGCCATTGTTTGGGGCGCGACCGGTGGTCCGGAAACCAAGGAGGTGCCCGCGGCGGCGCGCAAGGCAGGTAGCTTGCTCGGATTGCGGAGCAAATACGATCTCTATGCCAATTTGCGCCCGATCGTCGCCAATCCGGCGCTGTCCGACTCCGCACCCTTGAAGGCGCACGTGCTGAAAGGCGTCGACTTCGTCATCATCCGTGAACTGACCAGCGGCATCTATTTCGGCGAGCCGCGCGGCATTGAAACGCTGCCCGGATGGGCAGCGGCGCGGCTTCAACACCGAGCAATACACGACCAATCAGATCCGACGGGTGGCGCGCTCGGCATTCGAGCTGGCGCGTACGCGAAGAAACAAGGTCTGCTCGGTCGACAAGGCCAATGTGCTCGAGACCAGCGTGGTATGGCGCGAAGAGGTCATTGCGTTGCACAAGGAAGAGTTCTCCGACGTCGAGCTCACCCATCTCTATGTCGACAACGCCGCAATGCAGATCGTCCGCGAGCCGGCGCAGTTCGACGTGATGGTGACGGGCAATATCTTCGGCGACATCCTGTCCGATTGCGCGGCAATGGCGTCGGGTTCGCTCGGCATGCTGCCATCGGCCTCTTTGGGGCCTGTGGACAAATTCGGCCGCCGGAAGGCGCTGTATGAACCGGTTCACGGTAGCGCGCCTGATATCGCGGGCAAAGGTATCGCCAATCCGCTTGGCTCGATCCTGAGCGTCGCGATGATGCTGCGCATGACGCTGAACCGGCCCGAGGATGCGGATCTGCTTGAGAAGGCCGTGGATACCGCCCTTGCAGCAGGTGCAAGAACGGCCGATATCGCCGAGCCGGGCGCGAGGAAGCTATCGACGGTGGAAATGGGAGATGCGGTGCTGAGTGCCCTGGAAAAGGTCGCCGGCAAAGAGAGGGAGCACGCGTAATGGCATACGTCTCGAGGCGTTCAGCGTTGACGATTATCGCAGGCGGCGGCGCAGCCCTGGCGGCCGGGAAGGCGAGGGCCGAAGACAAGGCAGGCCGCGTCATCTATCCGGTCGCGGTGCCCGTCTATCAGACGCAATTCATTGCGGACCGGATCGGGTATTTCAAGGAAGCGGGTCTGGACTGCAAGCTGATTCAGGGCGGCAGCGGCGTCAAGACGCGCGAAATCATCGCCTCCTCGCAGGGCGATATCGGCATCGGCGACATCACCCATCCGATGCAGCTCAGCAATCGCGGCCGCGCCGGGCGTGTGCTGATGCCGGTCGATACCCGCTCCAGTTCGGTGATGTTCATTATCCGAAAGGATCTGTTCGACCAGGGCATCAACACGCTGGAAGCGCTGACGGCCTGGAAACGGCCGGACGGCCGCAAGCCGATCGTTTCGGTCTCGTCGTTGGGCGGCACCAACCATGTCTGGGCCTCCTATTACATGGAGACGATGGAGCTTGATCAGAAAGTGACATGGATCGGGACCGGTAATGTCGACACCATGATGGGTTCGCTGAAGACCAAGCAGGTCGACGTGCTCGTAAGTTCGTTGTCGCTGCTGAACGACTCCAAGGAGCAGGGCTGGGGCACCCTGTTGTTCGATGGAACGGACGAGACGATCTGGAACAAATATATCGGCGGCAAGGTGCCGGTGACATCGCATTTCACGCTGCAATCGACCATCGACAAGGATCCGGCCAAGATGCAGGCCTTTGTCACGGCGATTTGGCGGGCGACGCAATGGGTCAAGACGCACACGCCGGAACAGATCTACGACGCGATCGAGCCCTATGTCGGCAGCACATCGCGCGCCGCCAACATCCTCGAAATCACCGCGTTGCAAAAGGTCGCCGACTATGATGCCACGATCGATGCGGCAGATTTCGCGCGCGGCGAGAAGGTCTGGTTCCGGGAAATGACCGGCATCAAACCGCTCACGATTGCCGATGTCGTCAGTCCGACCTTCATCGAAGCGGCGCGAAAGGCGTATCCCGCTTGAACGCTCCGACGCTATCGCCAACGCCTGTTAGCCGGACGAGCGATGCCGAGCGTATCGACGTCAGGGGTCTAAGCAAATCGTTCCAGCTCGCGGGCACCGCTATCGAGGCGGTGCGCGATGTTTCCTTTAGCGTCCGGCGCGGCGAGTTCGTTGCGTTGCTGGGGCCGTCGGGTTCCGGCAAGAGCACGATCCTCAATATGATCGCAACGCTGGTGAAGCCGAGCAGCGGTCAGATTTTGATCGACGGCAAGCCGGTCATCGCCGGCAAGGCGACCCCGGATGTCGGCTATGTGTTCCAGCGCGATACGCTTGTTTCCCTGGCGCACGCGTTGCCGACAATATCGGTTACGGATTGCAACTGGCCGGGTGTCCCGACGCCGAGCGGAGGGAGCGCGTCGCCGCCTGCGTCGCGCAGGCGGGCTTGCGGGGCTTCGAGCAGGCTTATCCTTCGGCGCTTTCGGGCGGCATGCGCCAGCGCGCAGCTCTGATGCGCACGCTGGTGGTAGAGCCGCAGGTCTTGTTGATGGATGAGCCGTTCGGCGCGCTCGATACCCACACCAAGATCGACATGCACGAAGTGCTGCTGCGGATCTGGGACCGCGAGCAGCAGACCGTTCTGTTCGTGACGCACGATCTCGGCGAAGCCCTGACGCTGGCCGATCGCATCATCCTGTTCTCGGCGCGTCCCGGCCAGGTCAAGGATATGTTCGAGGTCGACATTGCGCGGCCGCGCGATGCGGTGAAGGTGCGCGAGACCCCGCGCTATGCAGAATTGTTCCAGCATATCTGGCACTCGCTCGGCGAAGAATTCGTCAAAGGGCGCAGTCCATGAGGAAGCCGCGGCACCGGAGAAGCACGCTGGCGTGGCAGATATTGATCTGCGTTGCCGTGCTTTCGATCTGGCAATGGGGATACGACCTGCATACCCGATTTCCGTCGCTGGTGCCGGATTTGCTCGATCCCTATTTCGTGTCGAAGCCGTCCGAAATCTTCGAGCACTTCCTGATCCTGAGCTGCCTCAAATCCAAGTTGGGCGTGTTCAATGGCTGGTTCAACGGCGACTTTGCCAAGTGCATGGTGCGAAACGAGAACAATCTCTGGATTGCGACCGCTATCACGCTGAAGAATACCTTCTTCGGATTTGTCTTTGGCGTATCGTCGGGCTTCGCGGCGGGATTGCTGCTGGGCCGGTCCGACCGGCTCAGCGATATCTTCCAGCCGTTCATTACCGCGGTGAATTCGATTCCTCGCATTGCGCTGGCGCCGATCATCGTGCTGGCGTTCGGGATCGGCGATACGTCGAAGATCGTGACATCGTGGATCGTGGTCGTGTTCCTGGTGTTCTTCAACACCTTCGAGGGCGCCCGCTCGATCGACGAGGGCTTCGTCAACGCCGCGCGGCTGCTAGGCGCCAGCGAATGGCAGATTACCCGCACCGTGGTGATCCCCTCGACCATGGCCTGGGTGTTTGCCTCGCTGTCGCCGGCGATATCCTTTGCACTGATCGGCGTCATCGTCGGTGAATTCATCGGTGCGGAACGCGGCATCGGCCGGCTGATCATCGAGTCCGAGGCGCGAGCCGAAGCTTCAGGCATGATGGTCGCCGTCATCGTGCTGATGCTGGTCGGCGTGGCGCTGTCGGCGATAATCTGGCGGTTGCAGGCCTATCTGTTGCGCTGGCAGCAGCACAATATGGCCGAGTAGCCATGTTCCGTGCGTGCCTTGATCATTGGTGATCAGGGGGTACACTGGTGAGGCTCGGCTGCGGCAAGTTCGCAACGACGGATCGGGCAAGGAAACGCCAATGGTAGGGGACGGCCGCAGGTCAGATGCAAGTTCGCCCGCGGGGCCGGGTACGGACAGCTATGCCGCCATGGTCGCGCGCGCCAGGGCGCTGATACCAAGATTGCGCGAACGCGCCTCCAAAGACCGAAGAACTGCGGCGTCTTCCGCCAGAGACCGAGCGTGATTTGCACGATGCCGGCCTGTTCCGGATCGTGCAGCCCAAACGGGTCGGTGGCTCCGAACTCGATTACGTCGCGCTGGTCGATTGCGCCGATGCGCTGGGGCAGGCCGATGCTTCCGTGGCGTGGAATTTTGCCAATCTCGCCAGCCATCACTGGATGCTGGGCATGTTTGACCGGCATGCGCAGGACGCGGTCTGGGACAAGGACGCCAATGCGCTGATCGCCTCGTCTTTCATCTTTCCGGCCGGCCGCGCCAGAAAGGTTGATGGCGGTTACGTGCTGAACGGCCATTGGCCGTTTTCCTCGGGCGTCGAGTCCTGCGACTGGAACATGCTCGCCAGCGTGGTCTCGTCCGACGACGAGGCCGACGGCATCGAATACCGGATATTCCTGCTCAACAGGAGCGACTACAAGATCAACGATACCTGGAATGCGACCGGCTTGTGCGGGACCGGATCGAACGACGTCAGGGTCGCGGACGCCTTTGTTGCGGAACAGATGACGATCGCCGTGAGCGATCTTACCGGCGGACCGACGCCGGGAAGCGTCGTCAATCCAAACGCGCTTTATGCGCTGCCGGTGTTCTCGCTGTTTCCCTACGTGCTGTCAGGTGTTGGCCTGGGCAACGCGCAGGCCTGTTTGGATGATTATGTCGAGTTCGCGCGTCACCGGGCCTCGACCTATAATCGCGCCAAAGTCAGTGACATGCAGACGACGCAGATCAAGATCGCGGAGGCATCGGCCAAGATCGACGCGGCGCGCCTGGTCATGCGCACGAACTGCATCGATGCGATGGCAGATGCCCGGCGCGGCCATGTCCCCGATATTGCGGCCAAGACGAGGCTGCGACGCGACGGAGCCTTTTCGGTGAATCTCTGCACCGATGCGGTGTCGCTGCTGTTTGCGGCGAGTGGCGCGCGCAGCCTGTTTACGTCGGGCGCGTTGCAGCGGCAGTTTCGCGATGCCCACGCGGTGAATTCGCACCTCGCATTCAACTTCGATGCGGCGGGAACCAACTATGGACGTGTAGCGCTTGGCCTGCCGTCCGAAAACCTGACGCTCTGAGGCCTGGCGGATGTCCGACGCACCCAAACATCCGGCCGATCCGGCCAACGAATTCGCCAGCGACAACTCGGCGATCGACCCGCGCGACTTTCGCAATGCGCTGGGCACGTTCGCCACGGGCGTCACCATCGTCACGGCGATGGCGGCCGACGGAAAGCCATATGGCGTGACCTGCAATTCCTTTGCCTCGGTCTCGCTAAACCCGCCGCTGGTGTTGTGGAGCCTCGGCATGTTCTCGCAGGGCTTGACCATCTTCCAGAATGCCAGCCATTTCACGGTCAACATTCTCGGTGCCTCCCAGGAGGCGCTGGCGTCGCAATTCGCCAAATCCTCCGGTGACAAATTTGCCGGCGTGAGCTGGACGCCAGGACTTGGCAACGCGCCGGTGCTCGCCGACAGCGTCGCCAATTTCCAGTGCCGCGCTGCCAATCGGTACTACGGTGGCGACCACATCATCTTCCTCGGGGCCGTCGAGGCCTATGCCTATAACCGGCAGGAGCCGCTGTTGTTTGCGCGCGGCGGCTTCGGCCGGTTTCTTGCCGGCGACGGCAACAAATCCTGATGGGCAGGAAAGAGCAAACCATGCGTGCTGGCGGCAAGCAAAAGCGGCTTTCGCCTGAGGATCGTCGCCGGGAGTTCGTGGCGAAAGCAACCGAGTTTTTTTCGGAAGAAGGATTTGGCGGCGGCACGCGCGCGCTGGCGCGACGGCTGGGCGTAACGCAACCGTTGCTCTATCGCTACTTTCCAAGCAAGGACGATCTGATCAAGGAAGTCTACCGCACGGTCTATCTTGATCCGCTCGAAACCGGTTGGGAGAAGCGGCTGACCGATCGCACGCGGCCGCTCCGCGACCGTCTGCAGGAATTCTATCGCGCCTATACCGACGCGATCTTCACCCGGAAATGGCTGCGTATCTACCTCTATTCGGGCCTGAAGGGGCTCGATATCAACCGCTGGTATGTCGGCATGGTCAGGGACAAGATCCTGACCCGGATCATCCGGGAATGCCGTCATGAGGTCGGTCTCGCCGTGCAAAGCAAACCGAGCGCCGCGGAACTCGAGCTGGCCTGGGTGTTTCACGGCGGAATCTTCTATTACGGCGTCCGCAAATACATCTACGAATCTCCCGTGCTCGAAGACAAGGAGCGGATCATCAGCGATGCGCTGGATGTCTTTCTGGCCGGTTTTGCGCGGATTGCGGAAACCTCGACAGAAGTCCGGCGCGCTCCGATGAAGGTCGCAGGGTAGATCAAGCAGCCGGCTATTTCCTGGCCATCTCTGCGCGATACCAGTCACCGATCTCGCTTGCGGTCATCAGCGCCACGCCGTCATGGCTGATGACGTAGTCGAGCAGCGCCTCCAGATATTTGATGCGGTGCGGTACGCCGGTGATGTAGGGATGAATCGAGATCGCCATGATCCGCGCGTTCGATGCGCCTTCGAGATAGAGCCGGTCGAACTGATCCGTGCAACGCTTCAGGAACTGCTCGGAGGGCAGATGCTGCAGCGCGTGGATGACGATATCGTTGGTTTCGACCGAATAGGGGATCGTCGTGATGGTGCCGTGCGGCGTGGCGATGTCCTGCGGCAGATCGTCGATCACCCAGTCCGCCAGATATTCGATGCCGTTGAGGCGCAGGAGATCGAGCGTTTCCTCGGTCTCGGTGAGGCCCGGGCTTTCCCATGATCGCGGCGCCTTGCCGGTAAATTTCGCGATCGTCTCGACCGCGCGCTTGATCGCGTCGGCCTGGTTGTCGAGCTTGTGCATCGGGCCCTGCACGAACCCGTGGCCCATGAATTCAAAGCCGGCCTCGAGCGCCGCAGATGCGACCCGCGGATAGCTGTTGCAGACATTGGCATTCAGCGCCAGCGTCACCGGCATCTTGCGGTCGGTCAGCGCCTTGAACTGCCGCCAGAATCCGGCGCGCATTCCGTATTCATGCCAGGACCAGTTCGGCACGTCGGGCAACAGCGGCTGCCCCATCGGTGGGCTCAGCACGGTGCGCGGCATTGCGTTCTCGATCCGCCATTCCTCGACATTGAGAATGACCCACACCGCGAGCTTCTTGCCGCCAGGGAGCGTCAGTTTTGGCCGGTCGATTTGTGCCTGATAGGGGATGCGATCGCTGAGAGCCACGGCTAGTTCCTTGAATGAGGTGGGCTATCTGGCGGCCTTTGAGCGGCCAGAGATGCCTGCATTGACCAGCGGCATAACTTTTTCCGCCATCAGGATCATCGACTGACGTCCGAGTTCGCGATCCTTCCAGTCCTTTCCGGCATAGAGCAGCGTGCCGAACGGTCCGATTTCATCCTGAAAAGCCAGCAGCTGATCTGCCACGCTGTCCGGCGTGCCATGAATGATGAGCTTGTCGCAGATCGACTCGAGCGTCACCTCGTCGTCAGGCTGGTCACGTCGGGTCTTGAACAGCTCGATACGGCCGCCTCGCTTCAGCTTGGTGAACAGCGAGCGATAATAATAGACATACGGACCGTTTGGATCGGTGGCATAGGCCTTCGCGGTTGCGGCATCCTTGGCGACGAACACGCTTTTCGCGACCCGCCAGTTCGCGGTATCTGCGGCACGCGCCGGCGCGCTCGACAACCTTCGACGTATTTCGGCCAGTGGCTCTTTACCCAGGCCGGCATCAGGAAGTTCGCCGAAATCGGGTCCCAACCGCGAGCGGCGGCTTCTGTTACGCCTTTTGAGAACGGTGCCACCGCGGTCACCACGATCGGCGGATGCGGCCTTTGCAGCGGACGCGCGATGAAGCCCTGACCGATATCTTCAATCAGCGTCTTTTGCACCGATATGTTCCAGTATTTCCCGTGCAGATTATACGGTGGCTCGCTCGCCCAGATTTCCAGAACCTGATTGATCGCTTCCAGAAACATCGCGTTGCGGTCGGCTTCGAGATTGCCGAAAACTTCCGCGTCCGACAGCAGCCCACCGGGGCTGATACCGAATATCAGGCGGCCATCGAGCATGTGATCGAGCATCGCGATCGAGGCCGCGAGCGCGGCCGGATGGGTGTTCGGCATGTTGATGGTGCCGGTACCCAATTTGATCTGCTTGGTCGCCGCGGCGAGCCAGGCAATGAAGGCGATACAGGACGTGATGTTTTCGGCCTTGTCGGTGACGTGCTCGCCGACATAGGCCTCGCTGAATCCCAGTTCGTCGGCCAGCAGGAAGGCTTCGCGATCCTCCTTGAGGGACTGCCGCCAATCCTTCTCGACAGGATGGATCGGCATCGTAAAGAACCCGAGATTCATGGTCTGCTCCTCCCCAAGGGCAGGCTTTTGGTCGGCAGGAATCGTGCGTCGTTCGGAACATGATAACAAGTCCAAAAGTCGAGTGTCGAAATAATCACTCGATAAACAAACTTGACCTTTGAAAATTGCCGCCGTCTAATCCCACGAAAATGCCGAGATCGGCCGGGGAGGCCACGTCGAAATGAAGGCTGCGGCTTTCGCTTATGCCCGCGCTGCCAGCGTCGCGAATGCGCTGGAGTTGCTGGCCGCGCATGGCGACAAGGCCAAGGTACTGTCGGGCGGCCAGAGCCTGATGCCGGCGATGAATCTGCGCCTGATCTCCCCTGAACTCATTGTCGATATCGGCGAACTGGCCGAGCTTCGCGGGATTGCGGTGAACGGCGACCTGCTCACGATTGGCGCGCTGACGCGCCATGTCGATGTGCTGAAATCTCCTGAAATCGCTGCCCATGCCCCTCTGCTGAGGGACGCCATCTCTCATGTCGCTCATCCCGCGATCCGCAATCGCGGTACGCTCGGGGGCAGCCTTGCGCACGCGGATCCCGCCTCCGAACTGCCGGCCTGCATGGTGGCGCTCGACGCAACCATTGTCGTTCGCGGGCCGCGCGGCGAGCGGCGGATCCCGGCGAACGAATTCTTCACCGGCATCTATGAGACGGCACTTTCGCCGCAGGAATTGCTGGTCGCCGTCGAGGTGCCGGTGGCGCGAACGGATTCCGCGCACTTCTTCCATGAATTTGCCCGCCGCCATGGCGACTATGCCATTGTCGGCCTGGCGGCGCAGGCGATCGTCCGGGGCGAACAGTTCGCCGATCTTCGTCTCGGCTTCTTTGCCGTCGGCGATCGGCCGTTGCTCGCCGACGCCGCCGGCAAGCTTGTTAACGTCGCCGTTACCCCGGAAATATTGGCCGGCGCTTCTGCGGCGCTGAGCGAAGAGCTCGATCCTCAGGAAGATCAGCAGGCGAACCCGGCCATGCGCCGGCATCTGGCGAAAGTATTGCTCTCGCGCTGTGTGTCCGCGCTGCTTTCCCGCCCCGATCTGTGCGCTGGAGCAACGGCGTGACCCCTGTGCCGATTTCGCTCGAGGTCAATGGCGAACGCGTCGATGCCCATGTGCTGCCGCGGGTCAATCTGGCGGACTTCCTGCGGGAGCATTTGAAACTGACCGGCACGCATGTCGGTTGCGAGCACGGGGTTTGCGGCGCATGCACCGTACGCGTCAACGGCGAGATCGTGCGCTCCTGCCTGATGTTGGCGGTGCAGACGAATGGCGCAACCGTTGAGACGATTGAAGGACTGTCCGACAGCGGCGAGATCGCCGACCTGCAGGCTGCATTCCGCGACCGTAACGCCCTGCAATGTGGCTTCTGTACGCCGGGCATGCTGATGGCGGCGCAGGATCTTTTGAAGCAATCATCGATGCCGGATCGTGAGCAGATTCGCGAACATCTTTCCGGCAATTATTGCCGCTGCACCGGCTATCAGGCGATTGTCGACGCGGTGGAAAGCACCGCGCGGGCGCGGACAGGGCGGCGGACAATGACATCGGTCCCATCGGATCCCCCGGCGCTTTCGGTGCTTGACCGGCCGAACTCCTATATCGGCAAGACAGTGCCGCGGCCGAATCTCGAACGGTTGATGCAGGGGCGGGGGCTTTACGTCAGCGATATGGAACTGCCGCGAATGGCGCATGTGGTGTTCCTGCGTTCGCCGCACGCGCATGCAAAGATCGCTGGCATCGATACTTCGGCAGCCAGGCGGATGCCGGGCGTGATCGCCGTCGTCACCGGCCAGGAACTAGCTGCCGTCATCACGCCCTGGGTCGGCGTGCTCTCGCATCTGAAAGGCCTCAAATCCGCCCCGCAAAGTGCGATTGCGATCGACCGCGTGTGCTGGCAAGGCGAAGCGGTCGCGGCCATCGTCGCGACCAGCCGGGCGGCAGCCGAGGACGCGGCAGAACATGTCTCGGTCGCGTATGAAGAGCTCGACGCCGTAACCGACATGCGCACTGCGCTCGATCCGGCAACGCCGGTGATCCATCCCTCGCTCGGCGACAATCTTGCTTTCGAGCGCAATCATGACGCCGGCGCCGTTGACGAGGCTTTTGCTGCCTCCGACGAGGTGGTGGAAGCGGAATTCGTCTTTGGCAGGCACACCGGCGTGACGCTGGAGCCGCGTTCGGTGGTTGCCGACTGGAACGCCGCGGAAGCGAGGCTTACGATCTATCAGGGCACGCAGGCGCCGCACATGGTGCAGAATATTGCGGCGCTGCATCTCGGCCTCCAGGAGTCGCAGGTCCGTGTGGTTTGCAAGGATGTCGGCGGCTCCTTCGGCATCAAGGTCCACATCTATGCCGACGAGATGGCGACTTATGCGCTGTCCAAGCTGCTGCGGCGGCCGGTCAAGTTCGTTGCTGACCGGGTCGAGAGCTTCAATACCGATATTCATGCGCGCGACCATCGCTGCAAGGGAAAGATCGGCGTCAAGCGCGACGGCACCATCACGGCGTTCGAGATCGACGACCTCACCGGCATCGGGCCCTATTCGATGTATCCGCGCACCAGCGCGATCGAGGCCAACCAGGTCGTCAATCTGGTCGGCGGACCCTATGTCACCAAAAACTACCGTGCCCGCGCGCGTGTCGTGTTCCAGAACAAGAACGTCATGTGTCAGTACCGCGCCGTCGGTCATCCGATCGCCTGCTCGGTAACGGAGGGACTGGTTGACCTGGCGGCGATGAAGATCGGCATGGACCCGGTCGAAATCCGCCGCCGCAATCTGATCGCCGACGACGCCTATCCCTGTGCCTCGCCGTCGGGTTTGCGCTTCGAGCAATTGTCGCACCACGCCTCGCTGGCCAAGCTCATCAAGATGATGGATTACGACGCGCTGCGCGCCGAACAGGCCGCGTTGCGAACCAGAAACATCTATCGCGGCATCGGCATCGCCAGTTTCATCGAGGTCACCAATCCCAGTGCGGCATTTTATGGCGTCGGCGGCGCCAAAATATCGTCGCAGGATGGTGTCGCCGTGCGGCTCGACGCCCAGGGGGCGGTGATCTGCCAAACCAGCATCACCGAGCAGGGGCAGGGATCGGAATCGCTTACCGCGCAGATCGTCGGCAGCGTACTCGGTGTCTCGATGGACCGCGTGCGTGTCATCCTGGGCGATACCGACAACACACCCTATGGCGGCGGCACCTGGGCCTCGCGCGGCGCCGGCATCGGCGGCGAGGCGGCGCTTCAGGCCACCAAGGTGCTGCGCAGGAACATCCTCGACGTCGCTGCTGCCATCCTGCAATCGACACCCGGTGAACTCGATATCGTCAACAACAGCGTCGTGAATGCTGGTGATGGCGCGCCACGGATCGAATTGAAGGAATTGGCCAGGATCGTCTATTTCCGCCCCGACACGCTGCCGCCCGGTCTTCAGCCCGAGTTGATGGCGACGCGGCATTTTGTTCCGCGCGAATATCCCTTTGCCTTCACCAACGGCGTACAGGCCTCGTGGCTGGAGGTCGATACCGACACCGGCTTCGTCAAATTGCTGAAGCACTGGGTGGTTGAGGATTGCGGCACGATCATCAATCCGCAACTGGTCGACGAACAGATCAGGGGTGGGGTGGTGCAGGGGCTTGGCGCCGCGCTGTTCGAAAAATGCATCTATGACGAGCGAGGCCAGCTCACCAACGCCAATATGGCCGACTATCTGGTCCCGATGTCCGGCGAAATGCCGGATATCGATATCGGCCATGTGGTCTCGCCGACGCTGGAGTCGGAATTGGGCGCCAAGGGCGCAGGCGAGGCCGGTACGGCAGGGGCGGCGGCTGCCGTGACCAACGCAGTCAATGACGCGCTCAGGCCGTTTGGGACCATCATCACGGAGATTCCGCTGACGCCTCAGATCATCCTGACTGCGCTGGGCCGAATCTGAGCGAGGGCGACGCCGACAGGATGCGTGCTGCCTTACTCGGCGGCAGCGTTCGCGATCGCGCTCGCTTGCCGGTTGGTGACGACCACCTTGATCGCATCGTCAACGCGCTCGCGCGCATATCTCAGCGCGGTCGGCAGATCGGCAAGCGGAAATGTGTGCGTGTGAATTTTCGTCGCATCGAAGCGCTTTTCCGCCATCAGCGCCATGGCGCGGCGGGTTGCGCTGCGGCCTTCGCCGCGAATGCCGTAGGCGTAGATGTTGTTCTTCACGAGATGCGCGAGATCCATCGTGACGGGATCGTGCGGGAACGCGGCGAGGCAGATCTTGCCGCCGCGGTTGGTCATGTGAATGGCCTGATTGATCGTCGTCTCGGTGCCGGCGCATTCCACGACATAGTCGGCGCCAATGCCGCCGGTGAGCTGTTTGACGACCTCGACGGCATCCTCGTCGTTGATATTGATGGTGCGGTCGGCACCGAGCTCCTTGCCGATCGCAAGCCGCCTGTTGCGTGTTCCCGTGAGAATTACCGGACTGGCGCCGAGCGCTTTGGCGACGGCTACCGCGAGCAGCCCGATCGGTCCCGGGCCGATCACCACGACGCTCTCGCCGGCGACCAACCCTCCCAATTCGGTCAGGCCGTACATCGAGGTGCCGGCAGTGACGACCAGCGTCGCCTCCGCATCGCTCATCGTGTCGGGCACCCGCGCCAGCGTGTTGATGTGATTGACCGCATATTCGGCAAAACCGCCATCGGTGGTGAAGCCATTGGCGCGATGACCTTTCTCGGGCTTTCCATAGTTCAGGCATGAGGTGTACATGCCCTGGCGGCAGCGCTTGCACTGGCCGCAGCCGGCGTGGATTTCCACGCTGATCCGTTCGCCAATCTTGAACTCGTCGACATCAGGCCCGAGCGCCGCGACGGTGCCCATATATTCGTGCCCCGGCGTGAAATTCTTGTTGAAGGGCAGGCCGCCCTGAATGCTCGCCGGCGAGCCCGAATGGATGATCTCAAGGTCGGTCGCGCAGATCGCCACCGCATCGATCCGGACCAGGACTTCCGCGCGTCCGGGAACGGGTACCGGCTTGTCGCGCAGAGATAGCTGGTCCGGGTTGCCCAATACCCAGGCTTGCATCCGGTCGGGGATCGGAAGCTCAGGGGAAGTCTTGACGCCGGCGGGTCGGTACATGGGGCGGTCCTCTCGCGACGAAGCTTAGCGGAATTCGCGAACTGACGAAATTCCCGGATATCGGTGGCGCCGCTGCTGGCCGTTTGCTGCATAGCAAAATGCCCCGTCGCAAATCCTTCATACGCAGCCTATACTTGCTCACCGGTTGGTGCTGATATCCCGATCAGCCACGCTAAACCGGAGTGACCCATGAAGACCGTCCGCTTTGTTCTTGCCTTGCTGGCGCTGTCGCTGATCGCGCCCGGGCAATCCGCCAAGGCGGCCGACGTGATCTGCTACAATTGCCCGCCGGAATGGGCGGACTGGGCCTCGATGCTCAAGGCAATCAAGGCTGACCTCAAATATGATATTCCGCACGACAACAAGAACTCGGGTCAGGCGCTCGCGCAAATCCTCGCGGAGAAGAGTAATCCGGTCGGCGATATCGCCTATTTCGGCGTCACCTTCGGTGCGAAGGCAAAAGCGCAGGATGCCCTGGAGCCCTACAAGCCGGCGAACTGGGATCAGGTAGCTCCCGGGTTGAAAGATCCTGATGGCTATTGGACCACGATTCATTCCGGAACGCTTGGCCTGTTCGTCAACAAGGATGCGCTGGGTGGCAAGCCGGTGCCGGCCTGCTGGAAAGACCTGCTGAAGCCGGACTATAAGCGGCATGGTCGGCTATCTCGATCCGTCGTCTGCCGCGGTCGGATATGTCGGCGCGGTTGCGATCAATCAGGCGCTTGGTGGCACCGAGACGAATTTCGACCCGGCCATCACATTCTTCAAGGACCTGCGGAAGAACGACCCGATCATTCCCAAGCAGACTTCGTATGCGCGAGTTGTCTCCGGCGAGATGCCGATCCTGCTGGATTATGATTTCAACGCCTATCGCGCCAAATATTCCGAGAAGGGAAGCTTTGAGTTCGTGATCCCCTGCGAAGGGTCGGTGGTGTATCCCTATATCATTGGCCTCGTAAAGAATGCGCCCGACAAGGACAAGGCCAAGAAGGTCATAGATTATCTGCTGTCAGATAAGGGGCAGGCTATCTGGACCAACGCCTATCTGCGCCCGGCGCGTCAGATTGAACTTCCCGCGGCGGTCAAGGCGAAGTTCTTGCCGGATAGCGACTATGCCCGCGCCAAAAGTGTCGATTGGGGCCGGATGGAAAGCGTACAAAAAGCCTTCCTCGACCGCTATCTCGCCGAAGTCCGCTGATGCAGTACTGATGCCCTACGTCAACGGGCATCATACCGGCATGTCGCATAAATCCTTCGTCTGGCTTTGTCTGTTGCCACTAGCGGTGGTGACGACGGCATTTTTTCTGCTGCCGATGGCTCGGCTGGTCGTGATGGGAGCCGAAGGTCCGCAAGGGCTGGTTGGGTATCTGGCCATCCTGACTGAACCGCGATACCGGGCGACCTTGATCAACACCGTCCTGCTGGCGACGGCGACCACGATTGTCACTCTGGCAATCGCAACGATTGCTGGAATGTTCCTGCAGCGGCATCGCTTTCCCGGCCGCGCCGTGCTGATCGCGATGCTGACTTTTCCACTGGCGTTTCCCGGCGTCGTGATCGGCTTCCTGATCATCTTGCTCGCCGGGCGCCAGGGTCTGATCGGCGACTGGTCCAATCGCCTGTTCGGCGAAAAACTGGTCTTTGCCTATTCGATTTACGGGCTCTTTCTCGGCTATCTCTATTTCTCGATCCCGCGTGTCATTCTCACCATCATGGCGGCGGTCCAGAAGCTCGATATCGGCCTGGAAGAAGCCGCGCGGTCGCTGGGTGCCAGCCCATGGGCGGTGCAGCGCGATGTCGTGCTGCCGGCGCTGGCGCCGGCCTTCGTGGCCTCCGGCGCCATTGCCTTTGCGACTGCGATGGGCGCGTTCGGTACGGCATTTACACTGGCAACGAACATCGATGTGTTGCCGATGCTGATCTATACCGAATTCACGCTGGCTGCGAATTTTTCGACCTCGGCAGCGCTTTCGGTCGGGCTCGGCATCATCACCTGGTTTATCCTGGCGCTCGCCCGCTCTTTCAGCGGCAGCGCAGTTGCCGCGGCCGGATGAGACCATGCGTGATCGCTTGATCTTCACCAGCCAGTTCATCTTCACCCTGATTGTTGCGGCATTCCTGGTAGTGCCGGCGATTCTGTCGATTTCCGCCGGCGTCACGGTAAACTATTTTCGCGGTATCCAGTCCGGCGTGACCCTGCAATGGGTGGTGCAGGTCTGGGAGCTCTATGCCGGCACCATCCTGCTATCGTTCGTGATCGCCTTCGCGACCCTCGCCGTGACGCTCGCCGTCGGTGTTCCCGCGGCCTATGCGCTGCACGTGCGGGGAGGGCGGCTGTCGCGGGTGGTTGAGGAAATCATCACGCTACCGCTCGCAATTCCCGGCCTCGCCATCGCGCTGGCATTGCTGCTCACCTATCAAGGTTTTAGCGACTTCCGCCGTTCATGGCTGTTCATCCTGATGGGCCATGTGATCTTCACCATGCCGTTCATGGTGCGCTCGGTGATGGCGGTGTTCGCTACCGTCGATATCAAGACGCTGGACGAAGGCGCAGCGTCGCTTGGCGCTTCGCCATGGCGGCGTTTCCGGGACGTGATCGTGCCCAATGCCACACCCGGGATACTCGCCGGCAGCCTGATGGTGGTGACGCTATCGCTCGGCGAATTCAACCTGACCTGGATGCTTCACACGCCCCTGACCAAGACATTGCCTATCGGGCTCGCGGACAGCTACGCCTCGATGCGGCTGGAGGTCGCGTCGGCCTATACGCTGATCTTTTTCGTGATGATCATCCCGTTGCTGGTTGCCATGCAATTCTTTGCCGAGAAGGAACAGAAGAGATGAGTGCGTCAGTGGGACATGGCGCCTCGGTTCGCATCGAAGCCTGTGGCAAGACGTTTGCCGACGGAACGCGCGCACTCGAACCCGCGACGCTCGAGATTGCGCGCGGAGAGACACTGGTGTTGCTCGGTCCATCCGGCTGCGGCAAGACCACGATGCTGCGGATCATCGCGGGTCTCGAATTGCCCGATGCCGGCGGCAAGGTATTGTTCGACGGCAAGGACATGACGTCGGTGCCGATCGAGCGGCGCAACGTCGGCATGGTGTTCCAGTCCTACGCCCTTTTTCCCAACATGAGCGTGGCGGACAATATCGGCTATGGCTTGAAGATCCGCGGCGTGTCGGACAAGGAGCGCGCGGCGCGTGTCGCCGAGCTGGTCGCGCTGACCAATATTTCCGGACTTGAGAACCGCCGCATCGACCAGCTCTCCGGCGGACAGCGCCAACGCGTGGCCCTGGCGCGCGCGGTTGCGATCCGGCCGGGTATCCTGCTGCTCGATGAGCCCCTGACGGCGCTCGACGCCGCGTTGCGCGATCGGCTGCGCGGCGAACTCAACCGCCTGCTTCGCGCGCTCGGTATCACCACGATTTACGTAACGCACGACCAGGCTGAAGCCATGGAACTCGGCGACCGTGTCGTCGTCATGCAGAAGGGGACGATAGCCCAGATCGGAACACCGCGCGAGATCTACTTCACGCCGAAGGATCGCTTTGTCGCCGAATTCATCGGCGCTGCGAATATTGTCGAGGCATCCATCGAGAACGGTCATCTCGTTTTGCCGGGTGGGCGCCAGGCGATTGGTGGCAATGCAAACATGCCGGCCGCGGTCGCGATGATCCGTCCTGAAACGATCCGCGTGGTGGAGGTCGGAAGTGCGCCACTTTCCGGCGTCATCGACAGCGTCAGCTTTATCGGTGACCGGCAGCGCCTGGTCGTCAGCGGCGCATCCAGCAAGCCACTTACCATCGATGCGCCGAATACGGTACAAGTCAGGTCCGGCGAGCGGGTCGGGCTCTTGATTTCGCCGGACGCCGTCCGTTTGTTGCCATCTGAAAATTGAGAAGGCCGATGATGCCAAAGCCGGTGAGTATCGCCCAGATTTCCGACCTCCATATCAAGCCGCCGGGCTCGTTGGCTTACGGCCGGGTCGATACCGCCAAGGCGCTGGAACGCTGCGTCGCGGCGCTGAACGAATTCAGTCCGGCGCCCGACTTTGTGGTGATATCGGGTGATCTCGCGGACACTCCGACAGCTGAGGAGTATCAGTTTCTCAAGCGATTGCTGGCACCGCTCAAGCTTCCGTTCGCCGGCATTCCCGGCAATCACGATTCGCGCGAGCTGATGCGAGCTGCGTTCCCCTCTGCCTACGCCTTCCCATCCGGACCGCTCAATCAGCGGATTGAGGTCGGCGGTCTTGATCTGCTGCTGCTGGATTCAAGCGTGCCACCGAAAGCCGCATGGCGAACTTGAAGAGCCCACGCTGCGTTGGCTTGACGCGACTCTGGCATCTTCGCCGGACCGGCCGGCGCTGTTGTTCCTGCATCATCCGCCGTTCAAGGCCGGCATCTGGCACATGGATCGCCAGAATCTGCTCAACGCCAGCGAACTCGAACCCATCATCCGACGTCATCCGCGCGTGCAACTCGTGGCCACCGGCCATATTCACCGGGCGACGCTGACGATGTTCGCGGGTGTGCCGACCACGATCTGTCCGGCGCCGAACCACGCGGTCGATCTCGATCTGGCTGAACTCCGCGCGCCCTCGTTCAAGGTGGAGCCGCCGGCCTTTCACCTTCACACCTGGTTTCCTGGCGAGGGTTTTGGCACCGTGGTCACTCACCAGGTGCCGATTGGGACGTTTGATGGTCCGCATCCGTTTTTCGGGCCGGACGGGAAATTGCTGTAGGCAGCCTTACGCGACCTTCATCCCGAACAGTCTTGCAGCGTTGCCGCCAAGGATCGCGATCTTCTGTTTGTCCGACAGCGTCGTCGTCGCGAAGACATGGTCGACCGGATGCTGTTCCCAGGGGATCGGATGGTCGGTGCCGAGCAACACCTGGCTCGCGCCGACCTGCGCCACGAGATGCCGCAGGCCTTCCGGCGTGAACACCATGGCATCGAAATACAGCTGGTTGAGATATTCCGACGGCTTCTTCTTCAGCGTGATGTTCGGGTTGCAGTTTTGCGGCGACACGAAGCAGGCGTGATCTCCGCGCGCGGCGTAGGAGCCGAGGTAGCCGCCGCCATGCGCGGCGATGATCTTGAGGCCCGGAAAGCGATCAAGCGTCCCCTCGAAGATCAGGTGCTGCAAGGCGATCGTGGTGTCGAGCGGATTGCCGATGGTGTTGGACAGCCAGCCATTGCCCTTGAAGCGCTTGGCGAGTTCCGGCGTGCTCTGCGGATGGATGAAGAGTACTGCGCCGAGTTCTTCCGCTTTGGCCCAGACGGGATGGAACTTTGGGTCGGAAAAGTCCTCGCCCAGCACGCTGCCGCCGATTGCGGCGCCGCGCAGACCCTGCTTCCTGACCGCGGTCTCCAGTTGCTGCACTGCAAGATCAGGATACTGAAGTGAAAGTGAAGCGAAGGCGCCGAACCGTTCGGGCCGCGCTGCACAGAGCTCCGCCAGCTTCTCGTTCTGAACCTTGACGATCTGGGCCGCCGTGTCGCGGTCCTGGCCGTACCAGAACGGATTGATCGACAGCACCTCCATGTCGATGGCCATCGCATCCATCTCTTTCAGCCGCTGTTCGATGACGATGAAGTGCTCGGGCACGCCTTTGACCGGCGGCAGGACCTTGTCGGCCCCATCGCCCATCAGGTTGATGGCTTCACGGAAATAGCAGTGGGCGTGAACGTCGACCGTCAGGACACGCTTGCCGTTGACCTTGACCGGCAGGCGTGGGGCCCTTGGCTGCGCCCGCGCGGCATCCAGCATGCCGCAACTGCAGAAGGCTATCCCGCTCGCGGCAGCGCCCTTCAAGAAATTCCTGCGCGTGGTCATGGATCGCCTCCCTTGCTGGGTTTCCCTGGCCGGTCGATTGACGTGCCGGCCATTCGTTCATTTTGTTACGGGATCACATTGCCAAGTTGGATGCGGAAGGGCAATCATTCTCGGCATGATTGCGGCCCATACCTGAAATGTCGATACCAGCGGAGAAACCTGAAATGCGCCTGCTCCACACACTGATCCCGGCGCTCGCGCTGCTTTTGACCCTCCCTGCGAACGCGCAGACGACCTATCCCGACCGGCCGATCAAGATGATCGTGCCGCTGGCTGCGGCGAGTGCGGTCGATGTGGCGGCGCGGATCGTGACGCAGAAGATGGCCGACAATATGGGCCAGCAATTCGTGATTCTGAACCAGCCGGGCGCCTCCGGCCTGATCGGGGCCGAGCAGGTCGCGCGCGCCGAACCGGACGGTTACACGATCGGCGGCTTCAACGACAGCATCATGACCATGGTGCCCAATCTGCAATCCAAGATGCGCTGGGACATCTTGAAGGATTTCGAACCGGTTTCGCTGGTTGCGACCGTGGAGTGGGGACTGATCGCCAACAACCAGACCAGCTTCAAGAGCGCGGCGGATCTGATCGCGGCTGCGAAGGCGGCACCCGGCAAGATCGATTATGGCTCGGGCGGCCCGGGTAGCCCCCAGCATCTGGCGATGGCGATGTTTGCTTCCGCTGCCGGCATATCGCTGACCCATGTGCCCTATAAGGGCGCAACGCAGGCCGCGACCGACGTTGCCGCCGGCCAGATTCCGGTCGGCTTCCAGGGCCTCGGCACGGTCGCCGCCCTGGTGCGCGGCGGCCAGCTCAAATTGATCGGCGTGACCACCGAGAAGCGGTTGGCGCAATTCCCCGACGTGCCGACCGTCTCGGAATCCGGTTTGCCCGGCTTCTTCTTCAACTCATGGTTTGCGATTCTTGCGCCGGCCGGCACGCCAAAGAACATCATCGCCCGGTTGAATGCCGAGGTGCTGAAGGCGGTCGGCGATCCCGAGGTACGCCGCAAGCTGGAGGAGCTGGGTTTCGCGGTGCGAGGCAGCTCGGCGGAGGAGCTGGGTGCCATGACGCGCGATCAGCTGGCCAAATATGCTCGCGTGATCAAGGAAATGGGGATCGCCAACGAATAGGCAGCCAGACGGCAAGCGTGATGCGAGCGCCATTCGTCCGAGGTCAGTCCGGAGCAGGCGTAACGTCGGCCGCTACGGCCAATATCTCCTCGGGAGTCGGCTATTTCCGCGTGGCGGGATTGGCGTCGTGCGAGAGCCACGGTGCTCGGCTCGATGGCCGCACCGTCGGATCGCGGGTTCCACGGTTATCGGAGCGTTAACGCCGGGTACTGGTTTTTTGTGCTTCGGCCGCCAAATCGACGCAGTAAGGTGCTTTCCGGTTGAAATGCCAAGCGGCGTTGATTACGGAAGAACTGCATCCCGAACAGTGTCTGGAGTTTGACTGGCGTGCCTCAACAAAGGACGGGTGAAGCTCACGGATTCTCGAGCAGCAAACTGTCGGTCTTGCGCAAGCATCCGTATTTTGCCGATCTTGAGCCGGAGGCGTTCGAGCAGCTCTGCCGCTACGCCAAGCATTCCACGCTGAAGCGGGGAGCCACCATCTTCTCCAAGGGGGATCCCGGCAACAGCCTGTTTGCGGTGATCTCCGGCACGGTGAAGATCAGCATTTCATCGCCCGATGGTCGCAACGCTATTCTGAACCTGATCGGGGCCGGCGAGATTTTCGGCGAAATTGCGCTGCTTGACGGTTCGACACGCTCGGCCGACGCTACCGCCAACACCACTTGCGAGCTCTTCACGATCGACCGGCGCGAATTCATACCCTTCGTGCGCAGCCAGCCGGCGCTCGCGATGAAGTTCATCGAGCTGTTGTGCACGCGGCTGCGCTGGACCAGCGATCAGGTCGAACAGATCATCCTTCAGAATCTGCCGGGAAGATTGGCCAGCGCGCTGCTTCGTCTGACCGAGAAGCACAAGCTTGCGCCGCAGGGCCGAACCATTGCGATCACCCAGCAGGAAATCAGCGAGATGGTCGGCATGACGCGGGAGAGCATCAACAAGCAGTTGCGGGCCTGGGCGGCGCGCGACTGGGTGCGGCTCGAGCACGGCGCCATCGTCGTGCTGAAGGCCGAGCCGCTGCAGATACTGGCTGAGGCCGGGTCAGGCGACGAAGGCGAATAGCGGCGGATGGCGTGCCGGCTTGCCCGGCGGATCGACGGCGCCTCTCACAAAAGGGTGAACACGGACAAGGTGTGAAGCAATTCACACGGGACGTGCGTGCACCGCGGTAAGCCGTCCGCCGGGGAGCTCATCCGCACAATGGAGGCATCCATGCACGGTCCGCTCGAAAAGCAGCCCCGAGACAGCAAAAGCGCCTATCGGAACTGGGACATCAAGCTGTTTGCGCTACCCATTCTTCTCGTGGTCGCGCTGATCGGATTCGTGGTCAGCCACCCCGGCGCGTCCAAATGGATATCGGACGCAGCCCAGGCCGAATTCGTCGGCACGGACCTCGTGCCGGACCTTGCTCCGCCGACGCGCGTTGCCCAGCCGACCAACGAAATCCGGACCGTCAAGGCCTATTGACCGGCGGACACGAGATTGGCGCCGCGTTCGATCGTGAATTCGACGTCAATCAGCCCGCGCGAATGGTTCATGTCCGATTGCGACATCAGCAAGGTGAGGTCCTTGCCTCTCAGCGAGGCAAGGACCTCGGATAGCCGCTCGGACAGCGCCGGTGCGATTCCCTCGAAAGGCTCGTCGAGCAGCAGGCATCTGGTGCCGATCGCGAGCGCGCGGCCGAGCGCGACCAGCTTCTGCTGGCCGCCGCTCAACAGCAGCGCCTTGCGCTGGCGCATCTCGGCGAGTTCGCCGATCACCTCGTAGACGAAGTCGAGCCGTGCCTTGCGGTCGAGATGTCGGCGACCCATAACGGCAGCAGGATATTCTCTTCCACGGTCAATTGCGGCACCAGGCAACGATCTTCCGGCATGTAGCCGATCCCGAGCGCGGCGCGGGCGTGGCGCGGGCGGGCGGACAGATCGGCGCCTTCGAACCGCACCGCGCCTCGCGCCGGCTTGAGGTGACCCATGATCGAGCGCATCAGCGTGGTCTTGCCGGCGCCGTTGCGGCCGACCAGGCTCACCATGGCGCCCCTGGGCACGCGCATCGAAAAGCCGCGCAGCGCCGGCATCGACTGGATTTCGACCACGAGATTGTCGATCTCAAGCAGCGGCGTCGCGGCGTTCATCGCGCGCCCCCGGTGACATAGCGGCGGACTTCCTGATCCTTCAGGACATCGCCGGGCTCGCCGTCGGCGAGGATGCGGCCCTGGTAGAACGCCACCACGCGATCGGCATAGCGGCTGACGATCTCCATGTCGTGCTCGACGAAGACGATGGTGGCCGCATCGGGCGCGACGGCATGGATCACGCGATCCATGGTGGCAAATTTCTCTTCCGCCGAGACGCCGGAGGTCGGCTCGTCCAGCAGCAGCAGTTTCGGCCGGCGCACCAGCGCCATCGCGATGTCGATCAGCTTGCGCACGCCGCCCGCAAGTTCCGAGATCGGGCGGTCGGCGAGATCGGCGAGGCCAAAGCGCCCAAGCAATTCGACCGCCTTGTCGTGACGGCCCTGCGCCTCCGCCGGCGAATGAAACGAGAGCGCTTGTGTTCTGACGCCGGAGATCGCGACGGTAAGGTTTTCGGCGGCGGTAAGTTCGATGAACAATTGCGGAATCTGGAACGAGCGGGAGATGCCGAGCCGGGCCACGTTTCGCGGCGAGCGTCTGCCGATATCCTTTCCGTCGAGCGCGATCGAGCCGCTGTCGGGCTGCAGATAGCCGGTGACCATGTTGACGAAGGTGGTCTTGCCGGCGCCGTTGGCGCCGATCAGGCTGACCTTCTGGCCGGCCGGGATATCGAGCGTCAGGGCGTCGGCGGCGACGACGGCGCCAAAGCGCTTGTTGAGCCCGCGCACGGAAAGCACCGGATTCACTGCGCGACTCCTTTCGCGGCGACGACGGGCTCTGTCGTCGTGGAATCCTTGCGGCTATGCCGGCGTCTGATCCAGAGCGAACCGATGCCGCGCGGCAGAAACAGGATGACGCCCAGCAGGAAAACGCCGAGCACCAGCTGCCAGGTATTGGGCAGATAGAGGTTCGAGAACGAGCGAACCAGTTCCAGCGCCATCGAGGCGACAAAGACGGCGGCGACGCTCTGGTTTCCCGCCAGCACCGCCACGAAGACGAATTCACCCGACGTGGTCCAGTAGGCGAATTGCGGATCGATATGCCGCTGCGCCATCAGGGCAAAGGCGCCGCTGGCGCCGGCGAAGATCGCCGCGATCACGAAGTTGATGGTGACGACCCGGTTGGCCGAGATGCCGAGATATTCGACGCGCAGATTGTTTTCGCGCACCGCGAGGCTGGCGAGGCCGAATTCGGACCGGAACAGGATGGTCGCCGCGATGCCGGCAAGAGCCGGTAACGATGATCGAGACCGCATACAGCATGAAGTCGGCCTCGCGCGGATCGGCGAAGCTCATCCCGAACAGGCTCGGCCGGCCGACATTGAAGCCGTCGGAGCCGCCAAGCGCGGTTGATTTCACCAGCGCGCCATAAAACACCATCGACAGCGCCAGCGTCAGCATGCCGAAGAAGATGCCGCTGTAGCGCGCGATCAGTGGGCCGATCACGAGGCCGAGCAGGCCGCCGCAGACCGCGCCGATGATCACCTGCGCGACCGCGTCGGTGAGGCCCCAGGCATTGGCGATCAGGGCCACGCCATAGCCGCCGGCGGCAAAGAACAGGCCCTGGCCGAACGAGACGTTGCCGGTGCGCGCCAGCACCACGATGCCGAGCGCGATCAGCGCATTGGAGGCGGCGATGGTTGCCAGCGACAGCGTCCAGGTCGGCAGCACGCGGCCGAACAGCGTTACGGCTGCGACGAGCCCGATCATGACGAGGGGGTGCAAGCCCTTCCGCATCATATCCGCCTTGCCGTCTCGCGCTTGAACAGGCCCTCCGGACGAAACATCAGGACGGCCGCCATGATCAGATAGATCATGAACAGTTCGGCCTGCGGCATCAGGTGCACGGATGCGGCGCGCGCAAGGCCGACCAGGATCGCGCCGACCGCTGCGCCCTCGACGCTGCCCAGCCCGCCGATCACCACGATGGCAAAGCTCAGGATGATGACGTCCGAGCTGAGGCCGGGCTGCATCGAGATTTTCGGCGCGGTCAGCGCGCCGGCGAGCGCCGCAAGCAGGACGCCGAACGCGAAGGCAAACGCATAGACGCGGTTGACCCGCACGCCCATGCTGACGCTCATTTCCTCGTTGTGGATCACGGCCAGCACGATCTTGCCGGTCACGGTGCGATTGAGGCCGAACCAGATCGCAAAGCCGATCGCGGCCGAAATCGGGATCAGCACCAGGTCGTAGCCGACGTAATAGAGGCCGGCGAATTCGAGATTGCCGAACAGCTCGTAGGGCTGCGTCGCATAGATCGGGTTGACGCCCCAGATCAGCTTGGTGACGTCTTCGAGGATGAGAAACACCGCGTAGGTCACCAGCAGCAGCACCACCTCGTCGCGGCCATAGAACATCTTCAGCAGGCCGCGCTCGAGCAGCAGGCCGACCGCGGACGCGATCAGCGCGACCGAGAGCAACATGGCAACGAAACCGACGGCCGGCGGCAGGCCGCGGGCGGCAACCATGGTCACCGCGGTCGCCGCGACATAGGCGCCGAGCGCGTAGAAGCTGCCATGGGCGATGTTGAGGATCTTCAGCACGCCGAACACCAGCGTCAGCCCCAGCGCCACGATGAACAGCCACGAGGCC
Organism: uncultured Alphaproteobacteria bacterium; assembly: GCA_963742665.1. Classification (GTDB taxonomy): domain Bacteria; phylum Pseudomonadota; class Alphaproteobacteria; order Rhizobiales; family Xanthobacteraceae; genus Bradyrhizobium. The sequence goes on from CAVUNH010000033.1 coordinate 249,351, forward strand.
TGAATCAGGCCGTCGAGAACGATCGTCAGAAAGAAATTCATGGCGATGGTTTTACGCTGATCGTTGGTGAACAGGAAATAGCGGCGCGAACCTCAGGTTCGCGCCGCTTCAGGCAGCTTCAGGAACGCATGCCGGTCAGTTGCACTTGGCGCCCTGCATGCCGCCCTTGATCCAGTCGAGCGACTTGACGCCCGGCGGCGGATTGACGCATTCGGCCGCAAAATACTGGATGTCGACCAGATCGACCCGCTTCAGGTCGGGATTGTACTTGGTGCGGCTGAATGCGATCGGCTGGATCGCCTGATGGCCGTCGGCAAGCTTCATCTGGATCAGCCCGCCGGGCGACGGCCATTCCAGGCCGGTCATGGCCGCGACCAGTTCGTCGGTCGAGGGCTTCTTGCCGCCGTTCTTGGCCATCGCCTTTTCGACCGCCGCCTTCAGTCCGAGGATCGCCTGCGTCATGCGATAGGCGGCCTGCACCGGATAGACGCCGTTGACGGCCTCGTAGCCCTTGAACAGCCAATCGTTGAGCGGCGATTTCTGCGACATCAGGCCGTAGGCGCCGCGCGCGCCGATGATGGTGCCGTCGGGCATCTTGTCGCCGAGCGGCGGCAGCACGTGGTCGGCGGCGCTGAACACGAGCTGGCTGCGCTTCGGCAGGCCGCGCGGCGCCGACTGCAGGATGAAGGCCTGCAGATCGCCACCCCACAGGCTCGAATAGACGACGTCGGAGCCGGCGCCGACCAGCGCCGAGATTTCGGTGCCGTACTGGCCGGCGCCGAACTTCGGCAGCAGGTCGGTCTCAAGCTTGGCGTCGGGATAGAGTTGTCCGGCGGCGGCGACGAAGTCGGCCCGGCTATCCTGCCCCCAGGCGTAGTCCTGGTTGATCGCCGAAAGCGTGTTCATCTTGATGTTCTTCGCCTTCATGTACCGGATGAGCCCGACATTATCCATCGTGGCGTGCGCGGCGGTGCGGAAGACGTAATTGTATTTGCCTTCCTCGAAGATGCGCGGCGTGCCGCAATCCATCAGCACCAGCATCTTCTTCAGCTCTTCCGCGATCGGCGCCACCGCAAGGCAGTCGCCGGAGCCGATGTAGCCGAGCACGACGTCGACATTGTCGCGCTGATAGAGGTTGCGCAGTTCCTGCACCTGCTTGGTCGCGCCGCCGTTCTCGTCGATGATCACAGGCTCGATCTTCATGCCGCCGAACCCGACCTTCTCGTAAGGCGAGGGCACCGCGCCCTTGTTCAGCTGGTCGATGACGAATTGTGCGCCGTTGCGGGCCGGCACGCCGAAGCTGTCGGCGGCAGGCCCGGACAGGAATGTCACGATGCCGAGTTTGAAGGTTTCCTGCGCGGATGCCGGGGCCGCCAGGGCAAGCGACATCGCCGCGGCAGATGCGAGCGTGACAGCGCGGTGAATCCGCCAAAAATGGTCCATGATTTCCTCCCCTTATGCGGCGGTGCGCCCGCCCGATCTGCCGCGCCGTTGACCGGCGTCGGCCTATTGGCGCGAGTTTAGGCAAGCTTTAACGGCGCGTCTACATCGCGCCACGTCCGGCACGGACCGCGAGATGCGCCATTCGATCCGGTCAGGCCGGCCGTCACATATCGAACACCGCCACGGCGCGGATCGGGGAGGCAGTACCGCCGCGCCACTTCATCGGCAGGCCGATGAAGGTGAACTGACCCTTGCCGAGCAGCGCTTCGAGATTGCAGAGGCTCTCGATGTGGGTGATATCGAGGTCGAGACAGGCCTTGTGAACGAGCGCGTTCACGGCACCCTCGGGGCCGGGCCGCATCGAGTCGATGCCGAAATGCACAATGCCGTGCTTTGCCAGCCATTCGGTCGCGGCGACATTCACGCCGGAATTGTCGGTCGAATATTCCTTGCGCGGGAATGTGCGTTCGTGGTGACCGGTGCAGAGCAGAACGGTGCCGCCTCTCGGCACCGGCACACCGGCGTTCTTCACTGCCGTCTCGAGATCGGACGGGCGTGATCTCGGCGCGCGGCGCGATGTGACGCAGGTCGATGCAGATACCCGGCACGATGCATTTCTCCAGCGGATACTGGTCGATCGATATGCCGCTCTTGCCGAAATGCCGGGGCGCGTCGATGTGGGTGCCGGCGTGATCGACCATCGAAATGAACATCGATGCAAGTCCGTGCACGTTGCCGGACTCGGCAAAGGATTCCTCGTGGGTCTTCCAGACGCCGTGCATGACGGGTGGATGGCCCGGATAGCTTGGGGTGCGGTGATAGAGCTCTCGGCTGAGATCGACGATCTTCACGGGAGGCCTTTTCGAAGGCGAGTGTCATGGGGCATGGCGAACAATCCGGAGGCATCCGGATTACTCGATTATCTTGCTTCCTGCAAAGGCGAAGGTCTAGACCGATATCGGCTACCGCGCCGTTTCGAAATTCCGGGCCTGCTCTAGAATCCGAACATTCTGGGCAACCCCAGCGACAGCCACGGCACGTAGGTCACGATCATCAGCACCGTGAACATCACGTAGTAGAACGGCCAGATCCCGCGCATCACCTCATCGACCGAGACCTTGCCGATGGCGCAGCCGACGAACAGCGTGGTGCCTACCGGCGGCGTCAGCAGGCCGATGCCGAGGTTGAGCAGCATGACGATGCCGAAATGCACCGGGTCGATGCCGAAGCTCTTGACCACCGGCAGCAGGATCGGCGTGCAGATCAGCAGCAGCGGCGCGAGGTCGAGGGCGGTTCCCAGAACCAGCAGCATGATGTTCAGCCACATCAGCAACATGTATTTGTTGCTCGAGATGGCGACGAAGAAATCCGTCATTTTCGCCGGCATCTGCATCAGCGCGGCGATGTAGCCGAAGCACGACGCGGTCGCGACCAGCGTCAGCACCATCGCGACCGTTTGCAGCGTCCGGTAGGCCAGCAACGGCAGTTCGGACCATTTGTAGTCCCGGTAGATGAACATGGTGACGAAGAACGCCCAGACGCAGGCAACCGCGCCGGCCTCGATCGGCGTAAATACGCCGGTGAGGATGCCGCCCAGAACGATGACCAGCGTCACGATTCCCCATACGGCCTCACCGAGCATTCCGATCGCCTGGCGGATCGGCACAGGCTCTCCCTTCGGATGCTTGTCGCGATAGGCATAGAACAGGCAAAGCAGCATCAGCGAGAAGCCGAGCATCAAGCCCGGGGATCACGCCCGCCAGGAACAGGCTGGTAATCGACACAACGCCGCCGGTCGCCAGCGAATAAATCACGGAGTTATGGCTCGGCGGAATGATGATCGCCTGCAGCGAGGCGCTGATGGTCACATTGGTTGCGAACACCCGCGGATAGCCCTTCGCGGCCATTTGCGGGATCATCACCGATCCGATCGCCGACGTATCGGCGACCGACGATCCCGAGATGCCGCTCATGATCGTGGTCGCCAGGATATTGACCTGCGAGAGCCCGCCTCGGATCCGCGTGAAGCCGACGACCACGGCCGCAAAATCGACCAGTCGCCGGGCCATGCCGCCCTCGGCCATGATGGCGCCCGCCAGCACGAAGAACGGGATGGTCAGCATCGAGACCTTGCCGACGCCGCTGGCAAATTGCTGCATGACCGCGCCGACCGGCAAATCGATCCAGAGCGCGCCGACCAGCGACGACAGCGCCAGCGCATAGGCGATCGGCATGCCGATCGCGAAGAAGAAACACATGCTGAGAAGGAGAACGGCGATATCCATGTGAATTACTCGACCGGTACGTGGGCGTCGCTGCCGTCAAGCGGCGGTGGTCCGATGGTCAGGCGTTCGACGACGTACAGGAACATCATGGCGCCGCTCAATACGATCGGAAGATAGGTGATGCCGACCGACAGCCATGGAAATTCGTCTACCGAATTGCCCCAGGTGGTGTGAACGAGCCTCAACCCCCACACCACCATGAACAGCGCGATCACGCCCATCAATATTTCGCTCAGGAACAGCGAGGCGCGACGCAAGGGCGGCGGCAGCAAATCGGTGCCAACCGTCATGTTCATGTGGATGCGCTGGCGATAACAGTTGGCCGAGCCGATGAAGGTGATGGCAACCGTCAGCAGCACGGCCATCGGCTCCGGCCACGACGAAGCGCTGTTCAGGATGTAGCGGGTGTAGACCGCCCATGGAATGACCGCGGAGACCAGAACGAGCGCCACGCAGGCGACCACCGCGCCGGTCCAGTAGACCGCATCGACCACACGCCGGAAAACCCCAGCCCCGGAATCGGACATTTTGACCTCAGAAAGTAACAGCGCTTCAAATCGTTCCGCCGGTCAGACGAGTGGTCGGCGCGGACACCGTCCGACCACTCGTCGATTGCGAACCAGGCGCTAGTTGACCGCTTCGATGCGCTTGACCATGGCGGCGTATTTCGCGCCGTACTTGTCCCAGACCGGCTTGACGGCGTCCTGGAACGGCTTCTTGTCGATGTCGGTGATGATCTCGGTACCGGCCGCCTTCATCTTCTCGATGGCGGCGTTCTCCGCTGCATACCAGAGCACGCGCTGCTCCTGTTGCATTTCCTTCGAGAGCTTCTTGATCAGTGCCTGATCTTCCGGCGACAGCTTTTGCCAGGAGGCGCGCGAGAACACCACCAGTTCGGGAATGATCAGGTGCTCGGTCATCGTGAAGTACTTGGCGACCTGATAGTGGTTCTGCGCCATGAACGACGGCGGGTTGTTTTCCGCACCATCGACCACGCCGGTCTGCATCGAGCTGAACACCTGATCGAAGCCGAGCGCGACGCCGTTGCCGCCGAGCGCGTTCATGGTGTCGACGAACAGCGGATTGCCCATCATGCGGACCTTGAGGCCCTTGAGGTCGGCCATGGACTTGATCGGCCGCTTGTTGTTGTAGACGTTGCGCGAGCCGGCGTTCATCCAGCACAGCGCAATCAGGTTGGTCTTCTCGTTCGTCGAAATCTTGTTCAGCAATTCGTCGCCGATCTCGCCGTCGATCACCTTCTCCATGTGTTTGGAGTTGCGGAAAACGAAGGGCATGTTGAAGACGTTGACGTCGTCGACGACCGGGCCGACGGCGCCGACCGAAATACGGGCAATCTGCAGCGCGCCGAGCTGCGCCTGCTCGATCATTTCCTTTTCGCCGCCGAGCTGCATCGACGGGAACATCTGGATCGACAGCCGGCCATTGGTGGCGGTTTCCAGCTTCTTGCCCATCGCGAGAACGGCTTCGACCGTCGGGTAACCCAGCGGATGCACGTCGGCGGCCTTGAGCACCATTTTTGTTTGTGCAAATGCGGGCGACAACGGCGTCGTGCTCGCCATTACCGCTCCAAGTCCTGCGCTCATCTTGATAAAGTCGCGGCGTTTCATTTTATTCTCCTCCTGATGTTGTTTATGGTTTTGCAAACTTCTAAATTCTTAAAGTCGTTGGTCGAAGTACTCCGGATTGATGTGCTGAGTGGCGGAGATATTGTCGAGAAGGCTTTCGAGATGGCTTTCCATCGCCTGCCGCGCACGCTCCGGATCGTGCGCCTCGATTGCGGTCAGGACGGCTTCGTGCTCGCCGATCACCTTTACGATTCGCCCGTGCTGGGGCAGCGTCAGCAGCCGATAGCGGTCGACGTGGACTTTCACCTGCTGGATGAACTTCCAGATTCCAGGATACCCGGCAACGTCGGCGATTGCGGCATGAAACATTTCGTCGGCCTGATGAAAGGCGTTGCTGTCTCTGGCGGCACTTGCCTCACGCTGGCGCTCCAGTACCGAGCACAGGGTTAGAATCTGGCTCGACGTCGCGCGTTCTGCGGCCAGCCGTGCGGTGGTTTCCTCGAGCGCCTTGCGAATGAGGATGGCTTCCGGCAGGGCTGCGATCGGAATGCGCGACACGAAGATGCCCGACTGGGGATATATCTCCAGTAGACCTTCGTCTGATAATTTCAGGATGGCTTCGCGAACGGGAGTGCGGCTCACCCCGTAGGAAAGCGCGATTTCGGCTTCCGAGATCACTTCGCCCGGACGCCGCTGCAGGGACACCAGCTCGATCCGAAGATCCGAATAGATCCTCGAGGCAGCCGTTGCCGCGCGCGGCCTGCCGCTGCGGCGATTGCCGGCGGCTACCCTGCGAACCGGAGTTTCGGTTCTTTTCTTTGCGCGAGCGGGCATGGTTGCTTTCAAATTCGATTGATATATTAGTATATGAATTGGCTTTGACAAACCGAAAATCGCGATCTCGCCAACTTTGAGCGGGATGAGATGGCTGCGCTAAATGGGCCGCTTTCTTCTCATGCCCAGATGCATCCTGCAGGCTACTAGATCTGGCGGTTTCGGACGACGCGAGGCCCAATTCTACTTTGCATGGGGTTGTTTTCGCAATTTTTGGTCGCTCGGCGGACTCCGAGCGGTTACGATATCGGGCTCGCCGTATGAAACCCGCGCGCTCGCGCTGCCCTCGTTGCCCGGTGCCGGTCAGCAAGCCGATCAAGACTTGAGCCTCCGGCGCATGCGCAGCCCGTGTGGTGATGCCCGCGGTGTACATGGTCGCGAGTTCGCAGCCCGGTGGCAGTGAACCGGACAGCATGACGCCCTTGGTGCTGATGATTTCGGTCGATTGCGTGCAGCCGATCGGACGCTGCGCGTCCGACGCCGCCAGTTCGCGCATCGCGGTCGCACCGTTCGGAAAGATCCTGAGCCGGGCGGCGACCTCGTCGGCGATGCCGAGTTGCGCCAGGACCTTCGCGACATGAATCCCGGCCGTCGATGCCTTGGTGTCCGGCACGAAGATCGCATCCGCGGCCAGAAATGAAGCGCGAAGGCCGGCGGCATCCCTGACCGTGACCTGGGGATCCGCGGCGCGGACGGCGAGGGCGGTCTCCACCAGGCCAACATCCGATATCGAGGCGGCGACCACCAGCTTCTCCTCGGCGAGCGTCGCAACGATTGCCGCGGTCAAAATGACAATGTCGGCCGGCGTGCCCTTGCGCAGTTTTTCGGCCATGGCGCCGACTGCGCCGAACTCCCCCGCAATCTCGAATCCGGTCTGCGCCTTGAATGCTGGCGCCAGGCTGGCGACCAGGCCCTGCGCCGCGCCGCCGCTCAGGATGTTCAGGCTGCTCATGAGGTCTGCTTCCATTGCGGCGATGAGGCTGTCGCGCGTGAACGGAAGATGGCGCACCCGCACGCCGAGCGCATCGAATACCGCGTTGGCAATGGCTGCCGTGACGGGGCCATGGGCAGCTTCGCCGGCGCCGACCGGGTCCGTCTCCGACCGCTGGATCAGTTCGACTTCTATGTCCGGCACCTCGCTGAAGCGAAGGATCGGGTATTCGGTCCAATTGGTGCTGGTGATGCGCTGCCGGTCGAAGCGGACGCGTTCCTTCAAGACCCAACTCGTGGCCTGGATGGCGCCGCCTTCGATCTGGTTGATGACGCCATCGGGATTGATGGCTTCACCGACATCGACCGCCAGGGTCAGTTTCCGGACGCTGATGTCCTCGGCGCCCTCGATCTCGGCGACCACCGCGCAATAGGCGCCGGTGTTCTTGTAGCGGGCAAAGGCAATTCCGTAACCGACGCCTGGTTGCCTCTCCGGCTTCCATTTCGCGCGTTTTGCGACGGCGCGGATGACGTCCTTTGCCCGCTCATCCCGCAAATGACGCAGCCGGAATGCGACCGGATCCTCGCCGCGCTCGGCGGCGATTTCGTCGAGGAAGGATTCGATCGCAAAAACGTTTCCTTGCGCGCCGAGCGTCCGCAGCGCGGACGTTCGGATCGGCATGGTCGTCAGGCGATGGCTTTCGATATGCCAGGACGGAAAATCATAGAGCGGTATGGCGTTGCGATCGCCGCCGCCGCCATTGGCCTGCGGTGGATTGGTCGAGATCGTCCGCGGAAACGGCGCTTCCAATTCGAACCCGGCCAGCAAGGCGGGTTGCGCCGCACGCCCCGGCCGTGCCGCGTGGCCGTTGCTCCAGATCGAATGGCGCCAGTCGACGATGTCACCTTGAGCATCGAGATCAGCCTCGATCTCGATCGCCATGGCAGCACCGAACGGTGAATTCGACATCTCGCCTTCGCGCGACCATTGCACGCGCACCGGCCGGCCGCCGGCGGCCTTGGCGAGCAACACGGCGTCGAGCGCGACGTCGTCAGCTGCGTTATGTCCGTAGCAGCCGGCGCCCTCCAGATGTTCGACCGTGATGTTCTCGGCCGGCAGTTTGAGCACCAGCGCCAGATCGGCGCGCAGGAGATAGACGCCCTGGCTGTGGGTCCAGACATGGACGCGGTCTCCGCGCCATTGCGCCATGGCGCAGGAAGGCGCGATCGAGGCATGGGCAATGTAGGGGCGGGTATATTGCCGCCGGATGGTGCGCTTGCTCGCACGGGGCGACGACGCCGTTCGCTTGTCGATGACCGTTGATTCCGAGGGCTGGGCCTTCAGAAACGCAGCCAAATCGCTTTCGTCGGGCAGCGGCTCGCCGTCGGACCAGGTCGCGCCCTTGCGCAGGGCTTGAAGCGCGGCTTCCGCGCCATGCTCGGTTTCGCTGACGACGCCTGCGAAACTGCCATCGCGCACGACCGCGACGAGACCGGCAATCGCGCGGGCGCCGTCTTCTTTCAGCCCCGTGAGCTTCGCGCGCGCGTTTTCCGGCCGCAGCACGCGGCCATGCAGCATTTCCGGCAAAGCCCAGTCGTGGATGAAGCGCGGCCGCGCGAACACCTTGTCGGGAATGTCGATCCGCTGCACGGAGTGTCCGGCCAGCGCCCGGCGTGCAGCCAGTTTCGGCTTTACATCCGGCGTCGCATCGCGATCGAGCGAGACTTCTTCCGCAAGTTCCCAATAGCTGGTCGTGACATTGCCGGGTCCCGAAATGGTGCCGTCTTCGACGTCGAGCGCGTCGATTGCCACCCCCAGCCGCTCCGATGCCGCCTGAAGAAAGATTTGACGAACCTCGGCGCAGGCGTGCCGCATCGCGCGTCCCGATTGCTGCACGGAGAGGCTGCCGGAGGTAACGCCCTCGTTGGGGCTGGCGTCGGTCGACGCACGCACCATCTGTACGCGGGAAATATCGATATCGAGTTCATCGGCGGCGATCTGCGCCAGCGCCGTCACGATGCCTTGTCCGATCTCCACCTTGCCCGGTGAGACCGTCACCTGTCCTTGCGCCGAGAATTTCAGCCACGACGACAGTTTCGGGTTTGCCGCAAGACTCACGGGCAGTTTGGGGGCTGGCTGGTTCATCTCGCCGCCATCTCGTCCGCCGCGCGCAGCACCGCCCGCACCATGCGGTTATGCGAGCCGCAGCGGCACAGGTTGCCATCGAGCGCTTCCTTCACCTCCCGGCTCGTGGGCGCAGGATTTCGTTTCAACAGCGCGGCCGCACTCATGAGGATGCCGGAGACGCAATAGCCACATTGCAGCGCCTGCTCGGCAATGAAAGCCCGCTGCAGTGGATGCGGCTGCTCGGCGCTTCCCAGTCCCTCGGGGGTCGTGATGTCCTTGCCCGCGACAGACCATAAGGGCGTATCGCAGGCAGCTACGGCGCGATCGCCGATCATGACGTTGCAGGCGCCGCATTCACCGGCGCCACAGCCGAAATGCGGCCCGGTCATGCCGAGTTGCCCGCGCAGGATATCCAGCAGCGATCGATCGGGATCGGCGTCGATATCCGTCTCGACGCCGTTGAGGCGAAATCGAACGCTTGGCATCACTGGAACCCTGGCTGACAGTTTCTCTACTGCGGCTTGTCGAACTTTTTGACGACTTCTGCCCATTTCACAATATCGCCGCGCAGGAATTTGTCGAATTCTTCCGGCGTCATCGACATCGGAACCGCGCCCTGCTGGGTCCAGAGCTTGACGATATCCGGCCGCTTCACGGCGGCATTCACGGCCGCATTGATCTTGTCGATGATCGGCTTTGGCGTCCCGGCCGGCGCCATCAATCCCAGCCAGATGGTGGCTTCATAGCCGGCGATGCCGGCTTCGATCACGGTCGGCACGTTGGGGATGACGGTGGAACGCGTCTTGCCGGTGGTCGCTAGCGCGCGCACCTGGTTTTCCGCGACGTTGGGAGCCATCGCCGGAACCGCGTCGATCATCATCTGCACCTGGCCGCCAATGACGCCGCTGCGCGCCTCGCCGCTGTTGCGGTAGGGCACATGGACGACATCGATCCCGGCCATGGTTTTGAACAACTCGCCGGCCATGTGATAGGGCGTGCCCTGGCCGGACGACGCATAATTCAACTTGCCGGGCTGCGATTTTGCAAGCGCGATGAATTCCTGCAGCGTTTTCGCCTGGACCGCGGGATGAATCACGATCACGAGATCGGAGTAGTTGACCGGTGCGATCGGCGCGAGATCGTGCATCAGTTCGTATTTGCGCTGCGGCACCAGCAATTCATTCGCGGTCTGGGTGTTCGACATCATCAGCAGCGTATAGCCGTCGGGCGGCGACTTGGCGGCCTCCAGCGTGCCGATCACGCCGCCGGCGCCGGTCCGGTTCTCGATCACGAAGGGCTGGCCGAAACTCTCCTGCAGGATGCTGCCGATCTGGCGCGCGGTGACGTCGGCAGGGCCGCCGGCCCCGAAGGGGACGATCACCCGGACCGGCCGCGAGGGATAGTCCTGTGCAAACGAGGGCGAGCCCAGGATCGGAATTGCCAGCAGTGCGGTCGCCAGCGCCAATTTGAACCTTGCGGCCGTCATTTTTCCCTCCCCAATAACTTTAGTCTTAGTTTCTTGACGGCAAGTCTAGCTGCAATGGAAAGGTGCTGTCGACGATAAACTCCGGCCGCCGCGTAGGAATAAAAGATAAGGGCTGGTGTACCCAACTTCGCCATCAAGCGCGGGGAACGAAGATATGAAACATCCAGGGATTTCCCGCCGCAACGTGCTGGCGGGCGCGGGCGCCGTTGTCGCCGGTGCGGCATTCTCCACGCGCGTGATGGCCGATGCGCCACCGGCGGAACCGGTCACGCCGGCGCTGATCGAAGCGGCCCGCAAAGAAGGCAAGGTCATCTATTACACCTCGACCGACCTGCCGGTCGCGGAGAAACTGGCCAAGGCGTTCGAGGCGAAATATCCGGGAATCTCGGTCCACGTCGAACGCACCGGCGCGGAACGCGTGTTCCAGCGGATCGGGCAGGAATATTCCAGCAATATCCACGCCGTCGATGTCGTGAACTCATCGGACGCGGCCCATTTCATCGTCTGGAAACGTGACGGCATTCTGGCGCCTTACGTGCCGGAGGAGGTCGCGAAATTTTATCCGGCCGAACACAGGGACAAGGACGGCCAGTTCGCGAGCTTCCGCGTCTGGCTCAGCATCATCGCCTACAACACCAATCTGGTGAAAGCCGACGACGCGCCGAAGAGCTTTGCCGACCTGCTCGATCCGAGGTGGAAGGGCAAGATCGTCAAGGCCCATCCCGGCTACAGCGGCACCATCATGACCGCGACCTATCAGATGCAGCGCGATCTCGGCTGGAGCTTCTTCGAAGCGCTTGCCAAGCAGAACATCATGCAGGTGCAGTCGTCGGCCGATCCGCCGAAGAAGCTCGATCTCGGCGAGCGCGCGGTGATGGCTGACGGCAACGAGTACAACATCTTCCAGATGAAAGAGGCCGGCCGTCCGGTCGAGCCGGTCTATGCCACCGAAGGCTCGCCGCTGATCATCGGACCGAACGGCATCTTCAAGGGTTCGCCCAATCCGAACGCGGCAAAATTGTTCCAGTCGTTCAGCCTCAGCCGGGATGCCCAGCAACTCATCATCGATGTCGGCGGGCTGCGGTCGGTGCATGCGCAGACGGCCGAGAAGGCGGGTCGCAGGTCGCTCAAGGAGATCAAGACCATGAAGGATGACGCTGCGGCGGTCGAGAAAGAGAGCGATTCGATCAAGGCGCGCTACACCAAGATCTTCCGCGTCTGATCCGAATGACCTCCAGCCTGCCCAAAATTTCCGTTGCCGAAACGCTTGCCGACAAGATCGCCGCGCTGAAGCCGGGCGCGCTTCCGGCTGCGACCACGCGCAAATGCGAGGATTTGCTGATCGATGTCGTCGGACTCTGCGTCACCGCGCGCAACGAGGATTATATCAGAAGTGCACTCGCGGGCTGCGACGATGACGGCCCATGCACGGCGATTGGCCACGCCCGCACGTTGACTTCGGCGGGAGCGGCCTTCGTCAATGGCACCGCCGCACATGGCGAGGATTTCGACGATACGTTCGAGGGCGGTCCGGTCCATGCCGGAGCGGTGATCGTGCCGGCGGTGCTCGCCGCCTGCGAGCGGCACAACCCTGACGGCCGGATGGCGTTGATCGGGATCGCGGTCGGCACCGAAGTGCTGTGTCGTTTAAGTCTCGTCGTGCCGAAAGCCGTCCACAAGGCGGGCTTTCATCCGACCGCCGTCTTCGGGGCGATGGGCGCGGCGGCCGGTGTCGGCGCCGCGCTTGGTCTCAATGCCAGGCAGATTGTCGATGCGCTCGGCATCGCCGGCAGCATGGCCGGCGGCATCATCGAGTATCTGGCCGAAGGCGCCTGGACCAAGCGGCTGCATGCCGGCTGGGCGGCGCAGTCGGGCATCCGCGCCGCGCTGCTGGCGCGAGGAGGGTTCGTCGGTCCGCGGACGGTGTTCGAGGGCGTGCACGGGCTGTTCCACGGCTTCGCGCACACGACCGAGGGCGACTACGCGGCGCTGACGGGCGATTTCGGTACACGCTGGGTGACGGACACGCTGGCGTTCAAGCCGTATCCGTGCGGGACGATGGCGCAGCCCTATATCGACTGCGCGCGACGGCTGGCGGCGCGCGGCATCAAGGCCGATGACATCGCCGAAATCGTCTGCGAGGTGGCGGAGGGGACGGTGCACCGGCTGTGGGAGCCACTCGCCGACAAGCAGCGCCCGCGCAACGGCTATGCCGCCAAATTCGCGGTGCCTTATCTCCTGGCGGCCGGCTTCGTGCACGGCGGCGTCGGACTTGGCGCCTTTACGGAGAGCGCCATCCGCGATCCGCGTGTGCTGGCGCTTGCGGCGAAGGTGAAATTCGTGATCGATCCGGACAATCCCTATCCCAACAATTACACCGGCCATATGCAGGCGACGATGCAGGATGGCAGCGTCATCGAGGAGCGGCAGCCCTATTTGCGCGGTGGCGCGCAGGAGCCGTTGACGCGGCAGGATGTGACGGACAAGTTCGTACTCAACGCGCAGCATGGCGGCTGGAGCAAGGCACAAGGCGACGGCGCTTTGAAACTGATGGCCGGGCTGTATCGGGACAAGATCGATCTGTCGTCGCTGCGTGGATAGGCCTGCATGACCAAAGAACTCACCGGCAAAGTCGCAGTCGTCACCGGCGCGGGCCGCAACATCGGCCGTGCGATTGCGCTGACGCTGGCGGAGGGCGGCGCGTCCATTGTGGTCAACGCGCGCAGCAACCGCGCCGAGGCGGAAGCTGTCGCGCATGAGATCGAGGCTTCCGGCGGCAAGGCATTGGTTCATATCGGTGACGTCGGCGACGCCAGCGCGGTGCAGGCGATGGCCGACGCTGCCGTGCAGCAGTTCGGCCAGATCGACTGCCTCGTCAACAACGCCGCGTTGCGGCGTGAGAAATCGTTCGCCGAGATGGACTATCGCGAGTGGCGCGAGATCCTCGATGTCACGCTGGATGGCACCTTTCATTGCGTGAAGGCCTGCCTGCCGGCGCTGCGCAAATCCGGTGCGGGCACCATCGTCAATATCGGCGGCCTCAGCGCGCATACCGGTGCGCGGAACCGCGCGCATGTGGTCACCGCGAAAGCCGGCATCATCGGCTTCACCCGGGCGCTGGCCCACGATCTCGCCGATGACGGCATCACCGTGAACTGCGTGGTGCCCGGGCTGATCGGCACGCCGCGGCCGAAGGACAAGCCGGAACCGGCGCATCATCTGACCCATCAGACCATCACCGGCGAGCGAGGCCGTCCGGACGACGTCGCGGCCATGGTGCGCTTCCTCTGCGGGCCGGGCGCGCGCTACATCAACGGGCAGGCGATCCACGCCAATGGCGGGGCCTATCTCGGCGCGTAATGCATGGCATGGCTGTCGATTTCGCCGGTGTGGACCCGGATAAAGCCTCTCGGCGACGGCGGAATTTGATGTTACCTATCGGAACATGAACCAGCACGCCAAGGTCGATATCCGCCACTCCACCTGTCCGCATGATTGCCCGTCGGCCTGTGCGCTCGACATCGAGGTGATCGACGGCCAGAGCATCGGCCGGGTTCGCGGCTCCAAGCAGCAGACCTATACCGCCGGCGTCGTCTGCGCCAAGGTCGCGCGCTACGCCGAGCGCATTCATCATCCCGACCGGTTGCTGCATCCGATGCGCCGCACCGGTCCCAAGGGTAGCGGTCAGTTCGCGCGGATTTCGTGGGATGAGGCGCTGGACGAAATCGCCGCGCGCTTCGATCAGGCCGAGCGCGAATTCGGCGCCCAATCGGTCTGGCCCTATTATTATGCCGGCACCATGGGGCTGGTGATGCGCGACGGCATCAACCGCCTTGCGCATGTGAAGAAATACTCCCGCTTCTACTCCACGATCTGCGCGAACATCGCGCGCATCGGATTTGCCATCGGCACCGGCAAGATCGCCGGCGTCGATCCGCGCGAGATGGGCGTGTCCGATCTGGTCGTGATCTGGGGCACCAATCCGGTGAACACCCAGGTCAATGTGATGACCCACGCGATGCGCGCCCGCAAGGAGCGTGGCGCGAAGATCGCGGCGATCGATGTCTACAACAACGACACCATGAAGCAGGCCGACATCAAGATACTGCTGCGGCCCGGCACCGACGGCGCTTTCGCCTGCGGCGTCATGCATGTGCTGTTCCGCGAAGGTTACGCGGACCGGGCGTATATGGAGCGCTACACCGATTGCCCGGACGGAACTGGAAGCGCATCTTGCGACCCGTACGCCGGAATGGGCCTCGTCGATATCGGGCGTGCCGGTGGAGGAGATCGAGGCCTTCGCTCGCCTGGTCGGCCAGACCAAGCGCGCGTTCTTTCGTCTCGGCTACGGCTTCACCCGCAGCCGCAACGGCGCGGCGCAGATGCATGCGGCGCTGTGTATTCCGGCGGTGACCGGTGCCTGGCAATACGAAGGCGGTGGCGCGTTCTTCAACAATTATGCGATCTGGAAGTTCAATGAATCCATCATCGAGGGCCATGATGCGATCGATAGCAAGACCCGCTGGCTCGACCAGTCCCAGATCGGCCGCATCCTGACCGGCGACGCCGTAGCCTTGAAGGACGGACCGCCGGTCAAGGCGATGCTGATCCAGAACACCAACCCGATGACGGTAGCGCCGGAGCAGGCGCTGGTGCGCCAGGGCTTTGCGCGCGAAGACCTGTTCATGGTGGTGCATGAGCAGTTCATGACCGAGACGGCGCAGATGGCCGACATCGTGCTGCCGGCGACCATGTTCATGGAGCATGACGATCTCTACTACGGCGGCGGCCACCAGCATATTTCGGTCGGCGCCAAGCTGATCGATCCGCCCGGCGAATGCCGCTCGAACCATGAGGTGTTGCAGGGCCTCGGCCGCCGTCTCAATGCGGTGCATCCCGGCTTCGAGATGTCGCCGCGCGAACTGATCGACGCGACGCTGAAGAAGAGCGGTCACGGCGATATCGAGACGCTGGAGGCGGATCTGTGGCGCGATATCCAGCCGGATTTTCGCACCTCGCATTACCTCGACGGTTTTGCGCACGCGGACAAGAAGTTCCACTTCAAGGCCGACTGGGCCAATCCTCCCTTCGGCAACCCCGGCCTGGGGCCGTGGGCGCAGATGCCGTCGCTGCCGGATCACTGGACGATTATCGAGGAGGCGGATGAGGCGCATCCGTTCCGGCTCGCCACCAGCCCCTCGCGCAGCTTCCTCAATACCAGTTTCAACGAAACGCCCTCGTCGATTGCGCGCGAAGGCAAGCCCTCGGTGATGATGCATCCCGAAGACGCCGCGGCGCTCGGGATCGCCGACGGCGAGGTCGTCACGCTCGGCAATGTCAGGGGCGAGACCAATTTGACGGTGAAACTGTTCGACGGCCTGCGACGCGGCGTGCTGATCGCGGAATCGGTTCAGCCGAACAAGGCCCATATCGGCGGCCGCGGCATCAACATGCTGACCGGAGCCGAGGCGGTGGCCCCCGTGGGCGGCGCGGCGTTCCACGACAACAAGGTCTGGGTGAAGAAGGTCGCGCCCGCGGCCTAAATCCTGCTTGCAGTCCACCGCCATCCTGCCGCAAATGTTTGCCAATCCATGGCAAACAGGGCGAGCGGGACAATGACCGACAGCAGCAGCGTGATACGCGAAAAGCGCGGACAGGCGTTCTGGATTACCATCAACCGGCCGGACAAGCGCAACGCCATCAATGCCGACGTGGTTGCCGGCATCGCGAAAGGCTATCGCGATGCGCATGACGACAAGGACGTGCGCGTCATCGTGCTGACGGGCGCGGGCGACAAGGCGTTTTGCGCCGGCGCCGACCTGCAGAACAGCGGCGCCGCCTTTGCGATGGATTTTTCCAGGCCCAATGTCGATTACGCCGATCTGTTGCGGCTGTCGCAGAACGCCACCAAGCCCGCGATCGCGCGGGTCGGGGGCGTCTGCATGGCCGGCGGCATGGGCCTGTTGTGCATGACCGACATGGCGGTCGCCGCCGACCACGTGATCTTTGGATTGCCCGAGGTCAAGGTCGGCGTGTTTCCGATGCAGGTGATGAGCCTGCTGCAATCGATCGCGCCGCCGCGCCTCGTCAACGAATGGGCGCTGACCGGCGAGCCCTTCGACGCGAGGAGCGCGCAAGCCGCCGGGCTCCTGAACTATGTGGTGCCGTCGGCCGAACTCGACGCCAAGGTCGACTGGCTGATCAGCCGCATCGTCGACAAGTCGCCGACCGCGATCCGGCGCGGCAAATATGCCATGCGCGCGATCGCCTCGATGTCGTTCGACGAAAGCATCGCCTACACCGAAAGCCAGATCGCGTTGCTGGCAATGACGGAAGACGCCAAGGAAGGGCTCAAGGCTTTCGGCGAGAAGCGCAAGCCGTCATGGCCGGGGCGGTGACGGAGGGCCTCGCTCCGTCATCGAAGTCAGCAGCATCGTCGTTTCTGCTCGTCGTGGACGCGGAAGCAGGCGAGGAAGCGCCGCAGCCGCGCCATCTTGAAGCCCGCGGCCTCGGCGCGCAGCATGAAGTCCCAGTCCATCGCATAGTGAAATCCGGTATCCATCGGTCCGACCTTGTCCCATACGCGACGGCGCCAGAACATGGTCTCCTGCGGAACGTAGCCGGCGTATTTGAGGGCTTCGCTGTCATGCGCCGGAAAAACCGCCCGGCCGATTTCCGAGCCGGCATAATCGATGAAGATGCGATGTCCGTACACGAAATCAACGTCTGGCCGCTGTTCGAAGAAATCGGCGACGCAGGCGAGCGTTCCCGGCAGCAGGACGTCGTCGCTGTTCAGGTAGGCCATGATGTCGCAATCGACATCCTTGAAGCCGTTGTTGATCGCGTCGGACTGCCCGCCGTCCGCTTCGCTTCGCCAGGAAATCCTGTCGCCATAACTCTTCAATATCTCGACGGTGCCGTCGCCGGATGCCGCCGTCCTGAACATGATAAAACAGATTGGGATAGTTCTGGCCGAGCACGCTGTCGATCGTCGCGCGCAGGAAGCGACCGTGATTGAAGCTCGGCGTCACGATGGCGATGCGGGGAGGCTGTTTCGGCAGGGCCGGCGCGGCCGGCAGCGTGCGCAGGTCGAGCTGTCGAGGCGCATGCTGTTCGATATGTCCACATCGGCGGACGGAGCCAGATGCGCCTGCCATGGGCGCGCGATCTCGCGTAGGCCTCCTTCAGTTGGCTCTGGCCGGCGTCGAGTGCGTCGAGCCGTTGCTCGATCGCCTCCAATCGCTCCAGAAGCTGCCGCCTGAACTCGTCATCCATTCCGTCGGTGTCCGATCAGTTGCGGCCTGGTCCCCGATTATCCCGCGTTCGCCTTCAGCCCGGCGGCCTCGATGCCGGCGACGGCGCAGATCTCGTCATTGTCCGAGGTGTCGCCGCTGACGCCGACGGCGCCGAGCAGGACGCCGCCGTCCTGGATCAGCACGCCGCCGGGCACCGGCACCAGGCGGCCTTGCGCCATGCGTGTTCACCGCGCTGACGAAATAGGCCTGCTCCTGCGCGCGCTGGAACAGCGCCCGCGATCCCATGCCCAGCGCCAGCGCGCCATAGGCCTTGCCGTGCGCGATCTCGGCCCGCATCAGGCTGGTGCCGTCCTGCGCCGCGGTGACTTTGACGCAGCCGCGGGCGTCGAGAATGGTGATGACGAGCGGCTTCAGTTTCTTCTCGACGCCCTTGGCAAGCGCGGCATCGAGAATCTTGCGGGCGACGTCGAGGGTGAGTTCAGCCATGGATCGGTTCCTTTGCGATGGGTGAGGAGGGTGAATTGGTGTTGCGCGGTCGAGGCTCATCGCCAGCACGCGCGCGACGTGAAGCGCAGAACGCTCGGTGCCATCCTTGATCTGGTGCCGGCACGAGGTGCCGTCGGCAACGATCAGCGTGGCCTCGTCGGCGCGGCGCACCGCCGGCAGCAGCGAGAGTTCGGCCATTTCCATCGAGGCCTGGTAGGTGTCGGCGCCATAGCCGAAGGCGCCGGCCATGCCGCAGCAACTGGACTCGATGGTCTCGACATCCAGATCGGGAATGAGCCGAAGCACCTGTTCGACCGGCTTGAACGCGCCGAACGATTTCTGATGGCAGTGGCCGTGCACCAGCGCTTTGGCGGGCATCGGGCCGAGCGGCAAGCTGCAGGCGGCCGGCCTCGGCCTCGCGAACCAGAAATTCCTCGAACAGCAGCGCATGCGCGCTGACGCTCTTGGCGTCGTTGTCGGAACGCAGCGAGAGCAGTTCGTCGCGCAGCGTCAACAGGCAACTCGGCTCCAGTCCGACGATCGGCACGCCGCGCGCGGCGAACGGCGCGTAGGTCGCGACCAGCCGGTCCAGTTCCGCCGCGCGCCTGATCGACCAGGCCGGCCGAGAGGAACGTCCGCCCGCAGCACAGCGGCCGGCCGCGATCTGCGGGCTTCGGAAGGTGGACGCGGTAGCCGCCTTCGACCAGCACGCGCAGCGCGGCGTCGAGATTTTCCCGCTCATAGGCGCGGTTGAACGTGTCGGCGAACAGCACGACCTCGCGGCCGCCTTCCGGCCCGAACGCCTCGGCATCGGGCCGGAACACGTCGCGCCGGAACGCGGGCAAGGCGCGTTGCGCGCTGATGCCGGCGAATTGCTCGAACAGCCTGCGCAGCAACGGACTGCTGTTGCGCCAGTTGGCGAGCGGGGCGAAGCGCGACGCGAGCCCGGCATAGCGCGGCAGATATCCGACCAGCCGGTCGCGCAGCGAAAGCCCGTGTTTCGCCGCGCGCGCCGCCAGCACCTCGATCTTCATCTTGGCCATGTCGACGCCGGTCGGGCATTCGTGGCGGCAGGCCTTGCAGGACACGCAGAGTTTGAGCGTGTCCATCATCTCGTCGGAGGCCAGCGCGTCCGGCCCGAGCTGGCCCGAGATCGCCAGCCGCAGCGTATTGGCGCGGCCGCGCGTGACGTCTTTCTCGTTGCGGGTCGCGCGATAGGACGGGCACATCACGCCGCCTTCGAGCTTGCGGCAGGCGCCGTTGTTGTTGCACATCTCGACCGCGCCCTGGAAACCGCCGCCGGCGCCGGGATAGGCCGACCAGTCGAGCACGGTCTTCAGCTCGGCGACGCGATAGTCCGGCGGATAGCGAAACAGCGAGCGGTCGTCCATCTTGGGCGGATCGACGATCTTGCCGGGATTGAGCACATTGTCCGGGTCGAAGCGCTGCTTGACCTCCCTGAAATCGGCGACGATGCGCGAACCGAACATCGCCTCGTGGAATTCGGAGCGGACCAGGCCGTCGCCGTGCTCGCCGGAATGCGAGCCCTTGTATTCGCGCACCATCTCGAAGGTTTCTTCGGCGATGGCGCGCATCGCCTTGACGTCCTTCTCGAGCTTCAGGTTGAGCACCGGGCGCACGTGCAGGCAGCCTTCGGAGGCATGCGCATACATGGTGCCGCGGGTGCCGTGCTTGGCGAAGATGGCGTTGAGCCGCTCGGTGTAGTCGGCCAGATGCGGCAGCGGCACCGCGCAGTCCTCGACGAAGGAGACCGGCTTGCCCTCCTGCTTCATCGACATCATGACGTTGAGGCCGGCGGCGCGGAAATCGGCGATGCCGGTCTGCAGCGCGGGCTCGGTGATCTCGACCACGCCGCCCCATTTGCGCTGCGGCTTGTCCCAGCCGAAGCCGAGATCGGCCATCAGTTCGCCGAGCTGTTTCAGGCGGTGCAGATTTTCGGCCTGATCTTCCTCGGCGAATTCGACGATCAGCACCGCATCGGGATCGCCGCGCACGGCCGTGTCGATGATCGGCTGGAACATCGCGATCTCGCGGCCGAGCGCGATCATGGTGCGGTCGACCAGTTCGACCGCGATCGGGCGCAGCTTCACCAGATGCTGGGCCGCATCCATCGCCTCGTAGAAGCTGCCGAAATGGCAGACGCCCAGCACCTTGTTGCGGATGACCGGCCACAGCTTGAGTTCGACCTGCGTGGTGAAGGCCAGCGTGCCTTCGGAGCCGACCAGCAGATGCGCCATGTTGTTCGGCGCGTTGCGCGGCACCAGCGCATCGAGATTGTAGCCGCCGACGCGGCGCTGCACCTTCGGAAATCTCTCGGCGATCTCGGCTGCCTCGCGCTCGCCGAGATCGAGCATGTCGCGGAACAGCGCGAGCCCGCTGTCGGGCGAATTGACGCGCGCAAGATCGCGCGGCACCTCGCCGAAATGCAGCAGCGTGCCGTCGGCCAGCGCCGCATCCATCGACAGCGTGTTGTCGCGCATGGTGCCGTAGCGCAGCGAGCGTCCGCCGCAGGAATTGTTGCCGGCCATGCCGCCGATGGTGGCGCGCGAGGCGGTCGAGACGTCGACCGGAAACCACAGCCCGTGCTTTTTGAGCTGGCGGTTGAGATCGTCGAGCACGATGCCGGGTTCGACCACGCAGGTGCGATTGTCGACATCGAGCGAGAGGATGCGGTTCAGGTGCTTGGAAAAGTCGACGACGATTCCCTCATTGACGGTCTGGCCGCATTGCGAGGTGCCGCCGCCGCGCGGGGTGACGATTCGGCCGTCGTCCCCGGCGATGGCCAGCGTCCGCAGCGCCTCGTCCATGGTCCGGGGGACCACCACGCCAACGGGCATGATCTGGTAGAACGAGGCGTCGGTCGCGTAGCGGCCGCGGTTGAAGGCGTCGAAGAAGACGTCGCCGGTAATCTCGCGGGCAAGACGCGCGGCAAGGCCGCTGTTTTCAGCCGAATTTCGTGATTTTTCGGCCCCTGTTGCCGCCATTGGCTCGATCTCGTGAATGCCCCTGAATGTCTTGCCTGCCGGGGTCCGCCTTGGCAAGGCGAAGCCCTGCTTCTTATGCATTGACGGGCCCCGCCGGGCGGGGGACAAGCCCGCCAAATAGTGATATTCGAGCGGCTCGCGAAACCAAGACGATACCGGGAAGGACGCCCATGACTGTGCACACTGGAAGGCATTTTCTGCAGATTCCGGGACCGACCAACGTGCCGGACCGGGTGCTGCGCGCCATGGACATGCCGACCATGGACCATCGCGGTCCCGAATTCGCCGAGATCGGCCATGCGGTGCTGGCCGCCATGCAGCGGGTGTTCCGCACCAAGCAGCCGGTGATCATCTATCCGTCGTCCGGCACCGGCGCCTGGGAAGCCGCGATCGTCAATACGCTGTCGCCCGGCGACAAGGTGCTGATGGCCGAGACCGGGCAGTTCGCCGTGCTGTGGCGCGGCATCGCCGACAAATTCAAGCTCGACGTCGATTTCCTGCCCGGCGACTGGCGCCATGGCGCCGACCTCGAGCAGATCGAGGCGAAGCTCACGGCCGACAGCCAGCACAAGATCAAGGCGGTCATGGTCGTGCACAACGAGACCTCGACCGGCTGCGTCACCCATCCGCTCGACGTCCGCAAGATTCTCGACCGCGTCAAGCATCCGGCGCTGCTGATGGTCGACACCATCTCCGGTCTCGGCTCGCTGGAATATGAACACGACGCCTGGGGCATCGACGTGTCGGTGGCCGGATCGCAGAAGGGCCTGATGCTGCCGCCGGGTCTCGGCTTCAACGCCGTGTCGGAAAAGGCGCTTGCGGTGGCGAAGGCCAACCCGGCGATGCGCTCCTATTGGGACTGGCAGGACGTCATCGCGATCAACAAGGCCGGCACCTGGCCCTATACGCCGGCGACCAATCTGCTGTTCGGGTTGCGCGAAGCGGTCAAGATGCTCGAGGAAGAGGGGCTGGAGAACGTCTTCGCCCGCCACAAGCGCCACAGCGCCGCAACGCGCGCGGCCATCAAGGTGTGGGGACTGGAGACGCAGTGCCAGGAGCAGGGCGCGCATTCGCCCGCGCTGACCGGCGTGGTCATGCCGGAAGGCCATGACGCCGACAATTTCCGCAAGGTGGTGCTGGAAAACTTCGACATGTCGCTCGGCACCGGCCTCAACAAGATCAAGGGCAAGGTGTTCCGGATCGGCCATATCGGCCACTTCAACGATCTGATGCTGATGGGCACGCTGTCGGGCGTCGAGATGGGTCTCGATCTCGCCAAGGTGCCGCATCGTGGCGGTGGCGTGCTGGCGGCGATGGAAGTCCTGAAAGGACGCGATGTCGTGGCGATGCCGAAGGCCGCCGTCGCCTGAACCGGTTTCGACCCAACAACGTAGAAAGAACAGAAAGAACTGCGATGAACGCTCCGGTAGCTGCGACCGAAGACCTGATCTATTCCGTCGAGGACGGCATCGCCCGGCTGACGTTCAACCGGCCGCAGGCGCGCAACGCGCTGACCTTTGCGATGTACGAGCAGATGGCGGCGATCTGCGAGGCGGTCAACAAGGATCGCTCGATCAAGGTGATGATCCTGACCGGCGCGGGCGACAAGGCGTTCGCGTCGGGCACCGACATCTCGCAGTTCCGTGCCTTCAAGACCGCGGAGGACGCGCTCGAATATGAGGAGCGGATCGATCGCGTGCTGGGCACGCTGGAGAAGGTCCGGGTGCCGACGATTGCGGCCATTGCCGGCGCCTGCACCGGCGGCGGCGCGGGGATTGCCGCCTGCTGCGATATCCGGATCGGCACCGCGGCGACGCGCATCGGCTTTCCGATCGCGCGCACGCTGGGCAATTGCCTGTCGATGTCCAACATCAGCCGGGTCGTCGCGCTGGTCGGGCCGGCGCGGACCAAGGACCTGATTTTTACGGCGCGGCTGATCGAGGCGCCCGAGGCGCTGTCGCTCGGTCTGCTCAACGAAGTGGTGCCTGACGTTCGCGACGCTGCAGCGCCGCGCCGATGAAACCGCAAAGCTCGTTGCCGGCCATGCGCCGATCACGATGGAAACCGCCAAGGAAGCGGTGCTCCGTCTCCGCCGCACGTTGTCGCGCGAGGAGGGCCGGGATCTGATCCTGCGCGCCTATATGAGCGAGGATTTCCGCGAGGGAATGGATGCCTTCCTCAACAAGCGAACGCCGAACTGGAAGGGCAAGTAGAGGGTGTCATAATTCTGGGGTCGGGGTTCGAGTCCCACCCCTTCCGCCAAAACTTATTGAATTTATTGCGCAATTTTCCTTTCTTGGTAGTCTGTGCACAATCAAACGTACAAATGCCGCGTGAACAGAAAATCACTCTCGGCGAAATGCGATCGGGGTAATGCCTCACCGGATTTGCGACTTCACTGGTCGACCGAGTTTGGGCAGCGGAGGCTTTGGCTTCGGGTTTTTACGAGCCTCTACTTTGAACTTAACCCCCAGCCCCTCAAGTAATTTGATAACGGCGCCTAAGTCTGGTCCGGCAGTCCCCGAGAATGGGCGGTAGAACCGTTCCCGCCGCAGGCCCGTCGCCCGCGACAGCGCCATTACGTTCTGAGCCCTGACCACCGAAGACAATGCGGCCAAAATTGTTGGAAAATCGTCTGACGCGAATGCCTCGGTCAAATACCGGGCAATTTCGTCTGGATTGTCCTTAAATCGACTTGAATCTACTTCAGGTGCGCTCAAAGCTCGTCTTTCTTTTGGATCGCCGTGTGCCTTTCGGGTGACAGCATTTTTTGAGAATTTCGATAGGTTAATGATAGCGAATTTGGAAGCCTGCAATTTTGGGACCGTGAAAATGAAGAAGATCGTACTCGCGCTGACCGCGCTCGCTGCGTTGACCGGATCGGCCTCTGCGGCTGATATCGCGGCTCGTCCCTACAAGGCTCCGGAGCCGGTTGTGACAGCCCCGAGCTGGACCGGCTTCTACATCTTCGGCGGTGGCGGCGGTGGCCTCTGGGCGGCCGATCAGTCTGTTCGAGACACGGTAACTAACGTGCCCCTCACCATCGATCGCCGTCAGGGTGGCTCTGGCTGGTTCGGAACGGTCGGTCTCGGCTACGACTGGCAGTTCAACGGTCCTTGGGTGTTCGGCTTGTTTGCAGATGGCCAGTTCGGCAGCATCAAGGGCACTCTTATAGACCCGCTCGAACTCGGTGATCGCCCCGATAAAGTTGCAGGAACTCGTGGGCGGTTGGTGCGCGGGTCGGCTATTTGGTAGCCCCGAATGTGCTGTCCTACGTGAACGGTGGTTACTCCGGTTCTCATTGGTCGGGCACGACGCTGCTCAATGAGTTTAGCGGCGCTCCTGTGGGTGATCACACCGACAGCTTCAACCGCAACGGTTGGTTCATCGGCGGCGGCGTGGAGAACAGCCTGAACATCTTCGGCATCAGCTCGCCGGGCTGGTTCATGAAGACCGAGTATCGCTCGGCTTTCTATGACAAGAAATCCGTCCCTCTGCTGGTCGACGGCACCAATTTACCTGCCGGTAACAGTCTCAGGTTCAACAGCTGGAACCAAACTATCTCGACCTCACTGGTCTACCGCTTCAACTGGGGTGGCTCGGTCGTCCCCCGGTACTGATCTGTCTGCTAATTCAGCAGCTCAAAAGCCCCGGCATCGTCCGGGGCTTTTTGTTGTCACATTCTTCTATCACGTCCATCGGGCTTACGGTCGTCGCGGTTCGCATATCAGGCCAGACTTGAAGAAGCGCCCTGGTCCAAGTCGGCGGGGCGCGGCCTGATGCCTTGGGATCGCGAGTTTGACCATCCTGTGCCGGACATGCGGACGCTCAGGGATGCCGCCAACTACATCATGAAGCTACGACAGAAACGGCACTGGCAGACCGCGGCAGAGATGGTGCTGATGGCCGCCGAGGATCGAGGTCCGATGATGCATGCCCACATTGGGTTGCTCCAGGCGCTCAATCACGGGAAGCCGGCGTCGGATACGACGCCGAGGCGCAAGGCAGCGAAGAAATATCGGATCGTAAAAAACCCGCCAGTGTGAACAGGGCGAGCGCGAGCAGTCGGTTTTCGGTCTTGCCCTCGCGTTGTGGTTGCAATTGGATATCCTCCGTTACTTTTTTGTGATTGGAGGAGTCAAATGTTTCGAATTATTGGATTGGCGGTTCTGTTGCTCGCCCCCATCGGCTCAAATGCCCTGGCGCAAAACTCCAACGGGAAAAATCCTAGCGCTGCCGCAGCCGCCAAGCGCCAGCGTTGCGACGCTGAGGGTCGAAATATGGGGCTCAACAATCAAAGAAGCGGAAGCGCTGGCGGACTAGGTCGGTATGTGGCGGCGTGCATGAAGCGATAGGTGGGGACTAGCGCGAGAGGCCCGTCGGCGTGAACCGGCGGGCTTTGATTTCGCGGGCAATCAAATCAAGTAGCGCCGCCTCGCCTCGGCCGACTCAGCCAGCTTGATCCATTCTTCAGCTACCCGAAGCCACGCTTCCCTATCCAGCGGGCCTTGGACCCTGGATGCGTAATCGCGGGCTTCTTCGGCTTGCTTTCGGAATCTGGTTGCGTCGTCGGACATGCGACCAAGTCTTGAAATAGCTAGCCGGCAAAATAAAGGCCGACGGATTGGTCAACACGCCGGCCCTCGGAGGTTGTCTTAGCGCGGTGAGCCTAACTTGGCTTCCCGCCGTCGTCTCTAGATGCCGGCGAGCCTACGCGAGCTGATCGCGAAGCTGTTCGCCCGGCTCGCCGCCGACAAACTCGATCAAGAGCTGTCTGGCCTTACGGACCCCATAGTCGGCTTTCTCGTCCACCTCTCGCCAGGCGTCAGGCAACAAGCGGAGCGCAACCAGGACTTTGGCCCGACGTCCCTCCGGGGTTAGCGCGGGTGTTGCCCACATCTGCTTTACGAGAGCTTCCATTTTCACAAGGTGGATATCCCGGAGACTGCAGAGTTGGTCGTGCTCTCGGGACTCAGGCGTTTTGCTAACGAGTGCCCATCTCTCTTCAGGGGCTAGGTACGTACCAGCCTGCACTTCTCTCAAAAGCGCTTCCTGGTACATCCGATAGCTTTCAGCGTGCCAGATCTCCGAGAGCCTGAAGATCTCGTCATCGTGAGCCGTCGCTAGTTCTCCTCCAATTTAAGCAGCGCGCCGTCATCGGCAGGCAGGGCAACGGCTTTCTTCGTGGCAACAAGCGCTGCGGTCGCGCCGGCAGCGTTGGAAAGGAAAGCGCGACGTGTGCTATTGTGGGAATCAGCCTGGGCCATTGGATTCTCCATCCTCTAAGTGGTTCGGGTTAGGCCCAGTGCGGAAGCTCGCTCCTTCCCTCTGGGCCGTCATCCTGTTGGACAACTGGCACAACATGTGCTAGTTCATGGCACATGTCAACCAACTTGTGCTGGACGCCCAATGCTCCTAGAAACTAACGATATGGCCGATGAACTGAAAGACCTCCGGATTCCTGTAATGATGGCCGCTACCGAGGTAGCCGCCATCGACGAATGGCGGCGCAAGCAATCAGACCTTCCAAGCCGCTCTGAAGCCATCCGCCGGCTGGTCGACCTGGGGCTAAAGGCGAAGACAAAGTGACAGATGTCTTATCAGCGATGGAATACCCGCATTGGCTGATTGTAGCCGGAGCGATCCTGGCGGTGCTCGGACTTATCGGGCTCGCAATTCGCCAAAGAAAGAGCGCTGAGGTCAAGCTGCCAGAAATGGCGAATGAAAACGAGCAAGGGCGGTCCCGGTTTGAGGCCGAACTCGCTCAGTTACAGGCCAATCGGAAGGCGAAGCTTGCGGAGCAGACGAGGGGCAGATGGGCTAATAAAGACCGCGGTTTTGTAGAGGAACTGCTGAACGATAAGCCGAAGCCTTCTGAGGAACCGAAATGACCGAGCCGACGGAACAACAGCGCGCAGCAGCCGGCCAAGTCCGTTGGCTGGTCGAGCTGGGCTGAAGGCGAAGGCGAAATAGAACGCGATTTGTCTCGCTATCGGCGGACAATAAGGGCGAAAAGCTTTACGATCTCCGGGGTGCCAACATTTACAAGTTGAACGGCGACCTCGTCGGTCATTTGTCAGATGCACGCGGTACCGCGAAACGTCTGGACAAAGCCACAGACCGGCTGTTTCCAGCCTCCTGATCTGGGAGATCAGCAAATGCGTATCCTGATGATCATCGCGCTCAGTGCTACACTTGCCGGCTGCACGGGAGATCGCGTTAAGCAGGCGCAGTCTCCTGGCACGACACCGTTTCTGATACTTACTGCGTGAAAGTGCGGCGTGGCTGACATTGGCTGGCAGCGCCAGCGGGGCGCGATGGCCGGATTTGCTTAGCTCAGGCAAGGATTCGACAATTTCAGGGGGACCATGCAACCTTTGGTGTGGTCCCATTTGAACAAGTCGAAGGAGCCGTCATGGCAGATCAGTCCGCACCCGTAGTTGCTCACATTGGCCCCGGATCTGTTGACATGCACGGGGTTCGTGTTCCGATCTCTAACGTCCCGTTGCCGATCATCTATTTTGACAGCGCCCCGTCCCTGTCCCACATGAATGGGATAATCGGCGTTACCTTGATGGTCAGCGCAAACGTCCCGACCAGCGACAGCAAAATCGTTGCGTGCGCGTCTGTGGTCGCTTTCCTGAAGTGCAGTATCCCGGCTGCCATCCAATTGCGGGGCGCCTTGGACAACGCGCTCTTGCTCGCTCAGCCAGTGGAGAAACCTGAGGGCAAATCGAACTAGCCTCATCAAGCAACACCCAGTTTTGAATAATACAGAGGCCTGTTAAAGTCACTTGTCGAACTTGCTTTTAGCCACGCATCCCGCGCCAGCCTGTGCGCTATTTTGTGCGCGTCATCATCCGGACCTAGCCGACACGTCTTACCAGTCGGTTTTCCGTCAATATCATGCATCGTGACAACCCCATCAGCGACGGAATAGAAGCCCGGCTCTGCGGCGCCAGCATCGCCGTCACGTGGTCTCGCCGTCTGGACCCATACTGATTTGATTTCTGGCTTTGGCTGATGCGGTGCGAGAGGCTTGACCTGGGGCACGGGAATGCCGATAGCCTCCCGCTCTCGCCGCTCAAGTGCATCACCAACTCATCAGTTTAGGATGTTCCGGGGCACAGTGTCGCCGATAGCAAACAATTCCATCGCCCGCGCGTCTTCCTGTTCAAGCCACTCACGCGCGCTCGCTAAACTGCATCCCCAGCGATCGGCCAGCGTCGCGGCTATTCGGCGCCTCTCTTCCAGTCCCGCCATGAAAACGGGATCGTTGATAAGGTCGAGCAGGCCGCCACTCACGCGGCATTCTCCCGCGCCACCGCTTCGTCATCCTTGGCCTTCATTTCGAGATAGGCCGAACACTGGCAGCCCATGCCGCGCGTGATCGAATTGCGAATGACCCCCACGGGTACGCCCTCACAAGTCTTTTTTTCATGCCTGAAGCGATGATCGCTAAAGGCAAAGCGGAGCTTGACGCGACCTACAAGAAAACTGGCCCCGGCCTCTCCGTTGAAGAGCGCGCCCGTATCATCGCCGATCTTGACACGGAGTGCCTCGAAATCGAGAGGCGCGAGGAAGCCCTTATTCGCGCGGCGGAAGATCGCGGCGAAGTTATTTGGCGGCGGCCACGGGCCTCCATGATCGCGGTCCTTGGAGTCACGCCAAAGGCTTGAGCGCAAATCAGTTCGGCAGGGCGTGGTTATCCATGGCGCACACTGTCAACGACTGGAGCCTAGTGAAGGTCCGAGAGGCGCCGCGGCCGGATTTTATTTGACTGCAGCTGTACGGTGCTGTACGGTTCTCTCGGAGACAGGCATGGTGAACCTCATCTTGCGTAAAGGCGCGGAAGAAGCTCGCAATCAGCTCCCGGATCTTCTCGAGGCGGCCGAGAAGGGCCGTTCGACGATCATTACCAGACATGGCCGCCCAGTTGCAGCGTTAGTGCCGATCGAGGCGTATGGCGCCGCCATTCGCCAGCAGCCGCTGACGCCCGTCGCAGGATCCGGTCGCGGGCTATGGGGACAGAATAGTACCCGCACGCTTCGAAAGCTGCGTGACGAATGGAGCCGTTAGATTTTGGGGATCTGCCGGAGGATGCGCTGGTTCTCATCAATTCGGCACCCATCATCTACTTCCTCGAGGGGCACCCGAAATTCGGACCGCGGTTCAAGCCGCTCTTCGAAGCCCATGGAGCTGGGCACCTGCGCTTCGCCGTAACGACCATCACCGTCGCCGAGGTGCTGAGCGGGCCCCTGCAGGCCGCTGATGAAGCGCTCGCGCGGCGTTACCGTGCGATCCTCGCATCGTGGCAACCGATCGCGCTTGACGTCGACATTGCGGAAGGCGCTGCGAGACTGCGGACGTCGCTCCGCCTCAAGCTGGCAGACGCTGTGCAAGCGGCCAGCGCATTGGCGATCAACGCGGCCGCCCTGGTGACGCATGACCGTGATTTCTCGCGCGTGCGTTCGCTGCGTATAATTTCTTGAAGGCCCAGCACGTCGACTTAACGATCGTTCCCAGCTTGCCGGGAGGTACCATGTCGTCGATCGGCACCACGTTGCTTAACACCCTTCGTTCCGTTGAGCGTCCGGGCGACTTTTGCGTCGGCGGAATTCGGGAGATCTCGATGCCGACGATCGATGTCGACGGCGTGGGCAGGATCGCCTTTCCGATCCTGTCCGTTCAGGCCGAGCGGCTCGTCGCAATCGCCGAAGCAGCCCCCTATGGGCGGGGCGAGGAGACGGTGATCGATCGCGAAGTCCGGAGAACTTGGCAGGTCGATTCCGCTAAGGTTCGGATCGGAGGGCGCCACTGGGAAAAGACCCTGGCCGGCCTCGTCGCCGACATAGCTCTCCGGCTCGGTGTGAGCGAGCCGGTTGCGGCCGACTTCTATAAGCTTCTTGTCTACGATACCGGCAGCTTCTTCGTCGACCACCGCGATACCGAGAAGGCCCCCGGCATGTTCGCGACGATGGTGCTCGTGCTGCCCTCGTCCCATAGCGGCGGCGAATTGGTCATCAAGCATCTCGGCCGGGAGGTGGTGCTCGAGCCGCGTCCGGAAGAACCGTCGGAGATCGGCTTCGCGGCCTTCTATGCCGACTGCGTGCATGAAGTGCGTCCTGTTAAGACGGGATGTCGCCTGATCCTCGTCTATAATTTGCGTTTCGTCGACAAGAGGCGCCCGCTGAAGGCGCCCGACTATCGCGCAGAACACGGGCCGGTGGTGGAGTTGCTGCGGAGCTGGGCGAGCGCGGAGGACGAGCCTGATAAGCTGATCCTGCCCTTGCAGCATGCCTATACGCCGGCGGAGCTGTCGTTCAGTGCACTCAAGGGGGCCGATGCGGGTGTGGCGTCTGTGCTGGTCAAAGCGGCCGCAGAGGCGGATTGCGATCTCCACCTCGCTCTCGTGTCGATCGAGGAGAGCGGCAGCGCCGAATATACCGGCTATTACGGCCGTCGCCACTGGAGTCGCGACGAGGAGGAGGACGAAGAATTCGAGGTTGCCGAGGTCCTTGACCGGGCGCTGATCCTGTCCGAGTGGCGGCGTCCAGATGGCGGCGAGGCCGGGTTCGACGATTTTCCATTCGCCGAGGACGAGCTGTGCCCGCCCGACGCTTTTGAGGATCTGATGCCGGACGAGCAGCATTTTCAGGAGGCGACGGGCAACGAAGGCGCGTCCTTCGAGCGCACCTATAGCCGCGCCGGCTTCGTGTTGTGGCCGGCTGCGCGGAGGCTCGCGGTGCTGAATCAGGCCGGCCTCCGCACGACGCTGCCGTATCTCGAAGATCTGACGGCGCGTTGGGAGTCGAGCAACGCATCGATCCAGTCACCGTTGTGGCGTGAGGCCGATGAGCTTTCACGGCACATGCTGCGCTCCTGGTCCCGCTCGCCTTGGCGGGCGGACGACAACGCCGAAGCCGGCCGGATGCTCGATTTGCAGATCCGGCTGGGGAACGTAAAGCGCATCGATGCGTTTCTCGCCGAGTTGTCCGCGGAAGGCCATTACGCCGCGCCCGACAACGGGGCGATCGTGCGCGCCGCCGCCCTCATTCCGGCCCCGCGTGCAACGGAGCTGCTGGTCCGGATCGTCAGCCGTAACGCGCCGGACCATCTCAGCGCCTGCGGCGATCTGCTGCTGCGCTGCGTCGCGGCGCCGACGGGTGCGACGGGCGACCTGAAGCAGATCGGCGTAGCCTTGATAGATGCCTTGCCGGGCGACCCGACCAAGCGGGAGCAGGTCGGCACTTGGACTCGGCCAACGCCGGTGAAGCCGGGCTTTGTCGTCGATCTTCTGACGGCGACGAGCCGGATCGATGCGGGGCTCGCGGCCCGTGCGATCGAGCA
The DNA here is from genome assembly GCA_963742665.1 of uncultured Alphaproteobacteria bacterium. Taxonomy (GTDB): domain Bacteria; phylum Pseudomonadota; class Alphaproteobacteria; order Rhizobiales; family Xanthobacteraceae; genus Bradyrhizobium. The sequence continues at coordinate 281,140 of CAVUNH010000033.1, forward strand.
CCTGCTGGCCTGGCCGAAGACATACAAGCCGGACGACGTGCTGGTCCCCGCCGCTCGCGCGTTTGCCGAGCTGGCGGAGAGCAGAGCTTGGCCGGCGGTGGGGCGGCTCCGAGGCGCGTCTCTCGACCACCTGCGCAGGCGCATCGCCCTACCGCTGGAAGCGCCACGGGACTGGACCAGGACCAACCTGCTCAAATGCACATGTGGCGACTGCCGTGGACTGGGCGCGTTCCTGGCGGCGCCGGATCAACAGCAATGGCGCCTGAAAGCGGTCCAGGATCGGAGGACCCATGTCGAGCAAAGTGTTCGGAGCGCGGCGTGTGACCTTGACCTAACGACCGAGAGGCGCGGTAGCCCCCACACGCTGGTCGCCACCAAGAACCAGGCCAGCTACGAACGGCGCGCCAAGCAGCGCCGGCAGGATCTGGAGCATGTGTCGGCGCTGGGCGGATGATGTTGGCCTTGCACCGCACCGAACAGCGAGCTTGACCACAGAATGAGCCGGAACAATCGGGTTCCGCTAATTGGCTGATCGTGTCGCCAAAGCGGCTGAAGCGGCACTTGCCGCCCGGCACTTTGTGAGCGCCATCGACATCCTCGTCGGGATGGGGGCTTGACGCTCAAGCGGTGGAGCGCTGGCGCCGCGGGGAGATCAATTTCCTGGAGGCAGTTGTACGGGCCAATCTGCCGCGCATCTCGGAAGCCATGCAGCTATTCCGATCTTGGGCGACCGCGAGAATTGTACGCAAGCCCGACGGCGTATGTCGCACGCACGCCGGGGCGCCAGACGCTGCGCTTCAGTCGAAGCGGAAATCCTGCGATCGAGGCCTCATACCGGACACATTGGGTGTCGCCGGAGCTTTCCGAGAAGAAGCGCGAGCGCCTGGCCGAAAAAGCAAGCCGTGCTCCGGAACTGGTGGTCATCCAGCCCATTGAACACGGAGTGGACATGCCATCGATGCAGCGGCACCGGCGATCTGTTGATGATGGAGACTCCCGGCCCGGCGTGCCTGCGCGGATCACAATAAGTAGGTCCTCCAGATAAGCCATGAGGATTGATCATGCCAGTTGGATGATAGCTGAGCCTAATTTCACTCGACTGGGGCTGAGTTATTTCCGCTCTCTGACCTTTGCCGGAAGTCCACGTGTAGGCCTCTGACAGGGTCCACCTTCGGGGCGCGGACTCGAACAGGCATCCAATGCCCGGGCGATCGCGTCGACGAGCAGGAGCGAAGGATTCGCGCGCCGATGTAGTGCGCTTCCATCGCATCAGTAGTCACGCGTCTTGGGTTCTTGTTGTAGGCCTGCCAGTCCTTGATGAACTTTTCGTTCGCCGGCCATCCCAGCTTGGATATGCGATGAACCCACCTCGAGGCAAGTTGCGCCGCAGGCTTTAGCCTTGGTCACCTTCGTACTTTGGGATCTAAATCCAAAGTCATACGTCGTGAGGCCGGCGCCGTCTTGAACTCGTGGCCAATCATCCGCACAATATCACTTGCAAGCGGTATCGATTTTGAGAAACCCAACAAAGACATAGGGAAGAAACACGTGAAACATTTCGGGAAAGCCGCGGCCGCCTTAGCGGCAGTATTTGTTAGCGCGCCGGCGTTCGCCGCGTGGGAGCCGACCAAGCCGGTTGAAATCGTGGTCGCCGCGGGGGCCGGCGGCGCCTCCGACCAGATGGCGCGCATGATGCAGGCGGCGATCCAGAAGAACAATCTGATGAAGCAGCCGATGGTGGTCTCGCTCAAGGGCGGGGCGTCCGGCGCCGAGGCGCTGATGTACATGAAGTCCAGCGACGGCGACGCCAACAAGGTTCTGATCGCCTACTCGCTGATCTACATGCTGCCGCTGTCGGCGAAGATTCCCTTCAACTGGCGCGAGCTGACGCCGGTGTCGGTGATCGCGCTCGACCAGTTCGTGTTGTGGGACAATGCGGCCGGACCGAAGACCGTGAAGGAGTTCATCGCGGCCGCCAAGGCCGCCAGTTCGCCGTTCAAGATGGGCGGCACCGGCTCCAAACGTGAGGATCACGTGCTCACCGTGTTCATGGAGCAGAAGACCGGCGCGAAATTCTCCTATCTGCCGTACAAGTCCGGCGGCGAGGCGGCGACCCAGTTGGTCGGCAACCACACCGAATCCAACGTCAACAATCCGTCCGAAAATCTCGAGGTCTGGCGCGCCGGCCAGGTCCGCGCGCTGTGCGTGTTCGACAAGGAGCGCATCGCCTACAAGACCAAGGTCACCGAGACGCAATCGTGGAACGACATCCCGACCTGCAAGGAAGAAGGGCTCGACGTGCAATATCTGATGCTGCGCGCGATGTTCCTGCCGGGCAAGGTGACGCCGGAACAGCAGGCGTTCTATGTCGATCTGTTCCAGAAGGTGACGCAAACGCCCGAGTACAAGGACTACATGGAAAAGCAGGCGCTGAAGCCGATCTTCCTCACCGGCAAGGATATGGTGAAGTTCCTCGAAGAGGACGACAAGCTCAACGCCTCGCTGATGAACGAGGCGGGCTTCGTCGCGAAATAAGCCGGCCGCGACGCGCTATTTCCCGGCAGGACCATAGCCAGCGATCCTGCCGAGAACGTTCTTGATCTCCGCTTTGGACAGCAATCGCGGCGTGCCGATCTGAAGGCAGCCGTGGTATTGGCGCGCCAGCGCTTCGACTTCGACCGCAAGCCACATCGCCTTCGACAGCGAAGGCCCGATCGCAATCATGCCGTGATGCTCCAGCAGGCAGGCCAGCCTGTCCTCGAGCGCCCGCACGGCGTGCTCTGAAAGCTCCTGCGTGCCGAACGTCGCGTACGGCGCGCAGCGGATGGTGTCGCCGCCGGCACATGCGATCATGTAATGGATCGGCGGGATTTCCAGACCCATGATGGCAAGGATCGTCGAATAGGGCGGATGGGCGTGGACCACGGCGTTGATCTCGGGCCGGGCCTTGAGGATATCGAGGTGAAACCGCCACTCGCTCGACGGTCGCTGGGCCGGATCGAACGAGCCGTCCAGATCCATGAACACGATCTGCTCAGGCTGCATCGTCTCGTACGGCACGCTGGTCGGCGTGATCAGCAGGCCGTCGTCGTGCCGCAGGCTGATATTCCCGGACGTGCCCTGGTTGATGCCGAGCGCATTCATGCTGCGGCAGGCGTCGATGATCGACTGGCGCTTTTCCCGCTCCCTGGTGGCTGACATCCGCTTTCTCCCGATCGCGACGGCGTTCGCCATCAAATCACAAGCCCTTTGAATCAGAAGGCCTTGCAGTGAGCGAACAATGGTTGATTATTGCGTCGCAGTATAGTCGAACATCCCGGCGCGCCGGGAGCGGGTCGGACCGGCCTCTCCGAGAAACATTCTGGGAGCAATCATGACGAATGCCGTGCTTGGCATTATCGGCGGATCCGGCATCTACGACCTGCCGGGGCTGGAGAATGTCCGCGACGAGATGATCGAAAGCCCCTGGGGTGAGGCTTCTGCGCCGGTCAGGCATGGCATGATCGCCGGGTTGCCGATCGTATTTTTGCCGCGGCACGGCAAGGGACATGTTCTGTCGCCCTCCGACATCAATTATCGCGCCAATATCGATGTACTGAAACGGGCAGGGGTCACCGACCTGATCTCGCTCTCGGCCTGCGGTTCGTTCAGGGAAGATCTCCCGCCCGGCACCTTCGTGCTTGTCGATCAGTTCGTCGATCGCACCTACAAGCGCGAGAGTTCATTTTTCGGCAAGGGCTGCGTTGCCCATGTCTCGATGGCCCATCCGGTGTCGCCGCGGCTGTTGGTGCATCTGGCGGCGGCCGCCAGGGCCGAAGGCATCGCCGCCGTGCAGGGCGGCACCTATGTCTGCATGGAAGGCCCGCAGTTCTCGAGCCTCGCCGAGAGCCTGACCTACAAGTCGCAGGGCTATTCGGTGATCGGCATGACCAACATGCCGGAAGCCAAGCTCGCCCGCGAGGCCGAGATCTGTTACGCCAGCGTGGCGATGGTCACCGATTTCGATTGCTGGCATCCCGATCACGACGCGGTGACGGTCCAGGACATCATCCGCGTGCTGAATTCGAATGCCGAGAAGGCGAAGGGTCTGGTTGCGCGTCTCGCCAGGGATTTCCCGCGCCAGCATGAGCCGTGTCCGATCGGCTCGGACCGTGCCCTCGATACGGCGCTGATCACAGCGCCGGAAGCGCGCGATCCCCAATTGCTGAGGAAGCTCGACGCGGTGGCCGGCCGGGTGTTGCGTTCATGAAGGTCGACGGCAAGCATTTTCGCAGCATCTGGCTTGAGCCCGATGGCTGGTCGGTCGGTGCGATCGATCAGCGACGGCTGCCGCACGAATTTGTCATAACGCGGATGACGAGCGCGGCGGATGCCGGCGAAGCTATCCGCTCCATGCTGGTGCGCGGCGCCCCGCTGATCGGCGCGACCGCTGCCTATGGCGTGGCGCTGGCCATGCGCGCCGATGCTTCCGATGCGGCGCTCGATCTCGCCTGCAAGATGCTGATTGCGACCCGGCCGACGGCGATCAACCTGAAATGGGCGCTCGATGAGATGGCGCTAGCCCTTCGGCCGTTGCCGCCTTCAGCGCGGGTCGCGGCGGCCTACAAGCGTGCCAATGAAATCGCGGAGGAAGACGTCGCGATCAATCAGGAGATCGGCCGGCATGGTCTGGCGCTGATCGAAGCGATTGCCGCGACCAAGGGGCCGGGCGAACCCGTCAACGTTCTGACCCATTGCAACGCCGGCTGGCTCGCGACGGTCGACTGGGGGACCGCGACGGCGCCGATTTATCTCGCGCATGATCGTGGCCTGAAGGTTCACGTTTGGGTTGACGAGACGCGGCCCCGTAATCAGGGCGCTTCGCTCACGGCGTGGGAACTTGGCCATCATGGCGTCCCGCACACGGTGATCCCGGACAACACCGGTGGCCATCTGATGCAACACCGGATGGTCGATCTCGCCATCGTCGGAACCGACCGGGTGACCGCCAATGGCGATGTCTGCAACAAGATCGGGACCTATCTGAAGGCGCTCGCCGCACACGACAATGGCGTGCCGTTCTATGTTGCGCTGCCGTCGCCGACCATCGACTTTAGTATCGATGACGGAATAAGGCAGATCCCGATCGAGCAGCGCGCCGCCGATGAAGTCGCCACCATGACCGGCCGCACCGCCGATGGACGCATCGAAACGGTTCGCGTGGTGCCCGCGGGATCGCCGATTGCCAATTACGCGTTCGACGTCACGCCGGCACGGCTGGTGAGTGGACTGATTACCGAGCGTGGCGTGCTGAGGCCTGATCGTGCTGCACTTGCGAGCACGTTTCCCGACCGCGCCGCGGGCCACTGAAGGTTACATTGACGGCGGCAACACCCGCACTGTATCCAGTCACCCACGTCGGCCAACCGGATAGAACTCACCTGATGTCCAATACCGATATCGAAATCGTCGTCGACGACCCAACCGCGCCGGAGGCCGATTCACCCGCGGTGACCAGCACCCGCGTCGTCGACGTCGTGGTGTCGCTGCTCCTGCTCGCGCTGGCGCTGACGCTTGGATGGGACAACTGGCGCACCGGCGCAGCCTGGGATTCGACCGGACCGCAGCCCGGTTATTTTCCGTTCTATCTTTCCGTGATCCTTGGTGGCGCCAGCTCTCTATGGTCTGGTCACCGCTTTCCTGTCGCGCAAGGAAGCCTCGGAGACTTTCGTTTCGCAGGCGCAGCTTCGCCGCGTCATGGCCGTGTTCGTGCCGACGCTGTTGTTCTGTCTCGTCACGCAATTTCTCGGACTCTATGTCGCAAGCTTTCTCCTGATCGCATCCTTCATGCGAATGGTCGGCAAGATCGCGTTGTGGAAGTCGCTGCTGACGGCCTTCGTGTTCACCGCCGCGATGTTCGTGACCTTCGACATCGCGTTCGACGTCATCATGCCGAAGGGACCGCTCGAAGCGGCCTTTGGTCATTAGCGCATGATCCCGAAAAGTGGGTACCGGTTTTCGGACAAGATCATGCGCAGAAAAATCCGATCCCGAAGGTAATATGGAATTTAGGATAGCTCTCTGATGGAAGCCTTCGGTCTACTTGTGCACGGCTTTGCCGTCCTGCTGACCTGGAAGACGCTCGTCCTGATGATGGTCGGGCTGGTGCTCGGCATTTTCGTTGGCGTGTTGCCGGGACTAGGCGGCCCGAACGGCGTGGCGATCCTGCTGCCGCTGACCTTCACGATGGACCCGACCTCGGCCATCGTGATGCTGTCCTGCATCTATTGGGGCGCCCTGTTCGGCGGCGCCATCACCTCGATCCTGTTCAACATTCCCGGCGAAGCCTGGTCGGTCGCGACCACCTTCGACGGTTATCCGATGGCGCAGCAGGGCAGGGCGGCGGAAGCGCTGACGGCGGCTTTCACCTCCTCCTTCATCGGCTCGCTGGTGGCGGTGCTGCTGATCACGTTCCTGGCGCCGATGATCTCGTCCTTCGCGCTCAAATTCGGGCCGCCCGAATTCTTCGCGGTCTACCTGCTCACCTTCTGCTCCTTTGTCGGGCTCGGCCGCGAGGCCAAGCACAAGACGGTTATTTCGATGTCGCTCGGCCTGTTGCTCGCCGGCGTCGGCATGGACACGGTGTCCGGCCAGCTTCGCATGACCTTCGGTTCGACCGAACTGTTGCGCGGCATCAATTTCCTGGTAGCCGTGATCGGCCTGTTCGGCATCAGCGAGATCCTGCTGACGATGGAAGAGCGTCTCGCGCTGCGCGGACACGCCGCCGGCATCAGCCTGCGCGTCGTGCTGTCGGTCTGGAGGGACCTGCCGAAATACTGGGTGACGCTGCTGCGCTCGTCGTTCATCGGCTGCTGGCTCGGCATCACGCCGGGCGGCGCGATCGCAGCCTCGTTCATGGGTTACAATCTGGCCAAGCGCTTTTCCAAGGATCAGGACAGTTTCGGCAAGGGCCGCATTGAAGGTGTGTTTGCGCCGGAAACGGCGGCGCACGCCTCGGGTACCGCGGCGCTGCTGCCGATGCTGGCGCTCGGCATTCCCGGTTCCGGCACCGCGGCGATCCTGCTCGGCGGCCTGATGGTGTGGGGTCTCAATCCCGGACCGTTGCTGTTCGTCGAGCACAAGGATTTCGTCTGGGGCCTGATTGCCTCGATGTATCTCGGCAATGTCGTCGGTCTGGTGCTGGTGCTGACCACGGTGCCGATCTTTGCCTCGATCCTGCGGGTGCCGTTCGCTGCCGTAGCACCCATGATCGTGGTGTCCTGCGCGATCGGCGCCTACGCGATCCAGAACGCGATGTTCGACATCTGGCTGATGTTAGGCTTCGGCGTCGTCGGTTATGTCTTCAAGAAGATCGGCATTCCGCTGGCGCCGTTCACGCTGGCGCTGGTGCTCGGCAACCGCGCCGAGGATGCGTTCCGCCTGTCGATGATCGGCTCCGGCGGCGACATGAAGGTGTTCTGGTCGAACGGCCTGGTTGGCTCGATCACGACGCTGGCGATCGTCCTCCTGTTCTGGCCGGTGATCGACCGGGTTTTTGGCGGCATCACCCGGCTGCTTCGACCGAAAATGGCCGGGTAGCGTGCTGCGCCAATTCGTAGCAGCGTTTGAATAGTTATTTAATTTCAATGCCTTATGTAGTTGCCGCGATCTGGCGCTGGCGTAAACTATCGGTTTGGTGGTCCGGTCGTCGCCAAATACCGAGCGGCAGCCGGTTACGAAATAAAAAGCCCCGGTTTTTCGGGGCTTTTTTCATCCGCTGAATTTTCCGGCGCTTGGGCTCTCCGTCAAACTACCTTGCGCTGCCTGAGATCGGCGATCTCGTCCTTGCCGAAACCGAACTCGGCCAGCACCTCTTCGGTCTGTTCGCCGAATTCGGGCGGGCGCGCCGCCATCCTGCTCGGCGTCCGCGACAGCGTGACCGGCTGCCCGACCAGCTGGATATGACGATTTTCGTCATTGGGCACGTCCTGGGCGATGCCGAGGTGCTTGACCTGGGCGTCATCGAACATCTGGTCGATCGAGTAGATCGGCCCGCACGGCACGCCGGCGGCGTTGAGTTCGCTGACCCAGGTCTCGGTGGATTTCTTCTCGGTGAGCTTGCCGATCGCAGCATTGAGCGCGTCGCGGTTTTTCGAGCGCGCCGGCGCGGTGGCGTAGTCCGGATTGGTGACGAGTTCGGGCGCGCCGATCGCCTGCGCGCAGCGCTCCCAGATCCGCCCGCCGGTGGTGGCGATATTGATATAGCCGTCGGAGGTCTTGAAGACGCCGGTCGGAATGCTGGTCGGATGGTTGTTGCCGGCCTGCTTGGCGACGTCCTTTTCCATCAGCCAGCGTGCGGCCTGGAAATCCAGCATGAAGATCTGGGCCTGCAGCAGCGAGGTCTGCACCCACTGGCCCTCGCCGGAGACTTCGCGCTCCAAAAGCGCGGTGAGGATGCCGGTGGCGCAGAACAGCCCGGCGGTGAGGTCGGCGACGGGAATGCCGACCCGCATCGGGCCCTCGCCAGGCGCGCCGGTGACCGACATCAGCCCGCCCATGCCCTGGGCGATCTGATCGAAGCCCGGCCGCTTGTGATAGGGCCCGTCCTGCCCAAACCCGGAGATGCTGCCATAGACGATGCGTGGATTGACCTTGCGCAGGCTCTCATAGTCGATGCCGAGCTTGGCCTTTGACGTCAGGCCGGAAGTTCTCGACCACGACGTCGGCCTTCGCAGCGAGGCGCTTGAACACCTCGAGCCCCTTCGGATCCTTCAGATTGAGCGTCATCGCTCGCTTGTTGCGGTGCAAATTCTGGAAGTCCGAGCCGTGGCGCGGGCCGCCCGGCTGTTCACCGGTGGCGTCCTCCAGCAGCGCATCGATCTTGATGACATTGGCGCCCCAGTCGGCGAGCTGCCGCACGCAGGTCGGCCCCGAACGGACGCGGGTGAGGTCGAGCACGGTGAAGCGGGAAAGGGCCTGCGAGGCGCGCGGGAAGGGCATTTAGGGAGCTCCGGCAGCGTGAAGAAAATGGGTTAACGCGGACTACGGGTAAGATGTGTATCCCGCCCTGGAAATCGTGACTACTGCCGTACAACATGGCAGGCGTGACGATGGATGCCGAGCCCTACGTTACCTAACCGTGCCGTGGACCAGCTGCGGTGGATTTTCCAGGTCCGCGGCTTTACTGTGCGCCCCGCGAATGGCGAGACGGACAAGATCAGATGAGTACTGGCCGCATTAACTCCGAACTGAATCCGGCAACCTTACGCGATCGAAGGTTTGTCCCGGTCGGCTGACGCGAGCTCTTTGTGTTGCCGCCGCGGCCATGTTGCTGCTTTCGACCGGCGACGTCGCGCGGGCGCAGTCGCTCCGGCAGGGCATATCCGCCTTCAATCGCCAGGATTATGTGCGGGCTTCGCAGGTTTTCATTCCGTTGGCCGAACGGGGCGAGATGTCGGCGCAAGCCTATCTCGGTTTCATGTTTGAAACCGAACGCGACGTTCCACAGAACTACACCGAGGCGGCGATGTGGTATCGCCGCGCCGAACAGGGCGACAGCCTCGCGCAATATTCGCTCGGCTTGCTGTATGACAATCGCCAAGCTTCAACAAAAAGGCCGGCATTTCTGCCGACCTAGTTTGCTGGAGATGTCGTAGATAACGACGAGGTCAGTATTTTGCGACAACCGGGCCACCATAGCCGCCGAAGCGGTAGTTGATGCGCACAGTGACCATGATCACGTCCTGGCTGATCCGGCTGTTGAGCAAAGCGACAACGTCGGATTGACGATCGAGAACGAATTGTTCGCTCTGGCCCATGAACAGATGGTCGTATTCGATGCCGGCAGACCAGTTCGGTGCGAAGCCGTACTCCCATCCCACACCCACGGTGCCACCCCAGCGGGTCGACTTGCCGCGCGCAAGTCAATGCCGGTAAGCGTTATCGAAGATGCTGAAGCGGTTGTCTTGCCACCGCCGCGCCGCCCTTCACGTAAAACAGTGAAGCATTCCAGGCGTAACCGATCTGACCGGTGAAGAGGCCGATGCCATCGGTTTTGGTGCGCAGTGGAGAGCCAGGAAAGATCGATCACGCTGACACGCGTGGTTGCGAGATCAGCCCAGTCGCCCTGAGCTTCCAGGCCAAACACCCAACTGCCTGGCCTGCCAGCGGTAACCGATCTGGCCACCGACAAGGCCTCCGACCGATCGCGGCAGCCTTCAGCGAAGACGTCAACGCCAGCCACACCTGGGTAATATCCAGGCATTGCGGGCTCAGCCCCAGCCGCCATTGGCGCCGATGTAGAAGCCGGTCCAGTTGTAAATCGGGGCGACGTAAGGCGGCGGCGCTGGTATACGGACGGGGAGCCAGATCAGCAGCCGAGGCCGGAGCGGCCATCCCGAGAGCAATCAATCCGACCGTCCCAAGCAAGAACTTCTTCATCACCATATCCCTTTGTCTTGCGCTTCCTTGAAGCGAACCATTACAGCACGAGCGCCATTCGAATCCCGAGGACACCGTAGGCGCAATTCGTCGCGAAGGCTGTATCCGAAGTACAACACCCGGGCGCTAAATGACGGCGTCCTAAGTTGATGATTTATTTACCTTTTTGGAAACAGGCACGGCGCATCAGCAAAAAATTGAGTGCGATCCGATGTTAGCCTCACTGAATGCGTCCTCCGGATCGCTATCTTGATAAGTTCCACATCTGCGCTGTGCTGCTCCGAATGTGTTTCGCAAAAATGCGGACCAACCTCGTTTCCTTATTTGATGTTCGGTCGAACTGTTCGGAAGCTGTCGCTTCGATAAGCGTGCGATGCGCCTCAAACTCAGCCGGCAAGTCCCGCGCCGCGGTCCTCCAACGACCAGCCAAGTCACCAAGCGCGGCATTGCTGATCTGGCATTGCACAATTTGCTCGCCATTCCTCATCGTGAACTTGAACACCATCAAGTCGCTGTCATACCCAATGGCCTCGCCTCGCGTCAGCGGCATGAACCCGGCTCCTTTCCATTAGCCCGTTGAAGCGGATCGCGAGGTGGGCCAGCTGAGCGTCTGTGTTGCTCCCTACTGTAACGGACCCCGCCGCTTCGGGCCAGCCGGCGCGCTATGAGGATTTCGTCGATGACGCCGCGGTCGATCCGCGGGCGATGCGATGCTCGATGCGCGCGCAAGTCGTACGTTGGCCCAACCGGCGAGGATTGCCTCGGTCCTTCCGAAGCAAACGTCGGCCGGGGTTAGATTGTTGAGGCTCTCGTGATAGCGGAGTGGCTCTCGCCCCAGCCGCCGTTGGCGCCAATGTACAAGCCGGTCCAGTCATAAACAGCAATTACAGGGGCAGGCGGCGCCTTTGCGTAACGGGAGCCATATCGGCCGCGAGAGCCGGAGCGGAAAGTGCTGCAACAGCAGCAATGGCAATTGCGAGTTTCTTCACGATAATCGCCCTTGGACGAGCTCAAATGTTGCATCTATCCTAATCGGATTCGGAATGAATGCTGCAACCCACATGTCACACCCTCTCCGGAATAACCCAGTCGCAATCGCGGATTTTCTGACGCGGGCCTTCGAGACGAATGATCTTCAGTCGATCGTAGAAGCGTTAGGCACGGTAATCAGGGCGCACAACGTCCTGGCCCTCGCGGAAGCCGCTGGTTTGCGCCGCGAAAGTCTGTACAGAACATTTACCGGCAGCAACGATCCGCAGATCGGCAGGATTTTAAAATTGCTTGCGGCGATGGATGTTCAACTCGTTGTAAAGGCACTCCCGCCAAAACCAAAACCACCCCGACCAAAGCGTGGTCCTCCGTTCCGGACCAAAACCGGCCCTTAGCGGATTAGCGCCCTACGCGTGCGCACCGTGCCCCTCGGCGTCAGCACCGCGATTGGCATTCGACGGAGTTCTACGGGGCCGCGCCATTGGAGCATGGGCGCGGACAGGAGCAGATCGGGGCTTGCGGGCCGCGACGCTGTTTGCCCCAGACAAGGCCGTCTTGAGGAATTGCCGGTAAATTGAATTCAAGATCCGTTGCAACATGTCCGATTCCCGTCGCTGAGGCCCGCAGCTTTACCCGACTGGGAACATTCATCTGTGCGACAGATCACGCGGGCCGCGTTCTGCGGGCGTTGCGCTCGCTGACCCAGGTGCCGGTCGATTTGGATCGCTGGAGCAATTGGCCATTTTTAGAGCCAAATTTCAATGTCTATGGTGCAGATGAGCACTTACAACTGCCGCGCCCTTCCGGTTTGGATCATCCGATCTCTGCTGTTGTTGAGCGCGGTCCCAATGCTAACGTCTTGCGCATCGGTTAGCGCTGTGGTCGCGGACAATGTGCCAATGTGGTTGGGTGGAATGCCTAACGACGTGCCGCCGCGCCGTGGTACCCCGAATATGACGCGTGGATGAAAAAACGCGCTGAGGATGCCGCCGCAATCAAACCCGCAAAGGGTGGTGGGCAACAGGCCGAGTAATCCGTCGCCCGCTCAGGCACGTTGATCCCTCCTTGTCCGGCCCAGATTAAAAGCACACTGCGGCTCGAGACAAAATGAATAATGATGAGGCAGGCACTAACTAGAGCAGTATCAACTTAACTTGAAGCATATCTGGAGTTGCCGGGACCAGTTCAGATAGCTCGCGCCGCCCGCATGCCGCCAAGCTTCACAAACCCGCGCCCAAGCTTGATAAAGGGTAGCTCAATCAATTGGTACTGGGCCAGCGCCAGCGGGGTAGTGAAACACACCGATGCAGCAAAGAGAACGGCGCAGATTACTAGCGGGTGTATACCTCTCGCCACGGCCTCCGTGACAGGCGCGCTGAACAATTTTTGATACATCAACACAATCGGGTGCAGCAGATAGAAGCTGAAGGATATCTTACCGAAGAACCGGGCAATCGAAAAAAGTCGGCCAGCCGGGGTCCGGAATGCTCCGAATGCAAGTAAAGCGGCAATTGACCCGCCGAAAATGGTTTCTAGCAGAATGGTCCAATAGGAACTCCATCCAACTATAGGTCTTGTTATTGCGAACCCAACAATTGCAACGCCGAGCCATAGCAAAGGCCGGCGCAGATTAGAGACTATCTGCCTTCCGTAAATATATGCGGCCATCCCTGAAACGAATGCATAAATCTGCCCGAAACTGTTCGGGGGGCCGATAAGGTGATTCCAAACCGCCGTGAATGAAAGCGCCAGCAGAACAAAGTATGGAAGGAAGATTGCGGGCTTGCCGTAGCGAAGCCACGCGTAATAAAGGCCAAGGATCATAACAGAGCCGATCATCTCAAGTTGAAGCGACCACATCACGGGATCAATGTTCGGCCGTATGAGAAGGGCATTCAAAAACAGACTGACAGTGGAAAACTGCTCGGGGGAATTAACCAACGACCCGAAAACAAAGTAGACGAAAGTGAAAACTATAAGGGTCGAAATTACGCCAGGATAAATACGAAACACCCGACCCGACAGAAATTGCCAAGCGTTATCTCTGACGTTTGCTGATCCGCTCTCCAAGACCTTCGTGAGCACGAAACCGCTGAGAACGAAAAAGAAGATAACGGCTCCCGGCCCATTCCCAAGTATTCGGGCCCCCACGTCGCCCCAGTCGCTTCCTCGGGTTCGGATTATCAATTCGTGCTCGTGGCCAAATGCATCGGCATACCGGGTCAAACCGATATGAAACAACGCCACCATTAAAGCAGCCACTCCCCGGGCCGCTTCGAGGTTCGGGAAAAATTCGCGGCCCCGCGTTTTGTCCTGCTCCACGCCTAATGCCCCATCTATAGACCTGCCCCGAATGCCCCAGCATTATCGGTTTGTGCGCTCCAATGGAACTTGTTTTGTCAAAGTCCCAAGCTCCTCCCGACCCACGGCTAGCTGATCGCCCGAGTCATGGATCAATTCTTCGGCTCGCGAGAGCCATCGCGGCAACAAAATTGTGGCGCGATTGCGCGGCAAGACCCAGGCGATAGCGCTGGCGCTCATCTTTTTTTGGACATGATCTATAAATTCGGCCGAACCACCTGGTATGTTCTACAGCGCTTTTGCTTAGGCGGCATCTGGGCCGCTTTTACGGAGCCTCTTACTGAAGTGCCGGCGGCCTCACATCTTCGCAGTCTCTAATTGCGCATTCCATCCAGAGCCAGGGCTTGGACAATGCACAGAATACACAGTTGCGAATTTAATCCCTGGCCGGCGCATAAAAGTGCACTCCCGGGAAGCCTTCTTCAGAATTTCAAACCGATCCGAGACAGTGCCCCGAAAATGACGAAGTCCTTTCTTTCGCCGCTCGCCGCCGACAACTACCGCCCGGACATCGATGGGCTGCGGGCCTTTGCCGTACTTTCAGTAGTGCTCTATCACGCCTTCCCGAAAGAGGTCCGGGGCGGCTATGTGGGCGTGGACATCTTCTTCGTCATTTCGGGTTTTCTCATCTCGTCAATACTTTTCGCTGAAATGACCGAGGGCCACTTCTCGTTCACGACTTTCTATGGACGGCGCATCCGGCGCATCTTCCCGGCGCTTGCTGTATGCTTGGCAGCCGTATTGGCTTACGGTTTTGTCTTGCTGACGCCGTCCGAGCTGGCGCAGCTGGGCAAGCATGTGTTTTTCGGCGCGGGCTTTCTCTCCAACATCGCGCTATGGAGCGAAAGCGGCTATTTCGATGGCGCCGCCACTTTTAAACCGCTCTTGCATCTCTGGTCGTTGGGTATCGAAGAGCAGTTTTATATCCTCTGGCCGGCCTTGCTTTGGGTGGTCTTTCGGTGGAAGGCCAAGGTAGGGCGACTGCTGGTGGCGCTATTTCTCGGCCTCTTTCGCAGTCAACGTCGCGCTATCCATCACCAACATCTCCGCTGACTTCTACCTACCCGTTTCACGTTTCTGGGAGCTCTTGGCCGGGGCGGGTCTGGCCTGGCGGCGCCGGATTTGTCCTTTCGCCCGATGTGAGGTCCTGGATTTCCTTTGCGGGCTTAGCCGCCCTTCTGGCATCGGCGGCCCTCTTCACGGCTGACATGCGCTTTCCAGGCTGGCTTGCTCTGCTGCCGGTGGCGGGCGCCGTAGCTGTAATCCTCGCCGGCCCGGAGGCGTCGGTGAACCGGATTGTCTTTTCCAACCGTGCCTTCGTTTTCGTCGGACTGATAAGCTATCCGCTCTATCTCTGGCACTGGCCACTGATTTCTTATGCCTATGTCATTCGTCTGGGCAAGCCGCCGACGCCGCTGATGGCCACCGCACTTGTAGCTACTAGTTTCCTGCTGGCTTGGGCCACCTACCGTTTCATCGAGTATCCGATCCGCTTTGGGCCTCACCGCCACCGTAACACCCAGATCGTCGCGGCTTGCATGGTGGCTCTCGGTGCCTGCGGACTGGCAGTGTGGACCAGAAATGGCTTCCCAGAACGTTTCCCCGCCCTTCCCGGCATTGACATGCGGAAGATCGGCGAGGCCAAACTCGATGCGGACTTCAAGCTCACCAAGGGCATGGAGGTGTTAGACCTCGACTGGACTTTGGTGGTCCATCTGGGCCGCGGCGAGCGGAAGGTGGCGCTAAGCGGCGACAGCCTGGTGTTTCACTACGGGCCCCGAGTGCAGCAACTGGCCGACGAAGGGCAACTGGCGGCCAACACCTATTTCGCGACAGGCCCCAGGTGCCCTCCGGTGCCGGGCGTGATCCAGCGCGATAAATTTGCGCGTTGCGCTAAATTGCCCGGCATTTTAGTCGACCTGGTACGGCGCGAGAAGGTGCAATCGGTGGTGCTGGGCGCTGCATGGGCAGCCTACGGCGACGAAGGCATGCTGATCGAACGTGAGGGTAGGCGGTTGCCCTTAAACACTAACGAGGGCATGGACGCTTTCTACGCCAATCTTGAAGACTATGTACGCTTGATACAAGGAGAGGGAGCCAAGGTCTATTTGGTGCTAGGGGTACCCATTCACCACCGCTTCAATCCCGGCGAGATGGTAACGCGCAGCCTGAGCGGCTTTCGAATCGCTCCGGATGTTGAGGAGGCAATTCCCACTGCTGAGCTGCAAGCCGTCCATGCCACCGCCGACGCCAAACTGCGCACCGTCGGCGAGCACACAGGCGCAACTCTACTCGATCCGTTTCCCGACATCTGCGGCAGCGGCGACAGCTGCTCGCCGTTTTTCGGAGCGGGTGAACCGAAATTCTCAGACCATGCGCATCTACGTCCCGTCTTCGTGCGGGAGCATCTGCGCTTCCTCGATCCCTTGTTGAAGTGAGCAGTCCGAATCGTTTTTTCAATGATTCAAAGGGGGGCGGCTTGTGGAGGGCCGACCATTGGGGGAGGCGACGTCGGATTGGGAAAACGAGCTCGAGCGTTGACCGTTCCTGGATCGCCTGGGTCATAAGGCCCGGCGACGGATGTGTCCGCTTTACATTGCTGGGTTGATCGGCCCTGGTGAGCGCAAAAGCCAACCGATGGCGGAACGCTTTGCACGGGCGATTACGATCAGCTGCACCATTTCATCGCTGATGGCGTCTGGGATGCAGCTCCGCTGGAGTGCTTAATCAGGCCGACCGGCTCGTCGGCGGCGATGATGCGGTGCCGGTTATCGACGACACCGCGGTGCCAAAGAGGGGCGAACACTCGGTCGGTGTCGCTGCACGGCGTACTAAAACACAACGTAGATGAACGGTGTCACTGGTTGCGCGATTCGATAAAGTGCGTAGTGGAAGACGACGGCGACGGCCAAGCCAGCCCAGAAAGAAAACGCCTTTCGAAGTGTCATCGCAGATACCCCAAATCCGAAGCCATCTGCCGAAGGACCGGCGCCAGTGCCGCCGCCATTTTGTCTCCGCCGTCGACCGAAAGATGCACTCGATCTAAGTAGTCGTCCGCGGTAAAATCTTTGGCCGGGATCATCACTTTGTTGAAGCCCATTCTCTGCATCGCCGTCTGCTGCTCGGTCGCCCTGGCCAGAAGAGCCTCACGGCTCCCTGGGAGCATGTCGAGATAGTAGGGACTGAGGAGATCGACCACGACCAGCGTTATCGATCGAAGTTGTAAGGGTACGAACTGTTCGGTCAAGCTCGCGCTGGCGATCATCCGCTCGATCGGTCGTCCCGCCTGGGCTGCTACGATCGCAAGTTCAGCGTCCTTATTCCCCCCGTATCTTATAGTCCATCCGGGGTCTGACCTTCGGCCGAAGGGAGAGAATGATTTTGCGGTCATCATATGGTTCCAATGCAGCCCTACGAAGTTGAAGGTGATATAATTCCAAAGCTCGTTGAAGCGCAGGAACGAATTCAGCCATTCACCAAGCGCAACGTTGCGCACGCCCTCATCTCCATCAAATGCGGCCCAGCGCAGATAAGCATCACGTGGAGGCCAAGGCAATAAATAGGATCGGAGCCAGCCGTCGAAAAGCATGTGCCGGTAGAACGAAGTGCGCGGGTCGTTGGCGTAGACCGTTTCATTGGCGTCCGCGACATAAATGACCGGGCGATGTTGCCGCAACAGCATTTCTGCTGCCACAGATCCAAAGTCTATCGGACCACCGGCACGATTAGCAAAATTGAGAACAACAAACTCCTCGCCGAGGAGGTTTTGTAAACGTCGAGTCCAAACGAGGTCTCGACTTTGCCCGATGCCGTTCAGAACCGATGTGCCGCCAACGATGATGTAGGCGCGTGGTGGTGGTTGTTGATCTACGATTGTCGCCAACTCGGCAGCGGTCGTCAGGAAGCCAGCCTCCGCATTGTTATGTGCATGGAATCGGACAAAACTTTGCGCGAGCGGCGTGTTTTGAACGGACCAACCGACAATCGATAGTGAAAAAAGCCCTATTACCAGGCCGAGGAGGAATGGGATTGGTTTCATGGTATTACCAGCATCTTTGCGATCGTGACCGCCTTATCGATTGGGTAGAAGAACAGTAGCCAACCAACCGAGACGAAGATCATCGTCGCTAACCAACCGGCGAAGCTAACCGCAGGCCCTGGTGTCGTCTCAGAGAATGCGCGCTGCAGCCCGGTGGCGGTAGCCAGCCCGATTCCATGGTAAAATCCCCACACCGCGAAATTCCACGCGGCGCCGTGCCACAACCCGCAGATTGTCATTGCGGCGAGAGCATTTATAATCCTGCGCGGAACGCCCAGACGGTTGCCGCCTAGTGGGATATATACGTAATCTCGAATCCACAGACTGAGTGACATGTGCCAGCGCTGCCAAAATTCTATCGGTGACCTCGCTAGATATGGCCAGTTGAAGTTTTCAGGCACCGTGATGCCCATGACCTTGGCATAGCCGATCGCCATGTCGCTATACCCGCTAAAGTCGAGAAGAATTCTGGCGGCGATTGCGATGAGGAATATCCAGCGCAACGCCAATGGTTGCTCATGCAAGTGAGGCTCAGCGTAATTAATCAAGCCAGTAAGATTGTCGGCTCCCCACTTCTTTGTAAGCCCGATGGCGATGCGGATGAGACCCTGCATGGCGTCTGAGCTCGATTGGGCTTTTATGCCGTGATGCATTGCAGGGATGAATTTCTGGTATCGCTTGATCGGTCCGGAAATCATCGTTGGCCAGAAGAGTACGAAGCTTGCGAAGTCGCGGATACTTCTAACGGGAGTGTCACCGCGATATACGTCAACCAAATAATGCACGAACTCGAACGTAAAAAAGCTGATACCGAGTGGGATAACCGAAGGTAACCAGGATTCTATGGCGCCTGTGCTTACGGGTAAAAACGGCGCCAAAAGATTGCTCGCCAGAAACAGCATGTACTTGCAATATAGCAATGTTACAACGCACGCCGCTATTGCAATGCCAATGACAGTTTTGTTTTCCGTCCGGGCCGCTGCATATGAGATTGCCGAAAGGATCAGGACGATCGATAGGCTCGCGACACCGCCATAAAATGCCTGAAACCAAACGCCGGCTGCGATCAACAGCAAAAGGCGCGCCTGCGGCCATCGTGTGAGTGAATAAACACCAAGAAATGTCAGGGCAAACCACACGAAATCATAAGTCAGAAAAATCATCACGATCCTGCTGCTACCGATCCTCAGCGCGGATCGAGTTTTGCATTTCCCTTATTCGAACAACAATCGCCTCATAGACTTTGTGCGCCAGTCAGCCATTTGGCTTTCTCAGGGAACTCGGTTAAGTCCATTTGACCCGTTCCTCTTTTCAACGTCTATAGGAATGAGTGCACCTGCCGGCCGTACGCCACGCCATCATCGAACCCATCGTTCGACCGCCGCCGCAGGAATGCCCGCATCGTAGAAAACAAATCGGCGAACAGCAACGGCATGAATAGGTCTGCCAAAGCAGTGCTAGCAGGTTCGGCTCGCCGGCTTTAGCCGGCGAGTGTTCAAATTGCGCGATTCATTAGATGGGCTCGAATTTGAAGAAGCAGTGGTAATACAGCTCGAGGCTTCTAATATTTCAAGATCTTTAGCCGGTACATCCAATGATAGCAAAGTTGGAGAGCCAAAAACGGCATTGCCGCGCGGTAGATTTCAGACTGCGTTGGAGCATGTCCAAGATATCTTCGGCGAAGAAGCTGCATCTCTTCCTGTCCGACATCAATCATTGCCGAGGTTTTTTGTTCTGCATGAATGCGGAAGCATCCGAGGAAGCGCGGAAGCCGGACCATCTTGAACCCTGCCTGTTGTGCCCGCAACATGAAGTCCCAGTCCAGCGCAAAACGAAAGGTTTCGTCGATTGGTCCTATCCGATCCCATACGTGGCGGCGCCAGAACATTGTCTCTTGCGGAACGTATCCAACGTAAAGGAGAGCATTGGCGTCGTGAGGTGGAAAGACCGCCCTCCCAATTTCCAATCCATCCTGGTTGATAAAGATTCGATGCCCGTACACAATATCGATGTCTGGTCGGGTCTGAAAAACATGTGCAATGTAGGACAGCGTACCCGGAATCAGCGTGTCGTCGCTGTTCAGATAGGCCATGATGTCGCAATCGGCGGCGGCAGTCTTAAAGCCTGCATTGATAGCGTTGGCTTGGCCCTTGTCAGGTTCGCTACGCCAGCTGACTTGCCCACCATAGGCATTCAGGAGATCGACGGTTCCGTCCCGCGAGGCGCCGTCCTGAACGTGATAAGAAAGGGCAGGGTAATTCTGCCCAAGAACGCTCGCGACCGTTGCTTCCAGATATTTGCGCTGGTTGTAGCTCGGCGTTACAATTGCGATACGGGGTGCGGGATCGGTTAGCGCCGGAAGGTCTCGAACCGTATTGAGCCTGAGGGGCTTAGGGGCATGCTGTTGAAACGACCACATCGGCGGCTGGGGCAAAAATCGCCTCAGTTGCTGGGCTATTCCGGATCTGAGGAAGGCTGCTATCATTCAGGCAATTTCTTACTGTCAGGCGGGGTATCAAAGCAAGAGGCGGAATCCGCGGCTTTGCGCACGGTCATACCAAGGGGAATCGGTTCCGGCGACCGCCTTGCGGGATGATGTGATGACCAGCCTTGTCATAGGCGCTACCGGAATTGTTGGTGGCTATATTGTTGAGCGGCTTCTGCAAGCCGGCGAAAGGCCGATCGCATTGTCACGCTCTACGCACAGCAGTACAACAGATATCGAATGGTTGAAGGGCGATCTTGCCGAGCCCGCTGTCCTCAAACTGCCGCCAGTTACGACGCTTTATTGCACGGCCCACGCCGGGTTGCTCGCCAATGCGCTGCCGAGTTTGTATAGCCCACAGTTAACACGTGTTGTTGCTTTCACATCTACCAGCATCGTCACAAAGATCGACTCTGATATTGTGGCTGAGCGCGAAACTGTGCGGTTGTGGGCGGAGGCCGAGCAGAAATTGATCTTTACGTGCGATAGCCTCGGCGTTGCTTGGACTGTGTTGCGCCCGACAATTATTTATGACGAGGGTCGTGATGCCAATATCACGCGGTTGGCGCGGCTAATTCAGAAGCTCGGCTTCATGCCGCTTGCAGGTTCAGGCTCAGGTTTGCGTCAGCCAGTACATGCAGAAGATTTGGCGATCGGCGCTCTCGCTGCAGCAGCCAGTCCCGCCGCTGCCAACAAGATCTACGCAATTCCAGGCAAAGACATCATAACCTATCGCGAGATGGTTGGACGAATTTTCGACGGATTGCACAAGCGGCGCCGTATCATCCCAATCCCGCCGGCGCTTTGGCGGGCGGCGTTTTCGGTGGCCAAGCCGTTCATTGCGAACGCGAATGTGGCGATGGGAAATCGTATGGCAAAAGATATGATTTTCGATCTCGCGCCCGCAATGGAGGACTTCGGCTGGAACCCGAGAGAGTTCCGCCCAAAGTTCGACTGACTACCGCGCGGGCGACGCTTTGTGACATGCTGCCGTAGCGACCCCAGCAACGGGGTTGTTTTCGACTTAGGTAGCGGGTGAAGGCTCAGGTGCGGTTGTTGCAAGTTTCGATGCTAACGCCATCATCGTCGCTAGAGTTGCCGTTCAGTTCTTTTGGCAACCTGTTCTGTGGCGTATCCCAAGCTCACGCCCAGCCGACCGGACTACCAAGGTCAAGGGCATGTTCGTCCGGCCCGAGCAGAACGCGGAGATCGGCAAGCGTCATCCCGAACTCGGACGGTTGCGTCTCGTCGTCACGCGCGAGGGCGAGACCGATGTGATGACGCTTAGAGCGGAATGCACCTCTCCGAGCGAGGCACTTCGAAGTGAGCTCGTCTCGACACTGCGCGCCGTCGCCAAGCTCGGCAGCACAGTCGAACTGGTGGTGCCCGGAGCCCTGCCGAACGATGGCAAGGTCATATCGGACGAACGCGGTTGTCCGGCGTTCAGTGCGTCACCCAGCGCGCGAGACGGCTGAGCCGGACCCCGGTACCCAAGCATTTGCTGATTCCAAGCCATACAGGTGAGTTGGCCAGCCTCCTTGCGCGCTTCGGCCGCGCGCTCCGTCGATGCCCGGATCGAGGCGCCGCAGATCGTCTCTCGCGACTTAGTGCCCATTGAGCGCGTCACCCAGCCTTGTAAAACCTGTAGAAAGTTGGTATGAATACTACAATTCTGTAGCACTTTCATAGCTTTGGAATAATCGAAAGCACCAAGCAAAATCATGCGATTGTTCGAGAATGAAATAGGCGAGTGATCGGTAGATGCTAGACTTTAGATTTCCCGACAAGCCGAGCCGAGAGACCTTACAACAACAAACAGATGCACTGGAGCTGTCAATTGTCGTTCCCTGTTTTAACGAGGAATTGGGAGTGCAGGAGCTGGTTCGGCGCTGCTGTGAAAGCGCCGCCGCGGTGGTCGGCGGGGGATACGAACTCATCCTGATCGACGACGGTTCAACCGACGGCACATGGCAGGCAATAACTTCTCAAATCGACGGTCATAAGAACATCGTCGCTATAAAGCTTTCGCGGAATTTCGGGCATCAGGTCGCCCTCACAGCGGGGCTATCTGCCGTTAACGGACGAACTGTTTTCGTTGTCGACGCGGACCTGCAGGATCCGCCCGAGTTGCTCAAAGACATGCTTGAAATAATGAAGGACAGCGGAGCCGATGTTGTCTATGGCCAAAGAAGAAGCCGCTCTGGGGACAGCTGGTTCAAAACTTCCACTGCGAGTCTTTTCTACCGGCTGCTTGAGCGTTCGACAGATATCCTGATCCCAGTTGATGTGGGAGACTTTAGACTCTATGTCTCGGCGCGTTTCCGATATTGTCGCGCAAATGCCTGAGCGGGATCGCTTTATCAGGGGAATGGTCGCCTCCGTCGGCTTCAAACAGGTTCCATTTCTTTACGACCGGCAAGAGCGCTACGCGGGCTCAACAAAATACCCACTGTCGAAGATGATCCGATTTGCGACGGATGCGTTTCTTGGTTTTTCCATGGTGTTGCTCCGGTTCTCTTCGCTCGTCGCCTTTGGGCTCCTTCTGGCACTTATTGGAGTTGCGGCTTACTCGATTTACGCATGGGCTTACCTCGACGTCGTACCGGGATGGACCAGCATAATGATCACCATCATCGGGGTTTCGTTTTTCCAACTGATCGTTCTGAGCGTTATCGGAGAGTACATCGGCCGCATCTATCTGAGCACGAAAAACAGACCGCTATTTATTGTTGACGCCGTCGAACGGGGCGTCGCGCAATGAGCGATCTGCACGAATATACAGAGGAATATTTTGAGTATATCGATCGAGGCTCAATCGCATCAGCAAAGCGATTCAGCGAATTTCTTGTGCCGCTACTTGGCGTAAGCTCCATACTGTTGGATGCGGACGTGGCGCGTGGCTGCGCGAATGGCAAAACGCTGGCGTCAAGATTGCTAAAGGTGTAGACGGTCCCTATGTCCGCCAGCAATCCCTGCTGATCGCTGCACAGGATTTTGCCGCCGTTGATCTTTCCAAAAAATTCGATCTAGGACGGCGTTATGACCTCGTTAGCAGCCTCGAAGTTGCCGAGCACTTGCCTCGCTCCTGCTCGGACACCTTTATTTCATCACTGGTGACCCACGCTGATCTGATTCTTTTTTCCGCGGCGACACCCGGCCAGGGCGGAGAAAATCACATAAACGAAAAACCTTTGTCATTTTGGCAGGACATCTTCAGAACCAAAGGCTACGAAGCCTACGACGTCAATCGTCCGGTCTTTCGAGCCCTCAAAGGAGTCGAACCCTGGTACAGATACAATACCATCTTGTATGCGAACGAATGCATCCGTTCGTCGCTGCCGTCAGCTGTTGCAGGCGCGGGAGTTGAGCCGGGACGCTTGAGCGAGATAGGCGACATCGGTTGGCACGCAAGAAAATCGATATTGCGCCTGCTCCCAAGCACGGCGGTGACCACTCTATCGAGGTGGAATTATCGGCGTTTGAATCGCGCTCATAAGCGGCGAATGGCAAAGAGCTGATCCTGCGAACTCAATACGATTAGACTGCCTGTATGAAGTGGCTCGACTCGTTTTCCCCGTGATGAATTCTTGAACTTTTTTATTGTCGTGGTCCTTTCGGGCTCCATGTCGTTTCTTTTGATCGGCAGGCAAATTTGTCAGGCAAACTGGGGCATGATCGACGATCACGAGGTCTTTAACTTCCTTGGACCCTGCCTTCACACCTGCTACCAGCCGCCTTCGCGGCGGCTATTTCTTGTGCGCCCGGCATGGGCATCGACTTGGAGGTGGAAGTCCTCTCGTGAGCTGGTCATAGCGAGCGAAGCGAACCGCAGAGCGTCGGACCGTGAGGCTGGCGTGAAGGAAGCGGGGAGCGAAGCTGCGGGCCGACGAACAGGAACCGGATAGAAGGCGGAGCCGAGCAGGGCGAGCGGGCAAGAAGCCGCGAAGCCCTTGTGACCAAGGCGAGGCGACGTAGATCCGGCGGTCGTGCAGCGAAGGCCGATGTTCTTACCCGGGGAGATCTCGCCTTGCGCCTGAAACCGAATGATCTGCATTATGGGCCCTTCTGAGCACTCGCGGAGTACTGAGCGCCTAGCGGTAGCCATGTCAGATGCTGCTCGACAGGCCGGAGCTTTGCAAGCTGACGAGGGAAGAAGATGTGGTAGCGAACACGCCTTTCGTCCCAGCCGGCATTCTTTAGACGGCGTACCAAGGCCGGTGCTTGGATCAGTTTGGCGTTAACGTCGAAAGGACATGTGTTCACAGCCCTAACGGTGAGTGGATTCAATGGGTTGTGCTCGAATACGACGATCACGCCTCCGGGCCTCGTTATCCGATGCAGTTCCCGCAGCCATGCCACATGCTCCTCATGGGGAATATGGTGAAACACGCATACCGAGAAGGTGAGATCGTAAAGATTGCTCTCGGCGGGGATCGTGTACCCTATTATCTGAAGATAGTGCTCGTCTCCCGGATAGCGGGTTCGGCTTAGATCAAGGCTTCTGGACGAGACATCCGCGCAAGTGAGGTTGGCGTCGGGAAAGTGGCGTCGGAAGTGGGGTATCGAATTGCCTATCCCGGAGCCAAAATCGAAGATCCGCTTACCAGTGAGCCCGCGCGAGATTGCGAGTTTCCGGAGTTCTGCAACCTTATACTCAGCGAAAAACTCGGGGGCCTCGCCGGTGATGGCGATGTTGGCCTTGTGCTGCTCGTAGTACTCATCTGCAAATTGATCGAACTCAGAACTCGTTCATTTTTGCCGACTTTAGGTTGGAGAACTTAAAACGAAACATCGAGGGAGCGTGCACACTCGGTGACAGGCCAGACGATCTCGCATTGACGCGGCCGACATGACAGGGCTGCTAAAATCGTGCTTGAGCGCAAAGATGAGGGGGTGTCTCTGGTTGGCACAGGCTTTTACTTGTCTCCCTCATCTTCTATTTTGCTATTACGCAGAATGTGGTAGGTCCACGCTGCTTACGGGCGCATCCTCGACGATGACCGTCCGTACACCGTTGCCCTCGATCCCGTCAAGCAGTTCGGCAAAGCTGCGACGGGTCTAGATTGGCGCCGCTCACGGCTGCGTCGGTGAGTTCGCCGACCAGGACAAAACCCGCCCGCTTGGCATAGACCTCGATCGCTGCCCGCTGTCGCTTATCGCTGTCTTTGCCGGCGCCAAGTTGGCGACTGATGAGCGGATATAGGCGACTGCCTCGACCCGTTTTTCTTTACTTGCTATTGCCTGACCCGCGAGCCGTGTATCGTTAGAACGAGTTCACCGCAATACATAGATGGCCGATCCACTAGTGGTGCGGTCAGGGCGCCGCGATCGTGCCGGCGTCTCCAAGGCTACCGTTTGACCGAGGTCCGCTCTTGACCGCATTACGACTCAAGGCAGACATCGCGCCACGTCCGAAAAGTGACGAACAGGCGAGAGCCGCGCGCCGAAGAAAGCCCCCAAAAAAATGCAGCGAGGGTCCGCTTGTCACCTAGCGTGAGTCCGGCGCCGAGCTGCCGCAGCCAGGATCGCCACGACGATATATTCGGATCACCCGCGCGGTAAGCAATGGCAATGAATCGACTAGACACATGCCGGGATTGGCATCCATGCGACCAATGAGTTCGTCGCCCATCCGAGGCCCGGGCAAATTGTGCGGCATCGAACTGGTGACGATTGCAACATCAGACGCGAGCAGCGCTTTCTCGGCAGCCTCGAGCGTCCGATTGAAGAACTCACCTCGCACGTCAAGGCGCATGTGCGCCTGCACCGCAAAGAGCTGGACGGTCGTGGGTGTCACCGGATAGGGGCTTGAAAAACTGATCACCGGTACCTTGTCAGGTTGGGCGGAAGCCTCCACGCCTTGCACCAGCGATTTCTGCTGCAGCAGCGACCAGACCTTCGCAGTCGCCGTACGGATGTCCTGGATTTGATCCGGGGTCAGGCTCGTTGAAAGTGCGACCCGTCCCGGGAAGCAGTTGGCGACGAACAGCGATAGCACGGCGGCGAGCGGGATGAGGTGAAGTCCCGACCTGAGCCAACGTTGCAATGCCGGTCTTAGCATCTGACGCGAAATGACGGCGTCGAGACCAGTGACGACTGCGCCGAAATTCAACATCATCGTCACAATGAACACGCCATAGAACATCGCCCCAAGGAAGTACGATTTGACGTTCGACAGCGTTGGGATCGCATAGGCAATCAAACCGGCAGCCAGGATCGTGCAGGCCGTGCCGACATCGCGTCGATCGTTCATTACTGCGAGGCAAAGGCGCGCCGTGGCCAAAGCCAAACCGACCCAAAGCCAATAGTTTAGCGCCAGGCGGCCCTCGGAGCGGATCGAGTAATGCATCAGGCTCCTGAGAAAGCTTTCGTCGGTGACCCAGAAGTCGCGATCATGGATCATCGTGTTCAGGATATAGCGGATGGTCTGGACAAATTCGATGCCGATAATTGGAAGTGCGCCGGCGAGTAGTCCAGCTGCAAATAGCAGTGCCGGCAGAGCGGCCCGCGTTACAGCTGCGCGCAAGGTCTGAATGTCGGACTGCAGGCACTCGCACGCCAGCTGGGCGCCTGCTGCCAATCCAATGCATGCGAAGGACGCGGGAAAAGCCGAAGGCTTGATCGCGGAGGCGAGACCACACAGTACGCCGACGCCAAAGATTGACCAGCGGCTACGTTGCAGCAACGGTCGATGGAGAATGGCCCCGATGGCCAATCCGAGTGCGAGACCCCATGGCAGGTCGGGACGCGCTTCCGTCATCGTCTGCCAGAGCATCGGCACGCACGCCGCGCCGACCAAGCAGGTCACAATATCGACGAGAGATCGCCGCCACAGCAGACGGGCGACGCCGAGCAGAAATGCTAGGATCACGACTGCATTGATGGCGTAAGGTCCGAGATAGTCGTCGGGGCGCAAGGAGAATCCAATAACGGCGGTCAGGGTCGAGAACGGCGCGTGTTGGTGGAGAAGTCCGTAAACACTCGCCGCGATCCCATGGCTCGGCGCGTCGTTCAGCCATTGGGCAGCGGCGAGGAAATATACGACGTCGTCGTAGAGTGGCGGAACGGAGAGCCGGCCGAACTGCTCCGCTAACCTGAGACTCAAGGATGCGATGACCGCGGTAAGGATGACGACGAGGCCAATAACGACGGCGGCACGGCCGGCTTGGTGAGATAATCTCTTGCTGAAAGCAATCAAAGGATAAAACCCAACTGCGGAAAGCGTATCTTCATGAACCCGCGCCATCTCCATGACGATCTTACAGCATTCCCGCGGACTACAGTCAATGTCCGCTCCGGGTATCCTAATTATCACTACTCCCGAGGACCGTGCTGCGTTCAAGCGTTTACTCGGTACCGGCAAACAATGGGGGATAAATCTCGATTACGCGGTCCAGCCAAAGCCTGATGGCTTGGCCCAGGCATTCGTTATAGGTGCCGATTTCGTGCGCGGACATTCGTCATGTCTAATTCTCGGCGATAATTTGCTCTATGGTCATGGTTTATCTGATGTGCTGAGTCGGGTTAGTGCACAAACGTCCGGAGCAACGATCTTTGGCTATCGAGTTGATGATCCAGAGCGCTACGGAGTTATCGAATTCAATGAAACATTTGAGGTGCAGTCGATCGAAGAAAAGCCTGAAAAGCCTAAATCAAATTGGGCGGCGATTGGTATGTATTTCTACGATGAAGACGTAGTAGACTTGGTACGCCAACTCAAGGCGTCTTCGCGGGGCGAGTATGAAATTACGGACCTGAATAATATTTACGCACACCAACGTCGTTTGATGGTAGAACGTCTCGGTCGCGGATATGCATGGTTCGATGCAGGTACTCACGATTCTCTAATAGAGGCGGCTGAATTCGTGCAAGTGCTGCAGCATCGACAAGGTCAGCTTATCTCGGCTCCTGAGGAAATTTCGTTTCACAACGGTTGGATCTCGGCCGACGAGCTTAGGATCATCGCAAAGAATCTGGGAAAGATACGGTATGGCCGTCGACTTCTGGAAAATCTCCAAACATAGTTTGCCAACTGATCATAATTTCAATGATGTCCGGAAGTCCATCCCGCTGCAGATGACGAGGCATCAGATCCGCGATGCATGGTCGCAAAAATCTAAACGTCAGGTCATGAGGTTGAGGTTTCGGTCAAGGCAGGGCGTTCGAAAATCTCGATCAATTTTCTCCCAAGCCTCGAATTTTCCGAAGAGCAACGGGATGGACCAGGATACCCGTCAGGTTACGTCCTTGATAACGATACCTCCGGACGCTGAATGGGTAAAACATCGAATATGGGCGATCTACTATTCGAAGATCGGTGCGAAATAATGCCGGGGGTTACTCTTTTCACATCACTCCCGCCCAGCACGACCCGTATCGTCAATGGCCGTGGACTTCGGACCCGCATACCAGCGTGCCTGTATCGACTCCTGGATCGCAGCTGGCTTTGATGTAGTCAGCTTCAATCCGGAGAGCGAAATTGCGCAGCTACGGAAATACGATTATCCGATTAGCTATCTTGCTTCTCCGAATCCGCGACCTCAGATAGTCGAATTCTTGACAGAGGCGTGCCGAAGCCCGACGGAGCTGATAGGGATCATCAATGCGGACTGTCTGCTGCTCAGCTATCCCGCCTTTGTTCAGGGGATCGTGTCGGGCGCCCGAGACGGACTGGTTATGGTTGAGCGAGTTAACATCGACCCTAGCAGCCTGCTGCCAACCGGTCAGACCTGTCTCGGTTTTGACGCCTTCTTCTTCAACAAGGCGGATGCGGCCCGGGTGACGATTGATCCGGATCTGTCCGTTGGGCAACCGTGGTGGGACTATTGGTTTCCGATGGAATTTGCGGTTTCTAATGTCAAATTGTTGCGTCTGCAATCGCCGATCATCTTTCATTTGGATCATGAGCAGGGATGGTCACAAGCCCGCTGGTTGCACTACGGTCGGAAATTCATGACGCATTTCTCGGTCGTGGATGGCACCAGGAATCCCAGTTTTTCAATCGGGCTGCGCGAATTCCTCGACTCGGGAGCGGTTGAAAGAGAGGATCTGGGCGGATTTGGGGACTGGTGCTTCAGCTGGCTGCGAGACAACGCTGAATACCTCAAAGTTTCTCAAGACCCTACCGCGGCAGAGCTGTTTGGTCGAATTCTCGCTGCGATCACGAACTTTGACGGCATGCATGCGGCAACATTGGCCCTCGCGCAGGCCCACCGTGAGCTTTCGGAACTGACAGACCTAAAAGCACGGCTCAGGCTTAGTCCGGTGCGACAGCTTCGCAGGCTAAAAGGCTTTCTCATTCGGATATTTCGAGTTCCGCTGAGACCAAGTCAGGATTAGGACTATAGTAGCCTTTTTCCGGAAGTTTCTGGATCCATGGCAACCATGATTTGCAGATCGTGGACGCAGGCAGCGTCGAGACGCTTGTGCTTTGATCTTGCACCGAACACCCGCGGTGCAGGATTTCGGCTCGAGGCCGCGTGCGTTTCGCCCGGTCTTCTAATAGCGGCAGCGGGATATCGGGACGTAAAATGACAAAATTACCACTTGCGCCATGGACGGTGAACAGATCGATCACCATCATCAAGGACCGCTGGATCGACCTGCGGGCGGAAGACTGCACGACATCTTCGGGCGTTAGCATCTCACCCTATTATGTCCTGCGTTATCCCGACTGGGCGCATATCGTTTGCCTCGATAGCGTCGACCGCATCTGCGTCATTTCGCAATATCGCCACGGCGCTGGACGGACCATGATGGAACTGCCCGGAGGCGTGATCGAGCCCGGCGAAGACCCGCTTGACGCCGCAAAGCGCGAATTGCGCGAGGAAACCGGAATTCGCGGTACGCAATGGCGGGCCTGCGGAACCTACCGAACCAACCCGGCCACCCACACAAACAGTGTTCATGTGTTCGCGTGCCGGGTTGATTCGGTGGAGAGCACCGCGTTCGACGCCGCGGAAGATATCCAACAAGAGTTTCTGACGCTTTCTGAGTTGCGCGCGGCGATCGACAGCGGTGACTTCGGCCACCTGCTGCATGTCGGCGCGGTGTGCCGCGCGCTGAACCTAATCTGACGCTGCACGTCGCTCAGGCCACAGCAGCGCTATTGTAGCTGTCGAGAACGGCGCTAATGTCGGCGGCCATCTTCACTTCCCCGCGTTCCAACCACACCGCCTTGTTGCACCATCGTCTGCAGATTTCCGTGCTGTGTGACGCGAGCACCAGGATGCCGGCCTGTTCCACGAAGGCCTCGACGCGATGCTGCGCTTTCGTCAGAAACCCGGCGTCGCCGGCGAGGATCCATTCGTCCATCAACAAAATCTCGGGCGAGAAGCAGGTGGCGACGGCGAATGTCAAGCGCGTCATCATGCCGGACGAGTAGGTGCGGACGGGAATGTCGAGATAGTCGCCGAGTTCGGTGAATTCGGCGATATCGGCCATTCGCTCTTCGATTTCGCGCGCGGGAAGTCCGAGGATCAATCCGCGCAGGCGGATATTGTCGTAGCCGCTGATTTCGCCATCGATGCCGAGGCTGATGTCGAACATCGGTGAAATCCGGCCGCGGCTTTTGACCACGCCCGTCACGGGCTCATAGATACCTGCCATGACCCGCAGCAAGGTGGTCTTTCCGGCGCCGTTTTTTCCAACCAGGGCGACGCGGTCGCCGGTCCGAAATTCCATAGAGACGTTTCGCAAGGCCTCCACCGTGATCCGATGGCTCGCGTCGCTGGCCAGCTGTCCGCCGGAGCCGCGAAACAGCAGGCTCTTCTTCAGCGAGCGCGAGCCGCCATGATAGATCGGAAATGACACACTGACGTTGTCGAGCGAGAGCTCGCTGTGCTCGACCGAATGGGTTGCGCTGATTGTCATCGGTCTCAAACCCAATAGGAAATGCGCGAACGAAATCGCGCAAAGAACGCGCCGACGACCATGAAATTGATAAGCGTGATCAGTAGGACCGCCAGATAGGTGTTGGCCGATGGCATCTGCCCGAGCAGCGGCGCGCGGACGACTTCTACCAAATGATAGAATGGATTGAACTCGGCGATGTAGGATCGCGTGCGCAGCAGTTCTGGCTTCCACATGATCGGTGTGACAAAGAACACTATCTGCACGATCGAATTGATCAATTGCGGGATGTCGCGAAACCGGGCTGATACTATCCCGATCAGGAGCGTGACGGCCGCGCCGTTCAACAGCACCAAAAGCAGGCCGGGGACTGCCAGCAGCGCGACGGCGCCGGGCCAGATCTGAAAGTACCACAGCACGCCGAAATAGATGACGAAGTTATGCGCGAATATGACGAGTTTGGCTCCAGCTCGACCGGTAGACGTAGACCGAATAGGGCAGCCTGATCTGCTTGATGTAGGATTCGGCGCCGGTGAAGAGGACGCCGCCTTCGATCAGAAAACTGGAGATCAGATTCCACACCAGCAGACCGACGCATAGGTAGGGGAGGAAGTCGTGGATCGGGGTGTTGAACAATTCGGCGTAAAGCACGCCGAGAGCGATGACCATAATGGCCATGCTCGCGGTCAGCCAAAACGGCCCCAGCATTGACCGACGGTAGCGCTGCAGGATGTCATTCCAGCCAAGCCGCATCCAGAGCGGCCACATGGCCAGGCCGGTGCTGAGATCGGACAGTGCCGTGCCGACGGCAAAGCCGGTACCGCCGCGCGTCACGAGCCGTGAACGCAGGGGTTTTTGAGGCCCGTCGTCAAGAATCGCAGTCATCAGTTGAACAATCCCGCAGATAGATTTGGCCTGGCAGTGGCGGCCCCTAGGTAACCCATTTGATCCGAGAAAGAAACGTTTCTTGGGTGTTTCACGGGGTGTGGCGGCATCGCGTTTCCTCCCCAGATGCCGGGAACAAAGCGCCTTGCCGGGGGAATGGCCTGTTGCTGGCTGTTGCTGTGCGATGTTGCACGAACGAGGAAGTCTGGCGGCTAATCCGCCCTTGAGAACGGGCTGGAGAATTGAGGGCTGGAAATCGTTGCCGTTTCGCCGCAGCAGCTACTGGAACGTATCCTCACGTCGAAATCGTGCGCGTCACGGAGCGGGCGGCGGTTTCCGCCGCGCGGTTGCGAGGCCGCGGCGACAAGAGTGCCGCCGACCAGGCTGCCGTCGATGCGGCGCGAACTCTGTGACGGGCACGGTTCGCATCATCCGGGGGCAGCACCGCCAGCCTGAAAAGTTTGCCTCCATTGAAAGTGCGCTGATCACGGCCTTGATGAGGGGAATTCAGCGCCGCGCGGTCCCGCGATATTTACGCGCCAGTACGGCCTCTTCGTAAATGGTGGCCATGCGTGCACGAAATACAGCTTGATCAAATTCACTTTTGGCCCGTACCCGTCCGGCCGCGCCGAGCCTTTCGGCCAACGCCGGCTCGTCGAGAATGCGGCCCAGAGCTTGCGACAAGGCGTGCGGATCGTTTGGCGGGACAGTCAACGCTTCCTGGTCATGCCGCGCGACCAGCGGAACGGTGGTTGCGAGCTGTGTGTTGACGATCGGCAAGCCCGCGGCCATGGCCTCGATCTGGACAATCCCGAACGCCTCGGCTTCGGTGACGGAGGGAAAGGCAAAGACCTGCGCGGAACAAAAGAGTTGCTTGATCTCGCTGCGGGTCAGGCGCCCGGCAAACCGAATTCGATCAGAAACGCCGAGCGTGGTGGCCAGCTGCTGTAACTCCGCGAGCAGCGGACCTTCGCCGATGATGGTCGCGTAGCCATCGATGGTCTGCATGGCGCGGACCAGCACATCGTAGCCCTTGTATCCAACGAGGCGGCCGAGCGCCACAATGTGGCGCGGCTGCTGGCGCCGGAGCTCGTCCGCACCGGCACGCTCGCTTGCATCCAGCGTGCGCCAATAGTCGAGATCCATGCCGTAGGGAAGAACGACGCATTTTTCTGCGTGCGGCCTGAGGAACTCCGAATTGTCGATCATCGGCTGACCGGAAACGACGATACGATCGGCGCGGGCCAACGCCCTCCGGATCAGGGGCGCGACCAGGCCCTTGAGCAGCGCATAGCCGACGATCTCGGCGTGCCAATAGACGATCAAGGCAACGTCATCGGGCAGACCCAGCAATATCGCGGCATCGTTCAGCGGAAGCGGCGCGTGATGTATAACGACGTCGGCCGATCCTGCACGGCGCACGAACGCCGGAATATAACCGGGCGCGAGCGGCGTGGAAAACAGCGTGCCCAGCGATGCTACCGCTTCGACCGGTACGCCCTCTATCGCGTATTGACGCGCCGCGCCACGACGCCGTGCGCACAGGATAGAATGGCTGATGTCTTGGTCGGAGCCTTGCGCGAGGCTGGACATGACCGCTGGTATTCCGCCTTCGATGTCCGGTCGATAGATCTTGTAGGTGTGAAGAATGCGCAAGTCGTTGCCCCGAAACCGTCCTCGTCAGCTGAGGGCGTTTATAATTTGCCGTCGCGTTCGAGGCGCCGGTCCAATTCTGCGGGCCTGGCACCACGAATGAGGCGAGATCGCCTCATTCGTGGCGATTAAAAAACCGAAAGCCATGTTTCTTCACGAGTTCATCTCGCTCCGCGAGCTTAAGATCCTCGCGCATCATTTCGCTCACGAGATCCCGGAACGAGGTTTGCGGTGCCCATCCCAGCTGTCGCTTGGCCTTTGACGCGTCACCGAGCAGGGTTTCGACTTCGGCCGGCCGGAAATACCGCGGATCGATGGCGACGATACATTGCCCGGTCTCGACGTTGTAGCCCTTCTCATCGACGCCGTTGCCCTCCCATCGAATCTTGATGCCGACTTCCTCGGCAGCAAAATTGACGAAGTCGCGCACCGAGTGCTGTTCGCCGGTGGCGATCACATAATCCTCAGGTGTCTCCTGCTGCAACATCAGCCACTGCATCTCGACATAGTCGCGCGCATGGCCCCAATCGCGCTTCGCACCGAGGTTGCCGAGATGCACGCGCTCCTGAAGTCCAAGCTTGATGCGCGCCAGCGCGCGCGTGATCTTGCGGGTGACAAACGTCTCGCCTCGGAGCGGCGATTCGTGATTGAATAGGATACCGTTACAGGCGTACATGCCATAGGCTTCGCGGTAGTTGACGGTGATCCAGTAGGCGTAAAGCTTGGCGACGGCGTAGGGCGAGCGCGGATAAAACGGCGTCGTTTCCTTCTGCGGCGTTTCCTGGACGAGGCCGTAGAGTTCTGAGGTCGACGCCTGATAAAACCGCGACTTCTTTTCCAGTCCCAGGATACGCATGGCTTCGAGAATGCGCAGCGGACCGAGCCCGTCGGAATTTGCGGTGTATTCCGGTTCCTCGAACGAGACCGCGACGTGGCTCTGGGCCGCCAGATTGTAGATCTCGTCCGGCTGCACTTCCTCGACGATTCGGATCAGGCTGGATGAATCCGTGAGATCGCCATGATGCAGGGTGAAATCGAGTCCCTGCTCGTGCGGGTCGTGGTAGAGGTGATCGATGCGATCGGTGTTGATCAGCGAGGTCCGGCGCTTGATGCCGTGCACCGAATAACCCTTCGTCAGCAGTAGTTCGGCAAGGTAAGCGCCGTCCTGGCCGGTGACGCCTGTGATCAATGCGGTCTTTTTCGACATTAAGGAAGAATCTCTTGGTTCAAGGGCCGGAATTCTCTCCAGCGCGGTGGATCCAATGGCAGGAAAAATTCGGAGAGTATTGTGTTTTCGGCCTTTTAGGATAGATCCTAGGCTGGATCAACGTTGGACGGGCCCGATTTGAATAAACCCCTGACAAGTCCCGAATCGTCTGACGACGGACCACCTGCCGCGGTCCCTTGTTAACTTCAGATTAACAGTCGTGCAATAGCTGACGGCCGTACGCTATCCTCGAAGAGCCGGTTCTGCGGTGCCGTTGTCGGAGACAATTGTCAGGCGAACTGTGATAGGGCATCGAGTTCCCGCACGACCCGCGGAGCAGGCAGCGAGGTATCGGCGACCAACGCCTGGCACTCTCGCGTGAAGTCGTGGACAATTGCCATGATGCGGAGGCGGCGGCGTCATTGCATCGGATACTCAGTCCAGGCACCAACTATGTAGATCAGTTCTCGTCGGTCTACTATTTCGGGACACGGGTGCTGCGTGAACTCATGAAACGCGATGGCAAGACAGAGCAAGGCTACGAGAATCCGATAAACAAGAGCTTCCACAGCTTGGAGCAAGATTACTCTTTCGACGGCCTGAGCGTTCAGCAAGCGTACATTCTCGCCATTTAACTGGCGGCTGGATGTCTCGCTCGCATGATTCGCAAGCGGTCGATACGGCTATGGAAAGCAAATCAAAATCTCTTTTCCAAAGATCGCGCCGTGCTCAATCTCTTTTCCAGACCAGAAATTTGGGCGGACCTCAGGTAGCTGACTGTCGGTATGGCCAGCCTTACTGACAGTCGCCCCATTAGTCGTCTTGAGGTTGTTGACACGGGTCGGCACCGTCGATGGCCGGCGCGTTGAGCAGAGCCCTCTGCCGTTTTCAGGAACGCTGGAACGCGTTGGCGACGGCTTTGAGCCACACTGCATAGGGCTGCGCCATCCACCATTTCAGCGGCACCCGTCCATGATAATTGCGGACGATTGCTATGGCTTCGCGGTAGTGCAACTGCCGTATGGTCTTGGTGTCGGCGTGGTCGCGATTGAGTGCGACAATCGTCGCGAATCGCGCCTCGCGATAATAGACGTCGTCCGAGTTCAGCCAGCCGATGATTACGCCGTCGGTGGCGCGGATTCCCTTGTTGACCGCGTCAGCCTGTCCCTTGATCCGTTCATCCGAGATCCATGTTGACGCCGTGGCCGAAACGCTTGAGCACCTCGACAGTGTCGTCGGTACTGCCGCCGTCGAACACGACGTGTTCGATCTCGGCCCCGCTCTGCGAGGCGACGCTCTCAAGCGTGCGTTGAATGAATTGTCCTTGATTGTAGGACGGCGTGACAACACTGACCTTCATGTCGAGCTGCTTTCTGGAAACAACGAGATGCGCTGGCCGTCGGCATGCACGATCTCGCACTTCACAAGGATGCCCGACAATTCCCGCAGGTCGTCACCGGCTACTGTTAGCGCCGGAACGAAAGAGGGCGACATCTCGATGTCAAAGAAACCGCCTGCCAGCGGCAGCGGGACCGAGACTTTTCCGTCTCGGCCACGCAACAAGGTGATCTTGGATTTTTTATCACTGCCCTGCCGGATTAGCATGGTCACCTTGGAGACCGGTGCCCATCCCGGAAGCGCGATTTCGAAATCAAGGGTTCGGGCTTGGGTCGAGGCCGACACCTGCACTTTCGGGTTCGGACCGACCCAGCCGTCGGCGTGAACGCCGACCAGCAAATTCGACTGAAATTCGAGCCCGGCCGCGTGCTGGAAAATCTCCCAATATTGCTCGGCCATGAGCTTTGAGTTCGAAAATTGCGCTGCGCGAAGGTCTCCGGCACGGACCAATCGTGCGGTCAGGTCCTTGTCATGGGCGAGGGCAATCATCGCGCGGGCGATGTCGTCGGGGACGCGGGGATCGAACAGAATCGCGGCATCACCAGCGACTTCCGGCAGCGACGTGACATTGCTGCAGGCGACAGGCACGCCGGTTGCCATCGCTTCGATCACCGGCAAGCCAAAGCCTTCATACAGGGACGGAAAGATCACGCCTGCGCTATTGGTAATCAGGGCCAGAAGCTCGGCATTGGCGAGATACCCCGGGAACAGGACATGGTCCCCGAGCCCGAGGCCCTCCGCGGCCTGCTTCAGCCATTGTTGTCGCGCGCCAGGCGCGCCGGTGCATACCAGGCGCACATTGTGATCCAGCCCGCTGCTGCGGGCGATGCCGAATGCCGTCATCAGCATTTCGTGGTTTTTGTGCTTCCAGAAATTCGCCGGATAGATCAGGTACTGCCCGGCAACCAGCTGGAGCCGATCCAGGATCGACTCGTCTCGCGGGGCATTGCGCAGGCTGTGCTGCGAAATATGCAGGGGCACCGTCTTGATATGGGCAGGATCGAGACGACCGTGTTCGATCGCCGCCTGCCGCGAATATTCGGAGATCGCGACCAGCGCCGTGGAGCGCCGCGCTGCATCGACAAAGGTGCGGTCGCGCTGCGCCACGTCGGCCTCGGGAAAGAACTCCGGATAGGTCTTGTATTGCAGATCGTAGATGACAGAGACCGTGGGAACGCCAAGCTCGAAATAGGTCGGCGCCGTGAACGGACAAAACAACAGGTCCGCATTCTGCTCCCGTAGGACGTGCGGCACTGTGCCCCTGGAGCATCGGCTTCAGACGGTTGATCGCACGCCGCACAATCCGCCTCGGACGTTCCGGCAGGAGACGCAGTAGCCGGGAAGATAATTCTGTTCCCGGCGATCAACCGGCGGCTTACTGTGGTCGACGCACCATCACACGCCGGATATTCGCGCGGTCGAGGGTGCCGAGTTCTTTGTGAGCGGCGGCCTGCGTCAGCAGGACAAACTGGGTTTTCGGCGCGCGCTCGGCGAGACGGCGTAGCAGTTCCAGCACGAACACCTTGGCGCCGCCGTTTTCCCCGCCGGGAAGGACCGGCGTTAGATCGACCACTATGGTTCGCAATTGATTGGTGGGGCGAGGATTCAAATCCAGTCTTCCTCTTGTCAGCGCTGGTTTACGCGGAATCGGGCAAGCCACTTAGGATGAGTTAATTCCGAACGATGAAACCACTTGCAGCGTCGGCCCAAATCATATGATAGCCCTATCATGGTCTGGCCGAGCGGCGTCGATCGCGTTCGAGATCGCGAGCGGCAAGAACCTCGACGAATATTCGCTCGACCGTGAAGATGTTCGCCGATGACGCCGCCGGCGCCGGCTTCAAGTTGTAGTCCGATCGAAAAACGGAGCCGTGGCTCTGCCGTTTTTCAGGAACGCTGGAACGCGTTGGCAGCGGCTTTCAGCCATACCGCATAGGGCTGCGCCATCCACCATTTCAGCGGCACCCGTCCATGATATTTGCGGACGATTGCCATGGCTTCGCGGTAGTGCAACTGCCGCTGGGTGTTGGTCTTGGTATCGGCGTGGTCGCGATTGAGCGCGACGAATTCATCGACGAATTCCAGCGGCGCAAAATTCTTGTACAGCCGCCACCACAGATCGTAATCGATCGCCATCCGCAGGCTATCGTCAAGGCCGCCGACGGCCTCCCACGCGCTGCGTCTTACCAGCGTTCCCGGCTGCGAGACGATGCAGCGCAGGGCGAGGCGGCGTTCGCTGAATGGCTCGACCCACACCGGTTGCTTCACTTCCGTGGCTTCCACGTAATTCCACACCTTGCCATAGGCCGCCGGCGCGCCCGGCTGTCGCTCCAGCGCGTCCACCAGCCGCTTCAGTCCGCCGCTCAGCAAGCGTATCGTCGCTATTGAGCCAGCCGACATAGGGCGCGTGGCCGTTGGCGATGCCTTCGTTGATGGCCGCAGCCTGGCCGCGATCGGGGTGGCTGCGCCAGCCAGCCAGCCGGCTTTCGAATGTCTTGATGACATCGAGGGAACAGTCGGTCGATCCGGCATCGGCAACAAAGACTTCGACCGGCAAACCCTGATCGAAAATGGAGGTCAGCGCGTCCTGGAGAAAGCGACCTTGATTGTACGAAGGGACCGCGATCGTGACGATGGGCGGTTTCGACATCCTCAGCGTCTCATGCTCGCCAGGAAGTCGGCGTAGGCGAGGGCAAGCCCGTCGCGAAGCCCGACTTGCGGTCGCCAGCCGAGACTTTTCATGCGTCCGACATCCATCAGCTTGCGTGGCGTGCCGTCCGGCTTGGTGGTGTCGAAGGCAATTCGTCCCTGATAACCGACGACCTCGCCGATGGTTTTGGCGAGATCCCGTATCGAGAGGTCCTCGCCGGTACCGATATTGATGTGCGACAGCATAGGCTGGGTATTGCGCGCGTAGCTGTCCGGATCAAGCTCCATGATGTGCAGACAGGCCTCCGCCATATCGTCCACATAGAGGAATTCGCGCATCGGCGCGCCCGTTCCCCAGATCAGAACTTCAGGGGCAGCATTCTGCTTGGCCTCGTGAAACCGTCGGAGCAGGCCGGGAATGACATGGCTGTTTTCGGAGTGATAGTTGTCTCCCGGACCGTAGAGGTTGGTTGGCATCACGCTGCGGTAGTCGGTGCCGTATTGACGGTTGTACGATTCGCAGAGTTTGATGCCGGCGATCTTCGCAATGGCGTAGGGTTCGTTGGTTGGCTCCAGCACGCCGGTTAATAGCATGTTTTCCGCCATCGGCTGCGGCGCCAGTCGTGGATAGATGCAGCTTGACCCGAGAAACAGCAATTTCTTGACGCCGGCTCGCCACGCTTCATGGACGATGTTGGCTTCGACCATCAAGTTCTCGTAGATGAATTCGGCCGGATAGGTATTGTTAGCGAGAATGCCGCCGACCTTCGCTGCGGCCATATACACTTGGTCGATCCGCTCTTTGGCAAAGAATGTCCTGACGTCGGCCTGCTGTACGAGGTCAAGTTCGTTGCGGGCGCGCGTGACGATATTGGTATATCCATGATTTTGCAGCTTGCGCATGATTGCTGAACCGACCATTCCGCGGTGACCAGCAACGAAAATCCTGTCGTTCTTGGACATCAGCCTACATTCTCGACGAGCGGGTCGCCCGTATGGGACGTGGTTTGGTTCACGCTCGCCCGCTTCGGCAAGCGCATGGCTTCTTCGTAAATCGCAAGCATCGAGGCGGCGCTGCGTTCCCAATCGAAGTGCTTCGCCCGCGCGCGCGCGGCGAGAGCCAGTTGATGCCGTTTGCCCTGGTCAGACGCGAGGTCAAGCATGGCTTGCGTCCAGACCTCCGGATCGTGCGGCGTGAGCAGGAACGCGGCGTTGCCCGCCACCTCGGGCATCGAGGTTGCGTTCGAGGACAATGTCGGCGCGCCGAACTGCATGCCCTCCAGCACCGGCAATCCGAACCCCTCGAACACGGATGGATAAAGGCTAGCATAGCAATTGCGATACAGCCAGATCAACTCGTTGTCGGAGACATAACCGGTCAGAATGACGTGATCGGAAATTCCGAGCTTTGCCAGGTATTCCTGAAAATCTTCCATCAGCCAGCCTTTGCCGCCGGCCAGCACCAGCGGGATCGGACGTCCGCCGACCTCAAGGTATCGCGCATAGGCCTGTGCCAGCAGGCGCTGGTTCTTGCGCGGTTCGATCGTGCCGACGCTCAGCCAGAATTCGCCGGCGCCGAAACGCTTCACTGCCGCAGGCGGTGAACCCTCCTGAGTTGAATCCTCAAAGCGCGAGCACGGATAGACTACGCGCACGCGATCGCTAGGGAAGTGAGGGAAAAGCCTTAGATAATGCTCGCGCGAATATTCCGAGATCGCCACGACCCAGTCCGCTGCCACGGACGAACGAAAAATGCCGTCGAAACAGCCGACTCTGTTTGTCTCGGTGGTCCAGTCGGGATTTACCGTAAACCCCACATCGTAAAGCGTATAGATCAGCCGGCCGGAGGCGATCTGCACCGGCGTCCAGAAATTGTTGGCATGGATGATGTCGGGATGGCCGAGGGCCACTTCTAGTTCAGGCTGGTTCCAGAAGGCGCGCGCAGTCTCGCGCGTCAGGTGGCTAGGGCCATAGCTCACATGCTCGCCGCCATACGGATTCAGCACCGGCATTTTGGGATCGAAGAAGAAATCTCCAAAGCTTGGATAGAGCGCGTAGTGATGCTGTGGAGCGATCGCGAGCATGGCCTTGATCATCGCGTGGGTATAATACCCGCAGCCCGCCTTTCCGGACCCCGTCTGGGAAATGTCAAAGCCGATGTTCATGCAATAGCTCTTACAACTTCCGGTCAAGATCCAGGTATCGATCAATCACAGTGCCCACGCAGTGCGGGAGTTCGCTAGCGGCCTTCATCCGTCGATGCCATCGAGAGTTTCAAGACGCGAATTCTCTCCTGCACCATCATATCGACCAGCGCAGGAAAATCGACTTTCGGGTGCCAACCGAGCTCGGACTGAAGTTTTGAAGAATCCGCCCGCGTAAAGTGGCTGTCGACCTTGCGCAGCAGCAATGGATCAACCACGACGAATTTGGTCCAGTCGAGACCGCCGACCCTGAAGGCGACTTCGCAGAATTCCGCGATGGAGTGCGCATGTCCGGTTCCGACGACAAAATCCGACGGCGTGTCGCTTTGCAGGATGAGGCGCATCGCTTCGACGAAATCCCCGGCAAAGCCAAAATCGCGCCGCACGTTGATGTCGCCGAGATACAGCTTGCCGTCGGACAGGATGGGCCTGCCGCGTTCGTCCAGTTCGCGCGTTTCGGTCAGGCCGAGCGAAGCCGCCGCCGCGGCATGGGCGATCTTCTGCGACACGAAACTGAGCGGACGACGCGGACTTTCATGATTGAAAAGTATACCGCAGGACAGGTGCAGCCCGTACTGCTGACGATAGGCGCCGATGATCTGGTGCGCATAGGCCTTCGAGATTCCATAGGGCGACTTCGGATTGGCTCGGGTCTGCTCGTCCTGCAGTTGAGCCTGGCTATCGCCGTAGATCTCCGACGAAGACGCTTGAAACAGCCGCGTCGCCGGCAGTTCGCGGCGAATGAATTCGCAGATGCGCTGCGGGACCAGGCCGTTCAACAGCGCGGTCTCAATCGGAATGTCCCACGA
The DNA here is from genome assembly GCA_963742665.1 of uncultured Alphaproteobacteria bacterium. Lineage (GTDB taxonomy): Bacteria > Pseudomonadota > Alphaproteobacteria > Rhizobiales > Xanthobacteraceae > Bradyrhizobium. Next base: position 323,090 of record CAVUNH010000033.1, read on the forward strand.
CAATGCGGGCCGCGACACCGCTGCGAGATTGTAGATTTCGTCCGGCTTCGATACTGGACAGCAGGTTCTTGAGGAAGGTCTCGTCGGTGAGATCGCCGGTGTGCCAGGAAACCCGGCCAGCGTGCAAGCCAGGGTCAACCGGGCGCCGGGAATGTGCGAAAACCTCGTACCCGCGCGACAGCAGCAGTTCAATGAGGTACCAGCCGTCCTGGCCAGCGCCGCCGGTGACCAATGCGCGC
>CAVUNH010000034.1:0-34905 GCA_963742665.1 uncultured Alphaproteobacteria bacterium
TATGTCTGCGTACGCTTGACGAGTTCGTCTTGCTATCAGCGAATGGGTTTCGAGCCAGAGCCCACGCGCGATGGCGATCGGCTCGATGCCAGCTCTCGCCCACCAATCGACTTCCTTGCCGGCCCGGTGCAACTCCCGATGATGCGCGCGACACAGCGGCACGGCGAATTCGTCACTTACCTCGAGGCCGAGACCGCGGGATTGCGCAAATCGCAAATGGTGGGGGTGAGAGGGCTCACGGCCGCAGACGGGGCAGGGCAGCCTGGCCACAAAGCGCAGGTGCTGCTTGTCCTTGGGCGTTTCACCTCTGGGAGGGTCAGGACACTCTTGTCGATGCGGGAATGAGCGTTGGCGTTGGCCGGAGTGGGTCCGGTTCGGCTCCGCGAGGTCCAGGCCTGGGATCGCCGGGCGAGCTGCGCCTGAAATGCCTGTCTGACCTCGTCTCCATCCGCCGACGTCCAGGTATTTGCCTTCGGCCACGCCTGGAGCGCCCAGGCGTCGGGTTCGTCCTGCGACACGAACCCAGTCAGGTCGTCCAACAGCTGATCCCGCAGGATTGCTGACGCTTCCGGGGGCAACAGCCCGCCGGCACCGTTTGCGCCCTTCCGGATCCATGGAACCCGTTCGCGGGCGTCTGCGTCATGGCTCCATTGGGACCGCTTTTCTTTTTCGGCGGGCTTCGCCCTAAGTCCCCCGCTTGGAGGGTGAGGTCCGGTGCATCGAGGTCGTCCTCGCCAGCAATGCCCACCAGTGCAAACAATGCGTAACGCCGGGCATAGGTGAGGGCCGCCCCCATGCGATGGGGTGCACCCACTTCACTGGCTGCGCAAACCGGCCATTCCGATGAAATCCATTCGCCAGAGGCATGTGCCAGAAGGGTCGTGAGCTGGATGTGGCCGGAGGATTGGTCGATCGCGGTGGTCTGGACGGTGGCGATCTCCTGCTTGCCCAGGCTCTTGCGGACAATATCGAGGCCGCTGGCCAGGGAAGCATAGCGGAAGGTTCGGTCCCCCTCGCGGGGGAACTGGGACCGGATGGTGGCGCTGAGAGCTTTCTCCGGATTGGTGAGCTCACCTTGGGCCTTGGCCAGGGCCGCGGCGATTGCGCCGATGGTCTCGCTAGATCGGTGCATCGGCCGTCTCCATGTTCATTAGTTCGAAGCTGACCGCGCCGCTCTTCGACCGCTTGGCTCGAATTCCGTGGCCCGCGGCTTCTTTGGCATCTTCCGGTACCAATTTCTTGAGGTCCGCCTTCGCGACCTTCGTGCTCTTGGAATGCTGGTCTGGTCCGGCGGTACACAGCGGCGAATTCCGCCCAGGAGTTAGAAGCGCTCATATCGACCACCCGGACCGCTTCCAAGCGAGGGCGCGGCGGCTCGACGCCAAATAGGCGAGGGGTTTCACCATTTCGTACGCAACGCCAGAACTTCTTCTCGGCCGTGATCAGCAGATGCTGGTACAGCGGATCGGCGTGAATGGCCATTTCGACCCATTTGCCGCCGCCGGTAATGATCGACAGCACCGCCGTCCGGGAGGCGGTGACCCACATGTTGTGCTGCAGCTGGGCCATGTGCTTCTCGGCCGCCGCTTCCTCCGAGAACGACCACGGCAGCATGAACTTGGCCTCGAACACCGCGCCGGTCCCCTCGACCATCCCGTCCAGGGTGGCCGCCATCCAGCGCTTGACCGGATGAAACACCTGCCGCTGCACCTCGGTGACGACCTGGCCGGTGTTGCGCTCGTACCAGTGCCGGTTGAGGTGCTCGGTCACGGTGCCGAGCTGGACGATCAGGTTGGTCGAGAGGTCTTCGGGCTCGATTTCGCCGCGCTTTTCCCGCCACAGCCGCAGCAGGGCGGCCTCGTCGTCGCCCATGATGATCCGGGCGTCCGAGCCGCCGATAAAGGCACGGCGGTCCGCGCGAAGTGAATTGAATGGCTTCATTGTCGATCCTCCTATGATAGATAATCTTCAGAAACATATAATTTATATGCTTATGAGATGTCCATAGATTTTTTACGGTTTTGTAAAAAGGCATGCGAATCCGGCATGGGGAGGCATGATCAATCCCGCCCAGTGCAGAGCAGCTCGCGGGCTCCTAGCGTGGAGCCAGCAGGATCTTGCTCGGTGAAGCCGGTATCGGTGTTGTGACGGTTCATCAGCTGGAAGCCGGAACGAGCGCGCCACGACGCGCGACGCTCGAGGTAATCAAGCGCGCTTTCGAAAATGCCGGCGTCGAGTTCATCGACGAGAACGGCGGTGGCCCCGGTGTTAGGCTTCGAAAATCGGGAAAAGAAAAGCCCCGCAAATAAACCGATCCGGAGAATGTCGCGTCGGACTTGAGCTACGACGATCAAGCGCCCGCAGACGGATCCACCGCTACGACGGTCAGGCGAAAGTCGTGGAAGCGAAGGCTCCAGTTTGCTATATTTGTGTTATGAAACGCGACGAAGCCATAAGCCGATTGCAGCAGCACGAAGCCGACTTAAAGCGGTTAGGCGTCGAACATCTCTATATGTTCGGCTCGACCGCGCGTGACGAGGCCGGGACGATTCGGACGTTGACCTTTTTTTGATCATGAAAAAGGCAAGCTCGGTCTGTTCGAGCTGATGGACGTGAAGGAGCGTGCCGCCAGCATCCTCGGCGGCAAGACTGATATCATGACGCGCAACAGTTTGCATCCCCGGTTAAGAAAGCGGATCGAAGAAGCCGCCGTGCTGATTTTTTGATGACCGAACGAATCGTCGCGCCACGTCTCGCTGATATCATTGAAGCGATCGAACGCATTCGTCGCGTATTGGATGGCGTGACTCTTGAAGCTTTCGAACAGAATTGGGAAAAGCGCTGGCTGGTTGAGCGCGGAATTGAAATCATTTCCGAAGCGAGTCGTCATCTCACGGACGACATAAAGGAACGACGACCCGAAATTCCGTGGCCAAAAGTAGCAGGGATCGGCAATGTTCTTCGTCATGCTTACGATCACGTCGCGCCAGATGTGCTTTGGAAGCTTGCACAAGACGATCTGGCGGAAATCGAAAAAGTTTGCCGTGAGGAGCTGGTCGTGGCTGAGGAGCGGGAGCGGCATTAAAATTCAATCGGTCGAGTGTGCAGTGCGCGTGCAACTGGGGCTCAGCATGGCGATGGTGCAGCGTCTGTGCGCCGGTTCCTGCCGGCCGATGTGCCCTTCCACCTCCGAAGACGCCGAGTTCGCGAAGCGAGCGGGGCCGCGTTGGTCGACGGCGTGGACGCCTAGGGCAGCATCAGGCAGCCTGTTCCGATCAACTTGAAGGGCGGTGTGGATCAACATCATTCATTTTTGTGCGGGGAACGGCGGTGGCCCCGGTGTATGCCCGCGAAAGATAAGCCCCGCAAATAGCCGATCGTAATTTGCCCCTTTGCGCCAGCTGCTAGAGCGAGAGCAACGGCCTGAGCCGTGCCCGCACTTCGTCAAGAACGCTTGTTGGAGCCTGGCAAATGAAGCGCGATCCGCGTCCTCCCATGAGGCGCTGCGCAATTGATCGGTTTGGATAACGCCGCTGATTTCGTTGCCTTCCGGGATTGGGACGTGAAAGCTCCAATCGCGATCGCGCCGCGTGATCGGACAAGCCATGCACCGACCCGTCAGCTCATTGAAGGCGCGTGGCGAGAGCACTATTGCGGGGCGCCGTCCGGCTTGCTCGTTGGCGACCGATTGCAGAAAATCCAGCCAAATAATGTCGCCTGTTTCGGGACAGTAGGCCGCCACGTCACCAAGCCTCATTGCCGCGCGGCGGTCCCCAATCGACCTCTTGCGGTACGTTGTCCTTGGTCATTCCGCTCAGTAATTCGTCAAGCGTGTAGCGCGGCTTACGTGTTGGCTTGAGGAGGGGCCGCAAGACCAATGCTCCGTTCTCGACCTTAATTTCGACACGCCTGCCGTCGCTGACGTTGAGGGCGTCGGCAACCGCCCGCGGAATGCGTACGGCAAGGCTGTTCCCCCACCTGCAAAATTTTACGATCATGGCATTTCTTCCACCAGTCTAACGTAGATACAATGTATATACGAATGGACTTCGACTAGCAAGCATTTCACTGGTAAGCCAGTGGCGGGCCGGCGTACGATCTATCTCAACGGCGCTGAAAGGCTTCAAGCGGGCCCGTGTTGGCAAACCGCCGATAAAGGGCGATGAATTGCCACCCAAGAAGTAGAGAGCAAAACTCCAAGCGGCGTGATGATGCAGACGGGGGTCGGGTGTTGGATATCCGGTACTTCGGGACACATAAAACGGGGACTCGATTGGGGCAGTCAGCGACTTTTACATTTCCGGATTGCCGATCTCGGCCTGGGCCTTCGCCAGCGCCGCCGCCGCGTTGCCAATTTTATCTCTGGATTGCTGCATGGCCAGCTCTTTTGAGCAAGTCAAAGTTGATCGTCTCGGACCTCGGTCGCGGTACCGAGCTGGACGATCGGGTTAAAACGGCGAATGTAGCGTCGGACTTGAGCTACGACGATCAAGCGCCCGCAGACGGATCAACCGCTACGACGGCTAGCTCGATGAACGTGACACCGCATGTTGCACAAAACACCAGCGGCCGCAGTTCTGCGATTGATGGGCGAACGACCCGGCACGGCGGCTATGCCGTCAGCCAGCGCATCCGCAGCGAATCGAGGAGGCATTCGGCTGGATCAAGACCATCGCCGGACAAGAGAAGTCCAGGTTCCGTGGCCGTGATCGCGTCGGATGGGCCTTTACCTTCGCTGCCGCCGCCACAATCTGGTGCGGCTAACCAAACTGATAGCGGAGGCCGGCTAATGGCCAAGGTGCCCGGTTTCGCCAAGGTCTATGCCGGCCGCTGGGCGCATCGTCGAAATGGACATCAGGCTACGTTTGCGAACGCGGCTGGGTTCTTCAACAACCTGCTAGCCGAAAGTCGTGGAAGCGACGACCCCGGTTTCATTTGCGTTATGAAACACGACGCGCACCCGCAGCGTCTCGCGACTGCCGCCACTTGGACACGCCTACATCCATGGCTATGGCAACCTGCTCTGCCTCGACCTGGTCTGCGACGCCGAGCGCCGAGGAAGGCTCCGTGCTCATCTGCGCGGCGGCTCCCGTGGCGGGGGTCGACATCATGACCGAGCGCCGCAGCACCGATCCTTCCGCCAGCCGCGACATCCGCAACCGCGCCGAGAGATTTCGAGAAGCATCTCTGTAAGGAGCCGTGCAATGTGGGCAAAGCGCTTGGCCTCTACGAGGCGCTCGATGGAGCCTCGCTGTTCAAGCCGCCGTTCCGCCTCTATCGCCCGATCGAGCCGGTCACGACGCTGCTCAATGGACCGCGCGCGAACATCGCGAAGGGCGTCGACCTGCTCTGGTGCTGGGGCCACGCCGACTACAAGAAGTGGCTGAGCCCGCCGCCCTTCCCGAAGAAGGACGCCAAGTGAGCGTGGACATCCGCACTCCCCGCGGACTTCGAGCCGCACGCGCGCACGATCATGGCACGGGCGGTCCATCGCGAGTTGGGCGCCGACCGGGAGCACGACGGCGTGATCCGCGCCGTCGCCGACGACGAACCGGTGATACTTCTGACGCCGCGGGTGCTACCACCAAATTGATGATCAGGCCGGAAGGCTGACTTCTTGCGAACGATGTATTCTTCCGAGTAATTGTTGTGGCCAAATCCCAGTGACGCCGGCAAATGAAGCGACGCTGCGCAAGGCGCTCGAAGCCGCCGGAGTCGAGTTCATCGATGAGAACGGGGAGGGCTGGTGTGCGCTTCCGAAACAGGGCGGACGGCGAGACTGAAGTGGGGAAGTCTTGACGACGCCCACCGTGACCGGCGCGAACGCTCTCGCCGTCGGCTGGACCAGGGTACGAGTTGACTTCATCGACGACGATGGCTGGGGTCAGGCGTACGCCAACTGGGGGCGTGTAGGATCCTAATGTCTTGTATCCTTCCCGCCCCCCGATCGATGGACCGCCTTTAACCTATCGGGCCGTGTCTCAGGACCCGTCGGATTGGTGGGACGATTTGGGAGGCAATTTGGTTGCCTCGATCTGGTTCGCGTTAACAGATTTGGCACCGTAAAACTTCTTGTGTTCTTTGGCTCGCGCCAACAGTATCATCGCCTTCTCGATCCGCCGGTCGATTTCGGCGTGGAGCTTCAATTCCTTTTCCATAATATCCGGCCGGTAAGCTTGCTCGGCAACGTTCTGCTTAAGTTTGAATTCCTCAGTGGCGCGAAGCAACGGAACCAGATCACTGCTGGGGATATTCATCTGTCTATGCAACGCCTTGAGTCCCTCGAGCCTCTTGAGCACAACGGCATCACTCTCCTTCTCCTTGCTTTCCGCTGTCGCGTCATCGGGCTTACCGATGCGCGCGACATACTCGTTAATCGTATCGTAGACTAACTTGGCAGCTTCGGTTTGTGACTTGACCGCGGCGCGAGCCAAGTCAGCCGTGCCATCGCCCTGGATTGATGCGATATAATCGGCAACACCTTGCCAACCGTTGCTGCTGGCCTCGGCAATCGCGCTAGCCTCCTGCTGCCTATGGAAGGCCAGTTGTGACCCGACGTTCAGTCGGCGCTTTTTCCAGTACCAAGTAGCCATATCGAAAATCGCTGCTTCTTCTGAGAAGCCGTCGGGCCAATATTCATCTCGAAGGGCTTCATGAAGTTTGCTGAACTCCTTCGGGTCTTCCCAGGCGAGAACGACGTCGGTGGCGTAAAAACCGTGTGTGAGGGCATTTTTCGAGGGATTAGATTTAGACAATTTATTATCTCCTATATTGATTATGTTGAATACAAAAGTGATATTTGAAAGTATATTATTTTATATATTTTCAATTATACAATAGTATTATAGTATTCGTTGTTTTCAACTTACTGAACCAACTAATTAAGCCACGTTCAAACTCACGATTACGCCAATACTCAACCATTGAGGGTAGTTTTGAAGATACACGCAGTAAGTGTATTTTTCGAAAACGAAGACCAGCGGACCGAGTTCATGGCGCTTGAGCTGGTCGTGTCAGTTTGCAAAACGAAGCCAATTGGCGCCTTCAACAGTCGCCGAGGATGGCCGCCATCAGAGTTGCCTGCGCGAGCACTCGTGAAAGATCAGGGCACGATCGACGGAGTCGACGGGCGCATTTCCTGAACTGTCGAGGATGGCAACTTGAGGAAGCAGGTCTTGAACGCCGCAGCGAGAAACTGGCCCGACATCTGATCAAAGAAATCGTCGTTGCTGTCGGAGATCAATCAGCCGCGACGATCAAGGACCTCGCGAGATTACTGAACATCCCGCACGACACGAAAACCGTTGGCGAAATACCGGACGTCGAGATCGTAGCGGAAGCGCGCGGCCGAGGTGGCGGTGTTGGATTTGTTGGCGAACGATCCGCCGCGGATCACGCGCTGGCGGCATTGGCCGGACGTCCAGGCGGAACCGTCCTTGGGCGCCTGTTTGTAGTTGTCGTTCCAGCAATCCTCGACCCATTCATAGACGTTGCCGGACGTGTCGTAGAGCCCGAAGCCGTTCGGCCGGTATGATCCCGTGCGCATCGTCTTGTGCAGCGGCGTGTCGCCGCAATTGTCGCAATTGGCGTTCGATTTGCCGACATCCTTGCCCCACCAGAATGTCGATGTGGTGCCGGCCCGGGCGGCATATTCCCACTCGGCCTCGCTCGGCAGGCGGTAGTTGCGGCCGGTCTTCTGCGTCAGCCAGCCGACAAACGCCTTGGCGTCTTCCCAGCTTACGTCGATGACCGGCTGATCGCCGCGGCCCCAGCCGTGATCGTCCGCGCGGTATTTGCACTTGCCGTCGGCGACGCAGGCGTCCCACTCGGCGAAACTTGTTTCGCGACGTTCGATCGCAAACGGCTTTGCGATGGTGACCTTGTGCGGCGGCCCCTCGAACGGGGTGTCCTTGCCGCCCATCTCGAACTCGCCGGACGGCACCACGACCATTTCCGGGCAATCCGGACAATCGCGGAACAGTTCGCCGGGCTCGGGGGCCGCGGTCGCCTGGATCGGAATGAAAATGGTCCCGGCCGGCGCGGCGCCTCTGACGTCACCGGCTGCGTTATGCAGCGGCGCCGCTGTTGCGCCGGCCGCAATCAGCACCATGAAAAAAGCAAAAAATCTGACCATCGTACCCTCGGCCTGAAATTGCGCCGGTCGTGTTACGCTCCGCCCATTGATCCATCGTGCCCGCAACACCTGATAAAATCAAAAGCCCAGGTGTCGCTATCGTCCATTCGTTAGATGGTATTGAAATACCCCATCGTCACCGGATGTGGGATTAAACCTGTTTGAACTGCAGGCCTATTAACAACGACTAACAGCAACGGGGTTCCGTGCCGGGGATCATATTCACTGGCGCGATTCCGGTGTATTCTTTCTCGGTCGTATTGGAGTCCTTGATTATTTGAACAATTTGGCAGCCGGCCTGTCCGTCATTTTTAGGAGGCGCGCGTGTTCTCGAAAGTATCGACCGGAATTGCAGTTTCGCTTTTGATGCTGGCAGGAACGATCGGAACGAGCCACGGCCAGCAAAAGCCATCCGGCGGGCCCTCTCCCTCAGCGCCCGGTGCGGCGGTTTACTTCGTGGGTCTCAAGGACGGCCAGACGGTACCGACCACCTTCACCGTGAATTTCGGTCTCAAGGGCATGGGCGTCGCTCCAGCCGGTTCGGACAAGGAGAATGCCGGGCACCACCATCTGATCATCGACGCCGAACTGCCGCCGCTCGATCAGCCGATTCCGAGCGACTTCAATCATCTGCATTTTGGCGCCGGCCAGACCGAGGCCGAAGTGACCCTGCCGGAAGGCGAGCACACGCTGCAACTCGTGCTCGGCGACAAGAACCACGTTCCGAATACGATTCCGCTGGTCTCGGAGCGGATCAAGGTCCGCGTTGTCGCCGCCGGCAAGGCGCCCGCGGCAGCGGCAACCAGCGCTCCGACTGCTCCGACCGCTTCCAGCGCGGGGCGCCATAAATCGCCGCCCGGCGCGAAAGTGTATTTCGTTTATCCGACCAATCGCGGCTACGTCACGCCGACGCCGGTCGTCCGCTTCGGCCTGATCGGCATGGGCGTGGCGCCGGCCGGCTTCGAGAAGGTCAATACCGGTCATCACCACTTGCTGGTCGACACCGAACTGCCCGCGTTCGACCAGCCGATCCCGAGCGACTTCAACCATCTGCATTTCGGCGCCGGCCAGACCGAGGCCAAGATCACGCTGCCGATGGGCAAGCATACGTTGCAGTTGCTGCTGGCCGACGAGAACCATGTCCCGCACGATCCGCCGATTTTTTCGGAGCAGATTTCGGTGACGGTCAACGCATCGGGCCGTGCGCCGGCGAAGCGGTATCGCAAGCATCGACGTTAGTACTAGAGGAGAGGGGCGACCGGAGCCTGGCATGAGTACATTTCGGCCGATCTGGATTGCAGCGCTGTACGGTTTTGTGTTGCTGGCCTGTTCGATCAGCGATGCGAAGGCTGACCGGCGGGTCGCGCTGGTGGTCGGCAACTCGCATTACAGCAATGCGAGCCTGTTTCTGGCCAATCCGAAGAACGACGCCGAGGATGTCGCGGCGGCGCTCCGCGCGCGTCGGCTTCGAGGTGCTGCAGGCGATCGACGCCAACAAGCGCGACCTCGATCTGAACATGGCGAAGTTCGCCAGGCTGGCGACCGACGCCGATGCGGCGCTGTTCTATTATGCCGGTCACGCGGTCCAGTATCAGGGCCGCAATTTCCTGATGCCGACGGATGCCGAAGTCGAGGACGAGATCAGCTTCCGTTACCAGATGACGCCGCTCGACGACGTGCGCGCGGCGCTGGACCGCGGCGACGGCGTCAAGATCGTCATCCTCGATGCCTGCCGCAACAACCCGATCGTCAACGCGCTTCGCCGCAAGAAGGCCGCCGGCAACCGCAGCATCGATGCGGTGCGCGGCGGGCTCGCCAAGATCGACAAGGCGCAGGGCATGGTGGTCGCCTATTCCACCGCGGCCGATGAAGTCGCCGCCGACGGCGACGGCCGCAACAGCCCGTTCACCAGCGCGTTCCTGAAACGGCTCAAGGAGCCCGGCCTCGAAATCGAGCAATTGTTCCGGCGCGTCGCCGCCGACGTCAACGCCCAGACCGGCGGACGCCAGCGGCCGGAGACCTATGTCTCGCTGCTGAGCAATTACTATCTCAACCAGACCGACCGGATTGCGTTCGACAAGATCAAGGACGCGCCCGATCCCGCGCCGCTGCAGGATTTCATCGCCAAGTTCCCGACCTCGAGCTACGTCGCCGAGGCGCAGGGGCGGATCCAGCGCATCGAGGCTGCCGTTCGCGAACGCCAGCAGCAACTGGCGCGGCAGCAGGAAGCGGCGCGGCTCGCCGAGGAGCAGCGCAAGGCCGAACGCGAAGCGATGCTGCGCAGGATGGCGGAGCAGGAAGAGGCGCTGCGCAGGCAGGAAGATCTGCGCGCGAAGGCCGCCGCCGAAAAAATCCGGAAAGAACGCGAAGTAGCGCAAGCCGCCGAAGAGCAGCGTTTGCGGCTGGTCGCCGAGAAAGAGCGCAGGGATCGCGAGGCGGCAAAGGCCCAGGAAGAGCAGCGCGTCAGGCTCGCGGCCGAGCGCGAGCGCAAGGAGCGCGAGGAAGCGCAACGCGTGCTGGCCGAGCAGCAGCGCACCAGGATCGCCAGCGTCGACCGCAAGGAGCCGGCCAATCCGTCGCTCGCCGGCCTGTCGTCGGATATCAGGAACGTGCCGCCGACCCAGGCCGCGCCGGTGCCGGCAGACCCCTGCGAACGCGACGGCGCCATGCTGGCGCATTTGCGCAGCAACCCGTCGCTTGAGGGCGTCGTTCAGTTCGAGCGCGGCCTGACATGCGAGAAACTGCGCGCGCAGGTGATGCGGCTGCGGGAGAGCCTGTCTTCGGTCGCCAATGCCGCGCCTGTCGGTCACGGCTCCGTCGGTACCTGCAAAGCCGGCCATTGTTGTCCCGCCGCCGGTCGTCGTTGTCGCGCCGCCACCGGCACCGCCGCCCGTTGCCCCAAAACAGGAAGCCGCGCCGAAGCCGCCGGCCGAGCCGCCGAAGGTTGCCGTCGCGACGGTGGATCACGGACCCGTCTGCAAGCAGGATGAAGCGAGGCTCTCCAAAATCCGCGCCAATCCGTCGCTGGCCGACCTGGCTGTGCTGGAGCGTGACCTCGGCTGCGAGCGGCTGCGCCCGCAAATCGTGCGGTTGCGCGAAAGCCTGCCCAAGACCGATCTCAAGACTGATCTCCAAGCGACGCGATCTGCCCAAGGCCGATCCGCCCAAGCCGGAACAGCCGGAGGTCGCCAATGCCCCCGCGGTTCAGCCTGCGGAGCGTCCGACCGAGGTGAAACCGGCGCCGGCTCCGACCAGCCCGGTAGCGCAGGTTCGGACCTGTGACGACGAAAGGGCCACTTTGGCCCGGTTGCGCGCCAGCCAGTCGCGCGAAGACGTGGTCAAGTTCGAGCGCGAACTCAACTGCGAACAGTTGCGGCCCCAGGTCATCCGGCTGAAGGAAAGCCTTTCCGGCGGTTAGGCCGCGCCTTCGAATCGACCCGTCCGCGGGCCATCCTGCGCTGCACTTAATTCCTCCATATTGCGGTGGCCTAAGCCCCGAAGGAGCCCGTCCGAAATCGCTTCTTTATGGCGTTTTTGGCTGTAACTCTTTGAATCAAAACGTGTCCGGAAAGGATCGATGGCATTCGCCACATTTGTGGCGGCGTGCTAGAGAACCGCCGGGGTGCAACTGTCGAAAAGTCTGTTGGGGTCGACAATATGAGTTCTAAAGGGTCCGGATCTGGCGCGAAGACCGGCGAGGGGCGCGACTTGCGCGTTGGCGTCATCGGCGCCGGCGTGATGGGCAGCAACCATGCCCGCGTGCTGGCGGGTCTGCCCGAGGTCACGCTGGTCGGTATCGTCGATCCGTTGCCGGAACATCGGGTGCGCGCCACCGAGATGGTCGGCTGCCGGGCGTTCGAAAGCCTCGATGCGCTGCTGGCGGAGGGCGTCGATGCCGTGACGATCGCGGCGCCCACCCATCTTCACCACGAGATTGCGCTCACCTGCGTCGCCCGCAACATCCACATCCTGGTCGAGAAGCCGGTGGCGTCGACCGTGCAGGAGGGGCGGGACATCGTCGATGCCGCGCGCCGCGCCGGCGTCACGCTGATGGTCGGCCATGTCGAGCGCTTCAATCCGGCGGTCGCCGCGATCAAGCAGGCGATCTCGGGCGAAGACATCCTTTCCATCGCCATCACCCGGGTCGGACCGTTTCCGCCGCGGATGTCGAATGTCGGCGTCGTCATCGATCTCGCCGTGCACGATATCGACCTGATCCGCTATTTCACCGAATCCGACATCGTCGAGGTGCAGCCGCAGCTCTCCAGCGCGGTCGCCGAGCGCGAGGACATCGCGCTGCTGCAATTCCGCACCGCCTCGGGCGTGCTCGCCCATATCAACACCAACTGGCTGACGCCGTTCAAGGCGCGCAACGTCACCGTTGCGACGCGCGGCAAATATGTCATGGGCGATCTGCTGACGCGCCAGGTGACCGAGTGCTTCGGCTTCCAGCCCGACGGCGCCTATTCGATGCGTCATTTGCCGGTCGGCCATGACGAGCCGCTGCGCGCCGAACTGATCGCCTTCCTCGACGCCGTCCGCACCGGCAATACGCCGGCGGTTTCCGGCGACGAAGGCGTGGCGAGCCTTGAAATTGCGATCCGCTGCCTCGAATCGCCCGCGCGGCCTGCGGCCTCCACCGCGCGCAAGGGGCCGCGCCGCATCGCCGGCTGATCGTCTCAACCGATAATTGCAGACTCGACAAGGCACCATGAACCAGCACATGCGTCCAGAACCCATCCCCTTCATCGATCATCGCCGCCCAGCGCCGGCGGCTCGGCAAATCCGATCGATGAGGCCATTTCCCGCGTGCTCGACCCATTGCCAGTTCATCAACGGCCCGGAAGTGACGGCGCTGGAGGCGCAGCTCGCGGCCTATTCGCGGCGCCAAACATGTCGTGAGCTGCGCCAGCGGCACCGATGCGCTGCTGATGGTGCTGATGGCGACGGTGTCGGTCCGGGCGATGCCGTGCTGTGCCCGTCATTTACCTTCTGCGCGACCGGCGAAGCCGGTTGCGCTGATCGGTGCGACGCCGTTTTCGTCGATGTCGATGAAGCGACCTTCAACATGGATCTCGCGCCTCGCTCAAGCGCGGCGATTGCGACCGCAAGAGCAAGCGCGGGCTGCAAGCCGCGGGCCGTGATCCTGGTCGATCTGTTCGGGCAGAGCGCCGACCATGACGCGAATCGGCGAACTGCGCGCGGCCGAAGGCCTGTTTGTGCTGGATGATGCCGCGCAGGGTTTTGGCGCCACCTACAAGGGCCGCAAGCTCGGCACCTTCGGCCGATGCCACCGCGACCAGCTTCTTTCCCGCCAAGCCGCTCGGCTGCTACGGCGACGGCGGCGCGATCTTCACCGACGATGACAGCCTCGCCGACACGCTCCGCAGCATTCGCGTGCATGGCCAGGGCTCCGACAAATACGACAACGTCCGGCTTGGCATCACCGGCCGGCTCGACACCATGCAGGCGGCGGTCCTGATCGAGAAACTGAAAATCTTCGACGACGAGATCGAGGCGCGCAACGAGATCGCCGATCGCTATACGCGCGGCCTTGGTACAATGTCGTCACCGTGCCGCGGCTGCGCCGCGGATACACCTCGATGTGGGCGCAGTACACTATCCGCCTGCCTGACGGCGTCGACCGCGATGGTTTTGCCGCTGACCTGAAGGCGCAGGGCATACCGACCGCGATCTACTATGCCAAGTCGATGCATCAGCAGACCGCTTTCCGGCGATTATCCGGTCGCCGACGGCGGCCTGCCGGTGAGCGAAAGGCTCTCATACGACGTCATCAGCCTGCCGATGCACGCCTATCTCGACGAGCCGACGCAGGAGCGGATCATCAAGGCTGTGCGCGGCGCACTTGAGGCATGATACCGAAAGGTGGGCACCGGTTTTCGGAAAAGATCATGCCCAAAAAGGCAACGGGCCTGATTTCGCCGTTTTGAGGGGCCGTTTCATAGGATAGAAACGGACCATGCTCGGGCGCATTTTCACTGTCGGCGGCTATACGCTTCTTTCGCGGCTCACCGGATTCGCGCGCGACATCATGCTGGCCGCGATCCTCGGCGCGGGGCCGGTGGCGGATGCGTTTTTCGTGGCGCTGCGGCTGCCCAATCATTTTCGCGCCATCTTCGCCGAAGGCGCCTTCAACGCCGCCTTCGTGCCGGCCTATGCCCATGTCCATGGCGAACGCGGCCAGGCGTCGGCGCGGCTGTTCGCCGACCGCATCTTCACGCTGCTGTTTCTCTCGCAACTGGTCCTGCTCGTTGTCGCCTGGCTGTTCATGCCGCAGGTGATCGCCATACTGGCGCCGGGGTTTGCCGAGGATCCGGTTCGCGGCGAACTCGCGATCGCGCTGACGCGTATCACGTTTCCCTATTTGCTGCTGATCACGCTGGTGACGCTCTATGGCGGCATGCTCAACGTCATGCACCGCTTCGCCAGTGCGGCGGCGGCGCCGATCTTTCTCAATCTGTCGATGATGGCGACGCTGGCGTTGGCGGCGTTCTTTCCTGGCGCGGGTTATGCCGCGGCGTGGGGCGTCCTGATTGCGGGCGTTCTGGAATATGTGCTGCTGGCCCAGGATGCGGCGCGCAGCGGCATCCTGCCCCGCTTTGCTCCGCTCAAGCTCGACGAGGACGTCCGCGCGTTCTTTCGCGCACTCGGGCCTGCGACCATCGGTTCGATGGGAACGCAGATCGCATTGTTCGCCGACACCATCATCGCGACATTTCTTGCCGCCGGCGCGCTGTCGGCGCTGTATTACGCCGACCGTCTCAACCAGCTGCCGATCGGCGTGATCGGGATCGCCATCGGTACGGTATTGTTGCCGGAAATGTCGCGGCGCCTGAGCGCGGACGATCATGCAGGTGCTGCGAGGGCGCAGCGGCGCGCATTCGATTTCACGCTGTTGTTTTCGGTGCCGTTCGTCGCCGCCTTCCTCACCGTGCCTGACGTCATCATGCGCGCGATGTTTGCGCGCGGCGCGTTCTCGAAAGCCGATGCCGCGAGCGCGGGCGCGACACTGGCCGCCTACGCCGTCGGCCTCATTCCCTTCGTGATGATCCGCAGCGCGGTAGCAACCTTCTATGCGCGCAAGGATACCGCCACGCCGGTGAAGGCGGCGCTGACCGGCGTCGCCGTCAATGTCGCCCTGAAGCTGGCGCTGATGGGGACACTGGCCCAGATCGGGCTTGCGCTGGCAACCGCCGTCGGCGCCTGGATCAACCTCCTGCTGGTGCTGTTTTTTGCGGTGCGAAGAGGGTTTCTCGACCTCGATCGCGAATGGATCAAATCGCTCGGCAAGTTCGCGGTGGCCGGCATCTTGCTTGCTGCGGCGCTTTGGCTGACGGCGCGATTTGCCGGCGTCTATTTCGCGCAAATGAGCGCATTCAGGGACGAAACCGCGTTGTTGCTGCTGATCGCGACCGGTACTTTTGTCTATTTTCTTTCCATCCTGCTGCTGTTCGGCCGAGGCTGGATTTTCTCGCTGATCCGCGGCTAAAGCCGTTTGCGCTTCCCCGCGAACCACGCCAATATGGCGTGGAAATCACGGTTATAATTGGAGATATGATGGCAGCTCCCGTCAAATTCGGCGTCGGTCAAAGCGTCCTCCGCAAGGAAGACGACGCGCTCATTCGCGGCAAGGGCCGCTACACCGACGACCACTCGCCGCAGCCTGCAATGCATGCGCTGATGCTGCGCTCGCCGCATGCGCACGCGAAATTCACCATCAACGTCGCCAAGGCCCGCGCGATGCCGGGCGTCGGCGCGGTCCTGACCGCCGACGACATCAGGGATCTCGGCGATCTGCCGTGCCTGTTCAATTTTGAGGTCGATCCGTTCACCGGTCCGCCCTATCCGATCCTGCCCAAGGATGAGGTTCGTCACGTCGGCGACGCCGTCGCTTTCGTGGTCGCCGACACTATCGACCAGGCGCGCGATGCGATCGAGGCGATCGAGGTCAACTGGACGCCGCTGCCCGCCGTGGTCGGCGTCGTCAATGCCGTCAAGAAGGGCGCGCCGCAGGTCTGGCCCAAGCATGAAGGCAACATCCTGTTCGACGTGCCGATCGGCGACAAGAAGGCGACCGATGCCGTGTTTGCCAAGGCGCATGCGGTCGCCCAGGTGTCGATCGTCAATCCGCGCGTCATCACCAACTTCATGGAGACGCGCGCGGCGGTCGTCGAATACGACGCCAAGCGCGATCATCTGACGCTGACGGTCGGCAGCCAGGGCAGCCACCGCCTGCGCGAGATCATCGCCGGCATGGTGCTGAAGATGCCGCTGGAAAAGATGCGGGTGATCTGTCCCGACGTCGGCGGCGGTTTCGGCACCAAGCTGTTTCCGTACCGGGAGTATGCGCTGCTCGCGGTCGCGGCGAAGAAGCTGCGGAAGACGATCAAGTGGACCGCCGATCGCTCCGACCACTTCATGGGCGACGCGCAGGGCCGCGATAACGTCACCACAGCGCGGATGGCGCTGGCCGAGGACGGCAAGTTTTTGGCGCTCGATGTCGACCTGATCGGCGACATGGGCGCCTATCTCTCGACCTTCGGTCCCTACATTCCGCATGGCGGCGCCGGCATGCTGCCGGGCCTCTACGACATCAGGACCTTCCACTGCCGCGTCCGCACGGTATTCACCAACACCGTGCCGGTCGACGCCTATCGCGGCGCCGGCCGCCCCGAGGCCGCTTACGTGATCGAGCGGCTGGTGGATGCCGCGGCGCGAAAACTCGGCATGACGCCCGATGCGATCAGGCGCAAGAATTTCATCCCGCCGAAGGCGATGCCCTACAAGACCATTACCGACAAGGTCTACGATTCCGGCGATTTCACCGCGCATATGAAGCGCGCGATGGAAGTTGCGAACTGGAAGGAGTTTTCGAAGCGCGCCAAGGCGGCGAAGAAGCAAGGTCTGGTGCGCGGCATCGGGCTCGCCAGCTATGTCGAGGTCTGCGGCACCATGGGCGAAGAGACCGCCAATGTCGCGCTCGATCCCAATGGCGACGTCTCGATCCTGATCGGCACCCAGTCGAGCGGGCAGGGCCATCAGACCGCCTATGCGCAGCTGATCGCCGAGCAGTTCGGGCTGCCGCCCGAGCGCGTCCACATCCTGCAGGGCGACACCGACAAGATCGCCACCGGGCTCGGCACCGGCGGTTCGGCCTCGATCCCGACCGGCGGCGTCAGCGTGCAGCGGGCGGCCCATGATCTCGGCGGCAAGCTGAAGGAGATCGCGGCCGAAGCGCTGGAAACCAGCGCGGGCGACCTGGAGATCAGCGACGGCCGGATCCGGATTGCCGGCACCGACCGCTCGATAAGCTTTGCCGATCTCGCAAAGCGTCCCGGCGTCGATCCGTCAAAACTGAATTCCAGCGCGACGTTCGCCCAGGCCGACGGTACCTATCCGAACGGCACGCACCTTGCGGAAGTCGAGATCGATCCCGCCACCGGCATCATCAAGATCGTCAACTATGTCATCGTCGACGATTTCGGGGTGACGCTCAATCCGCTGCTGCTCGCCGGCCAGGTCCATGGCGGCGCGATGCAGGGGATCGGCCAGGCCCTGATGGAGCAGGCGGTCTTCTCCAGCGACGGCCAGCTCGTCACCGGTACTTTCATGGACTATGCGCTGCCGCGTGCGGCCGATGGCCCGTCATTCCATTTCGAGACCCACAACGTGCCCTGCACGACCAATCCTCTGGGGGTGAAGGGGGCGGGCGAGGCCGGCGCGATCGGCTCCTGTCCGGCGGTGGTCAACGCGATCGTCGAGGGGCTGTGGCGCGAATACAAGATCGATCACATCGACATGCCGGCGACCGCCGAACGGGTCTGGGTTGCGATCCGCGAGGCGCAGCGGCGGCATAATCTCTGATATTTTGCCGCGGGCTGCGGAATGAAACGCGGCCCCCGGTGTTGGCAAAAACAGGCGGCTCCGCGCGTTCCGCGGGTCAGCGAAAACAGGGGGATTGAGCCAATGAAGCGCGTTTTGATGGTTGTTGGAACGTTGTTGTTCGGCGTCGGTGCGGTCGTGGCGCAGCAGGACGCGGTCAAGGAGGTCCAGACCCTGATGAAGGGCAACGGCAGGAACGCGGGCGCGGTGGCGGCGATCGTCAAGGGCGAGAAGCCCTACGATCAGGCCACCATCGATGCCGCTCTGGCCCAGTTTGAAGATACCGCCAAGAAACTCCCGACGCTGTTTCCCGATAGCGCCAAGGGTCTGAAGCCGGACGGCGATTTCAGCGCTTCGCCAAAGATCTGGGAAGACAAGGCCGGTTTCGCGGCCAAGATCGCGAGCTTTGCCGCTGCCGTGAGCGAGGCGAAGGCCAAGATCAAGGATGCCGACACGCTGAAGGCGAATTTCCCTGCCGTCGGCAAGGAATGCGGCGGCTGCCACGAAGGATTCCGCCTCAAGAACAGCTGATTTCAGTTTGAACAAAAGAAAGAGGGCGGGCGCCAAAAGCGTCCGCCCTCTTTTTTGCTTTCTCGCGCCGGTATCGAGCTACGTCGGTGTCCCGGGTGACATGCTACTTCGTCAGGGTTACTTGGTTACCTCGGTGCGAAGTATTCGTCACCGGTGCGAGATTCATTTCGTCACTCGGTGCGAAGTTTTAAGTCGTCACCGCCGTTGGAAGTTACTTCGTCACCTGGCCGCGGATTTCGCCGCCCGGATTGGCTGCGGTGTGGATGTTGACATAGTACTTTCCGGCCACGAGATCGGCGGCCTGCGCATCCGTCAGCGTCGCGCTGCCTTCGACCGGGCTCGATGTGGCGTTCGGGATCGCAACGGCAACGCCGCCGTTCTTGCCGGCTTCGGCGGGTCCGTGGAAATGCGCGGCGGTGGCGGGGCCGGAGAGGCCGGAATAGGTCACCTTCCAGCTCAGCTTCTTGCTGGCGGGATCATAGTCGATGTCGGCGGTGCCGGTGCCGGCGCTGGCGTTCGGCGGCACTTCGGCCTTGCCGTCCAGCGCAGCCTTCATTTTGTCGGCGAAGGCGGGGCCTGCGAATGCAACGGCGGCACCCAGCGCAAGCGTGGCAAGCATGGTCTTGTTCGGCATGGTTTTCTCCCTGTTGACGTTAAACGACGCTGTCAGTTTCAAAACAGTGGTTTTCCGGATTTATTCCCAAAATTGCGCTGCACGGCCGAAATTTCATGGAAGCCAATGGCTGGAAGTGCGGCCATACTAGCCATTAGTTGAAGAGACCTCATGACGGGTCGATGAAATGTTGCGACGACTTCTCCAGCTAGCCTTGCTGGCCGCCATTGGCGGTTTCGGAATCTTCTGGTGGTTGACGACGCCTGCGGCGATCGCTTCCAGTTCGCTGCCGGCCTATGCGCCGAACCTCGCCAACGGTCTCACAACGTTCAATGCGGGTGGATGTTCCTCCTGCCACGCCGTGCCGAACCAGCCCGATCGCCTGAAGCTGGGCGGCGGTCTGGCGATCCCTTCGCCGTTCGGCACGTTCCATGTCCCCAACATCTCGCCTGATCCGAATGACGGCATTGGCCGATGGAGCGAGGCCGATTTCGTCACCGCCGTACTTAAGGGCACCTCGCCTGCGGGCACCCATTATTTTCCGGCCTTTCCCTACGCATCCTATGAGCACGCCAAGACCTGAGGATGTCCGCGACCTCTTCGCCTATCTGAAGACGCTGGCGCCGGTATCCGGAAAAGCGCCCGACCACGATTTGCCGTTTCCGTTCAACATCCGACGCAATGTCGGAATCTGGAAATGGCTGTTCACGAGCGGCAGGCCGTATCGTGCCGATCCTGCGCAAACGGCGCAATGGAATCGCGGCGCCTATCTCGTCAACGCGCTCGGCCATTGCGCGGAATGTCACAGCCCGCGCAATTTCCTCGGCGGTATCATCAGCGCGCAGCGCTTTGCGGGCGGACCCAATCCGGAAGGCGAGGGCTGGGTGCCCAACATCACGCAGAAGGGACTTGGCGAATGGAGCGCCAAGGATATCGCCTACTTCCTCGAGACCGGGCAGATGCCGGACGGTGATTCCGTCGGCGGCTCGATGGCGCGCGTGATCAAGAACACCTCGCAACTATCGCCGGAGGATCGCGCGGCGATGGCGGATTATCTGAAATCGCTTCCCGCCGTCGAGGGCCCGCCGCGGCCGAAGAAGGTCGAGAAGAGCGGGTGATGGCGTCCACGGTGGCCATCAGCTCGCAATGGTCTCGCCGCCTCGCCGTCAACGGAGGTCACCGGCCAATATTCCCGCATAATTCCTTCCTGAGGTCGAATATCGCGGCTACACTGCTGGTTAATGCTTGGGGGAAGCATGCGACGACGCGAGTTCATCTCGTTGTTTTGCGGCATCGCAGCTATCGCGTCAGGGTCTGCGCGTGCGCAATCGTCCGGAAGCCTTCATCGGATAGGTTTTCTTGGCAACTCTACCGCGATACTCGAGGCAAATCTGATCGGCCCCTTCCGCAAGGCATTGCGGGATCTCGGCTATGCGGAAGGTCGGGATATCGCCATTGAGTATCGCTGGGCGGAAGGCAATTACGAGCGTTTCCCCGCCCTGGTTGCCGAGTTGATCGCCTCTGGCGTCGAAGTGATCGTCACGGCCGGTACACCCGCCGCCTTTGCCGTCAAGAATGCAACCAGTTCGATCCCCTGTGTCATGGTTGCCGTGGGAGATCCCGTAGGCACCGGACTTGTCGTGAGCCTTGCGCGGCCCGGCGGAAATTTGACCGGGTTGACCTCGATCTCGCCAGAGCTGGAAGGCAAGCGGTTGGCGCTACTGCGTGAAATGGTTCCGACGCTGTCGCATTTCGCGGTGCTCTGGAACCCTGCCAACGCTTTTCATGTCGCGGCCGAACGAGGCGTGCAGGCCGCGGCCAAGGACTTTCGAATGAAGGTTCTGTCGTTGGGCGTCCGGACCTCAGGTGAGCTTGATGACGCGTTTTCCGCCATTCTGGCTGAACGGCCCGGAGCGCTGATCGTGCTGGCGGACCGCGTATTTCTCCACGGCCGCGATCGCATTATGGCCTTCGCCGGACAACAGCGGTTGCCAGGGGTGTACGCTTATCGAGAACTGGTCGAAGCGGGCGGCCTGATGTCTTACGGGCCCAACTATGCGGAGATGCATGCGAGCGCAGCAATCTTCGTGCACAAAATCCTGAAGGGCGCGAAGCCCGCCGATTTGCCGATCGAGCAACCCATCAAGTTCGAACTGGTGATCAACCTCAAGACGGCGCAAGCGCTCGGAATCCAGGTTTCGCCAACGTTGCTGGCGACCGCCAACGAGCTGATCGAATGAAGCGTCCCAAGTCGATCACCGATGCACGCGCCCTAACCGAGCCTCACCATCCCTAGATCGTCCGCGACCTGATCGAGACCGCGCATCAGCGCGGGCGGGATCGGAATGCCGTCACGCCGGCGCGCTTCGCGCGTGGCGTGGCTGCGCTCGCCCGGAACGGAGATGCGCTCGACGCCTGGCATCCGCTCGGAGTTTCTGATATCGCGCACCAGCGCATCGACGCTGGCCTTGAAGGTGGCGACGTCGCCGAACGCCGCGATATTGATCGCCGCGATCGCCTGGCCGGTGTTGGTGACGCTGTCGTCGTCATGGTTGAAGTCGATCACGTCCCGTCCCATCGCCGCACCGCCCAGCGTGCCCGCCAACAGGCCGATGATCATGGCGAGTCCATAACCCTTGTAGCCGGCCTCCATGCCGCCTAGCGGCAGCAGCATGCCCTCGTCGGCGCGCTTCGGATCGGTCAGCGGCTTGCCCTCGCGATCGATCATCCAGCCCTCGGGCATGGTTTCGCCGCGCAGCGCCTTGGCTTTCACCTTGCCGTAGGCGGCAACGGTGGTGGCCATATCGAGCACGATTGGCTTCTCGGCTCCGGCCGGAATGGCGGCTGCGATTGGATTGGTCGACAGCAACATGTCGAGGCCGCCCCAGGGCGGCAGATGGTTGGCGTTGCCGACCGCAAAATACAGCCCGATCATGTCGTGGGCGAGCGGCATCGATGCATAGAGCGAGGCCGGGCCGGCATGGTTGCTGTATTGCGAATTGACCCACGCAATTCCGCTCGTCCGCGCCTTTTCGATCGCAATCTCGGCGGCACGCTTCATGACGAGGTGGCCCATGCCGTTATCGCCGTTCACAAGCGCGGTGGAAGCATGCTCGCGCACGACGCGGATGTTCGGCCGTACGTTGAAGCCGCCGGCCTTGATGCGCCTTGCGTATTGCGGCAGCCGGGTGACGCCGTGACCGTCGGACCCCTGCAAATCGGCCTCCGCCATCAGCGTGGCGACCGTCAGCGCATCGGTCTCGGGCAGGCCGAGCTTCGTCATCGCCTCCGCAATGAAGGCTTTCAGGCGGTCAAAAGTGACGATATTTCGGGCTGCGGCATCGGCGCTCCGTTTTCAAGGGAAGTGCGCGGCTGCGCAGCGATCGGTACAAGATTAGCCGCGCTGAAGCAGCGGCCGCAAGCTGCGAATGTCGGTCACGGTTTCGACCGCGAATATCGTCTCGATCAGCCGTTCCGATTTTTCGCGCCCCAGCACCGGCGCAGTGAGATCGCGGGCCTTGTCGATCACCTCGGTGCGCGTCATCGGGTTGCGCGGCGTGCCGCGCACGGCCGAAATCCGCTCCGCGAGCAGGGTGCCGTCCGTCAACTCGATCTCGACGACCGTGATGCGCGCCGGCAGAAATTTGGCAAGGTCTTCGTCGTACACCAGCTTTACTTTCGCGCGCTCGCGCAGGGCGGCCGCATCCTGCATGCGCGGCTTGTCGTGCGCGCCATGGAAGGAAACGGTCTTGTCGAGCAGCATGATTGCGACCATGTGCTGCAGGCAGATGTCGGGGATGTCGCGGTTGTCCACCACCTTCGCAACCGATGGCGCCAGCTTTACGCTGACGCGCTTCACCTGGTCGGCCTCGAACGATCGCATGCGGCGGATCGCCTCGATGCCGTCGAGCGGCCCCTGAATCGGCGAGCCGACCGTCCATTTCTTGATGTCGGTTTGCGCGATCTCGTAGCGCTCGCCGAGCTTGTCGGCCAGCCGCTCCGGTTGCGCCTTCGGGGCATAGGCGGCGAAGAAATTGTCGGCGCCGGAGAAAATATCGTCGACGCCGTTCCAGCCCGATTTGACCAGCAGCGCCGAGGTGACGCCGTTCCGCGCCGGCATGCCTGCGAACACGAAAGCCTTTTCGATGTGATCGGTGTCGCGCCGCCAGGCGGCAATCCCCGAGGATTGCTGCGCGGCATAGTCGAGCGCCCAGCGCATCTGGCGCGCATCGAGGCCGGCGGCACAGCATGCGGCGGCGGCCGCACCGAAGTTTCCCGCGATGCTGTGCGTGGCGAGGCTGCTCTCATAGCTGAACGCGGCGCCGCCCATGGCGATGACGACGCGCGTTCCGATGTCGTAGCCGAGCGTCACGGCGCGAAGGAAGCCGTTTCCATCGATGCCGAATTCCTCGCCGGCCGCCAGCGCCGCGGGGACCACCGCGCATCCCGGATGCGAGCGCGATTCATTGTGCGAATCGTCGGTTTCGTCGGCATGCGCCATCACGCCATTGGCAAGCGCGGCATCGATCGTCGACGCCGTCAGGGCAAAACCCGCGATCGGTGGCCGCGCCCTTGGCCGCCGCGTTCGCGGATGTAACGCTCGGCCGCCTGGCCAGGCGGCAATTCCGATCCTGATATCATCGATGCCAGCGTATCGAGCAGATGGCATTTGGCGTGTTCGGTGATTTCCGCCGGCAAGGCGCGCGCGCCGGCGGCGCTCATATAGGCGCTGAGCGCGCTCATGACCGGCCCGGGGCCGGATGTCTGGGCGAAACCGCGCGCCGGCAATCCCAGTGCCGGGGCGGCCGCCGCCATGCGAAGAACGTCTCGCCGATTCATGATGCCCCCGGATGGCCGCGCGCGGTCCACGTCTATGGGCCGCCGAACGCCTTGAAGGTGATGATGGTGTGGGTGTCCTGGATGCCGGGAATCACCTGCACCTTCTCGTTGACGAAATGGCCGATGTCGGTCTCGTTATCGACGTAGAACTTGACCAGCAGGTCGTAGTGGCCGGCGGTGGAGTAGATCTCCGAGGCGATCTCGGCCTCCGCAAGCGCATTGGCCACCGCATAGGACTGGCCGAGCTTGCATTTGAACTGGACAAAGAAGGGAACCATTGCTGTCGTCTCCGAAAGTGCTTGTGCGCAATATAGCGTTTTCGAGCGAGGTGGATACCGGCTCGCGCCAGGAAAACGCGTTAAAATCAGAAGGCCAAAAATGAGCCGCCAACGCAAGCCAACTTGCTGGGAATAGCGGAGCGCGCTAGGACAGATTTATGGCCCCGAACACACCATTTGCGCGAGGCGGGCGATGACGGTCCCGGTGGCGCTGACCATCGCCGGCTCGGATTCGTCCGGCGGCGCCGGCATCCAGGCCGACCTGAAGACGTTTGCCGCGCTCGGCGTCTATGGCGCCTCCGTGATCACGGCGCTGACGGCGCAGAACACGCACGGGCGTCAGCGGCATCCATCAGGTGCCGGCCGAGTTCGTCACCGCGCAGATCGATGCGGTGTTTTCCGATCTCACGGTCGGCGCAGTCAAGATCGGCATGGTGGCGCAGCTTGCCAGCATCGACGCCATCGCAGCCGGGCTGAAGCGCTGGTCGCCGAAGCATGTCGTGCTCGATCCCGTGATGGTCGCAACCTCGGGCGATCGCCTGCTGGCGGCGGAGGCAATTGAAGCGTTGCGCAGAAAACTCGTTCCGTGCGCGTCGATCATCACGCCCAATCTGCCGGAAGCGGCCGCCCTGCTGGACGAGCCGGTGGCGGAAAGCGAGGCCGCGGTCGAGCATCAAGGCAAGCGGCTGCTGGCGATGGGGTGCCGCGCGGTGCTGATCAAGGGCGGCCACGGGCAGGGCGACGAGAGCATCGACTATCTCTTCGACGCCAACGGGACGCTCGCGCTGGCCGCACCCCGCATCGCCACCAGAAATACCCACGGCACCGGCTGTTCGCTGTCATCGGCCATTGCGGCGGGTCTTGCGAAAGGCGAGGCCTGGAGACCGCCGTCCGCAACGCCAAAACCTGGATCAGCGCCGCGATCTCGGCCGCCGACCGCTTCAGCGTCGGCCATGGCCACGGGCCGATCCATCATTTTCATAAGTTCTACTAGCGCTCGCTCCGGCGCAACGCGCTCGCCATCATCTAAATTTAAGAATCAAACTGAACGAATTCCAGAACGGGCCGCAACCCATATCGGGTGATCTCCGGTCAACTTCCCGGCACCGATGCGCGTTCAAGATATTATAGTGACACATCAGGGAGCTGAGCATGCCGACAAAAACAAAAGCCGCCGCGACCAACGCCCGCGAAGATATTCTGAGCCCACACGCCATGAGCACGATAAGCGCAGGCGCCGTAAGCGCGATGAGCGCGGTAGGGGCTGCCGTCATCAAGATGAACAAAGGAGCGCTGCATCAGAAGCCGGACTGGTTTTGGCACCTGTTCGCGAAGTGCGAGGCGAAGGCCGCACGCCTCGCGGAGCAGGCCGCGCGCGCGCCCAACGCTTGCGGAGATGCGACCTTCATTGAAGCGTACGCGAAGAATTTGCCGAAGCTGATGACGTCAGCGCTGGCCGCGCACGAGAAAGCGCAGGTCTAGTCAGCCGGAGGCGTTGTTAAGCCTTCCCCGCAGCCTCCCGGTCGCGCAATTCGCGGCGCAGGATCTTGCCGACATTGGATTTCGGCAGCGCGTCGATGAACTGGATGGTTCTCGGCGTCTTGTAGGCGGTCATTTCCTTGCGGCAATACGCCAGCAATTCCTCGGCTGTCAGCGTTGCGTTCGGCATCCTGACGACGAACAGTTTGACCGCCTCGCCGGATTTCTCGTCGGGCACGCCGATGCAGGCGCATTCCAGCACGCCGGGGCAGGCGGTCGCGACCGCCTCGACCTCGTTCGGATAGACATTGAAGCCGGAGACGA
This sequence comes from uncultured Alphaproteobacteria bacterium, assembly GCA_963742665.1. Classification (GTDB taxonomy): domain Bacteria; phylum Pseudomonadota; class Alphaproteobacteria; order Rhizobiales; family Xanthobacteraceae; genus Bradyrhizobium. The sequence goes on from CAVUNH010000034.1 coordinate 26,102, forward strand.
GGATCATGTCCTTCAACCGGTCGACGATCTTCAAAAACCCCTTGTCGTCGAACACGCCGACATCGCCGGTTCTGAAGTAGCCGTCGGCGGTAAACGCCGCCGCATTGGCCTCGGGCTTGTCCCAATAGCCGCGCATCACCTGCGGTCCCTTGGCGCAGATTTCGCCGGCCTGGCCGAGCGCGACCTCGCGGCCCTCATCGTCCAGCAGCTTGATGTCGGTCGAGGGCAGCGGCAGGCCGGTGGTGCCGGAGAACTCCGTCAAGTACATCGGATTGAAGGTCAGCACCGGGCTGGTTTCCGACAGGCCGTACCCTTCGCGGATGAACTGGCCGGTGATCTCCTTCCATTTGTCGGAGACGGCCGCGATCACGGCGGCGCCGCCGCCGCCCGACAGGCGAAGATTGGAAAAATCCACCTCCCTGATCTTCGGATGCGCGACCAGACCGGCATAGAGCGTGTTGACGCCCATGAACACGGTCGGCTTCGCTTGATCGAGCGTCTGCACGAAACCGTCCATGTCGCGCGGGTTGGCGACCAGCCAATTGTCCGCGCCGACCGAGAAATAGGTGATGAAATTCACCATCAGGGCGAAGATGTGATAGAGCGGAATCGCGGTGACGATGACATCGTGACTGGCGGGCGGACTGCTGCTCATCGCCGCCTTGAACTGCTCGGTGTTTGCGATCAGGTTCCGGTGCGACAGCGCGGCGCCCTTGGATAGTCCGGTGGTGCCGCCGGTATATTGCAGGAACAACAGGTCGTCGCCGTCGAGGTCGACCGGATCGAAGGTGAGGGCTGCGCCTTCGGCCAGGATATCGGCAAAGGCAAGCGCGCCAGTGAGGCGCGGATCGACCGGCGGGCTCGGAAGTTTGGCCGCGCTGCCATCGCCTGGCCCGGCGGTGATGACGGTCTGAAGCGGGGTCGAGGCCATCACCTCCGCGACCGTCGCCGACGATCCCGCGAACACCACCATGATGCTGACGCCCGCGTCCTTGAGCTGATGCTCCAGTTCGCGCGGCGTATACAGCGGGTTGACGTTGACCTGGGCGGCGCCGGCGCGAATGATGCCGAGGAAGGCAATCGGGAAGGCGAGCAGATTGGGCATCATGACGGCGATGCGATCGCCCTTCTTCACGCCGAGCTTCTTCTGCAGATAGGCGGCGAAATGGCGCGACTGCCGGTCGACATCGGCATAGGTCAGGGTTTGCCCGAAGGAATGAAACGCCGGCCGGCCGGCATTCGTCTTCATCGCTGCTTCGAGCATGGCAACGACCGAGCGGTGAGCATTCGGATCGATGTGGGCGGGAATGCCGCTTTCACGATACGTCTTCAACCAGACCTGCGAAGCCATGACGCGCCTTTCCAAATCTGTGCCGGCGTATCCATTAAACCGGCCGGATATAGCAGTTTGCCAGTGTAGCTGCCCGGACCCGGTGCTTGGAAGGCGCCGCCGGCAGGTTGCTGCAAACCGCAAGCCGGACAGGCGTGAATATTCCATCCTTACAGTGGCTTACGGCCCGATCGATGCGAACCCGGAAAATAGCGGGTTGGCCACCCAGAGATAAATCCGCGCGCGCCCGTGAGAAAAACCGGCCGCCCGTCCGTCCCAGTCTTCAGCCGGCCAAAACGGCCGGATTGAACTCCAAGCGTCATCGGCAACACGGCCCCGCCCGTCAGGGCGGCCATGGTCATCAGCGACGCGGCGCGTTGCTCCGGCCCGCTGCGGATCGATGATCTTCACGACGTCACCGGCCACCACCGCTACTACGGCAGTTCGGCCTGCATGCGGCCGCCACAGCTTTCGCGCGTGAGCGATGCCCCGTGGACCGATAGCCCCAAACATTGTATCTGGCGGATGTCTCCCTGACGCGAGGTTCATTTTTGCGATCGAAGATGCGGCTGGCCGGACGAGCGGCCAGGAAGGACGCGACTTCCCGTAACCATGTTGTTGCCGTTCAACGGAAAGCCAGTGCGCGCCTGAGCCGTCGCGACTGGATCCTGGCGGGGCAGGAGATATTGCGCGAACACGGCGTGTCCGGCGTCAAGCTCGCGCAGCTCACCCGCAGGCTCAACGTCTCGACCGGCAGTTTCTATCATCATTTTTCGAATTTCGACGCGTATCTCGGCGCGACCGCCGAGGCGTTCAGCGTCGACCGCGTCCAGGGCTTGCTCAATCGCGCGCGCGCCGCGAGCGAGGATCCCGTCGGCAGGATCCGGGCGCTGGCTCAGCTCAGCCTCGAAGACCATACGTTTGAACTGGATCGGGCGATGCGGATCTGGGCCACCATGGATGAACGTGCGCAGATCACGGTGCGCAACGCCGAAGAACTCGTTCTCGCTTTCCTCACCGAGGCGTTTCGCAATCTGGGCTTTGCCGCCACCGAGGCGCGGCTCCGCGCAGCTATCCTGCTTTCGGTCAACATCATGCCGCTGTCGATTCAGGATCCAAAGCTGCGGCGAAGCTTCTTCAAGGGGACATTGCGGCTGCTGACGGGTCAGCCGGGCTAGCGGTTTTCATGTTGTTCCGGCGCGATGCGCATTGACACGCGGCGCAAAGTGCCAATCCTGAGACCCGGTCGCTCCAGGAGGTTCTCCTATGCTGGACGTTGCAATCACCGGCTCTGGCATCGTCTCGGCGCTCGGCTGCAGCGCGGATCGATTTCATCAGGCGATGATGGCCGGCGAGTCGGCGATCCGTGAGGCGCCGTGGCACAATGGCGGGCAGGGGCGGCCGAACTGGTGGGCGATCGTGCGCGATTTCAATCCGCGCGACTGGATGGACGAGCGGATCGAAAGCGGAACGGACCTGTTCGCGCAGTTCGCGCTTGCCGCGGCCCGCCAGGCGATCGACCAGGCTGCAATCGGCCAGTTTGATTGCGAACGTACCGGTGTGGTGCATGGCACGAGCATCGGCGGCGCGCGCGCCCTGATGAAGGCGCAGTTCCTGCTCGATACGCGCGGCCCGCACGAGATTCCCCGAAAGACCGAGATCCAGATCTATCCGAACATGGCGGCGTCGCAGATCGCCATGGCGTATGGACTGCACGGACCCAGCCTGACCGTGACGACGGCCTGCGCGTCATCGCTCGATGCCATCGGCACCGCGGCTCACATGATCGCCGGCGGTCGCGCCGATGTCATGATCGCGGGCGGCACGGAAGGCGGTCTTGCCACGGCCGGAGGCCTGGCGGAGCCTGACTTCACGCCGGCGCTTTATTACACCAGCACCGCCTACGGCATGGTCGCGCCTTCCAGCGATCCGCGGCGCGCCATGATGCCGTTCGACGTCAAGCGCAGCGGTATCGTGGTCGGCGAGGGCTCTGCGATGCTGGTGCTGGAGCGCGGCGACCGCGCGCGTGCGCGAGGTGCAACCATCCTTGGCTATATCCGCGGCTATGGCTCGCTCGCCGACGCCTATCATCCCTCGGCGCCGGAACCGTCCGGCCGCTGGGAAGCCCGGGCAATGGAAATGGCGCTCGCCGATGCCGGCTTCGCTGCCGGCGAGGTGGATGCGCTGATCGCTCACGCCACGGGAACGCCAAAGGGCGATACGGCCGAAATACGGGCGATCAATCGCGTGCATGGCGGGCGGGCCAGCAAACTGCCGGTGGCCTCGGTGAAGGGACATCTCGGCCACAGCGGCGCCTCGTCCGGCGCCATGGCGATCATGACCGGCCTGCGCGGCATGGGCGAGCACCGCTTCATCTTCACGGCCAATACCGATGAGCCGGATCCGGCCGCGGATTTCGACATCGTCATCGAAAAGCCGCGCCAGATGAAGGTCGAGACGTTGCAGGTCAATGCTTTCGGGTTCGGCGGACAGAACGCTTCGATCGTCGTGACGAGGAAGTGACCTGTACAGGCGCGGCGGGCTGAAGGTTCCGCAATGCCGCGGAGGCACAGCGGCCCCGCCAGGATGGGGCTTTTCCGGAGCATAAGTTATGTTATGGTGGACCTTAAGGTAACATCAGGGAGAGTCCGAATGGACCGCCGCCCGAGCATCGTTGGACTGGGAGGCACGACCCGGAGCAACTCGAGCAGCGAGCGCGCGCTGCGCGCCTGCCTTGCAGCCGCCGGGCAGTTCGGCGCGCGAACCGAGATATTCGCCGCTGCCGCACTCGATCTTCCGTTTTACGGCGCCGCTGGTTGCACTGACCATCCGAAGGCGGTGAGGCTCGTCAGCGCCTTGCGCGATGCCGACGCCGTCATCCTGTCGTCGCCGGCCTATCATGGTGGCCTGTCGGGTCTCCTGAAGAACGCCCTCGACTATGTCGAGGAGCTGCGCGCGGATCCACGGCCGTATCTGCACATGTGCGCGGTCGGCTGCATCGTCTGCGCCAATGGTCCGCAGGGGATCGGGACGTCGCTGACCTCGATGCGTTCCATCGCGCATGCGCTGCGCGCCTGGCCGACCCCGCTGGGCGTGGGAATCAACACCTCGGTGGTCTCGATCGACGACGCCGGCCTGTGCTCGGCGCCTGAAATCAACGCCCAGATCACGGCGCTGGCGCGCCAGGTCGTCGATTTTGCCAGGATGAGCGCGGCGCATCTCGAACAAAACCTGTGCGCGGCCGAATAAAACAGCCGCCTCACATTTCCTGGAAAAGCGACGGGATCGATGTCTGACGGCGGCTTGCAGCGGAGGGGGGAGCAGTCGGCCGCAAGCCTGGGTTTGCTGCTGCGCCGTTCCTGCGAGTTGCGCGGCGACCAGTTGGCGCTGGTCGACGACGAGCGCAGCGTCGGCTGGAATGAGTTTGCCGGGCGCGTGGCGCGCCTCGCCAGGGGCTTGATGCAAATCGGAATGAAACGCGGCGACCGCGTCGCATTGCTGTCCGAGAACAGCGCGCGCTTCATCGAGGCCTATTTCGCCGTGCCGTGGGGCGGCGGCGTCATCGCGCCGATCAATCACCGTCTGTCGCCGCTCGAAATTGCCGATATCCTGACCGACTGCGGTGCGGAAATTCTGATCGTCGACCGCACCCACGCGCATGTTGTCGACGACCTCACCGGGCGTATCGCGTTCAAGCATGTCGTGCTGGCCGCGCCTGGACGCCCGGAGCGTGCGGACTGGGAAGGTTATGAAGACCTGATCGCCGGCGCCGCGTCGATGCCGGATGCGGGCCGCAGCGGCGACGACGTGGCCGCGCTGTTCTATACCAGCGGCAGCACCGGACGCCCGAAGGGCGTGATGCACAGCCACGCCAATATCTCCGCGGCTTGCAGCGCGGTGATCGAAGCCTACGAACTCGATCAGGCATCGGTGGCGCTGATCGCAGGTCCGCTGTTTCACGTCGGCGCAACCGGGCTGGCCATTCCCGTCATCGCGGCGGCGGGAGCTCTGACCATCCTGCCTCGTTTCGACGCATCGCTGGTGCTGCAACGGATCGAGCGCGACAAGGTCACGGTCACGAGCGCCGTGCCGACCATGTTGCGAATGCTGCTCGAACATCCGGATTGCCGCCGGCGGGACATATCGAGCCTGTGCAGGATCCCGTTCGGCGGGGCGCCGATGCCGCCGGCGTTGCTGGCGCAGTTGATCGAGGTGATGCCGCAAGCCCGCTTCCTGCACAGCTACGGCATGACCGAGACGGTCTCGAGCTGCACCTGCCTGCCCGATTCCTGGTTGCGCCGGAAAGCGCGGCGGCCGGCAAGGCCAATTCCATCGGCCGGGCGCTCGCCGGCGTCGAGCTGTCGATCCGCGACGGCAGCGACGACGAGGTCGCGGCGGGAACGATCGGGGAAATTGCCGTGCGCGGCGCTTGTGTGATGCGCGGCTACTGGAACAAGGAACAGATGTCGGCGGAGACGCTGCGCGGCGGATGGCTGCATACCGGCGATCTCGGCTATCTCGATGCCGACGGCTTTCTCTATATCGTCGATCGCCTCAAGGACATGATCATCTCCGGCGGCGAAAACGTCTATCCGGCCGAGGTCGAAGCCGCGATCTACGCCTTCCCCGGTGTTTCGCAATGCGCCGTGATCGGCATTCCCGACCCGCGCTGGGGCGAGGCCGTCCACGCCATGGTGGTGCCCCGCGAGGGCGTCGAACTTTCCGAGCCGCAGCTGCTCGCACATTGCCGCGCCGCCATCGCGCGCTACAAATGCCCGCGCCGTATCGAGATCAGAACCAAGGCGCTGCCGCTGAACGGGACCAACAAGATCGACAAGCCGGCGCTGCGCGCGCCGTTCTGGTCAGGACAGGGAAGTACGCTGGTCTGAGAGGACCGGTCAGGGAGGACCAAGCAATGCCGTTGAAAACGCCGCAACAATATATCGACAGTCTGCGCGACGGGCGCGTCACCTACTGGGACGGCGAGCGCATCGACGACATCACCACGCATCCGCGCTTCAAGGTGCCGATTGCCATGACGGCAAAGGACTATGACTATCGACTAGCCGGAATTCGGCGCGTCGCGCCAGTACGAGACCGAGCAGGGCGGGCGCGGCGCATCGCATCTACCAGATTCCGCGCAGCGAAAAGGATCTCGGCAAGCGCATCGAGCTGATGGGCCATAGCGCGATTTCGACGCTGACGACCGGCGTGTTCATGGCGCTGATGAGCGTCAAGGACCAGGTTGCGCGCGGTCAATCCGAAATATGCCGAGAATATCGAGCGGATGTACCGCTACTGCCGCGACAATGACCTGCGCGCCGCCGAGGTGATCACCGATCCCAAGGGCGACCGCAAGCGCCGTGCCCATGAGCAGGACGATCCCGATCTTTACGTGCGGATCGTCGAGCGCAACGACGAGGGGATCGTGGTGCGCGGCGCCAAGCTGCACATCACCGCCGCCTCGCTGATCCACGAACTCGTGGTGATGCCGACCAAGGGCATGCGGCAGGACGAGACCGACTATGCCGTGTCGTTCTCGATTCCGGTCGACGACCAAGGGCGTCACGATCATCAACCGCAGCTTCGCGCCGGCCGGAGGTCAACCCGTTCGACTATCCGGCCAGCGCCCACCACTCGATGCCGGAAGGCTTCGTGGTGTTCGACGACGTGTTCGTGCCGTGGGACCGGGTGTTCCTGGCCGGCGAGGTGCAGCTGGCCTCCAAGCTGGCGCAGTCGCTCGGGCTATGGGAGCGCACCGGCGGCGTGGTCGGGGCGGTGCGCCTCGCGACCTGTTCGTCGGCCTGGCGCAGCTGGTCACGGAGATGCAGGGCAAGGAGAGCGATCCGATCGCGCAGGCCACGATCGCCGAGCTGATCTGCTACGCGGAGATGCTGCGGATGGGGCTCGACTACGCCTGCCGCAACTTCGAGACCGACGCCGACCGGCATGATCTATCCCAACTCGCTGGCGATCAACGCCGCCAAGTACTACTACGCCGCCAACTACCACCAGACGGTGCGCTAGCTGCACGACCTGTCGCGGCGGCCTGGTGCTGACGCTGCCGCTCGAGACCGACCTGCGCAACGAGGACACCGGCCGCTACATCCGCAAGTACCTGCACACCAAGTCCAACGTCGATGTCGAGAACCGCATGCGGGTCTACAACCTGATCCGCGACCTGACCGCCGACGCCTATGGCGGCTGGCACCTGGTGGTGGCGCTGCAGGCCGGCGGCGGCCTGTCGGCGCAGCGGTTGATGATGAACCGCATCTACGACATGAAACGCGCCAAGGAAAAGGCGTTGAAGGCCGCCGGTGCGCTTCCTGGCGGAGTCCGGCCATTGAGCGATGGAGGATGTTGGCGAGGATCTCTTCCATCGGGAATAGCAGTGGCATTCTTGTAAGTCGTTGGGGCAGACATGCGGTTTACGATTGCAGAACAGCTTGAAGCGGTCGCCCGTGCATTCCCCGATCGCATTGCGGTCGAGATGGTCGGCGCGGGCTCCTGCACCTACCGGCAACTGATCGAACGGATGGAGCAGCTGGCGGCGTCGATCGGCGAGGTCCCCGCCGGCCGCAGCGGCCCGATGGTCGCGGTGCTGCTGTCGAACGGCGTGGATTCGCTGCTGTCGTTTCTGGCCTGCCAGCTGCGCGGTGTCGCGGCCGTCCCGATCAATACGAGGCTGGCGCCGGCGGAAATGGGATACATCCTCGGGATTCGGATGCGACGGTGCTTCTGGCCGGCGGCGATCAACGCGATCGCGCCAGAGAAATTGCCGCCGAATACGGCCAGCGGCTCGTCGATTGCGATACGATTTCCGGTGCTGCCAAAACCTTGCCGAAGGAGGACAGGGCGCATCCGAAGGGCGGTGCTACGGCCGTGGTTTTCTATACTTCCGGCACGACGGGCTTTCCAAAGGGCGCGGCCATTTCCTGCGATTGCTGGGCCGAGCGGCTGATGTGGTGGGCCTGGGAATTCGACATCGCCTCGACCGACGTGATGCTGGTCCCGGGTCCGACGTTTCACATGAGCTTCAGTTCGCTCTGCCTGTGCGCGTTCTACCGTGGAGCAAAGGTTCGCATCGTCGAGCGCTTCGACGTTCCGAAAAGCTATGAAGAGCTGCGCGACAACTGCTCGTGGTCGATGCTGATACCGACGATGACCATGATGTTGCTCGAACTCTGGCGTGCCGGCGGGCGCAAGCCGCTTCCCGCCGCTCGCATTCTGCTGTCCTCAGGCGCGGCGCTTACGCCCTCCACGCTGGAAGACATGATGCAGGCGTTTCCCAACGCGCGGATCTACGAAGCCTATGGCTGGACCGAGGGCGGCTGGGTCACCAGCGAGATCAAGCAGCGGGGCACCATCGTGCCGCACAGCGTCGGCTGGCCGGCGTTCGGCTCGGAAGTGGTCGTCCTCGATGATGAGGGAAAGCTTTGCGCGCCCGGCGCGGTCGGTGAAGTGGCGGCGCGCA
>CAVUNH010000035.1:0-483934 GCA_963742665.1 uncultured Alphaproteobacteria bacterium
AGGCCGCGACCATCGCTTCGACCTCGCTAGCGCGCGAAACGTCGGCGGTGAATGCCGCTGCGTTGCCGCCCTCACCCTTGATGATGCCGACGGTCTCTTCGGCGGCGGCCCCGTTTCGGTCGACGCAAAACACCACGGCGCCCTCGCGCGCGAAGGTGACGGCGGTTGCCTTGCCGTTACCCCAGCCGGGCCCGATCGAGCCCGCGCCGACCACCATCGCGATTTTGCCCGTGAGCCGATCCATATGTTTCTCTCGCGGATTTTCTGTTATCGTTCGCACGCCCTTATGGTGGTGACATTAGCACCAACCGGATGCCCGAAAATCTCCGATAGCGTCTGACAGCCGCCGTCATGGCACAACTGCCATTCCCCGGCGGCGCCGGAATTGCCGAGGATGACTTCCGGCATCGGCGGCCGCTTCGGCTGCCACTGAAACCAGCCACCGACGAGGCGCGCGTCCGGCGGCGGCTCCATGCCGGCGCCAAATCCCTTGATGCGCGCATGAACGAGCTCCAGCCCCTGCCGCGTGATGCGCCAGTCCTCCTGCCACGCAGTCTTCTCGATCGAGTGGGTCCAGGCGAGCGTAAAGGCCGCGACCGACAGCATCTTGACGACGCCGGCGGAGGCGAGGCAGAGGCTCAAGCCGCCGCCACCGCGTTGCGCGAGCGCTTGCGCCATTGCCAGATCATGACGGCAGCAGCCAGCGTGAAGCCGAGTGTGTCGCTGAAGCGGAAGTCGCCGAGCAGGCACAGCGCCGCGACCAGGGCGATGGCGAGTTCGATCCAGCTGAGCCGGGTGAACAGGAAGCCGATCGCGACCATGCCGAACAGGCCGATCGCGACCAGCGCCTTGAAGGTCGCCAACGCCACCGCGCCGTAGAAGCCGAGTTGCGCCTGCATGGGATCGCCGGCCTGCAGCATCAGGGCCGGCGAATAGACGAAGATGAAGGGGATGACGTAGCCGGCGAGTGCGATGCGCATCGCCTCCCAGCCGATCTTGTCGGGATTTTCCCGCGCGATCGGCGCGGCCGCGAGCGCGGCAAGCGCCACCGGCGGCGAGAGGTCGGCCATGATGCCGTAGTAGAACGCGAACATGTGGCTGGCAATCAAGGGGACGCCGAGTTTTGCCAGAGCGGGCGCGGCGAGTGCGGCGGTGATGATGTAGGTCGGAATCGTCGGAATGCCGGTGCCGAGCAGGATCGACAATAGCATCGTCATGACCAGCGCGAGGAACAGGCTTTTGGCGCCAAGCCCGATGATCCAGCTGCCAAAAATGGTGCCGACGCCGGTCTGTGTCATCATGCCGATGATGGTGCCGACGATGGCGCAGGCCATGCCGACGGTGAGCGCCGATTTGGCACTGTCGGCCAGCGAATCGCGGCAGGCGGCAAGCGTGGCGCGGCCGCCACGCGTGATCGCCGCGATCAGGATCAGGCCGCCGACGATGGCCGCGACCGACATGATCTCGAGCCCGTTGCGCGACACCGCGGCGACCACCAGCGCGAGCCCGATCCAGAAGATGTAGCGCAGCACGGTGTTGGAGACGCCAAGGGTGATGCTGGCGCCGAGGATCAGCGCCACGGTGAGCGCCAGCCCCATGCTGCCGGCATAAAGCGGCGTAAAACCTTCGAACAGCATGTAGACCAGCGCGGCCAGCGGCAGCACCAGATACCAGCGCGCCACCAGCGCCTTCCAGGCGCTCGGGATTTCCGAACGCTTCATGCCGACCAGGCCGTGCTTGCCGGCCTCCAGATGCACCATCCAGAACGCCGAGGCGAAATACAGCACCGCCGGGATCACCGCCGCCTTGACGATCTCCGAATATTGCACCCCTAGCGTCTCCGCCATGATGAACGCGACCGCGCCCATCACCGGCGGCATGATCTGCCCGCCCATCGAAGCGGTGGCCTCGACGCCGGCGGCAAAGGCGCGGCGATAGCCGAACTTGATCATCAGCGGAATCGTGAACTGGCCGACGGTAACGACATTGGCGACGCCGGAGCCCGAGATCGTGCCCATCATGCCAGAGGCAAACACCGCGACCTTGGCCGGTCCGCCGCGGGTGCGGCCGAACAGGCCGAGCGAGACGTCGGTGAACAGCTGGATCATGCCGGCGCGTTCGAGGAACGAGCCGAACAGGATGAAGAGGAAGATATAGGTCGCCGACACATAGATCGGCACGCCGTAGAAACCTTCGGTGCCGAAGGAGAGATGCGTGATGACCTGGTCGAAATCATAGCCGCGGTGATTGAACGGCGACGGCAGATACTGGCCGAAAAACCAGTACAGCAGACAGGCGCCGCACATCAGCGGCAGCGCGGCCCCCATCAGCCGCCGCGTTCCCTCGAAGATCAGGATCGCCAGCAGCGTGCCGACCACGAGATCGGCCCGTGTCGGATCGCCGTCGCGCGCGATCAGGTCGGCGTAGAAGATCCATTGATACAGCCCGCAGAGGAATCCGACCGCGCCGATCAGCCAGCCGAGCGCGCGGCCGAAATCATTCCTCGCGGTGAAATTGCCGATCAGGCCGAAAGTCAGCAGCAGCAGGAAGCCGACATGGACGCCGCGCACGACCTGGCTCGGCAGCACGTTCCAGGCCGCGACCACCAGCTGGAACACCGCGAAGGCGATGCCGATCGCATAGGCCAGATAACCCCAGCCGGCCGGGCCAAAGCCTTCCGGGAACCCGTGCTCGAAATTGTCGAATTCGACCTTGACGGGCTGTTCCGCGCCCTCGGTTTGCAGCATGTGAATCGATCCCCGCCCGTGTCGGCGACGCTTATACCATCAGTTGCCCCGGGCCGGGAAAACGGAGCAAGTCATGCGACGGGCGTGACCCGCGCGATGCCAGGTCAGAAGCAATCATGGCTCCTTGGAAAGATGGATGGCCGGGTCAAGCCCGGCCATGACGACCCTGAGCACCCGCATTTCTTACTTGATCAGTCCCTTTTCCTTGTAGTAGCGGATCGCGCCGGGGTGCAGCGGGACGGGGCTGCCGCTCGCGGCGGTCTCGAGCTTGATCTCCTTGCCGGCGGCGTGCGCCGTCGCCAATTCCGGCAGCGATTCGTAGATCAGCTTGGTCATCTGGTAGGCGAGGTCGTCGGAGACGGCCGAGCTGGTGACGAGATAGTTGACGACTGCGGCAGTCGGAACGTCCTTGTCCTGGCCGGTATAGGTATTGGCGGGAATTGTCACGGGAATGAAGGGCAGGCCGATCTTCTCCACGGTCTCCTTCGGCACCGAGACCACCGTAATGTCGGTCGAGGTCGAGAGGTCCTTCAGCGAGGCCACGCCGAGGCCCGCCGACTGCAGCGTCGCGTTGAGCTGGCGGTTCTTCATCAGGTCGACGGATTCGGCGAACGGCAGATATTCCACCTTGCCGATGTCCTTGTACGTCATGCCGGCGGCGGCGAGGATGGCGCGCGAATTCAATTCGGTGCCGGACTTGGGCGCGCCGACCGACAGGCTCTTGCCCTTCAAATCGGCCAGCGTCTTGATGCCGCTGTCCGTGGTCGCGACGATCTGGATGTAGTTCGGATAGATCGCGCCGATGGTGCGCAGCTTGTCGAGCTTGGATTTGAACCCTGCCTCCTCGTCGCCTTCCCAGGCGGCTTTCAGCGAGTCGCCAAGAGTGAAGGCGATCTCGCCGCGGCCCTGCTGCAGCAGGATCAGGTTCTCGACCGAGGCCTTGGTGGCCTGGACCTGGGTTTTGACGCTCGGAATCTTGTCGCCGAAGATTTTTCCGATCGCGACCCCGAGCGGATAATAGACGCCGGAGGTGCCGCCGGTCAGCACGTTAATGAAGGACTGCGCCTGCGCGGCAGGCGCCGACAACACCGCGGCCAGCGCCACGGCGCCGGCCATCAACCTCGAATACATGAGCCATTTTCTCCCTGATCGGGCGGGAAATTGGACGGACGAGGTCGCGGGGTCAACCCATCCAAACGACGCATTCACGCAAAATCCGCATGCCCGGCCTGCGCAAGCGCGCAGCTCTGGCACTGCAGCAGGCTGCGCTATCCGCGGTTGCGGGCCGCCATCGCCGTTCACACTACGGCGCGTCGGAGTTTGGAAAAGGTTCGACGCGCGAGCTTTGCCCGGCAGCAAACATAAGCCGTCACCGCGCCGATAATCGTCCATAGACACTAACGGGCGCGACCGATCAGATCTCGCGAGCCGCGAGATTGCAGCGCGCGCAAGTCACCAGCTGCAAATAATTGGCGGCCACTGCACGGCGCTGCCCTGCGCGCGCCGACGGCTTCATTACAATTTTATTTTCAATGGCCGCTTTAACCCTACCAAAGCAATTATCGCCTGCTCTCGAAAATTCGATGATTACCGCAGCCCCCGCGGATGTACGACTTTGGATTGATATCTCAGAAAGGGGTGTGCCATGAATCACATCGATCGGGAAGAACATGTGCGGCCCGGCTGGTTCGGACACCGAAAACTGACGCCGCGCGCCTGCATTGCGGACAGCAAGAAGCACCTTCGTACCTTTCTCGCCGAGTCTCTCGAGGATCTCGGCTTCATCACCAGCGAATGCGGCGAGCCCGGCGACTTGGACGGGCTATTGGACACGGAGCTGCCGGATCTGCTGGTACTCGGCGTGTCGGTCGACGGCATCGAGGTCGGTAAAATTCTCGAAGTCCTGGTCAGGAGAGAATTCGGAGGCAAGGTGCTCGTGATCGGGCAGCCCAACTCCATTATGGTAAAAGCCGTCAGGCAAATTGGCGACGAATACGGCATCGCGATGCTGCCGTCGCTGCCGACGCCATTCAGCGCCGGCTCGCTGCGTGCCAGTCTCACGGACCTGCTGCCGGTCGAGCCGGCGCCAAGTCCCGCGGTCGATGTCGCCGAGGCGCTGAAGGCCGGCTGGCTCGAATTGTGGTATCAGCAGAAGATCGATCTCCGCACCCTGGTTCCTTGCGGTGCGGAGGCGCTGGTGCGGATGCGGCATCCCGCATGGGGCGTGGTGCCGCCGGCCTACTTCATTCCGGACGAGCGCGATCCGCATTTCAATGCGCTGTCCGAATTCGTGATCGGTCGCGCCATCGAGGATTGGCGCTATCTGCTGGAACAGAAAGGGCCGGTCGATCTCTCGATCAACCTGCCGGTTTCGTTCCTGAGGGATGACTGGGCGGTGCGCGAGTTGTGCCGCCCGATGCCCGCGCATCCGGCGTTCGGGGGGCTCATCATCGAGATCGACAGCACCGAGGTGATCGACAATCTTGATCTGGTGGTCGATGTCGCGCGGCGGTTGCGCCTGCACAACATCGCGATCTCGATCGACAATGTCGGCGCGGAGTGGCCGTCGCTGATGGGGCTGCAACACTTCCCGTTCGTCGAGCTGAAGGTCGACCACCAATTCGTCACCGGCGCCGGCGACGAGCGGCTCAAGCAGACGGTCTGCCGCCACATCGTCGAGCTCGCCCACGACCACGGCGCGCGTGCGCTGGCGCAGGGGGTGGAAGCCCGCGCCGACTTCCTCGCCGCCCACCGCCTGGGCTTCGACCAGGTCCAGGGCTATCTGTTCGGCAAGCCGATGGGGGTAAGGAAGTTCGCCCGCTCGCGTCTGTTGCCGGCATCGGGCGCCGAGCCGAAGGCATGAACCGTCGGCCGCGGCTCACTGGAACGTCATGTCGAGGCATTTCGAGATGTCGGAGCCAAGGCCGGACGAGATGATGATGCAGCCGCGGACCTTCTGGGCGTTGTTGTCGCTGGCCCAGACCGAATAGCCGCCGGGACCGAAGAACGAATTGGTGTTCGGCGGCTCGGTCTCGGTGGCGTCGAACGAATAATTGCCGTCGGTGTCGAAGATGCGCGGCTTCTTGGTGCAGCCGCCATCGGCCTGCACGTTGATCACTTCCTTGTTGTCACGTGTCAGCGCCAGCGAGACCTGGCAGCGGAAATATTCCGAGGTCTTGGTGTTGAAGAGGTAGGCGTAGGACTTGCAGGTCGCCGTGTTGAGCTTGCCGGCGGACAATCCCCGGCTGCAGGCGATACGCTGGTTGTTGGAAAGCTTGAATTCGTCGGCGAAGGCTGCGGTAGCCAGCGTCATGAACGACAGCGCAATACCGAAACCGAATCTCATGACGTGGTTCATCCGAATCATCCCTACGAGGTTTTTAGGCAATACGGCGTTGTAGACGACAACGGGAACATAGTCGCGCAGCGGCAAATCACAAAGCCGCCGGACCCGCGTGATGCGCGCGACGACTTCCGTCGTATTGACGGAAGAATGACGTTCGTGATTTGTTCAAGAGAATGGCGGGGACGCCGGTTTCGGCTAGGAGGATGACCATGAGGCGATCGATGACGCGATTTCGGACCAGGACTTTCCTGACGGCGGCGGCGCTCGCCGCGCTGACGACAGCCGCATTCGCGCAAAGCGCCCCGACGCCGTGGGAGCTGAAGTCGGACATGGGCTATGGCTACGACAAGGAAGGCAAGACCTTTGCCTACAGGATGGGAACCAACAACGCCGGCCTGCTGCTGAAGGGCGCCAAGAAGGTGCCGAAGGGCACGCTGTTCTTCATCGGCCAGAACGGCCAGCTCTACATGCGCACCGGCCCCTATCTCGAGGGCGACGGCAAGTTCATGTTCGGCACGAATTGAGGATAGACGCGCGCGCCATCTTTCACCCTCCCCTCCAGGGGAGGGTAAGAGCTAAAACGCCGCGGCCAATTCCTTGGCGCCGGCGTTGTTGCTGTTGGAATCCATCCGTGCGTCGGTGACGGCGAGAAGCTTCGCCACCGTGTTGTGGCGGATCGCGACCGGGTTGCGCTCGTAGCCGCCGCGCTGGAAGAAGTTCGAGGTCGGCACCTGCTCGCGCATCGCAAGCGGCATCGTGACCATGTCCAGACCGGTGCCGTCGCCGGTCAGGTTCATCATCTCGAGCTCGGCCGCAGTCAGCGGACGCGTATAGCCTTTTGCGCGCGCGAAGATCACGGACGTCAAGAGCTTGTGGGTCTGCAGCATCGGCCCGACGTCGATGTCCAGCACCATGGCGTGGACCGCCCAGCCTTGTGGCGTGTTCGCGAGCTTTTCATGCGCCGACCAGTCGTCCGGCACGGTGCGCGTGAACGCCACCATCTTCCTCAGGACCTCGATCTTGTGGTCCAGCGACTTCCGCGCCGGACCGGACAGGGTCGCTGCCTTCCCGGTCAGCTCCTTGACGAATTCATGGCCCTGCTCGGCCATCAGCTCGACGCTGTTGGTGGTGAGCAACTGGTTGTAGCCGATCGCGGTCGAGATCGCGCGGCTCCCCGGTCCGCGGTAGCCGGACTGCATGTCGTGATTGCCGGTGCCGCCGGTCTCGAAGGAATAGACCCGCACCGCCTGCTCGCGCGTCAAGCCTGCGGCCTGCGCGTAGCGCGCATAGGCGCGCTTGAATTCGACTTCGCCGGCCGGCCGCTGCGGGGCAAACTGGAAATGCTCCGCGGCCGCCTTCAAGAGATCCGGAACCAGCGGAATGGCCTTGGGCTGGCGCGGCGGCCTCTCCTCCTCTTCCTCCGGTTCCGGATTAACCGGGCGCTTCGGCCCGCTATAGACCGGCGGCTGCGTCAGCACGTAGTCGTCGAGCGCAATGGCGATCCGCTCGCGGCGCTTGGCGTTGCGGCCGCGCCGCTTCTCGGTGATCGAGCCCCAATAGGCGCCCGCCTCCGCGTCGAACGCGCGCGCGCGCCTCCTGATACTCCTTCAGCTTGCGGCGGTATTCGGCAATCGCCTGCGGCGTCGCGGCTTGCGCGAACGTGTCGGCGACCACGGCCGACAGCGCGCCGGCACCGATCGCCACGGCACGCGGCGCGCTCGCGGGCAGCGCGAGCGCCAGACATCCAAGCGAGAGGCGAATCAATGGCTGATACATCGCCTCCTTGTAGCAAGCGCGCCGGCGAAGTCAGCCCTGAACCGGCCGCTTCACTCCTGCTCGACGCCGCTCGCCTTCACCAGCTCCGACCACTTCTTTGCATCCTTGTCGATGAAATCGGCGTAATCTTCCGGCGTGCCCGGCGTGATTTCGGTGCCGTCGGCCGTCAACTGTCGCTTGACCTCGTCGGATGCGAGCGCGTCGCGCAAGGCCTTGTTGAGCTTGTCGACGATCGGCCGCGGCGTGCCGGCGGGCGCCGCCAGGCCGTAATACAGCGAGGCGTCAAAGCCTTGCAGGCCGGCCTCCGCCAGGGTCGGCACGTCAGGCATCAGGCTCGAGCGCGTGGTGCTGGTGACGGCGAGCGCGCGCAGGGTTCCACCCGACACATTGGGATGTGAGGCCGGGATCGGCGCGAATGCCATCGGAATGTGCCCGCCGATCAGATCCACCAATGCAAGCCCGGTCCCCTTGTAGGGGTTATTGGCCTTTCCACGGGCTTCCATACGCTTCCATAGACATCCCGCTAACCCCTTAGGACTTCAGAAATTCTTCCATATGGGCTATATAGGCGTACATACGCTTACACACCCATCGCCGGGACATATCCGGGACACCGAAGGAAGAACACAGACCCATGCCGCGCCGCATCCGCTCCAGTATACTCGAAACCCGAACCGCCCGCCTGAAGCTGGCACAACAGCGCAAGCCGTACTGGATCGGCGTCGCTCCCGGCATCTCGCTTGGCTATCGCCGCAACGCCGGACCCGGTGCGTGGAACGTCCGCGCCGCTGACGGCAGGGGCGGCAACTGGATCAAGAGTTTCGGCATTGCCGACGATCATGAGGACGCGGACGGCGCGAACGTCCTGACGTTCTGGCAGGCCGCCGACAAGGCGAAGGCCCTGGCGCGTGGTCAGGATGCCGACGCGGGTCGTCCTTCGACCGTCGATGAAGCCCTGACCGACTATGCGACCGATCTTGCCGTGCGCGGCGCGAACGCGACCAACGCGACCCACCCGCGCCATCATTTGACGCCGTCGCTACTGGCTAAGCCGGTTTCGATGTTGACGGTCAAAGAACTGCGGCACTGGCGCAACGGACTGGTCGCCGACGGGGTGAAAGCTTCCACCATCAACAGGCTCAACAAGGCGTTGAAGGCCGCGCTCAACCTCGCGGCCTCGCACGACGACCGGATCACCAACGCCAAGGCATGGACGGTTGGGCTTGCCGCGATCCCCGAGGACGACGACACCGAAACCAATCTGATTCTAACCGACGAACAGACGCCGCGATGTTGTCGCGAGCGCCTATGCGATCAGCCGGGAATTGGACTCTACGTCGAGGTGCATACGCTTGGTGCCCGCAGCGGTCAGATCGCCTTGCTTGATGTGGGGGATCTGCACGCCGACAAAGCCCCGAAGCTGATGATGCCGTCCGTTTGAAGGGCAAGAACCGCAAGACGCGAACGCGCAAGCCGATACCGATCACGCCAGTCTTGCGAAGCGGTTGAAACAGGTCGCAGCCGGACGCGATGCCGATGAGCCGTTGCTGCTGCTGCAATTCGGACGGCGAGCGCTGGAGTTCGGCGGCGCATCGCCTACCGTTTGCCGAGGCCGCGAAGGCCGCTCGCCTGCCGGACGGCGCGACGATCTATTGTCTGCGGCATACCGCGATCACGC
The DNA here is from genome assembly GCA_963742665.1 of uncultured Alphaproteobacteria bacterium. GTDB lineage: Bacteria > Pseudomonadota > Alphaproteobacteria > Rhizobiales > Xanthobacteraceae > Bradyrhizobium. The sequence continues at coordinate 9,548 of CAVUNH010000035.1, forward strand.
GCGCATTGCTGGCTGGCGTTCCGGTCAGGCTGGTCGCGTCGTCGCTCGACACCAGCGGTCGCGATGATCGAAAAAACCTACAGCAAACACATCGCCCATCACGGCGACGACCAAATGCGGCGGGCGCTGGCCGATGTCGGAGCGCCTGCAGAGTTCGAACGTCGTCGTGATGCGGAGGTGAGCCGCCGGTTTTAGATTGGTCAGCGACTGACAAATTCGAAGAGCGCATCGAAAGGTGCGCTCTCTTTTTTTGCGCGCCGAAAATTATTTTCGTCGCGAAGGCGATCCCGACCCGATCCCGAAGCGAACGGAATTCCCGAGAAGGTCGAGGCGGCTTACGTCCGCGACACGACTAAAGTATGTAGGCCGTTTCGTCCAAATTCAACGCTGGATCAATGGCTTAGGCAAAATCTCGGGCTGTTGCCAATCTGATTTTCAATGCGCATCTTCCGGTCAGCAAAAGCGAATTGCGTTGGATTTTTTCTGGAGATGGACATGACAAAACCGGAGGTGACAGGCCGCAAGCCGGGGGCAAGCGCCAGCGCTGCGAAGCAATTTGAGTACATTGAGCCGCCACCGCCGCCGCCGCCTTTGGCTATGACCATCAGGCAGTTTTGCGATGCGCACCGCATCAGCAACGCGATGTATTTTATCATGAAGCAGCGAGGCGAACATCCGCGCGAGATGCGAGTCGGGCGCGAGATTTCTGGTCGAGCCATGAAGCCGCTGCCGAGTGGCGTCGCGAGCGGGAGGCCGACATCGAGGCGCGCGAGGTTGGGGAGAAGAAGTGGGCCGAAGGTCGCGCAGGCCTGCGCCGATCCGCGTCGCCAAGCCCGACAAGCCGCGCTTGGTCGCGTCGAAGGGCAAGCGCGCCAAGCTCGCTGCCGAGGCCGACGCCTAAGACAGACTACCGCGCCGGGTCGGGGGACCATTTTGGGCGCTTCAACAAACAGAAAGGGAAACAACCCACCCGCTGGAGGACAAGGTCCAGCGGGCGGATTGCAATCTAGCGCTAACACGTCTGGCTGACGATGGCGCGGATTGTAGTCCGAGAAGAATCGACACACAAGATGATGACCGCCAGCTCCAGCCCTCTCGACCCCGCATCCTTCGCCCAACTGGCCCGCGAGCTGTTGGGCCTCCGACGACGGACGTCGGACACCGAGCTTCGCTTCGGTTCGCGTGGGAGCTGTCGTCGATCTGCGAAGGTGTTTGGCGCGACCATGAGACCGGCGAAGACGGCGGCACGTTCGATCTGGTGACACGCGAAACCGGCTGACAGCGACCGGCGCGCGTCGAGTGGCTGAATGCGCACGGCTATCGTCCGAGACGGCCGAACGGCAGGCCATCGAGGCGCGACGCGTCGCGGCCGAAGCAGAAAGTCGCCGCTGCAAAGTCGTCACGACCTATCCCTATCCCGACAAGGACGGCGAGGAGCAGTTTGAGGTCTGCGGCTTAAGAGCCGAAAGACTTCCGCCAGCGACGCAAGCCGCGCGCCGACGATCCGCCCGAGACATCAAGCGACGGCTGGGTCTACAATGTCAAGGTCAGGCGCGTTCCTTATCGCCTGCCCGAGCTGGTCAAGGACATCGAGGCGGGCCGCACCATCCTCATCCCGGAAGGCGAGAAGGATGTTGATCTGCTTCGCTCGATGGGAATACCCGCGACGTGCAACGCAGGCGGCGCAGGCGAATGGCGCGATGAGCTGACGGCGGTCTGCAGGGCGGCGACTTCGTCATCATCCCGGACTGCGACCCGCAGGCGAGGAGCGAGACCGGCTCGCCAATGTTTCATCCGGACGGCCGACCGATGCTGCCCGGTCAGGATCATGCGCAGGATGTCGCCGCTAAGCTGTCCAAGGTTGCCAAGCGCGTCAGGATTCTGGAGCCGTGGCACGACTGGCCCGACATGCCGATGAAGGGCGACGTCAGCGACTGGTTCGTCGCAACGGCGGAACGCGCCAGAAGCGTCTATACGAGCTGATCGAGAAGTGCCCGGTCTGGTCGCCACCGAGAACACAGGCCGCGCCTGATCGCGGCGTCAACCTCGACGACTTCGTCGCCTTCATGCCGACGCACCAGTACATCTTCAAGCCGACAGGCGACTTCTGGGTTGGCAAGAGTGTCAACGCGCAGCGTGCCGCCGATCCTGATGATCGACGCGGACTGGCCAGCCCGTTCTCGACGACGATGGCGAGAAGCAGTACATCGCTCCGAGCGAGTGGATCGACAAGAACGCTCCCGTCGTGCAGATGACATGGGTACCGGGTTGAGCCGCAGCTGATCGAGGACAGGCTGGTCAATGATGGCGGATGGGTCGAGCGCCCGGACGTGCACCATCTTCAACCTCTACAAGCCGCCGACGATCATTCCCGGCAACGCGGCGAAGGCCGGGAAGTGGATCGATCACGTCCGCAAGGTCTACCCGACGACGCCGAGCACATCATCCAGATGGCTGGCGCATCGCGTGCAGCGACCCGGACGAGAAGATCAACCACGGCATCGTCATGGGCGGCGCGAGGGCATCGGCAAGGACACGATCCTCGAGCCGGTCAAGCACGCCGTCGGGCCTTGGAACTTGAAGGAGGTTTCACCCCGCAGATCATGGGAAGGTTTAACGGCCATCTGAAGTCGCGTGATCCTTCGCGTCAGCGAGGCGCGCGACCTCGGCGATGTGGATCGGTACAAGTTTTACGATCACTCGAAGGCCTATCATGGCCGCACCGCCCGACGTACTTCGCGTCGACGAGAAGAACCTCAAGGAGCATGAGGTGCTTCAACGTCTGCGGCGTCATCATCACCACCAACCACAAGACCAACGGCATCTATCTTCCCGCCGACGACCGCCGCCACTTCGTCGCTTGGTCCGACCTGACCAAGGAGGACTTCATCGACCCCGGACCCAACCCGAACAAATACTGGGACGACCTCTGGGCTTGGTTCGACGCTGGCGGCGACCGCGATGTCGCGGCCTACCTCGCCGAGCTGGACATCTCCAGCTTCAACCCGAAGGCACCGCCGCCGAAGACCCCGGCCTTCTGGGCCATCGTTGACGCGAACAAGGCCCCGGAGGAAAGCGAGCTGGCGGATGCCCTCGACAAGCTGGGCGATCACAAGATGGATGGCACCATCGTGTCGCCAGATGTCGTGACGCTGTTCAAGGTCGCGCAGAACGTGACCAGTAGCGGCTTCAAGGAATGGCTGGAGGATCGCACGAACCGCCGGAAAATCCCGCACCGGATGGAGAGCTGCGGCTACGTCCCGGTTCGCAACCCAAATCGCAATGACGGGCTCTGGTCCATCGCAGGCGTCCGACAGGTGATTTACGCGAAGAAGGAGCTTTCGGTCAGGGACGCGATCATCGCGGTGAAGAAGGCTTACGGGATTTGAACGGCAGTGATGGCAGTGAAAGCAGTGAATTTCCTATGTGCAGAATTTTTAGCCCCTCGCGCGTGTGTGTTTTTTGCAATTTTTGGAGGTTCTGCTTGTTCACGTTTTAGTTTTCCGAAAAATCCTCACAATGGATTTTCACTGCTTTCACTGCTTCACTGACAGGCGCTGACGCAACGAGAAAGGAGGCCAATGAACACCGCGACGAACTACGAGGCGATCAAGGCTCGCGCCATCGAGCTGTTGACCTCACCGGGTGGCTTCAACGGCTACGCGGCGGGCGAGCTGCCAGGCTCGGCTGGGCCTCCGCAACAATATCGGCGTCGCACTCTGTCGGGCACGCGACGCTATCGACCCCCGGCCTCAGTGGCCGCCATTGCGCGGCGTCACGCTGTTCAATACCGGCAACTTCCGCAGGGGCCGAAGGCGAAATCGCCAGAGCCCTCAAATCATCGAGTAAATCTTAACATGCACGCGCCTGACGATTCCGACCCCAAGCGCCAGCGCAAGCGCGCCCGCGACCGGCGCTACCGGGAGCGGCAACCGGGCGGCATCCTGTCGGTCACGCTCGACGTCACGCCTGCCGACACCGACAAGCTGGAGCGGCTGGAGTATCTGGCCAAGCACGAACTGGAGGACCGCCCGCAGATCGCAGCGGCGATCAGCCGGTTGCTGGACCGGATCGGCTTAAAGACGACTGAAAACGACGCGTCGCTTTTGGATGCCGCGACTTGCGTGCTATCCTGCGGCCATGAGCAACGCACTTGCACCGGCCCGGAAGGGCATCCCACTCGTCGCTGACCGCAACGCCTTCGCGGCCCAGAGCCACACCTCGCTGTATCGGATGCTTTTTTGCACCTTGCTCAGCAAGGCCGAGCATAGACCGGCCGAAGACATCCTCCACGAATATTGGCCGGACGACACGACCGCCTCGATCCTGATCCGGGCGCGGTGACGCAGATCACGACGGGAAATTCCGGCCTGCCGACGTTCACCGCCGTCAGAATCGCGCCGAGCCTCGCCCCGAAAGGCGCAGCGTCACAGGTGTTCGCGCAGGCCGGGATGAAGCTGGACTTCGCGGGGAGATATCAATTCGAGATTCCATATCTCGCCTCGATGCCAGAGCCCGTGTTTGTCGGTGAAGGCGGCGCGTACCCCGTCGTTCAGGGCACGCTCGTCCCGGTGATCTGCGGGCCAGCGAAAAAATCGGCTTCATGACCGGTTTTTCCAATGAGCTGGTGAAGGACTACGGCGTCGAGGGAAGCTACCAGATATTCGAAACCATGATGACCGACACGGCGCAGATCACGCAGGACAAAGCTGTTTTCTCCAACGTCGCGGGCAGCGCCCTTCGACCGCCCGGTTTGCTTTTCGGAGTAGCGCCGCTGACGCCGAGCACGGGCACCGGTCTCGATGCTCTCGTTGGTGATCTGAAGAAGATGGCCGGTGCGATGGCCACCGCTGGCGTCACCAGTGATGGAGCCGTGATCGTCGCCCATCCCGAACAGGTCGAAGCGCTGGGCGCGCTGCCGCCTCAACAGCTCAAGCACGCCGTCTACGGTACAATTGCCGTGCCACCCGGCACCGTGATCATGATCCAGACCCAAGGTCTCGCGGTTGGCTACGACGGCAACGCAGAGCTTAGACTGAGCCCGGACGCGACCGCGCATATGAGCGACACGCCGACAAACATCGGCACACCCGGTTCGCCCGCGACCGTGGCCGCGCCGACCCTGAGCGCCTTCCAGACAGATACCCAGTTGCTGCGGCTGACGCTGAAATGTGCGTGGGCGATCCGACCGGGCGCAATCCAGTACGTCAACGCGGACTTGGTGAGCCAATGAACGACGACGAACGCCGCGCCGTGATCGCCCGAGGCCATGCGACGCTGGCCCGCACCGCCGATGTCAAAGTCGAACATCGCGACGAGCCCGAGGAGCTTGACGCTGTCGAGCAGTGGCGACGCCGCCACACGAAGCCGGAAGCGCCTGCGCAACGCCGGATGACCGATGCCATGGCCTTGCGCTGGAAAAACTACATCAACGAGCGAACTCGCCCAAGAGCGCGCCGTCGCGCAACAGGTGCATACCGAGGTCGTCATCAAGCTGCGACAGGAGCATCGCGCCGAGATCGGCAAGCTGAGCCGCAATGTCGATGATCTGGCCAAGTGCTTCGGTGAGCTGTTGAAGGCGACGGAAAAGCTGGATGGTACCCTCGATGACCTGTTCGAGAAGAAGTTCGACAGGGCGACGGTGATCGAGCTACCTCGCCTGCCGTTACGGGGTGACCGTCGTGCGTGATTTCGAAGACGATGGCCGCCCGCTGACTGGCAGCGCCAAGCGCGAGTACCAAAGCATCATGCAACATGCGGAGATTCACACGCTGCGAGACGACGCGGACCTGATCGCCAGCATTGCCGCCAAGGTCAATCGGCCGATGCAGGATGTCGAGGCGGTCAACGGCGATCCGAGAGAACTGGCGCTTGGCTATTGGGTGCTGGCTGCGAGGGCGAGAGAGGATGTCCGAACCTTGCTCAAGATCGGCTGGGGAATCCGGGCAGAGGTCTGACATCGAGGGACATCGAGAAAAGAGGCCGCGCTGTTCTCTTAGAATCAGAAAACGCGCGCTGTTTTCTCACAATTCGAAAACGGGAATCTGACTTCCGATAATCGGATAACAGGCGACGAGCACGACGACGAAGACGAGCTGTTTTACCACAATGGTAAAACGGACGCTGACGAGCGACGACGAAGACGAGATGGACGTGGTGAGATTCACCACGTCTCCCACAATGGGAAACCGCAGGCTGATTCAGATAATCTGACACCGGGACGTTCAGACATCTGAAAACGAATGAGACTACCAGAATGGTAGTTGCGCCATGCCGCGCGTGAAACAGGTGTACGGAAGGTTCAAGGCCACAGCCAAGGCCGCTGGTAAGGGCTGGCCCTCTCCGACAGGAAAGCCAGACAAAGCGCTCAGCGGCCCTCCGCTCGCCCAGCAAGCAGCCAAGAAAGGGAAGGGACCGACCCTGAGCCTGAAGCGGAAGGACTGAGGTCTATGTCCGATAATCGGACTGAGGTCTAACCCTGAGGTTGTATCTTTGAAGTCAGGTTTGGTATGCCCGAGTCGGTTCCACAGCAAGGCCATTAAGAGAAGAATTTGCTACCCCTTTTCAGGATGGAGAGGCCAGAAAGACGAGCAATATCAATGAGTTGAGTCAGTAAAATACCCGGCAATATCATAAGGTTATGGCTCCACAATATATCTCAATGATTTCAATGGGTTGCGTCGAAAAAGGTAAAAACACACTTAGCGTGAGGTATTGGGGGATGGTGCCAGCAACCACCTGATATAGTTGTAGTATTAGCGCAAAATTTACGGGGGCCGGGGGGACGCATCGGGATTCTGAAGTTCCTTCGGGTTCCACACTCTCCTCCAGCGAAAGTTCCTATGAACCATGGTTTTTTAGAACAACTCTCAGTTCCAGGTTCCATCAGGAGATCCGGTTGAACCTGTGAGAGTTCCATGCGTGACCCTCATGCGATCTAAGTTTGACCGTCTCGCTCTCGCCGCCCGTCCCTCCTTTGGGGAACAAAAATGCTCTGTAGCCCAGCATTGACCAGTCTTCCGCCCGTCTCAAGCGGGCTCGAGTTTCGGACGATCAGCCAGGAATCGGGGTCAGCCCAAGTGGTCGTACCCCTCCCCATGAAATCGCTGCGCTCATCGGGGGCAGGAGGGTCGCCGGAAACTGGGAACAAGTCCGCCGCGACGGCGCTGGGAACATGCTACCTACCGGGATACGGCGTTATCTTGGAACCGGTAGTCCTGATTGGAGGTGTCCGGTCGACGCGGCCGAGCCCGCCCGCAACATGGGTTCCAATCCGATCGCGGCCGATAGAAGGCTCTGCCTTGCGGAATCGGTGACGCGGGCGCCCCGACCTGATCGGCCCCGAGCCACCCGCGCATCGATGTACGGCCTCGCCGGCTGGCCGAAATATTGGGACGGCCAGCACGCCGGCGCCCTGCTGCGAGCCGCCGCACCGTAGGGTGCTTGAGATGTGCACTCAACCAGAGGAGTTTCGCCGATGCCCCGCAAATCCGCCGTCGCCGCCGCCTTCCCCGGCACAACGGGCCGCCTCCGACCGCCCGACGATCTCAACGAGCTGGAGCGCGAGGAGTTCGTCAGCTCGTCTTCGCTCTGCCTGCCAATCATTTCACGCTCGCGGATGTCTCGACGGTCGCGATGTACTGCCGCGCTGTTGTCGCGGAACGCATCGCTGACGGCGAGCTGAGCGCGACGCCGATCATCGACAACAAGCCTTCGCCGTGGCTTCCGATCTGGCAGGGGCGCGTCCGAGCGGTGACGACTCTGGCGCGGCGGCTGCGATTCAATCCGGCAGGCTCGACACCGTCGAAGTCGGCAGAGGCGAAGGATGATCTGCCGATTACCTACTACGACAAGGTGGCGCTGGAGCGACGCAATGACGAGCAGAACTAACCGCGACGCGCTGCGAATGAGCTGTCCATTGCGACCGCGCGCAAAGACCCGGCCTATGCGAAGCGGATCGAGAGGCAGGCTGGAGCGAGCGCGACGACTGGTACGACATCGCGACGTCCGCGAGCCTTCCTTGCCAGATGCTAGAATCGTTTGGCAATCCTGATGCCTTGGCAAATCGCCTCCGGTGTGCTGCATCGATACCTCGACGATGCCAGACGAGTAACGCTTCCGACGTTGGCGGCAAGGAGCTGCTTCGCCGGATGCTGCGACCTTGGCAATTTCTCCGATTTGGCATCCCGATCCCGTGCGAATGCGCCGGCCTGCGAACCGGCCGATCAGGCTCGAGCGCGCCGAACAGGCCCGGAGGAGACGCCAATGCCGATCAGCCTGAGCGACGACGAGCTCGCAGATCGTCCTGTCCGCCGCGCAGCCGCTCGCACCGCAGGACCGCAGTAGATTCCTGCAGGACGTGGCCGCCGAGCTTGGGCGCTATCAGGAAGTCGGTCCCGGCATCGTCGGCCGCGTCACGCGCGAGGCTCAGCGGCGGCATCTCAGCCCGCCGACGTTCACGGGCCATCGGGAATGGTCAGCGGATGGTGTCGAGCGAGGTTTACCAGCCGTTGGTAAACTGCCGCGACCACTACAGGCGAGGTTTATTCACGATGATTAAACTCCCGCGCGCTGATCGCTGGCTCAGGTTTGATTTGTACCTTCGGTTACGAATTCCCGAGCGCAGGCGCGGCGAGCTGCAGTGCCGGTGGTTTTAGTAGCGGCTACTCTCAAACCTGTCGCGATGGGCGTCGAGCATGTGGAGGCTGTCGAATACTGGAGGTGTCGCTTTCGTCGTGCTCGTCGTCGCGCGTGATATGGATGGCGCTGGCGCTGGCGGTTTAAACGCGATGTTTAAACCCAACGGCCTCGCGCGGATCGCTGCCGGTCTTGGCGCGGTTTTGATTGTAACACCGCGTTACAATTACCGGGATCGCTACTACCTCGCCGCGCTGGTCAATCGCGAGCTGAATAAGTGAATTGTTGTGACGACAACAATTAAAACCCGGAAGGAGAACCACCCGTGAAGACCGGAGGCGTCCACAGTACGGCTACTGTGGACGACAAATCGCGAAACTCGACGCACGGGAGACCGCGAACCTCGCGCGCCTGATCGAGCGGAATTTATACCCGAGGTACTAATCAGATCGCGCCCTCGAAAACGCGGCCCGGAGGCGCTATACTAAGTCTATGGATGGTTGCCTCTTTCAGTATGTAGACATTGCTGACGAACGCGGGCTCTGGGTTGGCATCCTGATCGATGGCAAGCGGTCGAGGAGGCTTGGCCCGTTCGCCACCGAGCAAGCGCGCGACATCTTCTGCGATGATCTGGCCGCGAAGCTGCGGCAGACCGGCGCGACCGGGTCCCGAAGGATGACCCCCGCGCGCGGTTGCGCGAGGACTTCTCGCGCGGCTGATCGAGCACCCGTCGTCCTGTGCGTTTCAACTGGCTCATGTGCGCCAGTTGCGCCGCCGGTTTACCAAGCGCTGGTAAACCTCTCGCTGACAGGAAAACCCGCCGGGACACGGCGGGACGGACACCGGGACATTGGCAGGACGAATGATCTCACAATGTATTGATATTGCAGCGGGTTTTTGCCCTAAGCCCTTGCCCTACAAGGGCACCGGTCCGGCGGTGACTGACCTGCTCGGTGGACGCATCGACATCATGTTCGCGCCGGGCCCGGTGGTGCAGCAATTCGTGCAATCCGGCCAGCTCAAGGCGTTGGGCGTCACCGACACGCAGCGCTCCAAATTCTATCCGGACGTGCCTGTCGTGGCCGATGCCGTGCCGGGTTACGAATCCGTCGGCTGGTTCGGGCTGCTGGCGCCGCCGAATACGCCGTCTGAGATCGTCAAAAAACTCAACGACGTGATTGTGGCCGCGATGCAGACCCGGGAATTCCGCGACCATCTGGCGACGCTCGGCGCCGAACCGAAGCCGCAGACGCCGGACGAGTTCGGCCGCTATATCAACGCCGACATAGCCAAATGGAGCAAGCTTGTGAAAGACAACGACGTGCAATTGCCGGGAGGAAAATAAGGATGCGTCTTGCAACATTCATCGATCCGCAGAGGGGTAACGACGCGCGGTTCGGGATCATTTCCGGCACCAACATCGTCGACGTCGTGGCAGCGTCAGACCGGCTGCATCGCGCCGTTCCGGCGACATCGGTCAAGATTGCGCTGACCAGCGGCCCGCATACGCTGGCTGCGCTGGAGGAACTGGTGGCTGCTGCCGAGGCCGCAAAGCTTTATCGCCCGGTCTCCGGCGTAAAATTCCTGCCGCCGATCCCGGATCCATCAAAGTTCTTCTGCGTCGGAAAGAATAACAGGAAGCATCGCGAGGAACTCGCCGCCAACAAGATGCTGACCGAAATCCCGAACGAGCCGACCGGCTTCATCAAGCTGAATTCTACGATGTCGGGCGACGGCGACGAGGTCGTCAAGCCCGCCGACATCACCCAGCTCGATTACGAACCGGAGCTTTGCTACGTCGTCGGCAAGCGTGCCCATGGCGTCAAGAAGGCCGAGGCGATGGCGTATATTTCAGGCTTCACGCTGATGAACGACGTCAGCGCGCGAGAAATCCAGAAGCGCGAAGTCGCGTCCGGCAGCCGGTTCTGGACCGCCAAGAACATGCCGGGCTTCGCACCGGTCGGGCCCTATGTCCTGACCATGGATGAAGCCACCGATACCGACAATCTCTGGGTCACCTGCGAGGTCAACGGAAAACCGCGGCTGCGCGCCAATACCGGCGATTATCTCTACAAGATTGCGGACGTGCTGGAACATTTCTCGCGCTACGTCGTGTTCGAGCCGGGCGATCTGATCGCCATGGGCGCGCCGAGCGGGGTGGCGGTCGGACAGCCCAACGCCGCCGAGCTCTATCTACAGCCGGGCGACGACATGGTAATCTCGTTCGAAGGCCTGATGAGGCTCCGAACCCGGATCGTGGCGCCGAAATAGAGGACGACCGACATGACAGCAGCCGATCTTGCTCAGGAGCACGAGGTCGTCGTGGAGGATCTCGAATATGGCCGCGTCGACGGCACGCCGCTGATCGCGCGGCTGTATCGTCCGCGCGGCGTCAGCGGATTTGCATCTGTCGTGAACGTCCACGGCGGCGCCTGGGTCGCCAACGACCGCTTGCAGATGGCCGTGATCAATCAGGCCATCGCGGCGTCCGGCACGGCGGTGCTGGCGCTTGACTTCCGCATGCCGCCGGTGGCGGCCTATCCGGCTTCGATCGCCGACATCAATCTCGGCATCCGATGGCTGAAGGCCAATATCGGGAAATGGGGCGGTGACAACACCCGTGTTGGTGGGATTGCCGGCTCCAGCGGCGGTCATCAGCTGTGGCTGAACGTGCTGCGGCCGCGCGATTCAAGGTACTCCGCGTTGAAGCTGCCGGATGCCGGCGATGTAGACGCCAGTCTCGATTTTGTCGTTGTGTGCTGGCCGATCTCCGATCCCGTGGCGCGTTACAAGATGGCGCGCGAGACCGGCAATGAGCGGTTGGTCAAAAATCACGATGCCTACTTCCTGACCGAAGCTGCGATGGCGGAAGCCAATCCACAGACCATTCTGGAGCGGGGTGAGGCGAAGAATTTGCCGCCCGCCCTGCTGATCCAGGGAACCGCCGATAACAACGTCACCCCTGACATGGCCGACCGGTTCGTCGCCGCCTACTCCAAAGCCGGCGGGCGGATCACGCTGCGGAAGTTCGAAGGTGAACCGCACACCTTCATTGTGCTGAACCCGACAAGCCCCGCTTCGATCGAGGCTATCGGCCTGATCGTGGACTTCATTCGTGCGCGCACGCGGGAAAATCGCTAGAGCGCATACTCATAAATTCCTGGCTACGTCCGCGGACGACCACTTTTGCGCAAACGCAGCAAATGACACGAAGGGCCATGAGGGGGCGATTGATCGTTAGTCCCGGACGAGAGATTGTTTGCCATGAAGGTCTGAGAGCCAACGGCCGCTAAATACGGTATCCCCATAGCCACTGGCTTTGAATTGACCGGCAATGAAGAAGCGTCGGTTCATGACGTGTGAATGGAAATACGATCCACTTCGGGGAAAAACCTGATCGCAAGTGGTACCTTGGGTGTCGACGACGAAATGCTGCCCTTCCGTTACGCCTTTGATAGCTTCAACTACACGCACCCTGACACGAGGGGAATCCTCCCAGTGGTCGTCCTTCTTCCAAGGTGGCGGCAATAGCTCAATCGCTTCGACAACCGCTACTACAGGCTCGTCTTGTGCGGTCGCGGGCAGCTCCTTCAGAAGGGTAGCCGTCTGGTGCAGGGCTGGCAGCGGTCGTAGGCCAATTGCCGACCGATAATGCCGCGGGAATATTACCCCTCGGTTGCGAATACGTAGCTGTTGCCATCCTTGGCCAGCGTGCCGACGTTTGGCATCAACCAGTGAGTACCCGAAATGTGGAGCTTGTCGGCGACCGGAAGCGACGTCGGGACAGCGCTTAACGGAATCTGAATCACGATAATTGGCGGATGCGTTTTAGCGAAGTTTTATGGGATTCACCCTCAGGTAGCGGGCGACTTGAGTGTCGTCAGGAGTGATCTCAATGGCGTTCGGCAAGCGACAATCCGGAGGCGGTGCGGCTGCACAGGCTATCAACGCACTCTCATTCTGGATTGGGTAAACAGACCATGTTCAAAATTCTTGGCATCTGCGGCATCCTGCTCGTTTGGGCCTATTTCCAGGCATCTTCCGGCTCCGGAAATGGGTTGTCTCGGCAGACCTTGTCCGTCAGCGAAGATAAGGAAAACGTCGTGCTCGCCTGGAGCGGGCCGGTGCAGGAGCCGATGAGCGAGCGTATCGCCGCGGCTCTCGATCGTTACAAGGCCGATCCACGCCTGCTCGTCCTCCTCCTCAACTCGCCGGGCGGCTCGATCGAACACGGGCGCCAGGTCGTCGCCGTGATGCGTGCGCGTAAGCGCCCGGTCAATACGCTGGTCCAGAAGGGCGGTGTCTGCGCCTCGATGTGCGTTCCGATTTTTCTCTCGGCCACCCAGCGCATGGCCGATCCCGAAGCCCGTTTTATGTTTCACCAGGCTAGGTTGAGCAGCAGCGTGACGCAGAGGGTCAAGCAACAGCGGTTGAGCGACGACGACAAGGCCCGCTTCACGAAAGCCGTCAAGGAATTCGAGGCGGACGCTACTGACGAGTTGTTCCGCGAGGACATCGGCATTCGCGGCGTCAACACAGCCTGGGCTGAAAAGATGCGCGGGAGGATCGCGGGCCGCGATCTCTGGATGAGCGGTCAACAGCTGATGGATGAGGGCTCAGGCGTCGTCGACCGTCTCGTTCGCACAGCCGCCCGTTAGCAGGCTGCCGTACGCGGCTGATGCACACCCTTCCGGACGGCTTCCATCGCACTCGCCATTACGGTCTGTTCGCTAACGGCCACCGCGCCGACAAGATCGAACTATGCCGCAAGCTGCCGCCGTTGCCCCAGGAATTGAACGCCACTCAAGGCAATTTGCAGTTTTCTGCGTCCGGAAATTTTACCAATTACGGTCCAAGATCGCGTAGCCGGCATACACGCCGACGTCGCGGTCAGCCATTTTCGTCCGGAGCATGACGATGTTCGGAATATTTGGAAGGAAAAAGAAGCCTGCCGGCGTGTCGGTTCAGGTGATTCCTGAAGAACTTTGGCAGGGTGAGATCGGACAGGCCCTGCGCGCCGCGGGCATGCGCCCCGACGATCCCGGCAACATCGTATCCTTTCCCAGCGCGCTCGATGCATGGCTGGCTCAGTCAAGGGTGGCGCTGGAACTTCGGGTTGAGGCGGAGAATGCCAAGATCCAGCGCGCGCATCCGGACTGCAGCGTCGCGCCGATGCATATCTTCACGGAGATGGTTTGGAACGGACCGCACAGCCAGCTGCTCGAGACACTCAAGCTCACCCCCTACGACGAATGGAACGTCAGGCTGGTGGCCGCCGATCAAAAATCAGCCGAGGCGCTGAAATTGCCGCGCATCTACCAGGGTGAGATCGCCCATTTTCAGGATCACATCAATGCTCTGCTCGGGGAGCTCCAGGGTCAGCACCGTGCCAGCGCGAACTTCAGACAGGACATGACCCGCGACATCTGGGGACTGGCCAATTATTTTTGGGAAGATCAAATCAAACCGGGCCTCCTCGATGAGCATGCACCGGCGTAGCGGTCCGAGCATCTGGCCTGGATCACCTTGCTCGGCGTTATGAGTCCGCGCCCTAGGCGTCGTCTTCGTCGCGCTTCTTCAGGAGATCCTTGGCGAGGTCGGCGAGCGCGGGCCGCGGCAGCGCGGTGAACGGCAGTGGTCGCGTGACGTCGATGGCCGCCAGACCAAGGCGAGCGGTCAAGAGGCCGTTGAGCACGCCTTCGCCGAGCCGCTGCGAGAGCTTGGCGGCGATGCCGTGGCCGAGCACCTGCTGCACCAGGCTGTCGCTGGCGGCCATGCCGCCGGTGATGGCGAGGTGGCCGATGACGTGGCGCATCAGGCGGATCATGCCGATCGTGCCCGGCCGGCCGCCATAGAGCCGCGCCAGCTGCCGGATCATCCGCAGCGAGGCGACGAACACGAACAGCACGTCGATCAGCGCGCGCGGGCTCACCGCGGTCACGATCGAAACCCGTTGCGCGGCGGATGAGACCAGCCGGCGCGCTTCCTGATCGAGCGGCGTCATCAACTCGCGCTCGGCGAGCTTGATCATGTCGGCGCCGTCGATGATGTCGTCGGCATGGCCGGCAAGTGCTGTGCGGGCGCGCGCCAGTTGCGGGTTCTGGTGCGCCAGCTTGAGCAGGTCGCCGACGATGGCCCGGCTCGCCGCGCGGTCGTCGCTGACGAGCACCTCCGCGGCGCGCAGATGCAGCTTTTCGATGGCTGCCAGCCGCGCCAGCCCAAACGCCTCGCGCGCGATCACAATCGTCAGCGCCAGCGCGGCGGCGAACGCAAAGGCAACGCCGAGGAAGCCGAGGCTTTCGTTCCGCGCAAACAAATCCTCGATCAGGTTGACGATGCCGAGCCCAAGCCCGAGCAGCACCAGCCCGCCGGTGGCCGCCCAGAACAGCGTGCCCCAGCGGAAGCCGCGCCGCACCGGCACCAGCGGCGCGTCGATCGGCACCGGCAGCAACGCCGGATCGGGTTCCGGCGTGATATGCACCGTGCCGCGGGCAGGCCGGCTTGAATCGTCCGGATCCATCACGACCACGCCGGGGTCGTCGAGCTTGAACGTCGCCGGCCGCCGGTGGGGCGTTTTCTCGCTCATTGCAGTCGGTCTCCGATCAGGAACTGGAGGGCGCGGTCAAGGCGGATGTGAGGCAAAGCAGGTTCCTCGGCGCCGTCGCGCGCCAGCAGCGGCGGGCGGAATCGCAGGAAGCGGTAATCGGCCTTTTCGGACGGCGCGCTGGAGAGGCCGCGGAACGTACCCTTGAACAGTTCCTCGGGGTCAACGGGCAGGTCGCCCGGAAAGGTCGCCACTTCGGTCTCGCCGTCGAACGTCTCGCCATTGGCGATCTCGCCTGATGCGGGCGTGCCGAGCAGCGACGGCAGCTTTTCGCGGCCGCGCGCGACCATCGCCTCGCGGGTGGCGCGGACGGCGGCCAGCGCCACCACGTCGATGGCGGCTCCCGTATGTTCGGCGCGATCGGCGGCCCTGGCGACCGCGCGCCGCAACACCGCTTCCAGCCGGTCGTGGCTGGAATGATGCAGATGATCGGCCTTGGTCGCCGCGAAGAGAATGCGATCGATCCGCGGCCGGAACAGGTTGCTGAACAGCGTGCGGTGGCCGATCCGGAAACAATCGAGGATGCCGGCGAGTGCGGCTTCGAGATCGTGCAGCGCTTCCGGTCCGGCATTGAAGGCGGCGAGCGCGTCGACCAGCACGATCTGGCGATCGAGCCGCGCGAAATGATCGCGGAAGAACGGCCGCACCACGACATCCTTGTAGGCCTCGTAGCGCCGCCGCATCATCGCCCACAGCGAACCGTCGGGCGCGGTGCCGTCGGCCGGCACGTCGAGCGGCGCAAACGTCAGCGCCGGCGAGCCGGCGAGATTGCCCGGCATCAGGAAGCGCCCGGGCGGCAACAGGCTCATCGCGAAGCGCTCGTCGCGGCAGGCGCGCAGATAATCCGTGAACAGCTTTGCCGCCATGCGCGCGGCGGGTTCATCCTCGCGGGCTTCGGGGCTGAGCGTCGCCAGATGCGCGTGCCAGGGCGCGGCGAGCTTTTCGCGCGGGCCCTCGCGTGACAATGCGAGGCTCTCGGCCGACCATTGCTCAAAATTCTTGTTGAGCAGCGGCAAATCGAGCAGCCATTCGCCGGGATAGTCGACGATGTCCAACGTCAGCGTGCGGTCCGCGCCGTTCTGGCGCTGGTAGTCGATCACCAGGCGCAGTTCGCTGATGTCGACGGTGGAAGTCCGGCCAGTGACGCGCCTCGATCAGGGTGCGGGCGTGGTTCTCATAGTCGAACCGCGGCACCGCGTCGTCAGGCTGCGGCTCGAGCCGGGCGCGGGCGATGCGCCCCGTGGCATAGGGCTCGAACACCGGAAAACGGCCGCCGCTGGTGAGACCATGGATCAGCGCGGTGATGAACACGGTCTTGCCGGCGCGCGACAGGCCGGTGACGCCGAGCCGCACCGTCGGGTTGAAGAAGCTGTCGCCGTAATCCAGCAGCGCCCGCGCCGACAGCCGCGCTTCCTCGACGATATCCTGAAAACGGGGGGCCATGCGGGCGTGAGGGGCTCGATGAAAGAGGCGGGCGGGCGATCACCCGCAAAAGTGGCGATTGGTAGGCCAAAATCAAGCATCTCGCCGCGATGCGAGGTAGCATTGGCCCGTGCGTTGACCTGACAGGGCCCTTGTTTTATCGCTCCGTGACGGCATTGCGGGCGCGGCGTAGAGTTGGCGAGCCGGCGCGAGGCGAAAACAATCATCAGGGGAGAGCGACCATGCAGGTGACCGGAAAAGTCGTGGTTGTCACCGGCGGCGCCAGCGGCATCGGCAAGGCGCTGTGCGAAGCCTTCCACCGCGCCGGCGCGGCCAAGGTCGTGGTTGTCGATATCAATCCGGACGGCGCGCGCGTCGTTGCGACCCCGATCGGCGGGGCCGCCTTCAAGTGCGACGTCGGCAAGGAAAAGGACATCCTTCACGTCATCGAAGAGACCGAGGCGCAATTCGGTCCGATCGCATTGTTCTGCTCCAATGCCGGTATCGGCGGCGGTTTCGATCCATTGAGCGCCAACGCCGGCGGAACCTCCGATGAACCGTGGCAGCGAAGCTGGGCGGTCCACGTCATGGCGCATGTCTATGCGGCACGGCATCTGATCCCGCGCATGAAGGCGCGCGGCGGCGGCTACTTCCTCAACACCATCTCGGCGGCGGGGCTTTTGTCGCAGGTCGGCAGCCCGGCCTATTCGACCACCAAGCACGCCGCGGTGGGGTTTGCGGAAAACCTCGCCATTTCGCACAAGGCCGACGGCATCAAGGTCTCGATCCTGTGTCCGCAAGGCGTCGACACCGCGATGCTGCGCTCGATCCCGAAGGGCCCGCAATCCGGCGACGGCGACCTTTCGGCGGAGCAGGTGGCGCAGGACGTGCTGGCGGGACTGGAGCAGGAGACCTTTGTGATCCTGCCGCACCCGCAGGTGCTCGGCTACATGCGCAAGAAGACCGACAATTACGATCGCTGGATATCAGGCATGGCGAAGATCCAGGCGAAGATGCGGGAAACGTACGGAAAGTGACGGGGAATCGCAGGGCCTGAACAAAAACTGCGAAAACAACCCCATGCACAGTAGACAAGTGCTTGGTTACAATGGACTTTTTTAGTCCTTTTTGGCGTAGAGCAGCGGCACCGCCGAATCCACCATGACCTCGATCAGGCTGACGCCGTGGTGCGCCAGACCTTGTCTAAGCGCGGGCGCCAGTTCCGCCGCCTTGCTGACGCGAACGGCGTGGCAGCCCATGCCTTCGGCGAGCTTGACGAAGTCGATGCCGGGCAGTTCGAGGCCGGGTACATTGCGGACCTGCATCACCTGGCTGAACGAGCGCATCGCGCCGTAGCCGAGATTGTTGATCACCACCACCGTCAGCGGCAGCTTGCGCTGGGCGGCGGTCCATAACGCCTGGATCGAATACATCGCCGAGCCGTCGCCGATCAGGCAGACGGTGCGTACGCCGGGATGCCCGAGCGACAGGCCGACAGCGGCAGGGAGGCTATGGCCGAGACCGCCGCTCGCCATGGTGTAGAAACTGTCCTGGCCGCGCATCGGCATGAATTTCTGCATCGCCGGCCGGTGCGATGGCGCTTCTTCCGCCAGGATGGCATCGCCGGGCATGGAGACTGCGAGCGAATGCAGCAGGAATTCGACCGGGATCGGATCGGCTGCCGTTGGCGCCGGCGGCAATATGCGGCCTGCCGGCATCGCGCGTTTCGTTTCCGGCAACAGCTCCAGCAGCATCGCGAGCGCGGGCTTCATCGTCGCGATGATGCTGGCGCCGGATGGCGTCACGGCGGCTGCGGTCGGATCGTCGGTGATCTGGAAGATCGTCGTCGCACCCTCGAAGATCGAGGCGTGTCCCTCGACGTGAAAGGTGAAGACCGGCGCGCCGATCACGACCACGAGGTCATGATCGCGAAGGGCGTCGGATAATTGTCCGGGCGAGGCATGCAGGAAGCCTGCGAATTGCGGATGCCGCTCCGGAAACGAACAGCGCGCCGAGAACGGGCTGACCCATACCGCGGCCCGCACCTTCTCCGCCACGCGCACCATCAACTCGACGGCGCCTGCGCGATCGACGCCGGGACCGACGACGAGGGCAGGGCGTTTGCTCTCGCTGAACGCAGTCACCAGCGCCTTCATCGCCGCCGGGTCGGGCCCGAGTTCGCGGCTGACCTGACGCGCCTCGACCGGCTGGGTTGGGCGAGCCCAGTCGTCGATCGGCACCGACACAAAAGTCGGCCCGCAAGGCGGCTGCATCGCCACGTAGTAGGCGCGCGCGATCGCCGCCGGCACGTCTTCGGCCCGCGCCGGCTCGACGCTGTATTTGACGTATGGTCTCGGAAATTCCGACGCGCGCTCGGCATAGAGAAAGGCCTGCAGCGGCAGGATCGAGCGCGCCTGCTGGCCGGCGGTGATCACCAGCGGCGTCTGGTTGCGGTGCGCGGTGTAGATATTGCCGAGCGCATTGCCAACGCCGGCGCCGGAATGCAAATTGACGAAGCCGGCGTTGCGGGTGGCCTGCGCATAGCCGTCGGCCATGCCGACGACGGAGGCTTCCTGCAGGCCCAGCACATAGTCGATATCATCGGGCCAGTCGCTCAGGAACGGCAATTCAGTCGAGCCGGGATTGCCGAACACCTTCTTGATGCCGAACGCGCGCAACAGGCCGAAGGTGGCGTCCTTGACGGTGGTGGAAGCGCTCGTGCTTTTTGCCGGTTTGCGGGACAAGGGTGTGACCTCAGCGCGTCATTGCGAGCGCAGCGAAGCAATCCATTCTTCCGGTGCTCCGGCATGGATTGCTTCGCTTCGTCTCGCAATGACGGGTTTACCACGTCAGCCGTCCCCTTCATGGTCGGCTGGCCCTGCGAATTCGCGGTCCACAATTCCATGCCGCTCGCATTGTCGTTGGCGTTGACCGAGAACTCGCTGCCCTCGAACAGCGGCTGCACGCCGCGATAGCTGAGTTTCTTCGGCGCCGCGCCGCCATGCAGTTTGGCGGCGAGCTCCACGATCAGGGCGGCCTGCAACGGGCCGTGGAACACGAGGCCGGGATAGCCCTCGACCCTGGTGACGTAGTCGCGGTCGTAATGGATGCGGTGGCCGTTGAAGGTCAGCGCCGAGTAGCGAAACAGCAACACCGGATCGGCCATGTGGCTTTCGCGATGTTTTGCGGCAGGCGCGGGCGCGGCCGGCTTGGCGGAGGCCGCCGGCTGCGCGTCGGACAAATCGCGGTAGACGATGTCCTGGCGTTCGCGGATCGCAACCCCGCGCGGCGTCGTGATGGTGTGCTCGACGGCGACAAAACATAACACGCCGGTGCTGCCGGTCTTTACCGTCACATCGGTGATGCGCGAGCTCCGTTTCACCTCGTCGCCGACGCGCAACGAATCGAGGAATGCGAGTTCGCCGCCGGCCCACATCCGGCGTGGCAGCGGCACCGGCGGCAGAAAACCGCCGCGGGTGGGATGGCCGTCCGGGCCGAGCATCGACATCGGAAACACCGGCTGCGCCAGGCACCAATGCGTGGTCCAGGGCGCGGCGTCGCCGGTCCTGGGCTCGCCGATTTCAAGAAACAGCGTAGCGCGCAAACCCGTCACCAGTTGCGCGGTGACGATGTCGGAGGCTTCGGTGGTTTTTCCGATCCATTCACGCAAATGATCGAGGTCGAGGGTTTCCGTCATGACGATTTGGCCTGCACGCGAGGAGTTTTCGGGCAATTCGGTATGTTCGCCGATGGCGGGCACCGCGCCGTAGTGGCGTGTCTTGGCCGACGAAGATCGCGGCCGGCGCGGCGTAGCTCACCTTGCCCTTCGGGGTATCGACCTCGATGCGGCGCAGATGCGGATGCACCGCGAGATCGGCCATGGTGTTGACCTCGGCAAAGGCGATGTCGGCGTCCGCCAGCCGCTTCAGCAAATCGACGCGGTTCATGGTCCCAAAACTGTCGGCGACGATCTTGTCGGTGAGCGGACGATTCTTGACGCGCTCGACCATGTTGGCGAGGCGCGGATCGCCTGGCAGGTCAGGCTGATCCAGCACCTCGGCGCAGAGCTTCTTCCATTCGCGCTCGCTCTGGATCGAGATCAGGATTCCCTTGCCGTCCCTGGATTGGAACACGCCATAGGGCGCGATCGAGGGATGCGCCAGCGCCATCCGCTTCGGCGGGTTGCCGGCTTCCGAATTGATCAGCGGCACCGCCATCCAGTCGGCCATCACATCGAACATCGAAATCCGGATGTCGGCGCCCTTGCCGGTGCGTCCCCGCGCGATCAGCGCCTCGAGGATCGAGGCATGCGCGGTGGCGCCGGTGGCGATATCGACGACGGAGATGCCGACCCGCGACGGCCCTTCCGGGCCGCCGGTGATCGAGGCAAGCCCGCTTTCGGCCTGGATCAGGAGATCGTAGGCCTTGCGGTCGGCATAGGGGCCGTCGTCGCCATAGCCGGAAATGGTGCAGCAGATCAGCGCCGGATATTCCTTTCGCAAGCGCTCCAGTGCGAAGCCGAGCTTGTCCATCGAGCCGGGTTTGAGGTTCTGCAGCAGCACGTCGGCGCTTGCGATCAGCTCCTCCATCGCCGCGCGGCCCTCCTTGGTGGCGAGATCGACCACCACGGAATTCTTGCCGCGGTTGAGCCAGACGAAATAGCTGCTCTGGCCCTTGGCGGCGGCGTCATAGCCGCGGGCAAAGTCGCCCTCGGGGCGCTCCACCTTGATGACATGGGCGCCGGCATCCGCCAGCCGCGAACTGCAGAACGGGGCGGCGACCGCCTGTTCGACGGCGACGACGATCAATCCTTCCAGCGGCAGCATTGTTTTTTCTCAGTAGGAGCGGGGCATCCCGAGCACATGCTCGGACACGTAGGAGAGAATGAGATTGGTCGAGATCGGCGCCACCTGATAGAGCCGCGTCTCGCGGAACTTGCGCTCGACGTCATATTCCTCGGCGAAGGCAAAGCCGCCATGGGTCTGCACGCAGGCGTTCGCCGCATCCCAGGATGCGTCCGCCGCCAGCATCTTGGCCATGTTGGCCTCGGCGCCGCAATCGAGCCCGGCTTCATATTTTCGCGTGGCTTCCTTCACCATCAGCTCGGCGGCGCGCATCGCGGCGTAGGCCTTGGCGATCGGGAACTGAATGCCCTGGTTCTGGCCGATCGGGCGGCCGAACACCACGCGCTCCTTGGCGTAGGCGGTCGCCTTGGCGATGAACCATTTGGCGTCGCCGATGCATTCGGCGGCGATCAGGATGCGCTCGGCGTTCATGCCGGAGAGGATGTAGCGAAAGCCCTTGCCTTCCTCGCCGATGAGGTTTTCGGCCGGTACCCGCATGTCCGTGAAGAACACTTCGGTCGTGGCGTGGTTCATCATGGTGCGGATCGGGCGGATCTCCAGACCCTTTCCCTTCACCTCGCGCATGTCGACGATGAACACCGACAGGCCATCGGTACGTTTCTTGGCGTTTTCCTTCGCCGTGGTCCTCGCCAGCAGGATCATCAAATCGGAATATTCGGCGCGGCTGGTCCAGATCTTCTGGCCGTTGACGATGTAGCCGTTATTGCCGTCGCGCCTGGCAAAGGTCTTCAGCGAGGAGGTGTCGGTGCCGCTGGTAGGTTCCGTGACGCCGAACGCCTGCAGCCGCAATTCGCCGCTGGCGATCCTGGGCAGCCATTTCGCCTTCTGCTCGTCGCTGCCGTGCCGCAGCAGCGTGCCCATGGTGTACATCTGGGCGTGGCAGCCGCCGCCATTGCACCCGGCGCGCTGGATCTCTTCGAGGATCGCGGCCGCCGCGGAGATTTTCAGCCCGGCGCCGTCATATTCCTCGGGGATCAGCACCGAGAGGTAGCCGGCCTTCGTCAGCGCGTCGACGAATTCGCTCGGGTATTTCATCTCGCGGTCGAGCTTGCGCCAGTACTCGCCGGGGAATTGGGCGCAGAGTTTCGCGACCGCGTTGCGGATGTCGGCATATTCGTCTTGTTCGGGTGCGTTCATCGGAACTCGGCTGGAAGATCGAGGGCGCGCATGGTGGCGGTGCAGAATGCGCAGAGGGTTTCGGATGTTCCCCTTTTAGAGAAAACTTCGACGGTGGCAACGCCGATTGAGCCCGACATCTTCAGGGTTTTGGCCCGCGCGATCAATTCGCTGCCGTCGGCAGGCGCGATGAAATTGACCTTGATCTCGACGGTGACCCCGATCTTGCCCTTTTGCAGCCCCGACGTGACCGCGATACCGGCGGCCTGGTCGGCCAGCGCGCTGATCACCCCGCCATGGAAATGGCCGAAGAACTGCACCAAATCGTCGCGGCGCGCCAATGCGAGTTCGGCCTGTCCCGGCTCGATTTTGACAATGCGGAAGCCCGCGGCGCCGGTGAAGCCCCTGGCATTGATGGCTTCGGCGAGGCTTGGCGGGTTGAGTTCGCCGGTGGTCACGCCGGAATTCTGACGGGCAGGGATTCGATGCCGCGCACGAAACTGGAATAGACCCGCTTCGGCTCGCCGACCACCTCGATGCGGTCGAAGCGTTTCAGCATTTCCTGCCAGACGATCTTGAGCTGCAGCTCGGCGAGCCGCATGCCGACGCAGCGGTGGATGCCGAAGCCGAACGACAGATGGGTGCGGGGCCGGGCGCGGTCGATGATGAATTCGTCCGGCTTCTCGATGCCGTCCTCGTCGCGGTTGCCCGAGACGTACCACATCACGACGCGCTCGCCCTTCTTGATTTTCTTGCCGCCGATCTCGGTGTCGACCAGCGCGGTGCGCCGCATGTGCGCCAGCGGCGTCTGCCAGCGGATCACTTCCGGCACCATGGTGTCGATCAGCGCCGGATTGTCGCGCAGCTTCTGATACTGCTCGGGGTGTTCGTTCAGCGCCAGCACCGAGCCGCTCATGGTGTTGCGGGTGGTGTCGTTGCCGCCGACGATCAGCAGGATGATGTTGCCCATCAGGTTGTCGGGGTCCATGTGCCGGGTCGCATCGCTGTGCGCCATCATGGACAGCAGGTCGTTGCGCGGCTCGGCGTTGACGCGCTCGTTCCAGAGTTTTGAGAAATAGGCGTAGCATTCATCCATTTCCCGGCGTCGCTGCTCGGGCGATTCCACCACGCCGCTCTTGGGCAGCGCGGTCGAGACGTCGGACCAGCGCGTCAGCTTGCGCCGCTCTTCCCAGGGAAAATCGAACAGCGTCGCCAGCATCTGCGTGGTCAGTTCGATCGAAACCCGATCGACGAAATTGAAGGTCTCGTTGCGCGGCAGATTGTCGAGAACCTTGCAAGCGCGCTCGCGGATCAGTTTTGCCAGTTCATCCAGATGCGTCGGCGTGAACATCGGCGACACGGTCTTGCGCTGCGCCGAGTGCCGCGGCTGGTCCATCGCGATGAAGCTCGGATAGTCATAGCCGGGCGGCACGTCACGGATCGAGATGCCGCCGAGCGTCGAGTCGGAGGAGAAGACGCCGTGGTTGGTGTCGACATGCATGATGTCGTTGTATTTGGTGACCGACCAATAGGGTTCGATCGGCGCGTTGGTGCAGTAATGCACCGGCTCTTCCTTGCGCAGCCGCTCGAACCACGGCCACAGCGTGTCGTCCTGGAACAGCCTTGGCGCGCCGGGATGAAAATCCTTCAGGGGCGTCGAATAGGCCTCCTCGCGCGCGGCGCGCAGGCGTTCTTGTCTGTCGGCCCGGATGGCAGTTTGGACGTTCATGGCGGTCATCCCTGGGTTCAAGGAACCTGGATTCAAGGAAAATGTATTGGACTATAACTTGCGGAGCTCCTCGCGCAAAGCCGGTCGGATACTTGCGACAATACCTGTCTAGCCGGCGATGCGGGCTGGCAGGGTCTCGTAACCCTTGACAAAGCTTGAATAAACCCGCTTCGGCTCATCCGTCACCTCGATCGTGTCGAAGCGCTTGAGGATCTCTTCCCAGATAATCTTCAATTGCAGTTCCGCCAGCCGCAGGCCGACGCAGCGGTGGATGCCGAAGCCGAACGAGATATGGGTGCGCGGCCGGGCGCGGTCGATGATGAACTCGTAGGGGCGGTCGATCACCTCTTCGTCGCGGTTGCCCGAGACGTACCACATCACGACCTTGTCGCCCTTTTTGATCTGCTTGCCGCGGAACTCGAAATCTTCAAGCGCGGTGCGGCGCATATGCGCCAGCGGCGTCTGCCAGCGGATCACCTCGGGGACGAAACTGTCGATCAGCGCCGGATTGGCGCGCAGCTTCGCGTACTGGTCCGGATTCTTGCTCAGCGCGTAGATGCTGCCCGACAGCGTGTTGCGGGTGGTGTCGTTGCCGCCGACGATCAGCAGGATCAAGTTGCCGAGGAAGTTCTTCGGGTCCATGTCGCGGGTGGCTTCGCTGTGCGCCATCATCGACAGCAGGTCGCTTTTCGGCGGCTGGTTGATCCGGTCCTTCCAGAGATCGGCGAAATACGCCGCGCATTCCAGCAGTTCGGCCTGCCGTGCCTCCTCGGTGGCGACGACGCCGTCGGGTCCGGGAAGCGTGGTCGCGACGTCCGACCAGCGCGTCAGCTTGCGGCGGTCCTCCCAGGGAAAGTCGAACAATACGGCGAGCATCTGCGTGGTCAGTTCGATCGAGACCCGGTCGACCCAGTCGAACACTTCGTTCTTCGGCAGATTGTCGAGGCATTCGGCCGATCGCTTGCGGATGTTGATCGCGAGCTGGTCGAGATGGGTCGGCGTGAACATCGGCGCCACGGTCTTGCGCTGCGCGGAATGGCGCGGCTGGTCCATGGCGATGAAGCTTTCGCGGCGCAGATCGGGCGGGGCGTCGCGGATGGTGATGCCGCCGAGATAGGCCGCCGACGAGAACACCGCATGGTTGGTTTCGATATCCATGATGTCGTTGTATTTGGAAATCGACCAATACGGCCCGAACATGCTGTCCTTGCAGTAATGCACGGGCGCTTCCTGCCGCAACCGGTCGAAATACGGCCAGAAGGAATCGGTCTTGAACAGTTCGGGATCGCCGGGGTCGAAGTCCTGCAGCGGCGTCGCATAGGCCCGTTCCCGCGCGGCTTCGTGGCCGGCTTCTCTGGCGAGTTCGATGGTCCCCTGCATGGTGTGGCTCCCTGATTGTTCCCCGCCGCAAGGCGAGCCGCGCGAGGCGGTATTTTGGATGAATTACAGCCCGTTGCGACCGCCAGAGCAAGGGAGAGTTTGAAGCCTTTGACCGCATTGGGATTTGCGCCGCCGATCAATGACCCTTCTCAGCCCGTTCTGCCCGTGACAAGCTGATTTGCAAGGCATAAGGCTGTGCGCGACAAAGCCGTAGATGTGCCGGAGGCAGCCCGACCATGATTCCCAACGCGTACCGGATGTTCAATTTCGATCTCGGCGAAACCGCGGATGCGATTCGCGAGACGGTGTTCGCCTTTTCGAGCAACGAGATCGCGCCGCGCGCGGCCGAAATCGACAAGAGCAATCAGTTCCCCCGCGACCTCTGGCCCAAGATCGGCGCGCTCGGCCTGCACGGGATCACCGTCGAGGAGGAATATGGCGGCACCGGGCTCGGCTATCTCGAGCACTGCATCGCGGTCGAGGAGATTTCGCGCGCCTCGGCCTCAGTGGGCCTTTCCTACGGCGCGCATTCCAACCTCTGCGTCAACCAGATCCGCCGCAACGGCAGCGACGCGCAGAAGCGCAAATATCTGCCCAAACTGATTTCCGGCGAGCATGTCGGCTCGCTGGCGATGTCGGAGCCCAATTCGGGTTCCGACGTGGTGTCGATGGCGACGCGCGCGGAGAAGAAGGGCGATCGCTTCGTGCTGAACGGCAGCAAGATGTGGATCACCAACGGCCCCGTAGCCGACACGCTGGTGGTCTATGCCCGGACCGACGCCAATGCCGGCCCGCGCGGCATCACCGCCTTCATCATCGAAAAGGGCATGAAGGGATTTTCCACCGCGCAAAAGCTCGACAAGCTCGGCATGCGCGGCTCCGACACCTGCGAACTGGTGTTCGACAATTGCGAGGTGCCGGAGGAGAACGTGCTCAGCGAGGTCGGCCGCGGCGTCAACGTGCTGATGTCGGGCCTCGACTATGAGCGCGCGGTGCTGGCCGCGGGACCGCTCGGCATCATGCAGGCCTGCATGGACGTGGTGCTGCCTTATGTGCATGAGCGCAAGCAGTTCGGCCAGCCGATCGGCACCTTCCAGCTGGTGCAGGGCAAGATCGCCGACATGTACACCACGATGAACGCCTCGCGCGCCTATGTGTATGCGGTGGCGAAGGCCTGCGACCGCGGCGAGACCACGCGCGAGGACGCCGCCGGCGCTATCCTCTATGCCGCGGAGAAGGCGACGCAATGCGCGCTCGACGCCATCCAGTTGTTGGGCGGCAATGGCTATATCAACGATTATCCGACCGGGCGGCTGCTGCGCGACGCCAAGCTGTATGAGATCGGCGCTGGAACCAGCGAAATCCGGCGCATGCTGATCGGGCGGGAACTGTTCGATAAGTCCGCCTGACGTCCGCCTCGCATCGAACCGGATCGTATTTGGCCCGACAAATCGGTAGTTTCAACCTGAAGTGATCCCCGGGAGCTACCCCGTGAACCAGATGAGCGTCCCATCAGTTCCACCGCCGATGCCGGTGGCGTTTTCCGGCAGCCGCAGCGAATTTTTTGACCTGGTGAAGCGCGGCGCCGGGCTGGAATTCGTGACGCTTGGTTTCTACCGGTTCTGGCTCATCACCGACATCCGCCGGCATCTGTGGACCAATACCCAGATCGAAGGTGACGGCGCCGAATATACCGGCCGGGCCAAGGAATTGCTGATCGGGTTTCTGATCGCTCTCGCGATCCTGGTGCCGGTCTATCTCGCCTATTTTCTCGTCGGCCTCGAGGCCGAGCGCCTCCAGGCGCTCGCCAGCATTCCGCTGGTCGCCTTCTTCTATCTGTTCGGGCAGTTCGCGATCTATCGCGCGCGCCGCTATCGCCTGACGCGCACGGTGTGGCGCGGCGTACGGTTCTGGATGAGCGGTTCGGGCTGGATCTACGCACTTCAGGCCTCGCTGTGGGGCCTGCTGATGATCGTAACCCTTGGTCTTGTGCTGCCATGGCGCACGGCCGCGCTCGAGCGCTACAAGATGCGCCATTCATTTTATGGCGACCTGCAAGGCAGCTTCGAGGGGCGCGGCTGGGAGTTCTTCAAGCGCGGCTGGTGGCTGTGGCTGCTCACGCCGCTTGCGCTCTATGTGACGCCGCTGGCGCCGTTCGTCTATGGCGCGTTCAAGGCGATCGAATGGCGCTGGTGGCTGTCCGGCATCCGGTTCGGCGGGGTGCGGCTGGAATCGGGGCTGCCGCGCAGCCGGCTGATCGGCCTGTACTGGAAGGTGATCGGCTGGATCGTTGTCCTTGCGCTGGTATTCGCGGCCTATCTGGCGGCGTCGGCGGCGCTGGTCGCCAGCATGAGCGGTGATGCGTTCTGGGAGTTTTTCCAGACGCAGGAATTCGCCAGGAGCATTCCGCTGCTGGTGCTGGCGGGCGCGGGCTATCTGATGTTTGCGCTCTGCGTCAACGTCGTGATCCGGGTCTATCTGGTGCGCGATCTCTGGGTGCGGGTGCTGGAATCGATCAACATCCACGGCATCGAGGCGGCCGCCAATGTCACGGCGCAGGGTGAACTGGCCAACGCGCTCGGTGAAGGTTTTGCGGATGGGCTTGATGTCGCGGGCTTCTAGCCGCCATGGATAGCGGCGCTCAAAATGCTTCGGCCGCAAGCGGCGCTGCGATCTATTTCGACGGCACGTCGAACCGGCGCCGCGCGGTCACGCTGCACTTCGCCGACCGGCTCGAAATCCGCGGTGATGACGTGATGCTGGCCGCCTGGTCCTATGCCGACATCCGCCGCGCGGACAGTCCTTCCGGCATGCTGCGCCTGGGCTGCCTGACGGCTGGCGCGCTGGCGCGGCTTGAGCTCCGCGACGCCGCGCTCGCGGCCGACCTTGTTTCGCGCTGCGCCGCCATCGATGACAATACGCCTGGCCGCCGTGGCGTCGCGACCATCGTCGGCTGGTCGCTCGCCGCCGCGGTTTCGATCGTCGCCGTGGTGCTGTTCGGCGTTCCGCTCGCCGCCGACCGCCTGACACCGCTGGTGCCTGAAGCCTTCGAACGGCGGCTCGGCGACGTCGCCGATAGCCAGGTCAAGACGTTTTTCGACGCCAAGGCCTGCGACCATGCGGCCGGACAACTGGCCTTCGCCAAGCTCGTCACCGCGATCCGCGAAGCCGCCGGCCTCGATACGTCGGTACAGTCGGGCGTGCTGTCGACGCCGGTTCCCAATGCCTTCGCGTTGCCGGGCGGCAAGGTCTATCTGTTCAACGGATTGCTGGCGAAAGCCGACAATGCCGACGAAATCGCGGGCGTGCTGGCGCACGAGCTCGGTCATCTCAAGCACCGCGACAACATGCGCGGGCTGATCCACACTGGCGGCACGTCGTTTCTGATCGGGTTGCTGTTCGGCGACATCACCGGCTCCAGCGCGCTGATCTTTGCGTCGCGCTCGCTGGTCACCAACTCCCATACGCGCGAGGCCGAGCAGGCGGCCGACACTTTTTCGATCGACGTGATGCACAAACTGGGCCGCCCGACCAAGCCGATGGGAGAGCTTTTGGTTCGCGTCACCGGCAAGGAGGGCAAGGGCCTGTCCATCATCTCCAGCCATCCCTTGAGCGAGGACCGCCTGGCGCGGATGACGCGGGAAGACCGGCCGGCCAGCGGGCCGCCGCTGCTGACGGTCGAGGAATGGCGATCGCTGAAGTCGATCTGCGATTCCGGCTCCAAGGTCGACGGCAAGATTTGATGATGTGCCGGAGGGAGCGCCGATCCAGCTATCTTCTGGCGCTCTTCCGCGATCTTGCCGCGGCTACCAGCGCCGGGGCGGCATTGGCCGGCTTCAAATTCCACACCGCCCGCATCGCCGAAAAGGCATGCGAAATCACCGGCTCATGACGCCGCGAGGTCAGGCAGGCCAAAGAGAGGTCGCAGGTCACCGTCACCTTGTCCGCGATCACGAAGTTCCGCTTGCGCGTGACGCGGTCGATGATGGCGTCGCGCGCAAGGCTGAGGCAGATGCCGGATTCGACGAAGTCGATCATGGCTTCTTCCTGGTCGGTGAACGCCACGCGCTTCGGCAGCGAACCCATGGGGCGGAAGATATCGTCGAGCAACCGCCGATGCGCCGAGTGCGGCGGGGTCGCAAGCCACGGCAGGTCGATCAGGTCGGCCCAGTCCTTGCCCAGCACCTTGTCGCTCCATTCCATAGGTGCAAGCACCCGGTAGTCGTAGGTCATCAGCGGCGCAAGAAGATATCTTCCGTCGTCGATGTGGCGTTCGGACGAGGTCGGTGACGAAAGCGATTCGGGGGGCGTTGCATCGACGTAATATCCGACGTCGAGATCGCCCTTGCCGATCTGCGCCAGCACATCGTCGCTCATGCCGTAGCGCAGGAACACTTCGGTCTTCTTCAGCGAGGTGGCGAGGCTTCGCACGAAAGGGCCGAGCCGGATGAATTCGGGATCCAGGATCGTGCCGACGCGCAGCGACCCCCGCAGCGATTCCTTCAAGGAGTCCGCCATCGTCCTGAAATCCGACGTAGCCGATACCGCCTTGTGGGCCAGCGGCAGCAGGGCGGCGCCGGCCTCGGTCAGGGTAAAGCCGCCGGGTGTCCGGTTGAAAAGCAGCAGTCCGATACTTTCCTCCAGCGTTTTAAGCTGCAGACTGACGGCTGGCTGGGTCAGATTGAGCAAACGGGCAGAGCGTGACACCGTGCCTTCGCGCGCTACGGTGATGAAGCAACGCAAGGACTGGATACGGGGAAGGTCGTTCATTTGAAACGCTTATACCACATTTCCAATAACTCATTAGACAGGATTCACCCTTGCAAGTCACAATTTTTCGTCGGCGAAACTCTGCGTTGTCCCCCGCCAAACACTGGATTATTGCGCTTGTCGGCGCTTCCATGGGCCGTGATGGAGAAATTGGCTGATATGATCCTGGGTTCCTGGTCGCGCCACCTTCGCGGGTTCGTCCGAAACGGCGCGATCGCTGTATTTGCCGTCCTCATGGCCGCCGGATTGTCCCGCGCCTGGGCCGACGGCTATCCCGACCGGCCCGTACAACTGGTGGTGCCGGCCGGGCCTGGAAGCAGCACCGACACCATCATGCGGTCGCTGGCCCAGGCAGCCAGCCCCCTGCTCGGGCAGTCGATCGTGATCCTGAACAAGCCGGGCGCCAGCGGCACCATCGGCGTCGGCTATGTGACCCGCTCGGAGCCGGACGGTTACACGATCGGCGGCGTCCCGAGCGGCGCCATCACCATGGCCCCGCATGTCGCCGCGCAAAGTTTCGCTTCGACCGACTACCGGATCGTCGCCATGATCACGCAGGCCGCCGGCGTGCTGTGCGTGCATCCGGATTTTCCGGCGAAGAATGCGCGCGAATTTCTCACCGAGCTGAAGAACAACCCGGACAAATACACCTACGGTTCGGATGGCGTCGGCGCCTTCGTCCAGTTCTCGACGGCGCGGATCTTTCAGCCTGAGGGTATCCGCCAGCGCATCATTCCCTATTCGGGCGCCGACCAGACGGTGACCGCCTTCCTCTCGCGCACCATCGACATCTATGGCGGCGCGATTGCCACGATCGCGCCGTTTGTCGCCGAGGGAAAGGCGAAGTGCCTGCTGCTGACGACGGCGCGGCGGTTTGCGACGCTTCCCGACGTCGAAAGCCTTGAAGACATCAAGATGGCGCAAGCCCAGACGCTGTTGTGGCGCGCGGTGATCGCGCCGCGCGACATCCCCCAGGATCGTTTCGACAAACTGCGCGACGTCCTGACCCGGGCGGCGCAAAGCCCCGAATTCAAGGCGATGGCCAACAAACGCGGCGAGGAGGTCTGGACGATCAGCGCGGAAGACGCCGCCAAATACGCATCAGGTGAATTCGTCCAGATGGAGCAGCTCGCCAGAGAGCTCCATCTGAAACCGAACTGACGGGGGCGACAAGGATGCCGATCGTCAAGGCAGGTGACGGGACGCCGCTGCACTACGCGGTTCACGACTACACCGACCGCTGGCGCAAGGCCGACACCATGATCCTGATCCACGGCTTCGCCCGCTCGGGCGATTTCTGGTTCAACATGGTGCCCTATCTGGCGCGCTTCTATCGCGTGATCTGCCCCGACCTGCGGGGTCTTGGAAAATCGGCGCCGCTGAATGCGCCGGCGCGCGCGCTCTCGCTTTCAGCCTATCTCGGCGACATCGAGGCGGTGGCCGACCATGCCGACGCCGCGACGTTTCATCTGGTCGGCGAGGCGATCGGCGGCGCCATTACGCTGATCTTCGCCGCCGAGCGGCCAAAACGTCTGCGCACGCTGTCGGTGCTGGCGCCGGCGGTCTGGGCCAATGAATGGATCCGCAACGCCTATGCGGTGGGTTATCCAAGCTGGGTCGATGCGATCCGCGCGCTCGGGGTCGAGGGCTGGGTGCGCAAGTCGAACACGCTGGCGCGTTTCCCCTCGGGCTTCGATCCGGCCTTCATGGACTGGTACGCCAGGGAAGTCGGCAAGGCCGACGTCGATGTCGTCACCGCCATGGTCGATTTCGCAGGCTCCGTCGACGCCAGGCCTCATCTGCAAGGGATCGCCGCACCGGTGCTCGCGCTCTATCCGACCGGCAGCAACATCTCGTCGGCCGACCAGGAAGCGGCGCTGCGCGAAAACATCGCCAACGTCCGCGTGACGCATCTCGACACGTCGTCGGCGATGCTCGGAATGCTGCGGCCGAAAGCCTGCGCCGAACAGATCCTGGATTTTGCCGCCGCCCATGACGGGATTGTGTGCCGCGAGTAACCGTTTCGCCTCGTTCTCTTCTACTCGGGATACCGGACGTCCATGACCAAATCATTCGATCCATCGGCCCCGTTTCCGGACCGCGACACCGCGCGAACCCACCGTCAGCTTCGTTTCGTGAAAGCGCTGCTTCGCATCAACGATCCCGAACTCGAACAGGCGCTGGCGGTGATCCTGGAGCGGCTGGCCGACAATCAGCCGGGAAGCGCCTTGCCGCCGCCCGCGCCGAACGGCCCGCAGCCCGAGCCGCCGCGGGAATGATCTGGGGTATCGAACCGGTCTGTCATCGAAAGTTCGCGCTGTCTCTGAAGGTCAGGCACTGGGAGCGCTGGCGTCGATGCACATGACGGCGTATTTCCGGATAACGTCTCGCCTCGGCAACAGGCGAAAAGCCCGAGACGATGGCATCGGAGGAAGCGAATGAGAATTTGCGGTGTTGCTTGTTGCAGGTTACGCCGACCGACTTCGGACGGAGCGTGGCCATGGCACGTTCTGGCGGAAGATTGACGCCGGCGAGAACGGTCCGGATCATCGTTCCGCAGACCGCCGGCGGCGCCACGGATATCTTCTGCGACGCTCAATCGGACAGAAGCTCAGCGAGCGCTGGAAACAACCGGTCGTGATCGAGAACCGCGCGGGCGCGGGAGGCGTGATCGGCACCGAGTCGGTCGCGAAAGCGCCGGCGGATGGATATACACTGCTGGTGACGTACGAAGGGTCACACCGGCGATCAACCCAAGTCTCTACGCAAATCTACCTTTCGACGACCGTAAAGGACTATCACGCCGATTGCCACGATTGCAGTTACACCGAGGCAATTTCTGCTGATTGTCGGACCGCATCGATCCAGGGCGAAGACATTTCAGGAATTCCTGTCGGCTGGCACGCGCCAATCCCGACCAGCTCGAACGTATGGTTCGGCTGGAAATGACTCAGCGTCAATCCATTTACTTGGCGAGGACGGCTCAAGGTCGTAGAGCCGATATCCGCATCGCCGCACGGTCCGTACAAAGGCGCCCCGTAAGCCATTTCCGACTGTGATCGGCGACCATCGCGTCAACGGTCGGCATTTGGAAGCGCCGCCATCGGCATTGCGGCCGTGCAACAGGGATTGGTGCACCGCGCAGGCCGTCAGCAGCGGCAAAGCGTGTAGCAATCTCTCGGGAATACGCCGACGATCATGGAGATTGGGGTCAAGGACTTCGACGTTAACCCGTGGTCGAGGAGATCTTTGGACCTGCGGGTCTCAGCCAATCGGTCGTGACCAGGATTAATACGAGACGTCGCCGAGATATTGAAGACACCGGACTTGCCAGGATGTGCTTGCCAAGCAGGGCGGAACATCACTTGACCAGCTCGCCCGAGGAATTGGCAAACTCGTCAAAAAGGATATCGAGAACTGGGCAAATCATCCGCCAAGACGGCGGGGGCCAAGCTGACCGTGACTCGGAAAAGGCGCGATAGCGGACCTTCGTCCGACCAAGGGATCAATCGCGTCACCTCGAAAGCCGGCCGCCTCACTCCGCCAGATTGTTCACCTTGCGCACCCAGGCGCGAACGTCGGCGAGCACGTCCGGCAGCACTTCCCTGACCTCCTGCACGGTCATGCCGGCCTTCACCCTCGGATCGTAGAGCAGATTGAGGATGTACTGGTCGTAGACGTCGAAATAGCCCATCGACACATTGTCGTTGAACATGGTCCACGGCACGGTCGAGGTGTCGTTGATCGGTCCGAGCGATTGCAGCAATTCCTCGTAGGCGCAATCGAAGAAGACGAAGTCGCCATTGTCGACGGTGAGGATCACGTCGGAATGCTCGATTTCGTATTTCTCGTTCTTGCGGAAGCCGCTCAGGCATTGCGGATCGAGCGATGAGCGGATCTCGCGCGCCCGGTCGCTGCCGTAGAAGGTTGCAATGGTGCGATTGAGATCGCGGTCGCGCACCAGTTTGACCAGCACGTTGGCTTCCGCATTGCTCTCGACCATGGCGATGTCGAGGTGCTGAACCCGGGCGGCGATGTCGGCGACGATTTTCGAAAGCTGCGCCTTGCGGTCGGGGCGGGTGCCGTCGGCAAACACCCTGACCGGCGCGTCGTATTTGCGGATGCGGTCGACGCGGCCGGCGAGATGATATTCGGCGCCGAAGGCGGTCTTGAAAAAGCCCTCGACGATTTCGCTGTCGGTGAAGATCTTCTTCTCGGTGCGCTGGCGCTGCGCGACGGCCGGAATTTCGGTGGCCGCGGCGACCGGCCACGCGGCCTGGCCGAGCGCGACAGCGACCAGACCGGCCATAAGGGTCCGCAGACGGGGGGATCGGCGATGAAGGCGCATTGCGACGACGCTGCCGCAATCGATGCGTGTGCGCAAGCTCTGATCCGCGCCCCGCACCCATGCCGGCGCTGGGTTCCCCGAAGTTTAGTTGTTCTTCACGATCACCGTGGTGCCGACGGAGACGCGGCCATAGAGATCGGTCACGTCGTCATTGGTCATGCGGAAGCAGCCGGACGATACCGCCTGTCCGATCGTCTCGGGCTCGTTCGATCCGTGGATGCGGTAGAGCGTCGATCCCAGATACATCGCGCGCGCGCCGAGCGGATTGTCGATGCCGCCGTTCATGTGGCGCGGCAAATCGGGCCGCCGCGCCAGCATTTGCGACGGCGGGGTCCAGCTCGGCCATTCCTTCTTTGCGGTAATGCGGTGGGTTCCGCTCCAGCGGAAGCCGTCGCGGCCGACGCCGATGCCGTAACGCAGCGCCTGGCCGTTCGGCAGCACGAGATAGAGCCGCCGCTCGGCGGTGTTCACGACAACGGTGCCCGGCGCGTAATTGCCGGCATAGCTGACGGTGGTGCGCGGGATCGGGCTCGAGCCGCCGCCGCGCTAAAGAGATTAGGACCGCCCGAGAAGAGACTGCGCATGTCCATCTCCTGGGCCTGGGCCTGGCCGGCGCCCGCCAGCACCATCAGCGCTGCAATCAAACAAGCAAAAACCCGGGTCATTTTCTTCCTCGTGAAAAATCAGAATATGCGCGAGACAGGCCATAATTGCCGTGATTTCGCAAGCAACGAGCCCGTGACCTCAGCCATATTGAGACGCTGCGGTTAAAAAAGGCAACACATCGGACGCGATGGCTGCATTGTGCCGGTAAGCCTTTGACGAAACGTGTGAACAATGGTTGATCTGGATCAAAGAACAATCGGGTCAGGGGAGCGAGACCATGAACGGTGCGGAAAGTCTGGTGCGGACGTTGGTCGCAGGCGGCGTCGACGTCTGTTTCACCAATCCCGGAACCTCGGAGATGCACTTTGTCGCCGCGCTCGACCGGGTCGAGGGCATGCGCTGCGTGCTCGGCCTGTTCGAAGGCGTGGTGACGGGCGCCGCCGACGGCTATTACCGCATGAAGGGCTCCCCGGCCTCCACACTGCTGCATCTCGGCCCCGGGCTCGCCAATGGGCTGGCCAATCTGCACAACGCCAAGAAGGCCAATTCCGGCGTCGTCAATATCGTCGGCCAGCACGCCACCTATCACATCGAGTACAACGCCCCGCTGACCTCGGACATCGAGGGCCTGGCGCGGCCTATGTCGTCCTGGGTGCGGACCTCGCCGGACGCAAAATCGGTCGCCCGTGACGGCGCCGCCGCCATTGCCGCGGCCAAAGGTGCGCCGCCGCAGATCGCAACCTTGATCCTGCCGGCCGACACCGCGTGGAACGAAGCCGACGGGATAGCCGAAGTGCCGGTGGAATCGCAGCGCCAAAGCTATTCGCCGCAGGCCGTCGACAACGCGGCCAAGGTGCTGCGTGGCGGCGCGGACACCTTGCTGCTGATGACCGGCACCGCGGTGACCGAAAAGGGATTGGCGCTGGCGGCGCAAATCGCCGGCAAGACCGGCTGCAGGGTGATGGGCCCGCTGGCCAGCGCGAGGATGGCGCGCGGCCGCGGGCGGTTTTCGATCGACCGGGTGCCTTACGTGATCGAACTGGCGCAAGCGGCGCTGAAGGGTTTTCGGCACATCGTGCTGGTCGAAGCCAACGATCCCGTGGCGTTTTTTGCCTATCCGAACAAGCCCAGCATGCTGAAGCCCGAGGGCTGCGAGGTCCATCGCATGACCGCAAGCGGCGAGAATTCGGTGGCGGCGCTGGAGGCGCTGGCGTCTGCGCTCGGCGCCAAGCCGTCCGATGTGAAGCCGCAGGCGACGGTGGAACTCGTCAAGCCGACCGGTGCCTTGACCCATGCCTCGATTGCCCAGGCCATCGCCGCGGCGATTCCGGAGAACGCCATCCTGGTCGACGAATCCGTGACGACGGGGCGTGCATTCTTTCCAGTGATGGCGGCGGGCGCCCCGCACGACTGGATCCAGAATCTTGGCGGCTCGATCGGGTATTCGACGCCGGTCGCGACGGGTGCGGCGATCGCCTGTCCGGACCGCAAGGTGATCTGCATGGTCGGTGACGGCAGCGCCATGTACACCATCCAGTCCCTGTGGACGCAGGCGCGCGAAGGCCTCAACGTCGTCACGATTGTGTTTGCTAATCGCATCTACCAGATATTGCGTGGCGAATTCGACGGCGTCGGCGCCGGCGAGCCCGGAAAGCGTGCGCTCGACATGCTCAAGATCGACAATCCGACGCTCGACTTCGTCGGGCTTGCCAAGGGCATGGGCGTGCCGGGCCGCGCGGTCGCCAATGTCGACGATTTCGTCAAGGCGCTGGCGGAAGCGGTTGCGGAACCGGGGCCGCGGCTGATCGAAGTGCAGATGTAAGGGCGGTCGTCACCGCTCTTCGGAGTGGAGGCGACATGCAGACCGAGCTGAACAAGATCGTCACCGCATTGCAGGAGTTCTATGCCCGTGAAGCCTTCCTGCTGGAGAAGGATCTCGGTGAGCGCACGCTGACGCACCGGCTGGCGGTGCATTGCGAAAAGCAGTTTTCGGGCTGGGACGTCGATTGCGATTTCAACCGGCTCGGCGAGCGAACGCTGCGGCTGCCGCACGGGACGATCGTCTCGACCGACGATCATCTCGGCAAATCGGTCTATCCCGACATCGTCGTGCACCAGCGCGAGATTCCGAACAATCTGCTCGCGATCGAGGTTCGCAAGGCCGGCAATCACCAGCCCCTGGAACACGACCAGCACAAGCTCCAGGCGCTGACCGATCCGCATCTGTGGTTCGCCTACTGGATCGGCGTACACCTTTCGCTCGGCAAGAAGCAGGTCACGATGTCGGAGGTCTATACCGGCGGCGTGATGGATCACACCTTGTCCGGCTGGTTCGCCGGACGGTTGAAGGAACTGGGCCTGAGCGAAGGCTGAGGCCTCGGCGAAAGTTGAGATCGTCCGGCTACGCCTCGATCCCCGGGAAGCACAATTCGCAGTCCAGCCCTTCGGGCTTCCACTGCCGCGTGATCCTGCCGCGAGAGGGTGCGGACCATGCCGTCGATGGCGTCGACGCCAAATCCCTTCCGCACCGGTTCTGCGACGTGGGGTCCGCCGGATTCCGTCCAGTGCAGCAGCAGATTGTCCGATGCATCGACCTGCCAGCGGATGTCGATCTTGCCCGCGGGGCCCGAGAGCGAGCCGTATTTGGCGGCGTTGGTCGCAAGCTCATGCACCGAGACCGCGATCGCTTGCGCCAGCGCGGCGGGAAGCCGGACATCGCTCCCGGCCAGGCTGACGCGCGTCGAACCGTAAGGCCGGAGCTCCTCTTCGATGATTTTCTGGATGCTGGCGCCGGTCCAGCGCGACACCGAGAACAGCCGCTGCACATTGGCGAGCGCGCTCAACCGGCCCTGAAACGCCGCCTGAAACTCTTCGGCGGTGTCGGCCCTGGTCAGTCGCAGCATGGCCTGGATGACGGCCAGCAGATTGTTCGATCGGTGATCCACTTCTCCGGTCAGCAGCATCATTCGCTCTTCGGCCTGCTTGCGGGTGGTGATGTCCACCAGCATGTTGACGGCGCCGAGCAGCCTGCCGGCCTCGTCGCGAAGCGGGGTCGGATAGGGCATGAAGCAGATGCGCGAGCCGTCGGGGCGTTCGGCAATCGCCTCCACATCCCGGACCGGGCGGTTTTCCTTGAGCGCGATCGCCATCGGACAATCTTCGTGGGCAAGCGGCGTGCCGTCCGGCCAGAACAGCTTCCAGGTCACGCACCACATGTCGCCGATCTTCGGCGTGCGGCCGGCGAACTCGATGCAGGCACGATTGAAGAACGTGATCCGGCCATCGGCATCGGTCGTGTAGATGGCGGCCGGCAGCGCTTGCAGCAGATCGCGGAACTGTTTTTCGTGGGAATCCTTGCCCTCCGCGGTCGCCATGTGCCTGACGGCGTGCTGGGCCAGGATATTCTCAAAATCGACTTCTTCTGAATGCCTGAATAAATTCAACATGATGCGTTTCCAACCCTGCCGGTAACCGACGCTAATTCGTCACAAAGACAATCGTTCCCATCCCGCCAGTAGCGCGGACCTCAAAAATATCGGCAGGCGAGATGTTCTCGACCGCATCGGGAAGCCTGTGCCGGCGAGAAGGAGGCCCGCCAAAATAAGGCCTTTTGCCGCGCGGCGCCGGCCAGCGGGCCCCCAATTGGACAAATTGTCAGCAAATTGCGGTCAAAGCCACCGCCTTAAACATTCCCTCGGTAATCACGTGCGTAAGGGGAACTTTGATGGCGTACAGGATCGTGGCGGAACGGGAAAACGAAACCGTCAGGATGGACAGGATGAGTTCGCTGATGGCTGTGGCGAAGGCGCGGGTGTGGGCCAGCGAAGGCTGGGAAGTCACCATCATCGTGAGAGACGAGGACGAGTTGGCGCCGGCCGAATCCGGTCGTCTGTTGCTGGTTTGAGGTAACCGTTCGCGCCAGGAACCGCGTCAAGAATCCAGAGCTTTGCCGTCCTGGAGCGTGACTGAATGAAAAGGCCGCCGACAGGCGGCCTTTGGTTTTCCGGAGACGGCGGAACCGGGAACCCGGTTCAGCGTTACCTTCGCGGGCAGGCTTGTCCGGGAGATGCGCCATGCATTGGCGACCCATAACCGCGGAAGCCGACGCGATGCGCGGCACCGCCGACGACGACAACCTCTACGCAACCGGTTGGACCATCAGCGGCCTGGCGACACTAGGCGCCATCGTTGCGGTCTGGTTGTTCGGGATTTAGATCCGTCAAGGCGGAGTGGATGAAGCTCTCAAACTATTGCTGCGGGACCCGCTTGCCGCCGGTCATGAGCACGCCAAGCCTGCGCCCGATCAACAGGCCGAGCACCAGCAGCAGGCACCAGACCGGCAGGAAGAACAGCGTCAGGATGCCGGCATCCTCCGGCTCGGTCCGCAGCAGCCATTTAACCACGCCGACGGGGGCGAACAATCCGATTGCGCCGCCGATCAGGCTGGTTGTCATCACCACCAGTTTTTGTGCGGTCATCGGCTGCTCTCCGGCAAGAGCGCGCGCTGAACTCCGCCGGCAACACCGACGCCGAGCACGTAGAGCCAGCCTTCGTGGAAGTCGATCAGATGTGAGTTCAAGAGCGAGCTGAACACGTTTTGAACGACGACCGTGAGGCCGATCCAGGCGACGACGCCTTCAGCGCGGAACAATCGGAAGTGAAAAAACCACATCGCATACAGGGCGATGACGCCGAGCAATCCCCACTGGATCGCGACGAAAAGCGTCTGGTTGTGGGGGTTGCTGATTTTCTGGCCCCACGCCCCCTCCTTGCCATCGGCCGCACTCTCGAACAATTGCTTTGCCGAACCGGTACCATGTCCAATCAAGGGAGCTTCGGGGATCCAGCCAAGGGCTTGGGTCCAGTACTCAAGCCGCTGCCCGGTCGAGGTCGGGCGGTTGATGTCCTGATATTCCCTGTATTCGACCGCGACGTGCGCGACGCGTCCGCGCAGATACGGTGATCCCGTCCAGACCAGGATCGCGGCAGCGGCGATTCCCGCCAGCACCAGCAACATCGACCGCCCATCGAAATGCCTGACGGCGAAGATCAAAGCCAGCGGAACGGTATAAACCAGCGAGGTGCGCGCCAGCGCGACAAAAAAAACGTTGCACAGAAATGCCGTGGCAAGAACGCCGCACGCGATTGCGACCGCCGGCTGCTGCTTCCGGAATGCGGCGACGGCCACCGAGGCCAGACACATCGCGCACAGCACGAATTCCTGGCTTTGGTCGATCGCGTTCCTGACCGGCACGCCCGCCGCGCTGATCTCCTCCGCCGCCTTGTAGTGCCACTCGGGTGCGACGAATACGATCCACGAATAGACGAGCAACAGCGTGCACGAGATCAGGAATGCGCCGAACACCCAGTTTGCGCGGGTCGAGCGGCTGAAATGATAAAACAGGAAAGGCAGGACGAACAGTTTTCCCATCGGTCCGAGCGCCAGCAGGCGGGCGCTCCATGGACCGTCCGCCCACAGCATCCCGATGACGGCGAGGGCGAAGAAGATGATCGGCGCGAGCGAGGAGGGGGCGTGCAGCGAGCGCCAGAACTTCGCCGGCTCGATGGTCGGGATCAAAACGATGAACCAGATCGAGAAAAAGACGACGACCGCCGTCGTCGACCACGGCAGCGAGGCCGCGACCAGCATCGGATAGAGATCGACGCAGAACCGCCAAAAGCGCGACTCGGTCGCCATCCAAAACAGCCGGCTGACATCGCCGCGAAAATCGGATGCGGAAGCGGCCGGCGCGCTCACGCGGCCTCCGGCTTCGGCGGAATCGGGTGCGGATATCTCGACACGTGGTAGCAATACCTTTCGTGTTGCCGTTTGATCAAGGCCGGGTCGAGGTACGCCGCGAGCGGTGTCCGAATGCCGCAAGCACATGACCTCATCCGCGCAGCTATTTCCCGATGACCTACCGGACGAAATCGGCAAGAATGCCGGTATCCATGCGCGGGGGGCGCGACCGGGTGTCAATTTTCCAGGCTTGGTTTACCAACGACAGCGTCCGGTTTCGGATTCGGGTGTTGAGGGCGCGGCTACGCGATCAGAGGGCCGAACTTACCACAATCTGGCGGCACCTGCGGCCAGGCGATATTGCCTGTGACATCGGCGCCAACAAGGGCAGCTTCATCTATTGGTTGTCGCGGTGGGTCCGGGATGGCCGGGTGGTCGCATTCGAACCCCAGCCCGAACTGGCCCGCGGCCTTTCCAGCATCTGCCGGGCGATCGGGCTTGCGAACGTGACGGTGGAAGCCAAGGCAGTCCATTTGCATGCCGGTGAACAGATTCTCTACGTGCCAACAGACCACCAGCCCGGCGCATCGCTGATGAAGGGCCCTATGGAGGCCGAGAACCTGACGACGCTAACCGTGCCGGTGGTCGCGCTCGACGAATATTTCAACGACAGCGACAGGGTTACACTCCTCAAGATCGACGTTGAAGGCGCCGAATTGGGTCTGCTGAGGGGCGCCGAGCGGATCCTGCGCCGGCAGGCCCCGCTATTGGTTTTCGAATGCGAGAATCGCCATTTAGCGCCGGGCAGCGTCGAAGAGGTATTTTCCTATCTCGCCGGCCTCGGTTACGTCGGCAGTTTCATATGCCGCAACCAGGTGTTGCCGATCTCGCAATTCGATCCCGCCATTCATCAGCGCCAGCACGGCCCTTACTTCTGGAAAAGCAAGGACTACTGCAACAACTTCATCTTTCGAAAACCCTGAGGCCTGCATCGAGGCAAACCGTTCCGTGCCGCAGCCGCGCGGTGCCATCCGGCCTTGTGCGGTCGTCGGCTCAGTGTCGAGCCTGGTTGTCGATTCCCCGGCCTCTCAGGCCGAGCGCTTCCCGGAACAGATGCGCAAAGCAGATCGCGAGCGAGCTGACCAGCACGAACACCGCAAAGCTGTCGTACTCGGCGGCGGTCAGGGGATTGAACTCGAAATGCGGCGGCATGAACGCCCACCAGACGATCGGGATCGAGAGTGCGGCGGCAAAGGTGCCGGCCGGAGCGCCTCCCAAAAGGCCCGCCACCAGGATCGCCGGAACGAAGCCGGCGAAATACGGCGTCGTCCCGAACGATGCAATGATTTCCTGCATGGTGGTCGCGAACATCACGGCGATGAAGGCGGCGGCGAAAGCGGACATCGACCAAGGCCGCAACAAAACCAGGTACCCGGAACGCGGGCGCATCAAATCCCCCAGAAAATCCGACGTTGAAAGGGCGAAAACTATCCAAGGAAAGATCCAAATGAAAGCCCGCAGGTCGCGCCCCCGGCCAGGGAGTTTTTTGACGGAAAGCGCCCGCAGCGGGGTTGCAATTCTATCGGCGGCTCGTCCGGCGGCTGGTAGATCCGCGCCGCGCCGATCTTAAACGATTGAAAAATCTCAGGATATTCGTGCCGTTTGGCGCGGCGCCGACACATTCTTCGGTCGTCGCGAAGTGACGTGTGTCGATCCTGAGGTCGTTGACGGCTTCCCGGGACGCATGGTCTTGATTTTTGAAGTCGTTGCCACTCCGCCGCTGTTGTGCATCTGACGAAACAGCGAAGGGGCAACGCCAAAGCGCCGCTCGAAGGCTTCATTGAGGCGGCTCGTCGATCGCAGCCCGGTGCGCACCGCGATCGTCTTCAGCGGAAGGTCGGTAGCGAGAAACGCGCGCACTTCATCCAGTCGAAGATTCTCGACGAAACGGGCAGGTGTCAGGCCCGTTGCAGCGACAAATTTGCGATAAAACGTCCGCTCCGAGAGTTTGGCTTTTGCGGCGAGGGTCGGTACGTCGAGCTGTTGGCTCAGTCTGGTCTGTACCCAGTTGGCGAGTTCACGGAACGGCGCACCGGCGCTCGCTTGCGCGTTCAGCAAATCGCTGAATTGCGACTGGTAACCCGGACGGCGCGCGTAGAGCACGAAAAACTTTGCAATGCTGTCGGCCACCGAGCGATCGAGGTCGCGTTCGACCATCGCGAGCGCCATGTCGATGCCGGTGGAAACGCCGGCTGACGTCCATGCCTTTCCGTCAATGACGAACAATGAGTTGGAATCGACGGTCACGTCGGGAAACCGGATGGCGAGATCGTCGCAGCTGGCCCAATGAGTGGCCACGCGCAAGCCGTGCAATGCTCCCAGTTCGGCAAGCAGGAACGCGCCCGAGCAGACCGAGCCGAAACGGTTCGAAGCGCGGGCGCAATTCGGTATCCATCTGCGGGATTTGCCGGTTTTTGCAGCGTTCTGCATCGCAATCGAACTACCGCCTGCAATCAGCAGGGTGTCGACGCTGCGCGCCGGCACCGTCGAAATCGCGCGCGCCTGCAACGCGATGCCGCAACTACTCCTCACCAGGCCTCCTTCTGCTGAAACCACTTGAACGTCGTAGATCTCGCGACCCAGCGTCGTGTTGGCCATGCCGAACACGGCGGCCGGACCGGTGACGTCGAGCAGTTGAAAATCGTCAAAGGCGAAAAGCGCGACGCGGCGGACTCTCATTTGGCAGAAAATAGCATCATTTTGTCATTCCTGCCAGTGCTGCCCTTGCTAGTGTCGCGGGCATTCAATCCGCAATTTCACGCTCGGAGTGCCCGCGATGAAGATAACCGTCTGCGATTTTCCCGATGAGACAGCCCGCAAGGAGGCCGCCTGGCAGGCCTTGGTGGCGTATGTGGGCAGCACGATTCCGGATCTCGTCGTGCTTCCGGAGATGCCGTTCTGCCAATGGATCTTTGTCGGCGAGCACGTCGACGGCGGCCTCTGGCGGGAAGCCCTGGCGCAACACGAGCACATGCTGGGCAGGCTGGGT
This sequence comes from uncultured Alphaproteobacteria bacterium, assembly GCA_963742665.1. GTDB lineage: Bacteria > Pseudomonadota > Alphaproteobacteria > Rhizobiales > Xanthobacteraceae > Bradyrhizobium. Next base: position 53,814 of record CAVUNH010000035.1, read on the forward strand.
GAACTCAAATGCGGCTGGATTGCGAGCTCACGGCCGATCGAGGAGGACGGGCGCCGTTACAACGAGGCCTTCCTGTGGTCTGCCGCGAAGGGTTACCGGGCCGTGCGACGAAAATGGTACTTGCCGGATGCGCCGATCGCGAAGGAGACGGTATGGTTCAGCCAGGGCGACAGGAACTTCGCGGCCGTCAAGGCCGATAACGTCGACATCGGCTTTCAGCTCTGCAGCGAGGTGATGTTTCCCGAGCACGCGCGAGAGGCCGGCTTTTCGGGCGCGCATCTGATCGTGCAACCGCGCGCTGGCGGAAGCGGCAGGCATTGGCGCGTGGCGTCGGAGATGTCGGCGGTGGCATCCGGGGCGTATATTGCCTGTGCCAATCGCCGCTCCTTCGAGCGCGACTGGTTTTCAGGAGAAAGCTGGATCCTTTCGCCGCAATGCCAGTCGCTTGCCGAGACTTCCGCAGACGCACCGTTTGTTACGGCGTCGATCGATCTGGCGGCGGCCGACAAGGCGAAGACGGTTTATCCGCGCGATCTGCAGCGCTTGTATCGGAAGCATTGAGTGTGTGCCCTTGCACACTTCGTTCGTCAGCAAATCGATCGATCAACCAGGGTGGAAGATCCAATGAGCAACACAGAGCCAGCAGGAAGCCGAAGGCATCATTACAAGACCCGTCTTGTGTGGACCGGCGGCCAGCATCCGGTGACCTCGTTTCGCAACCACGTACGCGCCTACGAGATCAGTTCGCCGGAGAAGCCGACGATCATGGGTTCGTCGGATCCCGTCTTCAGGGGCGACGCCCGGCGCTGGAACCCGGAAGATCTCCTGGTCGCCTCGCTCTCGGCCTGCCACAAGCTCTGGTACATGGGGCTCTGCGCCGCGGCCGGCATTGTCGTCCTGAGTTATGAGGATGATGCCGAAGGGATGATGATGGAGGAACCGTCCGGGGCCGGTCAGTTTGCCTGGGTGACATTGCGTCCGGCCGTAACGCTTGCGCCGGGATCAGACAGGCAGATGGCGATGTCTCTGCACCACAAGGCAAGCGCCAACTGCTTTATCGCGCGCTCGATGAATTTTCCGGTGCGCCACGAACCCGTTGTGGAGATTGCGGAAACGACCTCGCCGCCGTGAATTGGCGTCATTTGCCGGCGCCGCTGCGGCCGATCGGGCATGCCTGCGTATCTGCGCGGCGAGATCGCAAAAGACGAGGAACCGATCGCGCCCCGGCTAGTTGACGTCAGGGCTTTCGGCGGCAATCAACAAGGGACGCCATGAAATTTGGATACGCCCGGCCATTTTCCTTTCAAATCGGCCATCGCCCGCAACCCACGGTTTCCAGCATTCGTCACGGCGTCACCGAGATCATCCTGAGCGACGGCCGGCTGGTTCGCGCGACGCTTCACGTCAACGCCGTCAAAATCGATCCCAAAAAGCCCGGCGCGGTTGACGTTTCATACAACATCGTTGCCGAGATCATGAACACGCCGGACGTGCCTATTCTCGATGTGCACGAAACGCTTCAGTGATCAGAGACCTTCGGGCGCCGGTCGGCGATTTGTCGCGACGGCTGCACACCGAGCCTTGCGAGGTCCGAGGCCCGGCGCCTCAGTATGATATTTCGGGCGGACTTGGCGGCGGCAATCCGTATTGCTCGGCGCGTCTCGCCGCCAGCTTCCGATACGCCGCAGCTTGATCCAGCAACTCGGTTTTGAATCTTAAATCCTGCTCGCTCGCCGCAAGGCGTTCGAGGTTTACCGCGCGGTCAAGATATTCGGTAAGCTGCTGCATCGCCAACATTGCCTATTCCGGCGGGTGCAGCGCGTTCAGGATGCCCGCAACGCCAGGCGATTTCAGCGGGTCGGGCCGCTGGCAGTCCAGGCACTGAAAGCTGCGCGGTGACTTGCCGCCGGGTTGCAGCTGCAGCGTCATCGGGCGCTGGCAGCCGGGGCAAACAGGTCGTTTGTGTGAGTCGGACAAGGCCGCTCCTTTTGCTTTGAGTGGATTCATGATGCCAAATGTTTCGGTCTGACGAGGCGGGCGCAAACGCCGAGGCTGTCGTGTTCGAATTCGAGTTTCGCGCCAAGCCCGTTCGTCAAAGCGCGCATCAGTTGAAAGCCCAGTCCACCTTCGCTGTCGGGATCGAAATTCTCGGGGAAGCCGACACCGTCGTCCGTCACCTCCACCGTGAATGAGCCGTCGTCATTGGTCTCGCAACGTATCCCGACCTTCACCACCAGGCCCGTCGGATGCGCATATTTGCTGGCATTCGTCAGCAACTCGGCGGTGATGAGTCCGACGTGAAGCGCGTGACGCGGGTCGATGTAGCCATCGCAGGCATTGTCGATGGTGAGATCCATCGTTCCCGCCGGGTTGAGCGCGCCGATCATCCCGGCAATTTCTTCGAGGAAATCTCCGAGGTTTATGCCATTGCCGTTTTTGGTCCGGGCGAGGGATCTGTGAAGTTTCGCCGTCACCTCGATGCGGGAGTCGATGTCGTCGAGCAACATGCACACCTGCTCGGTCGTGAACGTCTTGCCGCTCCTCGAAATGGCGTTGCGTTGCAGGCGAATGACGCCGCTCAGGCTGGCCAGGTTGTTGGCGATCCGGTGATCGGTCTCGGCTATTCCGACAGCGACGTCTTCGATCCAGATAGTCATTTTTCGTGTCCCTTCGAGGCAAAGTGTGCGCCTCCGGGAAGCGGGAAACAAGAAAATAATAGTTATTTCAATAAGTTAGTTACATATAAGGCGTCGTTGTAGCTTTACTTGCCTTATCCCTTATTGTCATTTAATGAGTATAATTAGTGAGGAACTCATTTTGGGCTTTTAGCGTTAGTGACGGCTGCTAGTGATGTTTCACGGAGGGGAACATGGGTGAACTCAACAGGGGCGAGCGGCTTCAGATCATGCTCACGCACGCGGAACTGCGGATCGTCGATACCTGGCGATTTGCCAAGCGAATGCCGAGCCGGGCCGCAGCCATACGCGAGCTGCTCAAGCGCGGCATCGCGGCCGAGGGATTCGGTGAAGTCGAGGACGGCCAGAAGTCGAAGGATTTCTCCGTCATGCCGGACAAGGCAGCCGAGTAGCGGCTGACGATCGCCGGATCATGCCAGCCGCCGTCCGGTTTGGATGATCGAACCTCGAAGTCGTGGTGACACCGCCGCGACTGACGCGTCTTCCCTGATGTTTTCAAAGAACCGGCGCCGTGCTTGCCCTTAGCAATTTCGCGCGGCATTCGATCTCCCGAGTTTTTCGGAACAACTCACGACCGGGCTCGTTCTAACGCGACAAGTTCAACCCCGGAGAGTTGTCATGTCGAAAGAAAAAGAACTGAAGGACCTCTTCCTTGATACGCTCAAGGACATCTACTTCGCAGAGAAGAAGATCCTCTCGGCCCTGCCGAAGATGGCGAAGGCGGCGCAGTCACCCAAACTGAAGGCGGCGTTCGAAAAGCATCTGGCCGAGACCGACGGTCAGGTTGACCGGCTGGAGCAGGTGTTTGCTTCGATCGACGAAACCCCGAAGGGCAAGACATGCGATGCCATCTTGGGAATCCTCGACGAGGGCAAGGAAATCATGGACGAGTACAAGGGCATGCCCGCCCTTGACGCCGGCCTTCTTGCGGCCGCGCAAGCCGTCGAGCACTACGAGATTTCCCGCTACGGCACCCTCAAGACCTGGGCGAGCGAACTGGGTTACAAGGACGCCGTGAAGCTGCTCGACGCGACGCTGAAGGAAGAGAAGGCAACGGACAGCGCGCTGAGCCAGCTCGCCGAATCCGAAGTCAACCTGCATGCCGAGACAGCGCAAGCCGCTTAAAGCATGATCCGGAAAAGCGGGAACCGGTTTTCCGAAGAGATCATGCTCAAGCAAAAAGATAGAGCGGGATGACGAATCGAAGAGAAGTCATCTCGCTCCAGGCGAGCCGGGCGGATGTAGCCCTGCTGCAAAAGGCCTCGCCGGCGGCGAGGCCTTTTTCTGTTCGCGGCGAGGCGGACACCGTTCAAGTGGACCAGTCGTGCCGAGCTCCGGAACAAATTACCGGGCAGCGAATTAAATCGGCAGCGCCCGGAGCTTGGCATTCGTCTTCGATTGTGAAGATGGAGCGGCCGCTTGAGGTGGCGACGTGTCTTACGACCATTCCGAAAATATCGTCTGGGACACTGACCACCTTCGGCTTGCTATCCAGGCCGCGGGTGTGACCCTCTGGTCCTGGAATGTCGACACCGACAAACTGACGATGGATGATCGCGCGTTTGACCTGTGGGGCGTGCCGCGCAGCGATACCGTGATATTCGAGGATTTGTCCGCGCATATCCATCCGGCTGACAGAGATCGTGTACGGGCTGCATTCGCCGCGACCCGGGCAATTATCGGCCCTTATGAAATCGATTTTAGGATCCTCGTTCGAGACGACGTGCGGTGGATATCCGCCCGGGGGCAAGGTGGCGACGCCGATATCCTTGGTCGTATCATGTTTGGAATCTTTATTGATGTTACCGGCCGCAAGCAGGCTGAGGAAGGTAATGAGTTGCTTGCCGGTGAAATGAGCCATCGAGTTAGAAAATCTCCTGGCCATTGCGTCCGGGCTTACCGCAATCACGTCCCGCTCAACCAGCTCAACTGTCGATATGGCGCGCGAGCTCACGCAACGATTGACCGCTCTCGGCCGAGCGCATGATCTTGTCCGTCCGCTGCCGGGTCATGAAGGAAAGGCTGCGCTGCTGGGTGATTTGCTCACCGTGCTGCTCGCTCCTTACGATGATATGGGGGCCTTCAGTGGTCGAGTCCGAGTCTCGGTTCCGCGAATGGGAGTGGGAGAGGCATCCGCGACAACGCTGGCCATGGTTGTTCATGAGCTGGCGACCAATTCCCTCAAATACGGCGCCCTGTCAGCGGAAGCCGGTACGCTCGATGTGTCCTGCGCTCCGCCCGAAGACGACGTTGTCATCGTCTGGACGGAAAGAGGTGGACCGCCTGTCTCCGCTCCCCAGGATGCCGGCGGTTTTGGCAGCAAGCTTGTCACCCGTAGCATGACCAATCAACTCGGCGGGTCAATTGACCGTCAATGGTTTGAAGAAGGCGTGGTCGTCACAATAACAATTCGCAAGGAACGTCTTGCAAATTGAAGACGTCGGCCCGTGGCGCTGCGAGCGCGGCTGATTGATCACAGCAAAACGCCCGGCGAGACGGCCGGGCGTTATCGTCTAAAGTTATTTTTACGTGATCAAACGCGGATATTTCAGGCGAAATGCGTGTCGGTGTCTGTTCAGTATAACACACAACAACCTCCGTAAGGCTACGGAGGTCCCCCACGCGCGCATCGGCGCGCGCGGGTGGGAGCATCCCGTCACGACGGGCGTCGAGGTTCGGACATCGGCCCTCAAAAGTTCCTCATGCTCAATCGCGATCATTCGTGTACGGCGGTTTGAAGGGCGATGACGGCGGCCGGGTCCCCGTCAGATGTCCAGCCCAAGCACGCGGACGGCATTTCCCCCGGCCAGTTGCGCAATGGTGCCCTCGTCGATGCCCTGAATTCCCGCGATATGCCCGATCGGATTGTATTCGGCCATGTCAAAGGGGTAATCGGTGCCCATCAGGATACGGTCCGGTCCGAACAGGTCGAGCATGTAGGCCAGCTGGTGATAGCTGAACACGACGGTGTCGAGATAAACCTGCCGCAGATAGGTGGTTGGCGGCAGCGGCAGGTCGGCGTGGCAATCCTGCCGGGCGCCCCAGGCATGATCGATCCGGCCGGAATAGCCGGGAAGATAACCGCCGCCATGCACGGCCATCAGTTTCAGTTCCGGAAACCGCGCCAGCGTACCGGAGAAAATCAGGTTGTGGAGCGCCAGCGTCGTGTCGAGCGGGTTGCCGAGAACATTGTTGAAGTAGAAATGGGTCAATCGTTCGCCATGGGTGAAGCCGTTCGGGTGCATCATGATGAAGGCGCCGAGCTGTTCGGCCCTTGCAAAGAACGGCCGGAATTTCGGGTCGGATAGTTCCTGGCCGTCGACATTGGTCAGGATCTCGACGCCTTTCAGCTTCAGTTCGCCCATGACGTATTCGAGCTCGCGCACCGCGAGTTCCGGTTCCTGCAGCGTGACCACGCCGAGGCCGACGAACCGGTCCGGCTTGCGCGCGCAGTACTCGACGACGCCTTCATTGGCGATCCGGTGGGCGCTCTCGGCAATTTTCGGATCGATCGTATAGTAACACTGGCCTGGTGCCGGGGCCACGACCTGGATATCGATGCCCATCCGGTCGAGATCGAACAGCCTGCGATCGATCGTGGTCATGACCTCGGCGATGTCCTTTTCCTGCTGCGCGTTGATTTCCCGGGTGGCGGCGTCGGCAAAATGCGCCAGTGGAATGCGGCTGAGATCGATATGCGGCTGAGCGAGTTTGGCCGCCTGCGGCACCACGATGTGCGCGTGGATATCGATCGTTACCGATGACGGCCGCCGGGCAAGTCCGTCCGCATCGTGGATCCTTGCCGCGGTTCGGCCGTAGCGATTCTTTTTGTCGATCATTGGATGCGCTTCCTGTTTTCGATTGATGGGCTGAAAGGAGTATCTAGTTCGATCTGGCGGCGTTTCGCCGCGGCCATCGGACTGAAATCGTCGTGGCGTCGGCATCGCCGAGACCGGCGGCTTCGGCTTCCTCGAAGCAGGCCAGCGCGCTGGATGCCACGGGAAGTGCTGCATGCATGGAGGCGGCAAACTGCACGGCGGTCGCGAGATCCTTTTTCGCGGCGCTGATGCCGAACGCGGTTTCGCCGCGCGGCGCTCCGCTCAGTCCCTTTGCGATCACGGCGCCACGCCCCTTCATCGCGGTTGGCGCGCCGGCCGTGTCCGACAGGATATCGATCAGCCGGTCGGGCGCGAGCTTGAGCGGTTCGCACAGCGTCAGGGCCTCGCCAAGCGCCTGCCAGTACACCAGCAGCGGCAGGTTGACGGCGAGCTTCATCGTTGCGCCTGCGCCGAGGGGACCGACATGTTCGATGCGCCGGCACAATTGCTCGAGCAGCGGCATTGCACGGCCGACCGCGTCGGACGCGCCGCCCACCAGCGCGAACAGTTTGCCCTCCTTGGCGGGCCCGGTGCTGCCGCCGACCGGACATTCCACGAAGACGCCGCCTTGCTGTGTCACCGCCGTTCCGATCGACTGCATCGTGTCCGGCCGCAACGTGCTCATGTCGATCAGCATCTTGCCTGCGAGTTTCCCGCTCAGGATGCCCTTTGGCGCGCGATAGACCGCTTCCGTTGCCGCATCGTTCAACAACATCACGATGGTTGCTTCGCAGCCCTCCACTAGTTCCGCGGGCGAGGCGAACAATCGCGCCCCGGCATCGGTCAGCGCCCTGGTCTTCGCGGAATCGCGGTTCCAGACCGCCACTTCATGGCCGACCGCCATCAATCGCTGGGCGATCGCTGATCCCATCCGTCCCGTCCCGCAGACGCCGACTTTCATGATCCATTCTCCCTTTTGGCCGGAATTCCTGCTTCAATGTGCGTGAAAGATGCCGAGGTTTTGCGAAATGATCGCATCGTTGTTCGAAAGCTCCGCCGCCGGGCCGTCGAACACGCAGCGCCCGGTGTTGAGAATGACGGCCTGGTCGGCGACCTCGAGCGCGAGCTTGAGATTCTGCTCGACCAGGATGATGGATTGCCCCTCTTCCTTGAGGCGGCTGATGGTGCGCCCGACCTCGGCCACGATCAGCGGCGCCAGGCCTTCCGAGGGCTCATCGAGCAGCAGCACCCGTGGATTGCCCATCAGGGCCCGGCCGATCGCCAGCATCTGAAGTTCGCCGCCGGAAAGCGTGCCGGCCATTTGCGTGTGGCGCTCGCCCAGCCGCGGAAACATCGCGTAAATCCGCTCGACGTCCCATGGCGTAGCTACCTCGCTGCGGCGATGCCTCGCCACGATGAGATTTTCCCAGACCGTCAGCGACGGGAAGATGCGCCGGCCCTGCGGTACCAGGCCGATGCCGAGACGCGAGATGCGTTCGGGGCTGAGGCCTTCGATTGCCTCCCCGAACAGCCTGATCTCGCCGCCTCTGGGTTTGAGAAATCCGATGATCGTCGAAATGCAGGTTGTCTTTCCCGAGCCGTTGCGGCCCAGCAGCGCCAGCACCTGGCCTTGTTGCAGGGCAAAGGAGACCCCATGCAGGATATGGCCGTCGCCATAGAAAGCCTGCACGTCCGAAAGCCGAAGCGCGTCAGACGCCAAGATACACCTCACGCGTTCGCGGGTCCGCCACCACGGCGTCGCGCGCGCCATCGACGATGACCCGGCCGTAGTTCAAAAGCGTCACGCGTCTCGGCGAGGTCGAGCGCGGTGTCCATGTCGTGTTCGATCATGACGACGGCGGTTTCGCGCGGGATCGCGGCGATCAATTGCTTCACCGTGGCCCGCTCGGCATTGGACAGGCCCGCCAGCGGCTCGTCCAGCAACAGCACGCGGGGTTTTTGCGCCAGCGCCATCGCCAGTTCGACGCGGCGTTTTTCGCCGTAGGCAAGGTCGGAAACCAGGCTGTCCGCCAGATGCGAGAGCCCGACCGCATCCAGGATGCGCCGGGCCTCGGTCGAAAGATCGCCGTAATAGGACAGCGGACGCCACATCTGCCAGCGCGATGGCCGCAGCCCGAGCAGGCCGAGCGTGACATTGTGCTCCAGCGTGTCGCGATCGAACAGCGTGATGATCTGGTAGGTGCGCGCCAGCCCGAGATGCGCGCGCTGGTAGGGCGCCAGTTTCGTCACGTCGGCGCCGAACAACCTGATCCGTCCCGCCGTCGACGGCAGGTCGCCGGTGATCTGGTTGAACAGGGTTGTCTTGCCGGCGCCGTTCGGCCCGATGATCAGCCGGCGTTCACCGGGCCGGATCGTCAGCGAGACGTCCTGGGTGGCAACCAGTCCGCCGAATACTTTCTTGAGGTTGCTGATCTCCAGCGCAAAGGCCGGTTCCGCCGGGTTCATCGCGGCCCCCTGCGCAGGTTCATCAGTTTCCTCAGGCCGGGAACGATTCCGGTCGGCATCACCAGAACGATGATCAGGAAGACGAGGCCGAGCAGCATGTTCCAGCGCTCGACATAGGCGGAGGCGTAATTCTTCAATAGCAGCACGAGCGCCGCGCCGACCGCCGGGCCGGTCAGCGTGCCCGAGCCGCCGGCGATGACGCCGAGCAAGGCCTCGGCCGAACTGGTGGTGGATAGCGACGTCGGATGGATATACTTGTTGTAATAGACATACAGCAAGCCGGCGACGCCGCCCCAGAAGCCGGCATAGATGAACGTGATCCAGCGGATCATCCAGGGATTGAAGCCGAGCGCCGCCATTCGCCGCGGCTGGTCGCGGACGCCCTTCAGCGACGAGCCGAACGCGGACGACACGAACGTCGTCATCATCAGGAAGGCTGCGGCCGCCACCAGCAGCGCGAACCAGTAGAACGAGGCGGCGCTGTCGAGCGATATGCCGAGCGGCATCGGCCGCGTCAGTCCGGCGATCCCGTTGTCGCCGTTGGTCACGTTGGACATGCGGTAGGCTAGTCCCCACAGCACCTGCGACAGGGCCAGCGTGATCATGAGAAAGCCGAGGCCGGATGCGCGCAGCGCGATGACGCCGAAGACCGCCGCCGTCGCGGTGGTGCCGGCGATCGAGACGATCGCGGCGGGCCCGTGCGCGAAGCCATAGCGCGTGGTGAGCAGCGCGGAGAGATAGGCGGCGACGCCGAGAAAGGAGGCGTGCCCAAGCGAGGTCATGCCGCCGAAGCCGACCAGCAGGTTGAGGCTGAGCGCGAACACGGCGGCGATCAGGATCTGGGTTGCCAGGTTGATGTAGAAGTCGCCGGCGAAGGCCGGCAGGCCGGCGAGGACGGCGGCGAACAACGGCTGCTGCGATCCACTTCATGCGCCCAGACGCCCCAGCAGGCCTTGCGGCCTCAGCGCCAGCACGAGGATCATCGGCAGGAACAGGATGATATAGGCGAGCTCCGGAAACAGCGCGGTTCCGAACGTGTAGATGAAGCCGACGATGAAGCTGCCGATGAACGCGCCGAGCAGGCTTCCGATGCCGCCGAGGATGACGACAATCAGCGCCAGCGGCAGCATGTCGGCATCGAGCCCGGGATAGGCCGACAGGATCGGGCCGCCCAGCACGCCACCGGCGCCGGCGATCCCCGCGCCGAGACAAAACACGATCGTGAACAGGTTCGAGACCGGAATCCCGACCGCGCGTGCCATCTGCGCGTCGTCGACGCCGGCCCGGATCATGGCGCCAAGCCGCGTGCGCTCCAGCAGCAGATACAGCGTGATCGCGGCTGCAATGGCGCAGCCGACCAGCACCAGGCGATAGGTCGGAAACACGAAGCCGAACAGCCGCGTCGGCGCCTGCAGGTTCTGCGGCGTCGGCACCGGTATCGAATCGCCGCCCCACAGCACCAGGCAGGCGTCGGAAATGATGAAGGACATGCCGAGCGTCACCAGCACCTGGCCCAGCGGATTGGTCTTCAGTCGGGTCAACACCAGCCGCTCGAACAGCCCGCCGATCGCGGCGACGGCAAGGCCGGCCCAAACCGCCATGGTCCAGATGCTGAGGTCGGGATTGGCCCGCATCGCGGTTGCGCCGAAATAGGTGCCGAGCATGAAGAACGCGCCATGCGTCAGGTTGGCCAGCCGCATCAGGCCGAAGATCAGCGAGAATCCCGACGACAGCAGGAACAGCAGACCACCCAGCGAAAGGCTGTTGAGACCCTGGATGATCCAAAATTGCATCGTCTGCGGATCTCGTTCGGAAACCTGCGGCCCGTCGCCAATGTAGCGGAAATGACTAGGGCTCGAGATTCTTCGCCGGCGGGTAGTCGCGCGAATAGACCGGGTTCTTCAGGAACGCGGCCTTGTCGTAGGTCCAGAACTGGGTGACGTCGGGATAGGTCTTGACCACGGAATTGACCAGCCGGCCGTCGCTGCGCGTCACCTTGCGGATATAGACGTTGCCGGTCGCGTTGCCGAACTCGTCGAATTTGACGACACCGCGCACCGTATCGGCGTTGCTGCCGCGGATCGCCGCCATCAGCGCCTTCTTGTCCTCGACCTTGCCGTCGATGGTCTTCAGCGCGGCTTCCAGAACCTGGCCCGAAAGGTAGGTGCTGCCGGCGTAGATAGCCGGGATCGTATTTGAACTGCTTGCGGAACGCCGGCGCGAAAACCTTGTTCAGCGGATTGTCCAGTTCGGCCGAATACCAGCTGGTGGTCAGGATCCCCAGCGCCTCGTCGCCCATGTTGCGCAGCACGGATTCGTCGAGCGCGGTCATTCCGCCGATCACGGCCATCTTGTCTTTCAGGCCGTATTCGATGAACTGACGCAGGAAACGAAAGCCGTTCGAGCCGGCGGTGCCGAGGAAGATCGCGTCCGCGCCCTTCACCTGCCCGACATAGCCGCCGTAGTCCGGCGTTGCCAGCGGCGTGAAGATCTTCTGGATGATCTTGCCGCCATTGTCCTCGAACACGCGCTGGAAGCCGGCGCACATTTCATGGCCGTAGGCGAAGTCATCGGCGATGGTGACGATCTTCTTGTATTTCAGCTCCTTGGCCGAATATTCGGCCAGCGGATAGGCGCACTGCGCCGAGGTCGAGGTGAGGCGGACGAACCACGGGCTTGGATGGCGCTGCGTCATGTCCTCGGCAGCGGCGACGCCCAGCGTCGGCACTTCCTTTTCCGTCAGATAGTCGGCGATCGCGAGCGCCTCGAAGGCCGCGAGCGGGCCGATAATGGCGTGGACATTGTTTTTTTCGATCAGCTCCTGCGCCTTGGTTCGCGCGGTCGCGGGAACGCCGGCGGTGTCGGCCACGATCAGTTCGACCTTGCGGCCCGCCAGCGTGTTGTCGCGGTCCTTCAGGAACATCGTCAGTGCGAGTTCCATGTCGATCCCGCCGGAGGCGAGCGGGCCGGTCTTGGCCGCCAGCAGGCCGATACGGATCGGTCCGCTGGTCTGGGCCAGCGTCAGTCGAGGCGCAACCACACTCGCAATGCCGGCGCCGGCCGCGGTGCTGACGAATCGTCGTCGTGATATCGGCACTTCTCGTCCTCCCGGTGATGTTTCCCTAGACCCTTGATTATTGTTTCTTGTGGTTCTTGTTTCTTGCACAGACCCTTCCGCCTTCTGGCGGATTGAGCCTGATGGGGTCGTCTCCGGCTGAACGCAGCGTCCCGCTGAATTTATCGGCTGGAAACTGCTAATGATCAAGCGATAACTACTCGGGTGCAGACTTCGGCATTCCGGTTGCGGATGCGGCCCGCTTTGATGCAGCGCAAAATTGTCGACGGCCGGGTCTCTTCAACAACATTGCGGCCGCGGCTGATTCAATCCGCGACCGCACGGCGCGCGACGCGGTCGAGGTCGTCGGGCGTGAGCTGCCATTCCCTGGACGCGGGTTGACGTTCGACACTTTTGCCGTCGCTCATCGCGGCTCGGCATATTGAGTTTGGGTGCGTGATCAGAACGTAATTATAACGTCGGGAAAGTGGGTGCCCCTTGCGCAGGCCTTCGTCAACAGCGGCGAGGCCTTGCCGCCGCACACCGAAGACAATTGCGCTTCGCTGAGCTCCGTTGTCGCAGCTTCCGATGAAGCCTCAACGCCCCGGGATTTGGTTCGCAGATCGATTTTGCGCAGGTCCATGATCGAGCCTCCAGTTCAGGAAGATCGAACCGTAGTCCTGATGGCGTTCTCGAACCGTGACGAAGATCACGTTATCGATCGCAAACGCGGGGTTAGGAGGCTTATTCGAACATCGCTGGGAGCGTGACGGTTTCAATGCCGGCTTTTGCAAGTTCTGCGCGGACGGCGCGCATTACCGGAACGGCGGTGGGCTCATCGCCATGGATGCAGAACGTATGGACGTTCGCCGGGATCTTCCGGCCCGTGATGCTCGTGATCATGCCCTCCCTGACGATATCGACCACCTGTCTCGCAGCGATCGCCGGGTCGTGAATGACGGCGCCGTCATGCTCGCGCGAGACCATCTTGCCGTTGTCGTCGTAGCGACGGTCGACATAGGCCTCATTGGCGACGCGAAGGCCAAGCTGCGTGCCCGCTTCGGTCATCTGCGAACCGGTATTGGCGACGTAGATAAGGTCCGGATTGGCCGCCTTGATGCCGCGCCCGATTGCGAGGGCGTAGTCGATGTCGTCATGCGCCATGTTGTTGAGTGCGCCATGCGGCTTTACATGCGTCACCTTCGCACCCTGGGCCGCGGCCAGCGCCTGCAGCGCTCCGATCTGGTACGTGACGAGATATTCGAGATCGAGCGGGCGCATGCGGATTTGCCGTCGACCGAAGCCCCAAAGATCGTTGAAGCCCGGATGCGCGCCGATCGAGACATTGTTCTCCAGTGCCAGGCGCACGGTGCGGGCCATGATCGTCGGATCGCCGGCGTGCATGCCGCAGGCGACGCTTGCCGATCCGATCATTGTCATCAACTCGGCATCGTTTCCGGTGACGAACTTGCCATAGCTCTCGCCGATATCGGCATTGATATTGATCTTCATGGGTTGTCTCCTGACGGACGGGGAAAGGATCGCGAGCGCATCGCCAGCACGCTTACGATGAGAGCGATGGCGAGAGTCGCGATGGCGAAGGGATGCGCGAGAAGCGCCAGAGGATTGCCGTCCGTCATGATAAGCGACTGCCGGAGCGAGAGCTCGAACTGCGGACCTATGACGAACCCGATAAGGAACGTCACGCGCGAATAATCGAATCGATGCATGAGATACCCAACCGCCGCAAAGCCGATCATCAGTACGACGGCGAATATGGAGTGGGATTCGAGATGGGAGCCAACGATGCAGAGCATCACAACGACGGGAATGATGATTGTCGCCGGCACGCGGGTCAGCTTCGCGAACGCCACGAGGCCGATGCGCCCGACAACCAGCATGAGCACCGCCGCGACGATCATCGTGCCGAAAATACCGTAGATCAGACGAGGGTTCTCGTCGAAAAGTCTGGGACCCGGAGTCAAGCCGTGGATAGTCAGTGCGCCGATCAGGATCGCTGCCGATACGGATCCCGGAAGCCCGAGCGCGAAGAGCGGCACGAAGCTTGCGGGCACCACCGCGTTGTCGGCCGTTTCGGCGGCGGCAACGCCCTTCAGTTCACCCTTGCCGAACTCCTCGCCGGGCCGCGCAAAATGTTTGGCGAGACCATAGGAGGCGAAGGAGGCGACGCTGGGCCCGAGGCCGGGAATGAGCCCGATCGCAGTGCCGATGATGCTCGAACGCAGGAATGTCGGGAAGAGATAACGAAGTGTACGCCAGCCGAAGCCGTCTTCCTTCATGTCGGCATGCACCGCGACGGCGCTCTCGGTTGGCGACCGCGAGAGAAGTTCCTCCGCCTGGATGACCATTTCGGAGAGGCCGAGCATTCCGACCGTCACGGCGAGTAGAGGAATGCCGTCCAGCAGCTCCGTGTAGCCGAAGGTCATGCGCGGCGTGCCGCTTTCGATATCGAGGCCGACGGTGGCGAGGAACACGCCAAAAATTCCTGCAGCCAGTCCGCGGAGCAACGAATCGCCGGCGAGGGTAGCGATGAAGGTGAGAGCGAGTAACATCAGCGCCGTCATCTCCAGCGGCCCAATGCCGAGCGCGAATTTTGCAAGGGGATGCGCCAGTGCGATCAGCGCAAGCGTGCCGATGACGTCGCCGATTACCGAGCCGTAGAGCGCGGTTTCCAGCGCCAGCTTTGCCTTGCCGTTGCGGGCCAGTGGATAACCGTCGAGACAGGTCACGGCGGCGTTGGGCTCGCCTGGTACATTGATAAGCACCGCCGTCGTTGCCCCGCCCGCGCCGCTCGCCTTGGCAATGCCGATGAGGAATGCGACCGCCGTCAAAGGCGTCATGTAGTAGCTGAGCGGAATCGCGATTGCGAGCGCGGCGGGACGATTCAGGCCGGGTAGAACCCCGATGACGTAGCCGAGCAGCACGCCGAGAAAGACGAATAAAATGGCCTTGGGCGCAAGCGCATCGCCAAGTCCGAGAAGCACTTGTTCCATGCGGTCGATCCTAGCGAAAGATCAGCCAGAAGAGGGTGGTGCAGAACAGCGCCGGCAAGGCGAGGTATGTCAGCCGTTTTTCGCCGAGCGCGAGCGCAGTCGCGATGCAACAGACCGCAACTCCCCCGACGATCCCCCCAAAGTGGAGAGCGATAGCTCCAAGGCACGCCGCGACGCCGAGGCGGAACAAGGCTTCCCACCCTCCGATGTATCGTGGCTGCGGAGCTCGCCGGACGAAACGCAGAACACCGTCCGCAGCGATCAGACCCCCGATCGCAGCTACGCAAAGCTTCGGCAGGAACGCCGGCGAAAGGCCGATCCCGCCTTCACTCGTCTGGACCGGGATCAGCCAGATGAAGGCAAGAAAGCAGGCGGCGGTCAGCACCGCAGCCTCGACGAGCAGCGAGACGCGGGAGCGAGGTAGCTGTCGAGCCTGTGGATCGGTCACCATGATTGCCCCGAAGCTGTCTGCGGCTGCTACTTGCTGGCTTCAATGAGCTGCTTGAACGTTTCGCTCTGGCTGGCGATGCTCTTTTCGAGCGCCGCTCCGGTTTCGGTGAAGGCGTTCAGGCTACGGTTCTCCATCAGCGAAACGATCGCCGGATCCGCGTTCGCCGCCGCGAAGGTGTCGATCAGCGTTTTTGCGACGTCGGCCGGCAGGTTCCTGGGCGCGACGAACAGGATCAGATTCACGCTCGACAGCCCGTAGCCAAGCTCCTTGAGCGTCGGCGTCTCCGGCAAGCCTTTCAGGCGCTTTTCGCCGAGCACTGCGAGGACCGCGAGCTTGCCCTCCTTGGCCTGCGGAAAATAGGCTCCGGAGGAGTAGCCGAGTTGGGTGTGCCCGCCGAGCACCTGCGTAACCACCTCGGCGCCGCTCCGTGTCGGAACGGGGGCCAGCGAGATGCCGGCCTGTTTGCCGAGGACCGTCGTCACCATGCGGTCCAGCGACGTGCTTGATGAGTAGGTCGACTTGCCGGTGGCGGTCTTGATGGCGTTGAACGCGTCAGTGAGCGTCTTCCATCCACTCTCGGGCCTGGCAATGAAGGCTTCCGGAAACTCACCCGTCGCAGCGATGTAGGTAAAATCAGAGAGACCAAACGCGAGCTTGGTCATCTGCGGATCGAGCGTGATCGTCGTCGAGGTGGTCGCGACGAGGTTGTATCCATCGGCCGGCATGGCCTTGAGCATCAAGACCGCGACGGCGCCGCCCGCGCCGGGCTTGTTCTCGATGATGACGGGTTGGCCGAGCTTCTTCGAGATGATGTCGGCAATGGCGCGAGCGACGACGTCTGTGGTGCCGCCCGCGGCAAAACCGACGGTGATCGTCACCGGCTTTTCCGGCCACGCCGCTTCGGCCGTGGACGCAAGGGCAAGCAGGGCAACGCCCAGAAACACCTTCTTCAGCATGGTGGCCTCCCTCGTTATGCCGGCTCGCCCATTGTGGACGCGGCGCGTTCGTGTATCCAATGCAAATGTGATACGTCCACTTATGCAAAGGGTGCATAAAGATGCGGGATCTCCGTCAGCTGCGTTTCTTCGTCACCGTCGCCGAGTTGATGAATGTTTCGCGTGCCGCCGAGGCGCTGAACATCAGCCAGTCGGCGCTATCGCGACAGCTTCAGGCCCTCGAGGAGGAAATCGGCCTGCGGCTGTTCGACCGGGTGGGCAAGCGGCTGGTATTGACGGCCGAAGGCGAAGAGATGCTCCCGCGCGTCGCAGGACTCGTCGAACAGGCCGAGGCGTTGTCGATACGGGCGGTTGACGTCGCGCGCGGACGGATCGGTCGCCTGAGGATCGGCTCGACACCACAGACCATCGCCGCCCTGATCGCGCCGGCACTCAAGGCATTCCGGATTGATCATCCCTTGATCGAGGTGGCCTTGCTCGAAGGGGCCAATCGCGAGTTGATCGAGATGGTGGAGCGGGGTGCGGTGCATGTCGCGATCGCCGGCTCGGAAGACCCCAACGCCTTCGGCAGCGCCCCGCTGTTCAGCGCCGAACTGCTCGCCTATCTGCCGCCGAATGATCGTCGCGCCAAGGCATCCGCCCTTCCGCTCGAAGCGCTGAAGGATATGCCGTTCCTGCTGCTGCGGCGAGGCTTCATGACGCGCGAGATGTTCGATTACGCCTGCCGCAAGTTGGGCATCCGCCCGCGCATCGTCCTCGAAAGCGACAGCCCGCATGCGCTGGTCGCGATGGTCGAGGCCGGACATGGCGTCGCGATACTTTCATCTTCGGCCGCAAATGGCATTCGTTCGAACCCTCCCGTTCCGGTGACTTTTGAAGGCAGGCGTATTCACCGCCCCGTTTCCGCGATCTGGAACCTCGAACGCCATCGTCCAGCTTCGCTTCCCGCTTTTGTTGCGTGCCTGCAGAACGCCGTCCGGTCAGCGTCTCGCCCGAGACGCACGATCAATGCGGATCACCGGCCGTCGCGCACGCAAAGCGTGCGGGGCAAGACGGACGAGCCCCGCTCCCGCCGCGGCCAAAAAGCAAGCAAACCGAAGGTGCAGAAAAAGCGTGGCTATTGATCGATAAGAAGGCCAGGGCGATCCTGCGACAGGACGGCCGGTGGCACGGTACACGCAACATCGCCTCGTCGCGCGGTGGTGACCTTAGAGCGGGACTGACATCCCGACTTTAACCCTGTCCATGGCGACGAACGTGCGAAAGTGCTTTACATTGCTGTTCTCGAAGAACAATCGCCGGGTCAAGGCCTCGTAGTCGTTCATGGTCTTGACGGTGACGATCAGCATGAAATCAGCGTCTCCAGTGACATAATAGCATTGCTGAACCTCCGGGGCTTTCGCAAACGATCGTTTGGCGCTTTCGCAGAGATCGGTGCGCTCGCTCTCCATCTCGACCTGGACGAATAACGTGATCGACGGCCCGATCTTCGCCGGATCGACGACTGCGATGTTCGCCTGAATGACTCCGGTGTCCTCCAGTCGCTTGATTCGCCGTTGAACGGCCGGTGCTGAAAGATTGACCATTTCAGCGATTTTTCTTTGAGGGATCTTGTTGTCACGTTGCAATACTTCAAGGATCGACTTGTCCAACCGATCAAGGGTGACGGCCCCTCGTTCAAAATCGTTCTTCATCCAAGCGCTCGCATTAGAGACGAAATTGCGCAACCAGGCACAAAAGGATGTCAGTAATCCCTGGCATCTGCAATGTTGTTAAGTCGCGCTTCGGAGGCTCTGGCGAGCTTGCGTTCAAAATTTTGCTTCGTCCAGACGTTCGCTTTAGAGACGAAGTTGCGCAACTGGGCGCGAAAGATAGTCAAACGTCCCTGATAGCTGGAGTATCCTTGGAGCGCGTTTTGATTTCGTACAATGGGTCTCTCCGCCATGCTGATCCTCAATCGCATCAATGACTATCGAGCGCCGCTGGACCAGGCGGACGCGGAAATACTGGGCGTTGAAGCCGCGCGCGAGGTCGAGCGGTTTCTCGCCCACCGGGATGGCCACAAGCCGACGCCGCTCGTTGCGTTGGACAATTTGGCGCGTGAACTTGGCGTGGCGGCGATCCACATCAAGGACGAGGGGCATCGCCTCGGTCTTGGGAGCTTTAAAGCGTTAGGTGGTTCCTATGCGGTAATTCGGTTGGTCCTTGAGGAAGCGTCACGCCGATTGGGTCGGCCGGTCGAGATTGGTGAATTGCAAACACCCCAGGTCAGAACGGTTGCGCAGACCATGACGGTCGCTTGCGCCACCGATGGAAATCACGGCCGATCGGTCGCCCAGGGCGCGCAACTCGTCGGCGCGGCATGCGCCATCTTCGTCCATGCAGGTGTCAGCAGCGCGCGCATCGCCGCCATCGCCCGGTTCGGCGCGGAGATGGTTCGTGTGAATGGCAACTACGACGAATCTGTCGCGGAGGCGTCCCGCGTCGCGGAGAAAAAAGGCTGGATCACCGTTTCCGATACGTCATGGCCGGGTTACGAGCGAATTCCCGGCTTCGTCATGCAGGGTTACACCGCTCTGGTGACGGAAGCGCTGCGCGATCTGCCACAGCCGCCGAGCCATGTCTTCGTGCAATCCGGCGTCGGCGGCATTGCAGCGGCCGTTGCCGGCCATCTCGCCGTCAGGCTCGGCGACAAGCGCCCCTTCTTTACCGTCGTCGATCCTTCCCGAGCGGCTTGCCTGTTCTCGAGTGCGCGCGCCGGCCACATCGTCAAGGTGCCGGAAGCGGAGCCGACTGTCATGGCCATGCTCGAATGCTACGAGCCTTCGCTGGTCGCCTGGCGAATCCTCTCGCGCGTGGCCGACGCTTTCATGACCATCGAGGACGACGAGGCCGTCGCTGTCATGAAGCGGCTTGCCTCGCCACTTCCTGGTGACCCGGCGATCGTGGCCGGAGAGAGCGGTGGCGTAGGGCTGGCGGGGTTGATCCAGATCGCGTCGGATTCAAGGCTTCGCGAACAGGTCGGGCTCGGTCCCGATGCGCGCGTTTTCCTGATTAATACGGAAGGCGCCACTGATCCGAAGCTCTACGAGCGGCTCGTGGGTATCTCTCCTTCCGAGGTCGCAGGTACATCGGCGTGGCAGCGCTAGCCGGGTTTCCGGCGCGCAGCGCCTTAATGAATGTTCATCTGAAAAGAAATCGTGCTCATCCCTCGTTCACATGCGACTTCCTACTGTGACGTACGTTTCACAGACCCACAGGAGGAGACCATGAAATTGAAATTTGCACTCGCCGGACTTGCTGCGCTCGGTGGCCTGGCGCTCGCGACCGGTACGGCGTCGGCAATGCCGCTCGCCGCGATCGGCCAGTCCCAGGCTTCCAACGTCGAAAGCGTCGCATTGGTCTGCGGGCCGAACGGTTGTATCCGCACAGCGCCGGTCTATCGTGGCGGTTATGGCGTTCGTAGAGGTTATGCCTACGGCGTACGCCGCGGAGGCTATGCTTACGGCTATCACCGGGGCTATCGCCGGTACTGACTTGAAAGGGGGCTTCGGCCCCCTTTTTTCATGTGGATCGAGGGCGTAGCAGCGCTAGCCGGCGGATGACGCCTTCCGCCTTCGCTCTGCGAGCTACGGCGGACAAGTCGACTCAATGCGCCCTGCGAGTTCTGCGATTGGATGACGAGCAAGTTCAAGAGCGATACACTCGCGTGCTTATTTCTCCGCCGCGGCGCGAAGAATCGGCATCAGCCGTTCCGTTTCGCTTTTGACCAGATCCGCAAGCGCCTTTGGTCCGCGGCGCCCTTGCTCCACGCTATTGGCGCCGAGATCGGCCAACCGCTTCTGCACGGCCTCCTCGTTGAGCCCTTTGTTCAGGGCGTCTGCAAGCTTCTCGACCACTGCCTGCGGCGTGCCGCTTGGTGCGAACACCGCGTAAAATGGCGCAATATCGAATTCGGGCAGACCCTGCTCGTGGGAAGTCGGTACATCCGGCAGCAGCGGGCTGCGTTTCCTGGCGGCGATCGCCAGCGCTTTGACGTTGCCTGCCTGTATCTGGCTCAATGTTCCGAGCACGGGATCGCATTCATAGTCGACCTGGCCTCCCAGCATGGCATTCAACACCGGGGCTGTGCCGGTGAACGGGATCATCGTCGGCTTGATGCCGATCGCTGCGTGGAGAAGGAGACAACCAATATAGGATACCGAGCCAAGCCCGGCGTGTCCGACATTGAGCTTGTCCGGGTTGGACTTCGCGTAAGCGACAAATTCCTTGAGGTTATTGGCGGGAAAATCTTTGCGGACGACCAGCAGTTCGGGATATTCGGTCGTCAATCCAATCGGCGCGAAATCCCTGAGCGGATCGTAGCCGAGATTCGGATAGAACGCCGGCACCAGCGCATTGGTGCCGAGGTGACCGGACAGGAGCGTGTATCCGTCGGCCGCCGCGCGGGCGGCGCGAAGCGCGCCGGTGGTGCCGCCGGCACCCCCGACATTCTCCACCACAAATTTCTGGCCGAGGTAACGGCTGAAGATGTCGGCGACCATCCTGCCCGTGATATCGGCCGGCCCGCCGGCGGCAAAGGGAACGATGACGGTTACCGTTCTGGCGGGATAATCCTGAGCCCGTGCGTCACCTATTCCGCCTGCTGCCATCATAGCGACGACTGCTGCCGCCAAACGCCTTGCCATCTCTCGCCCCCTTGAACTCGTCTTTTTTGTTACCTTGTCTGACGTAACCTACAGGCAAGCCGGACAGCATCAAGTGGCAGGACCCGTTGCCGGGGTCCCTTGCGCCGGCGCGTAGCTCGCAGGGTGGATTGAGCCGGCGTGTCCGCCGAAGCTCGGAAGGCGCAATCCGCCATTCCGTGGCAGCCGCAAAGCGATCATTCTCACGGCCGCGCCGGTTTGCCGGCAACCGGTACAGGTGCTACCCTCGGGTGTATGTTGCACGTTCGACCCCCAACATGCGGAAGGTCGTGATGGCACGGTCCCGGACAATCGTCGCATCGTTTTTGTGGTGCGCGCTCATATGGATGGCAGCTACCGTCGCTGTGCTGGCCGCCGACAGGAAGTCCGGCCCGGACAAGCGCTCAACGCCATCAAGCGTCTATCGCGGCCGGGGCGGGGCCCGTGGTGGCGGCGGCGGCGGCCGGGGTCGGGGCCATGGCTATGGCCGCGGTTATGGCGGCGGTGGCCGCGTCTACGAAGAGAAGCCGTTCACCTTCTGCGCACCACCGTGCCGCAAGTAACATGATCAATGCAGCGGCCCACCTCGCGGAAATCTACACCCTCGTGTGCCGGAGCGGCTTGAACAAGGAATATTACGGCAATGTTCTTCACCGCACCCAACGGTTCAACGATCTGCTTGAAATAGCGATTGCCGTGGGGACGGCGGGGAGCGCCATTTCCGCCTTGACCGTCTGGAAGGTCGAGCCGTACGGCCCCTGGATTTGGGGCGTGTTGACCGCGATATCCGCGCTGCTCGCGGTCTCAAAACCGATCATCCAGCTCAACAAGCGCATCGAGCGCCTGACGCGGCTTTACGTCGGACACACCGACAACTACGCGAGCCTGCAGATCATTGTGAGCCGTATCCGAAGGCATAATGACGTGACGCCGGAACTGATCGAGCAATTTGAGACAGCCGAAGCGCGCTTTCTGGAGTTGGCCAAGGAAGACGATCCCCGGCCGAACATGCGCGTGTTGCGCCGATGCGAAGCCACCATCCGGCAACGTCACCCGCCCGAGGCCGCATGGTGGCCCGAACCGGAGCAGGGCGATGACGCGCGCAAAGTTAATCCGACATCGGGCGCAAGACAGCACAGTTAAATCGGCATCGCAGGGCTGGCTCATTTTCTGATTTACAGAAATAAGCGAGGCTCGCCGCGTCGACCAAATTACCCACTTCGATCAGCGCCAAGACCCGTGCGACCCAATGGCGGGTTTCGGGCGTCGGGTTCTTGAAGTTGGGCGCGTCGGCGATCAGCGCGCCGAGCCGGAGGTAGATCGCTTCTACCGTCAATGGGTTTGTCATAGGGGTTCCGTCGCAGTTATCCGGGCACTGTGCCGCCAGTTGGCGGTTGCCAACGGTTGCTGGTGAATAACCGTCAAAGAAATGCTGAAGGGTCGCGTTCGCGCGACGGCTGGCGACGATTGACGCGGTGGCGTGATGCCGTGTCGCCGAAAGGCGTCCGAAACGGGCGGATTTGCTGTCGCTTGCGTCGTCGCGCGGATGCCGTCCGCTATCGGGCAGCCTGTCGTCGTCGTGGGGTCCCTCATCTGGTGAGGGATTGGTGAGGGTCGTGCGCTTGATGCTGGCGCACGGTCGCGTCGTGGTGATGATGCGTCAGGGGCGACAAGAAGCGACGCAGTGTCCCCTCAGAACGGGATCGATGGTGCGCGGACCCGGTTAACGGAAAGTTAACAACATAGGTAAACTTGGCAGTTGTCGTGATCGTGATGACGCGATGCGCGCGAGCGCTGGCGATGTGATCGCCGTCACATCGCGACGAAAGCTGCCGCATCGTCGGCCGCGACGGAAGATGAAACGGTTGGCACGCTCCTGAAAGCCCTGGTCGAGGACGGGAGCGACTGGCCACCGCCCAATAGCGCGGTTGAAGCCAGTGCGTCGCGTCCGTTGCGCCCGCTCGGCGCGCCATCCGCGTGCGGCTGAACCCATCCTTGATACCGTTTACGCTAAAAAAACATACCGCTGATTTCACTATCGAGGGATACACAGATTGATGCGGGGGCTCACATGCCACTCCCTCCGCCTCCGCCACCACCTTGTCTCACACTTTCGAGAAAACGACTCCGTTCATCAGGCGCGTAACCGGAAACTCCCGGATAGCCGGTCTTCGACCCCTTGGCTTGCATCTCACGCATTTGGGCGTAACCGGAGACGCCCGGGTGGTGAAGTTTCTTGGAGACCTTATGCTGCAGACCCGGTGTCTTTCCCGGTACACCCTGCGCAAGCGCGGCCGGTGCGGCGGCGATGAGAGCGGCAGCAGAAAGTGCGATGATTGTTGTCCTCATTAGTCCTCCCTCCTTGAATAAAAAGCCCGCGCAGACTGGCTGAAAATAGAGCCATTCCGTGAACGGGCCGCATCACGCTACGGTGAGGGCGCAGCATTTTCATCTTGGCGATTGTTCACTTTGGCGATGCCTTGCGCCGCGCGACGAAATGCGCGCAGAGCAGCGTCTCGCGACAATGCCTCTTAAGGGCCATTTTAGGACCTCTGTGCGGTTCAGACTAATGTCTGCCTTTGCTGCGACGTCGGTCACTCCGCGATGGTCGCCAAGATACTGTGGAGGCCGAAACTTCGAGCCGGGACCGTGCGACCGCCCCTTTGAGGATATTTGACATCGCGCATTCTCGACTTAATTTTACCCTCAGGGTTGCTGCCGTAACGCGCGATCCATGCGCGACGCCTTACCAAATTCTTGGATATGGCCAGTTGTAAGCATCTGGGGCTGTCATTTTCCCTTCTTGAGCGGCGCCATTGACGAAGCCGCTATAGACACCTTTGTCAAAATTCCAGCACACCCAACTTCCGTTAGGATTGGAATGGCAAGCGCCATGTCCAACGACGGTCGTGTGGTCTGCGCCGCTGACGGCCTCGAACACGCGATTGCCAATTTCCCA
Source organism: uncultured Alphaproteobacteria bacterium (assembly GCA_963742665.1). GTDB lineage: Bacteria > Pseudomonadota > Alphaproteobacteria > Rhizobiales > Xanthobacteraceae > Bradyrhizobium. The sequence goes on from CAVUNH010000035.1 coordinate 77,914, forward strand.
TGCCACACCGCGCTCGCACGCGTTGGTCGCATCGTCACAATGTAAATAGGTCCGCGAATTAGCACCGGAGGCCGTGTCTGTCATGAACTTATACATTTGCGGATACGCCATGACGGGTTGCTCTGCCTCGGCGCTGACAACAAAGCCGACCGCAGATGTGAGCATTGCGGCGGCGAACAATAGGCGGGGCATTTGCGGGTCTCCTGCTTATGACGGGCGTTCAAAGAGGAGCTAGACCCAAACGATTGCTGTACCGTTGATCCTTGCGATAAAACAATTCTTACAAATGTACCAATTCAGGCGCGGTGGGCGAAACCCCGCCATGTCGGCTCACCTTCGCCGCTGCTTGATCGCCCACAGTCGATAGGCTTCGTCCTCGCCTGCGCCTGTTTGAGCGAACGGGCGTAGAGGGTGAAAATCGGCTTGACGTTCTGGATGACGACGAAGGGGCGCGGTTCGCAGCATTGGCTGCTCCAGTAAAATCATGTTTTGGCCGGTCGAACATTACCCCGCCACTGTTGCGGACCTGATGTCGGATGATGCGGTCGCTACGCGCGGCGCGCCGCGTGGCGATCTTGCAATCCGGCGCAGTATCGAGCGGGTCGTGTTCGAGGTGCGCACCGAGATAGCCAACGTCCACCAGGAGATGGCCGATAAGTGCGGTGAGCCGCCGCTTGATTGACGACGGTCGCCCACGTGCCCACAAGGGACCAAGCAGCCCTGAGAAGTTCCATTTCTGTTGCAAATTTAGCGCTCACGGCTAGGAAATCGGCGATGTGGCGTATTTTGTAACCGCATGAGATGGACCCACATTCATCCCGGTAATAGCTTCAAACTTATATTTGGTTGCGGTTCCTGTTGCGGTGGCGGGGCGTCGCGTGAGTTTTCAGATCACAGTTTTGAAGGTTTTGGCGGGCCATCCTCAAGGGCATGCATCACTTGCGGACCTGAAGCATTACGTTGCGGTCCTGACTTGTAGCGGGGCGGATTGGTCTCAGCGAATGAAGCGGCTGGCTGCGCGCGCGCCGGAATTGGACATCTTCTCCAGCGGCTACGTGCAGCGAGAGCCCAGCGGGTGGCAGATCACGGCGAAAGGCCGTGCTTTTCTCATCTCGATTGAAGCGCCGTTAGCGGAACCGGCGCTCACGCCTGTCGCGCTTCCGACGTCGGTCGTTTCCGACCCGACCGACCTTCCGCCCAACGTCGTTCGATTGGCTGGTCATAAGGTTCAACGCGCGCGACGCGCGGCCTGAAGAAGCGTTAGTCCGCGAAGCGCGCGATGTGCAACCTCTACAGCATCACCACCAACCAAGCCGCCATCGCGGCGCTGTTTCGCGTCGTCAACCGCTACGTAGGCAACCTCGCGCCGATGCCGGGCGTGTTTCCGGACTATCCGGCTCCGGTGGTGCGCAACTCGGGCGGCGAACTCGAAATGACGATGATGCGGTGGGGCATGCCGCCGCCACCGCGAGCCGGCGGCTATCCGGTGACCAACATCCGCAACACCTCATCACCGCACTGGCGGGCGTGGCTCAGCGCTGAGAACCGCTGCTTGGTCCCGGCCAACAGCTTCGCCGAGTACGCGCCGGAGCCGAACCCGGAGACGAAGAAAAAGGATGTCGTCTGGTTCGCGCTCAACGATGACCGCCCGCTGTTTGCGTTCGCGGGCATGTGGATGAAGTTCAACGGTGATCGCGGCACGAAGTCGAAGCCGGTGCCGGGGCCGCATCAGGTCTATGGGTTTCTCACGACATCGCCGAACGCGGTGGTCGAGCCGATCCATCCGAAGGCGATGCCGGTGATCCTGACGACCGACGAAGAGCGGGACATCTGGATGCGCGCGCCATGGGATGAAGCAAAAGCACTGCAACGACCGCTGCCGGATGATGCGCTCAGTATCGTCATGCGCGGGGCCGACAAGGAGGATCGCGCGGCGGTAGCATGACCATGATGACCCTTGCCGATATCCTCACCCCATGATCGTGCGCCGTCCCTCGGGCTGCCTCAAGCCGTGCCTGCCGTCGAAGGCGGCGCGACCATAGGCGTCGGGGAACCCGACAGAAAAACGCCGGCCCGTTCGGCCAGAGACACCAGTTCCAACAGGGTCTGTACTTGCGGCGCGGAAGAAACATCGGTTTGCCGGCTTTCCACGGTAATGTGCATCAACTGCGCATCGCTCAACTGTCCACGCGTCATCCGTTCGTCCAATTCGGGGGTATGATACGCTCTCACCGAAGGTCCCTTGGTCAGTTTGGGCTTTGCAAGAAAACGAGGAAGTCTGCTATGCCGCTGTCCAAAGTCGCCGCTTTGGCGTTTGTCATTGGAGCTACAAGCTTAATGTCCGTGTCTTTGGCGCGGGCCGTCTCTGACTGTTCAGCATCGGTAACACTAGCGGATTGGGGCGAGAACTCGACCGGCTACATCGACATCGCGTCCGGGGGAAGTTGCTTATTTCCGGTCAGGATACGCGGCACGGTGAATGGTTCGGACATTTCGCAAAAGCCGGTACGCGGAAAATTAAAAAAGCTCAACATATCTACCTACGAGTACACGGCGAAGGCCCGGTACAAGGGAAGCGATACTTTTGCCATCAAAGCAACGGGTCAGGGGCCGATGGCTTCTGGCACGTCGGTAATTACGATACATGCGACGATCAAGTAGCACTCCTCGCGTCTACGCGTCGCGGTGGTGATGCTCATCGGGTTTTTACCACCGCGCAGAACTGTTCCGTCACCGCCCTCGTTTCCTCGGTGACGTTCCAGCCGTTCGTCTCCGCGTTTTCCTTGGCCAGCTTTTGCTCGATTTGAAGCATCGTTTTGATGTGCGCGTACGGTTTCCAGTCGGGCTTGGACAGTCTGGCGGGGGGCGCACCGCAGACGTTGTGGGCAATCGCTTTCTGCACACTAGTGCTGACGTCGCTCATGTGGCCCTCGACCACGGCGGTGACTCGCGCCTTGGCGTATTGGCTGTTCGCTGCGATGAAGTCCTTGCAGAAGGCGACCCGTTGACCTCCGTCGCGGGCCTTGATGTAGGCCGTTTGCACTTCGTAATGGAGACGGAAGGCGAGTTTGCTGGCGTTCGGGTCGGATTTCACCGCCTGGAGCATGGCGCGGTGGTCACCCGAGGTGGCGTCATTGATCGTAATGTCACATACTTTGGCGAGGGAGAAGACCGGAGCGTAGGCCCGCACCTTGGCTTCCAAGGCATCGTCGGCATTCGCAACTGGTGCGAACTGGCTGGCAGCGATTGCGAAAGCAGCGAGACAGCGTTTCATTGGTGAAATGCTCCGGATCACCGAACAGTAAGCGGCGGCGGCGTTGGGATCGCGGTGGCCGACCGCAAACACCAGACCGGCGCCCAGCCGAGAAACGTCCTGCCCAGAAAACGGGTTGAGTACCTTACTGAGCCAATTCCTTCGGCGGCTGTCGAGTGCCCATCTTGATCTGGATCATGGTTCCGCATCAGGAACGGGTTGTCGGTCACGCCAATCGTTACAGCGATGCAAGCCGCCATCCGGCATTGCCCGGCTCGAACGCGTCGGTCGCATCGTCGCGGATCCGCAGATGCCGCCAAGTCGATCGCAGGCCCGCATCGCGATAGAAGTTCGAGAAGCTGAGCCAGCATTCGCGCTCCAGGCCGCTCGACGCGATCGCCACCCATGCGGAAAACACGCTCGAGGGATGTAGGGCAGCGCCCCGTGGATTACCATCGGGTTAACCGAACCCGAGAGCACGGCACCTGACCAGTTAGGCGACACGCTGGCGACGCCGTTTGCCACGCCGGCGGCGCGGATCGAATTCGTCAACCGCGTTCTGCCAGGCGATGATCTCGTCTTCGTACCAAATCCGCCGGTTCGGCGAAATATAAGTCGATCTCGGGAACTTGCCGGCCTTCTCCATCCGATAAAGCGTCGTGCGGCCGACCGGAAAATTCCTGCCGCCGATCCCGGATCCATCAAAGTTGTCAGTTCACCACGCTTCTCGGCGCCGCAGTCCACTAACTGCAGTTCGTCACCTGGTTCGAGCATAGGTGCCGCCACCAGCCGCGCCCGCCGCTCTTTTCCACCAGCGCCCATAGTCCGCTGCAGGCGAGGATGCTGTCGGGGCTGTTGTCGGCCCCGAGCTCGTTGCCGTGGTGGTCGATGATGCGGATCCAGCGCGCGTCGACATGCGGGGCCTGGAACAACCCGCCTTGGCGGGTAGCGCCGTTGGCGAAATTGGCACCGACCTTGTTGGCCGCGACCCAACCGCGCCCGGCGTAGACCTTCGGATATTTCAGCGGGCGGCCCTCGCGCTCGTACTCCTTTCCCGGCGGCTTGGCGCCTTCGATAAGGAACCAGCCGTCCTTGAAACCGACGATGGTGAATTCGGTGCGCCAGCCGTCCGTCGGCCCGTCGGCGTCGCTCCTGCGGACCTTGAACGGTGGCGGCAGCGTGCCGAGCACCGGCGCTTTGACCGAGGGCTCGGCGCGCACGTTGAGGCCCTTCGGGTCGCGGTCGATAGAGTAGGCGCCGAGGTCGCACGGCACGGTCCCGGCGGGCAGCGCCGCGGCCTTGTCCGCGAGCGCGCGGTTGGTGTCCTCAAACCACTTCATAAGGTCAGCCGTCGCCGTGTCCGGCGGCGCGTTGATATCGGACGGCTCGCGCGGTCGCACGCTCGCCGACACAACCTCGACCGCTTCGCCGCTCCGGCGAAGCTGCACCACCAGGACCTGGCCGCGGTCGAACGCGCTGCCGGGCGTCTTCGGGTCGTCGGCATTGGCCGGGAAGATCGGCAGGATGCCGGTCGTCCCGTCGGCGCGGATGAGATAGCCGGCGACGAAACCCTCCGGCACGAACTTCAGCGCGGCATCGACCCAGGACGGCTGCGGTGGCGCGCGTGTTGGCCCCGGCTGCGCGAGCGCAGACGATGCAACGATCGAGGCGAGGGCTGCGGCAAGTAAACGGTGCATGGGGAAATGTTTCGGAAGCTGCACACGACTAGGTGCGCCATATTGTCATACTGGTCGCTGAAAAGAAAACATGCAGTCTCACGTGCGTGTCGCCAAATGCGCTGCTAAAGGTTAAGGCATGATCCGCGCGGCATTCCCGATTTTGTTCACAGCTCTGGCGTGGCCCGCCGTTGCGGCGGAGAACCCCTGCCAGAACGTTCCAGAAGGATCCAGCGTTCACGGCCTGCTGGAGCGAGGAATTCAAGAAGTCCGAGGCCGAGGTTGCACGAAGGCTGCGCGTGCTGGCCGAGCGCCATCGCAAGGAAGAACCTAATTTGGATCGACTGATGACCAAGGCGCAGCGAGCGTGGCTGGTCTGGCGCGAGGCAGCCTGTCGCGTTGATACCTACGAGTCGAAAGACGGATCGGGTTTTAGCGTCTATTGGGACCGGTGCCGGATCAAGATGAACGAAGCGCGCGCCATTGAGCTGCAGCACATGATCGATAGTCCGTAACGGCTGCCACTCTGCGTGATAACAGTGGTAATGCCGGGACCACATGGCTTCCAATTACGATCGCGCAACTAGAAACCGCAAGCGCCTCAACATCGGGTTCGTCGTCCACGACGAGAATAAGCAAGCTCATTTGTCTGCCCCTGCTTTGCCGGTGGCTGCCATGCGCGGAAGAATGACTTTGATTTCGGTGAACTCACCGGGCCCGGTATCGACCTCGATCGATCCGGCGTGCTGCTTGACGACAATGTCGTGGCTCAACGACAGACCAAGACCGGTTCCTTCGCCAGGTGGCTTGGTCGTAAAGAACGGGTTGAATATCTTGTCCATCACCTCGGCGGGAATACCGCCGCCATTGTCGCGAATCCTGATCTCGACGCGGTCGCCGAGGTTTTTCGTCGCCGCGGCAAGGGTTGGCTCGTAGCCGTTGAGTTTCGTTAGTCCAAAATTCCGATTTACAGAAATAATACTTGACCGCGACCCCAAATCAGCAATATATCGCTCTGGTCCTGTCCCACTCAGAGGGGCGTATCGCGATCGCCACGAACGCGGGAACAGGATGCGGTGGACGCGGCAGCGTCGGGCGCGAAACGGCATCGCAGGGCGGGTTTTGCCTGTGAGCGATGGACGTGCGCGCGGACGAACGACGTTGAAATGCCTCGGGCGGAGCCCGGCGGATCGCACACGGTCCGTCGAAAGTATTTTCCTGAGGTCGCTGCGTACGGCAAAGCCGTGTGGTCCTGGCACCCGTTGCTGGTGTCAAGCTGGCGGAGGTTTTGCGAGCCCAACCGGGCGGACAAACCATCAATCCGCTGGCGACGGTGACAAGACGAATTCGTCGCCGGGGAGAGCGCGAAATAAGCCGTCAAACCATTGCGCAGGGAGAGCCGGGTGTTTCCGGGTACCTGTGGTCCACCGTGTGCAGTTTTCTGTGCACGGACTGCGGGTGCCAAGGGCACCCGGCTTTCCCTGCGCCCTCTGATTTTTCATGGCGCAAGAATTTCATGCAACGACCCGGGCGCGATGCGTCGCGGGAATGCGAAGGTGTGGCTTGCCGTCATTGCGAGCGCAGCGAAGCAATCCATCTCGCCGCGCGCAAAGAAAGAATGGATTGCTTCGCTGCGCTCGCAATGACGAGATAGGGGCGATCGGGCTGTTTGAAATTGAAATCCGAAATCGTCCCGCGGGGACGAGAATGGTGGACGCACAAGGGATCGAACCTTGGACCTCTCCCGTGTGAAGGGAACGCTCTCCCGCTGAGCTATGCGTCCGGGATTTGGCAGAAAACGCGCCGTCAGAGCCCGCGATTTACGAATTCGAGGCCCATAGTGTCAAGCGATCAAACGGGGCGGAATGGAGGTAAACATAGCGTTTTCGAGCGAAGCATGCCCTCGGACGCGATCCGGGGGTGGGTACCGGTTCGCGTGAAGAAAACGCGTCCAAACAAAAACTACGCCCCTTGCTGGCGGGCGCGGGAGGCGTGCGACTGCAAGGCCCGGATGCGCTCGGCGAGCGTGCCGCCGCCCTCGGGTGCCGCGGCGACCGTGTCATTGGCGGGGGCCGGGGCCTTCGGCGCCGCCGGTTCCGCGGCCAGCATGGCCTCGATCGCCGAATTCGGCCCCTCGAGCTGGATGGCGAGCTTTGCAACTTCGGCGGCGATGTCGTTGATGCGCTCGCGAAGCAGCGCATTTTCCATCCGCTCGGTGGCCCATGAGCTTTCGGCCTGCTGCTGGATCGCGTTGATGTCGCGCTGCAGTTTGGCGCGTTCGTCGCGGGCGATGCGAAGCTGTTCCTCGACGGCGGCCTTCTCGCCGCGCAGCTTTTCGATCGCCGGCGAATTGCCGCCCTGGCTCAGCACGGCGATCTCGTTGCGCAGTTCCTTCGCCGTGCGCTCGGCGGCGTCGCCGGCCTGCTTGAGCTGGGTGTTTTCATATTCGCGTTCGGCCAACAGCTTGCCCTGCGTCGCAAGCCGCGCCTCGAGGTCGTTGACGCGGTTGCCGAGCATTTCGGCTTCCTTGACCTGGATGATCAATTGCCGGTCGAGATCGGTGACGCGCTGGCTCAGATTTTCGACCCGGCCGCGGGCATCGCCGAGTTCGCGCGTCACGTTCTCGGAATCGCTGCGCTCCTGCGCGAGGCGGGCCTGGGTCGCCGCAAATTCCTTCTCGGCGTCGCCGACGCGGTTCTTCAACTCGTCGATCTGCGTGCGCACCGCGACCAGCTCGACCTGGCGGCTATCCGCCGTCATCGAACGGTCGGACAATTCATGATTGATCTTGGCAAGTTCGCCCTGCTTGTCGGTCAGCGCCTTCTCGGCGTTGCGCAGCATCTCGGTCTTGGCCGCGAATTCCTCTTCGGTGGCGCGCAGCTGTTCCTTGACCGCCTTCTCGCGGGCTTCCAGCCCGAAGATCGTGGCGTTCTTCTCGCCGAGCTCGATCTTCATGCGGTTGATGGCGTCGGATTTCTTGCCGAGTTCGGCGAGCTGGCTGGTGGTCTTGTTCTTGAGCTGGTCGACGCTCATCTCGAGCCGGCGCGCCGACATCGCGAATTCCGCGCGCAGCTGGTCCTTGTCGGCCTGGATCTCGGCCATCGACAGCGGCGTCGCCGCTTCCAGTCGCCGGGTCGTGAGCCGGACCGCGCGGTTATGCACCAGCGGCACGATCATCAGTCCGAACAGCATCGAGACCAGGAAACCGATCGCCAGATACATGATCGGTTCGATCATGGATGGTTACTCCCCACGAAAATAAACAATTCGTTAATCACAATGCCATGGCGGAGCGGCAAAAGGCCAGCCCAATGCCGCGTTAACCTGAATCGGGAGGGCTCGCGCGCTCCCGTTGCCTAAGGCAAGGTCAGAACGGGTTCCAGGTCGCGCGCGGCGTATATTTGAGATAGCCGATATTGGCGCCGAGCCGCAGGCCAATGCCGGAGCGGATCGGCACCAGCACGATGTTGTTGGCGGTGAGCGCGGTCATGCCGAAGCCGCCGACGATATAGGCCGAGCCGTCGATGCCGGCGAAGCGCTGATAGATCGCGTTGGTGGCGGGCAGATTGTAGACCAGCGTCATGGTGCGGGCGCCGTCGCCGCCCCAGTCGAAGCCGACCGAGGGGCCCTGCCAGTACACCCGCAGGTCGCCGGCGTTCTTGGTGTAGAGCGTGCCTTCGCCGTAGCGCAGCCCGGCGACGAACGCGCCGGAGCCTTCCTCGCCGAGCACATAGCCATTGGGCAGGCCCCATTGGCTGACCGCGCGCTCGATGATCGACGCGAGCCCGCGCGAGACGTTGCCGAAAAACTTGTGGCCGGCGCCGACCAGCTCGTCCGGCCCAAAGGTGGCGGGGCCCGGCGCGCGCTGGGGCGGCGGCGCCTGTTGCATCGGCGCCTGCGGCGGCGGTGCCTGCTGCGGCTGTGCCTGCTGCATCGGCGCCTGTTGCACCGGCCCCGACTGCTGCGCGAGAGCGGGCGCGGTCCAGCACATCAGCGCGGCGAGCGTCACCGCGGCTAGGCGTGAGGCGAAAATCATCAAACAACCCCTGGTATCGAAATTCCGGCCGCCGCCTTAACCTGACGCCAACAAGCACGGCTCTAGGTTGCGTCCAGTGTCCCCTCGACTCGAATGTTATCGGTTCCAACTATGACGGCACAACGGCAGGAAAGATATGGTTGGCGCCCCGGAATAGCCATTTTCGCCCTGCTGGCGGGCTTTTTCGCCGCCTTCGGCCTCGATTTGACGGCCCGGGCCGCGACCACCGAGCGGGTGGTGGTCAACCGCTATTCGGGACTTGCGATCGAGGGGTTTGATCCCGTCGCCTATTTTACCGATTCCCTGGCCACTCCCGGGCGTCGCCGATTTCGAGGCCGCGCGAGGCCGGCGCGGTCTGGCGCTTCCGCAACGAGGGCAACCGCGCCTCCTTTGTGGCCCATCCGGAGATCTACGGCCCCCAGTTCGGCGGCTACGATCCGGTCGATCTGGGGCGAGGGGTGACCTATGCGGGCAACCCGCGGTTTTGGGTGGTCACAGGCCAGCGGCTCTATCTGTTCGGCCGCGAGGAAAACCGCGACGCCTTCGCCGCCGATCCCCGGCGCTTCCTGAAAGACGCCAACGCCCGCTGGCCGGCGCTCGAACAGAACCTCGCGCAGTAGATCAGGACACCGCCTTCGGATCACCCCAGGCGATGAATTCCGGCACGATGAAATCCGCGCGTCCGGCGCCGAAATGAAGTGCGGCGCCCTTTGAATCCGTAATCTTGCCGCCGGCGGCGGTGACCACCGCATGGCCCGCCGCCACATCCCATTCGCAGGTCGGCGACAGCCGGGGATAGATATCGACGGCGCCTTCCGCCACCCGGCCGAATTTGACCGCCGAGCCGAGCTCGGCGCGGACCGCGCCCGGCCGCGCCGCGATAAAGGCTTCGGTTCGCGCGTCGCCATGCGAGCGGCTGACGGCGACCGTCCAGGGCTTTCCGCGGGGCGGGCAGGGGCGCGTCCGGATCGGCTCGACGCGCGGCGCGGCGCCGTCACGGAGCGTCAGCCGCTCGGCGCCGCGGCCGACGATGCCGCGCCAGATCAGTCCGAGCGCCGGCGCGCCGACGATGCCGAGCAGCGGCACGCCCGTCGGTCACCAGCGCCAGATTGACGGTGAATTCGTCGCGGCCGGCGACGAATTCCTTGGTGCCGTCGAGCGGGTCGATCAGGAAGAAGCTGTCTCGATAGGGCAGCTTCGCCAGATGAACGCGCTCCTCGGACAGCGACGGGATGTCCGGCGCGAGCCGCGCCAGGCCTTCGCCGATGATGCGGTCGGCGGCGAGATCGGCTTCCGTCACCGGCGATCCGTCGGTCTTGCCGTCGACCTTCATGGTCGCGCGGTTGACGGCAAGGATGGCGCGGCCTGCCCGAATCACCAGATCGGTCAACGGCTCGATCAGGGCGGCGGCGGCCTTGTGATCGATCCGGGGCGGAGTTGCCTCATTCATAAGCGGCGCTCATTTGCTGTTCGTGTTCCCTCAAGCCGTGGCCGCCCCGTGCTGGCAGCACGCGCCTGCGCAGTGTATCAAACGAGCCGAGCATGCGTGATTCGTAAACATCCGCCAGGCCGTGGGACTGCGCGGCTTTCCAGGAAAATCTGATGTCTGGCACTCCGTCTCCCGGCCCCGCTCCCGATGCCCTCGAACTGGCGGCGCTGTTGTGTTCGCGGGTCTGTCATGATCTCATCAGCCCGGTCGGCGCCATCGTCAATGGGCTTGAGGTGCTCGACGACAATCCGAAGCCCGAAGATCGCGAATTCGCGCTCGATCTGATTCGCAAGAGCGCCAAGACCGCCTCGGCGCGGTTGCAGTTCTGCCGCCTGGCGTTCGGCGCGGCGGGATCGGCCGGCGCGCAGATCGATCTCGGCGACGCCCAGACCATGGCGCGCGGCCATATCGAGGACGGCAAGATCACCATCAGCTGGAATTTGCCGCGGCTGTTGCTGCCGAAGAACCGCGTCAAGCTGCTGCTGAACATGCTGGTCATCGCGCAGCAGACCATTCCGCGCGGCGGCACGCTGACGATCGATCCGGTCGGCGACGGCGAGACGATGAGCTTTCGCGTTACCGCGGCCGGCCTGAACGCCCGCGTGCCGCAGAATATCGCCGATCTCCTGAGCGCCAGTTCGACCGCGACGGTCGATGCGCATGCGGTGCAGCCTTATTATACGCGGCTGCTGGCGCAGGCCTGCGGGCTCACCGTGACGCTGGCGCCCGACGGCGAAAAGGTGGTCGTCACCGCGGCCTGAAGCGCGCGGCGTGACGCGAGTATGGTTAACCAAAGGTTGACAACGGCGGCCGGATTCATCGAAGCCGTCTTATCTCTTTGTTGAGGCCGTTCTTTTCCATTTGCTCAACCAATATTAAACGCTTTGCATAGAAGCTGGCCAAGTTCCGTAAGGCGCGTCGATGTCGCGTGCCGGTGCGTGCGAAGGCCAGTTTCATGGATGATCTGTTGCGGGAGTTTCTGACCGAGACCAGCGAGAGCCTGGACACGGTCGACAATCAGCTGGTGCGGTTCGAGCAGGACCCGAACAACGCGAAGATTCTCGATAACATCTTCCGCCTGGTGCACACCATCAAGGGCACCTGCGGCTTCCTCGGCCTGCCGCGGCTGGAAGCGCTGGCCCATGCCGGCGAGACCCTGATGGGCAAATTCCGCGACGGCATGCCGGTCACCGCCGGCGCCGTCACGCTGATCCTGTCCTCGATCGACCGCATCAAGGAAATCCTCGCAGGGCTTGAAGCCACCGAGACCGAGCCGGAAGGCAGCGACGAGGACCTGATCGACAAGCTGCACGACATGGTCGAGCACGGCATGGCGGCGATGCAGGCTCGGCTGCCGATGCCGGCTGCTGCAGCGCCCGAGCCCGCGCCCGTGATCGCCTCACCGCCGGTTCAGCCCGCAGCGCCCGGCCAGTGGCACAAGGCACGCTGGTGGAGCAGGTGCTGGAACGCCCGCTGCGTCCCGGCGAAGTCTCGCTCGACGATCTCGAGCGCGCCTTCCGCGAGACCGAGATCGAAGTCGCGCCCGCGCCGGTCGCCAAGGCTGCGCACCGGTCGCCAAGGCCGCAGCGCCGCGCCGGCGCCGGAAGCCGCCACCAGGAAGGAAGCCAAACCGGCCCGCAAGGCCGCCGCCCCGAGGTCACCGCCGACGTCCAGGAAGCCGACAAGATCGCCAACCAGTCGATCCGCGTCAACGTGGACACGCTGGAACATCTGATGACCATGGTCTCCGAGCTGGTGCTGACCCGCAACCAGCTGCTGGAGATCTCCCGCCGCAACGAGGACACCGAGTTCAAGGTGCCGCTGCAGCGGCTCTCCAACGTCACCGCCGAGCTGCAGGAAGGCGTCATGAAGACGCGGATGCAGCCGATCGGCAATGCCTGGCAGAAGCTGCCCCGCATCGTGCGCGACCTCTCCGGCGAACTCGGCAAGCAGATCGAACTGGAGATGCACGGCGCCGACACCGAACTCGACCGCCAGGTGCTCGACCTGATCAAGGATCCGCTGACGCACATGGTGCGCAACTCCGCCGATCATGGCCTGGAGACCCCGGCCGAGCGTGCGGCCGCCGGCAAGCCCGAGCAGGGCACCATCCGGCTGTCCGCCTATCACGAGGGCGGCCACATCATCATCTGCATCGCCGACAATGGCCGCGGCCTGAACACCGAGCGGATCAAGGCCAAGGCCGTCCAGAACGGGCTCGTCTCCGAGGCTGACCTCGAGAAGATGACCGAAGCCCAGATCCACAAGTTCATCTTCGCGCCGGGCTTCTCGACCGCGGCCGCCGTCACCTCGGTCTCCGGCCGCGGCGTCGGCATGGACGTGGTGCGCACCAATATCGACCAGATCGGCGGCACCATCGACATCAAGTCGGTGGCCGGCGAGGGCTCGTCCGTCACCATCAAGATCCCGCTGACCTTGGCCATCGTCTCGGCCCTGATCGTGGAAGCCGGCGGCGACCGCTTTGCGATCCCGCAGTTGTCGGTGGTCGAACTGGTGCGGGCGCGGGCCAACTCCGAACACCGCATCGAGCGCATCAAGGACACGGCGGTCTTGCGGCTGCGCAACAAGCTGTTGCCGCTGATGCACCTGAAGAAGCTCTTGAAGATCGACGACGGCTCCTCCTCCGACCCCGAGAACGGCTTTATCGTGGTCACGCAGGTCGGCAGCCAGACCTTTGGCATCGTGGTCGACGGCGTGTTCCACACCGAAGAAATCGTGGTCAAGCCGATGTCGACCAAACTGCGCCACATCGACATGTTCTCCGGCAACACCATCCTGGGCGATGGCGCCGTGATCATGATCATCGACCCCAACGGCATTGCCAAGGCGCTCGGCGCCTCCGGCTCCGCCGCCCATGGCATGGCGGACGAGAACGCGGCTTCGCACGCCTTCACCGGCGAGCAGCTGACCTCGCTTCTGGTGTTCCGCGCCGGCACCACCCAGCCCAAGGCGGTGCCGCTCGGCCTCGTCACCCGGCTGGAAGAGATCGCCACCGACAAGATCGAGCTCTCTAACGGCCGCTACATGGTGCAGTACCGCGAGCAGCTGATGCCGCTGGTGCAGATGAACGGGGTCACCGTCCAGACCTCGGGCGCGCAGCCGATCCTGGTGTTCGCCGACGACGGCCGCTCGATGGGGCTGGTGGTCGACGAGATCATCGACATCGTCGAGGAGCGGCTGCACATCGAGGTCGCCGGCTCGCAGGACGGCATTCTGGGCTCGGCCGTGATCAAGGGCCAGGCCACCGAAGTGATCGACGTCGGCCACTTCCTGCCGATGGCGTTTGCCGACTGGTTCTCCCGCAAGGAGATGCGCCCGTCCGCGAGCGCCCAGTCGGTGCTGCTGGTCGATGACTAGCGCCTTCTTCCGCAACATGCTGGCGCCGGTGCTCAAGGCCGCCGGCTACCGGGTGCGGGTCGCCCCCAACGCGCAGGAGGGCCTCTCGGCGCTGCGCTCGGGACAGGCCTTCGACGTGGTGCTGACCGACATCGAGATGCCCGACATGAACGGGTTCGAGTTCGCCGAGACGATCCGCGCGGATCCGCACCTCAGTTCGATGCCGATCATCGCGCTGTCCTCGATGGTCTCGCCGGCGGCGATCGAGCGCGGGCGGCAGGCCGGCTTCCACGATTACGTCGCCAAGTTCGACCGTCCCGGCCTGATCGCGGCGCTGAAGGAACAGACCGCCGCGAGATCAGGCACGCGGCGTAAGGAATAGACCATGACAACCAAGACCGAGACCATCGAGGGCACCGTGGCCGAATACGTCACCGCCGTGATCGGCGGCCAGTTGTTCGGCCTGCCGATCTCCCGCGTCCAGGACGTGTTCATGCCGGAACGGCTGACCCGGGTGCCGCTGTCCTCCAGCGAGATCGCCGGCGTGCTCAATCTGCGCGGCCGCATCGTCACCGTCGTCGACATGCGCGCCCGGCTCGGGCTGCCCAAGAACGACGACGGCAAGCCGCCGATGGCGGTCGGCGTCGACCTGCGCGGCGAGTCCTACGGCCTGTTGATCGACCAGATCGGCGAGGTCCTCAGACTCCCCGACGACGGCCGCGAGGAAAACCCCGTCAACCTCGATCCCCGCATGGCCAAGCTCGCCGGCGGCGTCCATCGCCTCGACGGACAGCTCATGGTCGTCCTCGACGTCGATCGCGTCCTCGAAATCGTGCCGGACTTGATGGCGGCATAAGAAGCAAGGCGAAAGCGCAAGCGAGACTTGAAATGGAAACGTCCCCTTCAGGGGAACTGGGAAGCAGAGGCCGAAAATGAGAACATGTCTGGTCGTCGATGACTCAAGCGTCATTCGCAAGGTCGCACGCCGTATCCTGGAAGGTCTTGATTTCCAGATCATCGAAGCCGAGGACGGCGCGAAAGCGCTCGACGCCTGCAAGCGCGCCATGCCCGAGGCGGTTCTGCTCGACTGGAACATGCCCGTGATGGACGGTTATGAATTCCTCGGCAATCTGCGCCGCATGCCCGGCGGCGACGCGCCCAAGGTGGTGTTCTGCACCACCGAGAACGACGTCGCGCACATCGCGCGCGCGCTGCATGCCGGCGCCAACGAATACATCATGAAGCCGTTCGACAAGGACATCGTCACCGCGAAGTTCCAGGAAGTCGGACTGATCTGATCTGTATGGACGATCCGGCGGCTCAACGGCCTTCGGCGTTATCTTTGTAGTGTGCCGCTTGAGCCGTTTCTGGTGAAGTAATGAGTGTTGCGTTGACGAGTACCCCGGCCCCGACTTCGACCCGGCACGACAAGCTGCGTGTGATGGTGGTTGACGACAGCGTCGTCATCCGCGGGATGATCTCGCGCTGGATCGGAGCCGAGCCGGACATGGAGGTCGCGGCCTCCCTGCGCACCGGACTCGACGCCGTCAACCAGCTCGAACGCATCAATCCCGACGTCGCCGTGCTCGATATCGAAATGCCGGAGCTCGACGGCATCTCCGCGCTGCCGAAATTGCTGGCGAAGAAGCGCGACCTCATCATCATCATGGCCTCGACGCTGACCCGCCGCAACGCGGAGATCAGCTTCAAGGCGCTGTCGCTCGGCGCGTCCGACTACATTCCAAAGCCCGAAAGCACGCGCGAAGCTTCCGCCGCCGAGATCTTCCGCCACGACCTGATCCAGAAGATCCGCCATCTCGGCGCCAAGGTCCGCCGCTCCGCGCATGCCCCTGTCCACGCGAGCCCGCCTTTGGCGCCGGTCCATGACCGGTCGCGCGAGGCCCGGCGCCCCGTACCCCGACGCCGCCGGCACCGGCCGCGCAATCGGCGCTGATGCGCCGCCCGTTCGGCACGCTGGCGCCGCGCGTGCTCCTGATCGGTTCATCGACCGGCGGTCCGCAGGCCCTGATGTCGCTGGTCACCGAGATCGGTCCGGTGATCGACCGTTTTCCGGTTCTGATCACGCAGCACATGCCGCCGACCTTCACCACGATTCTTGCCGAGCATCTGGCGCGCTCGAGCCGCCGGCCGGCGCACGAGGCCGTCGATGGCGAGATCGTCAAGGCCGGCCGGATCTATCTCGCGCCGGGCGGCCGCCACATGCGCGTCGTGCGCCACGGCGCTGAGGCCGCGATCGCGCTCGACGACGGTCCGCCGGTGAACTTCTGCAAGCCCGCGGTCGATCCGCTGTTCACCTCCGCGATCGATGTCTGGCAGGGCGGCATCATGTCGGTGATCCTGACCGGCATGGGCTCCGACGGCATGCGCGGCGGCAAGGATATCGTCGCGGCCGGCGGCAGCGTGATTGCCCAGGACGAGGCGACGAGCGTGGTGTGGGGCATGCCGGGTGCGGCAGCCAATGCCGGCATTTGCGCGGCCGTGCTGCCGCTCAATCAGATCGCGCCGAAACTGGTTCGGTTGTTTTCGGGAGATCGTTCGTGACGCCTTCGGATTATGAGTATCTGCGCAAGCTTCTGAAAGAGCGTTCCGGGCTGGACCTGTCGGCCGACAAGCAATATCTGGTCGAGAGCCGCCTGGTGCCGCTGGCGCGCAAGGCGAGCCTTCCCGGCATTCCCGAACTCGTCTTGAAGATGAAGAGCGGCGCCGACGCGCTGACGGCGGAAGTGGTCGAGGCGATGACCACCAACGAGACGTTCTTCTTCCGCGACAAGATTCCGTTCGATCATCTGAAAGAGGCCGTTCTTCCGGCGCTGGTCCAGGCGCGCGCGGCGCGCCGCGCCTTGCGGATCTGGTGCGCGGCGTCCTCCACCGGGCAGGAGCCGTATTCGATCGCGATGTGCCTGAAGGAAGCAGGCGCCATGCTTGCGGGCTGGCGCACCGAGATCGTCGCGACCGACCTGTCGCTCGGCGTGCTGGAAAAATCCAAGGCCGGCGTCTTCAGCCAGTTCGAGGTGCAGCGCGGCCTGCCGATCCAGATGCTGGTGAAGTATTTCACGCAGAATGGCGAGCTGTGGCAGCTCAATGCCGACATCCGCGGCATGGTGCAGCATCGTCAGCTGAACCTGCTGCAGGATTTCTCCCACCTCGGCATGTTCGACATCATCTTCTGCCGCAACGTCCTGATCTATTTCGACCAGGACACCAAGGCCAATATCTTCGAACGCATCGCGCGGATGCTCGAGCCCGACGGCGTGCTGGCGCTGGGGGCGGCCGAATCCGTGGTCGGCATCACCAATGCCTTCAAGCCCTATCCGGAACGGCGCGGGCTTTATCGTCCGAACGTGGCGCCGGCTGCGCGCCCCGGGGTCGACTCGATGCCGCAGACGCTGAGGGCGGTTGCTTCGGCGCGCTGAGCCGTCGCATCGCTACAGGATCGCGTGCGGCACGAACCGCGACGTATTGCCGGTGATCGGATTCTCGTCCTCGCGGATCGATAGTCCGCACGGCGTGTGATCGACCAGCCAGCTTCCGAGCACGGCATACTGATCGGAGAAATTCGGCAGCGGCGCCATGCGCCTGCCGGATGAAGCCTTCCGCACCGTAGGGGCCTTCCTGTTCCACCAGCGTCGTGCCGGCGCTGACCAGCGCGACATTGGCGCCTTCGCGCGAGTAGAGCGGCTTGCTGACAAAGGATGTGCCGAGTTTCGCGGCGTTCGGATCGTCCTCGAAATAGGCCGGCAGCAAATTCGGATGGTTCGGAAACATCTCCCACAGCAGCGGAAGGATGCCCTTGTTGGAGAGGATCGCCTTCCACGGCGGCTCGATCCAGCGCGTCGGCGCGTTCGCAAGCCGCGCGCCGAATGCGTCGTGAAACATCCATTCCCAGGGATAGAGCTTGAAGGCGAGCTCGATCGGGCGGTCGTCGAGATCGACGAAGTGGCCGTCGTCGCGCAGTCCGATCTCCTCGATATCGATCAGCGTGGTTTCGAGTCCGGCCTGGCTCGCGGTGTCCTGGAGATAGGCGAGCGTGCCGGAATCCTCGATACTTTCCGTCATGCCGGCGAGATGCAGGTGATGCGCGCCGCCGAGTTTTTTCCAGGCATCGATCAGCCGTTCATGGATCGAATTGAACTGGTCGGCGCGCTTCGGGATGATGTTGCGCTCGATCGCCTGTTCGAGCCAGGTCCACTGGAACACCGCCGCCTCGAAAATCGAGGTCGGGGTGTCCGCGTTGTATTCCAGCAGTTTCGCCGGGTTTCGGCCGTCGAAACTCAGATCGAGCCGGCCATAGAGGCTGGCGTCGTCGCGATGCCAGCTCTCCGAGATCAGCGGCCAGAACGCTTCCGGTATCTTCAACCGGCGCAGATATTTTTCGTCGTCGACCGCGTGGCCGACCAGTTCGAGGCACATCGCGTCGATCTCGCCGGTCGGCGCCTCGATCTGGCGTTCGATCTCCTCCAGCGTGAAGGCGTAGTAGGCCCGCTCGTCCCAATAGCGCTCGCCGTCGATGGTGTGGAAGTCGAATCCGGCGCTTTCGGCGGTGGCGCGCCAGTCGTCGCGTTCAGGGCAGACGATGCGTTGCATGAGATATTATAGCGTTTTCGCGCGAAGTGGGTACCGGTTCGATAGCAATCAAGTTCACGCAGATTGCGTAGCTTATCTGCGGTAGAAAACGCTTCAAGATAAAAACTCAGCCGCCGCCATGGCCGTGGCCGCCATGACCGTGAGCGTGGCCATGTCCGTGAAATCGCGCGCCGCCGAAGCCGCCATAGGCCGGCCGGCAATAGGGCTTGCCGTCCGGACCGGGCACGACGATGTTGCCGGGACCGCAATCGACCCGCGGCACCAGGCCCATCGATACGGCGCCGACCGCCGCACTTCCCATCAACGTCAGCACGACACGACGCGAGCGTTTCATGGTTGCGATCCCGTTCTGCGACTGTCCGGAGCGGCCGGGATTTTCCATCACCTGCGGGGGCCCGCGCAAGCGAAAGCCGGATGTTTCACGGCATCGTGCGGGGAAAGCATCAACCGCCGGAGAAGCCAACCGCATGCGCAAACGAGCCGAAACCGCCGCGCGTGACATCGCTCGATCCGGCGTCGGAGGTGCCCGACACCGATTGGCTCGACGAGGAGCCGCTTGAGAAGTAACTGCGTCCTCCACCGGAGCCGCCATGGCTGCTGCCGGACGACGATCCGCGCGGCGGACACTCGGCATTGCTCAATAGCGACGGCTGCGCCACGTTCGGCGACGGCTCGCAATTGCTGCGCGGCATCAGCGCGTAGGCGGCGCTGCCGACCGCAAGCGTGCCCATCAGCAACAGCCCGACGTGACCGGAGCGCTTCGCCGGCGGGCCGGGTTGCGTGACAACCGGTACCGACGGCCTGCGCTTGCCGAATTCCCTGCTGGGTTTGGGGGGCTTGTTCGCCATGGTCAGTAGATCATGCAGGCGGCGTTGAGCGCGCCTGCGGCCAGTGAGGACAAGCCCGAGCCAGATCGCGGCGGCGAGTTCGCCGGCGGCGATCCGCGCCGACAGGTTCGGCACCGGTATCTTGACGATGTAATAGACGATGATCTGCACGATCAGCGCGATGACGCTCCAGATCAGGCAATCCCAGACATTGGCGGAATGGGCGATCGCGCTGACCACCGGCAGCACGAAGCCGAGCAGGCTGAGGCCCAACGCGATCGCCGCTGCCGGATCGTTTTCGCGGATCAGCTGGAATTCGTCATGCGGCGTGACGCGGGTATAGACGAAGAGGTAGGCGACCACGGCGACCAGCGCCGTGCAGAAATAGACCAGGAACGCCGGAAGCCCGGCGAGGGATTGCAGGATCATGGATGGCGCCCCAACTCAGACCGGTCCCACGTTCGCATGAACTATTGGTCGGCGCACGGAGACGTCGGTTCAATCCCAAGCAAAAGCCTGCCCCAAACAAAAACCCCGCCATTTGCGGCGGGGTCCAGTCGGGAGGAGTGAGCCTTGCGGCTCGCAGTAAACCCAGGGATCAGGCGGGAATGCGTTCTTCGACTTCGTGCGGCTCGCGCAGCACGTAGCCGCGGCCCCACACGGTCTCGATGAAGTTGCGGCCTTCGGAAGCGTTCGCGAGCTTCTTGCGCAGCTTGCAGATGAAGACGTCGATGATCTTCAGCTCGGGCTCGTCCATGCCGCCATAGAGGTGGTTGAGGAACATTTCCTTGGTGAGGGTGGTGCCCTTGCGGAGCGAGAGCAGCTCCAGCATCTGGTATTCCTTGCCCGTCAGATGCACGCGCTGGCCGCCGACCTCGACCGTCTTGGTGTCGAGATTGACCACGAGATCGCCGGTCTGGATCACCGACTGGGCGTGGCCCTTGGAACGGCGCACGATCGCATGGATGCGGGCGACCAGTTCGTCCTTGTGGAAGGGCTTGGTCATGTAGTCGTCGGCGCCGACGCCGAGACCCTTGACCTTGTCCTCGATGCCGGCGAGGCCGGAGAGGATCAGAATGGGGGTCTTGATCTTCGACACCCGAAGCTGCTTGAGCACGTCGTAGCCGGACATGTCGGGCAGATTGAGGTCGAGAAGGATAATGTCGTAATCGTAAAGCTTACCGAGATCGACGCCTTCTTCCCCGAGATCCGTCGTATAGACGTTGAAACTCTCGGATTTGAGCATCAGCTCGATCGACTGCGCGACGGCGCTGTCATCTTCTATCAGCAAAACGCGCATGCCAGTCCCCTATAGTCGCCGCTCCGGGCGTCAGGTCGGCCGCACTTGCGGCACTCAAAACGCCTTTGAACAACTGATTCGGATCCTGACAGACATATGGTTAACAAATACTGATTCACGTTCGCAAGCTCTAACCGTGCAATTTTTGTCGAATCGCCCTAAGATATTGCGTCGAAGCAGCTTTTCCTTACCGTGCGCGTTCAAGTTCCACATTAAGAGACGGGCCTAACCAACTCCCGCGACTCACCCTTCTTCTGATGGGCGAGCGCTCTCAGTCACCAAAGACAGTGACGTAATGATTAACGATGCGGGTAAACACGAGGTTAAGCGGCGCGCTCAAAAACGCGAAAACTTAAGGTTTTCGCAATGAAGGCGCTCGCCGAACAGATCAGCGACATCGACGGCGTCAATATCTATGGCCGTGTGGTGGGCGTGCGCGGGCTGATGGTCGAGATCGCCGGACCCATCCACGCGATGTCGGTCGGCGCCCGCATCGTGATCGAGACCGGCGGCAACCGCTTCATCCCGGCCGAGGTGATCGGCTTCTCCGGCAACAATGCGGTGGTGATGCCGTTCGCCGGCCTCGAAGGCGTCCGGCGCGGCTGCCGCGCCGTGATCGCCAATGCCGCAGGCCAGGTGCGGCCGTCGCCGGCCTGGCTCGGCCGCGTGCTCAACGCGATGGGGGAACCGATCGACGGCAAGGGGCCGCTGACGCAGGGTCCGTCGCCGATGCCGTACCGCAATTCGCCGCCGCCGGCGCATTCGCGCCAGCGCGTCGGCGCCGCCGCTCGATCTCGGCGTGCGCGCGCTCGAATACGTTCCTGACCTGCTGCCGCGGCCAGCGGCTCGGCATCTTCGCCGGCTCCGGCGTCGGCAAATCGGTGCTGCTGTCGATGCTGGCGCGCAATGTCGATGCGGACATCACGGTGATCGGCCTGATCGGCGAACGCGGCCGCGAGGTGCAGGAATTCCTGCAGGACGACCTCGGCGACGAAGGCCTGGCGCGCTCGGTGGTGGTGGTGGCGACCTCGGACGAGCCGGCGCTGATGCGGCGGCAGGCGGCTTATCTGACGCTCGCCATCGCCGAATATTTCCGCGACGAGGACAAGGACGTGCTGTGCCTGATGGATTCGGTGACGCGCTTTGCGATGGCGCAGCGCGAGATCGGGCTGTCGGCCGGCGAGCCGCCGACCGCCAAGGGCTATACGCCGACGGTGTTCACCGAACTGCCGAAACTGCTGGAGCGGGCAGGGCCGGGCATCGGCGCCGGCACCATCACCGGCATCTTCACGGTGCTGGTCGATGGCGACGACCATAACGAGCCGATTGCGGACGCGGTGCGCGGCATCCTCGACGGCCACGTCGTGATGCAGCGCTCGATCGCCGAGCGCGGCCGGTATCCCGCGATCAACGTCCTCAGATCGGTCTCCCGCACCATGCCGAAATCGGCCGATCCGGCCTATCTGCCCGTGATCACCCGGGGCCGCCAGGTGATGGCGACCTATGCCGACATGGAGGAACTGATCCGGCTCGGCGCCTACCGGGCGGGTTCCAGCCCGGAGGTCGACGAGGCGATCCGGCTGCACGAGCCGCTGGAGGGGTTCCTGCGCCAGGCCAAGGACGAAAAATCCAGCCTGGCCGAGGGCTATCAGCAACTTGAGCAAATCCTGACAAGTTTGGAAACGGAACGCTAACTTTGTCAGGCCATCATCCCCGGCACATGAATAGCCATGCCGGCGGGGCCCCCGGGGGAAGCCGGCTTTGTCCCGCGTTCAGATTGGGACTTCTGGGGAGTATGAGTCGATGAAGTCACGTGAAACGCTGATCCGCCTGAAGAAATTTCAGGTCGATGAAAAGCGCCGCAGGGTCACCCAGATCGAAGGCATGATCGCTGACTTCCAGCGCATGTCGGTCGACCTCGAGCGCGAAATCCAGACCGAGCAGGAGCGGGCCGGGATCAACGATCCCACCCACTTCGCCTATCCGACCTATGCCAAGGCGGCGATCCAGCGGCGGGAGAACCTGACCCGCTCCGCCGACGAACTGCGCATCCAGCTCGAGGACGCCAAGAGCCTGCTGAGCGAAGCCTTCGAGGAGCTGAAGAAGGTCGAACTGCTCGACGAGCGTGACCAGGCGCGCGAGCGCGCCGAGGAGAGCGCCCGCGAGCAGGCCGACATGGATTCCATCGGCCTGATGCGCGCCCGCCTCGGCGCCATCGCCTGACGCTTTAGCTCCTTCATCCGATCGCCGAAAGACCCGGGCCGCAAGGCCCGGGTTTTTCTTTGATGATGTCCACAGCGGCGCGCTTGGTGGCCGGTTTGGTGCAAGGTATGCTAGGCAAGGTTTCTCGACACCTCCCGGCGGCAAGCGATGGGGGATCGCGATTTGGGGGACGCTGAATGCTGACGCCGGCTGAGCTGGTCTGGCTGATTGCCGCGGTTGCGAAGGGGGATGAGGCCGCTTTCGAGCGGCTTTACGCCGCCACGCGCGCGAAACTCTTCGGCGTCGTGCTCCGTATCTTGCGGCGACAGGATCTCGCCGAGGAGGTCATTCAGGAGGCTTACGTCAAGATCTGGAACAGCGCCGGACAGTTCAATCCGGCGCTCTCTTCGCCGATCACGTGGATGGCGTCGATCGCGCGCAACCGGGCCATCGACGTGGTGCGCAAGAAGAGCGAGGTCTCGATCGAGGAGGAGCCGACGGCGATGGAAGTGGCGGCCGATTCGCCCGATCCGCTGGCGCGGCGCGAGATGACGGAAGAGTTGAAGCGGTTGCTGGAATGCGTCGGCCGTCTCGAGCCGGATCGGCAGAAGCTGGTGCTGCTGGCCTATTACAACGGCTGGAGCCGCGAGCAGCTGGCCGCGAAGTTCGAGACGCCGGTGAATACGGTGAAGACGTGGCTGCGCCGCAGCATGATGGATATCCGGGAGTGTCTTGGACTTCTAGATGATGGCCTATAGCGAAGACCATATCGCGCTCGCCGCGGAATATGCCCTCGGCACCCTCGATGCCGACGAGCGCGCGCAGGTCGAGACCATGATGGCCGTCGACACGGAATTCACCGCCATCGTCCAGGCCTGGGAATACCGGCTCGGCGTGCTCAACCAGATGGTCGGCTCGGTCGAGCCGCGGCCGATCGTGTGGGAGAATATCCGCGCCGCGATCGGCCATTCCGGGCCGCAGGCGCCGCTGGTGCTGCCGGAAGCGCCGCCGCCTCCGCCGCCGGTTGCTGCCGTCGAGGCGCAAGCTGCGCCGCGCAGCCGACAGTTTCGGCCGCGGACAGTTCGAACGTGATCCAGCTGTCGAGCCGCCTGCGGCGCTGGCGCAATATCGCGTCGTTTGCGACCGCCGCGGCCGCAGCCCTGATCGCGATGCTGGCGCTGCAGGTCTATCAGCCGGATCTGTTGCCCGACGGCATCCGCCCCAAGCCGCGCACGCAGGTGGTCGAGGTCAAGACGCCGGCGCCGCCGGCCCGCCTCGGCGCAATATGTCGCGCTGCTGCAGCGGGACGGCGGCTCGCCGGCCTTCATCCTGACGGTCGACGCCGCGACCAAGAATTTCACGGTGCGCAAGGTCGGCGCGACGCGCCGGAGGCCGGCAAGAGCTTCGAGCTGTGGCTGATCTCCGACAAGCTGCCGCAGCCGCGCTCGCTCGGCGTGATCGGCGCGAGCGACTTCACCGCGCGTCCGGTGCTTTCGTCCTACGACGCCGAGCACGATCAACGCCGCGACCTATGCGGTCACGGTCGAGCAGGCCGGCGGCTCGCCCGACGGCAAGCCGCACTCGACGCCGGTCTATACCGGCAAGCTGATCGAGACGGTGCCGGCGGCGCGCTGAGCCTTAAGCTGAGCCCTGGAATGACAGGCCGCGCTGCCCCGACACAAAATATCGAAAACAACCCCATGCAAAGTAGAAATAGGCCCGTCTCGGCCGGACCCGGGCGGCGTTGCGTCCGGAGCATGGGCCGTCATCCGCATACCGCTCTGGCGATTCCACAAAAAGAAAACGCCCGTGGGGAGCGGGCGTTTTCGTAGTCAACTTGGGGGTAGTTGGGGTCTTCTAATATCTCACGTGGCGACTTTGGGGGGCTGTAAAGAGCCGCGTGAATTCGTAAATTCCTCTGTTAGCGGACGACCGAGCTGCCTGAGCTCGTGATGACCACCGGCTTGCCGGCCTTCATCACGCGCGCGGTCTGGGTGAAACCTTCATCCGTCGAGCTGTTGCGCGTCGAGATGCTGAAGCCGGCGACCAGGATACCCGCGACGAGGGCCACGACCACGATCTTGAGATGGGTCGTGCGATCTGCGCTGTAGATCGAGTGGTTCATGGAAGTCTCCTGCGCCGCCTTCCGCCTGTGTGAATTCGTCGGCTCGCATCCACAGGCTGGTTCAACGTCTCGCATCAGGAAACGTAGGAATTCGCCCTTTCGTTCCGCAAGAGGCGATCACAAGGCAGTGAAAAGACTTGAACGGCCGCGATTGGAAAATCTGCGTCGGTCGATCGAAGATGCAAATTACATAATTATTACAATGACTTAGTCAAGATATCGCTCGCCCGGCTGAAATCGCCGGCAGCCTGCTCAAGCCGTTGCTTACCCAAAACCAGTTTGCCTGTGGCGAAAACGCTTCGCCGCCAAGCGCTGATTTGCCTGCTGCTTGCCGAACATGATCGCTTCGCGAGCCGGTCCCGCACTGATTCGGGATCATGCGCTCCTAGACGCTACCCACCGTCTTCAGCCGCGCCCGCGGATGGATTTCGGCCTGCGACAGCACGGTGGTCTGCGAGCGGAAGCGCTCGACCAGCGAGCGGACGAAGGGGCGGATCGCGGCCGACGTCACCAGCACCGGCGCCTCGCCTTCGCGCGCGGCCTGCTCGAAGGCGTTGCGCACCGCGGTCATGAACTCCGACAGCTTTGAGGGCTGCATCGCGAGGCTGCGGTCCTCGCCCTGGCCCACGATCGATTCCGCAAACGCCTGCTCCCACCGCGCCGACAGCGCGATCAGCGGCAGGTAGCCGTTGTAGGAGGTGTTCTGGGCGCAGATCTGCCGCGCCAGCCGGGCGCGGACGTGCTCGACCATGGTGGCGGGGTTGCGCGAGAAGGCGAGCGCGTCGGCGATGCCTTCCAGGATGGTGGAGAGGTCGCGGATCGAGATGCGCTCGGCCAGCAGCAATTGCAGCACGCGCTGGATGCCCGACATGGTGACCTGGCTCGGCACGATGTCCTTGACCAGTTCGCCCTGTTCCTTCGGCAGGTCCTTCAGCAGCTTCTGCACCTCGCCATAGGACAGCAGGTCCGACATGTTGTTCTTGAGCAGCTCGGTCAGATGCGTCGACAGCACGGTGGCGGCGTCGACCACGGTGTAGCCCTTCAGCGAGGCTTCTTCCTTCAGCGCGGCGTCGACCCAGGTCGCGGGCAGGCCAAAGGTCGGCTCGACGGTGTGGATGCCGGGCACGCCGACCTGGTTGCCGGCGGGGTCCATGACCATGAACTGGTTCGGCCAGATCTTGCCGGTGCCGGCGTCGACTTCCTTGATCTTGATGATGTAGGTGTTGGCCTCGAGCTGGACGTTGTCGAGGATGCGCACCGCCGGCATCACAAAACCCATTTCGATCGCGAGCGAGCGGCGCAGCGCCTTGATCTGCTCGGTCAGGCGGTCGGTGCCGTCGGGGCCGTTGACCAGCGGCAGCAGCGCATAGCCGAGCTCGATCTTGAGATCGTCGATCTTGAGCGCGGTGGAGATCGGCTCTTCGGCTGCCGCGCTGCGCGGCGGCCGCCGCAATGTCGGGCGCGGCGAGCGCCGCGGCTTCCGCCGCCTTGGTGGTGCGGTTGTGCTTGCGCGCCTTCCAGGCCAGGGCGGCGGCGCCGCCGCCGAGCGCGAGGAACGGCAGCATCGGAATGCCCGGCAGCAGCGCCAGCACCAGCATCACGCCGGCCGACATGCCGAGCGCCTGCGGATAGCCGGAGAGCTGCTTCATCAGCGCCTTGTCGGCGGCACCGGTGACGCCGGCCTTGGAGACCAGCAGGCCCGCCGCGGTCGAGACGATCAGCGCCGGCACCTGCGTGACCAGGCCGTCGCCGACGGTCAGCACGGTGTAGGTGCGGGCGGCATCGCCAAAGCTCATGCCCTGCTGGGCGACGCCGATGATGATGCCGCCGATGACGTTGATGAAGACGATCAAGAGGCCCGCGACCGCGTCGCCGCGCACGAATTTCGAGGCGCCGTCCATGGCGCCGAAGAAGCCGCTTTCGTCTTCCAGCTCCTTGCGGCGCGCCTTGGCGGTCTTCTCGTCGATCAGGCCGGCGGACAGATCGGCGTCGATCGCCATCTGCTTGCCGGGCATCGAGTCCAGCTGGAAGCGGGCGGCGACTTCGGCGATGCGGCCCGAACCCTTGGTGATGACGACGAAGTTCACGATCACCAGGATCGCGAACACGATGATTCCGATCACGAAATTACCGCTCATCACGAAATTGCCGAAGGCTTCGATGACGTGGCCGGCCGCCGCCGTGCCCTCATGGCCCTTCGACAGGATCAGCCGGGTCGAGGCCATGTTCAGCGACAGCCGCAGCATGGTCGAGATCAGCAGGATGGTCGGAAACGACGAGAATTCCAGCGGCGCCTGGATGAACAGCGAGGTCATCAGGATCAGGATCGACACCGTGATCGAGATCGCCAGGAACAGGTCGAGCACGATCGAGGGCAGCGGCAGGATCAGCACCACCAGGATGGTGAGGACGCCGAACGCCAGCGCGAGATCGCCGCGCTTCAGGATGTCGCCGATTTCGCTGAGGGTCGGAAACCCGCCGCCCGTCTTGTGCCTTGACCCGCCGTGACGTCGACCATGGTAGCAGTTCCCCCCGCGCTGACGGCCACGGCCGCCAAACGTCTGCGCGGCGGCCGAAGGGCCACCGGTTCGAAAGTGAGGCACCGCACTGGCGTCCACGGGGTTCCTCCCGTTCTACGCGATCGACGACACTCGACTTCACTCGGCAAATTTTGCCCGGTGTATGGTTAGCAAAGGGTTAATTTTCAACGTCATTCCGGGGTGATGCGTTAAGCATCGAACCTCAGATGCGCAATTGCGCATCGGGGAACTCGCGCCGAACCCCGTCATTCCGGGATGCGCCCCTTGGCGCAGGCCCGGAATCCATAACCACAATTATGGGTATGGATTCCGGGCTCGCGCTCCGCGGGCCCCGGAATGACAGCAGCCTCCCACACACCGCTGTCAAAGCCGCGCAGGCGGGTATCCAGTACGCCGCGGCCTCTTGGCTCTCTCGCTGGCGTCTCTGGAATACTGCGTAGCCCGGTCGAGCCGGGTGACGAGGACTGAAGGTCAGGCGCGTTCGAACAAATCACATCACGCGGCGCACAGCGCCGTAAGGCGGATTAGCCGAAAGCATCTTGTCTTGTGGTTCGGACGGCGGATTACGCTGTCGCTAATCCTACGCGCTGTTATCCTGGCCGTTCGTTCATCCGTGCGGCGGGAGCCGTAATCCGATGAGCGAGCCACGTCCGAGCCCGCTGAACCAGGGAGGTAACAATGGCTGACCCTGCCGTGCTTTCAATGCGAACGGAGGACAGCGTCGCGGTCGTGACGCTGGGTAGCGCCAAGCGGATTTTTCTCGATCCGGAAATGAGCGAGGCGCTGCTGGAAACATTGACGGCGCTGGCAGGCGACGACGCCGTCCGCGCGATCGTCGTCACCGGCGGTGCGCCCGGTTATTTCCTGCGGCACTATTCGGTCGCGGAACTGGTGAAGACGGGCGAACGGCTGCAAGGCTCGGGCCGAAAATGGGCTGAAGACACGCCTTACAAGCCGGGCAATTTCGACAACGCCATGCGAGTAGCCGAACAGATGCAAAAGCCGGTCATCGCCGCGATCTCCGGCACAGCGATGGGCGGCGCGTTCGAGTTCGCGCTGGCCTGCGATATCCGAATAGCCCAGCTCGGCGAATTCCAGATCGGGCTGCCCGAGATCAACATCGGGATTCTGCCGGGTGGCGGCGGCACGCAGCGGCTGCCGCGCGTGATCGGCACAGCGGCAGCCCTGATGCATATTCTCATGGGCGTGACGCTCTCGCCGACCGAGGCGGCGCAAAAGGGCCTGGTCCATGAAGCTGTCGCAGGCCAAGCGCTCGACCGAGCGATGGAGATCGCGCGCCGGTTGGCCACCCACACGCCGCGATCGGTGCGCCATATCAAGCGGCTGGTGCGCGGCGCGCTGGATACGCCGCTCGAACAGGGATTGGCGCTTGAGCGCAACCTGTTCATGGACCTGTGCGGCGACGCGGAGGCCATTGCGCGCATGCGACAGTATGAGAGCAGGGATCTTACTGATGCGTCGCGAACGCTGGATCGCGGATAGGTCTGTGGGGCGGATTAGCCGAAAGCGTAATCCGCCATTTTGTCTTCCAGTCCAGATGGCGGATTACGCTACCGCTAGTCCGCCCTACGCACTACCTACTGGTCTTGGAGATTGTTGTTTCGAGACGCGAGAGGGGACGATGCACGAACAAACGAGCGTCGCGTGGCGAAACGACTTTGAGAGCGAGCCCCAGGAATAGTGTGCTAGCGTGCCGGGATTAACCACGGCTGGAGTAGGTCGCTACCGCAACCGATCGCGAGATTCGAATGCTTGATTCAACAACGCGACCTGTCGTTTTCATGGCCGTCCTGTGGCTGGCGCTAGTCGTTGCGGGAGGGCATCCCTCATTTGCCCAGACACTGAAGGCCGTCAAGGAGCGCGGCACGCTCAATTGCGGCGTCAGCCAGGGGTTGCTGGGCTTCTCCAGCATGGACGACAAGAATGCTTGGACCGGCTTTGACGTCGATGTTTGCCGCGCCGTGGCGGCGGCGATCTTCGGCGATCCGGCGAAGGTGACGTTCGTGCCGCTCGACGCGGCGGCGCGCTTCACAGCGCTGCAATCGGGCACGATCGACGTGCTGTCGCGCAATTCGACCTGGACGATGTCGCGGGAAAGTTCGCTCGGCCTGATGTTTACGGGTGTCGCCTATTATGACGGCCAGGGCTTCTTGTTGCGCCGGGATGCCGGCATCGACACCGCCTTGCAGCTTGGCGGCAAGACGGTTTGCACCCAGACCGGTACCACCACCGAACTGAATCTGTCTGATTACTTCCGCGCCAACGCCATGGCGCCGAAGGTACTGGCGCTCGGCACCGCGGAAGAGAGCAGGACAGCCTATGATGACAAGAAATGCGACGTACTGACGAGCGACGTTTCGCAGCTCTACGCCGAACGTCTCAAGCTCGCCGCACCCGACAGCCATATCATCCTCCCCGAGGTCATTTCGAAGGAACCGCTTGGGCCGGTGGTGCGGCAAGGCGACGACCAGTGGTTCAATCTGGTCAAGTGGACGCTCTATGCATTG
Source organism: uncultured Alphaproteobacteria bacterium (assembly GCA_963742665.1). GTDB lineage: Bacteria > Pseudomonadota > Alphaproteobacteria > Rhizobiales > Xanthobacteraceae > Bradyrhizobium. The sequence goes on from CAVUNH010000035.1 coordinate 107,852, forward strand.
ATCAACGCCGAGGAACTAGGCGTCAAATCGGTTACGATCGACGACGCGGTCAAATCTTCCAACCCCAATATAATGCGTCTGCTCGGCGCCGAAGGTGAATTTGGCGCACAATTGGGTCTTGCCAACGACTGGGCCGCGCGCGCCGTTCGCGCGGTCGGCAATTACGGAGAGATCTATGAAAGAAACGTGGGAACGCAGTCGCGGCTGAGCATCCCGCGCGGACTGAACGCGCTCTGGACCCAGGGCGGCATCCAGTACGCGCCTCCCGTCAGGTAGTTTGTCAGGGGTCAGACCATGACCGTGGATTATTATTCGCTGCTGACGAATGCGGTTACAGGCAAGGATGCGCCCGCGCGCGACCAGATCTACAAGGACGCCTTTAGCCTGATCACCCGGTCACATCTCACGCGCGAGGCGGCCGCGTCGCACGCGGCCGCGCTCCAGGACGCCATCCGGCGGATCGAGGATGACATAGCCTCCGACGAGGCGAACGCCGCTACGGCAATCAGTGAAACGCTTTCGACGGGCAGGAACTGGAAGCCGCTCGCCATCGGCGCCGGTGCGCTCGCAGTCGTCATCGCCGTGTCGGCCCTGCTCTACGCCTATGTCGCCACCAAAGGCTCCGGCATCGTCGCAGCCGCTGTGAGTAAGTCATCAAAAGCGCCGCGCGGACTTGAAGACGTCATCATGCCAGACCTGAAGTCCGGCGTTGACGGCGGTTCAAGCGGCGAAGGCCTGCCGTTCGCGCTGCAGCGGCAAGTGGTGTTTTACCGCACCACCTTCGTTCCGGGATCGATCGTGGTCGATCGGGAAAACCGTTTTCTCTATCTGATCGATGCCAACAATTCCGCGCGACGCTACGGCATCGGGATTGCGCAGGAGTGCCTGAAGGGAGGCAGCCTGTTTCGGGTCACGAACAAGCTCGAATGGCCGGACTGGCGGCCTTCAGGCGTGAACACCAGGGACGCCGACGCGCTTCTCGCCGCCGCCGGCCGTCCCGGCAGTCCGCTCGGGGCGCGTGCGCTGTTGCTGGACAAGCCAGGGCTACTCATTCACGGCACCAATTCGCCCAAGACCATCGGCCATCTGGTTGCCTCCGGATGCATCCGGCTCGTGAACGACGACGTCGAGGATTTGTACCGGCGCGTTTCCGTGGAAACGCGGGTCGTCTTTGCGAGCTAGGACCTTTGCCGTCACGGCGTAATCCGCCTTTATTTTCCGGGTCCGGACGGCGGATCACGCTTTCGCTGATCCGTCCTACGCTCCGCTATTTTCAGGCTATTTGAGTCACTGGAAAGTGACTGCCTCGGACATTTGCATGTTGAAGTCCAGAATTGATGCATCATGCGCGTGATTTGCTCTCGCATTCGTTGGTAGCAATACCTATCTCTCTGTCAGGTAGGAAATTCGCCCCAAGGACAACTCCGCAAAGGAGCCATCTAATGGCGAACGTACTAACCACTGGGGCCTGGCTTTCCGCCCCGACTAAAAAACCCTCATTTTTCGCACGATTGTTGCGCGTCCAGATCGAGTCTCGTCAGCGCCGGGCCAACCGCGCGGTTGAGGAGTACATTGCCGTCCACGGGCTGCAAAAACTGTCTGACGATGCCGAGCGTCGAATTGGGCGCCTGCTTTATGAAGCGGGCCAGTAGCCATGATCACACTCTTCATCGTGCAGGTGGTGACCAGAGTAACTCGCTTTGGCAAAGAGGTTCGCGAAACGTGGCGGGAATCTCAGCGGCTTCGTCGAACTCTTCCCGGACCAACGGAGGAGTAGCTAAAAGCGCGGCCCGATGACGGGGTCCGGCGTAATCCGCCGTTTTGTCCGGTGGTTCGGAGGGCGGATTACGCTGTCGCTCATCCGCCCTACACGTTACGCGTACCGGGGAGAACAGGTTCCGAGCGAGCTGCGTGCTGGATCAGCGGCCCACCCCCAAACACTCTGTCGTGAACGAAACCCTTTTCCCGCGATCGCGAAGCCTTCCTGAAACAAAGCCGCCCTACCTCTGGATTTGAGTATAATACCCATAAGGGAGCGCGGAATGCGTACTCTGATTTTCGGCGTCGTTTTACTCGCAGTCGCCGCTGCGGGATTTCATACCCTGATCTCGTCCTCACTTGCTGCAGCCCGGGACGCGAAGGCCGCGACATTTTCCGAACGATTTGCTCCAGTGCTCAAGCCCTGATGAGAAATAACCCGCCGGCGTGAACCGGCGGGACAAATGCGGAAGCAACTGCATGCTGCAGCGGTTGCATGGCGCAAGCGCCACAGAATTGTGAAGCCGCAACGGATTGCGGCGGCGGGACTTGGGCATTACCTCGCAGGCATTGGCTCACATGGAGCGATGTCATGCGCGCTGTTTTTGGCTTGGGTTTTGCCTCCTTGGGTTTTTCCTTGGGCGTCTTGATCGCCCTCTGTGCCCCTGCCGATGCCGCAAGGGTGCGTCACCCCGAACCGTACGGGGGCCACTTACATCAGGCTCAGCCTGTTGCTGCCTTCAAGGGTTTCGCCGTTCCCGGTTGGACCGAGCAACAGACGCGCGGTTGGCTGGACAGCTACCATGGCGGAACGGATTGACGCATGGCGTTTCCGCCGGGGGCGAACAGATTCCGGGCGAGCCATCCCTGATCATTCGAACCGGCAAACGGGTTGGAGCCACTAATCGGGGCCATGCAAATTGCCCTCACCATACGCCGGCTCATCACTCGCCAGTTCATCACTGCGATTCTTAGTGCAGGTAGCCATGCTGTACGGTAGTATTCTCGTCGCGAACTGGCTCTCGCCCGAAGCTTGTTCGACAAGTTATTGGCTGCCATCGGTCCATTGCCGTTGGAATTTTTGAGGCGCCTCAGACCGTAAGGCGTAATCCGCCATCTTGTCCTATGGTTCGGACGGCGGATTACGCTGACGCTAATCCGCCCTGCGTAGTCATTTCAGATTTGCAACTATCCGGCTGCTCGTGTCGCTCATCTTCTTCATGAGGTTGCTGAGCGACTCAGTACTCTTGCTCCAGCGATCCATGAGCATTTGCAGTTTCATCGAATCCATTTGGTTCAGGTCGCCCAAGTCGCCTCCGCTCGCCGTGTCGAGTTCGTCCATCGTCAGTTCGCGAATTGCGTTGCGCATGGTGGTCTCCCCGTTTTCCTAAACCTGAACGCAGGGGTACTCCCAAACAGGCGCTTTCCGGCGTGATGCCAGTCACAGTCTCATGAACTGGATGTTGATTGCCGGCGTTGCGGTCCTCACTTACCTCGACCGCTACCTCATTCGAGGCAGGTAGAATCCCGGTGCCGGGATTGCATGGCTCGGGGCTGAAATGGTCACGGATAGGTCAGGTATCCTTCCGTTATCTTGCTGCGATGGATCGGTGGACAATTGCGGTTGGAATAGGCCTGAGCGTGCTCACGGTGGCGCTCGTCGTGATTGCGGTTTTGATGCGTTGAGGCCACCTCAGTTGGTGGCATCTCCAGCTTCGCGTTCTCCAGGAAGCGATGTTGGTTCAAACCACCTGCGCAAACGAAAGAAACGGCCCCGGCGCCATTCGGGGGAAGCACGCCGAGGCCGCTTGATATGTCCATGTCCTCCAGACACACACAACAATGCCAGTCATTGCCACTTGTTCCCGGCAGTCTGATTTGAATCCGCTGATAGCGCCGATCACGTCAGAGTGAACCGCAGCGCGGTGGGTTTGTTAGCTGGTTCACAGCTCTGCCGGCGGAATCGCGGCATGGTCCATCTCACGCGCCGGCGTGATTTTTCCCTTCGGCGTTTCCTCCCGAACCTTCACCCCGTCCCCTGTGGCGGGGTGTTTTTTTCCAAGCGGTGCTCCGGCCCACGAGATGCCGTCGCCGGCATCGCGACGGTCATATTTGACCCCGGGTGTTCCAGGGTTTCGAATGTGCCTGAAGTCACAGAGCAAAGCGAAGGCATCACGTACCCTATTCATAGCGGCGGGAACGGTCTCGCCCGAAACAGAGAGGGGAATGACATGACCAATCCCAACAACGGCAATCGCGAACTTGCAATTGACGAATTGAATAACGTGAGCGGCGGAGGCGGAAGGTCCGACCTTGGCCAGCAACTTCAGCTCGCGCTTCAGGAAGCGAACAACATCTACACAAGAGCCGGGAAGGCTCAGTCGGACATCAGCGCAAAATACTCCCAGTTTCACGACGGCATAGCCCAGAACTTCAAATAAGCCGGCGCTCCACGGGCCGCCTCATCGCGCGCTGCGGCGCAATCCGCCATCTTGTCTTGTGGTTCGGACGGCGGATGACGCTGCCGCGCATTCGCCCTTGCGCGCGCTTCGTCCGATGGCTGACAAGGGCTCGCGATCAGCTGACCGGATTGGTGGTTTCTTCCTGCAATCCGTTCAGCGCCGCTTCAACGACATCGATGTCTTGCTGGAGCACGGAATTCAGATTTTTCACGCTGACCCAACTTCCGGCATGCATCCGGCTCTTATGCAAAAGACGCTGACGATGTTCCCGGATTTCCTGCAGCGCCTGGCGATTTTTGAGGGTAACGTAGCCCGCAACAATATCCTCAATGGCCTTGGTCATTTTGAATCAACCCCACTCATACAGAACGCCCGTCGCAATTAAATCAAAGATGTTCGGCGTCCGCTAGCCGATTTATTGTCCCGGTTGCGCCGGGTTGACGTGCCGATCCGCCACCGGAGGTGGAAGCCTTGCCGCGTTGCTCAAGCCAGTGGTGGCGGGCGCGGGCTCCGGTTCGGTCGCGCTGCGGCGCAGATCGTGTATACTCCTGCTGTCGCGGAAGGCCGCGACGGTCGCGACGACAAGGGAGGTCAGGATGGCCAAGCCGGTTGATGTGAAGCCCGATGCGAACAACGGCAAGCGCGAACTGACCGCCGACGAACTCAACGCCGTGACCGGCGGCGACGCCAAGCCGCTTCCAAAGTCAAACGTGGAAAAGAAGTGGTCACAAACACTGGACGGCATCGCAGCCAATATGAAGTGATCGCGCTTCGTTCGGCCGCTGAACAGCGCGTGCCAGCGATCATCGAAGACAAACCGGGAGCGAGGAGCTTTCCGATGCGAAAAGTTCTCTACATGTTTGGACTGCTTTCCGACGTCGACGTGCAATGGATCGCCAAGACCGGCGTTCTGACCCGACTCCGCGCCGGCGATGTCGTGACCCACGAAGGCGAGCAGACCGACGCGCTGATATTCGTTCTGGAGGGCGAGCTCGCGGTCTCGAACCTGGCGCTCGGACAATTTGCACGAATGGGCGTCGGCGAGATCGTCGGTGAGGTTTCACTGGTCGATTCCGCGCCGGCGTCCGCCACTGTCACGGCTTTGAGGCGAGGGACTGGCGCTGTTCCTGGACAAGGAAACGCTGATGGCCAAGCTTGCCGCCGACGACGGCTTCGGCAGCCGCTTCTACCGGGCGCTCGCGGTGTTTCTCGCCGACCGCCTGCGCGACGCGCGCCGCGCGTCCGGCAACCGGTCGGTCGCCGCCGCCGAGATCGCGGACGACGAACTCGACGCCGGCATTCTCGATCGCGTGTCCAACGCAGGCGACCGGTTCAACCGGATGCTGAAGACCCTGAGCGGCCGGCGGCCGCTGGCTTAGGTCCTTTTCGTCATGGCCGGCCGAGCGGCGTCGAGGCATCGCGCGCGCCGCCGGCCGATCGCTTCCCTGTTGGCGCCTTCCAGCATCCATCGCCCGCGCATAATCGTCGGCCGCCTCCTGCCATCGGCGTTCCGCTTCGAGCACCCTTGCGCGGTTGCACAGGATCGCGGCGTCTTCGCGCCGCGCCAGGGCTTCGGTGAGATCGTGCAGCGCGCCGCTGGTATCGCCGCGGCCGGTAGGCGATGGTGGCCCGGTTCGCCCACGGATCGGCCAAAGCGGGGTCGGCTTCGATCGAGCGGGCGAACGCAGCGCATGGCCGCCTCGTGGTCGCCCATCCGCATGTCGATCAGTCCCCGCGTGCAGAGCATGCGCGCGTCGTTGGGCCGGTAGCGAATGGCGGACATGATTTCGTCGCGTGCCGGCGCAAGGTCGCCGCGTTCGCACAACAGGATCGCGCGGTTCAACCGCGCGTCGGCGTAGTCCGGCTGCAACACGATGACGCGCCCGTAAGCGTCGATCGCCTCGTCACGCCGACCGCAGGGCCGCAAGCGTCTGCGCCCGGTTGAAATGCGCCTCGGTGTGCGCCGGTTCCCACCGGATCGCCGTATCGTAGTCGCGGAGCGCCGCATCATGACGGCCCGCGCGCTGATGGATCAGGCCGCGGTCGAACCATGCCGAACTGTCGCCCGGCTGCTGCGACAGCAGCGTGCTCAAATGACCGATGGCGAGGTCCGGACCACCGGTCGCGACCGCGAGGCGGGCCATGTTGTGCAACAGGATGGCGCTCTCGTTGCGATAGAGATCCGGCGCATCGCGCGCCATCAGCGCCAGCGCGTCGACCAGGGTTTGCCGGGCGACGTCCGCGCGCCCCTTGCGCATTTCCACCAGCGCCAGCGTATTCATCAGAAAGGCGGCGTTGACGGCCCGGGTCGGCGAGGCCGGTGTGGCGTCGGTAAAGGCTCGCGACTTTTCGATCCAGGATTTCGCGGCATCGTAATCCCGGCGCGACCGTTCATAGAGGCGGGCGTTGAGGATCGCCATGGCGTAGGTGGCGTGGGCCAGCAGCGCCGGATCGCGTGCCGTGCGCCAGCAGATCCTCGCACAAGCTCTCGACTTCGTCGTAGCGGCCGAGCAGCAGCAACGCGAACAGCATCTGCCGGGTCAGGTCGCTATGGGTCTTGCCCGGCGGCGCGTCGGCCAGCATCCGGCGTCCGCGCACCGCCCATTCCAGCGCCGCGTTGTAGCAGCCCATGTCGAGACAGGATCGCGATGCCGCGAGCAGCGTGGCTGCATCGCCACCAGCCTGTTCGTGGTGAAAAGGTATCGCGCCGAGCGCCAGCGACGGTTCATTCAATCGGCCAAGCGATTCCGCGCGGGCGAGGTGCATCGCCCGACGATCCGGCGCGGGAAGGTGGCGGTAGACATGCTCCGCAAGCAGGCGATCTGAGGTGCCGTCCGCGTTCACATGCTCCTGCGCCAGCCTGTTGCGGTCGGCGGCCGAGAGGTTTGCGATGACATCATCGCGGAAAGGTTCAACCGCGCGGCGGCGCGGCCGCCGCCGCTTGGCATATTGCCCAAGTGCTGCGGCGAGCGGCGGCGTCAGGGAATCGGAATTGGTGCAAATGCAAAGCCGCAAGATTTTGGGATCGGCGCGGCGCAACAGCGTGGCGATGAATTCCTGGTCGGCGGGATCGGCGTTATCCGCATTCGTAAACGTCAAGCCGGCCGGGAAGGCGCGATGTCGCTCGAAACAGCCGAGGATGAAATCGGCAGCACCGTTTGCGACCCGGCGCGTCCATGATGCGGGATTGCCTTCGCGCGAAACGAGCGACGCGTCACGGACGTCCGCCGGCACCTCGACGCATCCGGCAATCTCGGGCGCCACCAGCAGCAGCGTCACGAGATGGGTTTTGACGAGTTCGGGCGCGCGCCTGGCGGCATCATCGATCAGCGCCCGTATCACGCCGCCGGCCGCGGTATACGGGCCGCGCCGGTTGCGATGGGCGTCAATCAGCAGCCGCGCCGCAGCGGCATCATCACGCGTCTGCGGCATCGACGCAGCAAGCCGACACCAACCAATCGTGACAAGCGATCGGCCGTTTCATGTTACGCCACCTCCGCGCGATCGGAGTGGCACGTTCGAACGGATCAGCGCGTCAGAGCTTGCTGATGCAGACCGGATCGGTCGGATCCGTAGCGCGATTTGCCGCAAGCCCGCCGGCCACCTGCTGCAGATCGTCGTCCTGCAACTCCGGTGCGATGGGCTTCTTGGAATCCTGCGGCTTGATCTTGTTTTCGTTACCGGCAATTTTCTTCGACATGGCAATCCTCATATCTGCGAGAGAAGCGCTTGGCGCGCGGCACTCAAGTGGAGGTCGCTCAAAACAGGCAATAGTTTCGAGCTTCGACCTGACAAGTCAATAGCGCGACTTATCGCACCGCAAATGTGACCCTTCGCACAGAGTATTGTTGTGCCAGATGACCGCGGCCGGATCGGCCACGGACCCCGCCGCGGATTGCTAATCCGGCCTCCCTTCGCTATCCTTTGCAACAGATTGCACCGCTGAAGAGGAGTCTGCCATGAAAGACAAGGCCTCTGACAAGACCCGGTTCGACCGAACTCGACGACAAGGCGCTCGACGGCGTCGTTGGCGGCTGTATCCCGGGTGGTCCTTCGCCCATAACAATCAAGGGAACGGGCGGTACCGGCGGAACGGGACCGACCGTCGAAGGTGGTGGCGGCACCATCAAGGAGCCTTCTGCGCCATTTGATCCCGTGACCATCCGCTTTCCAACAAAGTAGCGGACGGGATTCGACGAGGCTGCCAACGGCCGCCGGGTCCACATGGAAGACCGCGCGCAAAAATTGAGGCGCTTTTTTGCGAGCCTGGTCGCCGGGGATCGCAGTCCCTCGATCGAGCGCGCTTTCGCAAACGTGAGACGCGAGACCTTTGCCGGGCCAGGCCCGTGGTCGATCCTGACGTTCTCCGGCACCGACTATGTGCAAACGCCGGACGACGACCCCGCGTTTCTCTATCAGGACGTCCTGATCGCGCTCGATCCGGCCCGCCATCTGAACATCGGCCTGCCCAGCGGTCACGCGATCTGGCTCAACGCCATCGATGTGCGCCCGGGCGAGCGCGTTGTTCAGGTCGGCGCCGGCACGGGATACTACACCGCGATACTGGCGCATCTCGTCGGCGCCGAGGGCTGCGTCGACGCTTATGAAATCGACGAAGGTCTTGCCGCGCGCGCCAGCGAAAATCTCAAGGATCTGCCGCAGGTGAAGGTTCACGCGCGAACCGGACTTGCGGGCGAGTTGCCGAAGGCTGACGCGATCTATGTGTGCGCCGGGACCACCCAACCCTACCAGGCGTGGCTCGACGCCATGGATGCGGGCGCGCGGTTGTTGTTTCCGATGCAGCCCGACAGCGGCGCCGGCGGCATGCTGCTGATCCGGCGTCCCGAAGGCGGGACGAACTGGCCCGCCCAATTCATTTCGCGCGCGCGCTTCATCTGTTGCGACGGGCCGCAGGATGCCTCGGCAGGTAGCCGCCTGGCGGAAGCATTTGCCGCAAACTGGAGCGCTGTGCGGTCGTTCAGGAGTGGTGAGCCAGCGACGACAGCTGCTGGTTCGCCGGCAACGGCTGGTGGCTCTCGACCGCGGCGGTCGATGCCGAGCCGTCCGTCTAGCGGCAGGCAGCGAGAGGGGCCGTTACGCTGCGCTGTAGCGCTCCAGGTCCGAAGCCAGTCCGCCGAGCCGATGCGCGTTTCCGATCTGGGCCATCCAGCACCAGAGTTCGAGCACGAAATACAGATGATAGAGATCGAGCGTCTGGCGCCAGTGCTCCCGGTCGATGTCGCCATAGCCCTCGAGCAACGCACGCCGCGTCCTGTCGTCGAGATAATACAGCGCCTTGGCGACATCCATCAGCGGATCGCCGGCAAGGGCGCCTTCAAAATCCAGAACGCCCGTGAGCTGCACGCCGGCTGGCGTGACCGCGGCGAGCAAATTCCCGGCGTGCAGGTCATTGTGGCAAAGCACGGCTTGCGTACAGGCGTGGAGGAGCTGCGTGCGGTCCGCAAAATACCGGCGACCTTGCGCGCGAGAGGCGCATCGCCGCCCCGTGTGACGAATTCATCGAGCTTCCGCTGGAACTGGTGGGTCAGGTAGGCGTGATTGGTCGCATGCGGCGTCAATATGCCGGTCGAGCCGATGTAACCGAAGGCGTCCATGGGGATGCGGTGAAACTCGCGGAGCAACTGTCCGATTTGCACATAGGCGGAGACCAGTTGCTCAGGCGGCAAGGTCTTCTCCAGCGAACCCAGACTTGCGCCGTTCACCCTGTTCATGACGACGAAGCTGAGATCAAGCAACTTTCTGGAATCGTCCGCCAACAGGACCCTGGGCGCAGGCACGCTGAGCCGGTCCTGGACCAGGCCAGCGACGATCACTTCCTTATGCATCTTCCAATGCAGCGCGTCGGGATAGATTTTCAGGATGATCGGGGGGTGGCCGCCGACAAGGCCGATCTCGTAAACCGCGGCAATCTCGCCGCCGTGAATGTTGGAGACGGTCGCAACCGCGTGCCCCGGAATGACCCGGTCAACGATCGACTGGGCCGCCCCCACGGATATTTGCAGATCGGGTCTGATGCCCATGGTCCGGATCCGTCGTCGCCTGTCGCCTGTTTCTCGCCACCCGGCATGCTGGCTTGCAACCCGCAGCCGCCTTTGCCCTCTGGACACGGTCCCGTCGCAACGGCCAAACTCAGACCGCACAGAGGAGCTGCGTCCAATGACTATTATCGATTCCCAGATCCATGCCTATGAGGCGAACACGCCAAAGCGACCCTGGCACAGCGTGCCGAACTGGCCGGATCACGTCACCGGTGACGAGATGGTGGCGGCGATGGACAAGGTCGGCGTCGACGGCGCGATCTTCATCTCCGCCTTTTCGATGTACCGCTACGACGCCAGCTATGCCGTGGAAGTGCAGCGGGCCCATCCCGGCCGGTTCGGCCTCGTCAAGCCGGTCGACCCTGACAATCCCGATGTGGCCGATGTCGTCGCCGAATGGAAGAAGACGCCGGGCGCGGTCGGAATCCGCATCATGCTGCCGAAGGAGAACGATCGCGCGCCCGATGACCCCGGCCTCGATCGGATCCTGCGCGCCGCCGTGCGCTACGACCTTCCGGTCAACATGCTGTGCTGGGGCAATCTCGGCACCGGCACCGCGCTGATCGATCGCCATCCCGACACGCGCTTCATCATCGACCATCTCGGCATCCTGCAGCCGCGCGTGCCGCCGGCGCCGCCCGAGCCGTGGGCCGATCTGCCGAAGGTGCTGGAACTGGCCAAGCGACCGAACGCGGTGATCAAGATCAGCGGCGCCTGCACGCTGTCGCGGGAGCCGTATCCTTTCCCGGACATCTGGGATCCGCTTTCGCGCATGTTCGATGCCTGGGGTTTCGATCGCTGCCTGTGGGGCACGGACTGGACGCGCGCGTTCGCCGTCGTCAATTACGCGCAGGCGGTCGAGCCCTTTGTCCGGACCGATCGCCTGAGCAATACCGAGCGGGCCATGCTGATGGGCGGCGCCTGCGCCAAGGCTTATGGCTGGTCACCGAAGAAGGGTTAACGGTTGGTAACTCGAGGATCGCCTCACGTGCGGGACAACTGAGCATAACTGATCATTAACCATATCAGCCCATGGTTGAAGCTGAACTTGTGTGGGCAATCGCGCGAGAGTCGTCGCTGGATCGTCCATGCGACGGCTCTTTTTGTTTTGCGGATCGGCGGCGAGGGAAAATCCCGGGACCGGGCTGACACGTAGGGAACGCAGGTGGCTGAAACACCGGATAAAGCAACGCAAGGAGACAAGCCCGAGGCGCCGCCGCAGGGGCCTTCGAGCCGGGTGTCGGCGATCATGGTGTCGTTCGCCGCGCTCGCCGTCATTGGCGCGGCCACCGCGAACGCTTTGCCGAATTTTCACTTCGCCTTGCCTAATTTCGATCGTCTCCCTCTGCCTAATTTCAATCGCGTCTCGCTGCCGAATTTCGACGGCTTCTCCTTGCCGGATTTCAGCCGCTTCACCGCACCGTCGCCACGTGAGACGGCTTCAGTCCGGATACCGGATCCCGTCGTCAGCGCGGCACTGCTGGATATTCAGTTGTCGCAGAAGGATGTTCAGTCGTCGGAGCAGCAAAACGCCGCCGTGCTGGTGTCGCTGACGCAGAGCGCCGCAAACCAACAGGCGGATTTGAAAAGAATATCCCGTCAACTCTCCGCGCTTTCGACGCAGGTGGACGCCCTGCAGGGTGCGATGACGCCGTTGACGACGTCCAGCATCCCGCGTCCAAAACCGCGCGCGCGGGTGCTCCTGACGTCGCGAAAAATGCCGCCCGCAGCCGCCTCCATTGCCTAAACCTGTCGGCCCCGTTTCGGTCGGAGGCGCTCCGCTCAGTCCTGCGCCGGGGCCAGGCTCCGGTTCGGGTTAGAGTTCGGGTTTGCGGGAACGAAGATGTTGACTCCTTCGTCTAGAACACGAATCCTCATGACATGGGTCATCCGAAATTCAGCCAAGAGGATTTCTTCGGAGCGGCGCTGACGATCATCGCAGAGCGGGGCGTGTCGGGGGTAACGGTTGCGTCCGTCAGCGAACGCCTGGGCTCGCCAACGGGCTCATTCTATCATCGCTTTGCCTCGCGGGATGTTTTGCTTGGATCGCTTTGGCTTCGAGCCGTCCTCGAATTTCAGACAGGCATTGGCGCGGCGTTCGACGCGGGCGACGGGCTAAGCGCCGCGCTCCACACGCCTGCCTGGGTGCGGAAGCATCCGGACGAGGCGCGCTTGTTGCTTCTTTATGATCGCAAGGATTTCCTGAAGGGCGAATGGCCGCCGGAATTGCGCGAGCGAGTCGCCGAAATGACGCTACGCATGGATGCTGGATCGCGCAAATGGGCGCGGTTGATCTTTGGCAAGGAAGGGCGAGACGAGATACGCGTTGCGCAGTTTTTGATTTCCGAGCTTCCGATCGCGGTTGTGCGGCAGCACGTCTTGCGCGGTGAGCCGCCGCCGCAGTTGGTCGACCGCATTATTCGCGCGACCTACCGGGCCGTGCTTGCCGACTACCGAACCGGGAAAGCGCGTCCGCGTATCCAGCGCCGCAACGACCGCGCATAAATGCCGCCCGGTGGCGATCGTTACCAGGCCGGGACGAAACGCCAGGCTCCATCAACTTGACGCTCCAGCAGCGTTCGTCCGGCGCCGTACGGTCCGGGCGTGAGGCCGCGGACGTGGACCTCGATCCGATCGACGTCGACCTGGATCACGATCATATTGGCGTCGGCAAAGCCGGGTGGAAAATGAACATCCAGGCTGCTCGACCACATGGTTCGCATTTCCGCGACATCCTCATTGATGCTCGCGCGTCCACCCAATGCGATGTAGCGGTCGCCGGAGGGGTGTTGAAATGCGAGGGTGACGAGGTGTGCCGCGCGCATCTCGGCGACCTTGCGCGAGCTTCTGCGGACAAGAAAACGCCGCGTCCACTCATCCGATCCAGGCGGCCCGGCCGAGGAGTTCGACCGCCCGTGAATTTGTTCCGCCCTCCAGCGAGCGGGTAGCGAGCCAGCATACCGGAACCTCCGCAATCGTCTCGCGGGCGGCGGCGAGAAACTGCAGGATGTTCGCTTCGGTCACCTCAGGAGGTGGCGGCATCGTGGTCGACATCGGGCCTCTCCCTCGAAAAGGGCATTCTGCCGGATATAGGCAAGAGAGTCTAGAATGTTTGTTCTACATCTCGGTGAGTGCCCGCTTTCGGGAAGACCGGAGCCGAGATTTGAATACGTCAATCAAACATGCGACCCTGGTTCATCAAATCGAGGAATCCCCATGAAAGCAGCCTTCATCGAACGGCACGGCGGGCCGGATGTTCTGAAATTCGGCGATATGCCGGATCCCGTGGCGGCACCCGGCGAGGTCGTGGTCGATATCGTCGCCGCCAGCGTCAATGGCGCGGACTGGAAGGTGCGCGAGGGCAAATCGGGCCAGCTTTCCCATTTTCCCTACATCCTCGGACGCGATTTCTCCGGTGTCGTTTCAGCGGTCGGGGCCGGCGTGACCGACCTGCGGGTCGGCGATGAGGTCTTTGCCGTCTGCGACGTCGGCCAGGAGGGTGCCTATGCCGAGAAGATCGCGATCAAGGCCGCCATCGTCGCCAGGAAGCCTGATGGCCTGTCACATGTCGATGCCGCGGCGCTGGCGCTGGCCGGGCTGACGGCGATTTGCACCGTCGAAGATACGTTGAAGCTGAAGGCGGGCGAGACCATCCTGATCCAGGGCGGCGCGGGCGGCGTCGCGAGCTTTGCGATCCAGCTGGCAAAACATCTCGGCGCGCGCGTCATCACCACCGCGAGCGCGTCGAACCATGACTATCTGCGCAAGATCGGCGCCGACGAGATCATCGATTACAATGCGGTGGATTTTACCAGGGCCGTGAAAGACTGCGACGCCGTGTTCGAAACCGTCGGCGGCGACGTCGCGCAGCGCTCGTTCGCCGTGCTGAAGCCGGGCGGCCGCGCGGCCTTCATCGCCTCCGGCCCACAGGCGCCAAAGCCGGACCGCGGCGATGTCGTTGCGCTGCGGCCGAGCGTCGGACGCGACCGGCCGCATCTCGAGCGCATCGCCGCGCTGGTCGCGCAAGGCGCCGTCCGTCCGCCGGAAGTGACGCGCTACCAGCTCAGCGAAGCCGTAGCCGCACACAGGGTAAGCGAATCCCGCCACTTCCGCGGCAAGCTGGTTTTTCTGGTGCGTTGAAAGCGTTTCGGTTCGGCGTACCGTTTCCGGCGGAAGTCACGGGTCTCTCGGCCTGCTGTTAATCGGCGGGATGCAGCTGCCGAAGCGGGGGTCAAGCGGATCGAACCGTGAATTCAGTCTTGCGAAAATATACAGCGCCGCCAATGCCAGCGAGCCGAACAACAGCGTCATCCAAACGGGCAGATAAGCTGCGGCCGTCACGCCAATGATCAGCAGCATCACAGCGCCCAAAAGCAGTTTTGCGTTCATCAACCCGCTCCTGTGAATGCCTCATTCAAGTGGGCCGTGTAACCGAGTGCTCGCACAATATTCATCTCCCGCCCGGCAACGGCGGCTTGCCGTTCGAAGGCGCATCATGACCGGTCTGCACGGGCAGCCGCGCGGTGACTCTGCCGAACCTCGCCCGAGCGGTAACGGTGCCAGTGCAGGATCGCGCCGACGATCAGCGCCGGCGCCAGTGCCGCGCCAATCAGGAAACTCGGCAACGGCACCGGCGAGATCCACTCGATCGTCAGTGCCGCCACCAGCCAGAGCGTGGCCGAGATGACCGCGAAATCGATCTTGGGAAATTTCAGATAATAGCAAAGCCCGGTACCGATCACCGCCGGCGCCGTCGCGGCCGCGATCATGTAGACCGTCAATTCCTTGGGCGTCAGATGATCGAGCATCATCGACCCCAGCAGCCACAGGGCTGCATACATGATCGCGATGTCGACCGGGTGCCGCACGCATGAACCTCGAAAAAGGCCGCAATCGATCGCAAATGCTTGAGCCGCCGGTCCGTGCGGTAATGTCGGATTTGATCAACGGCCCCGGCCTACATGCACGCATTCTGACTTGCCGCGCGGCTCGGTCAAGGGCGCAGGCCTTCGTGGCCGGACTGACGCGGCGGCAAAACCGGGCGCAATGCGCCATTTTGCCGTGGTCCGGGCTTGCTGATTGCGCTGTCGCTCATCCCTGCCTCGCGTTAGCTAATCTGTCTGGGGAATGCCGGCACACCAGCGGTGTTAGCCCGAGAGGGAGGAGACCAACATGCACAACAACACGCTCGCCACGCTTTTGATTGCGGCCACGACCATCGGCTTTAACGGCATTGCCCAGGCCCAGACGCAGGCCCCGCCCGCAGCCACGCCGCCGCTGTTTGCGACCACCAAGGTCGAGGGCACCGACAACGTCTATGTCTTCCGCTATCAGAACCACCAGTCGATGTTCGTCGTCACGCCCGCCGGCGTGATCGCGACCGACCCGATCAGCTATGGCCGGCCGCAGGCGGCGGTTGCCTATGTCGCCGAGATCAAGAAGGTCACCGATAAACCCATCAAGTATCTGATCTACAGCCACCACCATTACGACCACATCGCCGGCGGCAAGCCGTTCAAGGACGCGGGCGCCGTCGTGGTTGCGCATCGGCGCGCCAAGGAGCGGCTGGCGGTGCTGAAGAATCCCGACGTCGTCCTGCCCGACCAGGTCGTCGATGGAAAACGCACCATCAAGCTCGGCGGCACCACGCTCGAACTGGTCTACACCGGGCGAAACCATTCCGACTCCTCGCTGGTGATGTTCCTGCCGAAGGAAAAGATCCTGTTCGCCGTCGACTTCAATTCGCTCGGTGCGGTGCCCTCGCGGCTCGCAATCAATGATTCCTATCCGGTCGAATGGGAGGCCTCGCTCAAGAAAACGATGGCGCTGGACTGGGAGCGCCAGATCCCCGGTCATCCCGGACCCGGCGGCCGGCTCGGCACCAAAAAGGACATGGAGCAGCAATTCGCCTTCATGACCGAGCTGTCAGCCGAGGTCAAAAAGGCGTCCGACGCCGGCAAATGCTTCGATCCGGCCACCAAGGAAGTGCGGCTGCCGCAATATGCGACGCTGCAGGGTTACGAGCAGAACATCGAATGGAGCACCCACCGCTGGTGCGGCTATTGGGGCCGCGGCATCTGACCGGCTGGCGATAGTCTCTCGACACATGACAAGCCCGGCGCGCAATGCGCCGGGCTTTCTCGTTCGCGGGGTCGGTGCGGACTAGCCGTTCAGGTTGAGGTCGAGGAACACCTGGTCGCGCAACGGTATTCCGTCGACCATCGTTCCTTCCTTGTATCCATTCGACGGCGCAAATGCATCGCGCACGATTTTGGACATGCGAAAGCCCTGTCGCTGGTAGAAGCGCAAATTGCCGGTATCGGCGGCCGCGGTCGAGACGATCAGCCGCCGACCGTTGCGTGCGCGGCAGTATGCCAGGGCCGCCTTGACCAGTTGCTGTCCGACGCCCTCGCGCTGCCGGTGCTCCGTTACGGCCATGCTCTTGAGCTCGAACACACCGGCGTCGCCGGTCTCGACAATCTGCAGATGGCCGATCACAAGTTCGCCATCGCGGGCGACCAGCACCTCGCCGCGCGAGATGTAGGCGGCGATCTGGGCAGGAGAGTCGTCAGCCAGCGTGAAAAGCGGCAGCAGCAGCGCGCGGTCGTCGTCGTAGCGGTCAATGTGCATGGGGATCAAGCCGGTGAGAGACGAGGCCCGAAGCGTTTGAAGCCGGGCCGGTGGGTATCTTTCAGCGAGGGCTGTATCTCACTGTCTTGTGCGATCTGCCAAACGATCTTGCGCGCGCAGGCCGCGTGCCTCGCATCGGTTTTGCAGGACCAGCCTCGCGCCACTGGCGCGCAAGGCGAGATCGACGATCGACAGGCCAAGCCCGCTTCCGAGCGGCGCTCTTGTTGCGGCCGCGGAAAAAACGGTTGGTGACCATCGCAATCTCGTCTTCCGGGATGCCCGGGCCTTCGTCATCGACACAGACAGCCAGGGCGTCGGCGTTTCTCTGCAGGGTCCAGCTGACCAACCCCGGCTCGGGCATGTGACGGGCGGCGTTTTCATGCAGATTGCGGATGGCGACCAGAAGCAGTTCCCTGTTTGCCGTGACCACGGTGCCTTTCAACGCGGGATCCATTGCGACCCGTGCCTTGCGGTCCGATGCCGGCAATGTGTCGATGACTTCCTCGATCACTTCGCCGATGTTGACGCTGGATCGTTTGGCCTCGTGGATGGAATCGAGCTTTGCGATCGCCAGCAATTGGCGGACCATCCGGGTGGTGCGGTCGACGGCGACCACGATCTGGCGCAATGCGGCCTCGCGAACCGTGCCGTCGCTCGCCACCATCGCGATCTGGGCTTGCGTGCGCAGGCCCGCCAGCGGCGTGCGAAGCTCGTGCGCCGCAAACGCCGTGAGTTCCCGTTCATGCTGCATGGCGTCGCGGACCTTGCGGAACAGATGGTTGAGCGAGGCCACCACGGGCCGGATTTCGGCCGGGATCGTTCCGGCCTCGACCGGGCGCATGTCGTCGGCGTTGCGGCGCGCAAGCTCGCGGGCCAGTGCCTGCAGGGGGCGAAGGCCGCGGGCAAGGCTTGCCCAGATCAGCAGACCCAAGCAGCGGAATGGCAAGAAGCAGCGGCGCGAGCAGGCCCTTGATGATCTCTCCCACCAGATGCGCACGCAGTCCCAGCCGATCGCCGACCGATACCCGGACGCCCTTGGCGGCATCTTCCGCGGTATAGACGCGCCAGGTTTCCCCCTTGATCAGCCGCTGCGAAAAACCGGCGCGCCTGTCGCTCAGGCTTTCGTCCGGCGCGCCGCTCGAGCGGGCGACGAGACGGCCGTCGAGCGACCATATCTGGCAGGACAATTGCCGCTCGTAACTCATGATTTCGGGTGCCGGCGCGGAATCGCCGTCCTTCAACGTGGCGCCGACGCCATTGCCGGAGGCAAGCGACAGCACCATGCGTGCGGCTTCCTGAAGCCGTGCATCGAGCACGCTTTCGATTTCGCGCGTGGCGCCGACATAGATCCAGCAGGTGGCGGCGAGCCAGATCAGGCTGGTGGCGGCAACGAGGATCAGGAACAGTCTTCCCTTCAATGAACTCATGATGCGACGGGCCTCATCCGGTAGCCGATCCCGCGCAGGGTCTCGATCTTGGCCCGTCCAATTTTCGTGCGCAGCTTGTGTACATGCACCTCGACGGTGTTGCTTTCGACCTCTTCCTGCCAGCCGTAGAGCTTCGCCTCCAGATCGCTCTTCGACAGTACGGTTCCCGGCCGATCCATCAGCGCCGCAAGGACCGCGAATTCGCGCCGCGACAGGCCGACGCAATCGTCATTGACGGTCACCGTCAGCCGCGCCGGATTGAGCGTGACGCCGTTGTAGGAGGCTTGCGGCGCCGCGCGGCCTTCATGTCTGCGGCTGATGGCGCGGACGCGGGCGGCGAGTTCCTCGAGGTCGAACGGCTTGCCGAGATAGTCGTCCGCGCCGGCATCCAGTCCCCGGATGCGGTCGGCGACCTCGTCGAGCGCGGTAAGCAACAACACCGGGGTCCGGTCGCCGCGGGAGCGCAATTCGGCCAGCAGATCGAGGCCCGATCCATCCGGCAACATCAGATCGAGCACCAGCGCGTCGAATGCGTCCGCGGCAAGCGCGGCCTGACCATCGGCGCAACTGGAGACGATGTCGAGCGTCGCGCCGTACAGCCCGAGCCCGACCTTCAACCCGTCTGACAGCACCGGGTCATCCTCAACCACCAAAATCCGCATGGAAGCCGCTCCTCGTTGTGACTTCCGCGGTCCGCCTCCAGCCTTAAGGCTGGCTTAAGGTCGCACAGCCACATGGGCCGCCGGATCGCTCACAGAAGGTACCCCATGTCCTACGCTCGCATTCTCGGTTTTGTTACGTTGTTGCTGCGGCTTGTGGCGGCCGTCACGTCGGTTTCGGCCGCCACGCCGATGCCGGCCGATCAGGCCTTCCAGCTCCGCGCCGAACTCGATGAGGAAGAGGGCATCGCGCTGACCTGGACGATCGCCCCCGGCTACTACCTCTACCGTGACAAGATCATGGTTACGCTCGACGGCCGGCGCGTCAGGATCGCGACGGACAAGGGCGAGCTCAAGGACGATCCGAACTTCGGCATGACCGAGGTCTATCACGCCAGCACCACGGCGACCGTTCCGGCGGAACTGTTGCCGGAGACAGGCCGCATCATCGTCACCTATCAGGGCTGCGGCGAGAACACGATCTGTTATCCGCCGATCGCAAAGACCGTCGATCTGGCGACGCTGCTGATTGGTGAAGCGCCCGAGGGAAGCGCTGCGGCGCATCCGTCCAGCACCGCAGGTGGCGGCGGCAGCGAACCCGGCCTTTCGACCTGGGGCCCGCCGGCGGCGGATGCGGCCGGGACCGAAGCCGGCATGTTCAGCGGCAGCCTGCTGACGACCGTGCTGGCTTTTCTCGGCTTTGGCCTGCTGCTGTCGTTCACCCCTTGCGTCTTCCCGATGATCCCGATTCTTTCCGGCATGCTCGCGCGCGCCGACAGCCGCCTTTCGGTGACGCGCAGTTTCGCGCTTTCCGCCTCCTATGTGGTGGCGATGGCCTTGGCGTACGGCACGCTCGGAATCTTCGTGGCTTGGTCGGGGCGAGAACCTGCAGGCGCTGCTGCAGACGCCAACAGCCGTGCTGGCGATGAGCGCGCTGTTTGTGGCGCTGGCGCTGTCGATGTTCGGACTGTACGAACTGCAACTGCCGCAGGCCTGGACCGCGCGGCTGGCGGCAACCGCCGGCAACAAGGGATCGATCGGCGGCGCCGCGCTGCTCGGGTTCGGCTCCGCGCTGATCGTTGGCCCCTGCGTGACGCCGCCGCTGGCCGCAGCCCTCGTGTTCGTCGCCCAGACCGGCGAGGTCGCCCGCGGCTCGCTGGCGCTGTTCGCGCTCGGATTGGGAATGGGGCTGCCGTTGATTGCGTTCGGCGTGCTCGGGGCGCGGGTGTTGCCGCGGTCCGGCGCCTGGCTCTCGCGGGTGAAGCACGTTTTCGGGTTCATCTTTGTCGGGCTTGCGATCTGGATGGCCTCGCGGGTTGTCCCGGTGGCGCTCACGGCGACTGCATGGGGCGCGGTGTTCATCGCGATCGGGCTTTACTTCGATGTGCCCAGGCTGTTCGAGGAACCACGCTGGCGGTCCGCCAGCCTCGCCCGCGCAGGGGCCGGCGTGCTGGCGTTGCTCTACGGATGCGTCCTCGTCATTGGCGCTGCGCTCTCCGACTACGGACCGCTGCAGCCGCTGGTTTCGATCGGCATGGTCGCTTCATCAGCGGATACGAGCGCAACCGACGGCTTCCAGGTGATCTCCAACGAGGCCGACCTCGACAGGGCGATTGACCAAGCCCGCCAGCAGGGCAGGGGCATCATGGTCGACTTCTCCGCCGACTGGTGCACCGAATGCCGGCTGATGGAGCGAAACATCTTCGCCCGGGACGAGGTGCGCCAGCAGCTGCGCGGCTGGCTGCTGATCCGCGCCGACCTCACCCATTACGACCTGTCGAGCAAGAGCCTGATGCAGCGTTTCGCCGTGGTCGGGCCGCCGACGGTCGTGTTCCTCAACCCCGACGGCAGCGAGATCAAGGACGCGCGCGTGGTCGGCGACGTCGGTCTCGACAATTTCCTCAACAAAGTCGCCATGGCCTGGCGCGCGTAAACCCATTCAAGGAGAAATCAAACATGACCAATTCGATATCCCGCGCGGGTTTCCTGCGGCTGGCCGCGATGTCCGCCTCGCTGATCGTGGTCCCGACGCTGGCGCGCGCCGACGACAACGAAATCACGCGCGACATGATCCTGAGCGACCCCGATGCGCCGGTGGCCGGAAATCCCAACGGCGATCTCACTATCGTGGATTTCTTTGACTACAACTGTCCCTATTGCAAGAAGGCGGCAACCAGCCTGGAGAAACTGGTCAAGGCCGACGGCAACATCCGCCTCGTCTACAAGGACTGGCCGATCCTGCACGAAACCTCGATCGTCGGCGCGCGGCTGGCGCTGGCGGCCAAATACCAGGACAGTTATTTGCCGGTCCACCATGCGCTGATGGATATTCCCGGCTACGGCATCCCGCAGGAACAGATGCTCGAGGCCGTCCGCAAGACCAATGTCGATCAGGCGCGGCTGGATGCCGACCTCACGGCGCATGCCGACGACATCCTGCGCCTGATCAAGCGCAACCTGAACATTGCCGAATCGATCGGCCTGCAGGGCACGCCGGGGTTTCTGGTCGGCGCCTACATGGTGAACCAGGCCCTCACCTATGAGGGCTTCGTGCGGGTGGTGGCCGACGCGCGGGCGCGCGCGAAGAAGGCCAAGTAGAACACGTCGCGGTATTTTTCTCCGGAAACAGCAATGATGATCAATTCGCTCTCTCAACGGGCGCGGCGTTTGTTCGCCGCGTCGATGCTCTCGCTCGGCCTTGCCGGATGTTCGGCGACCGGTGAGGGGTTGCGCACGGCCGGATTCAACGGGCTACCATCGTCAGGCGTGACGCACTATGCCGCGCTCACGGCCGAGAAATTTCCGGTGGAGGCCGTCGATACCTCCCGCGTCGATCCGCAATTCCTGCAACAGGTCGTCGACTATCGTTCGTCGCATCCGCCCGGGACGGTCGTTGTCGATCCGCACCGGCGCTATCTCTATCTGGTCCAGAAAGGCAACAAGGCCATCCGGTATGGCGTCGGCGTCGGCCGCGAGGGGCTGGCTTTTGCCGGCAGCGGCACGGTGCAGGAGAAAAAGCAATGGCCGCACTGGACGCCGACCTCGGCGATGGTCGAGCGCGACCCCAAACGCTACGCCAAATGGGCGCAAGGCATGGAAGGCGGCGCCGGCAATCCGCTCGGCGCCCGCGCACTCTATCTGTTCAGGGACGGAAAGGACACGCGTTACCGTATCCACGGCACCACCGAGCCCGACAGTATCGGCAAGGCGGTCTCGTCCGGCTGCATCCGCATGATGAACCAGGACGTCATCGATCTGTACGCGCGCGTGCCGCTCGGCGCGAAAGTCGTCGTGCTCCGAGGCGCTTAAGCCTGGCTTAAGGTGACGCGCGCTGATGCGTGACAACAGTCAACGCAACAACCGGAAATCATTTTGATGCCAACGTCCACATCGACTTACAACTGGCTCGCCGTCTGGGCGCCCCTGCCGATCCGGCTCGCGGTCGGCTACGGCTTCATGGCGCACGGCTATGCGAAATTCTCCCGCGGCCCGGAGAAGTTTGCGGTCGTACTGCACACGCTCGGGGTCCCCGAGCCGCTATTGGCGGCCTGGGCGGCGACGCTCACCGAACTGATCGGCGGCGCGGCTGTCATGGTGGGTGCGCTGATTCCCTGGGTCAGCATTCCGATGGCCGTCGTCCTTCTGACCGCGCTGGTCACGGTGCATCTGCCGTACGGGTTCTTCTCGGTGAAGTTCGCCGAAGTGACCGAGGCCGGAATCAAGTTCGGGACGGTCGGCTACGAAATCCTGCTGCTCTATCTCGCCGGCGTGGTGGCGCTGGTGCTCGGTGGGCCCGGGGCGCTGTCGGTGGCGCAGTGGCTGGATCGGCGCCGGGAGCGCGAGCGGGGTCAAAAGTCGCTGCAGGCGCTCGCGCGCAAGCCTTGAAGTAATCGAGGACAGACCTGCGCCTTACGTAACATTTGGGAGAACGCAACGAAGTAACAAACGGGACCGCGATGGCACGGCGTGATGCGCGCTGCGAGAGGCCGCGCATGCGCTTTGCGGGATAAAGGGCGATGACAACGGATGATCTCATTCGGGCTTTGGCGGCCGACGGCCATGTCGGGCGAAAGCCGACGGTCGCGCTTCTGATCGCATTGCCGGCGGCAGCGGCCCTTGCGGCGTTTCTGTTCTTCACGCGAATTGGATTTCGCGACGACATCGAAGCCGCACTGCATACGGTTAGGTTCCTGTTCAAATTCGCCGTGATCCTGCCGCTCGCGGTCGTGACCTTGGGCGCGCTGTTCCGCAACACCGGTCCGATCCCGGCGCCAGGCTGGTGGACGACATTGCTGCCGCTGCCGTTGCTGCTGCTTGGCGCCGGCGTCGCCGCCGAACTGCTGGCGATCCCGCGATCGGACTGGATGGCCCGTGCGATCGGCTCCAACGCCGTGAACTGTATGACGCTGATTCCGCTGCTGGCCGCCGGCCCACTCGTAATCTTCATCGCGGCGCTGCGGAACGGCGCGCCGGTTCATCCAGGCCTGAGCGGCGCGACCGCGGGTCTTGCCGCCGGCAGCATCGCGGCGGCGTTCTACGCCATGAACTGTTTCGACGACAGTCCACTGTTCGTCGTCACCTGGTATCCGCTTGCCATTCTCGGCGTCGTTTTGGCGGGCTACCTCGCCGGCGCCCGCTACTTGCAGTGGTGATGAGCAGGCGGCGGCCTCGAAGCGGCCGTATCGTTTTGCTGCCGCGCACAACGGCAAATCCATGCGTTGAACGCGGCAAGCGCCTTGACAGCCGAAATGTTTCGCGCGCACATTCTTACACTAAGTAAGAATGACGACAGGGATGGAAATGTCTGAGCAGCCGAGAAGCCGGCGGCAGACGCGCGCGGCCATTCTGGGGCATCTGCTGCAGTCGGGCGGCATGTTCCGGCCGCCGCTGGCCAAGGCGGTGCGCCTGTCGGAGGCGAGCCTGTCGCGCATCCTGTTCGACCTGAAGGCGGAGGGCCTGATCGAGGAAGTAAGGCGGCCCGCGCCTTACTTCGGCGGCCCGACCGCTTTGGTGTCGCTCGATAATTCGGTGCGGCTTGCGGCATTTGAGCTGACCGGCACGCATTTGAGCGTCGGCGTCGGCGGACTTTCGGGCGAACTGCATTTTGCCGAACGCCTGCCGCTGCCGAAAATGCCGACCGTCGAATCCGTCGGCCGGGTGTTTCACGATGCGCTGCAATTGCTTGCGCGACTGGACGCGGCGGCGCCGGGTCCGGCTCGCGCAGATCGGCGTTTCGGTCCCGGGGCTTGGCCGCTTGAGCGAGCTCGTCAATCCGATCATTCCCTGCGACATCGCGCTGGTTCGCGGCATGTTCGGCGAGACGTTTGCGGGCGTGCCGGTCGAGTTCACCAATTCGGTGGTGGCGCATGCGATGTTCCATCGCTGCCGCACCGAGGATTATCCGTTTGATGGCGCGCATCTGTTCGTCTTCGTCGGCCAGGGCGTGGCCGGCGCCTGGGTGGATGACGCGATCGAAGCCGATGCCTTGCTGCCGGTCGAACTCGGCCACATGGTGTTCGGCGAGGGCGGTCCGCGTTGCCGCTGCGGCCATCATGGCTGCGTCGAGGCCTATACGTCGCTGCCGGCGCTGGCCGGGCTGCTCGGCGTCGGCGAGCCGGAACTGCTGCAACTCGGCGATGACTGGGTGAATGCGATCCCGATCCCGTCGCGCGTGCGCCAGGAATTGCGGCGCCGGCTGTTCCGGCTGGGCCTTGCGATCGGCAATACGCTGAACGTGAAGCCCAGTCCCGGCGTGGTCGATCAGCGGCTGGCCGTCGCTGCTTGCCGAGGAGGATCGCAAGGCGCTGGTCGACGGGATCGATGCCTGCCTGATGGGCGGGCTCAAATTCGCCCAGGTGTCGCTCGCTTTCGTGCCGCCCTCGAGCGGCAATGATCCGAATTCCGCGCTGGCCTTTGCCGCCTGTTGTCTGGCTTGCCGCGGCGGCATGCCGGCGGCATCGGTGGAGGCCGCCTGAAATTGCAATGAACGGCGCGGCTCGCCGCGTCGAAAATTCACACCCGGGAGGAACGTACCATGCCGATCAATGACAAGGCGTCATCTGCTCGCTGGATCCGCAGCCACACTCGCAATGCCGTCGCTGGTCCGCGCCCAAGGCGCAAAACCGCGCGTCACCGCCATCTCGCAATGGTCCGCCGGCAGCGATGGCGCGGCGATCTCGGCGCTCGGCAAACTGTTCGAGGACCGCGGCGGGGTCTGGCAGCACAATCCGGTGCCGGGCTTCACCACCGATATGATGAACAAGCTGCGGGCGCAGATCATGGCCGGCGATCCGCCCGCGATCTCGCAGCTCAAGGGGCCCGAGATCGCCGCATGGTCGAAGATCGCGCCGACCGTCGATATCAGCCCGCTGGTGAAGGCCGCGGGCTATGCCGACAAGGTCTCGGCGGAACTGGCGAAATCCTGCCAGCCGGGCGGCCACTGGATCGCGCTGCCGCTGCAAGTCTATCGGCTCAACACGCTGTTCATGTCCACCAAGGGCATGGAACGGGCCAAGATCAGCAAGCCGCCGGCCACCTGGGCCGAGTTCAACGAAGTGGCGGAGAAGATGAAGGCCGCCGGCATGATCCCGCTGGCCAATGGCGGCAACCGCCCGGACGATGGCCAGAAATTCGAGATTGCGCTCGCCGGAATCAGTCCCGAGATCTATCGCCGCGCGCTCATGCAACTCGAAACCGACGCCTTGAACAGCAAGGAAGTGCTGGCGGCCTTCGAACAGCTTCGCAAGTTTTCCAGCTATATGAACCCGAACATCGCCGCCCAGCCCTGGGCCGTGAATCTGCCGTCTTTCGTCAAGGGCGACATGGGCATGGTGATGACGGGCGGCTGGGCGCAGGGCAATTTGTTCAAGGCCGGTGCGACGGTCGCGGATTTCTCGAGCGGCCCCGCGCCGCAGGATAGCGGACCGCCATGCTTCGACCTCAACGCCGACTGCTTCATCTTCTGGAAGTCGAAGAGCGCCGATCTCGACGCCGGGCAGAAGCTGTTTGCCGAGGTGGTCATGGAGCCGACGACGCAGGAGATGTACTCGAAGATCACGGGCTCGATTCCGGCGCGCACCGACGTCAGCCTGGCGGGCGAGGGCTTTACCGATGGCCAGCGCAACTCGGCGCAGGTTCTGAAAGATGCGATCGCCAAGGATCGTGTGGTTCTCAGCCTCGCGCACAATATGGCGCAGCCGAACGGCATCACCGCGGCCATGATCGACGTGCTGACCGAATACGTCCACAACAGCGCCATTCCCGCCGCCGAAGGGCAGAAGAAGCTGGTCGCGGCGGTCGCCAGCGCGAAGTAGGCTGTGTCGGTATAGGGACGGTATCGATGCCGGTAGCAGCAACCAACCCCGCGGCCAGAAGGGCTGCGGGGAGAGAGCAGGGGGTTTGGCGTCGCCGCTTCGGCGACGCCCTGACCGGGCTTGCGATCTGGCTGCCGCTGGTGGCCTCGGCCGGGCACGTCGTGGTGTTCACGGCATGGACCACCTGGGTGTCGTTCACGGCCTCGTCGGTGATGCCGGACTATACCTGGGTGGGCCTGCGCAATTACTTCGCGGTGACGCGCACCGCGAATTTCCAGATCGCCTATGTCAACCTCGTGATCTTCGGCTGCGGCTTCGTGCTGCTGACGATGGCGCTCGGCCTGTTGCTGGCGGTGCTGCTCGACCAGCGCGTCCGCGGCGAAAACGTGCTGCGCACGATCTTCCTCTATCCGCTTGCCGTCTCCTTTGTGGTGACGGGCACGGTGTGGAGCTGGCTGCTCAACCCCGGGCTCGGCATCCAGAACGTGGTGCACAATCTCGGCTGGACGGATTTTCGCTTCGACTGGCTGGTGCAGTCGGACAAGGCGATCTACTGCGTGATTTTCGCCGGTGTCTGGCAAGGCGCCGGCTTTGCCATGGCGCTGTTTCTTGGCAGGGTTGCGATCGGTCGATGCTGACCTGGTCAAGGCCGCGCAGATCGACGGCGCGGGGCCGTGGCGGATGTATCGCCGGGTGCTGCTGCCGACGATCTGGCCGATCTTCATCACCGTGTTCGTGATCCTGCTGCGCTCGGCGATCACCTCATTCGACCTGGTGCGGGCGCTGACCGGCGGCGGACCAGGTATTTCCACCAATGCTGCCGACGCTGGTGGTCTATGATTTCATGTTCCAGCGCGCCGAACTCGGGCGCGGCTCGGCGGCCGCCGTCCTGATGCTGCTGTCGCTGGTCGTGGTGATGGCGCCTTACGGGCTCTATGTGCGCTGGCAACGGCAGAAGCAGGCCCGCGCATGAAGTGGACCCGCATCATCGTCTACGCCTTGCTGATCGTGCTGGCGATCGTGTTCCTGGTGCCGCTCGGCGTCGTGATCGCCAACTCGCTGCGCTCGAACCAGGAAATCGCGGCCTGCTTCGCTGATCGCCTGGCCTGCTCATCTGACCTTCGCCAATTACCCGCAGGCCTGGAACAAGTTCTGCATGGCCGAGCATTGCTGGGGCATCCAGCCCTATATGCTCAATTCCCTGACCCTGACGATCCCGGCCACCATCCTCTCGACGTTGCTGGGCGCGCTGGCCGGTTATTCGATCTCGCTGTGGCGCTTTCGCGGCGACCAGTTGGTGTTCGGTCTCGTCACGCTCGGCATCTTCCTGCCCGAACAGATGAAGCTGATCCCCTGGGTGGTGGTGCTGCGCGATCTCGTCGCTGATGAACACCATCGCCGGCCTGGTTCTGATCCACACCGTGCAGGGCCTGAGTTTCACGACGCTGTTCTGTCGCAACTTTTATGTCGGCATCCCGCAGGACCTGTTGAAGGCGGCGCGGATCGACGGCGCCGGCTTCTTCCGGATCTTCTGGCGCATCATCCTGCCGCTGTCGCCGCCGATCCTGATCGTGACCGTGATCTTCCAGTTCACCGGCATCTGGAACGAGTTCCTGTACGGCGTCACCTTTACGACCGGCGGTCAGCAACCGGTAACGGCGGCGCTGATTGCGCTTTCCGCCGCGATTACCTCCGAGCCGATGTTTGGCGACCAGAGTGCGGCGGTGCTGATCGCGGCGTTGCCGACGCTGCTGGTGTATCTGTTCGGCGGACGGTATTTCCTGAGAGGCCTCACTGCGGGGGCCGTGAAGTGATGGGGTTGGTGATGAGGTCTTCATGGCAGCGTTGAGCATTCGTGCCCTGTCGAAGCGGTACGCCAATCTGGAAGTGCTGAAGGGGATCGACCTCGACATCGAGAGCGGTGAATTCACCGTGCTGGTCGGACCCTCCGGTTGCGGCAAGTCCACGCTGCTCAACATCGTCGCCGGGCTCGACAAGCGCGAGCGCGGGCACGATCGAAATCGGCGGCCGGGTCGTCAACGACATCGCGCCAAAGGACCGCGACATCGCCATGGTGTTCCAGTCCTATGCGCTCTATCCGTCGATGACGGTGCGCCAGAACATCACCTTCGGCATGGAATGCCGCCATATTCCGAAGGCGGAGCAGGAGAAGGCGCTGGCCAATGTCGCGCGGCTGCTGCAGATCGAGCCGCTGCTCGGCCGCAAGCCGTCGCAATTGTCCGGCGGCCAGCGTCAGCGCGTGGCGATGGGCCGCGCGCTGGTGCGCGATCCCCTGCTGTTTCTGTTCGACGAGCCGCTCTCCAACCTCGACGCCAAGCTGCGCGTCGAGATGCGGATGGAGATCAAGCGGCTGCATCAGCGCATCGGCGCCACCATCGTCTACGTCACCCACGACCAGATCGAGGCGATGACGATGGCAACAAGGATCGCGGTCATGCACCAGGGCGAGGTGCAGCAATTCGCCGATCCCGACACCGTCTATCGCTATCCGGCCAATCTGTTCGTCGCGCGTTTCATGGGCTCGCCGCCGATGAACACGATGCCGGCGCGGCTGGTGGCGGAGGATGGCGGGCCGGTGGTGGTGATCGGCGCGGGGCGGCCGGACGAGGTGCGCATTCGGCTGCAGGAATACGACGCGGCGGCGGCCTTTGTCGGCCGCGAGGTGGTGCTCGGGATCCGGCCGGAATGCATTGCCGAGGGCAGCCGCGGATTTTCCGGCGCAATCGGGCGCGCCGATCGTCGTCAATGCGCCGGTCGAGATGGTCGAACCGACCGGCGCCGAGACCATCGTGTTGCTGCGGCTCGGCGGCGAGTCAGGTGCTGGCGCGCATCACGCCGGATATCCGCCCCACGCCCGGCGAACTCACCGCTTTCGCGCTCGATACGCGCCGCATTTGCCTGTTCGACCCGCAGACGGAGCGGCTGATCGCATGACCCAGAGCCAGTTACGCCGGCCTTAGCGGCCGTGTGGTGTTGATCACCGGCGGCGCCAGCGGCATCGGCGCCGCGTTCGTGCGGGCGTTCGCGGCCCAAAAGGCCCGTGTCGCCTTCCTCGACATCGATGCCGATGCCGGGGAAGCGCTGGTGCGGGAGGTGGCGGCCGCGGGCGACACCGCGCCGCTGTTCGTGCCGTGCGACCTGCTCGACATCGACGCCTTGCGCGCCGCGATGGCCAAGGTCCACGCCGCACTCGGCGATGCCGCGGTGCTGGTCAACAACGCCGCCAACGACCAGCGCCAGGTGCTGTCGGAGGTGACGCCGGAAGAATTCGACTGGACGATCGGCGTCAACCTCAAGCACGTGTTCTTCGCGGCGCAAGCGGTGGTGCCGCAGATGCAGGCGCGCGGCGGCGGTTCGATCATCAACATGTCGTCGGTGGCATGGATGCGCGGCGCGCCGGCGTTGCCGGCCTATGCGGCGGCGAAAGCGGCGATCGTCGGCTTCACCAACTCGCTCGCCAGGCTGGTCGGGCCCGACCGCATTCGCGTCAACGCGATTGCGCCCGGCATGGTGATCACCGAGCGCCAGCGCCGGCTGTGGTTTCCGGACGAGCAGAAGATCACGGAGCTTCGCACGCGTCAGGCGATTCCCGATGCGGTGACGCCCGACGACATCGCGCGCTTGGCGCTGTTCCTGGCGTCCGACGACAGCCAGCGCATTACGCGCCAGTGTTTTCAGGTCGATGGCGGCCTCTGACAGCAGCGGATCATCGGTGTCGCAATTGTCGGGATGAGGGCAACGCGGCGTTCTTCCACCCCCTCCACATCTGCATGCCCAATATCGCGTCAATGTGGCTTGACCTTCAGGCGGAAGCCTAAGAAGTTGCGCCCGCCGTGGTAATTTCTTCTGAATTCTCCCAGGAATCCGAATTGTTCGTTCCAGACTCCCGCCGGGCGTGGACCCGGCTGGCCGTGGCCGTGCTGATCGGCTCGCTCGGCAGCGTCGGGATGTGGTCGGTCGTGGTCGCGCTGCCGGTGGTGCAGGCCGAATTCGGCGCGAACCGGGGCACCGCCTCGCTGGCCTTTACGCTAGTGATGCTCGGTTTTGGTTTGGGCCAGGTCGTGACCGGCAAAATCTCGGATCGCTATGGCATCGTGACCGCGATCGGGGTTGGTATCGGCATTCTGGGCCTCGGCTATATCGGTGCCGGGCTGTCAACCTCGATATGGCAATTCATTCTGGTGCATTTTGCGATCGGGCTGTCTTCTGCGGCGACCTTCGGGCCGCTGATGGCGGAAGCCTCGCATTGGTTCGAGCGCTATCGGGGGCTTGCAGTCGCGATCGCCGCCAGCGGCAATTACGTCGGCGGCACGATCTGGCCACCGCTGGTCAATTGGGGCATCCAGACCTATGGCTGGAGCGCCACGCATATCGCGATCGGCATTTTTACCGCGGTGGCGATGGCGCTGGCGCTGCTCGGGTTACGAATATTGATGGGGGCGGGCGCGCGCCGCAACCATCAGAATGCGCCGCCGCCGCGTCTCGACTTAAGGCTTTCCGCCAATGCGCTCACCGTGATCCTGGCGCTGGGGAGCATCTCCTGCTGCGTGGCGATGTCGATGCCGCAGGTTCATATCGTCGCCTATTGCGGCGATCTCGGCTATGGCGTGGCGCGTGGCGCCGAAATGCTGTCGCTGATGCTGGGCTTCGGCATCATCAGCCGCATCGGCTCGGGGTTCCTGGCCGACAGGATCGGCGGCATCCGCACGCTTCTGATCGGTTCGGTCGCGCAGGCCACCGCGCTGGCGTTCTACCTGTTCTTCGACAGCCTGACCTCGCTCTACCTCATCTCCGCCATGTTCGGCCTGTTCCAGGGCGGCATCGTGCCGAGCTACGCCATCATCGTGCGCGAGACGATGCCGGCCTCGGAGGCCGCGACACGCGTGGGCATCGTGATCTTCGCCTCCGTGTTCGGCATGTCGTTCGGCGGCTGGATTTCAGGGGTGATCTTCGACGCCACCGGCTCCTACGCCGCGGCGTTCACCAATGGCGTTGCCTGGAACGTGCTCAACATCGGCATCATGCTGCTGTTGCTGATGCGATCGCGGCAGCGGCTGGCGATGGCGTAAAGCGTGATGGCTTGGGTTCGTCATCCTGAGGTGCGAGCGAAGCGAGCCTCGAAGGATGGGCCGCAGGCCGTATTCATCCTTCGAGGCGCGCAAGTCTGCGGCGCAATTGCACCGCTGCAGGCATCTCAGGATGACGGGTCCGGCGTCGCTACGCGTCACACCGCCTGGCCCGCCTTCAACAGCGAACAGCCCGTGATCTTCAAACTGCCGTCGGGCTGCTGCTCCAGCGTGTAAAGCGCCTCCCAGGCCTCGCCATTGGCGTCGACGATGTGGACGCGCTGGGCGATCTGGCCGCCGGCCGCGCGCGCTTCGCCGAACTCGAAGCTCTTGTGACGATAGACCGGCGGATAGGCCTGCTGCACCATCATCATGAAAATGTCGGCCTGCGGGAAGATCTGCTTGATCGCCGGCGCCGCATGGGAATAGGCCGCGGTGGCGTCGTCACGGCCGAACGCCTGCTCCTGCGCGCGGATGACGCTCTGCGCGGCGGCGACGTCGTCGGCCGCGAAGGCCGGCGATCCAAACCCGATCAGGAAGGCGACGAGGATGGCGAAGGCACGCATGATCCTGTTTCCTGGCTGGCAGAGCTAGCTACGGCCAAGTCAGTCAAAAGTTGCATGCCACTCGGTGCGGGCGCAAGTGGCTATTCGCCGGCCGACAGGCGCCGCGCGCCGGACGCGGTCAGGCCGAGTTCGCCGAGCCGCCGCACCGCATAGCCGAGGCCAACCAGACGCTCCCAGTGCAACTGCGGAATCTCGCGCTGCGTTTCACCCTTGCTGACTTCCAGCAGGGATGCGAATTCGTCGGCGCTCAGGGCTGGGTGGGAATCGCTCATGCGGCGATCTCGTCGGTCCAGACCTTGAAGCTCGCCAGCGTGTTCGGCCCGAACGTCTGGGTGATCGGAACATCCGAGGCGTCGCGTCCCTGCGCGATCAGGACGCGGCCGATCCGCGGCACGTTGTTGCGCGGATCGAACATGTGCCAATGTCCGCCGATATAGGCTTCGAACCAGCCGGCGAAATCGCCCACGGCCCAGGGCTTTGGCGTGCCGATGTCGCTGAGATAGCCGGTGCAATAGCGCGCCGGAATGTTCATGCAGCGGCAGAACGCAATCGCCAGATGGGCATAGTCGCGGCAGACGCCCTTGCCTTCGTTGTAGGCCTCCCACGCCGTCTTGGTGGCGCGCGCGTGCTCGTAGCCGAACGCGATGTGACGATGGACGAAATCGCAGATCGCCTGCACCCGGGCCCAGCCCGGCGGCGTCTTCTCGAACAATTTCCAGGCGATGTCGGACAGCCGGTCGGTTTCGCAATAGCGGCTGCCGAGCAGATACACCAATGTGTCCGCCGGCAGATCCTCGATCGCGTGCTGAATGGCCGAGGTGAATACGGGATCGGGCAGGCCGGAGTCGCGCACGACGCCGTCGGCGGCCAGGCGCAGCCGGCCGGCCGGTGCGACCATGCGGCTGCACCAATTGCCGAACATGTCGCGATAGGGCGTGATCTCGACCGCAGGCGTGGTGGTGAGGAAGTCGGGCACGATGACGTCGGAGGCGCGCGTGAAATGCGTGCCCAGCACCATGATCATGGGTGTCGGTTGCGGGAAATCGTAGAGCATTTCGAATCCGACGCGAAGCTTCATTCGAAACGCTTTCCTGGCTGCTATCTGCTCGAAATGGCGACGAAACCGTCGAATACAAGGCGTTAGCCGCCTTAATTCGGCCAAATGCGCCTTGGTTCCCGAGAAAACGATAGCTAATTGCCGCAAAAGCGCGCAACGTAGCGCCGATGTCCGAACAACATGATCGTCTTCGTGCGCAGATACGCTGGGCTGTGGACATGACCATGCGCTCGCGCCGGGAAACGGTTCATTTCAGGCATCCGTTCCGCATCAAGGGAATCGATCGCGAGCTCGCGCCGGGCGCGTACGAGATCGTCACCGATGAGGAGATGATCGAGGGACTTTCGTTTCCGTGCTTCCGGCGTGTCGCCACCCTGATCATGGTCCCCGGTGCGCCGCCGCAACGCTCCGCGATGGAAATGATTTCGATCAGTTCGATCGATCTGTCCGACGCGCAGCGCATCGATGCGAGCGCGCCACGTGACTGAGATCCCGATCGAGCTCGACCGGCATCGCGGCATGGCGGCGCAGAAGGCAACCGATATCCGCCGCGTGCTCGCCGACGTCGAGGCCAATGCAAAACTGCTGCGGGACAAGCAGGGCGTGGTCGAAATCCAGCTGCTCGCCGTGCCGGCCGCGTCGTGGCCGGAGGCGGTGGCGAAGGCGCGTTACGTCCTCAATCTCTATTCGGCCGGTCTGTCGCCGACCGACACGCATCACCGCGACCTCGTCGCCGCGGTGCTGGCGGATTTTGCCCGGCTCTCCGTGGACGAGACCTGAACAAGATCAATGTTCGACTACCGAAGACTTCATCCAGCGCGTTCGACGCAAGATCGAACGCAACAAACAGAAAGTACCTGATGCAAAATCTCTCGCCCCGTCACGTCAAGACCGAAGAATTGCTGCGCCTCGGTGTCGTCTCCGGCTGGTACTCGACCAAGGTCAGCGGCACCTTCGTCTCCGGCCCGCATGATTCCGAAGCCGATTGCCTGCGCCGGATCGTCGAAATCAATCCGCCGCCGGCCAAGAAGAGGATGGCGATGAGTTGAGAGGAGAAAACGATGGACACGATCTTCGTTTCCGGGAGGAGGACCTCCGATGACGCTCGCGCGCGGCAGCATCGGAGGCTATGAATACGACCGCATGGTGCTGAAGTTCTCCATGCTCGACGGCGCCAGGGAAGTCCCCTGCGCCGTCAGCGCGTCGGCGATGGACGATCTGGAACGCGTGCGCGCGGACGGCGCCGGAGCCAGCGCGAGGAGCAGTTCGTCCGGTTGCGCGACCGGATCGAACAATGCGCGTCGCGCAAATTCCAGGCGCAGGAGTTCGAGGGCACGCCTCCCGGCCTCATTCTGCGCAGCATCGATTTTCGCAACTGAGCGCCTCGGCGCATAACGGACGGCGCCGCTGCGAGCCGTCCGTTGATGCTTGCCTTAATTGGAAGGCGGGGTGCAAATATAAGCGTCGTTGGCGGAACTCTGCATCCGCAGCGCCGTTGCCAACCGATCCCCAAGCGCAGCGGGATTGGCGATCCGCCACAGTCAGCAGTCTCACATGATCAAATCCATCTCGGCCCTGGCGATATTCGCGCTTCTGGGAGCGGCGGTGATTGCGTTGCCGGGCTTCGCGCCTGCCGTGAAGGCGAACGAAGCCGTGGCGCTTCCCAAGGCAGACCGGCTGGCTATTCATTCTGTTGCTGGAGATTGTGCCAGCCAGAACTGGCCGAATCTCGCGCCATCCTGTCTGCGCGATGCAGGGTCGGGTGCCGCGGTTCGCGAGGCCCGTCTCGTCACGGCGCGCCGTTGAACCGTACATGATGCCCCTGGATCATTCCCGCCTTCCGCAAGTCGTGCTCGTCGTTGAAGACGAGATGATGCTGCGCATGAAGGTGGTCGATATGGTGGAAGACGCCGGTTATGTCCCGGTCGAGGCCGTGGATGCGGACGAAGCCATGACCATCCTCCAGTCGCGGTCCGATATCGCGTTGATGCTCACCGACGTGCAGATGCCGGGTAGCATGAACGGGCTGCAACTGGCGCACGCGGTCCACGAGCGCTGGCCGCCCATCAAGATCATCCTGGCGTCCGGGCAGCTGAAATTGTCCGGGAGCGATATTCCGCTGAACAGCCGGTTCTTCGGAAAACCGCTGCAATCCGACGAAGTCATCGCGGAAATGCGGGAGATGCTCGGCCGAGCCTGATATCGGTCGGAAACTGGAAATACCGATGATTTCTGGCATCGTAACGGTCAGAACTGCTGAAACATTGGCATAAAGATATGACCGAAACCGGACAGATGGTGGTATTCGTTGGCGATGTTCAAAATCGACCATGATCAGGACGCCTTCGATGTGGCGTCCGATCCGACGTCACCGCAAGAGGTTTTGGCGGCGGAGAACGTCAGTCTCCGGCTGTTGCTGACGCAGGCCAAGCTGAGCGCCGAGACGCTGCTGGCCCAGGCCGGCATCGACGCCAAGGAGCGCGAAGCCGCCGACAAGCTGCAAAAGCTCATCCTGGAAGAACTCCATCACCGCATCAAGAACACGCTCGCAACGGTGGGCGCCATTGCCTCGCAAAGCCTTCGCAATGCGCCGAGCACGCAGCATGCGCAGCACGCGATCGAAGGCCGTTTGCTGGCGCTCGGCCGGGCGCATGATCTTCTGTTGCAGGCGCGCTGGACCGGCGCGGACTTGCGAAAGATCGTCCACGGCGCGACCGAACCCTTCGACAATCCGGACAAGCCCCGTTTTTCGATTGATGGACCCGACGTTCAGATCGCCTCAGGCGCCGTCATTGCGATCGCGATGACCCTCAACGAGCTCTGCACCAACACCACGAAATTCGGCGCATTGTCGGTGCCCGACGGTCACGTGGCGATCAACTGGGCCTGGATGCCCCCGCATCGCGGCTGCATTTCACCTGGAAAGAGAAGGATGGCCCGGTGGTTGCGGCCCCGACACGACAGAGCTTTGGCACGCGCCTGATCGAGACGCTCGGCCGGCAACTCAAGGGCAACGTCAGGCTGACCTACGAGCCGAGTGGCTTCGTCTACTTTCTCGATATTCCCTTGCTTTCGCTGGAGTCCTGAGCGGCACGCGCGTCACCGGATCGAGCCGCCGATATTGTCGATGTCGGGCGAGGGGCGTGCGGGGAACAGCCGCGCGGTCGATGAGTTCGACAGGTTGCGCTTGCATTTGGCCTCGACCGTGTCGGGGATGCCCGGTTGAAACTTGCGGCTCCAGGCGCCGTTCAGCGCCGCCTCGATCCAGACTTTTCGCATGATGTCGCCTCTTTATGCGGATTCGCTTGAACGGACGGGTTCGCGTGATCGCCGGCCCGGTCGTGCTGGCCGCGGCGGCGTCGCCTGCTCCAGCGAAAGTCCGCCGGCGATAAAGTTCCACAGCTGCTCCGTCAATCGATCGGAGGCAGGCCGCTTGCGCAATGCGATGGCTTGCGCAACGGCCTGGTTGATGCCGCCGACAATGGCCGCGGCCGCGACTTTCGCATCGATATCCGCCGCGATGAATCCGTGCCGCTGGCCCTGCGAAATGTTCTGCTGCGGCCATTTCAACCATGGCGGCCCGCCGCCCCGAATCGATCGCGGTCACCTCGGCGCTGCTGCCCAGTTTTCCCATCATCACGGGTGCGACCGGATCGGAATACAGGAAATCGATATTGACCTTCAGCCGGGCTTTTTCCCGCACCGGCCACGGCAACGATTTGTCGAAGCTTTGATTGACGACGGCCTCGTGGCGGTTGTGAAAGTCCGTGATCAGAACCGCAATCAGGCCGGCCTTCGAGCCGAAGTAATGGTAGGCGAGCCCGACCGATACCTTGGCCCGGCGCGCCACATCGCCGATCTCGAACTCGCCGTCGCCTTCGACCAGCGCCTTGAGCGCGGCGGCGACGATGCGGTCGCGTGCACCATCGGCGCGGTGGCTGATCGGCTTCTGGCGGCGCAAGGGGGGTGCCATCTTGACTCCTGAATTGAATTCAATTCAATATACGGCATCGGGAGCGGAATTGAAGCGATTTGTTGAGCAGGAGAACAGGCCAATGCCGACAGCAATGGAACAGGCGTCGCCCTGGTTACAGGGGCGAACATTCGCGTCCTGGCAGGACGAGTTCGATCGTCGCGGCTACCTGATCTTCGAACGCGTTCTTTCGCCGGATCGGGTCGCCGAGATCCGCGCCGCGCTGGCGCCGTACCTCGAGCGTGACCTCACCGGCCGCAACGATTTCGAGGGCCTCAAGACCAACCGGGTATATGCCTTGCTGGCGAAGTCGCCGCTGTTTGCGGAGCTTGCGACGCACCCGCTGGCGCTGGCCTTTGCCGAGGCGGAACTGGGACAAACCTGTCTGCTGTCGGCGCTGCTTGCCATCAACCTCCATCCCGGCGAAACGGTGCAGCCCTGGCATTTCGACGATGCCGGCGTGAAACTCCCCCGGCCGCGTCCGGCGTTTGGTCTCAGCGCGTTCTGGGCGATCGACGATACCACCGAGTTGAACGGCAGCACCGAGGTCATTCCGGGAAGCCATTTGTGGAACGAGCAGGATATCGAAGGGGCAGCGAAGCCGGCCGACTTTGCCGGCAAGGCTGCGCCGGATGCCGATCCTGATTTCGGCAACCGGCCGGATGCGGTGAAGATCACGATGCCATCCGGATCGCTGGCGGTGGCGAAGGGAACGCTCTGGCACAGGGGCGGCGCCAATCGCTCGGATCGGCCGCGCATGATCATTACGCCGCAATACTGCGCCGGCTGGGTGCGCCAGCTGGAGAACATGATTCTCGCCGTCCCGGCGGAGGTGGCGGAAAGATTGCCCGAGCGTGTCCGCGAGCTGATCGGCTATTCGATCCACCCGCCGTTCATGGGGCACGTCGACGGCCTTCATCCCAAGCGATTGTTGCGCCGGCAGGCGTGAGGCCGCATTCGATTGGCGACCGCGGGCGTCAGGCTTGCGCGACCGCCTCGCTCCACGGCTGGAACGGCTCGGTGGCGCCGCTGTTGGTGTCGCCGTCGCGCAGCACGAGGCTCGGACAGGCGAACTTCATCGGCGTGGTCTGGATTCGCGCCTCCACGTAGTCGAATCGCGCGCGCAAGTCTTCCCGCACCGCCACCGGCAGCCGCACGTCGCCGACCACGATCGCGCCTTCGCTGGCATCGATGCGCGGCTGGTGGATCGTTGCATCCAGATCCATGCCGTAGTCCATCACGAAGGACAGAAGCTGCGCCACCGCCGGCAGGATGCGCCGCCCGCCGGAGGCGCCGACCGCGACGCGGCGGCCGTCGGCGCCCTCGGCCAGCACCGGGGTGTAATTGGTCAGGCAGCGCTTGCCCGGCGCCAGCGAATTCGGCGTGCCGGGCCTCGGATCAAACCACATGATGCCGTTGTTCATGGTGATGCCGGTTTGCGGACAGACAAATCTGGAGCCGAAGGACGACAACAGGGTTTGCGTCACCGCCGCCATGTTGCCGTCGCGGTCGACGGCCGAGAAATGCGTGGTGCAGGCCGGCGCTATCGCTTCAGCGCCGAGCGCGCGCCGGCCGTCGGCATCGCCCATGTCTTTCAGGCGTTCGCGGTAAGCCGTCTGCAGCGCCGTGGCGTAGGCCGCGTAGGCCGCCGCATCCGGATTCGCTGCGCCCCGGCTGCAGGCTTTGCTGCAACTGGCGCAGCGTGTGCGCCAGCGTCGGCCCGCCGGTCAATTCCGGCGTCGCGAACACCTTGCCGCCGCGATAGGAAATCTCCAGCGGCTCGCGCAGATCGGCCTTGAACGGCATCAGATCTTCGACCGACAGCGCGCCGCCGGCCGAGCGCACATCGGCGGCCAGGCTGCGCGCCAGATCGCCTTCGTAGAAGTCGCGCGGGCCTTGCGCCGCGAGATGGGCCATCGTGGCCTTGAGCTTGTCCTGCGGCATCCGCACGTCGGATTTGATTGCCATACGGTGCGTTCGGCGGCAGCCCATCCTGCAGATAGGCCGTGGCGCTTGCGGGGTAACGCCGCAGGTCGGCCGCCGCACTCGCAATCATCAGCGTGGTCCACCAGTCCACCGCAAGACCCTGACCGGCGAGCGCGACACTCGGGGCCAGCAATTCCTTCCACGGCATTTTGGCGTGACGGCGGTGGGCTTCCTCCATGCCCGCGACCACGCCGGGCACCGCGATCGCGCCGGGACCATGAATGTTGCGGTCGTCCTTGACCCGCTCCCACGGCGAAGACGTCGTGACGCCGCGCCGCCCGACAGCGGATAATCTTCCACCCGCAGGCTGTCCGGCGCCCGCATGCCGTAGTCGATCACTTCATAGCGGTCCTCGCGCGCGCGATAGAGCACCATGCGCGCCGCCGCCGCCGAGCCCGCTCATCCAGGGCTCCAGCACGCCGAGCGCAAACGTGGTCGCGATCACGGCGTCGACGCAGTCGCCGCCGGCCGCCAGCACCTCGGCGCCGATCTCGGCGGCTTTGC
Source organism: uncultured Alphaproteobacteria bacterium (assembly GCA_963742665.1). Classification (GTDB taxonomy): domain Bacteria; phylum Pseudomonadota; class Alphaproteobacteria; order Rhizobiales; family Xanthobacteraceae; genus Bradyrhizobium. The sequence continues at coordinate 147,333 of CAVUNH010000035.1, forward strand.
GCGATTGCGCGGCGACGATGCCGCCCTTGGACGTCGTCGCCGGCTTGCGGATCTGCTGGGTGTTGGAGAACTGGTCGCGCATGCTCTGTTGCCTTTGTCTGTCGCGTTTGCGTTCATGGCCGGCAATGCCGGCGGCTATTTCGATGAGTTCGTCCACCAGGGATATTGGCTCGGCATATCCGCGGAAACCTTGCCCGGAAAGGACGGCGGCCGCTTTTCGAGAAAGGCCTTGACGCCCTCGCGCACGTCGGCGTGGCCGCCGCGCTCGATCGACATCGGCTTGTCGATGGCGAGCAGTTCGAAGGGCGCAGGCTCGCCGGAGAAGCGCCACAACATCTGGCGCGTCAAGGCGACCGCGACCGCGGATGTTTCTTCGGTCATCTCACGGGCGATTTCTTTCGCGCGTTTCAACAGCTCCGCGGGCTCGACGACTTCACTGACGAGGCCGCCTTGTTTGGCTTCGTCGGCGTCGAAGGTCCGGCCCGAGAGGCACCAGCGCAGCGCCTGCGGCAGGCCGACGAGCTTTGGCAGGAACCAGGCGCTGCCGGCTTCCGGCACGAGACCGCGGCGGGCGAAGATGAAGCCGATCTTGGCGCCCTTGGCCGCGATCCGGATATCCATCGGCAAGGTCATGGTGATGCCGACGCCGACCGCGGGGCCGTTGATCGCGGCGATCGAGGGCTTTCGGCAATTGAAGATCGCCTCGATAAACCGGCCGCCGCCCGGCTTGGGGCTGGCAAACACACCGGCGCCGTGGCTTCCTGAGGTGTCGAAACTCGCCGCACCGCCCGAGACGTCGGCGCCGGCGCAGAAGGCGCGACCGGCGCCGGTCACGATGACCGCGCGGACATTGTCGTCGGTGTCGGCGCGTTCAAAGGCGTGGGCGATCTCGGCGCCCATCAGCGCCGGTATAGGCGTTCAGCTTTTCCGGGCGGTTGAGGGTGACGATCAGGCAGGAACCGTCGAGGTCGCAGGTGATGTGCTGGTAGTCCATGGGGCGCCCCCGACGTTTCTTGGTTGTCGGGGGTAAGCATCCCAGATGCGTTTTGGTTACGCAATGTCGGGGTTTTGTGCGCAGTGCGGAAAATGAACGCCGGGCGAGGGCAGCCGCACGGAAAGTGTGCGGCTACCATCGTTCGATCGTCAGGAGGACCATTCGTCCCAGAATTCGAGCAGGGGTCTTGCCATGGCATCCGGGCGGTCTTCCGGGAAGAACAGCCGTCCGTCCTCGACTTCCACCACGCGTTTTGCGCCCGGAATCGTGTCCTTCAGCCAATAGGCCCATTTCCGGTCGAAGAAGATGTCCTGCAACCCCCATACGATCAGCGTCGGCACCGTCAGCGCCTTCAGCGCACCGTGCACGGCAACGGTATGGCGGTTGTCGAAGCCGAGCCAATAGCGGGCGAAGGCGTCGATGCGGTGCAGGCGAGGACAACAGTGGCCCGAGGTAAAGCCGGATCACTTCGTCGGTCAACACGCTGTCCGGATCGATGTAGCTGCGGAACAGCGGCACCGATTCGCCGCGTGCGTAGCGCTCGCGCGCCAGTTCGGGATGGTCGAAGGTAGGCTGGAAAACCCGCGCAATCGTCCCGTTGCGCGAATGCTCCATCAGCGGCAACACCTGTGGCGGCGGCCAGCCGTCATGGACGTCGCAATTGGTCAGCACCAGCGATCGCAGCCGTTCCGGGTGATGCGCGGCGAAGATCTGCGCAATGGCGCCGCCGCTGTCATTGGCGACCAGATCGATCTTGTCGATGCCGAGCGCGTCCAGCACCTCGGCGACCATCTGCGCCTGCGCGGTGAAGGAAACATCCTGCGAAGGCGAAATCTCGGAGTAGCCGAGCCCCATCAGGTCGATGGCGATACAGCGCCGCCGATGCTGGACGCGGTCGATGACATGGCGCCAGTGATAGCCGTTGATCGGCACGCCATGGATGAACAGCGCCACCGGCCCTTCACCCTTCTCGAAATAGGCGATGCGGCCGGATTTGACCTCGGCGAAGCGGCGGCTGGCGTGAAAAGTCGCGATGTCCATGGCGTTCAAACCACACAGAAGATGTTGAGCTTGTTGCCGGTGGGATCGCGCAAATAGGCGGCGTAAAAGCCCTTCTGGGCTTCCGGCGGCCGGAAGCCCGGCGCGCCTTCCTCGGTGCCGCCATTCTTCATGCCGGCGGCGTGCGCGGCTTTTACTTCGTCGGGCGATTTGGCCCGATAGGCGACCATGATGCCGTTGCCGGCGCGGGCTTCCTTGCCGTCCTGGGGCGGGCAGACGGCGGTGTGGCAATCCATGAAGGTCTTGCCGGGGCCGATCACGCCATAGCCGTACCAGCCGCCTTTTTCGAATTTCCGTTCGCTGCCGAGCGCGGCGAATACCGCGTCGTAGAACGCGCCTGACTTCTTGCCGTCGACGGCGCCGATGGTGACATATCCGATTGAGCTCATCCGTAAGCCTCCGTGGTTGTGGAGGCTATCTAGGACGGATCAGTGCCGGCGCGCTGTCACGATCTTGCGTAATTCAGCGATCTGGGCCGCGGTGGCGATGCGGCGCAGCGCGCCCGGGGTGCAGCCGAAGAAGCTGCGGAAGCGGGCGGTAAAATGGCTGTGGCTGGCAAATCCGGCATCGAGTGCGATGGCGGTCAGGTCGTCGCCGCAGTCGAGCACCGCGTCCAGCGTCTGCGCCAGCCGCTCATGCAGGACGTAGTCGTAGATCGAGGTGCCGACCAGTCGCGGAATACGTGGCAGAGGTGGAACGGCGACAGGTTCGCGACCTTGGCCAGTCCGCGCCACGTTCCATTTCCGCGCCGGCGCGAGTGCGACGGCTTCCTTGACGCGCTCCAGCGCCCGTGTCCGCCGCGCCTGCGCGGAAGATCGAACGGCAGGGTTGCCGGTGCGCACGGATTTGAGCGACATGTCCAGCAGTTCGAGACCGAGTGCCTCGGTCTCGAATGCATCGGTCTCGGCGCGCTCCAGCCGCGCCCACAACAGGTTGCGCAGCATCATGGCCTTGGCCGGCAGTAGACCGTTCGAATTCAGGGTTTCGCCGTCGCTTCGCGCGAGTCGCTTCGGGCGCCAAATCCTCGCCGAACCGCAAGGTGATGGCGCGGTCGCCGATGGCGCCGGGAAAGCCGATGCGGAACGGCGTGTCGGCGGCAAAGAAAACCGCATGGCTCGGCGTGCCGACCACGTGCCTGCCGGGCGCATCGTGTTTGGAAAAGATGCCGCTGATCGGCAGCGTAATCGCGTTGAGGCTCTGCCGCTCGATACCGCTGCAGGCGTCAGACGTCGGACGGGCCTCGAACAGGCCGATCTGCAGCGTCTCGCTTTCAAACAATGTTTTACGGCTGATTTCCAAGGCCCAAATCCAAGGCGAAGATCCCGGCATCCTGACGCAAGTGCATGGCCGCGGATTCTTGCTATACTGAAGTGCATCAAGCGTATGCCATCGACGCCAAAAAGAACAGATCGGGGTGAAGCATGACCGAGGGGCCCAAAGCGCATGGCGAGAAGGCGCTGCACCAGAAGTCGCATTTCGAAATCATCGTGATCGGCGCGGGCGTCGCCGGCATCTACCAGATCAAGCGCCTGGCCGACCTCGGGGTGGACGCGACCGTGCTGGACGCCGCCCCCGACCTCGGCGGAACCTGGTACTGGAACCGCTATCCGGGCGCCCGTTTCGATTCGGAGAGCTACACTTACGGTTATTCGTTTTCGAAGGAATTGCTCAACGAGTGGCACTGGAAGGAACGGTTCTCGGGCCAGCCCGAAAACCTCCGCTACCTTAACCACGTCGCCGACAAGTTCGATCTTCGCAAATACATGCAGTTCAACGCCAGGGTCGAGGCGGCGCGGTTCGACGAGGCGCAAAATCTGTGGCGGCTGAACATCGACGATGGCCGCGAACTGACCTGCCGGTTCGTCATTCTCGCGATCGGTCTGCTGTCGACGCCGACCTTGCCGCGGCTGCAAGGCATGGACAGTTTCAAGGGCCGCTCGTTCCACACCTACTACTGGCCGCACGAGCCGGTCGAGATGGCAGGCAAGAAGGTCGCCATCATCGGCACCGGCGCCACCGCGATACAGATCATCGGCGAGATCGCCGACAAGGTCGGCGAGCTCACGGTATTCCAGCGGCGGCCGAATTGGGCGGCGCCGCTCAACAACGGCCCGATTTCGGATGCTGAAATGGCCGACATCCGCAGCCGCTACGACGATATCTTCGCGGCCTGCGCGCGCTCGCCCGGCGGTTTCGAACATGAGCCAGACCGGCGCGGCTTCCATGAGGTCACGCGCGAGGAGCGGCAGGTGCTGTGGGACAAGCTCTACGGCGAACCCGGCTTCGGGATCTGGCTCAGCAATTTCCGCGAAATCTTCACCGACGAGGCGGCCAACGCCGAGTTCTCCGCCTACATCGCCGACCGCATTCGTCAGCGCGTGAAGGATCCGGTGACGGCGGAGAAGCTGATCCCGAAGGACCACGGCTTTGGCGTGCAGCGGGTTCCGCTCGAGACGCACTACTTCGAAGCCTATAACCGCGACAATGTTCATCTCGTCGATATCAGCGAGACGCCGCTGGAGCGCGTCACCGAAACCGGCTTGCGCACGTCAGCGCAGGATTACGAATTCGACATCATCATCTACTCCACCGGCTTCGACGCCATCACCGGGGCCTACGACCAGATCGATATCTCCGGGATCGGCGGCGAAAAATTGTTCGACAAATGGCGCGACGGCCCGTCGACCTTCCTCGGCATGCTCGTGCACGGCTTCCCGAACCTGCTGATGCCGACCGGGCCGCAGAGCGGCTCGGCCTCGACCAACTTTCCGCGCGGCATCGAGACCGGCGTCAACTGGTGTATGGGCTTGCTCGAGCACATGTGGGACCGCGGCTACACGCGCGCCGATCCGACCTTGGCGGCGCAGGAGCGCTGGAGCGCGCACGTCACCAAGATGTACGCCATCATGCTGATGCGAAAGGCCAAGTCGTGGTTCACCGGTTACAACTCCAACGTTCCCGGCCACGAACACGGCAAGGTCCGCTATTTCGTCTATAATGGCGGCACGCCGAAATACGTCGCCGCCATCAACGACGTCGTCGCGAAAGACTATGAGGGGATCGTGTTCGATTCCGGCGCACGGCCCTCGGCGAGACCCGAGGTCAGGCCGAGCGCTGCGGAGTGAAGCGCACCGGCAGTTTGCGGATGGCGTGGACGAAATTGTTCGGCGCCATTTCGATGCCGCCGGCATATTCGATATCCGGCAGCCGCGTCAGCAATTGGCGATAGACTTCCTCGAGCTGCAGCTGCGCCACGCGCTTGCCGATGCAGACATGCGGGCCGAACCCGAAGGCGATGTTCTTCGACGCATTGGCGCGGCGGATGTCGAGTCGATCCGGATCCGGGAAGATCGCAGGATCGCGGTTGGCGGCGCCGTAATACATGATGACCTTTTCGCCGGCCGCGATCTTCTGCTCGCCGATCTCGGTATCTTCCGTCGCGGTCCGGCGCATATAGATCACCGGGCTGATCATGCGGATCAGTTCGTCGACGGCGTTCGGCAGCAGCGAAAGATCGGCCATCAGCGCGCGCTTCTGGTCGGGAAATTCGGTCAAAAGCTTCATCGAGCCGGAAATCGAGTTGCGCGTGGTGTCGTTGCCGGCGAACACGATCAAGAGCCAGGAGCCGTCGAGATATTCATTGCGCAGCAACTCGCCGTCGATGGTGGCGCGCGCGATCGCGCTCATCAGGTCGGCTTGCGGATCGGCGCGGCGCTTCTGCAGCATGTGCTGGCCATAGGCGAACATCTCGGAGACGTTTTCGTTGAACGCCTTGACGAATTGCATGAACTCGGGCGTCGGCTGCGGGTTACGGCGCTGCGTCGCCGCAACGTGACCGGCCACTTCGAGGTAATGCATCCAGTCGAGGAATTTCGGCCGGTCGGATTCCGGCACGCCGAGGATTTCGCACAGCGTGAACAGCGGCAGGCGCGACGACAGCGTCTCGACCAGATCGCATTCGCCAAGCCCCGCCATGTCGTCGATCAGCCGCGTGGTCTCGACAGCCACTTTCTTCCGGATGCCGTCGAGATAGCCCGGCGTGAAATAGGGCATGTGCTCCTTGCGGAGTTGCAGATGCCAGGGCGCGTCCATGTTGATCATGGCGTCGACGGAGGCGCGAAACAGCAGCGGATGGCGCGTTTCCGGCGGGCCATAGGCCATCAGGATGCCGCCCTTCTGCGACGAGAAGGTCTTTGGATCGCCGTCGACGCGCATCACGTCGTTATATTGGGTCAGCGCCCAGAAGCCCGGGCCGTTATTGCCCTCGCGCTGCCACGCCACCGGCGCTTCCGATCGCAGCCGTGCATAGACGTCGAACGGCTGTCCCTGCATGAAGCGTTCGACGTTGGAAAGCGCGTCCGGCTCGATTTCCGGATAGGCTTTGGGAAACACGGGGCCGCCGGGCAGGCCCAGCGGCAGCGTTTCGCTCAGGAGGCGCATCGATCGGTCTCCGGTCAGGCAATCGGTTTCACGGGTGGCAAATGCAGTTCGCGCCGTCGCGCGATCTCACGATAGAGTTTCAGGATTTGGCGGTCGAGTTCGGTGTCGCCGGACAATTCGGCCGCTTCATGCAGGCGGATCAGCAGCCGCCGCAGCTTTGCATTGGCCGCATCGAGCGCAGCCAAGCGAATAATCGCCATCGGCGGTTTCGTCCAGCTCGCTTGCCGGAACGCCATGTTTCGGCCCGGCTGCTGCAATCAGCGCGCGAAGGGCGGCGTTCTCCCACACGCGCACGGCCGCGCCGTCGGCGCATTCGAGCGCGACCAGCCTGTTCATCATCGCCGCAAGACGGATGCGCGCGCCGGCGAACAGCCCGGCATCTTCCGGCCGCGGCGGCGTCGCCAGCGTCAGGATGCAGCCGTTCAGGAGGTCCGTCACCGTCGGCGTCATGACCAGCCTTCCTCGACCAGGCGTTCGAGCAGGTCCGCCATGATCCGGTCATGGCGCCGCGCACTGTAGGTGCCGGCAAATCCCAGCACCAGATCGTTGCCGCCGGCGACGAACTCCTTTCCGGACGTGGTCCAGATCGCGCAGCCCTTCACGGTGCTGAACAGTTTCCACCAGGCGAGCGTCGCCGGATCGACGCGCAGGCCGCTCTCGCGCTCCCAGATCGCGATCGCCTCGGCCTCGGGAATCGTTCCGGCCACGCGGCGCTCGTCGAAATGATTCCACAGCGGATCGAAGCACCAGGCGAGGTCTTCGAGGGGATCGCCGAGATGGGCCATCTCCCAGTCGAGGATCGCGAGAATCGCCCGTGCCCGTCATGCAGGAAATTGCCGGAGCGATAGTCGCCATGCACGACCGAGACTTTTACGGCCGGTTCGGCGGGTTGCGGCGCAGCCGGCGGATCGCCGCGCGAACGATCGGCTGCGGATGGCGCTCGTCGCGCTCGATCACCTGCTGCCAGCCATCCAGCGCCACACGCCAGCAATCGGCGGGGGCGGGCGCCGCGCAGCACCGGCTGATCGGCAGCGTCGCCGGATCGCAGCGGGCGATGCGGCCGAGGATCGCAAACAATTCCTGGCCGATCGCGGCCGGCGTGTTCGCCATAGGGTTCGAGGTTCATCACCGACGGCACCTGTCCGCCGTCGATCCGGCTCATGATGAAGAACGGCCGCTCCAGCAATCCGCCCTCGGTTTCCAGCACCAGCGGTTCGGGCACCGGCACGATGCCATGGAACGACTGGTAGGCGAGGAATTCGGTTTGCCGGTCGGTGTCGATCAGGCCGCCGACGGGGTCGCGGCGCAGGATCATGCCCCGGATCTTGCCGCCGACCTCGGCGTCGAAGCGGTAGGTCTCGCGGCTGGCGCCGCCGGGAATGCGCGAGAGATCGCGCACCCTGACGTCATCGCCCCAATGCCTGGCGAGATATCGCTCCAGAAGCTGGCCGAGCGTTTCGCCGGCGTCGGCCGAATTCATGGAGCCGAGATCCAGCGTCGATTTGAACCCGGACGGCGCATGCGGGCCCAGCGCCAGCTGCTCGAGCACGCCGCGGCCCTGATGCACGCGGCCATCCGCATCGCGGCAGGTCACGTCGCACAGCGCCTGGACGTGGAGATGCTGCTGCTGGCGGACGTCGACGTCCGAAAGCACGATGTCTTCGCGTTCGACGGCAAGCTCGCCATGGTTCAGGCCGTGTCCCCATTTCGGATGCCCGTAGCCGAGGCCCAGCATGAAGAAATTGTAGATCGGCGTGAACGTCGCCTCCAGCGTTTGCGGACCCTCGCCGAGGACGACGGTGGCGGATGCGGCATGCCGCGTGCCGGACTTCCAGCTCACGCGCGCCAGGGCGTGTTCGATCTCGCGCGGCGGCTGGCCGTCCGGCGCCCAGACCGCGCGTCGGTTCCAGGGCAGGCCGGCCGCGTCGTCATTGGTGTGAAAGAACAGACTGGCGGATTCGAAATTGGTCGGCGCCCACAGCCAGAAGAATTGCGGCGCGACCGCGGGCGCCAGCGGCTGCGGATCGCGCAGGCCGACCGGCCGCACACCCCACGACCGGTCGCGCGTGCCGACGAAGCCGTCGACGGTTTCGCGCACGCCATCGAGCTCGATCCAGCCCTGATAGCGCCCGTTCTGCGTCAGCCGCGTATAGTCCATCAGCGTGCGCGGGCCGATCCGGCGGATGAAGCGCGGCTCCTCGATCGGCGCATTGCGCCCGGTAAAGACGATATCGGCGGCGATGCCGCGATCCGGCGCATTGACGCTCACGCGCAGTTCGTGCAGCGGCTCGATCACCTCGATGCGGATCGGGCCGGCGCTGATGTCCATCCGCTCCATGTTGAGGCAGCGCGAGGCGTGCAGCGCCGTCTCGACGCCGTTGCGGACCACGACAAAGGCGGCGTCCGCGATGTTCAGATGCGGATAGACGCCGAACGCCGCAGCGAAGAAGGACGTGTTGCCCGGCTGCGTCGAATAGCCGTTGAAGAAGTAGCGGTCGTAGAAATTGCGGTCGGTGCCGGCATAGGCGACCGGCTCCGGCGTCTGGTGGATCGGATAGTCGTCACCCTTGCTCAGCGTCAAGTCTTGTTGCTCCGTATCGGCGTGATTGAAAATCATGCAATCATGCGAATAATTGCAGCGCGACCGTGAACCGTCTTGCGTTTTCACGTCGACGACGCGGTCCGGAAGCGCCGGCGATAGGCGCCGGGGGCATTCCGATCAGGCGTTGAAACACCGCCCCAAATACGCCATCGTCCTCATAGTCGACAATCGCGCCGATTTCCGGACGCGATCACGCGACCCCGCCGAGATAGAGCCGCTTGACGATGTCGTTGCCTTTCAACTCGTCAACGGAGCCGGCAGCGACGACAATCTCGCCGTGGACGATGATGTAACCGCGATTGGCGATGCGGATCGCCTGGTTGAAGTTCTGTTCGGCCATCAGCACGGTCAGGCCGAGGCGCGCGTTGAGTTCGCCGATCTTGGTGATGGTTTGCGATACCAGGAGCGGCGACAGGCCGACCGAGGGCTCGTCGATCAGCAACAGCCGCGGCGAGGACATCAGCGCGCGCGCGATCGCGAGCATCTGCTGCTGTCCGCCCGACATGGTGCCGGCGAGCTGCTTTTGCTGGTCTTTCAGCACCGGAAAGGTTTCGAAGGCCTGCGTTAAGTTGCGGTCGATGTCGCGGCGGGCGGCTTTCCGGAAGGCGCCGAGCATCAGATTTTCCAGCACCGTCAGCTTGGGAAACAGGCGCCGTCCCTCCGGCACCATCGCCACGCCGAGATCGACGATCGCCTCGGGCGACAGCCGGGTCAGGTCATGCACGGTGCCGTCGATCGTCAGCTGCATCGATCCGCGCTGCGGCCGGACCAGTCCCGCCACGCACTTCATCAGCGTGCTCTTGCCGTTGCCGTTGGTGCCGAGCAGCGCGACGGTCTCGCCGGCCTCGACGTGAAGCGAGACGCCGCGCAGCGCCTTGACGGCGCCGTAACCGGCATCGAGAGCGTTGATGGCGAGGCTAAGTGCCAAGATAGGCCTCCTGCACCCGCTGGTTGGCCATGACTTCGGAAGGCTTGCCGATCGCGATGATCTTGCCGGCGTCGAGACACATCACGCGCTCGGAGAAGCGCATCACGGCCTGCATGATGTGCTCGATCATGATGACGGTGATGTCGTGGCCGGCAAGGCTCATCAGCAGGTCGAGCACCTCGTCGACTTCCGAAGAGGAAAGCCCGGCCATGGCCTCGTCGGAAATCAGCAGTTTCGGGCGCGTCGCCATCGCGCGCGCGAGCTCCATCTTGCGCAACTCCACCTGGCTCAGCGTGGTTGCCGACGCGTCGGCCTTGGAGGCGAGACCCATTCCGGACAGGATCGACATCGCGGTCTCGCGCCGGTGCGCGGCCGAGACCAGCGGGTCGGAGGCAACGGCGAAATCGAGCGCCACCATGAGGTTTTCGAGCACCGTCATGCTTCGAAACGGCCGCGGGATCTGGAAGCTGCGCGCGATGCCGCGGCGCGTGCGCACATGCGCCGGCATCTGCGTGATGTCCTCGCCGCGGAAGGTGACGGTGCCGACCTCGGTGCGGAACGCGCCGGAAATGCAGTTGATCAGCGTGGTCTTGCCCGAGCCGTTCGGGCCGATCAGGCCGAAGCGCTCGCCGGGACGAATATCGACGCTGACATTGTCGAGCGCGGTGAAGCCGCCGAAGCGTTTGGTCAGCGCCGATATCCGCAGCAGAGGTGTGTCGGTTTCGGAAGGCGTCATCCCTTGCCCTCCTTGCGCTGGCGGCGAATCTTGCGCAGCAGGCCGATGAGGCCCTCAGGCGCGCCGACCACGAACAGGACCAGCATCACGCCGAGCACCAGCACGTTCACTTCGGAGGAGATGGTTACGGTCAGCAATTGCTGCGTCGAGCCCAGCAGGATGGCGCCGACCACCGGGCCCAGCCAATGCGCGGTGCCGCCGATCAGCGACATCGCGAGCGCCGAGACGGAGTAGTTCAGGTTGAACGCCGAAGAAGGATCGGCGTATTGCAGGTACATGGCGGCCGGCGCGCCGGCCGCGCACATCAGCGCGCCTGAAATGACGCAGGCCAGCACCTTCAGCCGCAGGGTCGGCACGCCCGTGCATTCGGCGGCGAGTTCGTCGTCGCGCAGCGCCTGCAGGCCGCGACCGATCCAGGAGTTCTGGATGTAGCGCGAGATCGCCACCGCCAGCACCACGAGCAGCGCCTGAACGAAGAACAGCATCTGCACATAGCCCTCGAAGGGCGGCGTCACCGGCGGCCGCTGCAACTGGATGCCGGCGGCGCCGCCGACATAGCGCCAGTTGGTGATCGACGTCTCGATGACGATCGTCAGCGCGATCGTCGCGATCGAAAAGAAGATGCCCTGCATGCGCAAGGTCAGCAGGCCAAGGGCAAATCCCATCAGCGCGCCGACGGCGGCGGCGGCGGCGATCTGCACCGCAAGCGGCGCGCCCGCCGCCTTGAACAGGAATACGGCGGTGTAGACGCCCATGCCGAAAAACGCGCTGGTGCCGAAATTCACGTAGCCGGCATGGCCGCCGAGAATGCTCCAGGCCACCGCAAGCACGATGAATTGCAGGATCACGTAGCCGGCAAAGAACGGATATTCGTTGCGGACGAAGTGGGTCATCAGCGCGATGCACGGCGAGAAACAGCGCCGCCCCGATCCAGAAAAGGATGCTGTTGCGCTTCATGATCGCCTGCCGAACAGGCCTTGCGGCCGGACGGCGAGAACGCCGAGCAGCAACGCGAACGAAATCGCCGGCGCCCAGGAGGCGCCGAACAGGGTCAGCACGATCGATTCGGCGACGCCGAGGATGATGGCGGCGACCAGCGTGCCGGTCATGCTGCCGAGCCCGGCCATGACCACGACGCAGAACGTCCGCCCGATATAGGCGCGGTCGAGGATCGGATCGACGGGGGCTACGATGATCAGGAGCGCGCCGGAGATCCCGAGCACGGCGGTGGCGATGCCGAACGCCCATTGCTTGATGCGGATCGGGTTGGCGCCCATCAGCCGCAGTGCCTCCTGGTCCTGGGCTACGGCGCGGATCGCGCGTCCCATGAAGGTTTTCGACAGATACAGCGCCAGCAGGATCGTCAGCGCGCCGGCAACCGCGAACGCGACGATCAAGCGGTATGGAATCCGCATATCGCCGATCCGCCAGGCCTTGCCGATATAGGACGCGGTGACCGAGCGCTGGTCGACGCCGAATTGCAGGATGAGCAGGACTTCGATGATGAACGCGATGCCGAAGAAGAAGGCGATGCCGCGCACGCCGGCGTCGCTGCCGCCGCGTTTTTCGAACGTCTCGTAATAGATGCGATAGGCGGCGAGACCGAACAGGAACAGGAACGGCGTGATCAACAGCCCCGCCAGCAGCGGGTCGATCCCGTAATATTCGTTGAGGACGTACACGGCGTAGGACGCCATCACCAGAAACGCCGGATGCGCGACGTGGGGAACGTCGAGCAGGCCGAACGAGACGGACAGCCCGAGGCTGACGGCCGCATAGAAGCAGCCGAGCAGCACGCCGAGCACCACCGCATCGAGCAGCAGTTCAAATGAAAACACGCAAGCTCCCCCTTGACCCGGTGCTCGGTCGCCGCTTCCCCGGTTCGCGCACGCCCGCCTGTTCCATCCCCATCACTCCGGACGGTGGCGCGCCGACCCGGTCGGTCGTGCCACGTCCGGAGAAACCCTTGCGAAGTCTACTTCCGGGCAGCCTCGAACGGAGCGACGAGATCGCCGGATTTCAGATTCGCCGGGAACAGGATCACCTGTTTGCCGGGTTGGCGGAACTGCTCCATGTTCTTGTCCACGATGCCGCGGAACTGTGCCTGCAGCGTCGCGCTTTGCTTCCACTCGCCGTCGGCGGCAAACGCGATCGGTCCAACGATGGTCTTGTGGGTGTTCTCGCGCAGATACTTGGCGAGCGCTTTCTGGTCGAGTGACCCCACGGCCTTGATGGCCTGCTCGATCATCTGGCCGTTGGCGTAGCCGAACGGCGCCAGATAGTAGCCCAGCGGGTCGACCTTGGCTTCGATCGCGCGTTTCGTATAGGTGTCGAAGAACGCCTTGGTCCCCTCATTATACATGCTCGGTTCCGGAAGCCACGTATTGTAGTTGACGACGCCGTTGAGCAGCGAACCCAGATTTTCCATCACCGCGCCGAATTGCAGGCCGACCATGCCGCCACCGAAAACCTTGACGTTGTCGCCGATCCCGATCTCGTTGACGGCGCGCAGGATACCCGCCGGATTCCTGCGGATAGGACGCGACATAGACGATGTCAGGTTTGGTGGCCTTGAGCGCGCGGAGGATGCTGGAGAATTCCACCGTGTTCGGCGGATAGGCCTGGTCGTAGACAACAGGCATGTTGAGCCGCTTGGCGACGTCCCGCGCGGTTTGCGCCAGATTCTGCGCGAATTCCTGGTCTGCCGCCAGCAGCGCCATGGTCTTGCCGCCGGCCTTCTGGCCGATCTCGAGGAAGGAAGCCGCCCAACTGTCGGCCGGTCCCCACGGGGCATTGTTGAACCACATGTCGTGGCCAACCTTGCTGTTCACCTGGAAGGAGAAATTGCCCATCAGCAACATCCCGCGCTGCTTGACGAGCGGCATCAGCGGCGCTGTCGGCACGGTTGCGTAGGGCGCAAACAGGATATCGACCTTGTCGATATCCAGCAGCTTGGAATAGATCGCGGGCGTTTCCGAAGCGCTCGACTTGTCGTCATAGACGACGAGTTCGACCTTGCGGCCGAGCAGGCCGCCTTTGGCGTTGACGTCGTCGCGCCAGATCTCGATGCCAAGCAGCGAGGCCTTGCCGCCGCCGGCGAGACCGCCGGTTTGCGCCATGCTCATGCCGATCTTGATCGGCGCCTGCTGGGCGACGGCGCCTGAGGTCAGTCCGAGCCATCCGACTACGGCGATGGCGATCGTGGCGCCGAGAAGCGTCCTGCGTTTCATTGATCCTCCCAAATGTCTGGTTTTTGTGCTTCATTTTGTTGCCCGCCGGTGCCCGGATTGTTCGCTCCTGATGGCGCGGTCGGAATGGAACTTGCGGGAACGTTAGAACTAAAGATAGCCCGGCGACAAGCCACAATGAAACCCCGGGCGTATCCTTTAACACCCTACGTTCGTACGGAAATTCGGCTGCATCGCGGGCGCGGACTCTTTGGTTTGCCATGCCGGCCACCCGCCGGCCCATGTGGGGGATTGCCCATTCCCGCGACAGCCGCGGTCGTTTCAGCGGAAATGACAGGCGACCCAGTGCCCGTCGGCGCTTTGCTTGAGCGGCGGCGCCTCAGCGCTGCATCGCGGCTGAGCGATCGGGCATCGGGTGTGAAAATGGCAGCCGGTTGGCGGGTTGATCGGGCTCGGCACTTCGCCCTGCAACCGGATGCGCTGCCGTTTCACTTTCGGGTCCGGGATAGGAACCGCCGACAACAGCGCTTCGGTGTAGGGATGCCGCGGCGAGGTGTACAACTCGCGGGCCGACGCCATCTCGACGATGCGCCCGAGATACATCACGGCGATGCGCTCCGAGATGTGCTCGACGACCGCCAGATCATGGGCGATGAAGAGATAGGCGAGCCCGAATTTCTGCTGCAGATCCTCCAGCAGGTTGATGACCTGGGCCTGGATCGACACGTCAAGCGCCGATACCGGCTCGTCGCAGATGATCAGCTTGGGCTCGACGGCGAGCGCGCGCGCGATCCCGATGCGCTGGCGCTGGCCGCCGGAGAACTCGTTCGGGTAGCGTCCCATATGATCCGCCTGCAGGCCGACGGTCTCCAGCAGATCGACGACACGCTCTTCGAACTGCCGCCGGGTTTTCGTCAGTTGGTGGATGATCAGGGCCTCGCCGACGATCGCGCCGACATTCATGCGCGGATTGAGCGAGGCGTAAGGGTCCTGAAAGATGATCTGGATGTCGCGGCGCAGCAGGCGAAGCTCGTCCGCGCCCAGCTGCCGGACATTCTTGCCTTCAAAATGGATGTCGCCCGAGGTCGGCTCGATCAGGCGAAGCACGCAGCGTCCGGTGGTCGATTTGCCGCAGCCGGATTCGCCGACCAGCCCTAAGGTTTCGCCGCGGTCGATGTGAAAATCGACGCCGTCGACCGCGTGCACGCTGCCGGACTGGCGGCCGAGCAGGCCGCCCTTGAGCGGAAATTCCTTGGTCAGGTTGCGAGACGCTGAGCAGCGGCTCACTCATTGAACGACCGTCGCTTCCGCATGGATGCAGGCCACCTTGTGACCCGGTTCGAGCTCGCGCAAGGCAGGCTGCGCGATCCGGCACTCGTCCGTCGCAAAGTTGCAGCGTGCCGCGAAGCGGCAGCCGGGCGGCGGCGCGATCAGCTTCGGCACGGTGCCGGCGATGGTCTGGAGCCGGGTCTTGCGGGTGGCCGCCATGTCGAGGCGCGGGATCGAGCGGATCAGGCCCTGCGTATAGGGATGGCGCGGATTGGCGAACAACCGCTCGACGGAGGCTTCCTCCACCACCTTGCCGGCATACATCACCACGACGCGCTGGGCGACCTCGGCGACCACGCCCATGGCGTGGGTGATCAGCATGATCGACATGCCGAAGCGCGATTTCATGTCCTGCAGCAGATCGAGGATCTGCGCCTGGATCGTGACGTCGAGCGCCGTGGTCGGCTCGTCGGCGATCAGCAGCTTTGGCTGGCACGACAGCGCCATCGCGATCATCACGCGCTGGCGCATGCCGCCCGAGAACTGATGCGGGTAATCGTTGACGCGGCGCGCTGGGTTCGGGATCTGGACCAGCGCCAGCATGTCGATGGTCCGCTCCAGCACGGCGCGGCGGCCCAATCCCTCATGCAGGGCGATCACCTCGCCGATCTGGTCGCCGATGGTGTAGACCGGGTTGAGCGAGGTCATCGGCTCCTGGAACACGATGGCGATTTCCCGGGCCCGGATCCGGTTCATCTCCTCCGGCGGCAACGGCACGATGTCGCGGCCCTGCCACAGGATCTGTCCGCCGGCGATGCGTCCGGGCGGCATCGCGATCAGCTTGAGGACGGACAGTGCGGTGACCGTCTTGCCGCAGCCGGACTCGCCGACCACGCAAACGGTCTCGCCGCGCCCGACGGTGATATCGACGCCGTCGACCGCCTGCACGATGCCGTCGTCGGTGGCGAAATGGGTCTTGAGCCCCCTGATGTCCAGCAGCGGGGCTTCGGCCGCCTTCACCGCTTCGAGGTCGGCCGCACGCTCTCTCGTCAGCATCACATGACTTTCCTGGGATCGAGCGCGTCGCGCAATCCGTCGCCGATGAAATTGATGGTGAGCACGGTCAGGAAAATCGCAGCGCCCGCGAACAGCGCCCAGTGCGGCGCGATGTCGAGATAGTCCTTGGCGTCATACAACAGACGTCCCCAGGTCGGAATGTCCGGTGGAAAGCCGAGGCCGAGAAACGACAGCGTCGATTCCGCGATGATCGCGGCCGCAACGTCGATGGTGCCGGCGACGATGACCGGCCCGAGCGCGTTCGGCAGGATATGCTGGATCACCAGCCGCGGCGTGGTGGCGCCGAGCGCGCGCGCGGCTTCGACGAATTCCTTTTCGCGCAGCGACAGGAACTGCGCGCGCACCAGCCGCGCCACCGGCATCCAGCGGAAGGCGCCGATGACAAGGACGATCAGGATGAAGACGCCGCCTTCCGGGCC
The DNA here is from genome assembly GCA_963742665.1 of uncultured Alphaproteobacteria bacterium. GTDB lineage: Bacteria > Pseudomonadota > Alphaproteobacteria > Rhizobiales > Xanthobacteraceae > Bradyrhizobium. The sequence goes on from CAVUNH010000035.1 coordinate 164,045, forward strand.
GACCCAGCCCTTGAGGAAATCCCGGAACAGATAGATCACCAGCAACAACAGCGGCAGCTGCGGCAGCGCCAGGAACAGGTCGGTGATCCACATCAGCGCGGCGTCGACGCTGCCCCTGGAGATGCCGGATATCGCGCCGATCAGGGTGCCGACGATGATGGCGACCGCCATCGCCGCGAAACCGACCGCAAGCGAGATACGTCCGCCGTACAGCATGCGCGCCAGCAGGTCCTGGCCCAGATCGTCGGTGCCGAACGGATGCACCCAGGAGGGCGTGGCGAGCCGCGCGGTGAAATCGATTTCGTTGATCGGCATGCGCCAGATCAGCGGCCCGAACAAAACCGCCGACGTCAACAGCGCCAGCACCACGACGCTTGCGACCGCCATGCGATGGCGGCGAAACTTTCGCCATACTTCTTCGCCCGGCGAGGCGCGCCGCTTGCGTCCCTCGAGCGGAACGGCCAATTCAGCGATAGGAGATGCGGGGATCGAGCCAGCCATAGATGATATCGGCCAAGAGGTTGAAGATGACGACGAGACAGGCGAACACGAACGTCACCGCCATGATGACGGGCGTGTCGTTGGCGAGGATGGAGGTGATCAGCAGCGAGCCGATGCCGGGGATGCGGAAGATCTGTTCGGTGATGATGGCGCCGCCGAACACGGCCGGCATCTGCAGCGCGACCAGCGTCACCACCGGGATCAGGGCGTTGCGGACCACGTGCTTGATGACGACCTTGCCTTCGTTGAGGCCCTTCGAGCGCGCGGTCGTGACATAGTCCAGCCGGATCACGTCAAGCACGGCCGAGCGCACGTAGCGGGTATAGGAGGCGGCCTGGAACAGGCCGAGCACCGTGATCGGCATGATGGCCTGCTTGAAATACTCCCAGTAATAGAGCCAGCCGGTGGCGGATATGTCGGCGCGATAGACGAACGGCAGCCAGCCGAGATTGACGCTGAAGATCAGGATCAGCAGCAGCCCGGTGAAGAACGTCGGCAGCGAAAAGCCGATAAAGGCGAATGTGTTGGCGATCTGGTCGAAGATCGAATAGGGCCGCATCGCGGCATAGACGCCGACCGGCAGCGCCACCGCCAGCGCCAGGATCTGCGACGAGCCGACCACGAACAGCGTGGTCGGCACGCGCTGCAGGATCAGTTTGTCGACGTCGATGCGGCTGGCGAACGAAAAACCCCAGTCGCCCTGCAGCATCGCGGCGAGCCAGCGCACGTAGCGGACGAAAATCGGATCGTCGATCCCGAATTTCACCCGCAGCGCCGCGCGGACTTCGGGCGGAATGTTGGAGTTGGTGGCGAGTTCGCCGAACGGATCGCCCGGCGCCAGCGCCAGCAGGACGAAGAGAACGACGCTGATGCCGAGCAGGCTGGGCAGGGCGATGATCAGGCGCCTGAGAATATATTTTCCCATCGTCGTCCCGCCATCGCCCGTTCAGTTGCCGCGCATCGGAAGTCTCAACGCCGGCCTCACGTTTCCTTGTACCAGTTCGTGATCTGCCACAGATCGTTGTCCCAGCCGCTGAGAGGCACCCTCAGATTGCTGACGACGGCCGAGACCTTCGGCCGGCGGAGCAGGGGCTGGATATAATTGTCCGACGCGACGAGGTCGTTGAGCTTGATGTACATCGCGGCCCGCTTCACGGCATCGAGTTCCTGGTCGGCCTGCTTGTGGATGTCGTCATATTCCTTGCTTTGCCAGCGGGAGACGTTGCGCCCCTGCCACTTGTTTTCCTTGGTCGCCGCCCGCCACGACAGATACTGATTCATGAAGAATCCGGCGTCGGGTTGCGTCATGGTGGTGTTGTACATCTGCGCGTCGCAATAGAAATGCGAATAGGTGTCGGGGTTGGCGGTGTCGGAGGAGAAGAACACCGACGCCACCACCGACTTCAGCTCGACGTCGATGCCGGCCTTCTGGCAGGCCTGCTTGACGATGGCCTGCGTCTTCTGCCGCGGCGCGTTGATGGAGGTCTGGTACACGAATTTGAGCTGCTTGCCGTCCTTGGCGCGGATGCCGTCGCTGCCCTTTTTCCAGCCGGCGGCCTCGAGGATCGCGTTGGCCTTCTCGATGTTGAACTCGAACTTGGTGTTTTTCGAGCGGACCTTCGCCGGCGCGTTGAGGAAGTTCGCGGTGGCTTCGGCCGTCCGGCCATAGATGAACTTCTGGATCGAGGTGCGATCGATCAGCAGGTTGATGGCCTGGCGCACGGCCGGGTCGCTGAACAGCGGATGCTTGGTCTTGACGCTCGCGCGCTCGCCGTCGACCTCGGCCGCCGGATCGGTCGAGTTGAGCATGATGAATTCGATATTGCCGGTCTCGACGATGAGGACCTTGCCCTTGCCGGCCGCTTCCAGCTTCTGCAGGATTTCGTCTTCGACCTGCATGTTCCAGGCATAGTCATATTCGCCGGTCTGCAGCACCGCGCGCGCGGCCGACACCGCGTCGCCGCCGCCCTTGATTTCGATCGTATCGAAATACGGCCGGTTGGGGAGGTGGTAGTTCGGATTGAGCTTGCCGCGGACGATGTCGCCCGGCTTGAAGTCGTCGAACATATAGGGGCCGGTGCCGACCGGCTTCAGATTGTTCGGCGCATCGCGCGACTTGCCGCCGATGTAATCGGCAAACAGATGCTTCGGGATGATCATGCCGTAGGTGCCGACAAAGGCATCGGCCCAGAACGGGGTCGGCGTTGGAAAGGTCACGCGAACGGTGAAATCGTCGACCTTTTCGACCTTGATGTCCTTGTAGCTGGCGATCGAGACCGCGGCGGTCTCGGGCGTCCGGGCATATTCCCAGTTGAAGACGACGTCGTCGGCCGTGAACGGCTTGCCGTCATGCCATTTGACGCCCTGTTTCAGCTTCCAGACCACCGAGAGGCCGTCTTCGGTCAGCCCGTTGTTCTCCTTGCTCGGAATCTCGGCGGCCAGCACCGGAACCAGATTGCCATCGCTGTCCCATCCGGCCAGCGGCTCGTAGAAGATGCGGCTGCCGTCCTGGTCCTTGGTGCCGACGGCGAAATGCGGGTTGAGCAGGGTCACCGCCTGCCAGTACAAAATCTTCAGAAGCCCGCCGCCGCCGGCCTTGGTCGGCTTGTAGGGGATCTCGGCCGCCTGCATCGGCACGCCGGATTGAGCCAGCATCATGCCGGCCATCGGCGCCGTCAGGCCGACCGCGATCATTCGCTGCACAAAGGCCCGCCGCGACAATTGGCCGGTCTTGACTTCCGCAATCAGGTCTCGAAGTTCCCGCTCTTTCATCGGTTCGGCTCCTCGCTGGTGCTGAATGCTTGGTTCATCCTATCGATGCCCCCACCGTGGCAGGGGTCTGTCCCGGCCGGAAATGGATCAGGTTAGCGGCAGCCTGTCAAAGCAGGATCCGGGCCAAAGTTACGGCAGTTCGAGCGGCGACGGGGTTGTTCTGATCTGGAACGTGCGATCCCGGCGAGGGGTTGCCGCCGGTTCTCGAGGCGAATGATCTCGTTCCTTGCACGTCATCCCCGCGGCCCTTACCGTTCCCATCACGGGGTATCGGAGGTGTAACGTGGCCAAGAAAATAGCGAGCGCCAGGAAAAGCGGTCTCAGGAAAACGGCGCCGAAGAAAAAATCCACGCTGAAGACCTCCGGCCGCAAGCTGGCCCTGCCCAAGGGACCGGCCTGGCAGTGGTCGGCGTTGCAGACGGCGGCCGCGATCCGCTCCGGCGCGATTTCCGCGGTCGAGGTCACAAAGGTCCATCTCGAGCGCATGCGCGCGGTCAATCCAAAGCTCAACGCGGTGGTGGTCGATCTCTCGGACGAGGCGCTCAAGGCGGCGAAGGCGGCCGACAAGGCGCAAGCCAAAGGGCGCGAACTCGGCCCGCTGCATGGCGTTCCGATCACCATCAAGGAAAATGTCGATTACGAGGGCAGGCCCAACCCCAACGGGGTGCCCGCGCAAATGAATATCATCGCGCCCTCCGACGCGCCGGTCGTGCGCAATCTCAGGAAGGCCGGCGCGATTGTCGTCGGCCTGACCAATACGCCCGAATTTTCGTTCCGCGGCTTCACCGACAATCCGCTGCATGGTCTGACGCTGAACCCATGGGATCCCGACATCACCTGCGGCGGATCGTCGGGCGGCGCAGGTGCTGCGGTGGCGGCCGGCATTGGCACGATCGCGCATGGCAACGACATCGGCGGCTCCCTGCGCTGGCCGGCGCATTGCAATGGCGTCGCCACCATCAAGCCGACGCAAGGACGCATCCCCGCCTTCAATCAGAGCGCCGCGGCCGAGCGGCCGATGCTGGCCCATCTGATGTCCGCGCAGGGACCGCTGGCGCGCAGCGTCGCCGACGTCAGGCTCGCGCTCGAAGTGATGAGCCAGCGCGATCCGCGCGATCCCTGGTGGGTTCCCGCGCCTCTGGCCGGTCCGAAGCCGAAAGGGCCGATCAAGGTCGCGCTTGCCAAACTGCCCGCCGACATGGACGTCGATCCGTCGGTGCGCGCGGCGCTGAGGCAGGCCGCCGACCATCTGGAGCGCGCGGGCTATCGCGTCAGCGAGGTCGAGGTTCCCGACATCAACGGCGTCTGGCAGACCTGGTGCGACATCATCATCAATGAAGTCGTCGTGCTGCAGGAAGCCGGAATGCTGGCGGTGACCTCGGAGGACTTTCATACGGCCTGGAACGGTATGAAGGCGAAGGCCAGCACGCTCGACCTGTCGGGCTGGATGCGCGCGACGGCGGCGCGCAGCACCCACATCCGCGCCTGGCAATTGTTCTTCGAGGATTATCCGGTGGTGCTGGCGCCGACGACGGTGATGCCGACGCCCGGCCCGCGTGAGGATGCCATCAGCGCGGGAACGTGTGCGCGAGCTGTTCTGGAACGACCTGCGTTTCATTTCCGCGATCAATGTGCTTGGCCTGCCGGGCGCGGTCGTGCCGGTATCGCTGCACGACGGCAAGCCGATCGGCGTGCAGTTGATCGCGGGGCGTTATCGCGAGGACCTCGCGCTCGATGCGGCGGCGGCGATCGAGAAGCGCGCCGGCATGCTGGTGCGCCAGTTGTGGGAGCGGATGGGCTAGGCGCCGTGCTGCAGCGTCCGTGCCCGCGAAACGAAATTCCAAAGAAACGTCAAGGAAAACTTCAAGAGAAACCTCACGAGAAGCCTTAGGAAAGCCTTGAGAGAAACCTCAAGCGAGGCTTACCGCAAATGGGCAACGAAACCTGGTTCCGCGGAGAAGGCGTCGGAGTGGCTCCCAACCCGGCTGGAAAGAACCTGCTGGACTATGGCGATGGCCTGTACCTGTCCGACAAGGAGGATGTCGCATTACAATATGCCAAACTACGCGCACCAGGCGACAAATCATGGCAGGTGCTGCAAGCGACGATCGACCGTCAGTCCCTCGGCAGGGTTCTGGACCTGACGACGGACCCGCGCTGGCAGAAGTTCATGTCGCGGCCGATGTACCCCGGGACCAACAATGCGAACCTGAACAGGAGCCGCCTGGAGTATGTGAGGATGAAGAACGAGCTGTATGGCCAGTTCTTCAAGGAATTCCAGCAAGCCCACAATATCGACATCAAGGACTTCGATGCGGTCGTCGGCCCCGAATACGTTCGCGGCGGCAAGCAGCTTTGCATCCTGAACAAGGGCGGTTTCCCCACGCGTCTGAGTGCGCGCATCCGGGCCCTGTTCCGTCCGCGCATGGCTCAAGGGAGTTTTACGGTCAAGCCGATGCTCTCCAATTGGCCGCGCGCGATCGGAGGGTTCCTTGTAGTCACCGGAATCGGCCTTCTGATCGCCTTCGTGGCGCAAAAAATAATGAACCGCATCAACGACGACATCATCAGGAAGGCGATGGAGTCGTTCCGGCCCGAGCTGGAAAAGTTCGCGGCCCAAATGCGCCTCGATGTCGTCGACCGGCTGGCGAATGGCGAAGGCGCGTTCGTGAGCGCGTATATCGAAGTGGCCTTCGGCATGTATCCGAACCAGGACTGGCAGAATCCCGGCTACATCGTCGGTCTGCCGCTGGTGCATATCGCCTCAGTGACGGTCTCCCCGAAGGATCTGAGCAATGTCCCGGTCAAGCACACCAAGGACAGTCCGGGGATCTTGAGCGGCGGAACGTGGCAGGACCTTTATTACTTCTGGATCTGCGCCAAACCGCCGATCGAGAAGGAAGAAGTCGAACTGTACAAGGCTTTCCTGGAACAGCTGAAATGGTGCGAGGACACACTCAAGAATCCGAACATCGGCAGACTCTGATCGTACATGGATCGAGAAGGAACGCACCCGGCTCAAGCAATGGCGCGATGACGCGTACCCGTCGGCCAACTACAGGCCGAACAGGGCGCTTTGGACGGAAGATGGCTATGACGGGATGATGCGTTTGGGTTGGGGCGGCGAGCCGGCGAAGATCTAGCGCGGCCGGCGTGGGATCAACCCCGTATGATGCGCTGCATCATACGCGCGCTCCCATAACGGCCTTACGCGATCGCAAAAACTCCGGATTGAGTGTCAACGGTATCGCTATGCGGACCGCCGAGCCATGGCTATAGTCCGTCGCGGAAATCGAGAAAATCCGAAATCAAGAAGTTTGGGAGTCAATCAAGAACACTCAGGGAGGAAATCGAAATGTCGTTGACCCGTCGTCAAGCGCTCGCGTCCGCCGCCGCAGTCCTTGCAACCACCGTCGCCAGGCCTGCGATCGCGGCAAAAGAACCGATCATGATCGGTTATCTTCCAGCGCTCACCGGTCCCTCTTCCTCGACCGGAATCGGGATCAATCGCGGCGTCCAGCTCGCGGTGCAGGAGATCAACGCCGCCGGCGGCATCGACGGCCGGCAGGTCGAGCTGATCGTCCGCGACACCCAGAGCGAACCGACCAAGGCCGTGAACGGCGCCGCCGAGCTGATCCACTCGCACAAGGTGAGCGTGATGCTGGGTCCGGTCAATTCCGGCGAGTCGCTCGCGGTGGTGCCGCTGCTCGCGCGCGCCAACACGCCGCAACTCCATCCGTGCTGGGTCGACACCCTCACCGATCCCAAAAAATACCCGATGTGCTTCCGCAACGCGCCCACCAACCAGCAGATCGGCGCCGCCGCCAACCGCTATGTGGTCGACGTGCTCAAGCGCAAGAAGGTGGCCGTGATCAGCGATACCTCCGGTTACGGCACCGCCTCGGTCAACACCTATGTGCCGATGCTCAAGGCCCTGAACGCCGAAGTCGTCTACCAGGGCAACATCGACGCCGCCAATCCGGATCTGACGCCCGAAATCCTGCGCATGCGCAACGCCGGCGCCGAGGCGATCATGCCCTGGAGCGTCAATCCCGGCTTCCTGTCGCGCATCATCAATACCCGCGGGCAGATGCAGTGGGACGTGCCGATCGTCGGCCAGACCACGCTCGGCTCCGGCCAGACCATGGCCTTGCTGGAAAAGCCGGAATACTGGGCCAAGGTCTATCCCAATAATTTCCGCCCGGTCTGCTATAGCCCCGACGGCAAGCTTTCCGATCGCACCGCCGCCTTCATCGAACGTCTGAAGAGCGCCAAAATCGAAGTGAGCGACACGCTGCTGTGGTGGGTCGCGGTCGGCTATGACTCGCCATACCTGATCGCCGAAGCGATGAAGAAGGCCGGCACCGAACCGAACCAGGTCGTCGGCTATCTCAACAATCTCAAGGGGTACGGGGGCGTCTACGGCGACATCTCCTTCACGCCCGACCGCCACGATGGCTACCCGGACGAGCAGGTCGTCATGGTCGAGGCCAACTCGCTCAAGAACGGCGCGTTCAAACTGGCGCCGGGTTACGGCGCTTAGCCGAGGACACGACCGATCCAGCCGAACGCCTTGCCACCACGGAAGGATTGCCGGCGGGTTTGGGCGACATGTTTGCGGCGGCGGAGTCTGGCGCTGGCATAGCCAGCGCCAACTGCGCTGACACTGACCCGCTCACGAAGGAGATTGGCATGTTCGAAACCGAGCGATTTGTTGCCGATTGCCGCGCGGCTCACGCAGGCGACTCGAGCCACAAGGCAATCCGCGAGGTCCTTGCACGCGCCGTGTCCGACCCGGCGGCCGTCCTAAAAGGGCTTGGTGAGCCGAAGCGCCCCGGAAGCCATACGCTTTTCCATTCGGAAACGCTGACCATCCTCAACGTGATCTGGGCGCCGGGCATGATCGTGATGCCGCACGATCACCGGATGTGGGCCGTGATCGGCGTCTACTCGGGCCGGGAGGACAATATCTTCTGGCGGCGCATTCCGGGCACCCCGAACAAGGTCGAGGCCGCCGGCGCGAAGGCGCTGTGTGCAAGAGATGCCGTGGCGCTCGGCTCCGACATCATCCATTCGGTCACCAACCCGATCGACCGGCTGACTGGCGCGATCCACATCTATGGCGGCGATTTCCTGGCCGCCGAGCGCAGCGAATGGGACGCGCTGACGCTGGACGAGCAGCCGCTGGACCGCGAGCAGAGGCGCCGCCTGTGGGAGCAGGCGAATGCGCGCTACGAGGCGAGCTTGCGCGAGGCGGCGGGTTGAACCATCAGCCGGCTATTACCCCGTTCATGCACGTCGTTGATGGTCGAGCGCGAAGCGCCGATGGCAGGGCACGATCAGGCATCTACAGATTGCGGGATGATGTAGATGTGCCCCTGATTTGCCCGACGTGTCAAAATGTTTTTGCGGGACCGCCCAAGGCATCCATGCGAGCCCCGCCGGCTACTTTGCATGGGGTTGTTTTCGATATTTTTGTCGGGAGGCGAGCCGCGCCGGCCGCGGCTGCTGGCGACAGTCCGTCTTCGCTTTCGCTGCGCTCAAGCTACGCCGGACACCACGCTTCGCCCTTCGGGCTCGCGTGGCTGCGCCACGCGTAGCCCGCAGGGCGAAGCGTGGTGGGCCCGGCAGGACTCGAACCTGCAACCAGACCGTTATGAGCGGCCGGCTCTAACCATTGAGCTACAGGCCCCGCCGCGATCGGCCGCGCACGGCGGCCGGCAACGGTGCGGGCATCGTTTACAGGGGTCGTCGCAATCCGGCAATGCCGGGCTTAGTCCACCGAAACGCCGGCGAATTCCACCACTTTGCGCCACTTCTCGGTCTCGTCAGTGACCAGTTTGCCGAATTCGGCCGGCGTCATCGGCTTCGGAATGCCGCCGATCTCGGCAAGACGCGCCACCAGCTTGGGGTCCTTCAGCGCTTCGCCGATCGCCTTGTTGAGCAGGTCGACGATGTCAGGCGGCGTGCCCTTCGGCGCGGAGATGCCGTAGAAGCCGACGGATTCGAATCCCGGCACGGTTTCGGCGATCGCGGGCACGTCGGGAACGGTCGGCCAGCGCTGCGGCGAGGTGACGCCGAGCGCGCGCACGGTGCCGCCGCGGGCCTGCTCGAGCGCCGACGGCAGATTGTCGAAGATCAGCTGCACCTTGTCGGAAATGATGTCGGGCATTGCCAGCGCCGAGCCGCGATAGGGCACGTGCTGCATGTCGCACTTGGTCATCGCCTTGAACAGCTCCGCCGACATATGCACCGAGGTGCCATTACCCGATGAAGCGTAGGAGATCTTGCCCGGATTGGCCTTGCAGTAGTCGATGAACTCCTTGACGGTTTTGGCCGGCGTCGCGTTCGACACCACCAGCATGTTGGTGAGTTGCATGATGCTGGCGACCGGGGTGGTGTCGCGGATGAAATCAAACGGCAGTTTCTTGTAGAGCGAGGTCGAGATCGCGTTGTTGGGTGCGACGAACAGCAGCGTGTAGCCGTCCGGCGGCGAACTGATGGCGGCGGCGGCCGCGATGTTGCCGCCGGAGCCGGTGCGGTTCTCGACCACGACTTGCTGGCCGAGACGATCCGACAGCCACTGGCTCAGGATACGCGCGACGGTATCGACCGGTCCGCCGGCGGCGAAACCGTTCAGCCAGCGTATCGGGCGGTTGGGGTAGTCGGCGGCGTTGGAAGGGCAGGTGGTTGCCGCAAGGCTCAAAAGACAAACCAGAGCCAAAAGTGCTTTTCGTGAAAATCCGGCCATTATGCTTCCCGTCATTTTCTTGTTACCGTTGCGTTCCGTTATTTGCATGCTTCCATAAAAGCCCACGCTTGCCTACAACCTCCGCGGCGCGTTGATCAATCATCCGTGCGCAAACGACGCTTGAGGCCGAAAATGAAACTCGCTCATATCGCTTGTGCTGTCGCCGCCCTTCTGCTGGCGGGCGGCGCGATCGCGCAAGACGGAGGCAAGAACAGCTCCATGCCCATTTCAAAGACAACGATCAGTTTGGGAACCGCGACGCCGGGCGGCGGCTTTCCGCTCTATGGCAACGCCTTTGCCGAAATCATGAACGCCGCCGATTCGGCGCTGTCGATCGAACCGCGCAACACCAAGGGCAGCAACGAAAATATCCCGATGCTGGAGCAGGGCCAGCTCGATATCGCGCTGGTGGCGGGCGAACCTTCCTATGAGGCCTTCATGGGCATCGGGCGGCCGGCGACCAGGCTGAAGATCCTGACCGCGATGTATTCCAGCCCCGGCATGTTCGTGGTGCGCGCCGATAGCGCCTACAAGACCATCCGCGATCTGGTCGGCCAGCCGGTCGCTTTCGGCGCCAAGGGCTCGGGACTCCCGATCCTGTCGCGCTACATGCTCGACGGCATCGGGTTGAAGCAGGACGAGGATTTCAAGTCGATCTATCTCGACCGCGCCGGGGACGGCCCCGCCATGGTGCTGGACGGTCGCGCCGCGGCGCTGTGGGGCGCGGGAATCGGCTGGCCCGGCTTCAAGACCATGGCGGAAGCGCCCGGCGGCGCCCGCTTCATCGCGCCCGACGCTGGCGAGATCGCCCGCATCCGGGCCAAGCATACGTTTCTCAAGCCGCTGACGGTGCCTGCCAACAGCTATCCGACCCAGACAGCGGCAATCGACTCTGTCGGCTCATGGAGCTTTGTCCTCGCGCGCGAGAACCTGCCCGATGATGTGGCCTATCGGCTGGCGAAGACGCTGCACGGGGTCGAGGCCGCGTTCTGCAAGAAGTTGCCGCAGGCCTGCGAGACGACGGCGGCCAGCACGGCGGCGGCCGCGCCGAATGTGGAGTTGATCCACCCGGGGGTGCTGAAATATTTCCGCGAGATCGGGGTGGTGAAGTGACGATCGCCTGAGGCGTCTGCCTCAGGCGATTGTCATTCCGGGGCGCGAAGCGAACCCGGAATCTCGAGATTCCCGATGCGCAATTGCGCATCTGAGGTTCGGCTCTACGAGCCGCCCGGAATGACTGCTACGCAGTCACTTCTTCACCAGCGAACATGCTGGATCCGGCGGGCCGAACGCCTCGTTGCCGGGGATCTTGGCCAGGATGGTGTAGTAGTCCCACGGATATTTCAACTCTTCCGGCTTCTTGACCTGCACCAGCATCAGGTCGTGGACCATCAGATTATCCTCGCGCAGTCTGCCGTTGCGGGAGAAGAAATCCTCGACCGGCTTTTCGCGCATCTTGGCCGCCACCTTGAGCGGCTCGTCGGTGCCGGCCTCCTTGATGGCGCTGAGATAGGACGTCACCGAGGAATAGACGCCGGCCTGCCACATTGTCGGCATCCGGTTCATCTTGGCGAAATAGCGCTTCGACCATTCGCGGGTCTTGTCGTCCATGTCCCAGTAGAACGACGTCGTCAGCAAGCAGGCCCTGCGCCGCCGGCAATCCCAGCGAATGAATGTCGGTGATCAGCGCCAGCAGGGCCGCCATCTGCTGGCCGCCCTTGAAGACGCCGAATTCGGAGCCGGTCTTGATCTCGTTCATGTTGTTGGGCGGGCCGGCGGCGATGCCGATGATTTTTGCTTTCGAAGCCTGCGCCTGCAGCACAAACGACGACAAATCCGGCGTCGCCAGCGGCGGCTTCACCGAGCCCAGCACCTTGCCGCCATTGGCCGTGATGACGGTGGAGGCGTCGCGTTCGAGCGAGTGGCCGAAGGCATAATCGTCGGTAATGAAGAACCAGCTGTCGCCGCCGCGCTTCACGACCGCCTGCGCGGTGCCGACCGCCAATGCGCGGGTGTCGAACACCCATTGCATCGCATAGGGCGAGCAGAACTTGCCGTGGAAGTCTGCGGTGCCCGTGGAGTGGACGATCAGCAGCTTCTTCTTTTCGTTGGCGACGTTCTGCACCGCAAGCCCAACCGCCGACACCGGCACGTCGACGATCAGGTCGACCTGGTCGACATCGTACCAGCGCCGCGCAATGCCGCCGCCGATATCCGGCTTCAATTGATGGTCGCCGACGATCAGGCTGATCGGCTTGTCCAGCACCTTGCCGCCGAAATCGTCGATCGCCATCTGCGCTGCCGTCACGGAACCCTGGCCGGTCGGCGTCGATGCCGGGCCGTTCATGTCGGTGAGCACGCCGATCTTGACGACATCGTCGGATACCTGGGCAAGCGCCGCCGTTGATGCCAGCATCGCGGCGGCAAGCGCGCCGAGTATGGATAGATTCCGGACGAACATCCTGACTTCTCCCTGTGCGTCGGCGCATTGGCCGTTTTTGGGCGGTTGCCTCCGCCAATTGGTCTCGATTGCAACTAAATGGCCGCGACGTCAATGTCACCGGAAGCAGGGGGCGCACCGCTGGAGGTATCCGGTTCTGTTTATTTCCGGTCCGATTCAGGGCATAGCCGAGCCATGACCTCGCACCAGCGCTTGCCGACTTCGCTGACGCCGCTCGATGCCGCGCTCGCCGCGCTGCTGAACGGCGTGGAACCGGTCGCGCCTGCGGAACTCCCGCTGGCGGAAGCGCTGCGTTGCATCGCGGCCGATATGCCGCGGCTCGGCGCACTGCCGCCGCATGACATTGCCGCCAGCGACGGCTTTGCGTTGCGCGCCCGCGATCTCGTCGGCGCATCGTCCTATTCGCCGCTGCCGCTGGCGGCGCAGCCGATCTGGGTCGAAGCCGGTGACGCCATCCCTGAGGGGTGCGACTGCGTGCTCGATTCCGATTCCGTCGACGCATCAGGTCCGATGCCGCAGGTGCTGGCGGAGGCGATCCCGGGGCAGGGGGTTCGCCGGGCCGGCGGCGATATTGCGGCCGGCAGCCAAATCGTCGTGGCCGGGCGGCGTGTCCTGGCGCGCGATCTCCTGATCGCGCGCGCTGCCGGAATAACGAGACTGCAGGTGCGGCGGCCACGCCTGCGCATCGTCAATATTCCCGGCGGCACGGTGACATCGGATTTGATCGCGGAGAGCGCGCGGACTGCGGGCGCCGACGTGGTTTCCGTCGCCGCCGCCGGCCGCGATGCCGCATCGATTGCTGCCGCGATCGATGTCGCCGCGTGCGACCTGCTGTTGATGGTCGGCGGCAGCGGCGTCGGCCGTACCGATGCGGCGGTGACGGCGCTGGGCGAACGCGGCGAAATCATCGCGCACGGCATCGCCGTGCAACCCGGCCGCACCTCGGCGGTTGGTCGCATCGGTCAGACGCCGGTGGTGGTGCTGCCGGGCGCGCCGGACCAGGCGTTCGCGGCATGGTGGACGCTCGCATTGCCCGTGCTCGATCGGCTGTCGGGACGCCGGCCGCGCAAGACGCTCAACCTGCCGCTGGCGCGCAAGGTCGCATCCCCAGTCGGTATCGCCGAGATCGTGCTGCTGGAGCGTAAGCAGGGCCAATGGGTGACGCTGGCGGCTGGCGACCTGTCGCTCGACGCGATCGCCCGCGCCGAGGCCTGGCTGACGGTGCCTGACGGCTGCGGAAGGATTTGCTGCGGGCGCCGCGGTCGATGCCTATATGTTGCGGGAATGATAGGGATGCCCGCATGACGCCGACGCGCCAGCCGAAAGACCGCGATACCAGCGATCAGGACCAGTTCCTGACCATTTTGTCGCGCGAGGATGCGCTGGCGCGTTTCGAGGCCGCGTTGTTTCCGCGTGTCGTGCCGAGCGAGCAACGAAGGCTCGCCGATGCGCTCGGCTGCGCGCTGGCGCAGGATGTGGTGGCGCCGATCGACGTGCCGCCGTTCGATCGTTCCAATGTCGATGGCTTTGCGGTGCGCTCCGCCGATCTCGCTTCCGCAGGCGAAGCGACAGCCGGTGCGCATGATCCTGAATGACGAGGTGATCGCCTGCGGCACTGCAGCCTTTGCGGCCGGTGCTGTCGGGAACCGCTACTTCAATTGCGACCGGCGGGCCGGTGCCGCGCGGCGCCGACGCCATCGTGATGGTCGAACACACGCAGCCGGCCGGACCGCGCGCGATCGAAATCCGCCGGGCCGCCTCGCCCGGACAGTTCGTCTCCTATGCCGGTTCCGACATCGCGCGCGGCGAAGCGCTGCTGCGCGCCGGCACCATCATCGGTTCGCGCGAGATCGGCATGCTGGCGGCCTGCGGCATTGCCGAGGTCGCCGTAGCGCGCCGGCCGCGCGTCGCCATCATCTCGACCGGCGATGAACTGGTGCAGCCGGGTTCGCCGCTGCGGTCCGGCCGCGATCTACGACACCAACGGCGCGATCGTTACCGCGGCAATCACGGAAAACGGCGGCGATGCGGTATTTCTCGGCGCCATTCCCGACGACGAAGTGCGGCTCGAAGCCGCGATGCGCGATGCGCTCAAGACCAGCGACATGCTGGTGCTGTCGGGCGGCACCTCGAAGGGCGCGGGCGACGTATCCCATCGCATCATCGCCCGGCTCGGCCAGCCCGGCATCATCGCGCATGGCGTCGCGCTGAAACCGGGCAAGCCGCTGTGTCTTGCGGTGTGCGACGGCAAGCCGGTGGTGATCCTGCCGGGCTTTCCGACCTCGGCGATGTTCACCTTCCACGACATGATCGTGCCGGTGCTGCGCCGCATGGCCGGGCTGCCGCCGCGTTCGGACGCCAAGGTCAGCGCCAAGATTCCCGGTGCGAATCGCCAGCGAACTCGGCCGCACCGAATTCGTGATGGTGTCGCTGGTCGAGGGTAGTGACGGCTTGATCGCCTATCCGACCGGCAAGGGCTCGGGTGCGATCACGTCATTCGCACAGGCCGATGGTTTCCTGCGCATCGACGCGTTGGCCGATCAGATGCCGGCGGGCGCAGAGGCCGAGGTGACGCTGTTCACGCCGCATGTGCGGGTGCCGGATCTCGTCATCGTCGGCAGCCACTGCACCGGGCTCGATCTGGTCACAGCGTCGCTTTCGCGCGCCGGCCTTTCGGTGCGTTCGATCGCGGTCGGCAGCCTCGGAGGCCTTGCCGCAGCCAAACGCGGCGAATGCGATTTCGCGCCGATCCATTTGTTCGACGACAAGACCGAAACCTACAACACGCCCTATCTCACCGAGGGGCTCGAACTGGTGCCGGGCTGGCGGCGCATGCAGGGCATCGTGTTCCGCAAAGGCGATACGCGTTTCGAAGGCCTGAGCGCCGAGGAAGCGGTGCGCGCAGCGCTCGCCGATCCCGCCTGCATCATGGTCAACCGCAACCAGGGCGCCGGCACGCGCATCCTGATCGACCGGCTGCTCGCCGGCGCGCGTCCCGATGGCTACTGGAATCAACCGCGCTCGCATAATGCGGTCGCCGCGGCTGTGGCGCAGCACCGTGCCGACTGGGGCATGACCATCGCGCCGGTGGCCCATGCGTCGGACCTGGGTTTCATTCCCTTTGCCGAAGAGCATTATGATTTCGCGCTGGTGAAGGTACGCAAGCAACGAGCCGCCGTGCAGGCCTTTCTCGATGCGCTGGCGTCGGAAGAGGGCCGCACGGCACTACAGCAGGCGGGCTTTCGGCCGGCCTGACGCTTGAAGAAAAGTCTGGGGGAGCGATGGCTAGACCTCTGTCGGTTGCGATTGTCGGCGCGGGCATGGGCGGACTTGCGGCGGCCGCGGCGCTGCGGCGGGTCGGCATCGACGTCACCGTGTACGAGCAGGCCGCGCAATTCACCCGGCTTGGCGCCGGCATCCAGATCGGCTGCAATGCCATGAAGGTGCTGCGCGGGCTCGGCCTCGAGGAAAGACTGCGCGCGCAGTCGTTCTATCCACGCTCCTGGAACAACCGGGATTGGAAGACCGGCGAAGTCAAATTCGACATGATTTTTGGCGAGAGCGCCGAACAGAAGTTCGGCGCACCCTATCTGCTGGCGCATCGCGGCGATTTGCATGCGGCGCTCGCCAGCGCCGTCCCCGATCAGTACGTCAAACTGGGTCACAAGTTGGACGGACTGAAAAAGATTCGCGATGGCGTTCGTCTCATTTTTGCTAATGGCGAAACCGCTACCGCCGACGCTGTTATCGGCGCGGATGGCGTTCACTCGGTCGTGCGTGACATTTTGTTCGGCACCTCGCCGGTGAACTTTACCGGGCGCATCGCCTACCGCACCACCTATCCCGCCGCGCTGCTGGGCGGCGAAAAAATCGACGACTGCACCAAATGGTGGGGCGAGGACCGCCACATCGTCATCTATTACGTCAAGCCGGACCGCAGCGAAATCTACCTCGTCACCAGCCAGCCGGAGCCGGAGTTCCGGATCGAATCCTGGTCGGCCAAGGGCGATGTGCGGGAATTGCGTAAAGCCTTTGCGGGGTTCGACCGGCAGGTCGAGCAGGTGCTGGCCGCGTGCCCGGACGTGCACAAATGGGCGATCGTCGATCGCAATTCGCTGGAGCGATGGACGGAAGGGTACGTGACGCTGCTCGGTGATGCCTCCCACCCGATGACGCCCTACATGGCGCAGGGCGCGGCGATGGCGATCGAGGACGCCGCAGTGCTGTCGCGCTGCCTCGACGGCGTCGAGCGTGACGGCGTGCCGAATGCGTTTCGCAGGTTCGAGGCAAGCCGCAAAGATCGCACCGCGCGGATCCAGCAGACCTCGCGGGCGAATACCTGGCTCAGCGGAAGGACCGATACCGACTGGGTCTATGGCTACGACGCCTGGACCGTGCCATTGGCGGCGTAATTTGCCTTGCGGCGCTGTTCGGCCTCGTCGAGTGCGCGCAGGGCTGCGGGTGGCAGGGTCTTTGCTTCTGCGGGGACGTCGACGATAGAGGCGCTGCCGGTCGCCCACCGGGCAAAGTGTCGGATGTCCGACACAAACACCACGATATCCAGGACGAAAATAATCGTCCGGATGAGGAAGACCAGAACTCCCCAGAGAAACTCGATCATCGGAAATCTCGGCGCAGCGGGTCGATCCTCGCCGTTCAGTGGTCGCCGTGGGCGTCGATCCGGTTCAAAGCGATAATGGATCACGCAATTTCGTCATTCCGGGATGCGCCTCTAGGCGCAGGCCCGGAATCCATAACCACGATCGGGAGTAAGGATTCTCAGATGCGCAATTGCGCATCATAGCTCGCGCTCCGCGCGCCCCGGAATGACGAGAGGAGTGAGTCTATCCCCCATCCAGCGCCGCAAGCCGGTCCGCTTCGGCAATGTCATCCATGGTGTTGGCGTTGAAGAACGGGTCGAGCGGCGTTGTCGGCCAGGTCACGGTGGCGAGCCTGTAACGCGCGGTCCAGCGGTCGATCTTTCTGATGTCTTCGACGACCAGGGCGTGGCGCAGTTGTTCGCGCAAAGCCACGCTCCACAGCCCGATCACGGGGTGCGACTGACCGTCGGAAGCGGCGACCGCGAGCTCGGCGTTTTGCGCCCGCAGCGCGCCATGGAGCCGCGTCACGAGATCGCGTGGCAGGAACGGGCAGTCGGCGGCGGCGCTCAGGATGAATTCAACATCGGGCCGATTCGCCGCCGCCCAATCCAGCGCCGCCAGAATGCCGGCAAGCGGGCCCGGAAAATCGGCGACGCCATCGGCGATCACGGGCAGGTCGAACGCCGCAAAGCGGGCCGGATCGCCATTGGCATTGAGAATCAGCCCGTCGCATTGCGGCTTAAGCCTTGCGATGACGCGCTCCAGGATGGTTCGGCCGCCGATCTGGCGCATCGGCTTGTCGCCGCCACCCATCCGCCGCGCCAGTCCGCCGGCGAGTAGCACGCCTGGAACAGGCCGCGCGTCGCTTGACGTCGCGTCAATCGTCACGGTCTTCGCCCTTGCGCTTGTGCCGCGCCGATTCCTCTTCGACAAAGGCCAGATTCTGGTCGAACACGATGCGCTCCTGGCCGGATAGCGCGATGAAGCGCTTGCCCCGTGTGCGCCCCACCAGCGTCAGCCCGACCTGCCGCGCCAGTTCGACGCCCCATGCCGTAAAACCCGAACGCGACACCAGGATCGGAATTCCCATTCGCACGGTCTTGATGATCATCTCGGAGGTCAGCCGGCCCGTGGTGTAGAGAATCTTGTCGGCGGGATCGACGCCGTGGCGATAGATCCAGCCCGCGATCTTGTCGACGGCGTTATGGCGGCCGACATCCTCGGTGTAGCAGACCGGCGTGCCCTCCTTGCACAGCACGCAGCCATGGATCGCGCCGGCCTCGAGATAGAGCGAGGGCATGGTGTTGATTGCCTGCGTCATCTGGTAGAGCCAGGAGGTGCGTAGCTCCGCCTTCGGCAATGCCACGCTTTCGACGGCCTCCAGCAAATCGCCGAACGCGGTGCCTTGCGCGCAGCCCGAGGTCTGCGTGCGTTTCTTCAGTTTCGCCTCGAAATTGGTGTGGTGCTCGGTGCGCACCACCACCACCTGCAGATCGTCGTCATATTCGACCTCGGTGACGACGTCGTCGTATTTCAGCATGTTCTGGTTCAGGAGATAGCCGAGCGCGAGATATTCCGGATAGTCGCCGATCGTCATCATGGTGACGATCTCCTGCGCGTTCAGGTACAGCGTCAGCGGCCGTTCCACCGGCACCCGGATTTCGACCACAGCCCCGGTCTGATCGGTCCCGGTGACGCGCTCGGTCAGCCTGGGATCGTCGGGATTCGGCACGATCAGGGGGACGGGGGCTTTATCGATCTTCATCATACAGACAGGTTAGCATGACTTTACCCGCCACCCGATATAAAGCACCTGAAGAGAATGCCCAGCCCGGTTCCGGCTGGAGGGTGCGGAGAACGGTATGAAAGTGATTGGCCTCGCGGGATGGAGCGGTGCCGGCAAGACCACCTTGCTGACGCGCGTGATCCCGCATTTGCTGAAGGAGGGCCTGCGCGTTTCCGTGATCAAGCACGCCCATCACGCCTTCGACGTCGATATACCGGGCAAGGATTCCTGGCGGCACCGCCAGTCCGGCGCGACCGAAGTCCTGGTGTCCTCCACCCAGCGCTGGGCCCTGATGCATGAACTGCGCGGCGCCGAAGAGCCGCGAATTCCGGAACTGCTGGCAAAGCTGTCGCGGGTCGATCTCGTCGTCATCGAGGGCTTCAAGCGCGAGCCGCATCGCAAGATCGAGGTTTTTCGCGCGGCCAACGGCAAGCCGTTCCTGTTTCCCGACGATCCCGGCGTGGCCGGTATCGCCACCGACACACCGGTTGAAACCGCGCTTCCCACCGCCCATCTCGATGACATCGAGGCGGTCGCGGCCATGATGCGCAAGGCCGCGATCCCGGTCGACGAGGTGTTGGCGAAAAGCCTGAGCGAGAGCTGAGACGCGACATGGCGCAATTGTCCGACGATTGCTTTGCCTTCGGTGGCCCGATGATGTCGGTCGATGAGGCCGTCGGCATCATCGCCGCCCGGGTCACCGCGGTGTCGGAGGTCGAGACAGTTGCGCTCGCTGCCGCCGACGGGCGCGTCCTCGCAGCCGATGTTACGGCGCCGCTGCCGTTGCCGCCCTTCACCAATTCCGCCGTCGATGGCTACGCGGTGTCGAGCCGCGATCTGCCGCAACGGCAAGAGCAGGCGTTTGCCGTGACCGGGCGGGTGCAGGCCGGCGCGTCGGCGCATGCGCCGGTCCAGCCGGGGCAGGCGGTGCGGATTTTCACCGGCGCGCCGATGCCTGACGGCGCCGATACTGTGTTCATGCAGGAAGACGTCCGTCTTGAAGACGGCAAGGTGGTGCTGCCGGCAGGCCTGAAGCCCGGCGCCAATGTCCGTCCCGCGGGCGAGGACATTGCGTCGGGCCATACCGCGCTGCAGGCCGGCCAACGGCTGCGGCCGCAGGATGTGGCGCTGGTCGCCGCGTTCGGCCTGACGCAACTCGATGTCAAGAGGCGCATCCGCGTCGCGGTGTTTTCAACCGGCGATGAGCTGGTCTCGCCGGGGGAAAATCGCGTCGCCGCGCAGCTGTTCGATTCAAACCGCTACATGCTGATGGCAATGCTTGGCCGGCTCGGTTGCGATGTCAGCGATCTCGGGATTTTGCGGGACGATCGCGCCGCGCTCGCCGGCGCGCTGCGCGAGGCCGCCGGTGCGCACGATCTCATCCTCACCACCGGCGGCGTGTCGACCGGCGAGGAGGATCACGTCAAGGCCAGCGTCGAGAGCGTCGGCAAGCTCGTGCTGTGGCGGATGGCGATCAAGCCGGGGCGTCCGGTCGCGATGGGGATCATCGGCGGCACGCCGTTCATCGGCCTGCCGGGAAATCCGGTGGCGAGCTTCGTCACCTTTGTCCACGTCGTGCGGCCGACCATCCTGGCCCTGTCGGGCGCGCGGCAGCAACCGCTGCTGCCGATGCCGGTTCGCGCCGGCTTTGCCTACAGGAAAAAGATCGCCCGCCGCGAATATGTCCGCGTCACCTTGCGCAAGGCTCCGGATGGCGCGCTCGAAGCGGTCAAGTTTCCGCGCGAGGGCGCGGGGCTGTTGTCCTCGCTGGTCGATACCGACGGGCTGGTCGAACTCGGTGAAGAGATCACCCTGGTGGCGCCCGGCCAGACGGTCGGCTTCCTGTCCTACGCGAGCCTGATTTGAACGCTGCGGACGCGCCGCATTGACGAGGTGCATCTGCTTCGCCATGTTCCCGGCATGACCACGACAAAACTCGATCTCGCCGGCCTCAAATGCCCGCTGCCGGCGTTGAAAACGCGCAAGGCGCTGAAATCGGTCTCGCCCGGTGACTTCCTCGAAGTGCACTGCACCGATCCGCTGTCGGTGATCGATATTCCCAATTTGATCCGGGAAACCGGCGACAAGGTCGAGATCACGGAGCGTGCGGAGACCCGCATCGTGTTCCTGATCGAGAAAGCAAATGGGTCGATAGAAAAATCCGATTGATTGCTTAGGTTGATACCTACCATTTACCTATCGACACCTGTCCCGCCTTCTGTCCCAATGATTTTCTTCGCAGCGCTGCGAAGATCGAGTTGCGTCTGCAGCAAGAGGCGTCTCGTGCAGACCGACTTTCAAATCCGGGTCAGCGCGGGCATCGGAAATATCCAATCGAGTCCGGGGTTGATGTTCTCGCTTGCGCTTGGCGATGCCGGCGCATCCGGAATTTGTTGTGGGCGGCAAGAAGGGGACTGCCCGCTGCGGCGCAGGGGGCAACGGGATCGTAGACAGCAGACAGGTCCGGCAAGGGCGGCTGCAGGGAGGGTTGAATGACGTCAATTAGCAGCGCCGGAACGATGTCCGGCGCAGGAGCAGGATTGCTCGACAAGGAGCGGACGATCGCGACCGCCGGCTTCAATCGCTGGCTGGTGCCGCCCGCTGCGCTCTGCATTCATCTGTGCATCGGCATGGCCTACGGTTTCAGCGTGTTCTGGCTGCCGCTGTCGCGCGCGATCGGGCTGACCGCGCCGAAGGCGTGTCCCGACATGTCGCTGATGCAGGAGCTGTTCACCACTACCTGCGACTGGAAAGTCGCCAGCATGGGTTGGATGTACACGCTGTTCTTTGTGCTGCTGGGCATCGCCGCCGCCGTCTGGGGCGGCTGGCTGGAGCGGGTAGGACCGCGCAAGGCTGCCTTCGTCTCGGCGCTGTGCTGGTGCGGGGGGCTCTTCCTCGGCGCGCTCGGCATTATCACGCATCAGCTCTGGTTGCTGTGGCTAGGCTCCGGCGTCATCGGCGGCATCGGCCTCGGCCTCGGCTACATCTCGCCGGTGTCGACGCTGGTGAAATGGTTCCCCGACCGCCGCGGCATGGCGACCGGCATGGCCATCATGGGCTTCGGCGGTGGCGCCATGATCGGCGCGCCGCTGGCGAATCTGCTGATGAATTATTTCAAGACCTCGACGTCGGTCGGCGCCTGGGAAACCTTCGTCGCAATGGGCGTCATCTATTTCGCGTTCATGATGATCGGCGCCTTCCGTTACCGGATTCCGCCGGCGGGGTGGAAGCCTGAAGGCTGGACACCGCCTTCAAAGGCCAATGCGATGATCTCGCAGAGCAACGTTCACCTGAACGACGCGCACAAGACGCCGCAATTCTGGCTGATCTGGTGGGTGCTGTGCCTCAACGTGTCGGCCGGCATCGGCGTGATCGGCATGGCTTCGCCGATGTTGCAGGAAATCTTCGCGGGCAAGCTGATCGGGTTGCCCGATGTCGGTTTCAACCAGCTTGACGCGACGCAGAAGGCGACGATCGCGGGAATCGCGGCCGGCTTCGCCGGACTGCTCTCCCTGTTCAACATCGGCGGCCGTTTCTTCTGGGCCTCGCTGTCGGACAAGATCGGCCGCAAGAACACCTACTATACGTTCTTCATTCTGGGCATTGTGCTCTATGCGCTGGCGCCGACCTTTGCGGCGATGGGTTCGAAGCTGCTGTTCGTGCTCGGCTTCGGCATCATCCTGTCGATGTACGGCGGCGGCTTTGCGACGGTCCCGGCCTATCTCGCCGATATGTTCGGCACCCAGTTCGTGGGCGCCATCCATGGCCGTCTGCTGACGGCGTGGTCGACGGCGGGCATCATCGGTCCTGTCGTGGTGAACTACTTGCGCGAATTCCAGCTCGCCGCCGGTGTTCCGCGCGACCAGCTCTACAACAGCACGATGTATATCCTCTGTGCGATGCTGGTCGCCGGGTTGATCTGCAACTACCTGATCAAGCCGGTGGACTCGAAGTGGCACATGAGCGAAGCGGACGTCGCAAAATTGCAGGCCGCGTCAGCCAGCGCCGGTGCGTCCGGGCCGTCAGGCTCGTATGGCATCGGGTTCGGCGGGCTCGACGCCAAGGCGGCGCTGTTCTGGGCGTTCGTCGGCATCCCGCTCGCCTGGGGCGTCTGGAAGACGCTGGAAAGCGCGGTCAAGATACTCTGATCGAACATCGCCGGGCCCGGGGGGACCGACATGCCGGTTCCCCCGGCGCCTCGACGAGGTGGATCGTTAGGGGGCATGGCAGCGAGGCTGCATGCCCCTTAAATGCTTATTGGGACGCCATAATTTCTCTTGGAATTCCTCTTGGCATCTGGCATGCCACGGAATAGAGTTGCCGGACAAGTTGGCAGGAACGAGACGTTTCGATGGTTCATGACGTGCAAAAGGTCCGCCCCTTCGAGCACCCCGGTGCGGGACGGAAGCGGGCCAAGGCGACGCCGAAGGGGCGCCAGGTCGATCCGACCGCGGCCCACGAGATCGAACTGCTGCTCGGCGACCTGCCGCGGCGGCGCGATCTGCTGATCGAGCATTTGCACCTGATCCAGGACACGTATCACCAGATCTCGGCGGCGCATCTCGCAGCCCTCGCCGACGAGATGAAGCTGTCGTTTGCCGAAGTGTTCGAGACCGCGACCTTCTATGCGCATTTCGACATCGTGAAGGAAGGCGAGGCCGACATCGCGCCGCTGACCATTCGCGTCTGCGATTCGCTCACCTGCGCGATGCTGGGAGCTGAAACGCTGCTGCACGAATTGCAGGACAAGGCGGGCCCCGGCATTCGTGTGGTGCGCGCGCCCTGCGTCGGCCGCTGCGATACCGCGCCTGCGGCCGAGGTCGGCCATCACTTCGTCGATCACGCCACGTCGCGAGCGTGCTTGCCGCCGCGAAGGCCGGCGAGACCCATGCGCATCTGCCCAAATATGTCGACTACGACGCCTATCTCGCGGGCGGCGGCTATGCGCTGCTCAACCGGCTGCGCTCCGGGGCGCTTTCGAAAGAGGATTTGCTGAAGTCGCTCGACGACGCGTCGCTGCGCGGGCTCGGCGGCGCCGGCTTCCCGACGGGGCGCAAGTGGCGCGCGGTGCTCGGCGAGCCCGGACCGCGGCTGATGGCGATCAATGGCGACGAGGGCGAGCCCGGCACCTTCAAGGATCGATATTATCTCGAAACCGACCCGCATCGTTTCCTCGAGGGCATGCTGATCGGCGCCCATGTGGTCGAGGCCACCGAAATCTACATCTATCTGCGCGACGAATATCCGGCCTCGCGCGAAATCCTCGAGCGCGAGATCGCAAAACTGCCGCCGGGCGGGCCGGTGCTGCATATGCGCCGCGGCGCCGGCGCCTATATCTGCGGCGAGGAATCCTCGCTGCTCGAAAGCATCGAGGGCAAGCGCGGCCTGCCCCGGCACAAGCCGCCTTATCCGTTCCAGGTCGGCCTGTTCGGGCTGCCGACGCTGATCAACAACATCGAGACGCTGTGGTGGGTGCGCGACATCGTCGAGAAGGGCGCCGACTGGTGGAAGAGCCACGGCCGCAACGACCGTCATGGTCTGCGCAGCTATTCGGTGTCGGGCCGCGTCAGGAATCCCGGCATGAAGCTGGCGCCGGCAGGCGTCACCGTGCGCGAGCTGATCGACGAATTCTGCGGCGGCATGGCCGATGGCCACACCTTCCACGCCTATCTGCCGGGCGGCGCGTCGGGCGGCATCCTGCCGGCGTCGATGGACAACATCCCGCTCGATTTCGGCACGCTGGAGAAATACGGCTGCTTCATCGGATCTGCCGCGGTCGTGATCCTGTCCGAACAGGACAGCGTCAAGGGCGCGGCGCTGAACCTGATGCGGTTCTTCGAGGACGAGAGCTGCGGCCAGTGCACACCCTGCCGCTCCGGCACCCAGAAGGCGGCGATCCTGATGGAGCGCCCGGTCTGGAACCGTGAATTGCTCGAGGAATTGGGCCAGGCGATGCGCGATGCGTCGATCTGCGGGCTCGGCCAGGCGGCCTCGAACCCGCTAACGTCAGTGATCAAATATTTCCCCGACGAGTTCAAGGAAGCGGCGGAATGACAAAAATCCAGTTCGAACTCGACGGCAAGCAGGTCGAGGCCAACGCCGGCGAGACCATCTGGCAGGTGGCAAATCGCCAGGGCCGGGAAATCCCGCATCTGTGCTATTCGCCCGCGCCCGACTACCGGCCCGACGGCAATTGCCGCGCCTGCATGGTGGAGATCGAGGGCGAGCGGGTGCTGGCGGCCTCCTGCAAGCGGACGCCCAGCGTCGGCATGAAGGTGAAGACCGAAAGCGCGCGTGCCGTCGCGGCGCAGAAGATGGTGATGGAGTTGCTGGTCGCCGACCAGCCGGCGCGGGCCACCTCGCATGATCCGGATTCGAAGTTCTGGCACTGGGCCGAAAAGGTCGAGGTGACCGAAAGCCGATTCCCCGCCGCCGAACGCTGGCAGGGCGACAGCAGCCATCCGGCGATGAGCGTCAACCTCGACGCCTGTATCCAGTGCGGCCTGTGCGTGCGCGCCTGCCGCGAAGTGCAGGTCAACGACGTCATCGGCATGGCCTATCGCAGTCACGGGTCGAAGATCGTGTTCGACTTCGACGATCCGATGGGGGAATCGACCTGCGTCGCCTGCGGCGAATGCGTGCAGGCCTGTCCGACCGGCGCGCTGATGCCGTCTGTCATGCTCGACGAGAACCAGACCCGCGTCACCTATGCCGACAAGAAGGTCGACTCGCTGTGCCCGTTCTGCGGCGTCGGCTGCCAGGTCACCTACCAGGTCAAGGACGAGAAGGTCATCTACGCGGAGGGCCGCGACGGCCCGGCCAACCACAACCGGCTCTGCGTCAAGGGCCGGTTCGGTTTCGACTACATCCATCACCCGCATCGGCTGACAAAACCGCTGGTGCGGCTGCCGAATGCAAGAA
This sequence comes from uncultured Alphaproteobacteria bacterium, assembly GCA_963742665.1. GTDB lineage: Bacteria > Pseudomonadota > Alphaproteobacteria > Rhizobiales > Xanthobacteraceae > Bradyrhizobium. The sequence continues at coordinate 189,838 of CAVUNH010000035.1, forward strand.
AGGATTCCAACGACCAGGTCGATCCGGCCAATCCGTTCACGCATTTCCGCGAAGCGTCCTGGGAAGAGGCGCTCGACCTTGCCGCAAATGGCCTCGTCAAGATCCGCGACGAAAAGGGCGTCAAGGCGCTGGCGGGCTTCGGCTCCGCCAAAGGCTCGAACGAAGAGGCGTATCTGTTCCAGAAGCTGGTGCGCACCGGCTTCGGCTCCAACAATGTCGATCACTGCACCCGGCTGTGCCACGCCTCGTCGGTGGCGGCGCTGATGGAAGGCCTGAACTCGGGCGCGGTGTCGGCGCCGTTTGCGGCGGCCATGGATGCCGAGGTCATCATCGTGATCGGCGCCAATCCGACCGTGAACCATCCGGTGGCGGCGACCTATATCAAGAACGCGGCCAAGCGCGGCGCCAAGCTGATCGTGATGGATCCGCGGCGGCAGTCGCTGTCACGGCATGCCACCAGACATCTCGCGTTCAAGCCCGGCAGCGACGTCGCGATGCTCAATGCGATGCTGCACACCATCATCACCGAGGGCCTGACCGACCAGCAATATATTGCGGGCTATACCGAGGGCTTCGAAGACCTCGCCGAGAAGATCAAGGAATTCCCGCCGGAGAAGATGGAGCCGATCTGCGGCATTCCCGGCCGAGACGCTGCGGAAGTGGCGCGGATGTATGCGCGCTCGCGCGCCTCGATCATTTTCTGGGGCATGGGCATCAGCCAGCACATCCACGGCACCGACAATGCACGCTGCCTGATCGCACTGGCGCTGGTCACCGGCCAGGTCGGCCGTCCCGGCACCGGCCTGCATCCGCTGCGCGGCCAGAACAACGTGCAGGGCGCCTCCGACGCCGGCCTGATCCCGATGTTCCTGCCGGACTACCAGCCGGTCGGCCGGGTCGATCTCCGCGGCAAGTTCGAAGAATTGTGGGAGAAGAGCCTCGATCCGGTGCGCGGCCTGACCGTGGTCGAGATCATGAACGCGATCCACGCCGGCGAAATCAACGGCATGTATATCGAGGGTGAAAACCCTGCGATGTCGGACCCGGATTTGCAGCACGCCCGCGAGGCGCTGGCAAAACTCGATCATCTGGTGGTGCAGGACCTGTTCGTCACCGAAACCGCGTTCCACGCCGACGTGATCCTGCCGGCGTCGGCTTTCGCGGAGAAGTCCGGCACCTTCACCAACACCGACCGCCGCGTGCAGCTGGCGCGCGAGGTGATAAAGCCGCCCGGCGACGCGCGGCAGGATCTCTGGATCATCCAGGAGATCGGCAAGCGGATGGGCCTGCCGTGGAATTACAACGGCCCGGCGGACGTGTTCACCGAAATGACACAGCTGATGCCGTCGCTCAAGAACATCACCTGGGAGCGAATGGTGCGCGACGGCGCGGTCACCTATCCGGTCGACGACCCGAACAAGCCCGGCAACGAGATCATCTTCACCACGGGTTTCCCGACCGCAAGCGGCCGCGGCAAGATCGTGCCGGCGCATGTGATCGCGCCCGACGAGGTGCCCGATGACGAATATCCGATGGTGCTGTCAACGGGGCGCGTGCTCGAACACTGGCACACCGGCTCGATGACCCGCCGCTCCAGCGTGCTCGACCAGATCGAGCCGGAGGCGGTGGCGTTCATGTCGCCAAAGGACATGCGGCGCCTGAGCGTCTGGCCCGGCGATTTCATCAAGCTGGAAACCCGCCGCGGCGCGGTCGAGGTCAAGGTGCGCTCCGACCGCGACGTGCCGGAAAACATGGTGTTCATGCCGTTCTGCTACGCCGAGGCGGCGGCGAACCTGCTGACCAACCCGGCGCTCGATCCGTTCGGCAAGATCCCCGAATTCAAGTTCTGCGCCGTGCGCGCTGAAAAGGCCGAATTGCGTACCGCCGCGGAATAGCCGATCTTTATGGGATCGCTATGCGGGATGGGGCCAAGCCATCTCGAATTCCTATGCGCCTTCTCACATCTTCCCTTCAGCGCGGCGCGTTTGACCGCGCTGAAGGGAAGATCACCATGACCCTGCTTTATTCACACCACGACCGGCTGCACGGTTCAGCCGGCACTGGCCACCACCCGATCATGCGGACGCTCAAGCGCGTTCGCCGCGCCTTGAGGAGGTTGCACCGGGCGATCGCCGCCGCCAAGCTTCGCCGCATCCGCAATGAGCTGATGCTCCACAGGCGTGCTTACCATTGGGCGCAAACGCCTGCCCCCGCCGGACAGGCGGAAAACGACACCGCGAAATATCCGCAACGCCCGCTTGTTCTCGGCGACAAGTGGGATTTCTGACACGTGTCCGCTTGCGGCGCTCTCGCGATCAACCTGCGTATCGCCGTCGGGCGGCAGGCTTGCCGCCCATGTCGAGCTCGATTTCGCGCGCCAGTTCGATGATCATTTCGGGATGATGGCCGTTCTCGAACAGGGCGTATTTGACGGCTTCGGTGCGGTTGACGAACAGGCCGCCAAAGAGACCGTTTTGTTCCTGGACGACCCAGTGGCCAGCCTTGTCCTTGCCGATGAAGACGATGGTCGATGAGGAGCTGTACGACGGAGGTTCGACGAATTTCACGGCGATGTCCTTTCAGGATCGGGCTGACCTGGTGCGCGCGCTATCGTCGCCCGCGAATTTGATATCGGGCGTGGCGACGGAGCGATTTTTGCAAGTCAGGCGAAATTGTCGCTGAGAACCGGCTCATAGAGCGGGTTGGGGTCCGGCAGTACGGCGGGAACGCTGGGCCGGCTCACGGGCGTGCTGATGTGCTGTGCTTCGACGAATGCGCTCAGGATCGCCAGCGCCAGATCGGTGTGACGGGCCTCGACCGGCTGATCGAGCCATTCCGGTAATTCGCGCTGCCGCGACAGCGCGCAATGCCATTCGCCCTCGTCATAGGCGATGCGGCGGATTTGCCATTGCGGCAGCTCGAGATCGATCAGCGCCAGCGCGGCGTCGGTCCAGGCGCCCGACTGGATCAGGCGCTCGACGCGGGCGGTCTTGCTGCTCCGGCTCTCGGAGGGAAAGCGCCGGGAGGTCTGGTGGATAATGTCGGACAGGAACTCGGCTGTAACCACATAGGCGTCGCGAATGCGATCGCCGAGTTCAGCGGGTCTTTGGGTTTCTGCAAGAAGCGACATGGCGTCATCTCATGGGTAGCTCGGCTGAAACTGCAGCCGCACGTCCAAGGTGGCTAAATCGCCATTTGAAAACGAGATGGGGCGGGGCGCGGAGTTATAGGGATTTCATAAGTGCGGCGGCGTTCGCCAGGACGACGCTCGGAAGGAGCGTCGTCTTTATGAGAATTCCTATAACTTCACCATTGGCTCCGTCTCGAAAACCTATGCGCCGGGTGGCACTTCACCACCATCAAAGCGCGGCCGTCCGTTCGGTCCGCGGTTCATGTCGCACAGGAACATCCCATGCTGGACATTGTCATGCTGGCGCTTGGCGCAGGCTTCTTCCTGGCGGGCATAGGTTACGCCTATGCCTGCGAACGTTTGTGAGGAGAGGGGCCATGATCTTCGATTATTCGCTCGCCGGTCTCGTTTCACTGGGCCTGCTGTTCTACCTGACCTACGCGCTGCTGCGGCCCGAACGGTTCTGAGCGCTCGCCATGATCACGCTGGTCGAAGTCATCCTGGCGTTCGTCGTGACCTCGGCGCTCCTGATTGCGCTCATTCATCTGCTGCTGCCTGCAAGAAAAATCTAAGGGATTCCCGACCATGACTGTCATCGGCTGGATTCAAATCCTCCTGTACTGCGCCATCGTCTTAGCGCTGGTCAAACCGCTCGGCTGGTACATGACGCGCGTCTTCAACGGAGAACGCACGTTCCTGTCCCCGATCCTGCGGCCGGTCGAGGCCGGCCTCTACTGGATTGGAGGCGTCGACGAGAAGCGCGAGCAGCATTGGCTGACCTATACGGTCGCGATGCTGCTGTTCCATGTCGGCGGCTTCCTGGTCATCTATGGCCTGATGCGGCTGCAGGCGCTGTTGCCGTTCAACCCGCAGGATCAATCCGCGGTCGCCGAGGACTTGTCCTTCAACACCGCGATCTCCTTCATCACCAACACCAACTGGCAGAACTACGGCGGCGAGAGCACGCTGTCTTACCTGGTGCAGATGCTGGGCCTGACGCACCAGAACTTCCTGTCGGCCGCGACCGGTATTGCGCTGGCGGTGGCGCTGATTCGTGGCTTCTCGCGCTCCTCGATGCGCACCATCGGCAATTTCTGGGTCGATGTGACGCGCTGCACTCTCTATGTGCTGCTGCCGATCTGTGTGGTCTACACGCTGTTCCTGGTCTGGCAAGGCATGCCGCAGACGCTTGGCGCCTATGTCGACGCCACGACGCTGGAGGGCGCCAGGCAGACGATCGCGGTCGGCCCGGTGGCGTCGCAGGTCGCGATCAAGATGTTGGGCACCAACGGCGGCGGCTTCTTCAACGCCAATGCCGCGCACCCGTTCGAAAACCCGACCGCACTGTCGAATTTCGTGCAGATGATTTCGATCTTCGCGCTCGGCGCGGCCATGACCAACGTGTTCGGCCGCATGGTCGGCAACCAGCGCCAGGGCTGGGCGATCCTGGCCGTGATGGGCGTGCTGTTCCTCGCCGGCGTCACGGTCACCTATTGGGCCGAAGCCAATGGCACCTCGGCGTTGCATGCCCTCGGGCTCTCCGGCGGCAACATGGAAGGCAAGGAAGTCCGCTTCGGCATCGTCGCCTCCAGCCTGTTTGCGGTGATCACCACGGCGGCCTCCTGCGGCGCGGTCAACGCCATGCATGACTCATTCACCGCGCTCGGCGGCATGATCCCGCTGATCAACATGCAGCTCGGCGAGATCATCATTGGCGGCGTCGGCGCCGGCCTCTACGGCATGCTGCTGTTCGTCGTGCTGGCGATCTTCGTCGCGGGGCTGATGGTCGGCCGCACGCCGGAATATGTCGGCAAGAAGATCGAGGCGCGCGAGGTCAAGATGGCGATGCTGGCGATCCTGGTGCTGCCCTTGATGTATCTCGGCTGGACCGCGGTCGGCGTGGTGCTGCCACAGGCGGTGGCGTCGATGGCCAATGCCGGGCCGCATGGCTTTACGGAGGTGCTCTATGCCTACACCTCGGCCACCGGCAACAACGGCTCGGCTTTCGCCGGCCTCACCGGCAATACCTTCTTCTACAACCTGACGCTCGCAAGTTCGATGTTCGTCGGCCGCTTCTTCATGATCGTGCCGGCAATGGCGATTGCGGGCTCGCTGGCGGCCAAGAAATCGATCCCGCCGTCGGCCGGTACGCTGCCGACCACCGGCGGTCTGTTCGTCGGCCTCGTCGTCGGCGTGATCCTGATCATCGGCGGTCTGACCTTCTTCCCGGCGCTCGCGCTCGGGCCGATCGTCGAGCACCTCGCCATGAACGCCAACACCCTGTTCTGACCGAACGCATTTTGGAGTTACTTCCATGGAAGCCATGAAACTGCAGAAAAAGGTGACGGCCTCGACGATGCTCGACCCGAAGATCCTGCTGCCGGCGATCCTATCGTCTTTCGTCAAGCTCGACCCGCGGCTGATGATCAAGAGCCCGGTGATGTTCGTGGTCGAGATCGTGGCGGCGTTGACCACCGTGATCTTCATCCGCGACGTCGTCACCGGCGGCGCGAACCTCGGATTCACCTTCCAGATCATCATGTGGCTGTGGTTCACGGTGCTGTTCGCCAATTTCGCCGAAGCGGTCGCGGAAGGCCGCGGCAAGGCGCAGGCGGAATCGCTGAAGAAGACCCGCACCGAGAGCCAGGCCAAGTTGCTCACGGGTTCGGAGAAGACCTGTCGGCTGGTGCCCGGCACTGCTCTGAAAGTCGGCGATGTCGTGCTCGTCGAAGCCGGCGACAACATCCCCAGCGATGGCGAGGTGATCGAGGGCGTCGCGTCCGTCAACGAAGCCGCGATAACCGGTGAATCCGCGCCCGTGATCCGGGAATCCGGCGGCGACCGATCGGCAGTGACCGGCGGCACCCAGGTGCTGTCGGACTGGATCCGCGTCCGCATCACGGCGGCGCAGGGCTCGACCTTCATCGACCGCATGATCAGGCTGGTGGAGGGCGCCGAGCGACAGAAGACGCCGAACGAGATCGCGCTCAACATCCTGCTTGCGGGCCTCACCATCATCTTCGTGTTCGCGACCGTGACGATCCCGAGCTACGCGGCCTATGCCGGCGGCTCGATCTCGGTAGTGGTGCTGGTGGCGCTGTTCGTGACGCTGATCCCGACCACCATCGGCGCGCTGTTGTCGGCGATCGGCATCGCCGGCATGGACCGGCTGGTGCGCTTCAACGTGCTGGCGATGTCCGGCCGCGCGGTGGAGGCCGCCGGCGACGTCGATACGTTGCTGCTGGACAAGACCGGCACCATCACGCTCGGCAACCGCCAGGCGACGGCGTTTCGTCCCGTCCGTGGCGTTACCGAGCAGGAGCTGGCGGATGCGGCGCAACTGGCCTCGCTCGCCGACGAGACCCCGGAAGGCCGCTCGATCGTGGTGCTGGCCAAGGAGAAGTACAACATCCGCAGCCGCGACATGAAGGAGCTTGCCGCGACCTTCGTTCCCTTCACGGCGCAAACCCGCATGAGCGGCATCGACGCCGGGTCGTCGTCGGTCCGCAAGGGCGCGGTCGAGGCGATCCTCAATTATATCGGCGGCGGCATGGCGCAGACCATGGCGAGCGGCAATGCCGTCCGCGCGCTCCAGCCGAACGTCAGCACGGAGGCTGCGCGCGAATTGCAGGCTATCGCCGATGAGATCGCCAAGGCCGGCGGCACGCCGCTTGCCGTCGCCAAGGACGGCCGTCTGCTCGGCGTCATCCACCTAAAGGATATCGTCAAGGGCGGCATCCGCGAGCGCTTTGCCGAACTGCGCCGCATGGGCATCCGCACCGTCATGATCACCGGCGACAACCCGATGACGGCAGCCGCGATCGCGGCCGAAGCCGGCGTCGACGATTTCCTCGCGCAGGCGACGCCCGAGGACAAGCTGAAGCTGATCCGCGACGAGCAGGCCAAGGGCAAGCTGGTGGCGATGTGCGGCGACGGCACCAACGACGCGCCCGCGCTGGCGCAGGCCGACGTCGGTGTCGCCATGAACACCGGCACCCAGGCGGCGCGCGAGGCCGGCAACATGGTCGACCTCGACTCCAACCCGACCAAGCTGATCGAGGTGGTCGAGATCGGCAAGCAGCTGTTGATGACGCGCGGCGCGCTGACGACGTTCTCGATCGCCAACGACGTGGCGAAGTATTTCGCCATCATCCCGGCGATGTTCCTGGCGTTCTACCCGCAGCTCGAGGTGCTCAACATCATGCACCTGGCGAGCCCGCAAAGCGCGATCCTGTCGGCGATCATCTTCAACGCGCTGATCATCATCGCGCTGATTCCGCTGGCGCTGAAGGGCGTGGCCTATCGCGCGGTCGGGGCCGGGGCGCTGCTGCGCCGCAACCTGATGGTCTATGGCCTCGGCGGCATCATCATTCCCTTCATCGGCATCAAGGCCATCGACCTCGCGGTCGCGGCATTGGACCTGGCTTAACGGAGACCCACCATGCTTCGCGAAATTCGTCCCGCCATCATCCTACTGGTCCTGCTGACGCTGATCACGGGCCTTGCCTATCCGCTCGCGATGACCGCGATTGCCGGCGCGATCTTTCCGAAGCAGGCGCAGGGCAGCCTGATCGAGAAAGACGGCAAGGTGGTCGGCTCCGCCCTGATCGGGCAGGAATTCAAGGACGACAAATATTTCCACGGCCGCCCCTCGGCGACGCTGGCGCCGGATCCGGCCGATGCCACCAAGACGGTGTCTGCGCCCTATAACGCCGCCAATTCCGGCGGCTCCAACCTCGGGCCGACCAGCAAGGCGTTGGCCGACCGGGTCAAGGAAGATGTCGAGAAGTTGAAGGCGGAAAATCCGCAGGCCACCGTTCCGCTCGATCTCGTCACCACGTCGGCCAGCGGGCTCGATCCGGATATCTCGCCGGAGGCGGCGCTATTCCAGGTGCCGCGGGTGGCGAAGGTGCGGAAGATGCCCGAGGAGGCTGTCCGTCAGCTGGTCGCACAGAATACGCAGGGCCGGACCGCCGGGCTGCTCGGCGAACCCCGGGTCAATGTGCTGGCGCTGAATCTGGCGCTGGACGGCGCCGCGTCGAAATGAGCGCGGCGGTCTACTTTGCATGGGGTTGTTTTCGCAATTTTGTGTCCAACCCGTCCTGCCCTAGGCCGGGCCCGGCGTGAGGACTATATTGCCGTATGGTCCACGCCCGCCGCGATCCCGAACAACGTCCCTCGCCGGAGGCCCTGCTGGAAGCGGCGCGGCGCGAGGACAGTCGCGCCGGCCGGCTCAAGATCTTCGTCGGCGCCGCCCCCGGCGTCGGCAAGACCTACGAGATGCTGCAAAGCGCGCATGCCCGGCTGAAGGCCGGCGCCGATGTCGTCGTCGGCGTGGTCGAGACCCATGGCCGGGCCGAGACCGAAGCGCTGCTGAAAGGCCTCGAAGTGCTGCCGCGCAAGCGGCTCGACTACAAGGACCAGACGCTCGAGGAGATGGACCTCGACGCGCTGATCGCGCGGCGTCCGCAGATCGCGCTGGTCGATGAACTCGCCCATACCAACGCACCGGGCAGCCGCCATCCCAAGCGCTATCTCGACGTCGAGGAGCTGCTGTCGCACGGCATCGACGTCTATACCGCGGTCAATATCCAGCACATCGAAAGCCTCAACGACGTGGTCGCGCAGATCACGCATGTGCGGGTGCGCGAGACCGTGCCGGATTCGGTGTTCGACCGCGCCGATGCCATCGAGCTGATCGACCTCACGCCCGACGACCTGATCCAGCGGCTGAAGGAGGGCAAGGTCTATGTCCCCAAGCAGGCCGAGCGGGCGCTGGAGCATTATTTCTCGCCGGGCAATCTGACCGCGCTGCGCGAACTGGCGCTGCGGCGGACCGCCGAGCGGGTCGACGAGCAGCTGCTCACCCACATGCAGGCCAATGCGATCGCCGGCCCCTGGGCGGCGGGCGAGCGCATCCTGGTCTGCCTCAGCGAGGATCCGCGCGCGGCGGGCCTCGTGCGCTACACCAAGCGGCTGGCGGACCGGCTGCATGCGCCGTGGACCGCGATCAGCATCGAGACGCGGCGCAGCCTGCAACTGACCGACGAGCAGCGCGACCGGCTGGCCGATACGCTTGCGGCTGGCCGAGGCGCTGGGCGGCGAGGCGCTCACCATTCCCGGCGTCGGACGCCGCATCGCCGACGACGTCATCAATTTCGCGCACGCCAACAACGTGACCCAGATCATCATCGGCAAGTCGACGCGCTCGTGGTGGTTCGAACTGATGCGCGGCTCGGTGGTGCACGATCTGGTGCGGCGCGCCGGCAATATCAGCGTCAACGTCATCGCCGGCGAGGAACTGCCGGAGCCGTCGCCAAGACCGCGGTGCAGACCGCGGCGCGGCCGGAGCCGTTCAATCCGCGGCCCTATCTGATGGCGCTCGCTGTTCGTCGCGGTCGGCCTCGGCGCCGCCGAACTGATCCAGCCGTTGTTCGGCATCGAGAACGTCGATCTGGTGTTCCTGACCGCCGTGGTGGTCGTCGCGGTCCGCTACGGCCTGTGGCCGTCGCTGCTCGCCAGCGTCGCGGCGTCGCTCTGCTACAATTTCTTCTTCCTGCCGCCGGTCTACACCTTCACCATCACCGATCCGACCAATGTCGCGGCGTTCTTCTTCTTCATGCTGATCGCGATCCTGGTTTCCAACGTCGCGGCGCGCGTGCGCACCCAGGCCGATACCGCGATCGGCCGGGTGCGGACCACCGAATTGCTCTATGCCTTCAGCCGCAAGCTCGCGGGCACCGCGACGCTCGACGACGTGCTGTGGGCGACCGCCTACCAGACCGCGCTGATGCTGAAGGTGCGCGTGGTGCTGCTGTTGCCGGAGGACGGCGTCCTGACCGTGAAGGCCGGCTATCCGCCCGAGGATGAGCTCGACAAGGCCGATCTCGCCGCCGCGAACTGGGCCTGGAGCAACGACCGCCCGGCCGGGCGCGGCTCGGATACGCTGCCGGGCGCCAAGCGGCTGTTCCTGCCGATGCGGACCGGGCGCGGCCCGATCGGCGTCATCGGCATCGACGACGACCGGACCGGCCCGCTGCTGACGCCGGACCAGCGCCGTCTGCTCGATGCGCTGGTCGATCAGGGCGCGCTCGCGATCGAGCGGGTGCTGCTGGTCGAGGACATGGACCGCGTCAAGCGCACGGTGGAGTCGGACCGGCTGCGCTCGGCGCTGTTGACCTCGATCTCGCACGATCTCAAGACGCCGCTGGCCTCGGTGCTCGGCGCCGCCTCCACGATGCGCGATCTCGACCAGCGGCCTGACGGACGCGGAGAAGCGCGATCTGCTGGCGACCGTGATCGACGAATCCGAGCGGCTCAATCGCTTCATCGCCAATCTGCTCGACATGACCAAGCTGGAATCCGGCGCCATCGTGCCGAATACCGCGCGGCACGATATCGGCGAGATCGTCGGCAGCGCGTTGCGGCGCGCCGGCAAGATCCTGGCGCATCACAAGGTCTCGCTGGAGCTTGCCGCCGATCTGCCGATGCTGGAGCTCGACGCGGTGCTGTTCGAGCAGGTGCTGTTCAATCTGCTGGACAACGCCGCGAAATATGCGCCCGCCGACACCACGATCTCGATCCGGAGCGCGCGGGATCAGAACCAGGTCTCGCTGCAGATCATCGACGAGGGCGACGGCATTCCGCCGGCGGAGCTGGAGAGCGTGTTCGACAAGTTCTATCGCGCGCAGAAGGGCGACCATGTCCGCCCCGGCACCGGCCTTGGGCTTGCGATTTCCCGCGGCTTTGTCGAGGCGATGCATGGCACGATCTCGGCCGCCAACCGCGCCGACCGCAGCGGCGCGGTGCTGACCATCCGGCTGCCGATTCCGGCGGCATCGAACGCGCTGGATACCGCCGCATGAATGCACCCGCCGATCAAGGTCCTGGTCATCGACGACGAGCCGCCGATCCGCAAATTGCTGCGGATGGGGCTGAGCACGCAGGGCTACGAGATTCTGGAAGCCTCCAACGGCAAGATCGCGCTGGAGTTGCTGGCCCAGGATCCGGCGCTGATCATTCTCGATCTCGGCCTGCCGGATATCCAGGGCCATGAATTGCTGCGCATGATCCGCGGCCGCAACGACAGCGTGCCGATCGTGGTGCTGTCGAGCCGCGGCGACGAGGCCGGCAAGGTCCAGGCGCTCGATCTCGGCGCCGACGATTATCTGACCAAGCCGTTCGGGATGGACGAATTGCTGGCGCGCATGCGCGCGGCGCTGCGGCATCAGTTGCAGGTGCAGGGCGAGCGGCCGGTGTTTCGCTCCGGCGATCTCTCGGTCGATCTGGTGCGCCGCATCGTCAAGGTCGGCGACCGCGACGTGAAACTGTCGCCGAAGGAATACGAACTGCTGCGCGTGCTGGTGCAGCACGCCGGCAAGGTGCTGACCCACCGGTTTCTGTTGAAGGAGCTGTGGGACGAACTGACCGACGCGCAATATCTGCGGGTCTATGTGCGCCAGCTCCGGCAGAAGATCGAGGCCGATCCGGAGCGTCCGCAATTCGTGCTGACCGAAACCGGCATCGGCTATCGGCTGCGCGCGCCGGATTAGCGCAGCTCGGAACCTTCGCAGACCGCGCGTCGGATTACTTTCCCGGCAACCGGGAGATGATCCATGGCACGAAAATATTCGAAGAAGGCCTCCGCCAACGTCGAGCGCGCGATGAAGAAGCGCAAGGCCGGCACCTTGAAGAGCGGCCGCTCCGGCAGGAAGGTCACGAGCCGCAAGCAGGCGATCGCGATCGGGCTTTCCGAGGCGCGCGCCAAGGGCAAGAAGGTGCCGAAGAAGGCCGGCGAAGAAGCGAAAGACGGCGAAGAAGCGGAAGGCGAAGAAGTAGTAGCAACGCCGTCATTGCGAGCGAAGCGAAGCAATCCATCGCGCCAGCGAAGTCGAAGCATGGATTGCTTCGTCGCGTTCGCTCCTCGCAATGACGGTGAGAGTCTTGTTACCCCGCCTTGCGCGCCCGCGCCGCCGAGCGATGCGCCTTCTTCGCCGCGCGGCGCTGCGGCGCCCGGCGCGAGCCGGGGAGGCGGTCCGCCGCTTCGCCGCTCCCTTGCCCTTCAGGCTCTGCTTCAGCGCATCCATCAGGCTGATGACGTTGTCCGGCTTCTCCTCGCGCTCGGCGGCCTTGATCGGCTTGCCGGCGGCCTTGCGCCGGACCAGCGTCTTCAGCGCATTCTCGTATTCGTCCTTGAATTTCGAGGGATCGAAATGCGCGGCCTTGGTGTCGAGGATGTGGCTGGCGAGTTCGATCATGTCCTTCGAGATTTTCGGGATTCTTGATGTCGTCGAAATATCGTCCTCGTCGCGCAGCTCGTAGGGATAGCGCAGCGTGGTGCCGAGCAGGCCCTTGCCGAGCGGTTCGATCGCGATGACATGCTCGCGGTTGGTCAGCACGATGCGCGCCAGCGCGACGCGGTCCTTGTCCTTCATGGCGTCGCGGATCACGGCGAAGGCGTCGACGCCGGCCTTGCCGTCGGGCGCGATGTAATAGGGATGGTTGAGATAGCGCTTGTCGATCTCGTCCTCGGCACGAAGCTGTCGATGTCGATGGTATGGTTGCTCTCGATCTGGACCGCTTCCAGCTCTTCCTTTTCGATCTCGACATATTCGCCCTTTTTCAGCTCATAGCCGCGGCCCTTCTGGTCGCTTTCGACGACATCGCCGGTCTCGGCGTCGACCATCTGCTGCTTCAGCCGGTTGCCGGTCTCCTTGTTGATCATGTGGAAGCGGGTTTTCTCGACCGAGGTCGAGGCCGGATAGAGCAGCACCGGGCAGGACACCAGGGAAAGTTTCAGGGAGCCTTTCCAATAGGCGCGAGGGGCCATTACAATCTCCGGCGATAGGGTCTGAGTTTCGGAACTTCAACGGTTACTGTGGGTTTTGGTTCCGGTGTTGCCGCCGCGCACGATGGCGCCTGATTGGTGGAGGTTTGACCGTGTCGTTGAGAAATCTGTCCACCTACCGGAAGAAGCGCGATTTCGAAAAGACCGCGGAGCCCTCCGGCGACGTCAAGGTCGCGCCGTCGAAGCAGCGGCGGTTCGTGATCCAGAAGCACGACGCGACCCGGCTGCATTACGATCTCCGGCTGGAATTCGACGGCGTCTTCAAGTCCTGGGCGGTGACGCGCGGCCCCTCGCTCGATCCGCACGACAAGCGGCTGGCGGTCGAGGTCGAGGATCATCCGCTCGATTACGGCGATTTCGAAGGCACCATTCCCAAGGACCAGTATGGCGGCGGCACGGTGCAGCTCTGGGATCGCGGCTATTGGGAATCCGACGATCCCGAACGCGGCTTCAAGAAGGGCGATCTGAAATTCACCCTGCACGGCGACAAGCTGCACGGCAGCTGGGTGCTGGTGCGGATGAACGGCGACCGCAACGGCGGCAAGCGCACCAACTGGCTCCTGATCAAGCATCGCGACGAATTCGCCAAGGAGGGCAAGGCCAACGACATCCTCGACGAGGATCAATCGGTCGCCTCGGGACGGTCGATGGAGCAGATCGCCGAGGGCAAGGGCAAGGCGCCAAAGCCGTTCATGCTGGCGAAGGCCGGCAAGGCCAAGGCCGACGCGGTCTGGCATTCGAACCGCGGCGAGGCCGCGGAGGCGCGCGCAAAGGGCAAGACCTCGATCGCGCGGCCTGCGACGCCGCAAAGCCGCGCACGTCGGCGAAGCCGAAGAAGGTCGCCGCGATGCCGGATTTCGTCGCGCCGCAGCTTTGCGCCTCGGTCGAGCGTCCGCCGAATGCGGACGGCTGGTGCCACGAGATCAAGTTCGACGGCTACCGCGTGCAGTTGCGGGTCGAGGACGGCGAGGCCGTCGCTGAAGACCCGCAAGGGGCTGGACTGGACCGACAAATTCGGCGCCATCGCCAAGGAGGCACAATCGCTGCCCGATGCGCTGATCGACGGCGAGATCGTCGCGCTCGATCGACAACGGCGTGCCGGATTTCTCGACGCTGCAGGCCGCGATTTCCGACGGCAAGACCGACGATCTGATCTTCTTCGCGTTCGATCTGCTGTTCGCCGATGGCAAGGATCTTCGCCGCCTGCCGCTCGGCGAGCGCAAGGCGCGCCTGAAGGAATTGCTGGAGCGCCAGCGGCAAAGGCAAGACTGATCCGCTATGTCGAGCATTTCGAGACCGACGGCGACGCCGTGCTGGAATCGGCCCGCAAGCTGTCGCTGGAAGGCATCGTCTCCAAGAAACTCGACGCGCCCTATCGTTCCGGCCGCTCCGAGAGCTGGACCAAGGCCAAAGTCCGCGCCGGGCATGAGGTCGTGCTCGGCGGCTGGAAGACCACCAACGGCAAATTCCGCTCGCTGATGGCCGGCGTCTATCGCGGCGATCATCTGGCCTTTGTCGGCATCGTCGGCACCGGCTTCGGGCAGGACACGGTCCGGCGCATCATGCCGGCGCTGAAGGCGGCGGCCTCCGACAAGAGCCCGTTCGGCGGCAAGGATGCGCCGAAGAAGACCCGCGACGTGCATTGGCTGAAGCCCGAGCTGGTCGCCGAGATCGAATTCGCCGGCTGGACCGACGGCGGCAATATCCGGCAGGCGGCGTTCAAGGGGCTGCGCCAGGACAAGCCGGCCGACGAGGTGGAGGCGGAGAAGCCCGCCATGACCAAGAGTGGCAAAACCGTTGAAGTCGAGCAGTCCGGCAAATCGTCAGCGCGAAGCAAATCCGCCGAGGTGATGGGCGTCGTCATCTCAAAGCCCGACAAGGAGCTGTGGCCGGACGCCGGCGACGGCGAGGCGGTGACCAAGCTCGATCTCGCGCGCTATTTCGAAGCGGTCGGCGACTGGATGATCGGCCATCTGAAGGGACGGCCGTGCTCCGTGCGTGCGCGCGCCCGACGGCATCAACGGCGAGACGTTCTTCCAGCGCCACGCCATGCCGGGCACGTCGAACCTGCTGGAGCTGGTCAAGGTCTCCGGCGATCGCAAGCCCTATCTGCAGATCGATCGCGTCGAGGGGCTCGCGGCGGTGGCGCAGATCGGCGGGCTCGAACTGCATCCCTGGAATTGCGCGCCGGATGCGCCCGACATGCCGGGCCGGCTGGTGTTCGATCTCGATCCCGCGCCGGAGGTCGAATTTTCCGATGTCATCGAGGCCGCCAAGGAGATGCGGCAGCGGCTGACCGCCGTCGGCCTGGAGAGCTTCTGCAAGACCACCGGCGGCAAGGGGCTGCACGTGGTGACGCCGCTGCTCTACGGCGCCAAGGACAAGGTGACCTGGAAGGAGGCCAAGGCCTTCGCGCAAGGCGTTTGCCAGTGGATGGCCAACGACGATCCCGAGCGCTATCTGCTCAACATGTCGAAGAAGCTGCGCAAGGGAAAGATCTTCCTCGATTATCTGCGCAACGACCGCATGGCGACCGCGGTCGCGGTGCTGTCGCCGCGCGCGCGCGACGGCGCCACCGTCTCGATGCCGCTGACCTGGGCGCAGGTGCGCGGCGATCTCGATCCGAAGCGCTACACGGTGCGCACCGTGCCGGCGCTGCTCGCCAAGACCAAGGCGTGGGAGGGTTATGATGACGCGGCGTCGTCGATCAAGGCGGCGATGAAGAAGCTGGCGGCGAAGTAGAATCGCGGCAAATCCGCGCATAGCGCATGCCCGAGCCTGTACCGGGCATCCACGTCTGCACGCATCGCGAAAAGACGTGGATGGCACGGCGACGAGCCCGGCCATGACGCCATTCTGACGATGCAGCTGGCTTACAGCTTCCCGAGCAGCAGCAGGATCAGCAGGATCACGATGACCAGGCCGAGGCCGCCGCCGCCGTAATAGCCGGTGCCGTAGAACGGTCCGCCGCCGATGCCGCTGAAGCCGCCGAGCAGGGCGATGACGAGAATGATCAGGATGATTGTTCCGATTGACATGTAGTTCTCCTCAGCCCGGCAGTCGGGCACCTGTTTGCTCTGCCTTCAGCCGGAAAAACAAACGGGAACTCGTGAAAGTTCCATCTTTTGCAGTCGCCATATTGCGCGTGCCTCTTCTTTTCGAACCGCGCGCAATTACATGCAGTTGGATCAGACCGAGGATATTGCCGATGTCCGCACCGCTCGTCGTTTCGATTCCGCATCGCCTCGGCCGCGAGGAGGCGATGCGCCGTCTCAAGACGGGATTGACGCGCGCCGCGTCCAGCATGCCGGTGCTGAAGGTCGATGAGGAGCGATGGGAGGACAACCGCATGATCTTTCGCGTCCGCGCGCTCGGGCAGGCGGCGTCGGGTCATCTCGATGTCGCCGACGATCATGTCCGGGTGGAAGTCATGCTGCCGTGGCTGTTGCAGCGCTTTGCCGAAGTCGCGCAGGCCGCGATCAGGAATCGCGGCAATCTGCTGCTGACCAAGCGAAGCTGATGCGTCCAGACACCCCGGCTATGCGCGATTGCGCTTTCGCGCCGGCTTCGCGGCGCCATGAATCTGGCCTTCAGCACCGCGACCGGCAGATGCCGGAAAAGGTCGGAGAGCCGCAGTTTCGCGGCATCGGCGTCGGCAAAGCCTTCCACGGCATAGCCGCCGACGTTCAATGCGCGTCGAAGCTTTCGGGACCCGGCCAGGCCCGGCCGCCTTCCGAGAAGGGCGCGAACGATCGCATGGCGACGACGATCGCGGCATCGCGGCCGCGGCGCCGCGCAAAGGCGATGACATGGTCGCGGTGCGGCCCGCTCACCTCCAGCGGCTGGTAGTCGCCATCGGCGAACACATCGGCAAGTTCGGTCGCGCAGCTTCAGCAGATGCCGCGTCCAGGCCAGCTTCAGATGACCGTTCGGCCAATTCTGCGCCAGGCGTTCCCAATCCGGCGTCTCCAGCGAGGCCAGCACGCGTGCCCGCTCGGCAAAATCCACCGGCCGCCGGTTGTCGGGATCGACCAGCGACAGATCCCAGAACTCCGTGCCCTGATAGAAATCGGGCACGCCGGGCATCGTCGCCTTCAGCGTGATCTGGCTCAGCGAATTCAGCGCGCCCAGCAGCGAGACGCGCCGGGCCAGCGTTTCGAGCGCGTTCAGGAATTCGGCCGAGATCGACGGATCGAGAATCCGCGCGATGAATGCCTGCACGCCCGCCTCATAGGCCTCGTTCGGATTGAGCCAGCTGGTTTCCTGCTTGCCCTCGCGCGCCGCCTTCAGCGCATAGGCCTGCATCCGCTCCAGAAATGAGCCGTCGTCCGCTTGCCAGGCGCCGAGCAGCGCCTGATACAGCATGTATTCGAACGTCGCCGACGGCGCGCGCATCTCGCCGTCGATGACGAGATGCGGCGCGTTGAGGATTTTCCATCGCGCCACGGCGCTGGTCCATTCGCCGGGAATTTCCGCCAGCGCCATAATCCGCGCGCGGGCGTCCTCGCCGCGCTTGGTGTCGTGCGTCGCGGTCGCCGTCATGCCGTGCGGCCATTCCCGGGCGCGCGTCTGCATCATCTCGTGAAAGGCGTCGAGAGAAAGCGCCTTGGCGGACGGATCGCCGCCGACCTCGTTGAGCGCGAGCAGGCGGTGGTAGCGATAGAACGCGGTGTCCTCCAGCGACTTCGCCATCATCGGCCCGGTGAACTGCTGCACCTTCAGCGCAAAGCGGCGCACGCGCGGCGCGCTGTGGGCGGCGCGTCCGGGCTTGATCAGGTCCATGGTCAGCGTATCGCGCAGGAAATCGAAGATGCCGTCGTCGGCGGCGAACCAGTCGGCGCGCGCCTTTTCGATCGTCTCCGAGATCAGCGCGCGGTCATGGCCGGTCGCGCCCGACGCCGTCAGATAGGTGCGATAGACCGGAAAATGCAGGACATAGAGTTCGAGCGCCTGCCGCAGGCTGTCGGCGGAATAGTCGCGGGTGGAGTAATGTCCGCTGGCGATCCGCGCCAGCAGGCGCGTCAGCACGGTGAATTCGCTGGTCAGCAGGGTTTCCAGCACCCGGCGCTTGGCTTCCTTCAGGATCGGCTCGAGCTTCGGCGATTTGTTGCTGATCTGCCGCCAGATCTCGTCGAGCGGCTCGAGGCCGTTGCCGTCGACCAGCACCTGCGTGATCGCGTTCATCCACTCATAGCCGGTGGTGCCGTGGACGCCGCTGAAGGCAGGCAGCTTTTCGTCCTCGCCGAGAATCTTCTCGATCACCATGTAGAATGGCTTGGTGCTGCCCCCCTGCGCCTCGCGGATCAGGCGGCGCAGGCGCTGAAAATATTGCGCGGGATCGCGCAGGCCGTCGATGTGGTCGAGCCGCAGGCCCTGCAGCTTTCCTTCCGCGATCAGCCGCCTGACCAGGCGATGGATGGCCTCGAAGGTGCCGGCATCCTCGACGCGCAGTCCGGCCAGCGTGTTGACGTCGAAGAAGCGGCGGTAGTTGATGTCGCTGGAAGCCAGCCGCCAGTGACCGAGCTTGTAGTGCTGGCGTTCGAGCAGATGATGCAGCGCCAGCGTCTGCGCGGGGCGATCCGGTCCGGCGCGATAGGCGTCGAGCCCGCGCGCGATGATCTCCGCACCTCCCGGGATCGCCTTCAACTCGGCCTTGAAGGCCGGGGCTTCCTTGCGATTGGGATGGCGCAATCCCTGGTAGCGCGAGGCGAGGGCGAGAATATCCTTGCCGGCCGCTTCTTGTTCGGCGCCGGCCTCCTTGACGATCGTTCGCAGGATTTCGCTGTAGCGCTCCGGCGCGATCGGCAGCCGATGTTCGAAATACCAGGCCGAAAAGCTGCCTTCGTCGGCATCGTAGCGCAGTTCGATCTCGCCGTTCTCCAGCGCCTGGCCGTAGGACGAGCCGATGATCGGCAGCAGCACGCCGCCGCGCGCGCGGTACGGCAGCAGCTCCCAGTCGATGTCGAACGAGACCGCATGCGGCGAGGCCGGGCCCCATTCCAGCACGTCGAGCCACCACGGATTGTCGGCAAAATGCACGCCGACATGATTGGGCACGAAATCGAGGATCAGGCCGAGATCGTGCTCCTTCAGCGCCGCGCTCAGTCGCTCGAAGCCGGCCTCGCCGCCAAGCTCGGGATTGAACTTGGTGTGATCGACGATGTCGTAGCCATGGGTGCTGCCCTTGCGCGCCTTCATGAAGGGCGAGGCATAGAGATGCGTGATGCCGAGCGCCTTCAGATAGGGGACGACGGAGGCGGCGGCGTCGAAATCGAAATCCGCCGTAAGTTGCAGGCGGTAGGTCGCGATCGGAATCGCCGGGGGCATTTTCCTATCCGATGCGCCAGAACACCGACCATGGCGGGACGCGCTCGCCCAACTCGCTGCCCCAGATCAGGGTTCCCTTGAATACATCGGACGTATTGGCCGCTTCCCGATCCGACAGGTTGGCGAGCAGGCGGAGCGTTGCGCCATCGCCCATGCGCCAATGGGCCGTCAGCAGGCCATCGTCGGCCGCCTTGGCGTCGCCGAAGGTCGCGCCGGCGAGCCGCGGGACGATCTCCCGCCGGCGGATTGCGAGCAGCTCCTGCAGCCGCGTCAGCCGCCGCTGCGCCACCGGCTCATCGCGCTCATTCCAGTCGAGCACCGCGGATTGGAAGGTCGATGGCTCCAGCGGATCGGGGATCTCGTCGCCATACTTCGGCATAGGCCCAGGCGTATTCGCTGCGGCGGCCCTTGCGGACGGCGTCCGCCAGATCGCCCTTGAAATCGCAGAAGAACGGAAACGGCGTCTTCGAGCCCCATTCCTCGCCCATGAACAGCATCGGAATGGCGGGCGCCAGCAGCATGACGGCGAGCGCGGCCTCGATCGCTTCCGGTTTGGCCACGCTTTCGAGCCGGTCGCCGAGCGCGCGGTTGCCGATCTGGTCGTGGTTCTGCAGGAAATTGACGAAGGCGGTGGGCGCAAGCTCGCCGCTCGGCTCGCCGCGCCTTGCCGCCGCGAAACGCCGACGTTTCGCCCTGATAGACAAAGCCTGACGACAGCGATCGGGCGATGTCGTCGAGCGGCGAACGCTGATAGTCGCCGTAATAGCCCTGCGTTCTCGCCGGTCATCAGCACGTGCCAGGCGTGATGATAGTCGTCGTTCCACTGCGCGCGGTATTTGCCGCGCGGCGGGTCCTGCGTGGCGTCCAGCATGCTGGCGCGGTTGTCGCCGTTTTCGAGCACCAGATGGATGTGACGGCCGGTTTCCGCGGCGAGTTCGCCCGCCGCAGCGCTGAGATCGTGCAGCATCGAGAGCCCGCCCGGTTCGACGATGCTGTTCACGGCATCGAGCCGCAGCCCGTCGAAGCGATACTCGCGCAGCCAGTAGAGCGCATTCTCGATCGCAAAGGCGCGCACCTGCGGCACGCGGTAGTCGATCGCGCTGCCCCATGGCGTCTGCGCCTCCGTGAAGAAGCCCGGCGCATAGCGGCCGAGATAATTCCCCTCGGGCCCGAAGTGGTTATAGACCACGTCGAGAAACACCATCAGCCCGCGCAGATGCGCTTCGTCGATCAGCGCCTTGAGATCGTCGGGCCGGCCATAGGCGCTGTCGGGCGCGTACCACAGCACGCCGTCATAGCCCCAGTTGCGGGATGCCGGCGAAATCCGCCAGCGGCATCAGTTCCAGCGCGGTGATGCCGGTTTGCACGAGATGATCGAGCTTGTCGATCATGGCGCGATAGCTGCCTTCCTGCGTGAAGGTGCCGACATGGGTTTCGATCATGACGGCCTCCTGCCACGGCCGTCCGCGCCAGTCGGCGGCGCGCCACGGATAGGCCGCGTGATCGATCACCTCGCTCGGGCCGAAGACGTCGTCGGGCTGAAACGCGGAGGCCGGATCGGGGACATCGATCTCGTCGTCGATGCGGAATTTGTAGCGCGCGCCGGCCGCAACGTCCCGAATCTCGGCGGAGAACCAGCCGTCGTCGCCGCGCGTCATCGCGTGGGCAGTTTCCAGCAGCAGGTCGACGCGTTTTGCCGCCGGCGCCCACAGGCGAAACAGAGCGCCGTCCTTCGTCAGTCTGGGACCGAATTGCCGCGCATTCATGCCGCGCCCGCAAAGGCCAGCACCGAGCGCGGCGGCGCCTTGGTCTCGGCGCCCGACGCGAAATCGACGGCTGCCTGGACGTCTTCGGTGGTGTTCAGCACCTGCTGCCAGCTCTTGTATTCGGGCATTTCGGGCAATTTGAACGCGATCTCTTCGGGGGCGGCGTTCAGAACGATAAAGATCGGCGCCTGCCCTTGTTCCATCGGTCCGAGCACGTAGGCCAGAAATCGTCCTTCCGGAAAATTCCAGTCCGATTCCTTCATCTCCTCGGCGGCCGGCGTCAGCCACAGCACGCCGTAGGAGCCGTCGGCGCGCCGGCCGTCGAGCCAGCGCTGGCAGCGGATTTGCCCGAAGCGCCGGCGCAGTTCGGTCAGATGGCCGATGAAATCGGTGAGGTCTTCGCCTTCCTGGCCGAGGTTTTCCCAGCCGACCCAGCCGATCTCGTTGTCCTGGCAATAGGCATTGTTGTTGCCGTTCTGCGAGTTGCCGACTTCGTCGCCGGCCAGCATCAGCGGCGTGCCCTGCGCCAGCATCAGGCAGGCGAGCTGGTTCTTGCGCAGCTGGCGGCGCAGCGCGGTGATCGCGGCGATCGTCGGTCGGGCCTTCATGGCCGCAATTGTTGCTGTGATTGTCGCTGGAGCCGTCGCGATTGTCTTCGCCGTTGGCCTCGTTGTGCTTTTCGTTGTAGCTGAACAGATCCGCCAGCGTGAAACCGTCATGGACGGTGATGTGGTTGATGCCGGCGCGCGGCGAGCGGTCGTCGTGGTGGAACAGGTCGGAGGAGGCGGTCATGCGGCTCGATATTTCGCCGATCAGGCTGCCTTCGCCGCTCCAGTAGCGCCGCATCGCGCTGCGATAGCGGTCGTTCCATTCCGACCATTGCGACGGGAACGCGCCGACCTGATAGCCGCCCATGCCGAGGTCCCACGGTTCGGCGACCAGCTTTACCGTCGCCAGCACCGGATCCTGCCGCACGGCGGTGAGGAAGGCAGCGTTGCGGTCGAAGCCGTTCGGCCCGCGCGCCAGCGTGGTGGCGAGATCGAAGCGGAAGCCGTCGACATGGCAGACCTCGACCCAGTAGCGCAGCGAATCCATCACCATCTGCAGCACGCGCGGATGGGTCAGGTTGACCGAGCTGCCGCAGCCGGTGAAGTCGTCGTAGAACCGCGGATTTTCCGGCTTCAGCCAGTAATAGGAGGCGTTGTCGATGCCGCGGAACGACAGCGTCGGGCCGAGATGGTTGCCCTCGGCGGTGTGGTTATAGACGACGTCGAGCATCACCTCGATGCCGGCATCGTGCAGCCGCGCCACCGTGGTGCGAAAGGCGTCGAGCGCATTGTCCTGCGCGTAGCGCGCCTCCGGCGCGAAGAACGCCAGCGTGTTGTAGCCCCAGTAGTTCGAGAGCTTCTTCTCGACCAGCACGCGGTCGTCGATCAGCCCGTGGACCGGCAGCAATTCGATGGTGGTGACGCCGAGGCGCTTGAGATGATCGATCATCGCGGGCGAGGACAGCCCGCCATAGGTGCCGCGCAGGCCCGGCGGCACGTCGTCGCGCTTCTGGGTCAGGCCCTTGACGTGGGCTTCATAGATGATGGTGTCTTCCCAGGGAATGTTCGGCCGCATTTCGCGGCGGCCCCAGTTGAAGGTCTCGTCGACGACGACGGCCTTCGGCATGCCGCGGGCATTGTCGCGCCGGTCGAAGGAGAGATCCTCGCGCGCGCTGCCGGCGCGATAGGCGAAATGCGCGTCGCTCCAGACCAGCCGGCCGGCGAGCCGCCTGGCATAGGGATCGAGCAGCAGCTTGTTGGCGTTGAAGCGGTGGCCATGCTCGGGCGCATAGGGGCCGTGGACGCGATAGCCATAGAGCTGTCCCGGGCGAGACGTCGTTGAGATAGCCGTGCCAGACGTCCTCGGTTCGCTCGGGCAGTTCGATGCGCTCGAGTTCGCGGCGGCCCTGGCCGTCGAACAGGCAAAGCTCGACCTTCTCCGCATTGGCCGAGAACAGCGCAAAATTGGTGCCCCTTCCGTCCCAGCTTGCGCCGAGGCGTGCGGAGCTTCCCGCGGTCAGTCGCATGCCTCAGCTTTCCGGTACAAGAAAGATCGCGGCCAGCGGCGGTATGGTCAGATTGAGTTCGGGTATGGCCCCCTCCAGCGTCCGGACTTCGCCGACATTGCCGACATTGCTGCCGCCATAATGCGCGGAGTCCGAATTCAACACCTCTTTCCACTTGCCGGCAAACGGCACGCGGACCCGGTAGTTGTAATAGACGTTCGGCGAGAAATTCACGACCACGAGGCAGCGGGCGCGCGCGTCGTTGCCCTTGCGGATCCAGGCGAAGACGTTGCCGCCGGAATCATGGGTGATGACCCATTCGAAGCCGGCCTGGCTGCAGTCCAACTCGTGCAGCGCCGGCACCGTGCGATAGAGATGGTTGAGATCGCGGATCAGGGACTGGATGCCGACATGCTTCGTCTGCTCCAGCAGGTGCCAGTCCAGCGAAAAATCGTGATTCCACTCGCGCTCCTGGCCGAATTCGCAGCCCATGAACATCAGCTTCTTGCCGGGATGGCCGAACATGAAGCTGTAATAGGCGCGCAGATTGGCAAAGCGCTGCCAGTCGTCGCCGGGCATCCGGCCCAGGATCGAGCGTTTGCCGTGCACGACCTCGTCATGCGACAGCGGCAGGATGAAATTTTCCGAAAACGCGTATTGCAGGCCGAACAGGATATCGCCGTGATGAAATTTGCGGTGGATCGGATCCTTGCCGATATATTTCAGCGTGTCGTGCATCCAGCCCATGTTCCACTTGTAGCCGAAGCCGAGCCCGCCATATTCGACCGGACGCGACACCTGCGGCCATGCGGTGGATTCCTCGGCGGCCGTGGTGGCCTGCGGATATTGTCCGAACACCTCGGTGTTGAAGCGGCGCAGGAACGCGATCGCTTCGAGATTTTCCCGCCCGCCATGCTGGTTCGGAATCCATTCCCCCGGCGGCCGGCTGTAGTCGAGATAGAGCATCGAGGCCACCGCATCGACGCGCAGCCCGTCGATGGCGTAGCGCTCCAGCCAGAACAGCGCGTTCGACACCAGGAAATTGACGACTTCGGTGCGGCCGTAATTGTAGATCAGCGTGCCCCAGTCGAGGTGACGGCCCTGCAGGGGGTTGGCGTGTTCGTACAGCGCGGTGCCGTCGAAATGGCCGAGACCATGGGGATCGTCCGGGAAATGGCCGGGCACCCAGTCCAGCAGCACGGCGATGCCCTCGCGATGGCAGGCGTCGACCAGTGCCGCAAAATCCTCCGGGGAGCCGAACCGGCTGGTCGGTGCGTACATGCCGGTCGGCTGATAGCCCCATGAGCCGTCGAACGGATGCTCGCTGACGGGCAGGAATTCGACATGGGTAAAGCCGAGATCCCTGACATAGGCGGGAAGCTGCTCGGCGAGTTCGCGATAGGTCAGCCATTCATTGCTGCCCTTGCGCCGCCACGAGCCGAGATGAACCTCGTAGATCGACATCGGGGCATCAAGCGCGTTGATGCCGGCCGGCGCGGGCCGCGGCCGCGGCAGTTTCTCCTGATCGAAAACGATCGAGGCGGATTTGGGACGCACTTCCGCGGCAAAGGCGACCGGATCGGACTTCAACGGCAGATGCTGCCCGTTGGGTTCGATGATGTCGAACTTGTAGTGATCGCCGACGCCGGCGTGGGGGATGAACAGCTCCCAATAGCCGACGCCACGCACCCGCATCGGATGCCGCCGCGGATTCCAGTAATTGAAATCGCCGACCACGCTGACGCCGCGCGCGTTCGGCGCCAGCACCACGAACGCGACGCCGTCGACGCCGTCGAGCGTCATCGGATGCGCACCGAGCTTGTCATAGATCCGCTGATGGGTGCCTTCGCCGAGCAGATAAAGATCGAAGTCGCTCAGCACGGGCGGAAAGCGGTAGGGGTCGTCGAGTTCGACCAGTTTGTCGCCGAAGCGGGCGCGCAACTGGTAGCGCGTCGAGCCGTTCGGCAGGGCGCCGGCGAACAGCCCGGCATCATGGATCCGCGTCAGCGGCGCCCGTTCACCATGTTCGCCGATCGCCTCGACGTTGGAGGCTTCGGGGAGGAACGCACGCACCACGTTCTGGCCGCCTTCGCTGTGAAGGCCAAGATAGTGGAACGGATCGGTGTGATTGCCCTGGATGATCGCATAGGCCTCGGCGGGTAGCTTGGTCATGAGGCCTCAGGGGGCGGTTGCGACAAGATACGAAGCATTCCGGTCAGCGGCATGCGCAGCCAATCCGGCCGGTACGACAACTCATATTCGATCTCGTAGCACGCTTTCTCAAGCAGGAAGAAGTTCAACATGCCCTCGGCGGCGTCACGGCCGGCCGGCCACAGGCGCTGATTAACCATGGTATCGCGATAGGCGGTCAGGAATACCGCCGTCGCCCGGTCGCGCCACTCGGCGAGCGCGGCGCCAAGCTTGCCTTGCTCATCGTGGGCCACCTTGAGCGCGCGCTCAAGGGCTGCAGTCGTCGAATAATCGATCGAGCGGATCAGGCCGGCGACGTCGCGTGCCGCGGGCAATTTGCGCCGGCGCTCGGCGATCGGACGATGCGTCTCGCCGTCGAAATCGACGATGAAAATGTCATCCTTGACGATCAGCATCTGGCCGAGGTGGAGATCGCCATGATGACGGATGTTGAGCCCGTCGGGCTTTTTCGGCAGCAGCGCCTTCAGTCGCTCCGGCAGGGTTGATTGCAGCGCCAGCAGTTGATCGGCCAGCGCACGATCGGCCTCTCTCAGCGTATCGCGCCGTTGCCTCAGCGTGTCGAGGATGCGTTCGGAGCGGGCGGTAATGTCGTCGGTCCAGCGCTGGATATCTTCGCGCCTGATCGGCTCCGGCGCGAATTCGGCAAGCTCCTTGTTACCAGCGAGAGCGATATGCAGCTCGGCGACACGCCGTCCGCACTGCGACATGTAGCGCAGATAGGCGACCTGATCTTCGCTCTTCCGCGCCGTTTCGCTTGCCGCCAGCAGGCGCTGTTCGTCGACGAAGCGATCGAGATAGGCCGCGGTCACCGTCCAGGCGTCGCCCTGATTGAGGACGAAAGCATGCAGAACCCCGATGGCGCTGCGCTGGTCATCCTCGATCAGTTCGACGCTGCCGAGCAGTGCCGGCGTATTGGCAAAGCCCGCAACATCGGTGAGGAAACGCCCCATCTCGATCTCGGGATTGATGCCTGCTTCCAGCGTCCGGTAGATCTTGACGACATAGTCGTTATCCACCAGCGCGGTAGAGTGCGCCCGCTCGGACTCGATCGTGCGAATATGTTCGGGCTGCCGGATCGGCTTGTCGGAGAAGCGGCTGGTCGGCCGGAATTCCAGCCGCAAGCCCTGTTCGCTCTCGTCGACGGTGAGCGACTCCCGCAGGTTTCGCAGCAACAGCGCGATGAAGATCTGGTCGGTGGCGACGTCGAGCAGCGTTCCTTCGCGGGCGCCCTGGCGGACGGCGGCGAGCGCGCGCGGATTATAGCGCTCGCGGTCGAAGCGCACCCATTCGATCTGCAGCGGCAGGACATAGCGCGTGGTGACGCCGCGCTGCGTCGTCTTGAAGAACGCCAACCAGGGCTTGTTGTCGCCGATATCGCAAAACGGGACTGCCGAGGTCAGCGTCGGCTGGATCGTCTTGGCCGATCGCTCCGGATACCAGCGCGTGCGCGCCAGATGACCCGGCAGCACCTCGCGCTCGAACACGCCGCGTTCGCGCGCGAGCGACACCCAGGTCGCTCCCAGCGGCACCACCAGTGTCTCGAATTCGGGCACGGCCCGTGTCACCGCCGGCGCCGACTTGTCGCGCTCCTGCAACTCGAACCAGTAGAAGCCATAAGGCGCCAGCGTGACCATGTAGGGCAGTTCGCCGATCGCCGGGAAACGGGTGCGACCCAGCATTTCCAGCGGAATGCGGTCCTTCCATGCGGAGAGATCGAGTTCGGTGGCTTGCGCCGATCGCGACAGATTGGCGACGCAGAGAATGACCTCGTCCTGATACTGGCGCACATAGCACAGCACCGAGCGGTTTTCCGGGCGGATGAAGGTCATGGTGCCGCGGCCGAAGGCGAGCGTGGATTTGCGGACCGCGATCAGCCGCTTGGTGGCGCTGAGCAGCGACGACAGGCTGCGCGACTGCGCCTCGACATTGACGGATTCATAGCCATAGACGGGGTCCATGATGGTCGGCGCGTAAAGCCTTGCCGGGTCGGCGCGGGAGAATCCGCCATTGCGGTCCGGCGTCCATTGCATCGGCGTCCGTACGCCGTTGCGGTCGCCGAGATAGATGTTGTCGCCCATGCCGATTTCGTCGCCGTAATAGATGATCGGCGTGCCCGGGAACGACAGCAGCAGCGAGTTCATCAGTTCGATCTTGCGCCGGTCGTTGTCCATCAGCGGCGCCAGCCGGCGGCGGATGCCGACATTGATGCGGGCGCGGGGGTCGTTGGCATAGGTCGACCACAGATAATCGCGCTCGACGTCGGTCACCATCTCCAGCGTCAGCTCGTCATGGTTGCGCAGGAACAGCGCCCATTGGCAGCTGTTCGGGATGTCGGGCGTCTGCCGCAATATGTCGGTGATCGGAAAGCGGTCTTCCTGCGCGATCGCCATGTAGATGCGCGGCATCAGCGGAAAATGGTAGGCCATGTGGCATTCGTCGCCGCGGCCGAAATATTCCTGCACGTCCTCCGGCCACTGGTTGGCTTCGGCCAGCAGCACCTTGCCCTTGGCGTAGGCGTCGAGCTCGGCGCGCAGCCGTTTGATGATGGCGTGGGTTTCGGGCAGGTTCTCGTTGTTGGTGCCGTCGCGCTCGCACAGATAGGGAATGGCGTCGAGCCGGAAGCCGTCGACGCCGGTGTCGAGCCAGCGCTTCATCACCTGCACCAGCGCGCTGACGACGCGCGGATTGTCGAAATTGAGATCGGGCTGGTGCGAGAAGAAGCGATGCCAGTAGAACTGGCCGGCCTCCGGGTCCCAGGTCCAGTTCGATTTCTCGGTGTCGGTGAAGATAATCCGCGTCCCCTGGTATTTCTGGTCGGTATCGCTCCAGACATACCAGTTGCGGGCGCTCGAATTCTTTTGGCTGCGGCGGGCGCGCTTGAACCAATCGTGCTCATCGGAGGTGTGATTGATCACGAGCTCGGTAATGACGCGCAGCCCGCGGCGTTTGGCTTCCTGGATGAAGCGCTTGAAATCCTTCAGCGTCCCGAAATCCGGATTGATGTCGCCATAGTCGCCGATGTCGTAGCCGTCATCGCGGCCGGGCGAGGGATAGAACGGCAGCAGCCACAGCGCGGTGACGCCAAGATCCTGCAGATAGCCGAGCTTTTCGGTCAGCCCTGCGAAATCGCCGATGCCGTCATTGTTGCTGTCGGCAAAAGCCTTGACGTGGAGCTGATAGATGATGGCATCCTTGTACCAAAGTTCATCGCCATCAGCTTCAATCGCTGGCATTTCGCTTGCATCGATCGCGAAGCTGCCGCCGTCGTTCAACGGGTAGGCCGCATCGAATCGAAGGGAAACGCCGGCTTTTGAGTTTTCGCCGGTTTGGGCTTTTTTGTTCACGGTGATGCCATTGCCATGCAAATGACGTCCCCGTTTCATTGGCTGAAAGGGAGACGATCCAGACATATGTAGAAAGCCGCTCGGCGGACAAAGGTTCCCTTGGAACCGGCGTCCGGGTAGAGCGTTAAACACCGTCTATCCCCTTCCTGTATTTGGACAATTTCGCGACGCCCGTCAGGCGTTTACGTGCAAAGTGCGTGCCGAATGGATCTTTTCGCTCAAGCCAAAAGCCAGGGAATTCAGACCGAATTCCTGGACGGTCAGGGTCACCGCCGTGTGACGGATGCCGCCGCGCTTAAAATTATCCTCGATGCGCTGCCGCCGCAGACCCCGGGGCCGTTCATCGGCGGCCCGGTCGTGGTCCGCTCCGGGCGGCCGGCGCAGACCACGCTCGCCGCTACAGCGATGGTCCCGGTCCAATGGAAAATCGTGACAGGCTCGCGGGTTCTCGCGGAAGGCAAGACCTCCGACCGTGTCATCGCCTGGCCGACGGACCTGCCGTCGGGCGTCCACCGGTTGAAGTTGATGGACGACTCCTTGGCCACCGAGGATGTGCCGTTGATAGCCGCGCCGGAACGCGCCTTTGGCGGGGATTTCGACCGCTGCTGGCTGCTTGCGGTCCAGCTCTACAGTGTCCGCTCGGCACGAAACTGGGGTATCGGTGACTTCACCGATCTCGCCGGACTGATCGAGCTTGCCCACCATCTCGGCGCCGACGGCGTCGGCCTCAATCCGCTGCACGCGCTGTTCGACGATCGCCCCGGCGACTGCAGTCCGTACTCGCCGAACAGCCGGCTGTTTCTCAATGCACTCTATGTCGATCCCGGGAATATTCCGGAGGTTCGCCAGGACGACACGATGCGGGACGCGCTGGCGCAGGCGAGGGCCGGTGACGTCGTCGATTACGTCGCGGTCGCTGCCTTGAAATGGCGCGCGCTGCGGTCGGCATTCGACGCCTTCAGGCGTGATGCGACACAAGGGCGCAGGCAGGAATTCGAGAAGTTCCGTGCCGAACGCGCGCCGCTATTGTTGCGCTTCGCCTGCTTCGAGGCGCTGCGCCACAAGTTCAACAAACCGTGGTGGGAATGGCCGGAGCCGTGGCGGCAGCCGGATGACGCCAGATGCGCCGAATTGCGCAAGGGCGGAGATGCGGCCGAGATCGAGTTCGTCGAGTTCGTGCAATGGACCGCCGATCGGCAGCTGGCGGCGGCCAGGGATCGCGCCGACCGGCTCGGCATGAAGGTCGGGCTCTATCTCGACGTCGCCGTCGGCGTGCAGTCCGACGGGTTCGACGCCTGGAATGAACAGGCCGCGATCTCGCGCCGTCTCGGCGTCGGCGCGCCGCCCGATCCGCTCAACACCGCCGGCCAGAGCTGGGGCCTTGCCGGCTTTAACGCCACCGGGCTGGAGCAGAAATCGTTCGAGCCCTACCGCGAGATGCTGCGCGCCGCGATGCGCCATGCCGGCGCGATCCGGCTCGACCATGTGCTGGGCCTGAAGCGGCTTTACCTGGTGCCGCAAGGATTTGGCGCCGCCGATGGGGTTTACGTGCAGATGCCGTTCGAGGCGCTGCTGGCGGCGACCGCGCAGGAAAGCGTCGCCAGCCGCTGCGTCGTGATCGGCGAGGACCTCGGCACCGTGCCGCAAGGATTCCGCGAGCAGATCGCCGATTGGGGCATCTGGTCGTATCTGGTGATGATGTTCGAGCGCGAGGACCACGGGCCGTTCAAAGGCATCGATCATTACATGGCCAACGCGCTCGTCACCTTCAACACCCACGATCTCTCGACCTATGCCGGCTGGCGTTCGTTCGGCGATCTCAAGACCAAGCGCGCGCTCGGCATCGATCCCGGCGAAAGTGATGATGGGCGCTGGCAAGCGCTGGCGATGCTGGACGACGTGCTGCGCCAACACGCGATCGAGCGTAACGATTTCACGTCGGTGGCGAATTTCCTGGCGCGGACCAAATCCCGGCTGCTCGCGATCGCGCTGGAGGATTTGCTTGATGTGGTGGACCAGCCCAACATCCCCGGCACCGTCGATGAACACCCGAACTGGCGGCGAAGGCTTCCGGTGGCGCTGGAACAGATCGCTTCGAAAATCGACGTCGCTGCGCTGAAGGCCGCGACCCGCGAGCGGTCACGCGCGTCGGATTGATCCAGGCGGTGAGAAGCCTTGTCGAACAGGATCGAAGATTACGGGCTGATAGGTGACTGCGAGACGGCGGCGCTGGTCGGGCGCGACGGATCGGTCGACTGGCTGTGCTGGCCGGCATTCGATTCCGACGCCTGCTTTGCGGCGCTGCTCGGCACCCCCGAGCACGGCCGCTGGCTGATCGCGCCCGCGAAGGAGGTCACGAGGACCTCGCGCCGGTACCGCGGCGACACGCTGATTCTGGAGACCCGGTTTGAGACCGCCGATGGCGTGGTCGAGCTGATCGACTTCATGCCGCCGCGTGGCAACGCCTCCGACGTGGTACGGTTGGTGCGCGGCGTCAGCGGCCGGGTGAAATTGCGGATGCAATTGGTGATTCGCTTCGGCTTCGGCGCGGACATTCCCTGGGTCAAGAAGAACGCTGACGGTTCGGGGCTGCTGGCGATCTGCGGGCCCGATATGACCGTGCTGCGAACGCCGGTCGAGACCCGCGGCGAAGACCTGACCACGGTCGCCGATTTTTGGGTAGGCGCGGGCGAGACCGTGCCCTTCGTTCTCACCTACGGGTCGTCGCATTTGCCGGTGCCGGCGCCGATCGACCCCATGCTCGCCTTGCAGGAAACCGAAGCGTTCTGGAATGAATGGAGCGGCCGCTGCACCCATCAAGGCGAACATCGCGATCTCGTGGTGCGGTCGCTGATCACGCTGAAGGCGCTGACCTATGGGCCGACGGGCGGCATTGTCGCCGCACCCACCACATCGCTGCCGGAAAAGCTCGGCGGGTCACGCAACTGGGATTATCGCTTCTGCTGGCTGCGCGATGCGACGTTCACGCTGCTGGCGTTGATGAACTCGGGCTACACGGAAGAGGCCGCTGCCTGGCACAATTGGCTGTTGCGCGCGGTGGCGGGGTCTCCGGCCAGTATGCAGATCATGTACGGCATCATGGGCGAGCGGCGGCTCCTGGAATGGGAAGCCGGCTGGCTGCCCGGATACGAAGGCGCGCAGCCGGTCCGGGTCGGCAACGCTGCGCACGCGCAGGTGCAACTCGACGTCTATGGCGAGCTGATCGACGCTTTTCACCAGTCGCGGGTAGCCAAACTCGAGCTCGACGCGGGAAGCTGGGCGCTGGAATGCACGGTGCTGGAACATCTCGCCGAACAGTGGGACCAGCCCGATCACGGCATCTGGGAGCGCCGTGGCGACGGCAAGCACTATGTTTCATCGAAGGTGATGACCTGGGTCGCGTTCGACCGCGGCATCAAGAGCGTCGAGAAATTCGGCTTCAAGGCGCCGCTGCAAAAGTGGCTGATGCTGCGCGACACTATCCATCGCGACGTCTGCGAAAAGGGCTTTGATCGCGAGCTGAATTCGTTCGTCGAGTCCTATGGATCGAAACTGCTGGATGCCAGCATCCTGATGCTGCCGTCGGTCGGCTTCCTTCCGCCGTCCGATCCCCGTGTGCGTGGAACCTTGCATGCCATCGAGCGGCACCTGATGCGGGACGGCTTTGTGCTGCGGCATGATCCCCGCGAGGTCTCAGACGAGGCGCAGCCGATCGAAGGCGCGTTTCTGGCTTGCAGCCTCTGGCTTGCCGACGCCTATGTGTTGACAGGCGAGACCGCGAAGGCCCAGGCGCTGTTCGACCGTGTGGTCGCGATCGCCAACGATCTGGGCCTGTTGGCCGAGGAATTCGACACCGGCGCCGGTCGCCAGACCGGTAACTTCCCGCAGGCGCTGACCCATATCGCGCTGATCAACACCGCGCATAACCTCAGCACCGCCAAACAATCCACCGAGAAGCCGGCGATGCAGCGGTCGAAGTAGTCATCAAACTCAAGTCACGCGAGCCGGCTTCCATCCTGACCGTTGCAGGCTGGGGCTGTGGGAGGCCTGCCTTCGCACCCCCGGATGGAGGGTTACGGCGAATGTATACCGGCTCGCGTTTGCCGATTCACACCCGATGGAGGTCGAGTGTGGCGTGAGGATCGGCAACCCCAAGAGAACGGGGCGACAGGAGTAATAAAGCGCATCTCCCGGCAAAAGGCTTTGACGACATCTGGATTTATCCTTTAGACGCGCTTGATTTGGCTTGGAGCGCGCAATTTCTGCGTGCTGTTTCGATACGCAACAGCCGGATGGAACTAGCCGAGTTCCAGAATCGTCTCGATGGCGCGGGCAAAGCCGTCGCGCTCGTTGGTATCTGTGACGTGGGTGGCGCGCTGCTTGACGTCGTCGGCCGCGTTACCCATGGCGAACGAGACGCCGCTCCTGGCGAACATCGGCAGGTCGTTATGCATGTCGCCGATAGTGGCTATCGCATCGGCTGATATCTCCAGCCGCCTGGCCATGGCGTCGACGAACGTGCCCTTGTCGTGACCGGCCGGTGTGACGTCGAGATAATAGGTCTGCGACCGGACTGCGGTCGCCTCAGTCCCCACCGCCTGCTGCATCGCTGCCTCGCAGCGCGCCAGCAGCGCCGCATCGGAGCTGGCGCCGACGATCTTGCAGGCGCCGGACAAGATGCGGCGTGAAGTCCGCAACCGTGGTTGGATCGGCCTTGATCGCGCGTTTTTCGCCCGGTACGTATTCTCCATCCGGGTCTCGCGCGTACCAGCGATCGTTGGTGAAGAGCCAGATCTCGACGCCGAATTCGTTGAGCACGTCGAGGCTGCGTTGCGCGACTGCCGGAGCAATCAGATGCTGCTCGATCGGCTTCAACTGCGGATCGACGATCGAGCTGCCGTTGAACGCGCCGATCGGAAGCCGGATTCCCAGCGGCTCGATCAGAAAGCCCATGCCGATAGTGGGACGGCTGGAGACGATGGTGAAGCCGATCCCGGCTTCGCGCAACGCGCGCACGGCGTTCTTCGCGCCCTCGGTGAGGATCTTGTCCCTGGGCAACAGCGTGCCGTCGACATCGGAGACGACAAGTGCAATGCGGGTCATTCGGGAGTCCGGTTCAATTGACGGATGATGTCATCCACGATGGCTTCGACTGGTGCGTCGATCGATACGGTGATAGGTCGCTCAGCCGGCTGCGGCGGCTCCAATGTCTTGAACTGGCTGGTAAGTAATCCCGGCGGCATGAAATGCCCCTTGCGGGCGGCGAGCCGGCCTGCGATCAGCTCCTGCGTGCCGTTCAGGAAGACGATGCGAACGTCGCTGCGTCCATGCACGAGCACGTCCCGATAAGCGCGCTTCAGCGCCGAGCAGGCAACGACGGCGCGCTCGCCTTGCTTGCAGGTACGGTCGATCTCGTCGGCAATCGCCTGCAGCCATGGCCATCGGTCTTCGTCGGTGAGAGGATGACCCGCGCTCATCTTCGCGACATTGGCGGCCGGGTGATATTTGTCGCCGTCCTCGCAGCGCCAGCCCAGCCGCGCGGCGAGGCGCTCGGCGATGGTGCTCTTGCCCGAGCCGGAGACGCCCATCACCACCAGCGCGCACGGGTTTGTCGTATCAGCCACGAAAATTCTCCGGCAACGCCGCCCGATCCACCAGCCAGACCGTCGCGCCGTTGGATTGCGCGCGGTTAGCTGGCAGGTTCTCGCCTGCCAGCACACGCGTCAAGATCGCGCGTTTTCCGGCGCCCGCAACCTCGAACAGCATTTCGCGGCAGGAAGCAAGTGCCGGCAGCGTGAGCGTGACGCGGGGCACGAAGGGCTCGACGTTGGCCTTGGGAACGCCGGTGACCCAACGGTCGGTTTCGTCGATCGTCGGGTAGCCGGGAAACAGCGACGCGGTATGGCCATCGGGGCCGACACCCATCAGCACCAGATCGAACAGCGGCCGGGCAGGGTCCAACTCGTCCGCGCCGTAGAATGATTTGAGTTCCTGCTCGTAAAGCGCCGCACTTCGGTCGGGATCGGCCGGGTCGGCCGTGCTGGTCGGGATCGGATGGATGTTTGAAGCCGGCGCGTATCGGTCCAGGAAAGTCGCCCGCGCGATGGCCATGTTGTTGAGCGGATCATCCGCCGGCACGAAACGCTCGTCGCCGATGAACCAGTGCAGGCGCTGCCATGGAATCCGGCTGCGCCATGCGTCGGTCGCGAGCAATTGGTAGAGCTGTTTTGGACTCGAACCGCCGGTCAGGCAGATCGCCACGCGGCCGGGATTCTCCGATATCCTTGCGATCACGCGCTCCGCAGCCGCTTTCGCCATCGCGGCCGGATCGGCAACGGCAATCACATGGCGATTGTCGTTCGACACCATCTTTAACCGAGCTTTCGCCAGCTGCGGCCATCGCGCTCCATGAGGTCGTTGGCCTCTTCGGGGCCCTCGCTGCCGGGCTCATAGACCTTCAGCCCCTTGCCGCCGGCGTTCTTCCAGGCGTCGAGGAAGGGCTGCACCGCCCGCCAGCCGGCCTCGACGCTGTCGGCGCGCTGAAACAGGATGTTGTCGCCGATCATGCAGTCGTAGATCAGGGTTTCATAGCCGGTCGACGGCTCGGCCTTGAAGTAGTCCTTGTAACGGAATTTCATCTCGACGCCGTCGATATTGATGGTGGGGCCCGGCACCTTGGTGTTGAACTGCAGCGCGATGCCTTCGGTCGGCTCGGTCGAGATGATCAGGTAATTCTGCGACAGCCGGTCGACCGGCGTGTCGCGGAACATGGCGAACGGCGCCTGCTTGAACTTGATCGCGATCTCGGTGCGCTTGACGCCGAGCGCCTTGCCGGTGCGCAGGTAGAACGGCACGCCGGCCCAGCGCCAGTTGTCGATGGTCAGTTTCAGTGCGGCGTAGGTCTCGGTGGTGCTGGCGGGTTTGACGTCCTTGGTCCGGCGATAGTCCTCGATCTCGGTTTCGCCGACGATGCCGGCGCGATACTGCCCGCGCACCGAATTGTGCAGGGCTTCCGGCTCGCTCTGGGTCTGGATTGCCGCCAGCACCTCGGCCTTTTCCGAGCGCACCGAGCGCGCGTCGAACTTCGCCGGCGGCTCCATCGCCACCAGCGACAGCAGTTGAAACAGATGGTTCGGCACCATGTCGCGCAGCGCGCCGGTCACGTCATAGAAACTGCCGCGATGGCCGACGCCGAGTTTTTCGTCGACCGTGATCTGGATGTGGTCGATATGGTTGCGGTTCCAGATCGGCTCGAACATGCCGTTGGCGAAGCGCAGCACCAGGATGTTCTGGACGGTTTCCTTGCCGAGATAGTGATCGATCCGGTAGATCTGCTGTTCTTCGACGAGTTTCAAAAGTTCGCTGTTCAGCGCCATCGCCGAGACGAGATCCGTCCCGAACGGCTTTTCGACCACCAGCCGCCGCCAGGCGCCATTCTCGGCCAGCATCCCGGTACGGCCGAGCTCGCGACTGATCGGCAGGAACGCACTCGGCGGCGTCGCCAGGTAGAACAGACGGTTGCCGCCGGTCTTCCGCGCGGCCTCGAGCTTGTCGAGCTGCTCGCTCATTGCGTCGAACGAAGCCGGGTCTTTTGGATCGGCCTCGATGCAGGTGACGCAATCCAGGAGGCGCATGGCGATCGAATCGTCCACAGCTCGGGTGGCGTATTGGTGCAGGCCCTTGATCAGGCTGTCGCGCAACTCGTCGCTGGTCATGCCCTTGCGGGCAATGCCGACGACGCAGAACTTTTCGGGCAGCAGATCGGCAGCCGCGAGATTATAGAGGGCAGGAATCACCAGCCGGTGCGCGAGGTCGCCGGTGACGCCGAAGATGACGAAGGAGCAGGGATCGGGTTTCTTCTGTGCGAGTTTTCCGACCGCCATGGGCGTTATGCCTTCGAGCCCGGTTTCTTCGGCGGCTCTTTGTGGCCGCCAAAGCCGGCGCGCATGGCGGAAAGGATTTTCTCCGCGAACGTATGGTCCTTGCGCGAGCGGAACCGCGCATAGAGTGCCGCCGTCAGTACTTCGGCCGGCACGGCCTCGTCGATCGCGGCATTGACGGTCCAGCGGCCTTCACCGGAATCCTCGACGTGGCCGGAATATTGATCCAGCGTCTGGTTGTCCGCGAGCGCGGAAGCGGTGAGGTCGAGCAGCCACGAGGGGATCACGCTGCCGCGCCGCCAGACTTCGGCGATGTCGGCGATGTCGAGATCGAAACGGTGTTCTTCCGGCAGCGCCGTGATGTTGGCGTTCTTGAGAATGTCAAAACCCTCGGCATAGGCCTGCATCAGGCCATATTCGATGCCGTTGTGGATCATCTTGACGAAATGGCCGGCGCCGACCGGGCCGGCGTGGATATAGCCCTGTTCGATTCTGGCGTCGCGCCCTTCACGGCCATCGGTGCGCGGAATGTCGCCGATCCCCGGCGCCAGCGTTTTGAAGATCGGGTCGAGCCGGTCGACCACTTCCTTGTCGCCGCCGATCATCATGCAATAGCCGCGCTCGATGCCCCAGACGCCGCCGGAGGTGCCGACATCCATGTAGTTCAGCCCGCGCTCCCTGAGCGCCTTGCCGCGGCGGACGTCGTCCTGCCAGAACGTGTTGCCGCCGTCGATGATGACGTCGCCGGGCTGCATCAGCTTCGCGAGTTCCTCGATGGTCGCTTCCGTGATCTTGCCTGCCGGCAGCATCACCCAGGCGGTGCGCGGCTTCTCCAGTTTTGCCACGAAATCTTCCAGCGAACCGGCAGCCGTGGCGCCCTCCGCCGCGAGCGCTGCGACCGCCTTGGAATCCTTGTCGTACACCACCGACGTGTGGCCGTTCCTCATCAGCCGCCGGACGATGTTGCCGCCCATCCGGCCGAGGCCGATCATGCCAAGCTGCATTCGCAAAATTCCCTTAGTTGAGCGCTTCGGATATGGCGGCATCCAGCGCGGCAAGCGCAGGCTTGAGATCGCCCTTGAGGTGGACCCGCAGCGCGCGCCGGCCGCGTTCGGTCAGCACGTCGAAATCGCCGCGCGCTTGCGCTGCCTTGACGATGCCGAAGCTCGCTTTCTGTCCGGGCACCGGCAAATCCCTGGCATCGTCAGCCGTGATCTGGAGGAACACGCCGCTGTCGGGACCGCCCTTGTAGGCCTGGCCGGTCGAATGCAGGAAGCGCGGACCGAATTCGGCGCAGGTCGCGACGTGATGATGATCGCGTACCTTGAGCCGCATCTTCTGCAGCGTGCCGATCGAGCCGCCGTCGCGGGCGATATAGGCCAGCAGCGCAAAATAATCGCCGCTGCCGGGACGTGTCAGATGCGCCTTGATCCAGGAGCCGAGGGTGCCGTCGGCGCCGGCCTTGCGCAGCGCGGCTGCATTGGCCTCATCGGTGTAGATATCGGCCTCGGCCGTAGCCATCACCGGCTGCTCCGCCGGCAATGAGCCAGTCTTCTCGAACGCTGCCGTCAATTCGCGGGTCTTGATCTTGGCGGCCTCGACGTCAGGCTGGTTGAACGGATTGATGCCGAGCACGGCGCCGGCCACCGCGGTTGCCATCTCGAAGCGGAAGAATTCCTGCCCGATATGGTCGATCGACTTCATGACAATACGGACCACGGGGTGCCCAGCCGCCTCAAGGGCCGCGAGTTTGCCCTCATGCGCGGCGTCGGCTTCGCCCTCGGTCCGGATATCGATGAAGAAGCGGTCGTTGCCGTAAATCGCGGGATCGCCGAGCGGCTCGCCGTCGATCGGGATCAGCCCCTTGCCTTCCTTGCCGGTCGACTCCGCGATCAACTGCTCGGCCCAGGCGCCGAAATCGGCGATCTTGTCCGACGATGATATCGTCACCTTGTCACGGCCTTCGAGGCCGGCGAGCCCGAGCGCAAGTCCGAGCTGCACGCCCGGATTTTCATGCGGCGGCACGTCGGCGCCGCAGGAGCGCACCATGGCGAGCGCGTGCCTGATCAGGCTGCGCACGTCGATGCCGGCGGCCGCCGCCGGCACCAGCCCGAACGGCGACAGCACGGAATAACGCCCGCCGATCGTGGGATCGCCGTGGAAGATGCGCGCAAAGCCCTGTTTGGTTGCGACCTTCTCCAGCGACGAACCGGGATCGGTCACCGCGATGAAGCGATGGCCGGCCGCCTCAGTGCCGATCGTTTTCGAGACGCGATCGAAGAAGTAGTCCTTCATCACGTTCGGCTCGGTGGTGCCGCCGGATTTGCTGGAGACGATAAACAGCGTCTTTGCGAGGTCGACCTTCTTCTCCATCGCCCGCACCTGCGCGGGGTCGGTGGAGTCGAGCACGTGCAGTTTCGGGAATCCGGACTTCTTGGCGAAAGTTTCGGCGAGCACTTCCGGTCCCAGGCTCGACCCGCCCATGCCGAGCACGACGGCATCGCTAAAATTCTGCCCCTTGACGCGTTTGGCAAAATCCTCGTAGTCGGCGACGTCGGCGGCAGCCGCGCTGTTCAGCCAGCCGAGCCATTTGTTCTCGTCGTCATTGCTCCAGACCGACTTGTCCTTGTGCCAGAGCCTTCGGATTTTCGCCGATGCGCGCCAGTCCTCGGTGCTTTTCTCGACCGCCTTCCTGATGCCGTCGCCGAGCGCCAGTTGCTGTCTGTCGACCGCACCGCCGAGCGAAGCCGCGCGCTTGTGCGCAACCGCGCCGTAGAGCTTGTCGGCGGCATCGGCGAACTGCCTGACGCCGTCCTTGACCAGCTCGGTCGTGATCGCATCGAGCGAGATGCCGGATTTTTCGAGCTCTTCCAGCACGTGGCGGGCATCCCCGATGTTTTCCTCGAGACTGTCGCGCGGCGTGCCGTGATCGCGGAACGCGTCGAGCGTGGCCGGCGGCACCGTGTTGATGGTGTTGGGGCCGATCAGCTCCTCGACATAGAGCACATCGCTGTAGTCCTTGTTCTTGGTGCCGGTCGACGCCCACAGCAGCCGTTGCGGTTTTGCGCCCTTGGCCTTGAGCTTGTCCCAGCGCGCGCCCGAGAACAGGCGCTTGTAGTCCTGATAGGCCATTTTGGCGTTGGCGATCGCGACCTTGCCCTTCAGCGCGCTCAGACGTTCCTTTTCGCTGGGGTCGTTGGCTTTGGCGATCTTGTCGTCGAGCTGCTTGTCGACGGCAGATATCGATCCGGCTGACGAAGAAGCTGGCGACGCTGGCGACACGGCTGGGATCGCCGCCGTTGCGGACGTGCTTCTCCAGACCATCGAGATAGGCCTCAGCGACCTCGCGGTAGACTTTTTGCGAGAACAACAGCGTGATGTTGATGCTGATGCCTTCGCCGATCAGATGTTCGATTGCGGGCAGGCCTTCCGGCGTGGCCGGCACCTTCACCATCAAATTCTTGCGCTTGACGTCCTT
The DNA here is from genome assembly GCA_963742665.1 of uncultured Alphaproteobacteria bacterium. GTDB lineage: Bacteria > Pseudomonadota > Alphaproteobacteria > Rhizobiales > Xanthobacteraceae > Bradyrhizobium. The sequence continues at coordinate 229,874 of CAVUNH010000035.1, forward strand.
CCAGAGCCGTTCGGCCTCGACGATGGTCCCCTTGGTATCCATCGCCAGATAGGGCGAGACTTCGAGCGAGACAAAACCGTCGTCGCCGTTCAAGCGGTCGTAGACCGGCCGCAGCACGTCGGCGGCGTGCTGGATATCTTCGACGGCGAGGTGCTCGAACAGGTCGGCTACCGGGCGGTCGCCCTTTTTCAGCGCCTGGCCGATCGCGCCGTCATATTCATCCGAACTGCCGATGGCCTTCTCGAAGATCGAGGGGTTCGACGTCACGCCTTTGACGCCGTCGCTGTCGATCAGCGCCTTGAGGTCGCCCTTGGCGACGAAGCCGCGGGCGAGGAAATCGAGCCAGACGGCCTGACCATGGTTTTCGAGTGCTTTGACGGGATTCATGATGTCTGTTCTGTCCGGTCGGTCGGTTTTGCGGGTTCCCGGCAGCTTTCGGGGGCGAGGCGGGAATGTCAACACGTGGCGGAAGGGTTGCCCGGCGGAATGTGGTCGCCATGGATCGTATCAGGATAACGCCATGCGCGTCGGTTCGATCCCCGAGGCGGTATGACCCCCGGGAATGGCTGCAGTTCTCGCACAAATTCGTGACGATAATGGGCGCCGGGTCCAGGGTCGCGGGTACTGCGATCAGGGCCGCAGGTAGAGATAGCCCTGCGATTGCAGTTCGGCGATCCGGACCACGCCGCCTTTGTCGGCGGCAATGAAGCCTGGCAGCAGATCGGCGACGCCGACCTTCTGGGACTTCATCGTGTTGCCGCAGGCGGCGAGTTCGAGGCCGGCTTTGGCGAACTGGCCGACATGTTTGGACAGATCAGGGTTTGCCGCGGAGGCGTGGAACGCCCGCAGCGCCTGGCCATGAACGACCAGCGCAATGGTGACATTGTCCGGTCCGCCGACGCCGTCGAGATGGTTCCGGATGTTGCCGACCACAAAGCTGACCTTGTCGAGGTCGGAGAGGTGATAGACCACCTTCAGCCTGTTCGCCGCCGGCGCCTCGGTGGCCGCGCTGGCGCGGGACGCCGCAAAGGCTGCACCGAAAGCTGAGGCCGCGGCCCACAAGATGCTGCGTCGATGCATGGTGTCCTCCAATTCTTCGCCCTGAAGCCTGTTACTTATGCGGATCTTACTTGTGCCTAAGCGCGGCGAGTTCCTGGCGATCGGTCACGAGCTCGGCGCATTCGCGTAAGTCGGCGCGATCGACCCGGAAGATTCCGTCGTCGGTACCGGCCACCAGCTCGTTGCTGGGTCCATCGTCCGGCTTGTTGCGTTGCCACAGCATGATCCGCTCGAGACGGATAACGGCCGACTTGTCGTCCTTCATCGCCACATCGATGCCGCCGCCGTCGCAATCGACACCGCAGCCAAGGCGGATTTCGTCGCCCTTGTCTTCGGCGACGACGTGGCCGCAGGATCCGCTGGAGTCGAATTTGCCGGGCCGGTGGCGATATTGGACGCCGAGACGGAACGAATAATTGGTGGTGTTCTCTTCCGGCGGGATTTCGGCCGTCACGAGCAGCTTCATGGCGCTGACCTTTTGCTTCGGATGCTGCGCCAGATGGCCGGCATCGTAGCGCCGCACGAAGCAGGCATAGGTCTTCTGACTGATGGGGCCGGCAAACATCTTGCTGTCGAAGGCGGCTGCCTTGGTCTTGTCGATCCCGTCCTGGGCATGACCGACGCCGGCGAGGGAAACCAACGCCGCCGCTGCGGCCAGCGCGACGACAAATGAGGACATACGCTTCATGATCGTTCCGGAAATTGCGGTAGCGGGGCACCAGCCGGGGCTGTTGCGCGGCGCGGGCTCACCCCATTCGTCGCAATTGCTCCTGACCGCGTTCAATTCCCGGCTTCTGCCTAAAAAATAGGCAATCCGATCCGCATCGGCTTTGCGCCATTGTGCCTTGCACAATAAAGCCGGTCGCGTGTCCAATTCGACGACGAACCGGGCGGATCAACGGCGGCTCGATCGCGACGGAGCTGGCCGAGCGGCAACCAAGCTCAACACGCCGCGTTCAAGCGAGGCACAGCGACGAACTGGCCACGCCGAACGATGCCGCAATGTTTGCCGACGGAGTGCTCAACGCCCCGTCGAAGTCGTGATGGTCGTCGCGGACATGACGTCGCCGACATGGAGACGATGCTGACGTGAAGGCGCGCATCAGCTGTTGCGACGAAAGTCATAGATCCGCGCAAATCAACTCCGTGTGCGCTCGCACGACGCACCGGGCACCGGGAAGAATCTGCCCGAGCCGGCGCGAATTGCCGTGATCGGAATTTCCAATCGTTAATATTGTCTAAATACAGCGCTTGCCGTCGGGCTTAGCCAGGCGCGCTCTCATCTCAACACCTGATTGTGACAAGTGCCGATGCGCGCACGACTTCCGCGAAAATCATTCATCTACCTGACAAACCAGTACTTATCCGGATGCCGCATGTTGCAGGCCGGATACATCTAACGTGAATTCCAACACATTTTCGCGGTGCCGAGTCGTTTAGCATGACTATTGCATTGCGTGAGTGAGTCGGTCGCGTGTCAGATAAGCAAATCTGCTGTTGGTGATTCGCGATCGGATACGGGGATGCGGCCGGGGCTTGGAACTTGGGCAGCGCATCTTACGTTATAGCTGAACCATGAGGAGATGAATCTATGTACAACGATTCTCTGTTCAACGCTTTCGCCCGCTCCTTCGAAGCGCGAAGTCAGAGCGACATGTCGATGGCGGAATATCTGGAATCGTGTCGAAGCGATCCGTTACGATACGCAAACTCGGCTGAACGCTTGCTAGCGGCGATCGGTGAACCCCAGATGATTGACACGGCCAAGGACCCTCGCCTTGGCCGTATTTTTTTGAACCGCACGATGCGGACCTATCCGGCCTTTGCCGGCTTCTACGGCATGGAAGAAACGATCGAGCGCATCGTCGGCTTCTTCCGGCACGCCGCGCAGGGCCTCGAAGAGCGCAAGCAGATTCTCTATCTGCTCGGGCCCGTCGGCGGCGGCAAGTCATCGCTTGCCGAACGGCTCAAGGCCTTGATGGAAGTGCATCCCATCTACGTGTTGAAGGCCGGTGACGAACTCAGCCCGGTGTTCGAAAGTCCGCTCAGCCTGTTCGATCCGGAAACGCTGGGGCCGATGATCGAGGAAAAATACGGCATTCCGCGCCGCCGCCTCAGCGGGCTGATGAGCCCGTGGTGCTACAAGCGGCTCGAAGCGTTCGGCGGCGACATCTCGCAGTTCCGTGTCGCCAAGATCCAGCCGTCGCGGCTGCGCCAGATCGCGGTCGCCAAGACCGAGCCGGGCGATGAAAACAACCAGGATATCTCCTCGCTGGTCGGCAAGGTCGACATCCGCAAGCTGGAAACCTTCGCCCAGAACGATCCCGACGCCTACAGCTATTCCGGCGGCCTGAACCGCGCCAACCAGGGCATCCTCGAATTCGTCGAGATGTTCAAGGCGCCGATCAAGATGCTGCATCCGTTGCTGACGGCGACGCAGGAGGGCAACTACATCGGAACCGAGAACATCGGTGCGATCCCCTATACCGGCGTCATTCTCGCGCACTCCAACGAGTCCGAATGGCAGAGCTTCAAGGGCAACAAGAACAACGAAGCCTTCATCGACCGCATCTGCGTCATCAAGGTTCCGTATTGCCTGCGGGTCACCGAGGAACAGAAGATTTACGAGAAGCTGATCTCGGGGTCTGAACTCGCCGCTGCGCCCTGCGCGCCTGCGACGATGGAGACAATGGCGCGCTTCTCGGTGATGTCGCGCTTGCGCCGGCACGAAAACTCCACCGTGTTTGCCAAGATGCGGGTCTATGACGGCGAAAGCCTGAAGGAGTCCGATCCGAAGGCCCGCAGCGTCCAGGAATACAAGGACGCGGCCGGCGTCGATGAAGGCATGGACGGCGTTTCGACCCGCTTCGCCTTCAAGGTGCTCGCAGCGACGTTCAACCACGATACCTCGGAACTCGGCGCCGACGCCGTCCACCTGATGTACGCGCTTGAGCAGGCGATCCGCCGCGAACAGCTTCCCGACGAGACCGAAAAGCGTTACCTCGAATTCATCAAGGCCGATCTGGCGCCGCGATATGCCGAATTCGTCGGTAACGAGATTCAGAAAGCCTATCTCGAATCCTACTCGGACTACGGTCAGAACCTGTTCGACCGCTATGTGGATTACGCCGATGCCTGGATCGAGGATCAGGACTTCAAGGATCCCGACACCGGCCAGTTGCTCGATCGCGAACTGCTCAACCAGGAACTGACCAAGATCGAGAAGCCGGCGGGCATCGCCAATCCGAAGGACTTCCGCAACGAGGTCGTCAAGTTCTCGCTGCGGTCGCGGGCCCAGAACGGCGGCAAGAATCCGAGCTGGACTTCTTACGAAAAAGTTCGCGATGTGATCGAGAAGCGGATATTCTCGCAAGTGGAAGACCTGCTTCCGGTGATTTCGTTCGGCTCGAAAAAGGACGGCGACACCGAAAAGAAACACGACGACTTCGTCGCGCGGATGGTGGATCGCGGTTACACCGAACGCCAGGTCCGCCGGCTCGTCGAATGGTACATGCGTGTGAAGCAAGCTGGCTGAGGTGATGCCAAAGTGGTTGCCATTCACATCGTCGACCGGCGGCTGAATCCGGGCAGCAAGAGCCTCGAGAACCGTCAGCGGTTCCTGCGCCGGGCAAAGGCGCTGGTTCAGCAGGCGGTCAAGAAATCCTCGCAGGACCGGGACATCAAGGATGTCCTGGAAGGCGGTGAAGTCAGCATACCGCTGGACGGCATGGACGAGCCGCGGTTCCGCCGTGAAGGCGGCACCCGCGACATGGTGCTGCCCGGCAACAAGAAGTTCATCGAAGGCGATATCCTGCAGCGCCCGAACCAGTCGGGCGGCAAGGGAAGCGGCCCGGGCGAGGGCGACAGCGAGGATGCGTTCCGCTTCGTCCTGAACCGCGACGAATTCGTCGATCTTTTCCTCGACGATCTGGAATTGCCCGATCTCGCCAAGCGCAAGCTGGCCGAGGTGGAGAGCGAGGGAATCCGCCGCGCCGGTTACGCGACGTCGGGTTCGCCCGCCAATATTTCGATCAGCCGCACCGTGAGCCGCGCGATGGCGCGGCGGGTGGCGCTGCGGCGGCCGCGGCCGGACGAAATTGCGGCGCTGGAAGCCGAACTGGAGACTTGCGACGAGGCGCACCGCGTCGAATTGCTGGCCGAGATCGAAGCCTCTGAAAGCCAAGGCCAAGCGGATCCCCTTCATCGATCCGATCGACATCCGATACCGCCGGTTCGAGCCCACGCCGAAGCCGATCGCCCAGGCCGTGATGTTCTGCCTGATGGACGTCTCGGGCTCGATGACCGAGCACATGAAGGATCTCGCCAAGCGCTTCTACACGCTGCTCTATATTTTCCTGAAGCGGCGTTATCGCCATGTCGAGATCGTCTTCATCCGCCACACCGACCGGGCCGAAGAGGTGGACGAGGATACGTTCTTCCATGGTCCGGCGTCCGGCGGCACGCTGGTGTCGAGCGTGCTGCAGGAAATGCACGATATCGTGCGGTCGCGGTTCCGCCCGGCCGACTGGAACATTTACGCCGCGCAGGCCTCCGATGGCGACAATTCCACCTCCGACGGCGAGGTGGCGGGCCGTCTGCTGACCGACTGCATTTTGCCGGTCAGCCAGTTCTTTGCCTATCTCGAAGTCGGCCAGGATGCCGGTCTGACCTTCGAGATGCCGGATTCCTCGCTGTGGACGCTGTATGAGCGCCTGCGCCTCGCTGGCGCGCCACTATCGATGCGCAAGGTCTGCGAGCGCAGCGAAATCTTCCCGGTGTTCCACGATCTGTTCCAGCGCCGCGCAAAGCAGGAGAAAGTCGCACCATGACGGGCGAACGGCTGTTGTTTGAGGGCGCGGAGTGGGATTTCCCGACGCTGCAACGGATCATCGACGCCTGCGAGGAAATCGCAACATCCGAGCTTGGGCTCGATGTCTATCCCAACCAGATCGAAGTGATCACCGCCGAGCAGATGCTGGATGCCTATTGCTCGGTCGGCATGCCCTTGTTCTACAAGCACTGGTCGTTCGGCAAGCAATTCGCCTATCAGCAGGCCTCCTACCGCAAGGGCCTGATGGGCCTCGCCTATGAGATCGTCATCAACTCGTCGCCGTGCATTTCCTACCTGATGGAGGAAAACACCGCGACCATGCAGACGCTGGTGATCGCGCACGCGGCCTTCGGCCACAATCATTTCTTCAAGAACAATTATCTGTTCAGGCAATGGACCGATGCCGACGGCATTCTCGACTACCTCGAATTCGCCAAGAAATACGTCGCCCATTGCGAGGAGCGTCATGGCCGGCTGGCGGTCGAGCAGACGCTCGACGCCGCGCACGCGCTGATGTCGCATGGCGTCAACCGCTATCCCGGCAAGAAGCAGCTCGACCTTCGCGCCGAGGAGAAGCGGGCCGGCAGGCGCCGCATCCACGAGGAAACCGTGTTCAACGATCTGTGGCGGACCGTTCCGACCGGGCCGGTCAAGAGCGAGGCGTTGCTCAATTCCGAGCGCCGGCGTGCGCTACTGGGCCTGCCGCAGGAGAACCTGCTGTACTTCCTTGAAAAGACCGCGCCGCGCCTGAAACCCTGGCAGCGCGAGTTGCTGCGCATCGTCCGCCACATCGCGCAGTATTTCTACCCGCAGGGCCAGACCAAGGTCATGAACGAGGGCACGGCGACCTATGTTCATTACCGCATCATGACTCGGCTCCACGAGCAGGGGCGGATCTCCGAAGGCAATTTCCTCGAGTTCCTGCAGTCGCACACCAACGTCGTGTATCAGCCGGAATTCGACAACAAATACTATTCGGGCTTCAACCCCTATGCGCTCGGCTTTGCAATGATGCAGGACATCGAACGCATCGTCACCAATCCCGAAAACGAGGACCGCGAATGGTTCCCGGATATCGCCGGCAAGGGCGACGCGATGGGCGTGCTCCGCGATATCTGGGCCAATTACCGCGACGAGAGCTTTATCAGCCAGTTCCTCAGTCCGCGGCTGATGCGGCACTTGCGCATGTTCCATCTGCATGACGACCCGGCGGAGACCGCCGGCATCAAGGTCGATGCGATTCACGACGAGCGCGGCTATCGCCGCGTGCGCCGGATCCTGTCACGGCAATACGATGTCGGCTTCATCGACGCCAATATCGAAGTCGTCGATGTCGATCTTGCCGGCGATCGTCACCTGATGCTGCGCCATACCGTGCTGAAGGGGGCGCAGCTGAACGAGACCGACGCCAAGCGCGTCCTGCAGCACCTCGCCGACCTCTGGACCTACAACGTGTCGCTGGTCGAGGTCGACGCCACCGAAAAGGTGCTGAAGGAATATGTCGCAAACCCGCGCGGGCTCGCCGCGGCGGCTGCGGCCTGATTATTCCGGGACTTAGCGCAGGCTGGCGTTGATCTTTTCCAGCGCACTGGTGCCGGGGCACAATTGTTTGGCTTCCAGCGTGTTGAGCGGCGTCTCGACGGTGTCGAGATGGGCGTGCAGGTCTTCGGCGTCTGGATCGACATAAAGCAGCCCGGTCACCACCTGGCCCTTGGCGGCGTGCTTCTGCAGGAAGGTCATCGCCGCAAGCCGGTCATTCGGGTCGTAATCGGCGTCGATCTTGCGCAGCGCCAGCCGCGTGCCGTCGTGCTGCTCGACCACCTGCACCGTGCCCGGTGCGTAGTCGACGGTGATCGGGTCGCGGCCGGTGATGACGTCGAGGCGGTTGACCGCGTCATTATGTTCGCGGACATAGTCGAAGCTCTTGGTCGAGCCGGCGTGGTTGTTGAAGGCGACGCAGGGGCTGATGACGTCGATGAACGACGCGCCCTTGTGGCGGATCGCAGCCGCGATCAGCGGCACCAGCTGGGTCTTGTCGCCGGAAAAACTGCGCGCCACGAAGCTCGCGCCGAGCTGCAGCGCGATCGCCACCAGGTCGATGGCGTTGTCGGTGTTCATCACGCCCTTTTTCGACTTCGAGCCGCGGTCGGCGGTGGCGGAGAACTGGCCCTTGGTGAGGCCGTAGACGCCGTTGTTCTCGACGATATAGGTCATGTTGACGCCGCGCCGGATCGAATGCGCGAACTGGCCGAAGCCGATGGACGCGGAATCGCCGTCGCCGGAGACGCCGAGATAGATCAGGTCGCGGTTGGCGAGGTTGGCGCCGGTCAGCACCGACGGCATGCGGCCGTGCACCGAATTGAAGCCGTGCGAATTGCCGAGGAAATAGTCCGGCGTCTTCGAGGAGCAGCCGATGCCGGAGATCTTGGCGACGCGGTGCGGCTCGATCGACAGCTCGTAGCAGGCCTCGATGATCGAGGCGGTGATCGAATCGTGGCCGCAGCCGGCGCACAGCGTCGAGACCTTGCCCTCGTAATCCCGGTGGGTGAAGCCGAGATCGTTTTTCGGCAGTCCCGGGATGCTGGAATTTAGGCTTGGCGATATAGGTCATGACTTCACCTTGCGGAGCGGGGTCACCTTGAGATGGTCCTGATGGTCGCCGATGGAACTGGCGATGAAGCGCGCGGTGATCGGCGAGCCGTCATAATGCAGGATCGGCACCAGCCGGACCGGATCGATGCCGTTCTCGTTGACGATCAGCTGGCGCAGCTGGCCGTCGCGGTTCTGCTCGACCACGTAAACAAAATCATGATCGGCAATGAAGCTCGCCACGCTGGAGTGGAACGGAAAGGCGCGAATCCGCAGGCGGTCGAGCTGGTGCCCGCGCGCTTCCAGTAGCCCGATCGCCTCGTCCATGGCGGGGGCGGTCGAGCCGAAATAGATCACGCCGTATTTGGTCGGCTTGGCGGCGTTGGCCTGCAGCGGCCGCGGCACCATGTCCTGTGCGGTCTCGAACTTGCGCACCAGCCGCTGCATGTTGTCGGCGTAGACCGCGCCTTCTTCCGAATAGCGCGCGTAGCGGTCGCGCGAGGTGCCGCGGGTGAAGAACGAGCCCTTGGTCGGGTGCGTGCCGGGATAGGTGCGGTAGGGGATGCCGTCGCCGTCGACGTCGAGATAGCGGCCGAAGTCGCGGCCGTCGTCGAGCATTTCGGCTGTCATCACCTTGCCGCGGTCATATTGCCTGGCGTCGTCCCACTTCAGCGGACGGCAGAGCCGGTGGTTCATGCCGATATCGAGATCGAGCATCAGGAAGATCATGGTCTGCAGCCGTTCGGCGAGATCGAACGATTGCGCGGCGAACTCGAAGGCTTCCGCCGGGTCTTCCGGGAACAGCAGGACGTGCTTGGTGTCGCCGTGCGAAGCATAGGCGCAGGCGATGATGTCGCATTGCTGGGTGCGCGTCGGCATGCCGGTCGAGGGACCGGCGCGCTGCACGTTCATGATCACGGCCGGGAATCTCGGCAAAGTAAGACAGGCCGATGAACTCCGGTCATCAGCGAGATGCCGGGACCGGAAGTCGCGGTGAAGGCGCGGGCGCCGTTCCAGGACGCGCCGATCACGATGCCGATCGAGGCGAGTTCGTCCTCGCCCTGGATGATGGCGTATTTGGCCTTGCCGGTCTCGGGATCGTGCCGCAGCTTCTTGCAATGGGCGCCGAAGGCGTCCGCCAGCGACGAGGACGGCGTGATCGGATACCAGGCGCAGACGGTGGCGCCGCCATAGACCGCGCCCAGCGCAGCCGCGCTGTTGCCTTCGATGAAGATGCGGTCGCCGACCTTGTCGGACTTCTTGACGCGCAGCCCGATCGGGCATTTCAGGTTCTGCAGCGCCCAGTCGCGGCCGAGATGCAGCGCGTGGACGTTCGAGGACAGGAGCTTTTCCTTGCCCTTGTACTGTTCGGCGATCAGTTGCTCGACGATTTTCGGGTCCATGTCGAGCAGGGCGCACATCGCACCGAGATAGATGATGTTCTTGAACAGCTGGCGCTGGCGCGGATCGGTATAGGTCGAGTTGGTGATCGCGGTCAGCGGCACGCCGATCACGGTGATGTCGGCGCGGAATTTCGACGTCGGCATCGGCTTGGTCGAATCGTAGAACAGATAGCCGCCGGGCTCGATCGAGGCGACGTCCTTGTCCCAGGTCTGCGGGTTCATCGCCACCATCATGTCGATGCCGCCGCGGGCGCCGAGGTGACCGGCTTCGGTCACCCGCACCTCGTACCAGGTCGGAAGGCCCTGGATGTTGGAGGGGAAGACGTTGCGCGGGCTAACCGGCACGCCGTGGCGCAGGATCGAGCGCGCGAACATTTCGTTGGCGCTCGCCGAACCCGAGCCGTTGACGTTGGCGAAGCGGACGACGAAGTCGTTTATGCTGCTGATCGGGCTTTGGACGGACATGTTGATCCCGCGTGAGTCATATCGATGAGGTATTTCTGCATGTCCCAGGCACCGGTGGGACAACGTTCGGCGCAAAGCCCGCAATGCAGGCAGACGTCTTCGTCTTTCACCATGACGCGCCCGGTCTTGAGCCCGTCGGCGACATAGAGCGCCTGGTCGTGATGCGGCGAGGGCGCCTTCAGCCGCTCCCGCAGATCCTCTTCCTCGCCGTTCTCCGTGAAGGTGATGCAATCCATCGGGCAGATGTCGACGCAGGCGTCGCATTCGATGCAGGCGGGCGCCGAGAACACCGTCTGAATGTCGCAGTTCAGGCAGCGCTGCGCCTCGCCGAGCGCGAGCTTGACGTCGTAGCCGAGTTCGACCTCGGTGCGGATGTCCTTCAGCGCGATCACCTTGTCGCGATGCGGCACCTTGTAGCGCTTGTCGGCGGAGATGTCGTTGTCGTAGCTCCACTCGTGGATGCCCATCTTCTGCGAGGAGATATTCACCTCGGGAAGCGGGCGCTCGGTGATGTCTTCGCCGGAGCACATCTTGTGGATCGAAAGCGCGGCGTCATGGCCGTGCGCCACCGCCCAGATGATGTTCTTCGGGCCGAATGCCGCGTCGCCGCCGAAGAACACTTTCGGGTTGGTCGAGGCGAAGGTCGTGGAATCGACCTGCGGCATGTTCCACTTGTCGAACTCGATGCCGCAGTCGCGCTCGATCCAGGGGAAGGCGTTTTCCTGGCCGACCGCCACCAGCACGTCGTCGCAGGGGATGGTCTGGTCCGGTTCGCCCGCGGGCACCAGATTGCGCCGGCCCTTGGCGTCGTATTCGGCTTTCACCTTCTGGAAGGTGACGCCGGTGAGCTTGCCGTTGTCATGGGTGAACGCGACCGGCACCATGAAGTTGAGGATCGGAATGTCCTCGTGGATGGCGTCTTCCTTTTCCCACGGCGAGGCCTTCATTTCCTCGAAGCCGGAGCGCACGATCACCTTGACGTCGTCGCCGCCGAGGCGGCGCGCGGTGCGGCAGCAATCCATCGCGGTGTTGCCGCCGCCGAGCACGATGACGCGGCGTCCGATCTTCTCGACATGGCCGAACGAGACCGAGGCCAGCCATTCGATGCCGATATGGATATTGCCTGCGGCTTCCTTGCGGCCGGGGATGTCGAGCTCGCGGCCGCGCGGCGCGCCGGAGCCGACGAAGATCGCGTCGTAGTTTTCGCCGAGCAGCGCCTTCAGGCTGTCGATGCGATGGCCGCCCTTGAACTCGATGCCGAGGTTGAGGATGTAGTCGGTTTCCTCGTCGATCACCGAATCCGGCAGGCGGAATTTTGGAATCTGGCTCCGCATCATGCCGCCCGCCTTGGGGTCGGAATCGAACACGGTGCAGTGATAGCCGAGCGGGGCAAGATCGCGCGCGACCGCGAGCGAAGCGGGACCGCCGCCGACCAGCGCGATGCGCTTGCCGTTCTTCGCGGCAAGCTTCGGCATGCGATGCTTGACGTCGTCCTTGAAGTCGGCGGCGACGCGCTTGAGGCGGCAGATCGCAACCGGTGTTTCCTCGACGCGGCCGCGGCGGCAGGCCGGCTCGCATGGACGATCGCAGGTGCGTCCCAGGATCCCGGGAAACACGTTCGATCTCCAATTGATCATATAGGCGTCGCTATAACGCCCCTCTGCAATCAAACGGATGTATTCGGGAACTGGCGTGTGAGCGGGGCAGGCCCATTGGCAATCGACCACTTTGTGAAAGTAGTCCGGCGCCGAGATATCAGTCGGTTTCATTCCTACCTTGTCCGCGCAAGCCATGAGAGCGCGGCCTTATTTTGCCTGCGAACGCTCAGTCGGCGTTCTTGTGGTTTTTGAATTGGATCATAGGGTTGTCTTATTAGAGCCATTCAACACGCTGCACAAAGGCAAATTTGCGCGATCTCCAGCTTTCAACGCATGGCGTGCGTTAGCGTTAATGTTGGCGAAGGTTATGTGGCGGTGCAGCATAAGCGGCACCGGTTTTTTGCGGGTTTCAGGTGCGCGGCAGGTCGCTTTTGGCGAGGTCCCACATCAGCCGGTAGACGCCGTGCGATACCACCAGCGGCTTGAACGCGGCATTGTCCTTGACCAGCGCGGCTGCCGCCGGCACCGCGCCGACATCCGTGGCGTCGATCAGCACGAACCAGTCGCCGGCGCCGGGATTGGGCGCCGAAGGATCGTCGGTAATGGGTTTCGACAGCGCCGGGTCGTTCTCCAACAGGTGCATGGAGATGATTCCGTCGAGCTTTGAGGGATCGAGCTGATCCCGCAGTGCGTTGCGCAATTTGTCCGCAGCCCCGGCGACAGGCCGCAGCCGGATGATGCCGAGGGCAGCACCGCGGCCGGTGCCGCGGCTGATGGTGATGCGCGAAACGCCCCGGATCATGTCCTTGAAGCGGGCGATGTTGGCCTTCGACCAGGCGGTCTGGTTGGCCAGCGCGGTACGGTAGAACGGACTTTCCAGGACCTCGATGGTTTCGGTGGAATAGAGGCTGAGATATTTCGGGTTGCCGTCCATGCGCGACATAGCGCCGCGCTTCGAGGAAGCCCGGCATCGCGACGCGTTCTTCGAGATGTTCGCGGTCGTACCAGCGGTTGAATTCAGGCTCATCCGCGGCGTCGATGTTCATCGAGGTCAGCAGCATGCCTTTTCCGGCGAGCGGCATTTTCGAAAGTCCTTATTTGGTGATTTCGAGTCCTCATGGTGACTCTGGAAGCCATGTCGGCGATCGCCTTCATCACGGCGTCGCGGACGCCGGGATCGTACAGCGTGTGGCCGGCGCCTTCGACGATGCGGATCTCGGCCTCGCGCCACACCGCGCCGAGCGCGTGCGAGACTGCCGGCGGACAGAGCAGATCATAGCGGCCCTGCACGATGATGCCGGGAATCCCTGAAAGCTTGCCGGCCTCTTCCATCAGCTGGTTCGGCCGCATGAAGCAGTGGTTGGCAAAATAATGCGCTTCCATGAACGGCGTTGCCGGTAGCGCCCGCGACGAATTCAGCGCGGCGGTGTCGAGCCTGCCGCGGTTCGGCGTGTGTTCGCTGAGAATGCGCTCGGTCTCGCCCCAGGCCCGCGCTGCCGGGCTGTGCACGGCAGAATCAGGGTCGAGGATACGGCGGAAGTAGGCATCGATCGGCTCCGCGCGCTCCTCCGCCGGCAGCACGTTCAGGAAATCCGCATGCAGCGCGGGATAGGTGCGCGGCAGCACATCGAGAAACCCGTCCTCGATTTCCGCCGCGCGTGCCGAGGAAGGTCGCGCGCAGCACGATGCCGCTAACGCGCGAGGGATAGGCCTGCGCATAGGCCAGCGCCAGCGTCGCGCCCCAGGAGCCGCCGACGATCATCCAGCGTTCGAAGCCGAATTTTTCGCGGATCATCTCCATGTCCGCGATCAGATGCGGCAGCGTATTGTCCTCGCGGCGTCCCTTGGGGCGGCTGCGCCCGGCGCCGCGCTGATCGAACAGCACGGCATGGAAACGCTCGGGATCGAACAGCCGGCGATGGTCGGGCTGGCAGCCGCTGCCGGGCCCGCCATGCAGATAGACGGCCGGGATTCCGCCGATGCGGCCGACGCTCTCGACATAGATATCGTGACCATCGCCGACGACGAGCTGCTCCGAGGTCAGCGGCGCGAACGGATCGGCGCGTTTGGGTGATTTTCCGGCGTCGGCGTCAGGCGCCATGCTCGCCTTCCGTCTCCAGCGTGCCGCCGGCGAAATTGCGATAGAGGAAACGCGTGTCGCCGGTCGCGGACTCACGCTCGGCCTGCTTGAAGATCTCCTCATGCAGCGGCGACAGCGTGCAGGCCGGATCGGTATTGCCGGCGTCGCCGGTCAGCGCAAAGGCCTGGCAGCGGCAGCCGCCGAAATCGATCTCGCGGAACTCGCAGCTCTTGCACGGCTCCTTCATCCAGCCGGTGCCGCGATAGCGGTTGAAGGCCTCGGAATTCTGCCAGATCCAGGCGATCGAATGGTTGGAGCGCACGGAGAGGAATTCGAGCCCGGTGATGGTCTCGGCGGCGTGACAGGGCAGGATCTTGCCGGCCGGCGAGATGTTGAAGAACTGCCGGCCCCAGCCGCCCATGCATTTCTTCGGCCGCAGCGCGTAGTAGTCCGGCACCACATAGTCGATGGCGAGAATGCCTTTCAGCCGCACCACCGCTTCCTCGACGATGCGGCTGGTTTCCTCGATCTGCGCGATCGTCGGCATCAGGGCCGCGCGGTTCTTCAGCGCCCAGCCGTAATACTGGACATTGGCGACCTCGAGCCGGTCGGCGTCGAGATCGACCGCCATCTGGATGATGTCGGCAAGCTGGTGCAGGTTCTGGCGGTGCATGACGGCGTTGACCGTCAGCGGCAGGTCGAGCTCGCGCGTCCATTTCGCGACCTCGATCTTCTTGTCATGCGCGTTCTTCAGCCCGGCGACGCGGTCGGCCACGACGGGCTCGTTGCCCTGGAAACTGATCTGCACGTGGCAGAGCCCGGCATCGGCCAGCTCGGACAGTTTCTGCTTCGTCAGCAGCACCGCCGAGGTGATGAGATTGCTGTAGAGCCCGACGTCGCTGGCGTGCTGCACCAGTTCGACCAGATCCTTGCGCGCGGTCGGCTCGCCGCCGGAGAAATGGATCTGCAGCACGCCGATTTCGGCGAGCTCGGTCAAAACCTTCTTCCATTCCTCGGTCGTCAGTTCGCTGCCGCCGCGATCGAGTTCGAGCGGATTGGAGCAGTAGGGGCATTGCAGCGGGCAGCGGTGCGTGAGTTCGGCCAGCACCGCGAGCGGAATGCCGAATGTCTCCGCCGTCGAACGCCGCGCCTTCCAGCACCGAGAGCCCGTCGCTGGGTGAGCGCTGTCGCCGTTCGTGAGAATGTCGCTCATGACGTCTTCTCGCGCGCTTCGGTCAGAAAGCCCTTGTCGGCAAGGTCCTGCAGCATGGCGACGACGTCGGTGGCGATCGCCTCGCGCGGCGCGGCATATTTGGCGGCGAGCTGATCGATCATGTCCGAGACGCTGCGGACGCCGTCGCAGAGCTGCAGCACTTCGACCGCGATCTCGTCCGGCGCCAGCACGCGCTCCGGCGCCAGGATCACCCAGACCTGCCGCGTCTCATCGAATTTCAGCTTGGCGTGCCGCGGCAATATCGGCCGGCTCGCCTCGCTGACACTGATGTTGCGGCTCAATGCCATCGATCTCTCGGTTCTCGGTCCTTGGTCAATCTTTGGGCACGAACGCGCCGGGCGGTATGTGGCCGTCGACATAGGCATGATACAGCGCGTCGAGCTGAACCCATAGCACATTGGTCTTGAAGATCAGCGCGTTGCAGACCGCCTCGCGCTCCGCCGGCGTCTTCGCATGCTGCCTGACATATTCGAGCGCAAAGCCGGCATCGCGCGGCGCCTGCTGCAGGCGGCGGCTGAAATAGCTCATGATGTCCGGATTGACGAAATCATAGTGCTGCAGCATGCCCGAGATGCGCTCTTCATGCAGGTTCGGCGCGAACAGTTCCGTCAGCGAGGACGCGATCGCCTCGAGGGGCGTCTTGTCGCGGCAGAAATGCACGTAGGCTTCCACCGCAAAGCGCGTGGCGGGAAGGATGCCTTCGGTCGATTCCACATAGGCGCTGTCGAGCCCCAGGCCCTCGGTCAGCTTCAGCCAGCGCTCGATGCCGCCTTCGGTGCCGAGGTCGCCGTCATGGTCCTCGATGCGGTGCCGCCATTCGATCCGGGTGGCGCGATCGCGGAACCGCGAGATCACCATCGCGTCCTTGAGCGGGATCGTGCTCTGGTAATAATAGCGGTTCAGCGCCCAGGCCTGCACCTGGCCCTTGTTGAGCTTGCCGCCGTGCAGCAGCCGATGAAACGGATGCAAATTGTGGTAGCGCGTCGCGCCGATGTGGCGCAGCGTCGCCTCGAGTTCCTCGGCGCTCTGCAGCGCGATGCCCTTGCCGATCGATAAAGCGGTCATTCCGCTGCCAGCCATGACGTTCACAGCGTGATCTCCATTCCGTCGGCGGGGATTTGCCAGCCCGCTTGCTCTGCGGTTTTGCGCTCGGCCGAGCCGTGCAGCAAGGCAGGGTTGGAGTTGTTGATATGCAAAAACACCTTAGCCCCGATATCGAGGCCTTTGAGGCTTTCGATCGCGCCCTGGTCGCCCGACATCGAGATATGTCCCATGCCTTGTCCGGTCTTGTTGCCGAGGCCGGCCACGATCAATTCGTCGTCGCGCCACACGGTGCCGTCGAAGAACACCAGCGATGCGCCGGCAAGCCGCGATTTGAGATCGTCGGTCACCCGCGCGCAGGCGGCGAGGAAATAGAAATACTTGCCGCTTGTCTTGTCCAGGATTCGAAGCCCGAGCGTATCGCCCGCGCCTTCGCTGCCTGCCGGATGCGACTTGCCTTCGAGATACCAGGCGCCCTTGCCGGGAACCTCGAACGGCAGGATCTCGATGCCGGACGGCGAACCGTCGGGCAGGGCCGGTTCGAACGCGTTGTCGACCTCGATTGGCCTGCCGCTTCACGTTCTTCTCGTTCAGCACATTGAAGATGCTGTTGGAGGCCGAGGATCGCAAGCACCCGCTGATGGGCGTAGAGGGTGAAGGGCGAGCCCTCGCGCATCGACAGCAGGCCTGCGACCGCATCGACCTCGCCATTGGTCAGGATCACGCCGGCGATCGGGCTGTGGCGAAGGTGGCCGGCCCTGGGATGAAGCTGCGGGGTCGCGATCAATTGCTGGCGCAGATCGGGTGACGCGTTGATCAGGAACCAGTGCTCGCCGTCGGCGCTGATCGCGATCGAGGCCTGCGTGCTCTGGAGTTCGGGATGTTCGCTTCGTGCGCTTCCGGCACACCGGACAACCGCAATTCCACTGCGGAACGCCGCCACCTGCCGCGGCGCCCAGGACGACGACGCGAAGCATGATCCGTCTCCTGGAGAATTCAGAATTTGGAGATATCCGCAAAATCCTGGAGATATCTGAAAGCAGAAACGCTACGAGGTGGACACCAGCCTTGAGACACAGTTCCACGATCGGGAACGTGTCAGGCCCGGAGGTCCACCTGCGCTAGACGTAGAACGATCGCTGCCGCTTACTTGCGGGCGGCGCACGCATACATGTTGATTTCCATGCCGACCGGCACTTCGACGATTTTTGGTGCTTTCCAGGCCATTTGGCTCTCCTTTTGATACCGGACGAACTCCGCCCTCAGGGGTTAAAGTACTGCGGTTGAAAAAGTTCGCCAGCGAAATCTTTTTGGGACTGACTCCCACTGTCTCATGTTGCATCGCAAAATAATTCACGGTTTTGTGCAAAGGGACCCAGCCAAAACCGCGTGAGATCAAGCCTTTCGCGGTTGCCCGCAGCGCCGCGAATGTTGACCTTAGGGGCCGCCGCGCCGTTGCCGGCTCGCGATAAAGAACTTGTGAGAAAGCCGGTCTTGGGCCCAGCCTTGGGCTTTGCGAGGCCGCCATTGGAGTACGTGCCAGCCGATGCCGCGATATTTTTTCAACACCCGTATCGGCGATGAGCTGATTTCCGATCCCGACGGCGAAGTGCTTGTCGATCCCGACCGCGCGTGGGAAATGGCGCGGGCCATGATTCGGGAACTGCTGAAGACCGAAGGCACCGGCGGCGCGCTGTTGAATGCGACCATCGAAGTGACCGACGATGCGGGCGAGATCGTGCTGGAGTTTCCCTTTTCCGAGGCGATTCTCGACGCGCCCGATCGCTCCATCACCCGGCATTGACCGCGCACGCAGCCGTCCGACGCTACACCGCTCGCCCAAGTCTATTCCGGTCGCGCGAGCGGTCTTCCCAATGATGTTTCCGATTGCGCATCGGCGGAAAAATATCGGAGAGTGGCGGTCGGAAAGCCACCGGCGCCGGCATCATGCTTGCCTGCGCGAGGAATAAGGCTTCCGCCAGGGAGAACACGCCATGATGAGCTATTCGTCGGCGCCGCGCAGCCTGTTGCTGGCCGGTGCTTTCTTCGGTGCATTTACATTGGGTGCCGCCGCCCAGCAGCCCGCCACTCCGCCGGCCGCCGGTGCCGCGCCGGCCGCCGCCGCGCCGTTGCCGCCGGGCTCGCCCTTGATCGGGCGGCCCGGACAGTGAAGCCGCCGCCAAGCTTGCGCCGGTCGCGCCGCCGCCGCTGGCCGCGGCGCCGGACAAGCTGCCGACCGCCAAGCTGAAGGTGCCGCCCGGCTTCAACATCGAGGTCTACGCCGCCGGCATTGCCAACGCCCGTTCGCTCGCCGAAGGCGACAAGGGCACGGTGTTCGTCGGCAGCCGTCTCCTCGACAAGGTCACTGCCATCGTCAACAAGGACGGCAAGCGCTCGGTCAAGGTCATCGCCTCCGGCCTCTATCGTCCGAACGGCGTCGCCTTCAAGAACGGCACGCTCTACATCGCCGAACTGTCGAAGATCTCCAAGATCGACAAGATCGAGGACAATCTCGACAATCCGCCGAAGCCTGTCGTGATCTACGACAATCTGCCGAAGGACGAAGCCCATGGCTGGAAGTTCATCGGCATCGGTCCGGACAACAAGCTGTATGTTCCGGTCGGACAGCCCGGCAACAACGTGCTGCATGACGACGCCCACGGCCAGATCCGCCGCATCAATCTCGACGGCTCCGGCGCCGAAGTGATCGCCCGCGGCGTGCGCAACACCGTCGGCTTCGACTGGAATCCCGAGACCAAGCAGCTCTACTTCACCGACAACGGCCGCGACTGGATGTCGGAAGACGTGCCAGAGGATGAACTCAACCGCGTGACCAAGGTCGGCGAGCATTTCGGTGCGCCCTACTGCCTGCAGGGCAATATCGTCGATCCCGAATTCGGCTGGGGCAAATCCTGCAGCGACTACACCGCGCCGGTCGGCTTGATGGGCCCGCATTCGGCCTCGCTCGGCATGCGCTTCTACACCGGCAACATGTTCCCGAAGGCCTACAAGAACGCGATCATCGTCGCGCGGCACGGATCGTGGAACCGGTCCAAGAAAGTTGGCGGCGACGTCGTCGTCGTCAAGCTGAACAAGGACGGCACCGTGAAGTCGATGGAGCCGTTGATCACCGGCTTCCTCGAAGACAACAAGTATATCGGCCGGCCGGTCGACGTGCTGCAGCTGAAGGACGGCTCGATGCTGGTCTCCGACGACTGGAACGGCGCCGTCTATCGCATCACCTACGGCAAGCAGAAGGTTGCTGCGCAGTAGGTGGCTCAGACCGTCATTGCGAGCGCAGCGAAGCAATCCATAGTCCCGCACGGGAACAATGGATTGCTTCGTCGCTGCGCTCCCTTGCGCAAACGCTTCGCGTTTGTCGCAGGCAATGACGCGAAAATGCCGGGACGAGCCCATGCATAAGACAATCGCGGCGCTGGCGTTTGCGTCCATCATCTTCCCGGCACATGCTGAGACCTTCGACGAGCGCGTCGCGCCGTGTCTTGCCTGTCACGGCGAGCGCGGAGCAGTCCGAGACCGAGAACACGCCCTCGCTCGGCGGGCAGCAGGCGCCTTACGCGCTGATCCAGCTTTTCATGTTTCGCGAGAAGCTGCGCACCTTCGAGCCGATGAACGAGATGGCGAAGGCGCTGACCGACGACGATCTGCGCACCTTTTCCGATTTCATCGCCAAAATGCCGAAGCCTGCGCCGCCGGCTGACGCCGGCGATCCGGCGCGGATGCAGCGCGGCCAGGCGCTGGCAGCAGCAGCACCGCTGCAACAGCTGCCACAACCCTGATTTTTCCGGCAAGGAAAACGTGCCGCGCATCGCCAACCAGCGCGAGGATTATCTCGCCAAGACGCTTGGCGAATACAAGGACAACAGCCGCCACGGCTATGACGGCAGCATGGCCGACGTGATGGGCCCGATCACGCCGGAACAGATCGCCGATCTTGCTTATTTTATCGCCCGCGTGCGCTGAACCCTGGTTCAGCGCCCCCGCTGGCATTGCCGTTCGCGCGGCGCTACAAGGGCGGCGATCAAACGGAGTTTTCCATGCAAGATCTCTGGCGCCTGTCGGCTGCGGACCTGGCTACGCTGATCCGGTCGAAAAAGGTCTCGGCCACGGAGGCGGCCACCGCCGCGCTGGCGCGGCTGGACGCGGTCAACCCGAAAATCAACGCCGTGGTCGACCACAGGCCGGCCGAGGTGCTGGCGCAGGCCTCCGCCGTCGACGCCGCGATCGGCCGGGGCGAGGATGCCGGTCCGCTCGCGGGCGTGCCCGTCACGGTGAAGGTCAATATCGACCAGACGGGCTTTGCCACCACCAACGGCCTGAAGCTGCAGCGCGAGGCGATCGCCAAGACCAACAGCCCGGTGATCGACAATCTGCGCAAGGCCGGCGCCGTCATTCTCGGGCGCACCAACTGCCCGGCGTTTTCCTATCGCTGGTTCACCACCAATCTCGTGCATGGCGACACCAAAAACCCGCGCGATCCCGGCATCACGCCGGGCGGCTCGTCCGGCGGCGCGGGCGCCGCGGTCGCGGCCGGCATCGGCCATATCGCGCACGGCACCGATATCGCGGGCTCGATCCGCTATCCCGCCTATGCCTGCGGCGTGCACGGCCTGCGCCCGACGGTCGGGCGCATCGCGGCCTTCAACGCGGCGCTGCCGGAGCGCCCGATCGGCCCGCAGATATCGGCGGTGTCCGGTCCGCTGGCGCGCACCATCGGCGATTTCCGGATCGCGCTGGCGGCGATGTCGGGCAAGGATTTTCGCGATCCCTGGTGGGTGCCGGCGCCGCTGGAAGGCCCGCCGATGCCGAAGCGCGTCGCGATGTGCCTCAATCCGGATGGACTCGATCCCGTGCCCGAAGTGAGAGCCGCCGTCGCCGATGCCGGCAAGCGGCTGGAGCGCGCGGGCTGGATGGTCGAGGAGATCGCCAATACGCCGCCGCTGCGCGAGGCCGCCGATCTCCAGACCAAGCTGTGGCTCGGCGACGGCTATGAGGCGCAGCTCGAGATGGCCGAGCGCGAGGGCGATCCCGGCGCGCTCGCCTGCCTGCGCGGCAACCGGAGCAAAGGTGTTTCCGTTCGACGGGCCGGCGCTCTCGAAGGCGCTGACGCGGCGCGCGACGCTGACCCGCCAATGGCTGGAGTTGTTCGAGACCTATGCCGTGCTGCTGATGCCGGTGTCCGGCGA
The DNA here is from genome assembly GCA_963742665.1 of uncultured Alphaproteobacteria bacterium. Taxonomy (GTDB): domain Bacteria; phylum Pseudomonadota; class Alphaproteobacteria; order Rhizobiales; family Xanthobacteraceae; genus Bradyrhizobium. The sequence continues at coordinate 251,381 of CAVUNH010000035.1, forward strand.
ATTGCCGTTTCCCGATCAGCTCGACCGCAAGGACGACGCCTCCTTTGCCCGGGTCTGGCACGCCCAGATGCCGCAGATCGCCATTCCCTTCATGGGGCTGCCCGGGCTAACGGTCTCGACCGGGCTGGTGGGCCGGATCCCGGTCGGCGTCCAGATCGTCTCCGGCCGCTACCGCGAGGATCTTTGTCTCGCCGCGGGCGAGGCGATCGAGGCCGGCGGAACGCCGTCGGCGGTGATCGATCCGCGCTGAGCTGAAAGTGCGTCCGAAAGGATCGAGGTTCGATGTCAGGCATTTATGATTTCACGGCGCAGTCGCTGGCCGGCGAGGAGGTTCCGCTCAAGCGGTTCGAGGGCCAGGTGCTCCTGATCGTCAACACCGCGAGCGCCTGCGGGTTCACGCCGCAATACAAGGGCCTCGAAGCAACTGCATCGCGACCTCTCGCCGCGCGGCTTTGCGGTGCTCGGTTTTCCCTGCAACCAGTTCGGCGCGCAGGAGCCGGGCGACGCCAAGGCGATCGAGGCGTTCTGCGAAAGCAAGTATGACGTGACGTTTCCGATGTTCGCCAAGATCGACGTCAACGGCGGCAAGGCGCATCCGCTGTATGAGTATCTGAAGCGCGAGAAGTCCGGCCTGCTGGGCTCGTCGATCAAATGGAATTTCACCAAATTCGTGGTCGATCGCTCGGGCAAGGTGGTGGGGCGCCACGCGCCGACGGTGACGCCCGAAGGATTGAGAAGAGAAATCGAGGCACTGCTATGAACGAGAAAAACGAAACCATGGCCGACGCAGTTTCCGGACCGCCTGTCGACCAATCCGAGCAGCCCTTACTACAATGAGGAGCTGCTGTCGCGCGACGTCGGCATCCGCTTCAAGGGCGCCGAGAAGACCAATGTCGAGGAATATTGCATCAGCGAGGGCTGGATCCGCGTCACCGCCGGCAATGCCAAGGACCGCTACGGCAATCCGCTGACCATCAAGGTGCACGGCCCGGTCGAGCCGTATTTCCGCGACAAGGCGTCGTCCTAAGGCGCTGCCGCCTCATTCGTCATTGCGAGAGCGAACGACGAAGCAATCCATGTCTCCGCGCAGGGAAGATGGATTGCTTCGCTTCGCTCGCAATGACGGTGGAGCGAGCATCGCATCGCATCTGAAAGCCAAACACCATGTCCGTCCGCATCGTCGATGTCTGCGAGATAACAAAACCGATCTCCTCGCCGATCCGCAACGCCTATATCGACTTCACCAAGATGACGACGAGCCTTGTCGCCGTCGTCACCGACGCCGTGCGCGACGGCAAGCGCGTGGTCGGCTATGGCTTCAATTCCAACGGCCGCTACGGGCAGGGCGGCCTGATCCGCGAGCGCTTTGCGCCGCGGCTCAGGGAAGCCGATCCCAAAACGTTGCTCGATGCCGACGGCGACAATCTCGATCCGGACAAGGTCTGGTCGACGCTGATGTCGAACGAGAAGCCCGGCGGCCATGGCGAGCGCTCGGTCGCGGTCGGCACCATCGACATGGCGGTGTGGGATGCGGTGGCGAAGATCGCCGGCAAGCCGCTGTTCCGGCTGCTGGCCGAACGCCACGGCCGCAGCGCCAATCCGCGCGTGTTCGTCTACGCGGCCGGCGGCTATTATTATCCCGGCAAGGATCTGTCGGCGCTGCGCGGCGAAATGCGCGGCTATCTCGATCGCGGCTACAACGTCGTCAAGATGAAGATCGGCGGCGCGCCGATCGCCGAGGATCGCGAACGCATCGAGGCGGTGCTGAAGGAGATCGGCAATCAGGCGCAGCTCGCGGTCGACGCCAACGGACGCTTCGATCTGGAGACCGCGATCGCCTACGCCAAAATGCTGCGCGACTATCCGCTGTTCTGGTACGAGGAGGCCGGCGATCCCCTCGATTACGCGCTGCAGGCCGCACTCGCCGAATTCTATCCGGCGCCGATGGCGACCGGCGAGAACCTGTTCAGCCATCAGGATGCGAGAAACCTGATCCGCTACGGCGGCATGCGGCCGGACCGCGACTGGCTGCAATTCGACTGCGCGCTGTCCTATGGGCTCTGCGAATATCAGCGCACGCTGGCGGTGCTGCAGACCCATGGCTGGTCGGCCGGCCGCTGCATTCCGCATGGCGGCCACCAGATGTCGCTCAACATCGCCGCCGGCCTCGGCCTCGGCGGCAATGAGAGCTATCCCGATCTGTTCCAGCCCTATGGCGGTTTCCCGGACGGCGTCCGCGTCGAGAACGGCCATATCACCATGCCGGATTTGCCGGGCATCGGCTTTGAGGGGAAGTCCGATCTCTACAAGGAGATGAAGGCGCTGGCGGCCTAAGCCGCAGCGGTCCCCGCCGAAATCGACATCGGCTGCGCCGCGCCATACATCAGCGTGCGCCACAGCCACTCGACCGGGCCGTATCGGAAACGCTTCAGCCACCAGGCGCTGAACAGAACCTGCGCAACATAGACGGCGATGCCGATAGCAAGCGCGCTTGCCGTGCCGAGGCGGCCGAACAGGCCAAAACCATATCCGTAGAAGATCCAGCCAAAGATCACGGATTGCGCGAGGTAGTTGGTGAAGGCCATGCGCCCCAGCGGCGCGGCCCAGCCGAGCCACGCCTTGCCGCGTGACCGAGATTGGCATGGCGATGATGGCGGCGCCGTATCCCAGCGCCAGCAGGACGGTGCCGAGCGGACCTGCAACGACACCCGTCTGGCCTGTGAAAATCCCGCCGGCATTGGCGAGGATCAATGCCGCGCCGAGACCAATTCCGCTCGCGGCCGATCGCGAACAGCACGCGACTCGACTGGCCGGCGCGTCGCGCAACAGGCCGGCGCGCCAGGCGAAGGCGCCGAGCAGAAACAGTCCGATCGTGCGCGCGAACACGTAGATGTGCAGGGGAATGATGAGCGCGAATTTCGCGCAGGCGGAAGGCCTGCACGTCGGCGAATCCGCCTGTGGCATAGATGCGGTTGGCATCGGCGACATCCTGCGTCAATGCGGCGAAGTCCGGAAATACCCCGCTCGGCATCCAGATCTGCAGCGCCAGGTAAAGCAACAGAAACGCCGCGGCGCCGACAGCGAGCAGCCAGCGCGGGCCGAACAGAAACGGCAGCACGAACAATCCGGCGAGCGCGTATTCGGTCAGGATGTCGCCGTTCCATATCAGGCACAGGTGAATCAATCCGAACGCCAGCAGCACGATCAGCCGGCGCACCAGCAGCACGGTGCGGCGCGGGCTTGCCGAAAGCCGCTCGAACTGGATGGCAAGCCCGATACCGAACAGCAGCGAGAACAGCGCGAACGCCTTCAGGTCGACCGCCAGCGTCAGGATGGTTTCGACGGCGCGGTCGAGCGGCGATGCGGGATGTTTGTGGGACAGAAACTGTTCGAAGATCGAAACGCGGAATTCCGACGTGATGTTGATCGCCATCACGCCGAACAGCGCGATGCCCCGCAGCACGTCGATGGCATCGATCCGCTCGGAGGGGTTTATCGGCGCGGGCGGCGTAGGTCACCCGCCGACGCTCCAACGTCATTGCGAGGAGCGATAGCGACGAAGCAATCCATTCTGTCTGTGTGCGGCCCCATGGATTGCTTCGCTTCGCTCGCAATGACGGGGAATGATGACGACGCGGCTCTACGACAGCCGCATGTCCAGCAAACGCCGGCCTTCGGTCTTGAGCAGTTTCTTCACCGCGCTCGAGGCCGCGATCTCGCCCTGGTTGGCGTAGGCTTCGTGGTTCTTCTCGATATCGTCGAGCCGGTAGACGTAGTTGACCATGATGCCGGCGGATTCGCGCAGGCCCTTCGGCGAGAGGTCGCCGAGCCAGTCGATCCGCTCCAGCCGCGCGCCGTTGCCGATATGGAATCGCGCCACCGAATCGATCAGCCGGCCCTTCGCCGTGCGCGCTTTCAGGAAATAATGCGCCGCCAGCGGTTCGAGCACCGCGCGCAGTTGCGTGGTGATTTCCGCATCCTCGAACCAGTCGGGCTTGTCGAGATGTTCGAGCAGCGTCCGTTCCTCGTCGGTCAGACGGGAACGTCGTCCGCTTCCTTCAGCCATTGCATGAAGCCCGGCACCGGCGACAGCGTCACGAACGTATCGAGCTTCGGCAGTTCGCGCCGCAATTCCTCGACCACCTGCTTGATCAGGAAGCTGCCGAACGAGATGCCGCCCAAGCCCCTTCTGCGTGTTCGAGATCGAATAGAACACGGCGGTGCGGGCGCGTTCGACGGCGACCGGCGGCCGCTCCGCGGCGAGCAGCGGCGCGATCGCGGTCGGGATCGTCTCGGTCAGCGCGACCTCGACGAAGATCAGCGGTTCGTCGGCCAGTTGCGGATGGAAGAAGGCGTAGCAGCGGCGATCGACCGGGTCGATGCGGCGGCGCAGATCGTTCCAGTCGCGGATTTCGTGCACCGCCTCGTAGCGGATGATCTGTTCCAGAATATTCGCCGGCGTCGACCAGTCTATCCTGCGCAGCACGAGAAATCCCCTGTTGAACCAGGACGACAGCAGATGCACGACGTCGCGGTCGAGCGCTGCCAGATCCTTGTTGCCCTTCATCAGCGAAAGCAGATCGGCGCGCATCGACACCAGGTCGCTGGTGCCGCCCGGCGCGCGGTTGAGCCGGCGGATCAGTTCCTGGCGCCGCGGCTCGGACGCAAAATGCAGATCGCTGGCGTCGGCGTCGTTCGGCTGCGCGCGCCAGCTCTCGATCGCCCGCGACAGCCTCTCGCGGTCGGGACCGAAGTCGCGGGACAGCGTTGCGAAGAACGACAGCCGGCCGGCCGCGTCGAGGTCGTGATAGCGGTCGAGCACTTCGCGCGCCATCGCGGTGCCCGATGCCTCGCCCCGGCCCGACAGCAGCGCCTCGCATAGTTCGAGCAGTTCGGAGGCGTCCTGCCGCGTATCCGAAGAGGAGCCCCGCCGCAGCAGCGTCCGGCCGCGCTCGGAAATCGTGGACAGCAGGTCGGAGAAAAAGGCGTTGGCCATGGGTAGGTCAATTCCGGGTGATGCCGAACCTTACAGGGGATTTAAGGCCGGGCCGATCATAATCAAGCGCATCCGTTCGTCATGTCCCGCGCAGGCGGGGCATCCAGTACGCCGCGGCCTCTCGGTCGATCACAGCTCCTCGGAATACTGGATTACCCGCTTATCGCGGGTAATGACGGCAATGTGAAGGCTCTCACGCCTTCGCGGCAAATTCCGTCGGCGTCTTGCCGGTCACCTGCCGGAAGGCGTGGGAAAACGCCGGCACGCTGGCGTAACCGAGATCGGACGCCAGCTGCTTGACCGAGACGTTGGCGTCGGTCGAGAGTTTTTCGATCGCCGCCGCAACCCGGGCGCGCTGGCACCAGCTCTTGAAACTCAGTTGCGTCTCGGCCGAGAACAGCCGCGACAGCGTCCGCGCCGAGGTGCCGACCTCGCGCGCCAGCGTCTCGATCTCGTGGGCGCCGGTCGGATCCGACAGCACGATGTCGGCGGCGCGCCGGCAGCGCGGCTCATGCGGCAGCGGGATGAAGGTCGCGGAATCTTCCGCCTGATGCAATTCCAGCATCGCGAGTTTCAGCAGCAGCGCGGTGCGCTCGGCCGTGTTGTGGTCGTCGAACAGCGCAAGGATCGCCTGGTGCAGGAGCGGCGACACCCGCACCACGAATTCCGCCGCGAGGCTCGCGCTTCGCGCCTCGCGTTGCAGCCAGGCCAGATCGAAATACAGCGTCCGCATCTGGATGTCGGCGAGCACGTCGATGGCATGCTCGAACAGGGCCGGCACCCAGACGGCGCGGTCCGGCGGCACCAGCCAGCGGCCCTTCGGCGTGGTGACCTGCATGGTGCCACGGGCGGCGTACACCAGTTGCGCCTCGCGGTGCATGTGGGTGTCGAGCCGCACGCCCTTTTTGTAGTTGTTCGCAATCATGTGGACGCCGTCGCCGGTCGAGGTGAGGCGGCCGATAATGGCGGCAATTGGCTTTTCGGCGATATTCATTGGCGACATCCCGTTAGCGACTACCCCCTATAACCTATTCCAGAGCATTGCGGGATTCGACCCAAGGAACCGACAAGGGGACCGGGCAGGGTCTGGCAGGCAATACCCAAGGACCAGACCATGAACAGCCCCGGCCGGGTGATCGGCTTCGTCAACGCCGCCCATTTCATCGACCATTACGCGATGCTGATCTTCGCCGCCGCCGTCATCGTCATGGGGCCGGCGCTCGGCATGGCCTATTCGGAACTGCTGCCTTACGCCACGCCGGGCTTCGTCGCCTTCGGCGCCGGCTCGCTGATCACCGGCTGGCTCGGCGACCGCTGGAGCCGCCGCCACATGATGGTGATCTTCTTTGCCGGCATCGGCGCCTCGATGATCGCGGTCGGCTTCGTGCAGACCCCGCTGCAGCTTGGCGCGGCGCTGCTGTCGATCGGCCTGTTCGCCTCGATCTATCATCCCGTCGGCACCGCGATGATCGTGTCCTATGCCGACCGGCTCGGCCGCGAGATGGGGCTGAACGGGGTCTGGGGCAATCTCGGCGTGGCGTCGTCGGCGCTGGTCACCGGCGTGATCGGGCAATATCTCGGCTGGCGCTGGGCCTTCATCGTGCCCGGAATCGTCACCATCCTGATCGGCATCGCGTTTGCGCAGATGGTTGTCCACGAGGACCGTTCCGGCTCGAAGCAGGCCGCGGCCCAGGCGCGCGTCGCCAAACAGGACATGTGGCGGGTGATCCTGGCGCTCTTGATCGTGGTGATCGCGATCTCCACCACCTTCAACGCCGTCACGGTGGCGCTGCCGAAACTGTTCGCGGAGCGGCTGGCGGACGTCACCAGCAGCCCGGCGCTGCTCGGGGTGATCGCGGCCGGCGTCTACGTGTTCGGTGCGATGACGCAATATACCATCGGCAAGCTGATCGACCGCCATTCGCTCAAGACGGTGATGCTGCCGCTGTCGTTCATGCTGGCGCCGTTCCTGTATCTTGCCGCGACGCAGTCGAACCTGCTGCTGATCCTCTGCGCGATCGGCATCGTGATGGGCGCGTTCGGCCAGGTCACCGTCAACGACGCCATGGTCGGCAAATACACCAGCGAGGAATGGCGCTCTCGAGCCTATTCGGTGCGATATTTCATCGGCTTTACGGCGGCGGGCGCTTCCGTCGGCCTCGTGGCATGGCTGTACGAGCAGGGCGGCTTTGTCACCATGCTGCAGGCGTTCGGCGCGCTGTGTCTCCTGGTGATCGTCGCCGCCATCATCCTGCCGCAGGAGATCAAGGTGCCGGCGGCGCAGACCGCGCCCTGACCGGCTTCGCCCTCTATTTGATCTTCGGCAACACCATTTGCAGATGATGGTTCGATATCTGCATCAGGCCCTCAAACGGGTGGCTGAGGTCGACGATCAAGAACAGCGCGCTCGACACCGAGATCGCGAACACCAGAATTGACGCGATCACGATTCGGCTCGGCTCGGCCAGCACGCTGAAGCTTGCGAAGATCACCACCAGCCAGAACGTCAGGACGATGAAGAACGGCACCGGGATCGCGTTGTCGCTCTGCGTGAACACCAGGAGCCGGGTGCGGCCCATTTCGGTGGTGATGGCGATGATGCGTGATTTCAGCGAGGTCTGCTCGGCATTGGCCGGCCTGAGGCCTTCGATCGCGTTGTAGAACCGCTCGGCGGTCTGGCTGACGACGAAGGTCGCTCCGCCGGTCCCCTGGGTGTTTTCCCGCCAGATCCGCGCGGTCGCCGACGGGATGATCTCGCGCAGCAGGGTGCGCGCCGCTCCTGCTTCCGGGCCATATTTGACGAGCATCTGGTCGACCAGCACGGCGTTGGTGCCGAGTTGCCTGACGTTGGTGTTCTGACTGTCGTAGGTGTTCTTGGCGGAGGCGATCATCAGGCCGATCACCAGCGCGGCCAGCGTCGCCAGAAATCCGGCCGCGAGGCGGATGAACTCCTTCGAGCCGCCTTCGAGCATGTCCGGCGGCAGCGACCGTTTCAGGACCATGCCGGTCGCCGCCCCGATCAGGATCGAAGCGAACGAAGCCAGGAACGCAATCGTTGGACTCATGGCGTGATCATTCTGTGTGCCTTGCTTGCGGTGCGAGAGCAGGATTATTTCATTTTCCCGATTTCGCCAATCCGCAAGCTGGCGCTGCGCGCGCGAGGCGCTGTACGCCCGATTCCGCCTGAGCTAAAAGCAGAGACCCAGAGCTGACCGGGCGAAGACCCGGCATGGAGGAAACCGATGTCCCGTCAATTGCCGCTTCTTGCCGGCCTCGTCCTTGGAGCCATGATGATGGCGATGCCGGCAAATGCCGATGCCTTGAAGGATGAAATTGCGCCGACCGGCAAGCTGCGGGTGGCGATCGCGATCAGCGCCGCGGGCGGCGCGTTCTGGTCGACCAAAACCGAAGCCGGCGGTTATGCCGGCGTCCCGGTCGAGCTCGGCAAGGAGATGGCGGCGCAGCTCGGCGTTCCCGTCGAATATGTCGCCTACCACAACTCGGGCTAGATCACCGATGCGGCGTCGAAAAATGTCTGGGACATCACCTTCCTGCCGCGGACCGCGAGCGTGAAGCGGAGATGTCGTTCGGGCCGACCTATGAGCGTCGTCGGATACGACCTACATCGTGAAAGCCGGGTTCGTCGGTGACGAATTTCGCAACGCTCGATCAGCCCGGCGTCAAAGTCGCCGCCGTCAACAACACGACCACCATGCGCGGTACGATCGCGCATCTGAAGAACGCCAAGGTCACGGGCTATCAGACCTATGACGAAATCTTCGACCTGCTCAAAGAACGGCGAGATCGATGCATTCGCGCTGGCGCGCGAACAGCTCAATGCCATGGCCCACAAGATTCCGGGCACGCGCGTGCTCGACGAAACCTTCAGGCAGACGACGCGGGCTGTCGCGGTGCCGCCCAATCATCCGCTCGCGCTGGCGTTTGCGACCAAATTCCTGACGGAAGCGATTTCGAACGGCACGCTGCGCAAGGCCTATGACCACAACGGCCTGAAGGACCAGCCGATCCGCACGCAGACGAAATGAGTAGCTAGCCGCAGCGGCCCGTTTTGTGCTCGAAGACCCCCGTGTAGACGCCTCTCGCGCCAGTTCTGACGCCATGCGCTACATCTGTGCAACTGCACAAATACAGGGCATGCAGCCGAGTTCTCCTTGTCGAGAACAGGCGAATAACCCGGTAAAATCACTGGATTTTTTGCGTCCTGTGTCCACGCCCCTTGTTGGCACATCGATTGCTTAATTGCTTCTCAGTCAATGACGACTGCCGTCCTACGGATCGCCGAAGCCAGTGCTGGCCAAGGCGCAGGGATCAGCCGACCGCGTTGCGGCGGCTGGAGCAGTCATCGGGACCATTCCACAAAAGCCTGTCATCCCTGTTTCCGAGTCCAGCGTGAGCGTGTGAGCCGCGGCGCCGAAGCAGAAACCTATCGTTTCCGCTGATCGCCGCGGGTTGCGGCAGCGCGCGCGAGGACGGCCTGCCTCTCTTTACATCGGCGCGGCGATTTGGCTGCCGGCGCTTTTTTGTTTTTACGGAATAAGGGGAACTGGAATGGCCTATCTCGTGCCTTCGGAATTCGTGACCAAGATGGTCGATGCCGGGGAATCCAAGATCTTCATGTCGACCCGCGACACCATCATCCGTGCCTATATGGCAGGCGCGATCCTGGCGCTGGCGGCGGCCTTTGCCGTCACGCATCAACGTCAATACCGGTGTGCCGATCGTCGGTGCGGCGCTGTTTCCGGTCGGCTTCTGCATGCTCTATCTGTTCGGCTTCGATCTCCTGACCGGCGTGTTCGTGCTGTGTCCGCTGGCCCTGATCGACAAGCGGCCGGGCGTGACGCTCGCCGGCGTGCTGCGCAACTGGACGCTGGTGTTCATCGGCAATTTCGTCGGCGCCTTTACGGTCGCGGTGATGATGGCGATCGTCTTCACCTTCGGCTTCTCGTCGCCGCCCGACAAGGTCGGCCAGGTCATCGGCACCATCGGCGAGAGCCGCACCGTCGGTTACGCGGCGCATGGCGCGGCGGCATGCTGACGCTGTTCGTTCGCGGCATGCTGTGCAACTGGATGGTCTCGGCCGGCGTCGTCGGCGCGATGATCTCGACCACCGTCAGCGGCAAGGTGATCGCGATGTGGATGCCGATCATGCTGTTCTTCTACATGACCTTCGAGCATTCGATCGTGAACATGTTCCTGTTTCCCTCCGGCCTGCTGCTGGGCGGCAAGTTCACGATCATGGATTATCTGCTCTGGAACGAGATCCCGACCGTGGTCGGCAACCTCGTCGGCGGCCTCGCCTTCACCGGGTTGACGCTGTACGCCACCCACATCAAGACCGCGCCGAAGCGCGTCCCGGGTTGACCGTATCGCGCCTTTCGGGGTCTCAACTCCAAGGGATACTTCCAGGGGATTGAGACCCCCATTTCTGTTGGGACAGATGCCGCGTGAACTGAAAATATCGGTCGGGCAACATTCTGACAAAGGTCGCAAGGAGACCAATCAGGATTTTCACGGCGTTCTGATCCCGAACGAACCGCTGCTGAGCCTCAAGGGCATCGCCATCGTGCTGGCGGACGGGATCAGCAGCAGCAATGTCAGCCGCATCGCCGCGGAGTCGGCGGTCAAGGGCTTTCTGACCGACTATTACTGCACCTCGGAATCCTGGTCGGTGCGGACCTCGGCGCAGCGCGTGCTGGAGGCGACCAATTCCTGGCTGCACTCGCAGACCCGCCGCAGCCAGTATTCCTACGACAGGGATCGCGGCTATGTCTGCACGCTGAGCGCCATCGTCATCAAGTCGACCACGGCGCATTTGTTTCACGTCGGCGACAGCAGGATCTATCGCGTCTCCGGCAATTCGCTCGAGCAATTGACCAACGACCATCGCGTCATCATCTCGTCGGAGCAGAGCTATCTCGGCCGTGCGCTCGGGGTAAATCCCCAGATCGAGATCGACTACATGATGTTTGGGGTCGAGCAGGGCGACACTTTTGTGCTCGTCACCGACGGCATCTATGAACATGCCGGCGATCGCCAGATCGCTCGCGCGATCAAGGACAGCGCCGATGATCTCGACAAGGCCGCAAAGGCCGTCGTCGAGATGGCCTATGAAGCCGGCAGCAAGGACAATCTCACCGTCCAGATCATCCGCGTCGACGAATTGCCCGAAAGCGCCGCCAGCGAGGTGTTCGGGCAGCCGAGCGAATTGCCGCTGCCGCCGCTGTTGGAAGCGCGGGCGGTGTTCGATGGCTACAGAATCGTTCGCGAATTGCACGGCTCCAGCCGCAGCCACATTTATCTCGCCGTCGATATCGAAACTGACGCCGTCGTCACCATCAAGATCCCCTCGATCGACCTGCGCGACGATCCCGACTATCTGAAGCGGTTCATGATGGAGGAGTGGGTGGCGCGGCGGATCGACAGCCCGCACGTGCTGAAGCCCTGCCTGCCGTCGCGCAAGCGCAATTTCCTCTATGTGGTGACCGAGTACATCGACGGTCAGACGCTGACGCAATGGATGATCGACAATCCGAAGCCGGCGCTGGAGACGGTGCGCGGCATCGTCGAGCAGATCGCCAAAGGCCTGCGCGCGTTCCACCGCAAGGAGATGCTGCACCAGGACATCCGGCCCGACAACATCATGATCGACACAACCGGAACCGTGAAGATCATCGATTTCGGTTCGACCAAGATCACCGGCGTCGTCGAGGCCGCGCCTTCCGGCAACCGCAACGACATCCTGGGCACCGCGCAGTACACTGCGCCGGAATATTTCCTCGGCGAGCCGGTGTCGTCGCGTTCCGACCTGTTTTCGCTCGGAATCATCACCTACCAGATGCTGACGCGGAAAATTGCCCTATGGTTCGGCTGCGGCCAAAGCCAGGACGCGGTCGCAGTTCAACAGGCTGGTCTACAGCCCGGCTTCGCACCGCGATCGGGAAATTCCGGTATGGATCGACGGTACGCTGGAGCGGGCGGTGCATCCCAACCCCGCCAGGCGCTACGACAGCCTGTCGGAATTCCTGTTCGACCTGCGCCATCCCAATGCGAAATATCTCGGCACCGCATCGACGCCGCTGATCGAACGCAATCCGCTGTTGTTCTGGAAATCCACCACCATCGTGCTGGCGCTCGTAGTGGTGTTTCTGCTGGCGGTGATGCACGGGATGCGGCATTGAATGGAGCCGTCATCCTGAGGTGCGAGCCCTTGCGCGCCTCGAAGGATGAGTACGCCCGTTGCCCATCCTTCGAGGCTCGCTCCGCTCGCACCTCAGGATGACGTCCGCCCTAATTCGTCGCGCCCACCGCAAATCGGCTCACTGCTTCTCGATCTTGAACTCGATCTGTTCCTTCGCCAGTTTTTCCGATGTCGTTTGCATGTCGTCGGTGAATTTGTCGTAGGTCGTCGTCAATGGCTCGATCGCGATCTTCTTCAGCGCATCGGCGAACTCCGGCATCGCGACAATGTCGGCAAAAACGCTGCGCAGTTTGTCGACGATATGTTTCGGCGTTTCGGAGCGAACGAACAGCACGAACCAGCTCTTGTCGGCGATGCCTGGAAAGCCCTGTTCCCTGAAGGTCGGGACGTCAGGCACGAACGGCGAGCGCGCTTCACTGGCAATTCCGATCTGGCGGATGGCGGGGGACTGCGCTTGCGCGTGCGCCAGCGAGGTGGTGACGAAATAGCCGGCGACCTGGCCGCCGATCACCGCCTGCACGCCTTCCATGCCGCCCTTGTACGGAATTTCCTTCCAGTCGAACTGGCCATCGACCTTCAGATGCTCGGCGAGCAGTTGCTGCCTGGTGCCGTGACCAAGCGAGGCGAAGTTCAGTGCGCCGTTCTTCGAACGGGCGTAGGCGACGAACTCCTGCAAATTCTTCGTGGGAAGCGCCGAAGGGATAATCAGCACATAGGAGGTTTGCCCGAGCAGTCCCACCACCGTGAAGTCCTCGATCCGGTAGCCCGGCTCCTTCAGCGTGTGCAGATTGTTGAGGAAATTGGTGGCCTGAAACAGGATGGTGTAGCCGTCGGGATCGGCGTTCTTGACCGCGCGTGTGCCGAGCAGCGTGCCCGCGCCGGGGCGGCTTTCGATCACGAACGTATAGCCATACTTCTTCGCCGTAATATCCGCGGTGGCGCGCGCCAGCAGGTCGGTGGACGCGCCCGGTCCGTACGGCACGATGATGCGGATGGGACGGGATCCCGGATAATCCTGCGCGGCGGCAGCGCCGGCGACGAGAGCGATTACCAGCCCTGACAGTGCCATTTTCAGGCGGACATAGACCGTCATGTGCACCTTTCGAGATCGATCTGACCGGGCTTCGCCTGCAGCGCCGGCGCAGGATCGCGCAGCGATGGGGCCATTGACAAGCCCGGACCGCGCTTTGGTCAGCAACGGGAGGCTGCCGCGGGCATCGCCGGTTTCCAATTGCGCTGCAAAACGAAAATAATCAACCGTCCGCCCGGAACCGGACAGACGCCAATCGAATTCTGTGGATGCAATCGAAAGGGGCAGAACGGGAGACGGAGCGGCGAACATGCATGACCCGAGAGGAGCAGTGTTTCAGCCCGAACTGATCGAACTGATGAAAGTCGTTCTTGACGACGTTACGGCCACACTGGCCGAAGCCAAGCGCACGTCGGCGATGAAAGCGGATATCGCGTCTCACATTCTGAAATGTGCCGCCAACGGCGTACGCGATCCGGTCGCATTGAAAAACGCCGGTCTCGCGGCTGTGGTGGAATGCTCGCACTATTCGCACGATATCTCGCCGGAACGGCGCGCCGTTTGAGCGCAGGCGAAATGGCGGGGTCTGCTCCACTCAGTGCCTGCGGTAGTGGAATGCTGCACGGTTGCCCTGTCAGTGACGCGCGGAGCCCACAGGATTTGCCATCAACCGCGCTTTGGAGCTAGCCTGCGGCAGGGGCTCGGTGCATTTTGACTAACTCAGACGGCAAATCCATCACTTCCGATCCATTGGCCGCTCTCTGCACCGAGGAGGGTCTAAAATCGATTCTCAACGGTGTTGGCGAAGGCTTTTATGCCGTCGATCGTGATTGGCGTATCATCCTCTTCAACAACGAGGCAGCCCGGTACTTTCGCCGCACCCCGGAAGAAGTGCTTGGCCGCACCTTGTGGGAGACATTTCCACGCGCACGCGAAACCGGCCTCGGCCAGCTCTTTCTCAGAACGATGCAGAGCCGTGAAACCATCCGCTCCGAGACCGAGTCGGTCATTTTCAGGGGACATTGGCTGGCCTACCGGCTGTTTCCGCTTGGTGACGGTATCGGCGTCGTGTTTCGCGATATCACCGACCGCCGCAGTGCGGAGGCGCAGCGTGATCTCCTGATCGAGGAGCTGGAGCACAGGATCAAGAATACGCTGACGATGGTGCAGTCGATCGCCGATCAGACCTTCCGCAATTCCGGTCTTGATCCATCGATCCAGCAGGTATTTTCGGCGCGCCTGGTTTCGCTGGGCAATGCCCATGCGGTTCTGACGCAAAGGAGCTGGGACAGCGCCGATCTCAACGAGATCATCGCCTCCGCCGTCGGTCCGCATCGTACGCCGGAAACGCAATGTTTTGAAATCCACGGTCCGATCCTGCGACTGGGTCCCAAGGCCGCGGTTGCCCTGTCCATGGCGGTGCACGAGTTGTGCACCAACGCGGTGAAATACGGCGCGCTTTCAGATCAGTCGGGTCGGGTCGAAATCACCTGGTCGGTCGATCAGGGGCAATTTCGCTGGCTCTGGCAGGAACGAGGCGGCCCGGCCGTTGCCGTTCCAAAACAAACCGGATTCGGCTCGCGCCTGATCGAGCGCATGCTCGCTGCCCAGCTTTCCGGGCAGGTCAGGATGAATTACGAACCGACAGGTCTGGTCTGTACCATCGAGGCGCCGCTGGGCGGAATCTGCGAGGACTAGGTTCGCTTCGCCGTGAGAGAGTCTGCGGTATCGATCCGGCGCAAACAGCTTCCAGCGAACTTGCTGCTCCATGGCGCGGCAGTCACGCGCAACGTCATCAAGTAAGGGCCGCCGACTGCTCTATGAGAGTCTGGTAGCACTCGCAGGACATTCTCTCCAACGCACGGCGATCCAGTATCGTGATCAAGCCGCGCGAGTAGTTGATAGCCCCTGAGCTTTGGATCTTTGCGGCAACTTCCGTTACCGAAGTGCGCCGTACGCCAAGCATCTCGGCGAGGAATTCCTGTGTCAGCGCAACCGTGTCGCTTCCGGCGCGATCTGCGGATTGAAGCAGCCAGCGGCAGAATCGCGCCTCAATGACATGCAGCGCGTTGCAGGCGGCGGTGATACGAGCCTGAGATAGCAGCACCTCATTATACTGAATGCACATGTTCCGGATCGCTTCGCTGTTGGCGGCAGCTTTCCGGAACTGCGATGCCGAAATCTTGCTCACCGTCATCGGAAGCTGAACGACAACACGAACGAGCGACTTGTAAAGGCTCAATCCGGCCATCGCGCCGACCACGCCCTCGCGCCCCACGGTCGCTGTTTCAATGGCCTTTCCATCCCGCAACACGGCGAGCAGCGACAGCATTCCACTTTCCGGGAAATAAATCTGTTCGAACTCGTCACCCGGCTCGGCCAGAACTTCGCCCTGTTTGAGGGGGACGGTGCTGAGATTGGGACCGAGCAAATCGAACTGGCGGCGCGGCAGAGCCGCAAGCAACTTGTTGTCCAAGGGACGACCCCAAATTTTGAGACGCACTGCGGAATCCGGCCCGGTCGGACCGGGCCGCTTCTCGCGGGGTGGTGGGAAGCCGGTCCGCACATGGATCGGGCAGGGTAGACATCGAAGATATTTCCAAATGCCGATATCGTCTGTCCGGTAGCCGACGCAACTACGGTAACATCTGACGTCACGTCCGGTCGCGCCAGGCGGTTGCCGGAGCGGCATCAAGAAAACGGCCCCAGCCTCGGGGGAGCAACTGGGGCCGTCGTCTCGGGAACATCGCGCCGGGGCGGCCCGGCACGATCTCCAAACTTCGGCCACGTCCGAACGTTCCTGTTCGATCACTTCCGATTTTCATAAATCGTGTCAAGGCCCAAAATAAAAAATATTTCGCTTTTCCAGAAATGCAAATCAGGACTATATTCACTGCCATCCCGTCCCGACCAGAGGGGCGTCGGCCATCGTCACGAACGTGGGACGGGGATGCGGTGGACGCGGATGGAGCCTGTGACGACGGCGCGCAGACGCGTACGGCAAAGACGTGTGGTCCTGACGTCGCGGTGCTGGCGTCAATGCACCTGGAGGCAACTGCTTCTCAGGGCGCAACGGAGGCAAAAGAGCCGTTCTCCGGGGAGAGCACGTTATAAGCCGTAAAGCCATTGCGCAGGGAATGTCGGATGTTCTCCGCTGCCCTGTATGCTCATGCGCGCACTTTCTGTGCACATTGCGCATGAGACCGCGGGTGCAGCGCGCATCCGGCATTCCCTGCGCCCTCTGACTATCGAGGGCGAAGAATTTTCAAGCAAACCTCGGGCGCAATGCGTCGCGAGAAGGCGGAGGTGTGCTTGGTTGTCGTTGTCGAGATTCAACAATCTCCTATCCGTCATTCCGGGATGCGCCACTTGGCGCAGGCCCGGAATCCATTGCCACGATCGTGCGACATATGCGATTTGCTCAAATGTGCAATTGCACATCAAAGCTCGTGCTTCGCACGCCCCGGAATGACGAAGCTCACGAATTCACATGCACGAAATCCCGCAGCAGCGGATAGATCTCATTGTTCCAGCGTTTTCCCGAGAACACGCCGTAATGGCCGACGCCGGCCTGCATGTGGTGCACGCGGCGATAGGCGCGCACGCCGGTGCAGAGGTCCTGGGCGGCCAGCGTCTGGCCGATCGAGCAGATATCATCCTTCTCGCCTTCGACTGTCATCAGGCCCATGCGCTTGATCGCGGCCGGGTTCACCGGTCTGCCGCGATGCATCAGTTTGCCCTGCGGCAGCAAATGTTCCTGGAAAACGTCGCGCACGGTTTCGATGTAGAACTCCGCCGGCAAATCCATCACGGCGAAATATTCGTCGTAGAAGGTCTTGATCAGTTCCGCCTTCTCGGTCTCGCCCTTGGCCAGATGCTGGGCGAGGTCGATGTGCTGCTTGATGTGGCGCTCGAGATTCATCGAGACGAAGGCGGTCAGCTGCACGAAGCCGGGATAGACCTGCCGGAACGCGCCCTTGCATTGCAGCGGCACGTAATTGATCAAATTCGCCTCGAACCATTTGATCGGCTTGCTCTTGGCGAACGCGTTGACCCTGGTCGGCAGGATGCGGGTATCGATCGGTCCCGCCATCAAGGTCAGTGTCGCGGGGCGGGCGGGGTGATCCTGCTCCGACATCACGGCGGCGGCCGCCAGCGCCGAGACCGAGGGCTGGCAGATCGCCACCACGTGCGAGCGCGGGCCCATTTTGTCGAGAAACGCAATCAGATGGTCGGTGTAGTCCTCGAGGCCGAACCGGCCGGCGCCAAGCGGAATGTCGCGCGGGTTGTGCCAGTCGGTGATGTAGACGTCGTGGTCCTGCAACAACGTCTTGACGGTGCCGCGCAGCAGCGTTGCGAAATGGCCGGACATCGGCGCCACCAGCAAGAGCCGCGGCTGCTCGGGCGCATTCTCCTTCCTGAAATGCAACAGCGAGCCGAACGGGGTGGCGTAGGCGACTTCCTCGGTGACCTCCAGTTCCTGATTTCCCACCATCACCTTGTCGATGCCGTAGGCCGGCCGCGAATAGGTGAGCGAGGTGCGCGAGATCAGTTCGAGCGCTGCGGCGAGCCTTCCGAACGCCCTGTCGGAGACACCCTGCGGGACGAGGTTGAGATATTTCAGGGCCGAACCAGCCCCGGTCCGCCATGGCGCCGTGAGGTCCATGTGGTTCTCATAAGCCTGATACATCAAAGACATCATACGCATCCGCACCTCACCCGATAGCGCCATGCAATATCGACGCCAGAGCGGGGGCGAACCGCCTCGAAAACTGGCACGTGGCTTGCTGCGTATGAGGCACGACGCGCTCAGGCGTGAGGGAGGGCCTATGGCTAAGACGACACTGACCATCAGCAGCAAGAACTACTCGTCATGGTCGCTGCGCGGCTGGCTGCTGGCGAAATTCTCCGGCCTGCCGTTCGAGGAGGTCGTCACCGCCCCCGACGACGCGTCGGCGCGGGCCGAAATCCTGCTGCTGTCGTCGTCGATCCTGGTGCCGTGCCTGCGGCACGAGGGCGCCACGGTCTGGGACACGCTGGCGATCGGCGAATATCTCAACGAGGTGATGCCGGATGCCGGGCTGCTGCCGGCCGACCGCGTGCAGCGGGCGCATTGCCGCTCGATCTGCGGTGAAATCCACTCCGGCTTCACGACGCTGCGCGCCTCGCTGCCGGTCAATCTGAAGGGCCATTTCCCGAACTTCAAGATCTGGACGCGCGCGCAGGCCGATATCGACCGGGTCTGCGCCATCTGGCGCGAGTGCCTCGCCCAATCCGGCGGGCCGTTCCTGTTCGGCGAACGCACCATGGCGGACGCGATGTATGCCCCGGTCGTGACCCGCTTCATGACCTATGACGTCAAGCTCGATGCCAGGCTCGCGGCCTATGCGAGGGCGATCATGGCGATGCCCGAGATGGTGGAGTGGATCGAAGCCGCCAAGGCCGAGCCGGCCGACATCGAGGAACTGGAGGTTGAATATTAGGCAGCGCGGGGCGCCTCTTGCCCGTTTGAAGGGCTCAAGCTGCGGGCAGGGTTTGCTCAAGCCGGTGTCATCGGTGATCCGGGGATGGCGGGCGTTCGCGGCCGAGCCGCCAGCATTGGAAATCGTCGGGCGCGGATTCCGGCCTCCGGCCAAGCGCTTCGACGCATTTTCGGCAGCGGCGGTCCAGATCGCCGCAGTGCAGCGCGACTGGCGCGGAATTCGCATAGCAGCCAGCAGCCGTGAACGCGACGATGCGACGCTGCCGAAAATTTGGACGCCTCTCGTCGTCGCGATCTCGCGAAACACCGTGGAGGCTTTCAATGAATCAGCACGCCGTCGTCAGCAAGTTCTCCCACGTCAAACCGGGCGATACCGAATTCAGGGAAGGCGGATTGCGCGACTTCTTCCTGTATCGCGACCTCGGCATCGCCGACGCCACCAGCGGACAGGTGATCTGTCATCTGGTCAAGGCCAACCCCGATCTGCCGCCCGAGGAGGGCACCGGCTGGCACAAGCATGAATGCGATTTCCAGATCGTGATCATGACCAAGGGCTGGGCGCGCTTCATGTACGAGGACAAGCCGACGCTGGTGCAGGCCGGCGATGTCGTGCATCAGCGGCCGGGCATCACGCACTATCTCTACGATTATTCGAAAGACATGGAGTACCTGGAAATCGTCAGCCCTGCGGACTTCAAGACCGTCGATGTCGCGCCGGCCGTCGATCACGTGCCGCCGCCGACGCTGTGGAAGTGACGGCCAAAGGAGCATTCATGTCATCCCCGGAGGAGTTAAGCTTTGTCCTCGGCCGCTGGCTGCGCCCGATCGTGGTCGTGCTGCATGTGGTGCGCCGCATGACGTTCCAGCCGATATCTAGCCGTGAACAGAGGAGTACATCGCCCGATCAGTGATTCGGGCGCGGTTCGTTCCACCGGTGTTCCGGACCTTAAGACGAGGCGCGTTCCCGTCGCATTCTGGCACAATGCGTGGGCGGCTGAACCCGCTGCCGCTCTCGCCGCAGGGAACCCGCCCGAACAGACATTAGATCCGCGGCAGGCGCCAGGCGATGACCGTCGCCTCGAGCGCGCCGCCGGTCCGCTCGTTGCGCCATTGGCCTTCGATCCATCGGCAGGCGAACGGCAGTTGGTACGTTCCGCTGTGATCCTCGCAAAGCACCTCGATCGGCCGGTCCGGCGGCGGTTCCCCGTTGCCGTCGAACTGCGCCAGCCGTTTTTCGCGCGTTGCCATCTCGTCAATCTCCACCGCCGCGGCACGCAAACCTGTCGTCTGGGTTCCGCGGCCAAAAGTCCATCTCACCGATAAGCGGGAATCTCACCGCCCGAATGCGGTATCAGTGTGGTATCGCTGATTACAGTGACCGGCTGCGAGCAATTTGCCGTGATGAACGCTCCGGCGTGCGATGAACGTTTTTTGAACGAGGATTTGATGATTACCCGGATTGTAACCAGGGCGATCGCCGTATCGGTGCTGCTGACGGCCTGCATGCCTGCAATTACTCACGCGCAGGACGTTCCCGGCATCGAAATCTGCACCGTCGAAAAGACAATGGAGCGGCGCACCTCCTGCCTGCAGAGCAATGTCGACTTCCTGCAAAAGACCATCAACAAGGTTACCCTGGACCATCAGCAGAAACTCGATGCCGCCAACCGGCAGATCGATGGCCTGAAAGGCAGCGTCGTCGCCCTGCAGAAGATCGTCGACGACCTGAAGCGGACGGTTGAGGATCAGAAGAAGAAAGCCGATCCGCCGCCGGCGAAGGATGCTGCGCCGGCTGCCAAGGATGCTGGAAAGGATGCCGGCAAGAACGGCGCGAAGTAGGGAACCGTCCGCCTTCAGGAAACCCGGTATTGCTCCATGACCTCTCTGTCCGGCTCGTAGCCGAGCCCGGGTCCGTCCGGCACTTCGACATTGCCATTGGCGTCGACATCGACGCGGCCACGCCAGAGCGAAGCGGCGCGCTTCATGTAGAATATCTCGACGAAAGTGGCGTCATCGCGCAGCGCCAACAATTGCAGCGTCGCGAGCAGACCGGGCCCGAAATAGGGCGAGTGCGGCGCCAGCCGGACGCCCAGTTCGTCCGCCAGCGCGACCACCTTCAGATATTCGGTGATGCCGCCGACCTTGGTCACCGAGGGCTGCGCATGGCTCACGGCGCCGGCCTTCATCATTTGACTGAATTGATAGGCCGTACAGGCGTTCTCGCCCGCCGCGACATTGAGGCCGCCTTTGGTGCGGACCTCTGCAAGTGTGGCAAAATCCTCCGGCGGCCACACCGGCTCCTCGAGAAACATCGGCGCCGCCTCCCGGCAGGAATGCGCGAATGCGATCGCGGTGGCGCCGTCCATCGGACAGTTCATGTCGACCATCAGCGGAACGCCGGCGCCGATCGCCTGCCGCGCGGCATAAACCGCGGGCGCGGTGGTTTCGTGCAGCTTGATCGCGGTATAGCCCTGCCGCCGCGCGACCTCGCATTCGCCCGCCACCAGTTCCGGTGTTCCGATCCGCAGCAGGCTGGCGTAGGCGGGAATCCGGCTGCGTTTGGTTGCGCCGATCAACTGGCGCAGCGGCACGCCCTTGACGCGCGCGGCGAGATCCCACAGCGCGATATCGAGCCCCGATATCGCAAACATCGTGATGCCGTAACGGCCGAACAGGTGCAGGTTGCGCTGGATCTGCTCCATGAACGCGGGGATGCCCGCCGCGTCCGGAACTGCCTGACCGCGGGCCTGCGGCGCGATCATCTCGTTAACGGCCGTGAGGGTCGTCCGCGGACAGACATAGCCGAAGGCGTCGCCCCAGCCGGTGATGCCGGCATCGGTCGAAACCTCGACCATGATGATATCGAGCGCCGCAATCGCCGAGGCGCCCTGGCGGAAGCTTGCCACCCCGGAATCGTAGGGGATGCTGATGTGGTGGGCCCGGACGTCGGTGATCAACATGGCTTTCCCTTCAGAATGCTGGCGGCAGGCGTGCGGATCATAACAAGATCGGCGCAGCCCGGTATGGCGGGGTGCGCCGGATTTCGCAAACGGGATGGCTTACGACTTCTCGCCCGACATCAGCGGGCCGAACAGCTCCCAGCTCTCGCCCTTGAACCGCATCATCTGAAGCTGCTCGAGCGGGGCGAAATCGGTCGGGCTGGTCTTGATCTTGGTGCCCGGCAGGTAGATGCCGATCTCGAAATTCAGGTTCGCCGCCTGCTTCATGATGTTTTCGCGGGTGAGGTCGTCCTTGCACTGGCGCAGCACCTGCTCGAGGCCCTTGGCGACGCCGTAGGCGAACACGGTGGCGGCGTCCTCCTGGTCGCCCTCGGGATACCACTTGCTCATGAAGGCCCGCCATTCGTTCATCGCGGGATCGTTCTCCCACTGCGGATCCTTGGGGTCCTTCAGATAGGCCGCGCTGAGGATGCCCTGGCCGTTCTCGTAGCCTGCCGGCTTCATGACGCTGCCGACCGATACCGAGACGTTGGTGAGGAAATGGACCGGATTCCATTTCAGCTCGCCGAGCTTCTTGATCGCCTGCGCCGCGAATTTCGGCGTCGAGATGTTGACGAAGATGTCGGGGTTGGCGTTCTTGATCTGCACCACCTGCGAATCCACCGTCGGCGAGGTGGTCTCGTAGGAGGATTCGATGACGATCAGCTTGTTGGCCTGATCGCCGAGGCCGTCGCGCAGGCCGATGACGTAGTCCTTTCCGAAGTCGTCGTTCTGGTACATGACGCCGATGGTCTTGCCGGGATAGTTTTTCAGGATGTAGGCGGCATAGATCCGGGCCTCGACCTGGTAGTTCGGCTGCCAGCCGATCGTCCACGGAAAATTCTTCGGGTCGTTCCATTTGGCGGCGCCGCTCGACACGAAGACCTGCGGCACCTTCTTGGAGTTCATGTATTTCTGGATCGCGGTATTGCCCGGCGTGCCCAGCGGGTTGAAGACCAGCAGCACCTCGTCGGCCTCGACCAGCTTGCGGGCCTGCTCGACGGTCTTGGCCGGATTGTAGCCGTCATCATAGGAAATGAAGGTGAGCTTGCGGCCGTTGATGCCGCCTTCGGTGTTGATCTTGTTGAAATAGGCCGCCTCGGTCTTGCCGATGGTGGCGTAGGCGGACGCCGGACCCGAATAGGGCATGATGTTGCCGATCTTGATCTCGGTATCGGTCGCGCCAGGATCGTATTTCTTCTGGGCATTGGCGCTGCCTGCGACCGCGACAGCGAGCAGTCCCGCCAAGCGCAACGGATGTGGCATGGTTCAAGACACGGTAGTGCATGATCGTCCTCCCTGAGGTGCTGGCCGAGGGCTCATGCAGTCTTCATTGCGGGCAGCTTGGTGAGCCGTCGGATCGAATGCAGCACACGCAGTATGCACGATTGGGTTGAGGTTGCCAGCCGGGCATTCGCGGCTATCCTTGCCGCCAATTTCCGTCAAGCGGAACCGGTTCTCGGTTTCGCATCGCGGCAGCAACGACGGTCAAATGAAGCGCGCGACAAACGATCATGATGTGACTGCTTCGAACGAAAGCTGCTAGCGATGAATCCAGCCCAGAAGGCGCTCTGGTATATCGAAAGCCATCTTGCCGGGGCGTTGACGCTCGACGAGATCGCCGCGATCGGCGGCGTCTCGCGCTTCCACATGGTGCGGGCGTTTGCCGCTGCGACCGGATTTTCGGTCATGCGCTATGTTCGCGCCCGCCGCCTCAGCAAGGCGGCGCGCGCGCTGGCGTCCGGCGCGCCGGACATTCTCAGCCTGGCGCTGGATGCGGATTACAGCTCTCACGAAGCATTCACCCGCGCGTTCCGCGACCATTTCGGCGTCACGCCCGAATCGGTCCGCGCCGCAACGTGCCTCGATCATCTCAAGCTTCAGGAGCCAATCATCATGAACTCAACCCCGCTCGACAATCTCAAGGCCCCGCGTTTCGAGACCGGCAAGGCCCTGCTCGTCGCCGGCATCGGCGAACGCTGCACCCACGAGAACGAAGGCGCCTTCATTCCCAACCTGTGGCAGCGCTTCCACCAGGTCGTCGACAACATCCCCGGCCGGATCGGCAAGGTGGCCTATGGCGTCTGCTGCAACGGCGACGATGCCGGCAATTTCGACTACGTCGCCGGCGTCGAAGTCACCGACTTCTCCGACCTGCCGCGCGAATTCCAGGGCGTGCGGATTCCCGAACAGCGCTACGCCGTGTTTACCCATAGCGAGCACATCTCGACCATTCGCCGCACCGTCAACACGATCTGGAATCACTGGTTGCCGGCATCTGGCATGAAAGCCGCCGACGCGCCGAATTTCGAGCGCTACGACGAAAAGTTCGATTCCAGCACCGGCAATGGCGGGCTGGAAATCTGGATCCCGGTCCGCCACTGAGGCGCTTTGGCGCAGCGGACCGCACCGCAGGGCTGCCCTGCGCGGCGGGGTAGCCCGTGGTTGCTTGGCAAGCGTGATCTACTTTGCCATAACAGGCGCAACGACATGTTGCGCGTGCGGGATCGAGCGACGGAATCCGCCTGCAGCCAAAGCAAGCCGGGAGGATTTCATGGGAAATATGCGCGTTATCGCCACCGATCTGGAGTTTCCGGAAGGCCCGGTGGTCATGCCTGACGGGTCGGTGGTGCTGGTCGAAATCCGCGGCCGGCGGCTGACGCGGGTCTGGCCGGACGGGCGCAAGGAGGTGGTCGCGGAGATTCCCGGCGGCCCCAATGGCGCGGCGCTCGGCCCCGACGGCAAGATGTACGTCTGCAACAATGGCGGCTTCAGCTGGATTCCGGCGCGCGACATCCTGATGCCGGGCCCGGCCGTCGGCCAGCCGACTATATCGGCGGCTCGATCCAGCGCGTCGATCTGCCAGAGCGGCAAGGTCGAGACCGTGTTCGACAAATGCGGCGAGCATCCGCTGAAGGGACCGAACGATCTGGTGTTCGACAAGCATGGCGGGCTCTGGTTCACCGATCTCGGCAAGCGCCGCGCCCGCGACATGGATCTCGGCGGGTTCTACTACATCAAGCCCGGCATGAAGGAGATCGTCGAAGGCGCGTTCGGCATGATGCCGGCCAACGGCATCGGCCTGTCGCCGGACGAGAACACGGTTTATGTCGCGGAGACGCCGACGGCGCGGCTGTGGGCGTTCGAATTGTCCGCGCCGGGCGAGGTCAAGCCGCGCGATCCGATCTATCGCGGCGAACGCGGCAAGCCGATCGCCGGCCTCGGCGGCTACCAGATGTTCGATTCGCTCGCGGTCGAAGCCTCGGGCAATGTCTGCGTGGCGACGCTGATCTCGGGCTGCATCTCGGTGATCGCGCCCGATGGCACGCTCGTCGAGCAGGTGCCGACCGGCGACCGCGTGACCACCAATATCGCCTTCGGCGGACCTGAACTGAAGACCGCCTACATCACGCTGTCCGGCAAGGGCGAACTGGTTGCGATGGACTGGGCGCGCCCCGGCCTGCCGCTGAATTTTCTGAACAGATGAACGGAAACGCCGATGCCCTGGCTTGAACCTGTCTCGTTACGCGGCGCCTACGCGCGGCTCGAACCGCTGTCGCACGATCAACGCGACGGGCTGACCGAGGCGGTGAAGGACGGCGAGCTGTGGAAGCTCTGGTACACCTTCGTGCCGAAGCCGGAAGAGATGACCAAGGAAATCGACCGCCGGCTCGGCCTGCAGGCGGCGGGCTCGATGCTGCCGTTCACGGTGTTCGATGCCGACGGCAAGATCGCGGGCATGACGACCTACATGAATGTCGATGCCGCCAACCGCCGCGTCGAGATCGGCTCGACCTGGTACGCCAAGCGCGTGCAGCGCAGCGCGCTCAATACGCAGTGCAAATTGCTGCTGCTGACGCATGCCTTCGAGAAGCTCGATTGCATTGCGGTCGAATTCCGCACCCATTTCTTCAACCAGCAGAGCCGCCGCGGCATCGAACGGCTGGGCGCCAAGCAGGACGGCATTTTGCGCAACCACCAGATCGCGCCGAACGGCACGTTGCGCGACACCGTGGTCTTCAGCATCATCGCCGGCGAATGGCCGACGGTGAAGGCGCATCTCAATTATCAACTCAACGACAAGCCGCGGTAGGCATGACCCGGAATAGCGGCGGCCGGTTTTCCGAGGCGATCATGCCTGAACAAAAAATGAGCCGGTGATATGGAAACGTTCGATTATGTGATCATCGGCGCGGGCTCCGCGGGCAGCGTGCTCGCCAACCGGCTCAGCGAGGATGCCGGCACCAGCGTCTGCGTGCTCGAGGCCGGCGGCAGGGATTGGCATCCCTACATCCATCTGCCGGCCGGCTTCATCAAGACGTTCCACATGAAGAGCATCAACTGGGCCTACCAGCAGGAGCCGGGGCCGTGGACCGGCGGCCGCAGCATCTATGCGCCGCGCGGCAAGACGCTCGGCGGCTCGTCGTCGATCAACGGCCACATCTACAACCGCGGCCAGCGCCAGGATTTCGACACCTGGGCGCAGCTCGGCAATCGCGGCTGGGGCTATCCGGACGTGCTGCCCTATTTCAAGCGGCTGGAGCGGCGCGTCGGCGAGGGCGATGACACCTATCGCGGGCGCGACGGCAATCTGACCGTCACCACCATGGACTGGCGGGATCCGCTGTGCGAGGCGTTCATGGCCGGCGCCATGAGCCTCGGCATTCCGCGCAACCCCGATTACAACGGCGCGATCCAGGAGGGCGTCTCCTACGCCCAGCGCACCATTCAGAACGGCCTGCGCGTCAGCGCCGCGACCGCGTTCCTGCATCCGGCGCGGAAGCGGCCGAACGTCCATGTCCGCACCCATGCGCATGTGACCAACATCATCTTCGAAGGCAAGCGCGCGGTCGGCGTGCGCTACCTCAAGGGCGGCAAGGGCGGCGTGCCCACCGAGGTGCGCGCCAACAAGGAAGTCATCCTGTCCGGCGGCACCTATAATTCGCCGCAGGTGCTGCAATTGTCCGGCGTCGGCTCGCCGGACTTGCTGCAGTCGCTCGGCATCGAGGTGCGTCACGCGCTGTCCGGCGTCGGCGAGGGCTTGCAGGATCATTACGCGCCGCGTTCGGTCGCGCGCGTCAAGAACATCAAGACCATCAACGAGCTCCGGCGCGGATTGAGCCTCTGGGTCGAGGCGCTGAAATGGGCGACGACGCGGCGCGGCCTGCTCTCGCTGTCGCCGACCATGGTCTATTGCTTCTGGCATTCCGGCGAGACCACCGAGAGCTCCGACCTGCAACTGACCTTTACGCCGGCGAGCTACAAGGAGGGCGTGCAGGGCCAGCTCGAGGACGAGCCCGGCATGACCATCGCCTCGTGGCAGCAGCGCCCCGAAAGCCGCGGCTATGTCCGCATCCGCTCGGCCGATCCGTTCGCGCCGCCGATCATCCAGACCAATTATCTGGTCGAGGAGCTCGATCGCCGCGTCGTCGTCGCCGGCATGAAGCTGGCGCGCCGGCTGCTCGGGTCCGGGCCGCTGTCGCAATATTACGCCTATGAGGATTTCCCCGGACCCGGCGTGCAGACCGACGATGAATTTCTCGCCGCCGCAACGCAGCGCGGCACCACCACGTTCCATCCCGGCTGCACCTGCCGCATGGGACCGGCGGATGCCAAATGGGCCGTGGTCGACGACCAGTTGCGCGTCCACGGCCTGCAGGGCCTGCGCGTGGTCGACGCCTCGATCATGCCGCGGATGATCTCGGCCAATCTCAATGCCTCGACCTTGATGATCGCCGACAAGGCGTCCGACATGATCCGCGGCAAGGCCGCGCCGGAGGCCGTCAAGCTGCCGGCATAGGCGCGGGCGTTTGCGGCTAGCCGTAAACGAAGGCGCGATCCTTCAGGTCGATGTTCGGAAACTCGTCCTTCTCCGCCCAGTAGTCCTGGTTGTGCTGCCATTCCGGCTTGTCGCCGCGCTTCGGCAACAGGTGCATGCCGCGCATCATGTAGCCGGGATTGAAATTCTCCGGATCGATCCAGGGCAGCAGCGGCATGTTGTGGTCTTCGGGGCGAAGCTGCGGCGTCACCTTCCTGGCGCCGGTCGCCTTCATGTGCTGGAGCAGCCGGCAGACGAAGTCGGCGACGAGGTCGACGCGAAGCGTCCAGCTGGCGCGGAAATAGCCGAACACCCAGACCAGATTGGGCACGCCGGTGAACATCATGCCGCGATAGGTCACGGTGTCGGCGAAATCCAGCTTCTTGCCGTCGACCGCGAATTCGATGTCGCCATTGGCCGAGAGGTGGAAGCCGGTCGCGGTGATGATGATGTCGGCTTCGAGCTCCTTGCCGGATTTCAGCAGGATGCCCTTTTCGGTGAAGCGGTCGATCTCGTCGGTGACGACGGAGGCCTTGCCCGACTTGATGCCCTGGAACAGGTCGCCGTCGGGGATGAAGGCGATGCGCTGCCGCCACGGCCGGTACTTTGGCGTGAAGTGGGTCTCGATGTCGTAGTCGGGACCGAGATAGGCCTCCACCGCCGACAGCAGGTCCTTCTTGGCCGCTTCCGGCTCCTCAAAGGTCTTGCGGGTGAACGCGTCCTGATCGAACAGGATCTTGCGGCGGGTGATTTCGTGGATCCACTTCTCGTCGACCTGCAATTGCCGCAGCGTTTCGGCGATTTCGATCGCGTTGCGGCCGGTGCGGAAATAGGTCGGCGAGCGCTGCAGCATGGTGACATGCGCGCAATCGTTGGCCATCGCCGGGATCAGCGTCGCCGCCGTTGCGCCCGAGCCGATCACGACGACGCGCTTGTTCTTGTAGTCGAGATCCTCGGGCCATTTCTGCGGATGGACGATCGGGCCCTTGAATTTGGCCATGTCCTTCCACTCCGGCGTATAGCCCTCGGTGTGGCGGTAATAGCCCTGGCACATCCAGAAGAAATTGGTGGTGAAGCGAAGCTTTTCGCCGGTGTCGTTGCGAACAGCTTCGATGGTCCAGAGGTTTTCCTCGCTCGACCATTTCGCCGAGGTGATCGTGTGCTGATAGCGGATGTGGCGGGCGAGATCGTTCTCCTCGATCACGTCACCCATGTATTTGAGGATCTCGGCGGCGCTGGCGATCGGCGCCGAGGTCCATGGCTTGAAGCGGTAGCCGAAAGTGTGGAGATCGCTGTCGGAGCGGATGCCGGGATACCGGTGGGTGCTCCAGGTGCCGCCGAACGTCTTCTGGGTCTCAAGGGCGACGAAACTCGTTCCCGGGCATTGCGTGGTGAGGTGATACGCCGCGCCTACGCCGGAGATGCCGGCACCGGCGATCAGCACGTCGAAATGCTCGGTGCGGGCAGGCGAGTCCGCGTGGATCTGGGTTTGAACGTTCATCTTCCCGATCTGCTTGTTGGGCTCCAAAAGGCAAACGCCAGAACCGTCAAGTTCTGGCGCCGTGGGTCTTGCGAACTACACTTCGCGGCGGCTGAGGAACGCCAGCCGCTCGAACAGGTGCACGTCCTGCTCGTTCTTCAACAGCGCGCCGTGCAGCGGCGGGATCAGCTTGCGCGGGTCACGCTCCCTGAGCATTTCCGGGGTGATGTCTTCGTTGAGCAGCAGTTTGAGCCAGTCGAGCAGCTCCGACGTCGAGGGCTTCTTCTTCAGGCCCGGCACTTCGCGCACTTCGAAGAAGATACGCAATGCTTCCTCGACGAGGCGCTTCTTGATGTTGGGGAAGTGGACGTCGACGATCCGGTTCATGGTGTCGGCGTCGGGGAACTTGATGTAGTGGAAGAAGCAGCGGCGCAGGAACGCGTCCGGCAATTCCTTCTCGTTGTTCGAGGTGATCATCACGATCGGGCGCAGGCTCGCCTTGATGTTCTCGCCGGTCTCGTAGACGAAGAACTCCATGCGATCGAGTTCGAGCAGAAGATCGTTCGGGAATTCGATGTCGGCCTTGTCGATTTCGTCGATCAGCAGCACCGGGCGCTTGTCGTGGGTGAAGGCTTCCCACAGTTTGCCGCGCTTGATGTAGTTCGAGATGTCGGAGACCCTGGCGTCGCCGAGCTGGCTGTCGCGCAGCCGCGACACCGCGTCGTATTCGTACAGGCCCTGCTGCGCCTTGGTGGTGGACTTGATGTGCCAGGTCAGAAGCGGCGCGCCGAGCGCTTTCGCGACTTCCTCGGCCAGCACGGTCTTGCCGGTACCGGGCTCGCCCTTGATCAGCAGCGGGCGCTCGAGCACGATCGAGGCGTTGACCGCGACCTTGAGGTCATCGGTGGCGACGTAGTCCTTGGTGCCGGTAAATTTCATCTATCTCTTTGCCTTGTTCGTTGCTGGGCCGCTCTGGCCTGAACAGTAAACGACCGCCGGTCCGGCGGTCGCGAAAGGAGTAAAGAATTCCGTCAGGCGGACTTGATGCCCATCTGGAAAGCACCGGGAAAGTCGCCGCTGAAAGCCCTTTATGGCGCAATTCTAGAGGAAAAACCCTCCCGGTCTAGGCCTGTCTGGTATGCGCAAGCCCATGCTGCCCGGCCCCGCTGGCTCTTGACGCCAGCGGTCCGGCGGGCAATCTGTACATCATGTTCCTGCAATTCTTCACATCGCTGCGCGACGCGCAGGTCCCCGTGACCTTGCGCGAATATTTGACGCTGATGGAGGCGCTTGACGCCGACCTCGCCGAGCAGACGGTGGAGAATTTCTATTACCTCTCCCGCGCCGCTTTGGTGAAGGACGAGCGCAACCTCGACAAGTTCGACCGCGTGTTCGGAAGCGTGTTCAAGGGGCTGGAGAACCTTTTGGACGCCATGGAGAAGGCGGACATTCCCGCCGAATGGCTGAAGAAGCTGGCGGAGAAATACCTCACCGAGGAAGAAAAGAAGCAGATCGAGGCGATGGGCTGGGACAAGCTCATGGAAACGCTGCGCCAGCGCCTGAAAGAGCAGCAGGGCCGCCACCAGGGCGGCAGCAAGTGGATCGGCACCGCCGGCACCTCGCCGTTCGGCGCCCATGGCTACAATCCCGAAGGCGTGCGGATCGGCCAGGAGAAGAACCGCAACAACCGCGCCGTGAAGGTGTGGGACAAGCGCGAGTTCAAGGATCTCGACGGCAACGTCGAACTCGGCATCCGCAACATCAAGATCGCGCTGCGCCGTTTGCGCAAATTCGCCCGCACCGGCGCACCTGATGAACTCGACCTCGACACGACGATCAGGGAGACCGCCAACCACGGCTATCTCGACGTGGTGATGCGCCCCGAGCGGCGCAATGCGGTCAAGGTACTGGTGTTCTTCGATATCGGCGGCTCGATGGATTCGCATATCGAGCAGGTCGAGGAGCTGTTCTCGGCGGCGAAGACCGAATTCAAGCACATGGAATATTTCTACTTCCACAACTGCCTGTATGAGGGCGTCTGGAAGCAGAACAAGCGCCGCTTCACCGACCGCACGCCGACCTGGGACGTGCTGCACAAATACCCGCACGACTACAAGGTGGTGTTCGTCGGCGACGCCTCGATGTCGCCTTACGAGATCATGGTGCCCGGCGGCTCGGTCGAGCACGTCAACGAGGAGGCCGGCTCGGTCTGGCTCGATCGCATCACGCGGACCTATCCGCATTCGGTCTGGCTCAATCCGGTGGCGCAGAAGCACTGGGATTATTCGGAATCCACCACCATCATTCGCCGCCTGTTCTCGGAGCGGATGTTCCCGATCACGATCGAGGGCCTCGAAGGCGCGATGAAGGAACTGGTGCGGTAAGTCGATCGTCGCCCCGCACATGACGGGATCGTACAACAAACAAAGGTGCAATCCATGGCACAGAACATTCACCGCGGTATCAAGGCGCTGATCGACGAAGCCAATGCCGAGATCGAAACGCTGAGCGCGGTGGATTCGATCAAGGCCGCTTCCGGCAACGACGTCGTGATCGTCGATATCCGCGACCCCCGCGAGATCGAGCGCGACGGCCGCATCCCCGGCGCGTTCTCCTGCACCCGCGGCATGCTCGAATTCTGGATCGATCCGGCCAGCCCCTACGCCAAGCCGGTCTTCCAGGAGGACAAGAAGTTCATCTTCCACTGCGCCGGCGGTATGCGCTCGGCGCTCGCGGCCAAGACCGCGAAGGACATGGGCCTGAAGCCGGTCGCCCACATGGCCGGCGGTTTCGCCGCCTGGCGCGACGCCGGCGGTCCGGTCGAGAAGTGGGAACCGAAGAAGAAGGGTTGAAGCGCGTGATCCTCGCGGTCACTCTCCCCGTCATTCCGGGGCGCGAGCGAAGCGCGCGAACCCGGACATCCACGATCGAGTATGGATTCCGGGCCTGCACCTCTAAGTCGCGTGTCGCGACTGGACAGATGTGCCGAACTCGGGCCCGAATGGCGGCGCCCCGGAATGACGACAGAGGTTTGCGAAACATGACCACCACCGACGATCCGCTTGTCTCCACCGACTGGCTCGCCGCCCGTCTCGGCGATCCCAACGTCAAGATCATCGACGCGTCGTTCAAGATGCCCGGCATCTTGCCGCTGCCGAAGGACGACTATCTCGCCTCCCACCTTCCGGGCGCGGTGTTCTTCGACGTCGACGCGGTGTCCGATCATTCCAATCCGCTGCCGCACATGTTTCCGGACGCCGCGCAGTTCGGCCGCGATGTCGGCGCGCTCGGCGTCAGTAATGACGACACGGTCGTGCTGTACGATTCCGGCGGCTGGGTCGCAGCGCCGCGGGTGTGGTGGATGTTCCTGTCGTTCGGACACCAGAATGTCCGCGTGCTGAATGGCGGCCTGAAGAAGTGGGTCGCGGAAGGCCGCAAGGTCGAGAGCGGGGAGGTCGTGCCGAAGCCGGCGACGTTCAAGGCCGCGTTCGATCCGACCTACACGCGCAGCGTCCAGCAGATGGTCGCCAACCTCGCAAGCCGCACCGAACAGGTGCTCGATGCGCGCGCCAACGAGCGCTATCAGGGCAAGGTGGCCGAGCCGCGGCCGGGCCTGCGCTCGGGGCATATTCCCGGCAGCCTCAGCGTGCCCTACAACCAGCTTTTCGACGCCGCGACCGGCGCGATGAAATCGCTCGACGAATTGCGCGCAGCGTTTCTCGGCGCCGGCGTGAAGCTCGACGCGCCGATCGTGACGAGTTGCGGCTCCGGCGTCTCCGCGCTGGTGTTGACGCTCGCGCTCTATCGTCTCGGCGTGCGCGGAAGCGCGCTCTATGACGGCTCTTGGACCGAATGGGGCCACGCCGACGGACCACCGGTGGCGACCGGCCCGGCGTAAACGCCGCGCTGCCGCGCGCTTCACGGAAAATTGCGGCGGCGGCTTGCGATGGGTTAGGTTGCGACCGTAATTGAAGTATTAGATCGGCGATGCAAGGCGGCCGCGAGGCGCGGCCGGCCGAGGTGCCGGATCATGCGGACAGGTCGATGGCTCATGCTGGTCGCCGCTGCGGCCATGACAGGCGCGGTCAACACAACGGGTGTCGCGGTGGCGGCTGAACCTGAAACACTTGCAACATCGGCTAGCGCTCCGGTCGCGCTCGGCGCGGGGCCGGTGACCGTGGCGCTTGCGCCGCCCGCCGGCAAAGCCCTGGCGGCGCGCATCGCAACCGCAGGCGAGGGGCGCAAGGTCTATCTCGTCGCCAAGGGGCTCGGCACCGACGAGCCGCCGGAAACGATCTATCAGCTTTATCTCGGACTGCCGCAGGGGAGCGTGCCCAGTCCCGACAGTCCCCATTACGTCGGTGCGCTGAACTTCTTCAATGCGTCGCGCGGTGGCGCGGAAGCGGGACGATCCGACCCGCGGTTCCTGAGTTTCGACGTCACGAGCCTGCTCAGATCGCTGCAGTCGCAGAACGCGCTCGGCGATAACGCAACTGTCACGATCGTTCCGGCGGGCAAGCCCCGCGCCGGCGCCAGACCTGTCATCGGCGCGATATCGCTTGTTGCGCAGTAGCCGTTGATAAGCTTGCAAAAACGGCGTTTTACGCGACAATTTGAACGATCAATTAAAGATTGTATTTTGTTGTGCTGACACCCTCCATGCGATAGGCTGGCCGCGATCGCGTTCCATCCCATTGCAGGAGGTAGACATGACGGTTATGTCGCGTCGTCATCTCGTCGTCAGCGGGCTTGCCGGAGCCGGTGCCAGCCTGTTGCCCGGCGCCATCAATGAAGCCAATGCCGCAACGTCCGTCCGCTACAATCTGGCATCAGTGAACGGCCAGGTGATGCTGAAGAAATATGCCCAGGCCGTGAAGCTGATGATGGCGCTGCCGCCGTCCAATCCGTTGAGCTGGACGTTCCAGTGGTACACCCACGCCGTTCCGACCAACACCACCAAGGCCGCAGCACTCGCCTCGATCTTCGGGCCCAACCCGTCGCCGAACAAGACGCTGGCCACCGCGATGTGGAACACCTGCCAGGGGCATTTCGCGGCCTCGGGCGAGCCGTATTTCTGCCCGTGGCACCGGATGTATGTCTGCTACTTCGAGGAAATCATCCGCGCGGTGCTGAAGGATAAAACCTTCACGCTGCCTTACTGGAATTACACGGTGCCGGCGGGCTACGCCGTGCCGAAAGAATTCCGTTTGCAGAACGACCCGCTATGGGGTCCGCTGTTCCGGCCGAACCGCAATGCGACCTCCAATGCCGGACAGCCGATCTTCACAGGCCAGGGTTCAGCGAGCGATCTCAGCGCTTCGCCGGCGATGGCGCAAACGTCTTATCTGCCGGTTGGCGCGATCTCGGGCTTCAACCAGACGCTCGACTTCGGCCTTCATGGCAACGTGCATGTCTTCACCGGCAACAGCCAGGGCATGGGCCAGGTGCCCTGGGCGGCGAACGACCCGATCTTCTGGATGCATCACTGCAACATCGACCGCATCTGGATGAGCTGGAACAATGCCGGTCACGCCAACCCGACCACGGCGGCGTGGCTGAACAAGACGTTCACGTTCGCGGGCCCCGACGGCCGGGGCGAGCGGGCGGTCGTGAAGGATTACACCAACACGAAGAAGTGCAATTACAGATACGATCGCCTGATCGGCACCAGGCTGATCGCTTCCGTCGCGGAATCCTTTGCAGCCGCGGCGAGCGTTGCTCCAGCCACGGTGGCCAGGACGTCAAGCGGACCGGTGGCGCTGGGCGCTACGGCGGTGCGTGTCAGTCTGCCGGCGGTAGCGTCGCCGTCGCCCTCCGCGGCGCCGGCGGCTTCACCTTTGGCCGGAAGGCTCTCGGTGCTGCCGGACGACCGCCGGCTCTATCTCGTCCTCAACGATTTCAAGGCCACCGCCCAGCCGGAGACGCTGTATCGCGTCTATCTCGATCTGCCCGACAACGCTTCGACCGATCCGCTCAACAGCAACTATGTCGGCTCGTTCAACTTCTTCGCGGCCGTGCCCCATGGCGACGACCACGACCACGCCGACACCGCGCGCTCGATCAGCTTCGACATCACCGACGTCGCCGCGGATCTCGACGCCAAGGGTCAGTTGAAGGCCGAGCATACGGTGACGATCGTTCCGGCGAAGACGCCGTTTGCGGAGGCGAAACCCGTGATCGGCAATATCTCGTTCGTCGAGCAGTAGCGCCGACGAGGGAAGCTGAACGGCGGAAGGCCTATCGCTTCGCGCGCGTCACGGGCGCCGGATCGAACGGGTTGGGCTGTGGCAAGGCCGCGCCTGCTGCGCCTGCAGGGCGGCGGCGCGTCGTGCGGCGATGCGCCGGAGCTCCTTCGCGCGCTGTGCCCGCTTCCGGATCGCGCTGCGGTCCGGCTTGGCGCTTTTTGGTTTCGCCGATCCCGGATCCGCGATGGTCACGGCGGAGCCGCCGAGGGTTGCGATCTTCGTTGCGGCGATAGGTGCCTTCGAGCGATGGCGCTTCCGCTACCGGCTCGGGCGCCGTCGATGCCGCCACGGTCGCCGGCGGCGGAGGTTCAGCGATCGCGGCGAGTTTCACCTCGTCATTGGCAATTGGCGTCTGGGCGGCCGGCGATTCGGCGGATGCGTCCTGGGTGACCGGCGCAGGTTCCGCTGCCGGGATTTCCGGCTTCGCCGGCTCTGCCGCGACTGTCTCTTGCGATTGCAGCGCGGCTAATTTCTCCGGCTCGGCCGGCGTCGCTTCGAACACTGGCGCGGCCGGCGTCTCGGTCTCGGCGGATGCAACGGCTGCGGCATTATCCGGCGCAGTGTCCGGCTCCTTCTCGGCCACAGCCGGTTCGAAGCGCAGCAGGGCCAGCGTCGGCATCGGCGG
Source organism: uncultured Alphaproteobacteria bacterium (assembly GCA_963742665.1). Taxonomy (GTDB): domain Bacteria; phylum Pseudomonadota; class Alphaproteobacteria; order Rhizobiales; family Xanthobacteraceae; genus Bradyrhizobium. The sequence continues at coordinate 287,275 of CAVUNH010000035.1, forward strand.
TTCGCTCTGCTGGGCGAACACCGGTTCGGGCGGTGCGCGCCGCGACGGGATGCTGGCAAATTGCTCATGGGCTGCGCGCAGCAACGCCGCCGCGCCAAGCCCGAAGACCAGAACCGACATCGACAGGATGATCGCGGCGAACAGAAACCGAAAACCGGGGAGCATGGACGCGAGTTCCGCCCGGCCTGAGGGCTGCAGGGCTATGTGATGCCGAAGGGAACGCGGTGACCACTGGAGAGACCCGGATTCGCAACGGCGAATCAGGCCGATTCGAGAATATCTCAACGTCTCGAACCTGTTCGTTATAAAATTCGCTGCCCATGGTGGCGATTGGCCGATGAACGGCGTTTTTTGAGCCGTGAGGCATCTTTGCCGCAGCCTTCACGGCGATCACAAAATGACCGATCCGGCCCGAATTTGGCGGATTTGTCTTGAATGCGCCGCTATCTTCCGCCATCTGCCGTTAACGGTCCGGTGTGGCTTGGGGTCTATACAAAAACGATGATGATTAACCGCATTCTGACGATTTGTGCTGCCGTTGCGGTCTCCGCGGCGGGAACCTCGCTTGCCCATGCGCAGCAGGGCTATTATCCGGTACCCCCCGCTCCGATCTATTCGGCGCCCCCGGGACCTTACGTGCCCGGCGGCTACGCTATCGATGAACGCCGCGGCGTCGGCGTGCCCGATTACGACGCCCTGGAGGATGACGAGGCGCCGAACGCGCAAAGTTCGACCGCGCTGCCGCCGCCAGGCCCCGTGCTTTCGCCGAACGATCCGCGCTACGGCCGTCCGATGGGCGCGCCCGTTTACTCTGACCGCGGTCCGCCGATGCCGACGGGTCCGATTCTTTCGCCGGATGATCCGCGTTACGGCCGCCCCGCCGGTCCGCCGCCGGTGATCTATGCCGACCGTCCGCCCGGCGCGCCGCCGCAAGGTTATCCTGACCGCGGCGACAATCGCATTCCCGGCTCCGGCTTTGTGTATCCGAACGACGACCGCGGCTTGCGTCCGCCGGAGGCGATCGGTGGCGCACCCGCCGTCACCGGCGCCGTACAGCAACCGCAGGCGCAGCCTGCTGATTGGCGCCGACGGCAGGCCGCTGGTGCTGTCCTCGCTGCCGCCGGAAGAACAGCCGGAAGTAGCCCCGGCGCAGCTCGCGCCCAATTTGCGCCGTCAGGAAGTTCCGTTCGCGACCAAGGAGCCCGCAGGCACGCTGGTCGTCGATACGCCGAACACCTACCTCTATTACGTGCTCGGCGGTGGCCGCGCGATCCGCTACGGCGTCCGCGTCGGCCGCGACGGTTTCACCTGGACCGGCGTGCAGAAGATCTCCCGCAAGGCCGAGTGGCCGGATTGGCATCCGCCGACCGAGATGATCGAGCGTCAGCCCTATCTGCCGCGCTTCATGGCCGGTGGCCCCGGCAATCCGCTCGGCGCGCGTGCGATGTATCTGGGTTCGACCGTCTACCGCATCCACGGCACCAACCAGCCTTCGACGATCGGCAAGTTCGTCTCGTCGGGCTGCATCGGCATGCTGAACGAGGACGTTTCCGACCTGTTCGAACGCGTCAAGGTCGGCACCCGCGTCGTGGTGATGCCCGGCGGCCCGCCGCCGGGAACGGCCACCGCGTCGGCAGCACCTGCGCAAGGCTTGGCGCCTGCCTCAGGGTGCACCGGCACAGGCGCAACTCGCGCCGATCCCCGGCACGCAGCCGACCGTCGTGCCGCCGCTGCCGGCGCCGGTGACGGTTCGCTAGGTCCAGAGGCTTTCGCAACCGCTATTGAAAAAGGCCCGCAGCGCGGGCCTTTTTTGTTCGTCATTGCGGGCGAAGCGACGAAGCAATCCACACTTCCTTCTTGGCTATGGATTGCTTCGCTGCGCTCGCAATGACGCGGAACGGGTCGGTCAGTTGATCCGCTGACCCGTGATCTGCCACGGTCCCGGATTGAGCACGAGGCGCATCGTGGCGTCGGCCCCGTCGCGCAGGAAGGCGAGGCGGGTGTGGTCGCCGCCATCGACGAAGAACTCGTTGCTCGACATCGGAACGACCGGGATCGCGTGCACCTTTCTCGAAATCGAGCACCGGCAGGTCGCCGCTTGCCTCGATCAGGAGCCGGCCATCCTTGCGACGACGTGAAGATCGGCCAGCTCCTTGCAGTCGGATCCGGGCGCGGACGACCGACAGCTCGATCGGTCCGTCCTGCCCCTTGCGTACGATCCGCAGGCGGACCTCGGTGTTGACCGGCCCGCGCATCTTCTCGATCGCCTGGCTGAGGGGAACGCCCTGCGTCGCCGCGTCGTCGAGATGGGTGATGATGTCACCTGGCCAGGACGCCGGCCTTGACGGCGGGCATGCCCGGAATCGGAGACTTCACCTTGATGAGGCCCTGCTCGATGGCGACGTCGACGCCGAGGCCGCCGAACTCGCGGGGCACCTGCATGTCGCGTGAGCTGGTCGAAGTGAACGTGTAGGTTCCCGCGTAGGCCGCGAGCGTGGCCGCGTCGATCGTCACCGGTGCCGCGGCCGATACCGCCACACCGTGGTCGGGAACGCAGAAGGCGCCATAGGTGAGATTGCGAAACGTGCGCAGGAAAGGGCAGGCTCGTGCTCGGGCGCAGCATCGATCATTTGCACGGCGACCAGTTGCTCTGCCGGATCGACCCAGAAATAGGTGCCCGAGGTACCCGCTCCAGCTAGAAGCTGCCAACCGATCCGGGCACCGTGCTCCACGCGGCATCGCTGCGAATCGCAAAGCCGAGCCCCCAGGTCGAGCCGGCCTGCGGCCCCACGAGGCCGCTGACATAGCCGGCGAAGCGAATGTCGGACGGCAACGCGTTCGTGGTCATCCGCGGCACGGTGGCAGGCGAAAGGATGCGGACGCCGTCGAGTTCGCCGCCGTTGAGCAGCATCTGGCCGAACCGCAGATAATCAGCCGCCGTCGACACCAGTCCACCACCGCCGGAGAACAGTCTGGTCGGCGTGGTGACGTCGGCCAGCACGCTGTCCGGCGGCCGCCCCGGCCGCCGCGGGCGGTTCGACCAAGCGGGAAAGCTTGGCTTCGGCGGCACGTAAAAGCCGGTGTCGACCATGTTCAGCGGCCTGAACAGGTGCGTCTCCAGGAATTGGTCGAACGGTTGACCGGAAGCGACCTCGATGACACGCGCGAGGACATCGTCGGAGAGACCGTAGTCCCAGACCTCGCCAGGCTGATGCGCAAGTGGAAGCCGGCCAGGCCGGACGATGAAGTCGGCAACGTGGTGTCGCGTGCCAGGCTTATACACGCCGGTCGTCGCCATAGAGGCTTTTGTACAGCTGGTTTACCTTGGTGCCATCGACACCATAGACCAGGCCGGCGGTATGGCGCAGCAGATCCTCGACCGTCATCGGGCGCTTCTGCGGCTCAAGCGCGAGACCGGTCTTGCCGGTCACCGGGTCGTTGGTGTCGACGCCGACCATCACGTCCTTGAGCTCGGGCAGATACTGGTGGACTGGCGCTGCGAGATCGAGCTTGCCGTCCTCGACCAGCATCATGGCGGCGACGCTGGTGATCGGCTTGGTCATCGAGGCGATCCAGAAGATTGCATCAGGTCTGTAGCGGGATGGTCTTGGCCCGGTCGCGAAAGCCGACAGCGCGCAGATACGCGACCTTGCCATTGCGCGCGATCGCCGCAACCGCGCCCGGGAAGCGCGCCGGCATCGACCTGCGTCTGTTGCCAGGCGGCGATCCGCGCCAGCCGCGGTGACGAGAAGCCAAGTGCTTCCGGGTCGTCCACCGGCGCGACGGCGTAGGCGCGGGCGGTGGTGGCAAGGCCGAGAGTGACGAGATTGAGGATCGACAAGACAGCGAGAAGGCGATGCAGGCGCTTCATCCGGGTATCCCTTCCAGCGTGGCGACAGCGAAGACCGACAACTCACCGGCTAGATAGATGGACCCCGGATCAGCAGCGCACCATTTCACGTTGCGCTGCATCCGGGGAACGCACGCGGCGCCTACACCAGTTTCTGCTTCGGTTCGCCCTTGAACCAGGCGTCGATGCCTTCGACCATCTGGCGATAGTGATTGCGGAAACTGTCCTCGGTGACGTAGCCGAGATGCGGCGTCAGCACGAGGTTGTCGACCTTGCGGAACGGATGATCGACCGGCAGCGGCTCGACCGAGAATACGTCGATGCCGGCGCCCGCGATCTTTTTCTGCTGTCAGCGCTTCCAGCAGCGCGGCTTCGTCGACGATCGGCCCGCGCGCGGTGTTGACGAGGTAGGCGGTCGGCTTCATGCGCGCGAGGTCGGCCGCGCCCACCAGCCCGCGCGAGCGCGGGCCCAGCACGACGTGGATGGTGACGATGTCGGCGGTTGCAAACAGTTCCTCCTTGGTGGCGTAGCCGACGCCGACTTCCCCGCACTTCTCGGGCGTCAGGTTCGGGCTCCAGGCGATCACGTTCATGCCGAAGGCCTGCGCCAGCTTCGACACCTTGGTGCCGAGCTTGCCGAGGCCGATCACGCCCAGCGTCCGGCCCTCGATCTCCATGCCGACGAATTTCTGCAAGGGCTCGCCGGCATGCATACGCGCGTTCTCGCGGCCGATATTGCGGGTCAGTTCCAGGATCAGGCCCATGGTCAAAGGCGCGGTGGGGTCGCGGCCCCATTGGGTCCCGCACAGCACCACGCCATGGTCCCTGGCGGCTTCCATGTCGATCGCCGCGTTGCGCATGCCCTGAGGTGATCATCAGTTTCAGGTTCGGCAGGGCCGCAAACATCGTGCGCGGAAACGGCGTGCGCTCGCGCATCGCGCAGATGATCTGGAAATCCTTTAGCGCGCCGATAGCGGCCTCGGCATTGGCAAAAGGCTGGTTGAAGACGGTGATCTCGACCCGGTCGGAGATTTTGGACCAGTCCGCGACCTTGAGGGCCACATTGAGGTAGTCGTCGAGAATTGCACAGCGCAGCCGCGTCATTGGGAGGTCCGTTCATGGCGAGGATGACGGCGGAATGGGCCGTCAGGGAAGGGCGCCATGGTTGCGCGCAATCGGGGGGCGCGCAAGCGGACTTAAAAGCTGGCTTGGGTCAAATATCCGGGAAACCCGGCAGGGCTCAGTTCGAACGGGCGTGCTTGGCGCGCCAGGCGGGGCCGGGGCCACGCATATAGTACAGTTCCGGCCGGTAGGGATTGAACGCCCGGGCCACGAACTGGCGCCAGAAGGCGCGGAATTCCGCAAACGGCTTGGCCGGCCCGTGGCTGCGCGCCGGGGTGGTGAGGGTGGCCGAATTGATCGTGGTCATGACGCGAGCCTTGTTTTCATGTGCGGCCTTTGCCGCCCTGGACGCTCTCTTGGACGTCCTGAAAACGAGTTTTGGTTCGATTTGTTAAAAGTTAGTTTCAATTACCGTGATCCAGCGCACACATGGTAACGATCCCGTATTCATCCGTGGTGAACGGATGGGAAACGTCTGCCCGCGGTTGCCCTTTGCAGCCAGCGCCGCTACATCAGCGGCAGCAAATTTCCACAAATCCAACGGTTTCCAGGGGATTCGATGGCCCGCCAGTTCGTCTATTTCATGCAGGGTTTGACCAAGAGCTACCCGACCCGGAAGGTGCTCGATAACGTCCATCTGTCGTTTTACCCGGACGCCAAGATCGGCGTGCTCGGCGTCAACGGCTCGGGCAAGTCGACGCTGCTGCGGATCATGGCCGGCCTCGACAAGGAATATAACGGCGAGGCCTGGGTCGCCGAGGGCGCCCGGGTCGGCTACCTCGAGCAGGAGCCGCATCTCGACGAGACCAAGACGGTCCGCGAGAACGTCATGCTGGGCGTCGCCAAGCAAAAGGCGATCCTCGATCGCTACAATGAACTGGCGATGAACTATTCGGACGAGACCGCCGACGAGATGACCAAATTGCAGGACGAGATCGAGGCCGCCGGCCTCTGGGATCTCGACAGCAAGGTCGACCAGGCGATGGACGCGCTGCGCTGCCCGCCTGATGATGCCGACGTCACCAAGCTGTCGGGCGGCGAACGCCGCCGCGTCGCGCTGTGCAAGCTGTTGCTCGACCAGCCGGAACTGTTGCTGCTGGACGAACCGACCAACCATCTCGACGCCGAGTCGGTATCGTGGCTCGAAGGGCATCTGCGCAACTACCCCGGCGCCATCCTGATCGTGACCCATGACCGCTACTTCCTCGACAACGTCACGGGCTGGATCCTCGAACTCGACCGCGGCAAGGGCATTCCCTACGAGGGCAATTATTCGTCCTGGCTGGTGCAGAAGCAGAAGCGGCTCGAGCAGGAAGGCCGCGAGGACGCCGCGCATCAGAAGACGCTTATCCGCGAGCAGGAATGGATCGCATCCTCGCCCAAGGCGCGCCAGGCCAAGTCCAAGGCACGCTACCAGCGCTATGAGGATCTGCTGAAGCAGGCGAGCGAAAAGCAGACCCAGACCGCGCAGATCACGATTCCGGTCGCCGAGCGGCTCGGCCAGAACGTCGTCGACTTCGAGGGCCTCAGCAAAGGCTTCGGCGACCGCCTGCTGATCGACGATCTTACCTTCAAGCTGCCACCGGGCGGCATCGTCGGCGTGATCGGTCCCAACGGGGCCGGCAAGACCACGCTGTTCCGGATGATCACCAAGCAGGAAACCCCGGACAAGGGCACCATCACCGTCGGCGAGAGCGTGCATCTCGGCTATGTCGACCAGTCGCGCGACGATCTCGACGGCAAGAAGAACGTCTGGGAGGAAATCTCCGGCGGCAACGAACTTATTCTGTTGGGCAAGCGGGAAGTGAACTCGCGCGGCTATTGCTCGTCGTTCAACTTCAAGGGCGCCGACCAGCAGAAGAAAGTTGGCGCGCTGTCAGGCGGCGAGCGCAACCGCGTGCATCTGGCCAAGATGCTCAAATCCGGCGCCAACGTGCTGCTGCTCGACGAACCGACCAACGACCTCGACGTCGATACGCTGCGCGCGCTGGAAGAGGCGCTGGAGGATTTCGCCGGCTGCGCCGTCATCATCAGCCATGACCGCTGGTTCCTCGACCGCATCGCCACCCACATCCTGGCCTTCGAGGACGACAGCCATGTCGAATGGTTCGAGGGCAATTTCCAGGACTACGAAAAGGACAAGATGCGGCGGCTGGGCCAGGATTCCATCATCCCGCACCGCGTGAAGTACAAGAAGCTGACAAGGTGAGGTGACGTTTCATATCGCCGAACTTGTCGAGAAAGTTTCGGGCGCGCGGCAGCGCGTCATGAAGGAATTGCCCGGGCTCGCGGAGCCAAAGGCCGTCGATTTGACGTGAGCGCGCTTCTGAAACCAGAACGTCGCTCGGCAAATCCACCAGCGTTGCATCCCAGCCGGGAAAAAACCGTCGGCCGCGTTTGAAACCGAACGCGAGCAGGCGCTGCTCCGTTGTGAGGCCGTGATAGTCGAAGGCGTTGATGCCATCGGTGACGTAGATGTGGTGGCCGATGAACCCGGTCGCGGGTTTAATCCATCGGGCGTGGAAACCCAGGTCCGGATAGCGCTCCAGGAACGCAAACGCTAATACCTGGCAGGCGCCATTGGCGAAGAAATGCCGGTCGGGCCGGTGCCATCGCTGCTCCGGATCATTCTTGACGTTGATCCTCGGGAAGAACATCGCGCGGACAATCTGGCTCGTGACAATCGCGGCGGAACTGGGCGATTCAGGACAATCGCCGCCAACGTTCTTACCCGACCTTCTCCGCCAGCCACATCTTGATCAGTGACTGATACGGCACGTCGCGCTTGTTGGCGGCGATCTTGATCTGCTCCAACAGGCTCACAGGCAACCGCAACGAGATGGCTGTGGTCGATGGCTTCAGGTTTGGGAAGCGCACCGGCACGGCCTTGCTCAGGTCAAAATAGTCCGCAGTATCGTGCGACTCCCAAAAAGAACGTTCCTGGGACTCGTTAGAAAATTTGGGGACTTGTCTAAGTTTCTTTGGCATAGCGTGTGCGCTCCTTCGCGCTCATCGGGCGTACTGAAATAATCCGTAGCAGGGTTGCATCCTGCCTCAATGTGAAGGCGATCTGCAGAAGACGACCAGCATGTGTCTTTCCGTAAGCATGGTATCGCTGTTCAGTCGTGCTGTGTTCGGGGTCATACAACAGTAGAAGCGGAGTGTTCAGAAACACCTGCTCCGCTTCGGCCTGGCCGACGCCGTGTTTGTCCGCGCTTTTTCGGCTGTTGCCATCGTCCCAGTCGAAGCCGGCAATCCGCTCAAGGTCAATCATGTTGTATATTACCATAATATACAGTACTGTAAACGTATGCAAGACAAGACTGAGATTCGAAAGCTGTCCGGCCGCCTTCTGCCGGTGGCGGCAATTTTGCTTGCCCTTGGATCGCTGTCTTATCCCGCCCGTGCCGCCGACGCCGCCTTCACCCAGTTCATCGCCTCGCTGTGGCCGGAGGCGCAGGCCGCGGGCGTGTCGCGCGCGACGTTCGATGCCGAGACCCGTGGTCTCGAGCCGGATTACAAGCTGCCGGATTTGATCCTGCCGGGCCGGCCCGCGACCGGCGCGCCGTCGCAGGCCGAGTTCGTGCAGGTGCCGGCGGATTACGTCAAGGAAGCCTCGATCGCGCGGCTGGCCGCCGAAGGGCAGAAGCTGATGGCGAAGCATCGCGCAGCGCTCAACCAGATCGAAACCCGCTTCGGCGTGCCCGCCAGCGTCGTGCTCGCGATCTGGGGCCGCGAAACCGATTACGGCCGTTACCGGCTGCCGTATGACGCGCTGCGCGTGGTGGCGACACAGGCCTATGTCGGCCGCCGCAAGGATCAGTACCGCACCGAATTCATCCTGGCGCTGAAGATCATCAGCGACGGCGCGGTGACGCGCAAGGACATGCGTTCGTCCTGGGCCGGCGCTACCGGGCTGACGCAGTTCCTGCCGTCGGAATACTACAAGCATGGCGTCGATCTCGACGGCGACGGCCGGATCGACATCTGGAATTCGGTGCCGGATGCGCTGGCTTCCGCCGCGCAGCAGCTCGTCAACAAGGGCTGGCAGAAGGGCGTGCGCTGGGCCTATGAGGTGCGCGCGCCGGCCAATGTCGATTGCACCATGGGCGTGCCCGAGGTGACGAAGCCGATCGGCGAGTGGCTGCGCGCGGGCTTCGTGCCGGTGCGCGGACAAAAACTGAGCGCGGCCGAGCAGGCGCAGCCGGCGTCGCTGCTGCAGGTGGAAGGCATCTATGGTCCGGCGTTCCTGACCACGAAGAATTACTTCGTGATCAAGGAATACAATTTCTCCGACCTGTACGTGCTGTTCGTCGGCCATCTCGCCGACCGCATGGCCTCGCCGCTGCCGTTCGCGACGCCATGGTCGGCGTCGACGCAGTTGCGCACCGCCGATGTCGAGGCCATGCAGCGCCATCTGACGCGGATCGGCCTCTACAAGGACAAGCTCGACGGCAAGGCCGGCATGCTGACCCGCGCGGCGCTCGGCGCCTACCAGAAACGGGCGGGACTGAAGGTCGATTGCTGGCCGAGCGAAGCGGTGCTGCGTTCGATCAGTACGGCGCGTTGAACTCAGTCGATCATCCGCGGAGGCGATGACCGTGAGCAACAATCAGGACGACGATCGTCCGCCGGTTTTGGCGCATTTGCGCTTCGTCGCCGAACGATCGGCATTTACCGGGCTCGATCTCGCCGAGCGCTTTCGGCGCATTCACCGCACCAATCTCTGGGGCGCCGCCGGCTCGGTATCGGGACTTGGATCGGAGGACGATGCGACGGCAGGCTTGCGGCAGCAGCTTCCGCGTTTGCTTCGCGCGCTCGGCGCGACGTCGCTGTTGGATGCGCCGTGCGGCGATGGCGGCTGGATTTCGGCTCTGGATATCGGCCTGTCCTATACCGGCGTCGATATCGTGCCCGAGTTGATCGACGATCTGCGCGGCCGCGCGCAACAGACCGGCATCCCGCGCAGCTACTTGCTCGCCGACATCACGCGCGATCCGCTGCCGCGCGCGGACGCGATCCTGTGCCGCGATTGCCTGGTGCATCTGTCGTTTGAAAACATCGCGGCAGCGCTCGCCAATTTCGCCCGATCAGGCAGCGCGTGGCTGGTCACGACGACGTTTCCCGAACTCAAGGCCAATAACGACTGCGAAGACGGCGATTGGCGCGCGCTCAACTTCGAACTGGCGCCGTTCAACTGGGGCCCTCCGGCGGAATTGCTGGTCGAGGGCTGCACCGAAGCGGAGGGTGGCTGGGCCGACAAAAGCCTGGGGGCCTGGCGGATCGAAAAACTGCCGTGATCGTTTTGCCGCGACCGGGATTTCATCGGCAGCTACAACGCACATAAAAAACCCGGCCGCGGGGGCCGGGTTTTGAAATCGATGCGCGATAAAATTGCGCGACTCGGTCAGATCAGCGGCAGACCTCGACGCGGCGATAGGCCCAGCCGTAGCCGTCCCAGAAGCGCTCGCGAACCATGCGGCAGGCCGGGTAGGGCGCCTCTTCCACATACACCGGTCCGCCGTAGGCCGGGCGGCTGGAGGCGATCGCGCCACCGACGATTGCGCCGCCGATCAGGCCGGCCGCCACGCCTGCGGCAACGCCGCGCTGCGCGCTTGCGGGCGTCGCGGCGAGCGAACCGGCAATCGTTGCGACCGCGACGAAGGCAGCAAATGTCTTCTTCATGTTGAGGGCTCTCCTGGGAGGTGGCGCCTTGTGCCGACGCCGGGTTTAAGGTGACTCACACGCCGTATTCGGATTGGGCCTTCTCGCTAAAAAAGCGCACAACGGTCAATCGAAAGTAAACGTTCCCGATGGGTGGCCCGAAAAAACGGTTTTTTCTGGCCTTAAAACGCCAAAGCCCCGGAAAACCGTGGTTCTCCGGGAGCTTCGGGCTTCGATTTAATGAAGGTGAACGGGCCTAATCGCAAACCCGCACGTTGCGGACGCGCCAGCCATAACCGTCCCAGAAGCGCTGGCGCTGCACGAAGCATTCCGCTCCGTAGCCGGGCTCGGCCACATAGGCCGGGCCACCGCCATAATAGCCAGGCGCAGGCGCATAATAACCCGGACCGTAATAGCCGTTCTGGGAGGCGATCGCGCCGCCGACGATGGCGCCACCGATCAACCCTGCCGCGACGCCTGCGGCAACACCCCGTTGCGCCTGGGCGGGAGTGGTGACCGCCACTGCGGAAATCGCCAAGGCGGAGACGGCAACGAGCGCCATCAATGTCTTCTTCATGGCCTCAACCTTTCTCAGGAAACAAGGGACAGCGGAAAAGCCGTCTGTCAGCGGCAAAAGTTCCATATTTCGCGGCAATGATCAATGAACGGATGCGCCCCATCCGACGACGAATCCGGCAAGCGACCGGGCGTTGTTGCGGCGCAAAGCGCCTGCCGCCCTCGAGAAGGATATTGGGATGAGCGGGACGATGGGCTTTTTGATCGCGGTCGGCGGCGTATCGGCGATTTTGCTATTGGCTGATGACGCGGGCGGAGAACCGCGCCGCGAGCCGCAGCAGTGACGGCGCCGGCAGCGACTACAGTTCCGATTCCAGCAGTATCGGCGGCTGGAGCCTTACGAACTGGTTCTCGAGCAGCAATTCCTCGTCCGACAGTTCCAGCTCTTCGAGCGCCTCCGGCAGTTGGGATAGCGGAGGAGGAAGTGATGGCGGTGGGGGTGGTGGCGACGGCGGCGGTGGTGGCGATTAACGTTACACGCGGCGTCGAAATCCGTGTTTTGTGCCTGCCAGACAAGGGTTTTTAGACTCGTTCCAAATTGGTTTAGGCGTCAGTTTGGAATTGCTTGAAACTGCGGTTTTTCCTTTTGCATCGGGGCCCGCCCTTCAATATCGATGAAGCCAAGCATCACCGATGGGCCCGCCGTCTTCATGATTGTCTGTTCCTGTAACGTCCTCAGCGACCATGATGTCCGCAGTGCTGTTAGCGCAGCGTCGGACCTGCCGCGCAATCCAAAGCAGATCTACGGATGCCTCGGCTGCAGCGCCGAATGCGGCCGCTGCGCGCGCACCATCAAGGCCATTATCGACGAAGCGCTCGGCCCCTGCGCCAAGGCGTGCTGTTCGGGCTGCCCGCATAGCCACGATGTGGCCGATGAGCCGTCCCACGCGTTCGCGCTCGCTGCCTCCTGAAAACTCGCTTGAATTCGCCTGGATTTCCGGGTTCCCCCGCTTTTTTGCGGGAAAGGTTTGCGCTTGGCACCGAACTGATTTAGAAGCGTTCTAAATACAGTATCGGGCCGGTTCGGCCTCAAAAACCCCGGAGTGCACCATGCAGGGCGACCCAAAAGTCATCGATTATCTCAACAAGGGCCTGCGCAGCGAACTCACCGCCATCAGCCAGTACTGGCTGCATTACCGGCTCCTGAACAATTGGGGCCTGCTGGAGATGGCCAAGGTCTGGCGCAAGGAATCCATCGAGGAGATGGAGCACGCCGACAAGTTCACCGACCGCATCCTGTTCCTCGACGGCTTTCCCAACATGCAGGTGCTCGATCCCTTGCGGATCGGCCAGAACGTCAAGGAAATCATCGAATGCGATCTGGCCTCCGAGATCGCGGCGCGCGCGCTGTACCAGGAAGCGGCCACCCACTGCCACGGCGTCAAGGACTACGTCTCACGCGACCTGTTCGAGCAGCTGATGAAGGACGAGGAACATCACATCGATTTCCTCGAAACCCAGCTCGACCTGATCGGCCGCATCGGCCTTGAGCTCTACACCCAGAAGCATGTGGGGCATCTCGAAGCCGAGCACTAGCCGGGTTCTGCGAGGCCCACAGACGTTATCGCCCGCGAAAGCGGGCGATCCAGTATTCCAGAGACGGTAGCGAAAGAACCGAGAAGGCGCGGCGTACTGGATACCCCGCTTTCGCGGGGTATGACGGCAAGTTTGGAGCCGCGCGAAGAAGAGATTCCCCTACAGCTGCGTCTTGTACCGCGCGTAAATCACGTCCTGGCTTTCGCGTTCGCCAAGACCGGTCTGGTCGTGAATCACTTCGCCGATGCTGGGCATCACGGCGCGCTCCACCCGCGTGTCGGCTGACCACAGCTTTGAGCGCATCAGCGCCTTGCCGCAGTGGAAATAGGCTTCCTGCACGTCGACATGCAGCACCGCGCGCGGCGGCTTGCCGAACTCGATCATCTTTGCCATCAGGTCCGGATCCACCGACACCTTGCCCTTGCCGCCGACGCGCAGGGTCTCGTCGATCCCTGGCACGAAGAAGATCAGCTGCACGAAGCCCGAGCCCTCGACGATGTTGCGAAAACTGTCGATGCGGTTGTTGCCGGAACGGTCCGGCATCAGCAGCAGGTTCGGCCCGCCGACATGGATGAAGCCGGGATTGCCGCCGCGCGGCGAGGCGTCGACGCTGCCGTCCTTGTCCGAAGTGGCGAGCACGCAGAACGGCGACATGCCGATGAATTTCTTGGCATGGACGTCGATCTCCGGCCGCGCCTTCGCGATCACGCGCGGCGAGGGGGCGGGATAGACCGTGGCGAGGTCGCAGGCGGCAAAATCGGTCAAGGATAGTCTCCCGGGGAAAATTTCGTTCGCGAGCGCATCATGCCACCAAACCGCTATCGCGGTAAGCCCGTTTCCCGTGCCAATTCCATGTGCAGCAGCGGCAGCATCCGTCCGGGAATCGATTGCGAGGGCGCAAGCCCCGCCTGGCGCGCGCCCATGCGCGCGTAAAACGGTGCGGCGCCGGGGTCGGCCTCGATCGTCATCCGGACCGCGCCGAGCGCGCGCGCCCTTTCCGCAGCCCAGGCAAACAGCAGGCGGCCGATTCCCGATCCGAGCAACGCGGGCTCGACAAAGAGCTTCATCAGCTCGGCATCCCCGCCAGTGACCTTGAGTTGAGCGAGGCCAACGGCGATCGCGTCGCGCTCAGCCACCTGAAGCTGCGTGGTCCGGAGTTCATCGGGATGGAGCGTCAATTCGGCGCGGCAGGCCGCCATGAAGGCCTCGTCGTACCCCCACACCGCTTTTGAACGGAGGCACAATCCATCGAGGTGCGACAGTTCATTTGGCCTGACGTCGCGGAGCTGGATCACGGCTTTTTCTTGCCGCGCGGCGGGGCTTTCGATTTCGGCGCGAGGTTTTGCCAGGCCATCGTGAGCGCGCTTCGCAGCGTCGTGGCATCGGCCTTCGCGAGCCGCACATTGGTGTTGCCGTATTTGCCCCAACCGCCCGGCACCGGGCGGAAGATCTCGGGTTCGGCCTCGACCAGCACGGACTGCTGTTCGGGGGTGAGCTTCACCATGCCCCAGTCGTCGTCGGGGTAGCCGATCGTCGCAAAGATGCGCTTGGCGACGCGGAAATCGGCATGGCCCTGATGCGCGCCTTCGACCGCGCCGGGGAGAGCGAGCGCTACCTTGCGGAAACGGCTCGACGACATCGCGCGCTCGCCCCTGACCGCTGTGCCGCTACATGGTCCGCTGCGGCGCGGTCTGCAGCAATTCCTGCAACTGCTTCTTGTAGAGCGCCGCGCCGCCCGTGGTGGAGTGGCCACGCGTCTCGGTCGAGGCCGGGATCAGGAACAGCTTGCCGTTCTTGACGCGCTTCATCGCGGCGTCGGTGACGCCGGTTTCCGGCGGATTGCGCTCATCGTCGGCGGCGTTGATCAAGAGCAAGCGTCGCTTCGATTTTGTCGAGGCCGGCCGTTGGATTGAAGTCGCGCGAGGATTCCCACTGGTAGATGAAGTCGTTGGCGTCGGCGGTGATCGGCCACCGCCAGCCGGGCGTCCACCATCTTGTCGGCCTTCTCCGCCGTCGGCGCCAGCATCTGATAGGCCAGCGTGCCGCCGGCGGTGGCGATGCCATAGGCGTTGATGGCATATTTCATCATGCGCGGCTGGCTGGTGTAATTGCCGCCATTGTAGTCGGGATCGTTGCGGATGGTCTCGATCATCATCCGCCGCAGCATCCAGTTGCGCGCCGCCATCTCGGTCGGCTGCGAGGCCATCGGCACCAGCGCGTCCATGAACTGCGGATACTTGCCGCCCCAGAGCCAGGTGTGCATGCCGCCCATCGAATTGCCGATGACGAGCCGCAGATGCTTCACGCCGAGGCCTTCCGCAACCAGCCGATAATGCGCGTCGACCATGTCCTCGTAATTGTATTTCGGAAACGCCGTCTTCATGCCGTCGGAGGGCTTTGACGATTTGCCGTGGCCGAGGCCGTCGGGAATGATGATGTAGTATTTCGATGCATCCAGCGGCTGCCCGGCGCCGAACAGCTCGCCGCCGAAGGCCGGCGTCAGCATGCTGGCGGCCGAGCCGCCCGTGCCATGCAGCACCAGCACCGGCTGGCCGGTGGGTTCGCCGATGGTGGTGTAATTCAGCCGCAGCTCCGGCATGGTCTGGCCGGTGTGGAATTTGAAGTCCTTGGCGATCCACTCGCCCTGTTTCGGGCGCGGGATAGTCCGCCGCCGATACGGCAAAGGACGTGAGGACCAAGGCGGTCGACAATGCGGCTAGCGAAAATTTCATGGTGATCTCCCCTGACGCGGCGCTCTTTCGGGCCGCTTTCCGGTCAGCCTATCACAATAGCTGCGTCACCGCACAAGGTCGTTGAGGTGCGTTCATGCGAACGGCTCAGGCGGTGTCCTCAACGTCGGTTTCCGGCCGGTCGTTGCCGGCCGCCGTCTCGGTTTGCCACTTGCCATCAGCGGTCTCGTATTCGATCACCTCGGTGCGTCCGGGCACCCGCTGTTCGGCCGCCGCCCGCCGCGCCGCCGCCAGGGCCGCGGCATGGGTCCGGAACGGTTCGGAAAATACGCCATTGACGGTGTAGGCCCAGCCGCCGTCATGCTCGACGATCTTGTAGGTCACGTGGCTCATCGGGAACTCGCTATTGCCATTGCCGAGAGGGGTGAACGCGCCGCTTATTCTATGACAGAATAGTCCAGCCTGTCGGATTTTGCATGCGCCGTTCGTCCTGGGGACGGCCGGAGTGGCGTGTGCCGCGGAGGAGGGACCATGTGCCGTAACATCAAGACCCTGTTCAATTTCGAACCCCCGGCGACGCATGCGGAAATCCATGCTTCGGCGCTGCAGTTCGTGCGCAAGCTTTCCGGGTTCAACTCGCCGTCGCAGGCGAACACGGAGGCCTTCAACCGCGCGGTTTCCGAAGTCTCCGACAGCGCCCGGCGTCTCCTGGCATCGCTGCAGACCCATGCCCCGGCGCGCGACCGCGAAATCGAAGCCGAGAAGGCGCGCGAGCGCTCGCGGGCCCGTTTCGGGACGTGATTCATCTCACACGATGCTGAATTGGCACGGTCTATACTGGCTCGATTGCGAGTCATGGAAGACATTGGAGACGTGCCTTGAAACCGACTATCCCGCTGAAACTGAGCGCCATTGCCTTCACCGTGCTGTGGTCCGGCTGGATGCTGTGGTGGAGCGGAAGCTATGATGTCGCGAACATCATCATTCTCGCGGCGTGCGGCGCGATTGCCGGTTACGCCTGGTACCGCGTCATGCGCTGGTCGTTCCGCCGCATGAGTCTGCTGCCGCATGACGGCATCGAGCCCGGCGCAAATCAATAAATCTGTGGCAGTGAGCGTGATGTTCAAGCGTTTCTTCGGCTGGGCGTTGCTCATGCTGTTCACCGGTCTCGGCACCGTATGGCTCCGCGGCCTGGTCGACCCTTTCATCCCGGCAGGCGATTGGCATGCGCTGCTCTCAGGCCTGTTCGTCGTCGTGGTGTGGCCGACATTGACGTGGTCGCTGCGGGCGCTCGCCAGCCCCCATCTGATCGAGCTGTTTCAATTGCCGTGGCGGCTGTGACTAGGCGTCCCATTTCGACCGGCAGATTGAGCAGACCGCGAAACGCCCAGCCGCCGACCCGCACCGGCTCGCCTGCGTCGAGCCGCAGTCCCTTCAGCCGCGCGAAAATGCCGGGCAGCGCCACGTCGGCGACCATGGCGCGGGAGGCAGACGCGCCGGCGCAATAATGCGGGCCGGCGCCGAAGGCGATGCTTTTGGCGGTATCGCGGGTGATGTCGAAGCGATCGGGATCGCCGAAGCAAGTCTCGTCGCGGTTGGCGGAGCCGAACATGAAGAACACGCGGTCCTCCGGCTCGAAATTGACGCCGCCAAACGACCAGGGCCTCGCGACGCGGCGCGGCGTCATGCCGATCGGCGCGATCCAGCGCGCATATTCCTCGAACACGTCGAGCCATTTTGCCTTGCCGGCGCGCACCAGCGCGAGCTGTTCGGGATGCGTCAGCAGCGCCCAGACCGCGCCGGCAATCGCGTCGCGCGGCTCGTTCTGGCCGCCCGAGATCGCAAGCTTGATGTTGGCGCGGACGCTTTCCATGTTCTGGCCCGAGGCCAGCAGCACGCTGAGGATCGAGGTGTTGGGATGCTTGGTCACCACCGGAATCATGTCGTCGATCGCGGCATCGATGCCGGCGGTGGCGGCGTGGCAGCGTGCCTCGACTTCCTTGTTGCCGGTGTAGTTGGCGATGCCGTCGATCATCGCCTGCGACCACGCGTCCATGTCCTGGTAGCGCATGTTGGTGAGGCCGGTGATGTCCTTCAGGCATTCGGCCGACAGCGGCAGCGCGAACGCCTTGCAGAGATCGGCCTGGCCTTGCGGCGCCAGCGCATCGAGGATGCGGTCGGCATGGGTCTGGAACTGCCGGACCCAAATATCGCGCACGGTGCGCGGCGACACCGCCGGAAACATCGCCGTGCGCTCCGCCATGTGCGCTTCGCCATCCTTGCGCATCATGTTGTGGCCCATCAGCACGTTCATCAGCCCGGCCGGCTGATGCGACGAGAACACGTCGATGCGTTTCTCCTGGCTGAAAATATCGTCGCGCCGGGTGAACACGGTGGAGCCGAGCTGCGGCACGAACGCGATCGGCGCTTCCTTCCGCATCCGCGCCAGATCCGGATAGGGATCGGCCCAGAAGGTGGGGACGTCGATCTCGTAATGCGGGGCGTTGGACATTCCTAAACCGTCCGGTAGGCGCCATCGACCATCACGATCGATCCCGACACGTAGGCGGACATGTCGGACGCCAGGAAGATCGCAGGTCCGACGATATCTTCCGCGGTGCCGGCGCGGCCGAGCGGGGTGTGATCGACGAACACTTTCACCAGCGCCGGATTGGCGGCGCGCACCTTCTCGTTCAGCGGCGTCTCGATGAAGCCCGGGCCGATCGCGTTGACGCGAACGCCGTCCTTGCCGAGTTCGGCGGCGAGCGCCTTGGTGAAGCCGAGCACGCCGTGCTTTGAGGCGGTATAGGCCGGCGAACTCGGCGTGCGCAGATGCACGAACGACTGGATCGAGCCGATATTGACGATCCGCCCCTTGGTGGCGCGCAGCGGTTCGAGGAACGCATGCGTGACGTTGAAGACGCCGGTGAGGTTGATCGCGATGATGTCTTCCCAATCGTTGATCACGGCTTCCGCCGCGCCCAGCATGCCGTTGCGGCGGGCGATGCCGGCATTGTTGACCAGGATCGAGACCGGCCCGACTTTGTCGGCGACTGTCTTGGCGATCGCGACGCAGTCGTCGCGTTTGGTGACGTCGAGCAGATAGCTCACCGCCTGGCCGCCGGCGTCGCGGATTTCCTTTGCCACATCGGCGACCGCCTTCTCGTTCATGTCGAGCAGCACGACGCCTGCGCCCTCGCGCGCATAGCCGTTCGCGATCGCGCGCCCGATGCCGGAGCCTGCGCCGGTGACGACAGCGATGTGGTTCTGGAGAAGGGGCATGGGGTTTCCTGTGTTTTTGGTTTTTGGGATGCGGACAAACTAATTCAAAATAACGCCTGCGGAAACGGAAAGCTTTACCGCACCCGTTGTATTCGTGAGGTGCCGGTGTTGCGACATGGACAGCAAGCTCAGGGAATGGCAGCTCGATATCGAGCGGATCCGGTCGGCGGCGGCGCCCGACTGGCGCGAAGCCGCGCGCCTGGCCGACGTGATGGCGCGGATCTCCGGCGAAGTGATCCTGCGGCAGGCGGCAGCCCAGGCGCTGCCGATCCTGCGCCGCGCCGCGCTCGAGGCGGCCGACCCCGGCGTCGCGGATGCCGCCCAGCGCCGGCTCGGAATCATTCGCGAGGTGCTGCATACGCTGACCACCCCGAAATTCGGCAGGCGCGATATTCCGCTGCGCCAGCTGACGCCGGAGGAACGCCATCGACAGCTATTGGGATTGCCGCTCGACCGGCGGCTGACGCTTTCGGAAATTCACCGCGCCTACAAGCGCGTCGCCAAATCGGCGCATCCGGATGCCGGCGGCAGCGCGCAGGAATTTCTGGCCCTGTCGGCCGCGCGCGAGGCGCTGATGAAGGGTGAGGTGAGAGCGGGCAGCGCGCGACCATTGCGTGTGATGGGCACGGCGCGTGCGCGCCTTTGCCCACCCTGCGCATCATCGCTAGAACGCGCAGGCGCCGCTGCGCAGCATGCCGTCCTTGAGCACCAGCGCGTCGCCGAAGGTCGGCGCCACGCTGCCCTGAATCACGGTGTAGTTCGACGGATACGGCACGCTCGGGACATTCTCGTCCCAGATCTGGCAGAAGCCCGAATCCTGCCAGCGGATCAGGTGATAGGCGGCATCGGCCGGGCGGGTGGCGGCGATCGCGGCGACGGCAACGGCGGCGAGCGCGGTGAGAAAGAAAACATGACGCATGGATGGGGCTCCCAAAATGAAAAGGTTTGCGGCACTCCCTCAAGCGAAATCGGGGAGGCGTCAGGGACTCACGCCCCGGTCATGGATTATGTCCGGCGAATGTCGGTTTGGTTCAAAGCGGACAGCGTGAAATGACGGTACCCGGTACAAAAACACGGTTTTCACTTGTCAAACAGCGATGCGGATATGACTTCGCATCCTCGCGGCGTGGATTGCGCCCGAGCCTTGAATTGGTCGCCCCCTCGAAATCAGAGGGCGCAGGGAATGCCGGGTGCGCGCTGCACCCGCGGTCTCATGTGCAATGGGTAGAAGAAGTGCGCACATGAGCATACAGGGCAGCGGAGGCATCCGACATTCCCTGCGCAATGGCTTTACGGCTTATAACGTGCTCTCCCCGGAGAACGGCTCTTTTGCCTCCGTCGCGCCCTGAGAAGCTGTTGCCTCCAGGTGCATTGACGCCAGCACCGCGGCGTCAGGACCACACGTCTTTGCCGTACGCTCTCATGCCGTTCGCTATCGGCACTGCCAGCGTCCACCGCGACCCGCCCCACGATCGTGGCGATCATGATACGCCCCTCTGGTCGGGACGGGATGGGTGTTATGTAGCGGTGATTTGGGGTTCGGTAAAACAGAAATATTTTTGATTCCGGGGCTTGACACGACTTCTGTAAAACAGAAGTGATTTGCCCGTCGGGTTGTTTTGCCGCAGGCGCTACGCGAGATATCGCTTGCGTGAGGCGTGACGCGGCTTGCGCGAAACGAACGCGTCATGCGCGGGCCTGACCCGCGCATCCGGCAACCATGAAGATGCGCCCCGCGATTGCCGGTTAGGGCCCGAGTTCGTAGTTCGCAGGATGGGTAGAGCGCAGCGAAACCCATCAATTGTGCTTCGCGGACGGGCGATGGGTTTCGCTTCGCTCTACCCATCCCACCGGATCAGCGTCCCTCAGCGACGCCACGGCCTCGATCTCGATCAGCATCTTCGGGTCCGGCAGCGCCTGCACCACGCAGGTGGTGCGCGCCGGATAGGGCGCCGGCCCGAACGCCGAGGCATACAGCACGTTCATGGTGGCGACGTCGGAGGCGCGCGTCAGCAGCACGTTGACCTTGACGAGATCGCGGAACGTGCCGCCGGCCTCGTCCAGCACGCGCTTGATATTGGTGACGACATTGCCGAACTGCGCCTCGAAGCTGTCGGGCAGCGCGCGGTTTTCGTCATAGCCCGGCATGCCCGAAACAAACAAGAGATCGCCGACGCGGGCGGCGTATGACAGTGGCGGGGCCTTGACGCCGGCGGGAGCAGCGAAGTGTTTGATGGGCATGGGCAGGTTTCCTCTTGCTTGTATCGGGGTGGGCCGAATTTCGCCATGGTATGAAGGCAAGAGCAAGACCCTTTGCCGATTCGGCCCAGCGGCTACAATCGCCTGTTACGTTTCACGGAGATCATGATGAAACCATCGTCGGGCGTCCGCATCGCGCTGCTTGTCCTGACCGCCTTCGTGGCCGCGGCGCTGTCCCCGGCCGCGCGCGCCGACGAGGGTTTCGTGCAGCTCACGATCTACAAGGCCGGCTGGGTGATCGGCGGCTCCGGCGGCAGCGGCGTGCTGGATTTCCGCGGTCGGCGCTATCGTCTTTCGACCGGCGGGCTGGACTACGGCTTCGTGTTCGGCGGCTCGAAGACCGTGCTGCGCGGCCGGGTCAGCAACATCTACCGCCCGTCCGACGTCGCCGGCGTCTATGGCGCGGCCGGCGCCGGGCTCGCGGTCGGCCGCGGGGCGCGGGCGATCGTGCTCTCCAACCAGAAGGGCGCGGTGCTGGAACTCAGCGGGCAGCAGGTCGGCCTGATGGCGAATGCGGATTTGAGCGGGCTTGCGATCACGCTGAAGTAGCAACCAGCGAGGAGCCCGGCGATGGACCAGGACGCATTGATTGCCGCCTACACCGCGCCCGGCCGCCACTACCACAATCTCGCGCATATCGAGGATTGCCTCGTCAAGCTCGCGCATGTCGACGGGCTCTCGGAGGACGAGCGCGATACGCTAAGCGAGGCGATCTGGTGGCATGACGTGGTCTACGATCCGACCCGATCGGACAATGAAGAACTCAGCGCGCAGCTTGCGGAGGCGCATGTCGGCTTCGACATCGCCCGCGAAGTCGGCCGCCTGATCCGCCTGACCAGGACCCACGCCGTCGAGCCCGGCGATCGCCTCGGCGCGATCCTGATCTCGATCGATCTGAGTATCCTGGGTGCCGAGCCCGCGCGATATGACGCCTATGCTGCCGCGATCCGGAGGGAATATGCGCATGTGCCGGACGCGGATTATCGCGCCGGGCGGGCGAGGGTGCTTGAGACAGTTCGCCGAGCGGCCGTTCATCTTTCCTGATGCCGGCTTTGCCGAGATGTATGATCGGCAGGCGCGCGAAAACCTTGCGCGCGAACTGGCGTCGTTGAACTGATCGCTGCGCGCTAAAGCGGGATGGGCTTAGGTTGAGTCGGTCGGGCGGCGGACTCGCTGCACCTCTCCCGCTTGCGGGGGAGGTCGGATCACATCGTAGATGTGATCCGGGTGGGGGCTCTCTCCAAACGATGACTCGCGGCGACACCCCCACCCATAGCCGATGCTACGCATCGGCGTTCTTGAACAAGGACGGCGGCCGCAGGCCGCCTACGCCTCCCCCGCAAGCGGGAGAGGGAGCGCAGATCCTTCGCGGTTGCCATTTGACCTAATCTCATCACACTTCTAGCTGTGCGCGGGAACGTCGAGCCCGTCGGTGGCGTATTGACGGATCTTGTTGCGCATCGTGCGCACGGATAGTCCGAGCACCCGTGCCGCGCGCGTGCGATTGCCGTCGCATCGCACCAGCGTTTGCAGCACGAGTTCGCGCTCGACCGCCTCGACGGTGGAGCCGATCAGCATCGGCACGATTTCGTGGGGAGCAAGGGGTTCCGGCGGCGGAAGTTCCGGCGCGTGGACAACGGACCGGACCAGGGACTGGACAAGGGACTCTTGGGACATCGACACCTCCCGATCAACGCTAGCCCCGAAACGCGGAGCAGAAGCATCAGGAATCAACAACCACCAGCCGTTTACGAGGGTGAGCGGATTTGGTTAATGAAATCCTAACGGAAGAAAAGCCGGAAAAAACCGCGGGTTTTCTTCATGCGAGGGGCGCATCGCGTGGCACTTTCTGCATAGCATGCGCGCCAACACATTGCCGGGGAGGATTCCATGAAGTTGAGGACCGTTGCCGCTGCCATGCTCGCGCTTGCCCTGTCGGCGGGCGCCGCCGCCGCGCAACCAGCGAAGCGCCTCAAGGACCAGATCGTCGGCACCTGGAATTTCGTGGTCGCCGAGGTCACGGCGCCCGACGGCAAGAAATCGTATCCGTTCGGCGAGACGCCCAAGGGCATTTTGATCTTCACGGCCGACGGCCGCTTCGCCCAGATCCATGTCGCCGGCGACGTGCCCAAGATCGCGTCCAACAACCGCCTGACCGGCACGCCGGAGGAATACGCCGCCATCATGCGGCGCAGCCTGTCGGTGTTCGGCACCTATGCGGTCGATGAAGAAAAGAAGACCGTGACCTATAACATCGTGTCCGCGTCATTTCCAAATTGGGAGGGCGAGGTGCAGACCCGCACCATCGACAAGCTTACCGACGACGAGTTCGTCAACACCAACGCGGGCATCGCCGGAGGGCGGGGGAGTGCGAGTAATTTTTACAAGAGGGTGAAGTAGGGCGTAGGGCGGGTTAGGCGTAGCCGTAACCCGCCTCGCGAGAGCAACAGAAGATGGCGGACCTGCAGGGATAATGCTGCGCGGGGACGAACTTCAAAGCGAGAACGACACTTTCTTTGCTGCAGTTGTGTGGATTGAGCGCGCGCAGGAGCATCGACGGCAGAAGTGGCGAAAAGAGATTCGTTGATGCTTGGCGGGTAGTGCAGCTTCGGGATCCCCAGCTCTACAGAAAATCGTTCGGGTAGCCCGTAGGGGTTAGCTAAGCGTAACCCACCGTTTTCGGGTCAACAAAGTTGGTGGGTTACGGCTTCGCCTAACCCACCCTACACCACTCCGAATCTATCTGGAATTCTGTCGATGCTTTACGGCCAGCAGGGTGTCGCGATGGCTCTCAGTCACAAATCGTTCGAATGAAAATCTGATAATGTCGCCATCATTCAAGATCGAGCGATCCACACTCTTGTCGGCCGGAATGTCGTTGATAAAAAAATGCCAGTAAAAGAATGGAGAGGCCGCTTCACCGCCCCGAGAGATAAACAAGTCATAGGTCTCGTTGATCATGTTGACGAGGTAGCCGAGAGCGTCGCCATAGTATTGGAGACAAAAAGTAAATTGCTCGTTCGGATCAGGTTCAATTTTTGCTTGCGCAAGCTCTAGCGCCCGCAAGGCCATCATGCCGTTTTGCCACGTGACGGACGCGCTCGGCCCGCCTGTAACGATTACTTCGACTGTTCCCGGTGCCGCCGGCATGATTAAATCTCCCAAAGACAGATATTCAACCAGAAGTAGTGTCCTAAATCAAGAACAGATGCCTGGGCGAAGAGTAATTTGGCCGGGCTCGCGCCCGGCCTTTCAGTTTCCGATGGATGCCCGGGTCTCCACCCGGGCATGGTCCGCAGCGGATGCCTCACAACACCCGATTGCTCTCCTTCACCTTCTCCGCGTCGAGATACACCTGTCCGCCCATATCCCTGAACTTCTGCGACATCGTCGCCATGCCGTCCTCGATCACGCCGGACATCGACACGCCGACACTGCCACCGGCCACCGCGCGCTTGTCGGGGTCGTTCAGCGTCGCCGCGTAATCGCGCACGTCCTGCGTGATCTTCATCGAGCAGAATTTCGGGCCGCACATCGAGCAGAAGTGGGCGACCTTGTGGGCTTCCTTGGGCAGCGTCTCGTCGTGATAGGCGCGGGCGGTTTCGGGATCGAGGCCGAGGTTGAACTGGTCCTCCCAGCGGAAGTCGAAGCGCGCCCGTGAGAGCGCGTCGTCGCGCAACTGCGCGGCGGGGTGGCCCTTGCCGAGATCGGAGGCGTGGGCGGCGATCTTGTAGGTGATGACGCCGACCTTGACGTCGTCGCGGTTGGGTAGCCCGAGATGCTCCTTCGGCGTCACGTAGCAGAGCATGGCGCAGCCGAACCAGCCGATCATGGCCGCACCGATGCCTGACGTGATGTGGTCATAGCCCGGTGCGATGTCGGTGGTCAGCGGGCCCAACGTGTAGAACGGCGCCTCGCCGCATTCCTTGAGCTGCTTGTCCATGTTGATCTTGATCTTGTGCAGCGGCACGTGGCCGGGGCCTTCGATCATGACCTGGCAGCCCTTCTTCCAGGCGATCTGCGTGAGTTCGCCGAGCGTCTCCAGCTCGGCAAACTGCGCGCGGTCGTTGGCGTCCGCGATCGAGCCGGGCCGCAGGCCGTCGCCGAGCGAGAACGACACGTCGTATTTCCGCATCAGGTCGCAGATCTCGTCGAAATGCGTGTAGAGGAAGCTTTCCTTGTGATGCGCCAGGCACCACTTCGCCATGATCGATCCGCCGCGCGACACGATGCCGGTGACGCGGTTGGCGGTGAGGTGGATGTAGGGCAGGCGCACGCCGGCGTGGATGGTGAAATAGTCGACGCCCTGCTCGCACTGCTCGATCAGCGTGTCCTTGTAGAGCTCCCAGGTGAGTTTCACCGGATCGCCGTCGCACTTTTCCAGCGCCTGATAAATCGGAACGGTGCCGATCGGGATCGGCGCATTTCGAAGAATCCATTCGCGGGTGGTGTGGATGTTGCGGCCCGTGGAGAGGTCCATCACGGTGTCGGCGCCCCAGCGGATCGCCCACACCATCTTGTCGACTTCCTCCTCGACCGACGAGGTCACCGCGGAGTTGCCGATATTGGCGTTGATCTTGGTGAGGAAGTTGCGGCCGATGATCATCGGCTCGAGTTCGCCATGGTTGATGTTGCAGGGAATGATGGCCCGTCCCCGCGCGATTTCCGAGCGGACGAATTCCGGGGTGACGAAGGCGGGCACCGCGGCGCCAAAACTTTCGCCGTCGGCAAGGGCTGCTTCGGCGCGTTCGAGCTGCACCTTGCGGCCGAGGTTTTCGCGGGTCGCGACGTAGATCATCTCCTTGGTGATGATGCCGGCGCGGGCGAATTCGAGCTGCGTGATCATGTGGTCGCCCACGCCGCGCAGCGGCTTGTGGTGCGCGGTGAAGGCCTTTGCGGCATGGGAAGCGCCGACATTGCCATTGTCTTCCGGCTTGATGTCGCGTCCCTCATATTCCTCGACGCCGCCGCGCTCCTTCACCCACTCGATGCGCGCGCGGGCGAGGCCCGAATTGACGTCGATGGTGACGTCAGGATCGGTGTAGGGACCGGAAGTGTCATAGACCGGCAGGTTCGGCTCGCCGGCGCCTTCGCTCAGCATGATCTCGCGCAGGGGAACGCGAACATCCGGCGCCTCGTCGGGCGTCACCCAGATCTTTCGCGAGGCGGGAAGCGGCCCGGTGGTGACGGCGGGAAGCGTGGTGTCGGGGTTGGATCGGATGTTCATCGTGTATCCTCCTGTATTCTCTAATTGTGTTCTCCGTCATTGCGAGCGCAGCGAAGCAATCCATAGTGCGGCAAGTGGAGAGATGGATTGCTTCGTCGCTTGCGCTCCTCGCAATGACGGTTGATGGAGTTGGGTTCATTTCATGCAGCCTTCGACTGTTCGCCAAGCCATTGTCTTACCCGCGCGTCGGGGTCGGCATTTTGGGTGACGTCGCTGACGACGGCGATCGAAGTCGGCGCCGGCGGCGAAAATCTCGGCTGATTGTTCGAACTTGATGCCGCCGATCGCGACCAGCGGGATCGAGCCGACGCGCTTTTTCCACTCGGTGATCTTTGCAATGCCCTGCGGCGCGAAGCGCATCGATTTCAGCGTGGTCGGGAAGATCGGACCCAACGCGACGTAATCCGGATTGGCGCGCAGCGCGGTCGCCAGTTCCTCGTCGTCATGGGTGGAGATGCCGAGCGTCAAGCCCGCTTTGCGGATCTCATTGAGATCGGCATCGACCAGATCTTCCTGGCCGAGATGCAGATGCGCCGCACCGGCGACGATCGCCGCGCGCCAGTAATCATTGACCACGAGTTTCGTCGCCGTGCCTTTTGTCACCGCGAGCGCGTCGCTGACGATCTGCAGCGCCTCGGAGTCGTTGAGGTCCTTGGCGCGTAGCTGGATGGTGCCGACGCCAAGCGCGGTCAGCCGCGCCACCCATTTGACGCTGTCGACGACAGGATAGAATTTATCAGGATACGGCATGCCAGAACGGGGTCCCGATGACAGGGGTTGAAGGGGAGGCGAAATCGCGGGCTTCCATCAGGCCGGCCTCATAGGCGGTGCGGCCGGCCTCGACGCCGAGACGAAACGCGTTCGCCATCGCGACGGGGTCGGCGGCTTTTGCAATCGCCGTGTTGAGCAGCACCGCGTCGTAGCCGAGTTCGAGGGCGTGGGCGGCATGCGAGGGCGCGCCCAAACCCGCGTCGACCACCAGGGTGATGTCGGGCAGGCGGTCGCGCAAAAGTTTCAGCGCGTCGCGGTTGGTGATGCCTTTTGCACTTCCAATGGGCGCGGCCCATGGCATCACGACCTTGCAGCCGGCATCGACCAGCCGCATCGCGACGCCGAGGTCCTCGGTGCAATAGGGGAACACTTCAAAGCCGTCCTTGACAAGAATGCCGGCGGCTTCGACCAGGCCGACCACGTCGGGTTGCAGCGTGTCGTTGTCGGCGATCACTTCCAGCTTGATCCAGGGCGTGCCGAACAATTCGCGCGCCAGCTTTGCGGTGGTCACCGCCTCGCGCACGCTGCGGCAGCCGGCGGTGTTCGGCAATACCGTCACATCAAGCTCGCGGATCAGCGACCAGAACGCATCGCCGGTCTTGCCGCCGGCGGCTTCGCGCCGCAGCGACACCGTGACGATGCCGGCGCCGGAGGCCCGTATCGCCCCTGCATGATCGCCGGCGACGGATACAGCGCGCTGCCGATCAAGAGGCGGGAGGCGAAGGTTTTGCCGTAGAAGTTCAGCATGGTCGATATCCCAGCATACAGGCTGTCATCCCCGCGAAGGCGGGGATCCAGTATTCCAGAGGCGTCGCGCTAGAATCGAGAGGCCGCGGCGTACTGGGTCGCCCGGCGTAGGCGAGCGGAAGCGACGCCGTCCTTCGGACGGCTATGCCGGGCGACGACAGCGGAATATGAGGCGCGTTCATCGTCTCCTCACCCTCCCTGCCTTGGCGTAATAATCTCGATCTCGTCGCCGTGCTTGATCGGCGTCTCCGCCCAGCGGCTTTTCGGCAGCACGTCGTAATTCAGCGCGATGGCGAAATGGGTGCCCTCGTATTCGAGTTCGCTGAGCAGCGCGTCGATCCGCGAGGCGTTGATCTCGCGCTGCTCGCCATTGACCCTCACACGCATTGCATCACCTCATTGTCGATCACGCCGCGCGCGACATAGCCGAGCGTCAGCTCCGCCAGCGCCGGCGCCAGCAGGAAACCGTGGCGATAGAGCCCGTTGACGGAAATCTTCTGCTCCTCGATCGCGATCCGCGGCAGATTGTCGGGGAAGGCCGGGCGCAGCCCGGAGCCGAATTCGACGATGCGGGCTTCGGCAAAGGCGGGATGCACGGCATAGGCCGCACCCAACAATTCCAGTGCCGAGCGGACGCTGACGCCGGTGTCTTCGGCCTCGATCGAGGTTGCACCCAGCATGAAGCGGCCGTCGCCGCGCGGGATCACATAGAGCGGCCAGCGCGGATGGATCAGCCGTACCGGGCGCGACAGTTCCACCTCTGAAGTCTCGACGACGATCATCTCGCCCTTGACGCCGCGCAGCTCCGGCAAGCGATCGCGCGCGGCCAGGCCGCGGCAATCGATCACGAGCCCGTCGAGATTATCAGCGTCGGCGTCATGATCGAATTCGATCTTTCCGCCGGCCGCCGTGATGCGCCCGTGCAGTTCGGGTAGCACGCGCCGCGGCTCGACATGGCCTTCATCTTCGTAGAACAGCCCGTCGCGAAAACGGCCTTCCAGCGAGGGTTCGAGTTCGCGCAAAGCCCTGCGCATCGACGCGGCGATGGCCGGTGGTGAGTTTGGCAAAACGTTCGAAATCGGCGCGGTCGCGGGCATGCGCCACCACCAGCGAGCCGTTGAACGGGGTTTCCGGAAAATGCTCGCGCCAGAGATCGAGCGAGCGGATGCCGAGCCGGCCGATCACCGGCTCGGAAGCCTCCGCCTCGCACCACGGCGCCAGCATGCCGCCGGCCCAATGGCTGGTCGCGAGCGTCATGGCGGCGTCGCTGCGCTCGTACAGCGTGACGGCGTGGCCGGCCTGCGCGAACAGCAGGGCTTGCCAGGCGCCGGCAATGCCCGCGCCGATGATGGATACGGGGGAATCCCCCCGTGGTCTGGAACTCTGGTACATCCCTGTCCCTTCGCCGGCATGACCCGGATCAGGTTCAAAGGGTCACCGCGGTCTCCGGCCATTGCTGGCCCGAGCTTGCGGTATCTCAGCTCCTCATCGGAGCTCCCCTCGGAACAGGGCTAATGTAAGCCGATGCGGGGGAGTGTCAACGCGGCTGGACCGGAACTGCACCTTATTGATTGTCGTGCCCCCCGCGCTGCAGCGCGTCCGGGGTACGGAAACTCGCTATTTCAGCCTCTCGTGGACCTTTGCCAGGGAGGACTCCAGCCGCTGGCGCTTGGCGACGTAGTAATAGCCGCTCGCATAATAATGCATGGCGCGGGTGTGGTCGTTGTTGGCGGCGCGCCAGGCGCCGGCGAGGTATTTTACGCCATAGGCGAGATTGGTGTCGGGATCGCGCAGGCCGGCGGCGTCGCCCGTGTAGCCGAGGCCGCGCGCGGTCGCGAGCTTGATCTGCATCAGCCCGATCGTGCCGCCGCGCCCGACCCGATCGGGCCGATATCTGCTTTCACGAACGATCACCCGGTGCACCAGCGCCTCCGGCACGTTGTTGGCCCTGGCGTGAGCTGCGACCAGCGCTTCATATTGCGCGCGCTGCTGCGCGAAAGCCTGCGACGAAACCAGGAGCGCTGCCATGGCGGCGAGCCAGGCGAAGGTCTGCAAGGGCTTCATTGAAAAATTCTCGGGCGGCGCGCTTGCGCCTTAACGATTTGCGCACCCGGTCTATTGCGGCGGGCCGGCAACGGTGTGGCCGAAACCGGACGCCAATGCGGCGATTCGTCCAGGGCATAACCACGCGTGTGCAAGGCACAATCACACATGATTGTCGTGCAAATGATTCAATGCAGGTCTAGAATTCGCTTTAGGCAGTGTGTTCAGTTCCGACAGCAAACCTGTCTTATTCAAAACCAAATATAAAAGTTTCAAGCTGGGAGATGCGCCATGGCCCGATTGGATTCCGGCTATTTGCCTCGCGAAAATCCCTGTGCGCAATGCGGCAAGCCGATCGCCAGCCCTGACTGGATCGAAAGTGACGCGGGCCGAACCTCGTTCCTCTGGTATTGCCGCGCCTGCGACTACCGCTTCGAGGCGATCGCGATCTACGAACATTCGCATCCCAATTCGCTGGCCGCCTGAAGCGCCTGGATTGTAGACCACCTCGTCCTCTGCGCCCGCCGGCTCGTGCCGTGAAGGCGCGCGTTTGGCGATACGGAACCGGCTGCCGGTTTCGCCGTTGATCCCTTCATTCACTTTTGGAGGGTGCGATGGCAATCGACGTCATGACCAAGCCGCATCAGTTGATTGCGAGCGACCGGGTCGAGGGCACCGCGGTGCGACGGCCGAACGGCGACATGATCGGCCACATCGAACGCCTGATGATCGACAAGGTGTCGGGAAAGGTGTCGTACGCCGTGCTGAGTTTTGGCGGCTTCCTCGGCATGGGCACCAATCTGCTGCCGTTGCCGTGGGGACGGCTGCGCTACAACACCAAATTCGAAGCCTATGAACTCGACATCGACGAAGAAGAGTTGAAGCGCGCGCCGTCGTTCCGCGCGGACAAGGATTTCGATTGGGGCGATCGTGCGCAGGAAGCGGAGCTGCATCGCTATTACGGCATGCCGCCTTACTGGGGCGGCTTCTAGATCGTTTTCGCGAAGTGGTTCCCGGGTCGGTTGAAGAAAAGCGCTGGAATAAAAGTACTGATCCCTGCACTTGCATGTTCCATGTTCGAAACACCGGAACCCTTCTTCATGTTGCGGGTTTTCCCTGCATCTATTTCTGATGCGAGGAGAATCGATATGTTAGCCAAATATACCATCGCCGCACTGGCGGGTTCCGCCCTGCTGGCGAGCGCTGCGTTTGCGCAAACGCCGGCCGCGACCACGACCGACACAGCGGGCGCTGCGACGACTACGTCGGCAGCCACTTCTTCATTCCAGGGCGACTGGCGCGCCTCGAAGATGGTGGGCCTGAGCGTCTACAACGACAAGAATGAAAGCGTCGGCTCGATCAACGACATGCTCACCGACAAGTCGGGTAACATCAAGGCCGTGATCATCGGCGTCGGTGGTTTCCTCGGCGTCGGCGAGCATCTGGTCGCGGTGCCGTTCGACAAGGTCAAGTTCGTCAGCGAGCCGATCGCCTACACCAGCGCTTCAGGCTCGGCCGACACGGGAAGCCGGCGCCCGGCTGGCGCTGCGCCATCCACCACGACGACGGGCGCGGCAAACACGACGCCGCCCGCGGTGAAGGCCAATCCCTGGTATCCGGATCACGCGCTGTACAACGCGACCAAGGATGAGCTGAAGGCGATGCCGGAGTTCAAGTATTCCAACTAGGCTCGACATTGGAGTTGATTGCCTAAACGGAAACGCGCCCGGTCACCGGGCGCGTTTTCTGTTTCCGTCATTGCGAGCTGACAGCTGAAGCAATCCATCGCGCGGCATAGGGAAAGAATGGATTGCTTCGTCGCTACGCTCCTCGCAATGACGGTCAGAATGGTGCAGCGCATCCTATCAGCCACGCTATGGCGATGTTAGGCTCAGGCCGCGGCAGGAGCACCTGTGTCCTGCCTGACATCAACGGGAGGACGACATGGCTGAGAGCGTCTACAAGGTTATTGAGCTGATCGGTACCAGCAAGGACTCCTGGGAAAAGGCCGCGGCGGCGGCCGTCAACCGGGCCGGCAAATCGCTGCGCAACCTCAGCGTCGCCGAGGTGGTCCAGCTCGATCTGCAACTGGACGCCAAGGGCAAGGTCGAAGCCTACCGCGCCAAGGTGAAAGTCTCGTTCAAGTTCGAGGGCTGAGGGATGATCTGCAGGGTGGGCAAAGGCGCATCTCGCGTTGTGCCCACCATTTGAGATTTACTTTTCTCGTCATGCCCGGCCTTGTGCCGGGCATCCACGTTCCCGGCAGCGTGAAGCAAGAAAGACGTCGATGGCCGGGCATAGGCGAGCGGAATCGACGCCGTCCTTCAGACGGCTATGCCCGGCCATGACGAATGCGGTCCTACAGCGCCGGCAGCGCGGTCACGTGGACATTGATGGTGCCTTCGGCTTCCGCGATCACGCGCAGCATTTTGGAATCGAAGGCGATGTCCGCCAGCCTGAGTTTTGTGATCTCGGCGGCGACGCGAATGCCTTCCTCGTTCTTCTGGCAGATCGGCGATCACGGCGGCGATCTTCCGCTGCGCATTGCTGGCGAACGGCTTGAGGTCGACGGTGGCCTGCTCGGCCAGCGCCTTCTGCAAATGCGGCATCGCCGCGCGGGCCGCCGCGCCGAGCAGGCCGAAGGCGGCCTCCGATTCGACCGCCAGTTCGATATCGGTCAGCCGCAAGGTCTGCTGCGCCTGATCGAGCACCGGCTTGCCCCAGATATGCACGTTCGCCTCGCCGCCGAAGCCGAAGAAGCTCTTCTTCTCCCTGGCGTTCACCAGCAGCGAAATCAAAAGACGGTTGCCGGACGCCGCCACGGTGGCGCGTTTCACCGTCACATCCACCGAGCCCGAGCCGTCCTCCGGAAAGGTTCGCCCCGCAAACTGCGCCTCGACGATCTTGTTGATGTCGGTGAAGGGCATGTCGACGGGAACGCCGATCGCGATCCGTCCCGGCGCTGGCGGCACGATGCTGATCACGGCGGGAAACGGACAACTGGGTTTGGTCTCGACCGGGGTGATGCGGGTCTCGGCCTCGATGCCGAGCATCAGTGTCAGCGCCTGCGCATCGACGCGCGGCTGGGCGGCGATCGCCCGCGTCGGCCGAAGCTCCAGCCACAGCGCCGGCAGCGTCGAACCGGCGCCGGTGCCCTGCAGCGGGATCGAGCGGCAGGCCTTGGTCCATTGCGCCCGCGCGTTCTGTTCGAAGGAGGGATCGTTGCGCATCCGCGCCTGCACCGCGTTGAGCTGATCGGCGACCGTCTTGTCGATCACCGGCTTGATCTCGGCCGGCACGTTGACGCGGGCGCCCGCCACGGAAAGGCTGGTGTCGCCGAGATTGACTTGCGCTGCGAGATTGGGCTCGATGCGCCAGTTGGCGGCGAGTTTCGGCCGCGCGGTGATGGTGACGTTGCCCTTGATCTCGGCGCTGGCGTTGAGGTTCTTGATGTTGATGCTGCCGATCTGCTTGGCGACGTTGCCGCCGAGCAGTCCGCCGAGCGCATCGCCGACCGCACCCGTTGCTTTTCCGGACAGCGAACCGGTGACGTTGAGCGTGCCCGTCAGCGGCGTCGCCAGCGTCAGCACATCCCCCGCGCCGGAAGCCGTGATCGGCCCGCGCGAGGCGGTCCAGCCGATATCGGCGTTCTGCAGGATCTGCCCGACCGGATTGTCGGCCTTGCCGTTGAAGGATTTCGGTGCGCCGCGATCGGCGGCGTCGCGGATCGCCGACAGCGAAACGATAACCGGCGCCATCACGATGGAGCTGCGCGGCGCCGGGGTGAGCGGTGGCAATTGGACAAGCACCGGCGGCCTGACCGTGCCGCGCGGCGCCAGCCAGTCCATCGCCTTCAGGCTGATCAAAAACGAGACCGCGACGACCGCAACCCCGATCAGAATCCACTTCAGATGCATCGGCAGACGCATCATTCCCCCGGATCGATTTGAGCCCCGGATCGTTTTACAGGGACGACGAGGGGGACGCCAGAGCGGAGCGGGCGGCAAACAGGCGGATGACGCCTTACTGTTCGGTAACGAACAATCCGGCCATGCGATTTTCCAATATGTTTTGACGACTCAAGCCGCAAATATAAGGCTTGTGGGACAAGCATCCTCCGGGTGACGGACCATCGGGCGTGTGCATGAAGCCGCCGATAAAGCCGTTTGCCGTCAGTGTCGTTCAGTGCAGGGGCACGGCATACGAGGTCGGCCGTGCGCAGGGGCGGTTGTTTGCCGTGACAGCGAAGGGCCGTGCGTTTCTCCGCAACAAGAAGACGAGATTTCCCTGGTGGTTCAATATTCACACCGAACAGCGAATGTTCGAAAAATTCGCACCTGTTCTATGGGAAGAAGTTGCCGGTCTTGCGGACGAACTCGGCATTTCCATGGAACGGGCGGCTTATTGGTTCGGCAACGAGGGCATGCGACCGCCGATCGGCGCCTGCTCCGCAGTCATGACCGCCGAGGTCTACGGCCGCAACTACGATTTCCGGCCGCGATATTACGGCGCCCAGTTCACGCTTCTGCAAGCCGGCGGGAGTTATGCCAGCATCGGCTCAACCCATCTGCTCACGGGACGGCTGGATGGCATGAACCAGCATGGCCTGACGATCGGCCTGCATCAGGTCAAGAAGCGTCCCCGCTTTCCCGGATTGTCGGCCGACCTGCTCGTAAGAATGGTCCTGGATCAGTGTGCGACGACGGCGGACGCAACAGCGTTACTCCGCCGGCTTCCTCACGCCATGCAATACAACTACTCGCTGCTCGATGCCGGCGGCGTGGCCGCGGTCGTCGAAGCCAGTCCGGGGGCGGTCGCGGTGCGAACCGGCGGCTGGCTTGCCTGCACCAATCATTTTCTGTCGCCGCTGCTGCGGCCGCTCAATCGTCATCGTGCGGCGATGCATTCGCAGCACCGATTGCCGCCGCTGGAGGCATGGGCGTCAGATGGCTCTGAGCGCCGAGCGGATGTTTACGGCACTGAACCGGTCGACCTCACCGGCATTCCACCATGGATATGTCGGCGGCGTCGGTACGCTTCACACCGTCGTCGGCGAGCCCGCCAGGAAGCGGCTGCTGATCGGGATCGGCGGTGACGCGGCTGCGCTCGAGGAGGATATGCTGGATGTCAGTTTCGATCGATGGCTGGCCGGTGAGGATTTGCCGGTATCGCGTCTCCACGGCCAACTCGGTGGAATGGCCAAGCCATTCGAATGGCCGGTCCGGCGCAGGAGAAAGAAGGTTTGAGAAATCGCAGGCAAGGAAATCGCGGCAGCAGAAAAACAGCCCGCGCATCCGGGTCTGCCCGTGTCGATTTGCGCAGGCCCGACGAGACGGTAATTTGCGCAGGCGCAACGAATTGTAGGTTCAACGGAAGTCAGTGAGCCGCTGTTGACGAAGGCCTCAGCAACGCTGAGGTTGATCCTGTCCGTGAGGCTGGATTAGGCGGCGGCTCGCTGGCGCTCGCTTCGCCAAGGCTCCGCCGGGCGGGCCCGACGACCTCGCCATCGAACGCGAAAACGGCCCCGGCGAATGCCGGAGCCGCTTCATTTCTCGAAAATCGTTTGGCTTAGCGGATGGTCGCGCCGAGATCGGCGCGGCGATCGGTCATCGGCAGCACGATCACCTTGGTGCCGACGTTGACCCGCGAATAGAGGTCGGAGACGTCTTCATTGGTGAGGCGCAGGCAGCCGGACGAAACATGGGTGCCGATGGTTTCCGGCGCGTTGGTGCCGTGGATGCGATAGATGGTGCCGCCGAGATACATGGCGCGGGCGCCGAGCGGGTTGCCGGGGCCGCCGGCCATGTGGCGCGGCAGATAGGGCTGGCGCTGGATCATTTCCGGCGGCGGGGTCCAATCCGGCCATTCCGCCTTCTTGGTGATGGTCTGCGTGCCGGACCAGGTGAAGCCATCGCGGCCGACGCCGATGCCGTAGCGCATCGCCTGGCCGTTGCCGAGCACGAGATAGAGATAGGTGTTCGGGGTATCGATGATGATGGTGCCGGGGGCTTCGCGGGTGGCGTAGTTGACGACCTGGCGCTTCAGGCGCGCCGGCATCACCACGGTGCCTTCATCCTGCGAGGGCGCAACCGCAACCGGCGGCGGGGCCGCTTCGGTCGGGGGCGTCATGAAGAACGGAAACAGCGGCAGCGGGGCCGCAGCGGCGGAAGTGGAAAATGCGATCGCGCCGATCGCCAGTGCGCCCATAGCGGCAGCGGCGAGCTTTGATGATTTCTGCATTGGTCGTCCCCTGAGTTTGCGCCCTGTCGCGCCATTTTCAGCGCGTCGTTGGACAAACCAGTACAGGTCAACCGTTTCAGGACGTTTGCACGAAGTCGCCAAAATGGTTTCGTCGCGTTAGGGATTTGTTTCATTAAGACTTCGTTGCCGGCCCGGACGGGCCAAAAACGGCCCGGCCGATGCCACCGGCGCGACCGCGCTGCCTGAAGCCAAATCATTGCAGAAATTGAGGAAAAAGGCGCTTGCCCGGTCAGCTTTGGCGGGCGCGCATCCGCAGCATGTCGGGCGTCACGGCGCCGATGATGGCGCGGCGGTCGGCCACCGCATGATGGAATTGTTCGAGCGCAAGCCCGATCACGGACAGGTCGCCTTCCTCGATCGCGCCATCCTCGTAGCAGTCGAGCGCCTCGCGCAACACGCCGTCGGCCGCGCCCTGCATCTCCGCCAGCTCTTCCGGCGTCTCGGCCTTGCGCGCCTTCGAAATCAGGTCGAGCAGATTGTCGCGATGCGCGGCGTATTGTTCGCGCTCGTCGCGCTTCCAGTAGTGCTGCAGCCAGGCGCCGGCCGAGCCGAGGCCGGAGAGGATCAGAATGGCGAACCAGATGTAGTCGGTATATCTCTCCAGGAAGGTGCGCTCGTTGCCGTCGATATAGGCGGCGGCGCCCTGATGCGCGGGAAGCGCTGCGTCCTTGTCGGTGTCCGGCTTTTCGATTTGCGCAGCACTCGGCAATTCCCGCGCGAGCTGCTGGCGCACCGTGAACAGCTGCCGGGCGAAGGCGCCGACCGCGGTGTCGGACAAGCGCCTTCGGCGCGATGATCAGATGGTTGACGCTGACCGTCTCGACCTTGTCCTCGGGCCTTGCCGGCGACGAGGAGAAGATGCTGCCGGGAATTTCCTCGGACTCGTAGATCGGATGCTTCTTGGCAATCGTCTCCGAAACCTCGATCGGGAGAAATTTCGGTTCGCCCCTCGCGGCGGCGGTGGCGCTGATGGCGTCCGCGGTGATCTTGCTGTTGAGCGGACCGACCGTCATGAACGCCTCGATAGCCGGGTCGCGCGCCATCTCGGCGATCTGGTTGGTGCCGAATTGCGTGATCGTCACCTTGTCGGGATTGACGCCGGCTTCGGTCAGGATCACGCGCAGCAGCGTGACGTTGGCCTGCGTGCGTCCGATGACGCCGACGCGGTGTCCGGCGAGTTCGTCGAGGCTCTTGATCTTCGGCGTCGGCGTTTTCTTCGAGCCCTTCGGCGCAAGTCCGGAAGGCGCCCACAGCACGACGACGTTCTTGCGCAGGATGGCGACGGATTCGGCATTGGCCGGCAGGTTCAGATCGCCGCGCGCCACCGCAAGGTCGGCTTTGCCTGCGGTGAACAGCGCGATGCTCTCGGCCGCGCCCGCGGTTGCGATCGGCGCCAGCCGTATCGCGCTGCCGTCGCGCGCAAAGGTCTGCGCCATCAGCTGGACCAGTTTCTGGTCGTCGCTTCCGGGAGGGCCGACGGCGATCCGCAAGGTGACCGGCCGCAACAGATAGTAAAGCCCGCCGGCGGCGGCGCCGAACAGGAAAATGCCGGCGGCGAGGATCAGCAGCGAATAGTTCTTTCGCTTCCGGCGCGGGCGGGATGGGGCGGAATGTCCGGTCTGGTCTGACATCGTTCTGTCACGTTACACGAAAAATCGCCGATACGGCTCGAAAAAGACTCTTACAGATCGATGACGTCATACGCCTGAAATATCCATGACCGAACGTCGGGACGAGAGAATCATCCTTAACCATCCAGGGTCCCGACATGCGGATATTGATTGCGACCGACGCCTGGCATCCGCAGGTGAACGGTGTGGTCCGGACGTTGACCTCGCTGGCGCGCAGCGCCGCAAGGCTCGACGCCGAGATCAGCTTTCTGACCCCGGACGGCTTTCCCTCCGTCGGCGTCCCGACCTATCCGGGCCTGCGCGTCGCGCTGCCGAACCGGCGCGAGATCGCGCGCCGGATCGAGGCGGCCTCGCCGGAGGCGATCCATATCGCGACCGAAGGCCCGATCGGCTGGGCGGTGCGCGCCTATTGCCGCCGCCGCAAGCTCGCCTTCACGACCTCCTACACGACGCGCTTTCCGGAATATGTCGCGGTCCGCACCATGATTCCCGGCCAGCTTCGGCTACGCGCTGCTGCGGCATTTTCACGCGGCTGCCTCGATGACCATGGTCGCGACCGCCTCGCTCCGGCAGGAACTTGCCGAGCGCGGCTTCCGCAAGCTCGGCTTCTGGACCCGCGGCGTCGACACCGAATTGTTCACGCCCGATCATCCGGCCCGGCTCGATCTGCCGCGGCCGATCTTCATGACCATGGGCCGCGTCGCGGTCGAAAAGAATCTCGAAGCGTTTCTCTCGCTCGACCTGCCGGGAACCAAGGTCGTGATCGGCGACGGGCCGCAGCGAAGGCAGCTCGCGCAGAAATATCCGAACGCCGTATTCCTCGGCGAGAAGAAGGGCGAGGATCTGACCGCGCATCTGGCGGCGGCCGACGTCTTCGTGTTTCCGAGCCTCACCGACACGTTCGGCGTGGTGCAGCTCGAAGCGCTGGCGTGCGGCACGCCGGTCGCGGCGTTCCCGGTCACCGGTCCGCTCGACGTCATCGCCGATCATCCGATCGGCGCGATCGATTGGGATCTGCGCAGCGCCTGCCTTCGCGCGCTGACAATGTCGCGCGAGACGTGCCGGAATTTTGCGCTTCGGGCGTTCCTGGGAAAACAGCGCACGGCAGTTCATCGGCAATCTGGCGGCGCTGCAGCCGAGCCGCTCGCCGCAAGCGCCCCGGCGCGTCGCCGGCACCAGCGCGGTGCAGGGTTAATTCAATATTTGAAGACGAGAAGCGAGAAAGCAGACGAATATGGCAGAAATCATCAAGCTTGACGGCACCAGGGCGCTGGACTTCGACCGCGAGACGGTCGAGCAGGCCTACGACCGCTGGGCGCCGGTCTACGACCTCGTGTTCGGCGGCGTGTTCAGCAAGGGCCGCAAGGCGGCGATCCAGGCGACCAACAAGATCGGCGGCCGCGTGCTCGAGGTCGGCGTCGGCACCGGCATCTCGTTGCCGCAATACGCGCCGCATGTGCGCATCTTCGGCACCGATATTTCGGAAGCGATGCTGCAGAAGGCGAAGAAGCGCGTCGACGAGCTGCGGCCTGAAGAATGTCGAGGGCCTCGCGGTGATGGACGCCGAGAAGCTCGAATTCCCCGACAATTCCTTCGACGTGGTGATGGCGCAATATGTCGTGACCGCGGTGCCGAATCCGGAAGCCGCGCTCGACGAATTCGCCCGCGTGCTGCGGCCGGGCGGCGAACTGATCATCCTGACCCGGGTCAGCGCCGATGCCGGCATGCGCCGCTTCATCGAGCAGCGGCTGCAGCCGGTGGTTCGTCCGCTCGGCTTCCGCACCGCCGAGTTCGCCTGGTCGCGCTATGCGCAATGGCTGGCGGGCGCGCGCGGCATGGAACTGGCGGAGCGCCGCCTGGTGCCGCCGCTCGGCCATTTCTCGCTGGTGCGTTTCCGCAAAGTCGACGTCGCCAAGGCCGCGTAACGCGTAGCAGCCAGCTGCGCGTCACCGCGCCGCTGCAAGGCGTCATATGACATTTTGATGATGTCACACGCCGGACATCGAATCCCTGTAAACGTGAAACCCGAAAGAATTCTGGGGGAGACCATGATCAAGAACTTTATGCAGGAACTCAAGACCCAGCGCTGGGACGACCATCGCTACTATCATCACAGCCGCATCAACCAGTCGCTGCACTTCGTCAGCGCCGCGAGCTTCCTGTTCGCCTATGTCATGATCTTCTTCGATCCGGTGGTGTCCGCGCTGGTCGGCTGGCTGGTCTCGATGACCTCGCGCCAGGCCGGTCACTTCTTCTTCGAGCCGAGGGGCTACGACCACGTCAACCAGGCGACCCACGAGCACAAGGAAGAGATCAAGGTCGGCTACAATCTGCAGCGCAAGGTCGTGCTGATGACGATCTGGGCGCTGTCGCCGCTGGTGCTGTACCTCGATCCGACCCTGTTCGGCATGTTCACGCCCTGGGCCTCGCCGGCCGACTTCATGCGCCAGGTCGCCAAGATCTGGCTTGCGATCGGGATCGGCGGACTGTTGTTCCGCACCGTCCATCTGTTCTTCATCCGCGACGTCGAGACCGGCCTGGTCTGGATGACCAAGATCCTGACC
Organism: uncultured Alphaproteobacteria bacterium; assembly: GCA_963742665.1. Taxonomy (GTDB): domain Bacteria; phylum Pseudomonadota; class Alphaproteobacteria; order Rhizobiales; family Xanthobacteraceae; genus Bradyrhizobium. Next base: position 327,498 of record CAVUNH010000035.1, read on the forward strand.
GACCCGTTCAGCGACCTCAAGCTCTACTACAAGGCGCCGCTGTCCCTGATGAAGGGCGAGCTGATCGATCCCGGCCTCGAGAAGCACGTCAAGCACGCGTGAGTGATCGCTGTCGAACGGTCGCACTTTCCGTCATGCCCGGGCTTGTCCCGGGCATCCACGTCTGGAGCGACGGATTCTCAGTCACGTCACCCGAGATGCGAGCGCAGCGAGCCTCGACGGTGGATTGCTTCGTCGGTCCGCCTCCCTCGCAAGCGCGCAAGGCGCGCACCTGAGCGACGGCGGATTAGCTCGAAGCCGTCACTGATCTACCGACGCCGCTTCCGCGCAAACATCTCTTTCAGGATCTGGCGGCGGATGGTCTTGTTGGTGAGCGAAGCGTCGTGCCACCACCAGCCGTCGCGCTTCATCTTTTCGGCTGCGGCGACGAAGCGGTCGGCGACCGCGGCAAAATCCGCGTCGGTGTAGTTCAGGCTGAAGATCAGCCGGCCGGTTCCGACCCAGCTCAGCGCCAGCCCTTCGGCGCGCAGATAATATTGAAGCATCCAGTTGTAACGGGACGGCTCGGTATAATGCACCATCCAGATCGACGACAGATTGCTGACGCGCACCGGCAAGGTCCTGCGCCGCCAGGCGTGTCGTTCAATTGCCTGGCGCGCGCGTTCCAGGTCTCGTCGAGCCCGTTATAGACCGAATTGAAATTGGGACTGGCGAGCCGGCCGAGGAATTCGTCCATCGCCGTCATGACGTAGGGATGCGAATTGAAGGTGCCGCGGGCAAAGCAGATGTCGGCGGGACGGTCGTCGCGAAAGCGCCGCATCAGATCCTTGCGCCGCAGACCACGCCGACCGGCAGTCCGCCGGCAAGGCTCTTGCCGTAGGTCACCATGTCGGCGCGCACGCCGAAATATTCCTGCGCGCCGCCGGCGGCGAGGCGGAAGCCGACAAAGACCTCGTCGAAGATCAGGACGATGCCGCGTTCGGTGCAGACCTCGCGCAGCGCCTTCAGCCATTCGCCGTAGGCCGCGCGATCGAAATTGGCGGCGCGGGAACTGTCGACCAGCGCCGAATCGCCGGGCGCGTTGGCGTTGGGATGCAGCGCCTGCAGCGGATTGACCAGCACGCAGGCGATGTCGCGGCGCGTCTTCAGCACATGCAGCGTCCGCTCCGACATGTCGGCCAGCGTATAGGTCTCGTGCGGCGAGACCGGATTGCCGACGCCGGGCTGCACGTCGCCCCACCAGCCGTGATAGGCGCCGGCAAAGCGCACCAGATGCGAGCGGCTGGTGTGATAGCGCGCCAGCCGCACCGCCTGCATCACGGCTTCGGTGCCGGACATGTGGAACGAGACCTCGTCGAGGCCGGAAATCTCGCACAGCCGCTTGACGTTGTCGGCGATGACGGGATGATAGGGGCCGAGCACCGGCCCGAGCGCATGCGCGCGCTTTTCCGACTTCGGCGATGCAGTCCTTGTAGAAATCGTTGCCGAAGATGTTGACGCCGTAGGAGCCGGTCAGGTCGTAGAAGACGTTGCCGTCGACATCGGTGACGGTGACGCCGGCGCGAGGACTGCACGAAGGCGCTGGACGAAAGATGCTCGCGCACCAGCCGGCTGTACTGGAACGGCACCCGGTAGGTCTCGGTGAATTGCAGGTCGGAGATGCGCGCCGCCGCCTCCGCCGTCATCTGCCGGCCCCTGGCGTAACGGTCCTGATAGACGCCGGCGAGCCGGAAGAAGCCGTCCTGGCGCTGCGTCGCGACCTCCGCCGGCGCGCCGTCGGAGCGGAAGAAATCGTCGATATCGAATTCATAATGCGGCACCAGCCGCGCGACCATCTTGGACATCTTGGAATGTCCGGTCAGCGAGCGGTGCTTGGCGCGCGACAGCGCCAGCCGCGCCTGCAATTTGGGGAAGGTCACCGCGGCGCCGGCAATCGCGGCGGCGGACAGCGACAGAATCGAAAGGGGCGAATCCATGCCACCAGCGCTAGCCAGTCCATCTAACAGATTAATGACAATCCGCGGCCTGATCGCGGCCTTTACCCAGCAGGAAGACCTCAATTTCCTGCTGACCAACCGGATTCCGCGGGCGGCGCTGACGCGCTTCATGGGCTGGTTCAGCAAGATCGAAAACCCGGTGGTGCGGGATCTGTCGATCGCCTGCTGGCGGCTGTTTTCCGATCTCGATCTGTCGGAGGCGCGCAAGACCGAATTCAAGAGCCTGCACGATTGCTTTACGCGCGAGCTGCGCCCGGGCCTGCGTCCCGCCGATCCCGATCCCGGCGTCGTGGCCAGCCCCTCCGACGGCATCATCGGCGCGTTCGGGCGCATCGCCGACACCGAGCTGTTCCAGATCAAGGGCGCGCCGTATTCGCTGCTCGATCTGCTCGGCGATCCCGCGCTGGTCGAGCGCCACCGCAACGGACGCTTCATCACGCTGCGGCTGACCTCGAGCATGTATCACCGCTTTCACGCGCCGTACGACGGCCGGATCGAGCGGGTCACGCTTCATCCATGGCGACGTCTGGAACGTCAATCCGATCGCGCTGAAGCGGGTCGAGCGGCTGTTCTGCAAGAACGAGCGCGCGGTGCTGCAAACCCGCCTGCCGTCCGGCGAGGCGCTGACGCTGGTGCCGGTCGCCGCCATCCTGGTCGCCAGCATCCGCCTGCATTTCCTCGATGTGACCCTCAATGCGCAGAGCAGGGGGCCGATCGGTGTTTCCCTGCGACGCCAGCGTGAAGAAGGGCGACGAACTCGGCTGGTTCGAGCACGGCTCGACCATCATCGTGCTGGCGCCGGAGAATTTCGAGTTCGCCGGCAATGTCGTGGAAGGCGCGCGCATCCGCGCCGGCGAGGCGCTGCTGCGGAAGCCCTCGGCGTGAGCGAGCCGTGCTAGCTCGTCTTGTCCTCCAACGCCAACTCGGCAAGGCGGACATAGTCGGGATCGACGATGTTCGTGAGCCCGCGCATTTCGCTGACGCCAAACCATTTCAGTTCGGTGTGCTCGTCGCAGATGTTGGAAGGCTCGCCGCCTTGCCAGGCGGTGACGGCGTAGACGTGATGGCGCGCATCGCCATAGACTTCCGGCTGCCGCTCTCTGACCGTGGCGATCAGCCTGAAAAGGGTCGGCGTCACGCCGGCTCTCTTCCTGAACCTCACGGATCAGGGCCTCATCGAGGCTCTCGCCATCCTCCACATGCCCACCGATCGTATCCCAATGGCCGGGCCACACCTTTTTCGATGGCGCACGCAGGCCGAGCAGAATTTTGCCATCGGATCTGATGAACAGTGCGCCGACGGTTTTGGCGGGTTGATCTCGCATGGCGGAGTGTTTCTCGTGATCGGGGCGCCGATGATCTAGCGGCTCTTGAGATATTCGAGCAGTCCGTCATGCAGGCGGTGTTCGCCGTTCCATAACTGGATATTGTAGCCATGCGGGAATTCGGCCGGGTCTTCATCCCTGAACGAGATCGCGCGTATGCTGCGGTCGATCGGTTTGCACATCAGCCAATCCGTGCCCGAAGATTGCGAGAAGCGATCGCCCCAGACTTCGATCTCTTCGGCGTGCGGCGGCACCGGCCCGAGTCCGAGATTACGCAGCACCGATGGGGTCAGCGCTTCCTCGACGGCGCGCGCCTTGTCGATCCCGGCGATGGCAAGGTCGAGGGCAAACATCCCGGCGATCCTCGGGGTAACCGGCACGTCGTACGCCGTTAGCAGTTGCTGCGCGCGCTGCTGCACCGGAATTCTCAAGTCCCGGCCCTCGAAGCCGTGCCCGAGCCGGCGATGCACCGCTTCGCATGCGGCGTCCGGGAGCGCGTAGGCATTGGGGAATTCAAACGTGATCTGCGGGCCGCGATCGTCCAGCATCACTTGCCACGGTTCTTCGCCGTGTTGACGCCGGAACTCGTCGATCGGCAGCGGCGGGAAGGGGACAAGCCGGAACTCGGAGATCAGTTGCTGTGTCACCAGCCGCCACGCCTTTTTCTGCGCGGCGTTGAGCATGCTCTCCGCGGTGTAATATGGCGCGGCGTTTCGCATCCCCGTGTCCGAATAGCCCCACAGCTCGGCGCCGCTGCATCCGCCGACCGCAATGCGATGCCGAAGCCGCGCCGGCAGGCCCATGACGACGCGCTCCTCGACATTGTCGACGCTTTGGCCCGTGATCAGGACCAGAGAAATTCCCTGATCCAGCAATCGCGCGAGCGCATCCAGCATGCCGGGTTCGGCGGGGCGGTAAAGATCCGCCACGGTTTCATCGACATCGGACAGCACGAGACGGAGCTTTTGATTCCAGACGACCGGGCGCGGCAACACCATTTCCAAATTCCAGCGTCAAACGGCTCCGATCGGCGGAAGCGTTGTGTCGATCCATATCAGGGATGGCGTCGTCGAGCCATATTCCCTATCTATCGGCCGATCTGATCGATCTTGGAAAATGCAGCGATGGCGCGGACGGCGGTATTGGCGGCGGGAGGCATTGTGTTGCGGCAGGCGGTGACGCCGCTGGTCGCGGTGGTGCGCCTGCGCAAGCGCAATGAGTGGGTGCTGCCGAAGGGCAAGCTCGATCATGGCGAGACGCCGCGCGCGGCGGCCGAACGCGAGGTCAATGAAGAGACCGGCCATGATGTTTCCGTGCACGAGTTTCTGGGCACGCTGGTCTATGATTCCCGCGGCGGCGCCAAGGTCGTGCACTTCTGGCGCATGGAAGCCGGCCGCGAGCCGGTTCGCAAGCTGATGCGCGATGTCAAGGCGGTGGAGTGGCTGCCGCTGAGCGATGCCGTCGAGCGGCTCTCGCGCGGCTACGAGCGCGCGTTCCTCGAACAGGTCGGACCGATCGCGCTGTCGGCGGCGAGTCTTGATGGCTGGAGCGTCCGTTGCTCGCGCGCCGGAGCCCGCGCGTGTCGAGACGATCAGCGAAGTCCGCGATCAGCGAAGTCTCATGCAGAAAATGCGGGATTGGTTTCGCCGCGCCGCGTGAGGCATTGTTCGAGACGCACGCGCAAGCGACCCCATTTCCGCTTCCCTGGCGCTTTCTCACTGTATAGGGGCTGACCTGAAAACGCGAAAAGGCCCCGTGGCGCACCACAGGGCCTTTTGCGTTGTTGAGGGATGGATCAGCTGACGCGCTTCCAGGTCTGGCCGCCGCAGAACATGCCGCCGAAGGCGCAGCCCTGCACGCGCAGCGCGTTGGCGCCCTTCAGCGCGATGGTCGAGTCGTAGTTGCGGCCGCTGTCGGGATCATGGATCTGGCCGGTCCACTTCGAGCCCGTCGGCTTCATGCTGATCAGGATCTTTTCGTTGGTCTTCACGGAGTAGCCGCAGAGGTTCGCGCCGCAGGGTTCGATGCGAACATTGCCCTTGTTCTCCTCGGTCGCCCAGACGCCGAGCGGCGAATTCGGATCGGAAGCGGGAGCGGCGGCAACCGGCGCCGGCTGCGGCGCGGGCGCGGCGGCCACCGCAGCAGGAGCGGGCGCGACATCGGTTTGCACCGGTGCGGCGGACGCAACCGTGGTCGCCGGCGCTGGGGCCGGTGCCACTGCGACGGGAGCCGCGGACTGAGGCGCCGCCTGAACCGGAGCCGGCGCATATTTCGCCGGCGGCGGATCGTCGCGTGAGATGCGGTCGTCGCGGCGGTCGTCGCGATAGGTCGGCATCGTCATCGTCGTCGAAGCGCTTGGACTTGAATCCCTTGAAGCCCGGCGCCGTGATCTTGAGGCACGACAGCAAATCGCAGTTGCGCGGCGCTTCGATGCGGATGCGCTGGCCTTCGATTTCGAACGAAATGCCACCGGCGTGCACCGAGGTGGAGGCCATCAACAGCGCGGCGAGGATGAAAATCTTCTTCATGAGAGCCTCCTGGGCGGCTTTTTCGAATGGGGGTTGGCGGTGAACTTGGGACGGACCCTATGCCGGGCCGGCCGCGCATTCTGTGATGTGCGTCACGGGAACTCCCAGGTGACTCAAATCACATTCAAGAAACCCGCGTCTGCCTAGGGTTCCCGTCCAGACCGGGAGAGTCCGATGCAACGCTACTGTCTTCTCGTCGTGCTGATGCTGCTCAGCCCGTCCGCGTATGCAGATTCGATTTCATTTCGGGTCGGTGGGCACCGCGTCCACATCGAGGCTTCCCGGCATTGCCGTTCGCCGTCCTGCGCCTCGGTTTCGGTCTCCGGAATTTATCGCAGCCGCGACCGCTATGATGACGATGATCGTTATGAGGATGACCGCGTCGATAGCGCGCCGGTGAAGCCGCAGCCGGCGCCGCCAGCCGTGGCGCCTTCTGCGCCTCCCGCGAACAATCCGCCGGCCCGGCCGCTGGTCGTCGCAGCGCCACCGGCCGTGTACAAGCCGGCCGCTTCCGCCACCCAAATTGTTGCTGCTCCGCCGCCTCCGCCGCCGGTCAGCGCTGGCGGTGCCGCCCGCCCCGCCACCGCCCGCGCCGCCGCCGTCGGTTGCAAGACCGGCCGAGCCGACGCGCCCGGCGCCGCAGATTGCCCGCGTTTCGCATGACGCCGAAGAGGATGCGGATACGCCGATCGGCGACTGGCAGACCGAACGCAAGGGAACGGTGCGCATCGGCAAATGCGGCAAGGCGCTGTGCGGCTATGTGCTCAACTCGTCCTCGAGCGACAAGGGTGAGGCCGTCCTGATCAACATGAAGCCGAAGAACGATCGGCAGTGGACCGGCAGCGTCTACAGCCACGCCAGCGGCGACACCTATTACGGCACCATCGACCTCAAGGGCGCCAACACGCTGCGCGTCGAAGCCTGCGCGTTCGGCCGGTTCTACTGCTCGGGCAACAACTGGAGCCGGATGACGGGACAGGCCGAAAGCCTGATGTCGTCGCGGCAGACTCTCGCCGAGCCGCGGTCATAGCGCGTTGACCTGAACACGGGGATCGAGCTGCTCGAATTCTTGAAAGCAAGAGCCCAGGGAGGACTCATGAAAACGCCCGGTGGATCGGCCACCGGGCGAGTAGTTCACGATTGGCCTCTGGCCTGGAAAAGAAAGCCTAGAACACGCCGAGCACAATGGCGCCGACGAAGGCGAAGGCAACATACGCAGTTACAACGCTCAGCCTGCTGACCATGGTCATGGGAATACTCCCCTGGTTCACGTCGTGCCTGCAAATTAACGCCTCAGGCTAGCAAAGCGTTCCCGGCCCAAAAAGTCAGCGTTGCTGTCCATCCCGGATTTCCCCACAGCCGGCCATCCCCGGCAACGTGGTAAAAAATTCGTAAAATCAACGCGTTGAAGAGTCCTTAAATAAATTCGTCGAACGTGCCGCCATGACGCGCGGAGTTCGTTTGTATCTCGTCGGCTCCTTCGTCCTTGTTTCGTTGGCGGGCTGCGGCCGCGGATTTTTTCAATCCGCCGAGCGCGAACCATGGCGGGCCGAGGCCGAGGTCGCATGCCTGAAATCCGGCGCGGTGAAGGAAAGCCCGGAACTGGTCCGGATCGACCCGATTTCCGGCCCTGGCGCCTGCGGCGCCCAGTTTCCGCTCAAGGTGGCAGCGCTGGGTGAAGGCAGCGGAAGCTTCGGTTTCGCCGATGATTTGCGGCCGCCCGGCAGTATCGGCAACAGCCAGCCGCGCTGGCCGATCCAGCCGGCGCCGGCCGCCGCCCCGCGGACCTATTCCGATACCGCGCTGCGCCAGCCGAATTACGGTGCGCCGTCCAACGGACCGGTTTCGCTCACCGCGCCGGGCGTCGACCCCCGGGAAGATGAAATCGATCTGCCGGCCGAAGGCGCGCCGCAAATGCGCGACCCGCGCAGCGGCGGATCCTATCCGGCGGTATCAACCTATCCGCCGCGCGAGCGCTACCAGTCGTCCTCGCCGGCACCTTATTCCGCGCCCTATCCGGAACGGCCAGAGGCGAGCCAGGCGTTACCGCGGCTCGGACCCGCGCGCGGCGATCCCGTCAACACGGTCGGCCCGGTTGCGGTGAAGCCGACGGCGACGCTCGCCTGTCCGATCGTCTCGGTGCTCGACCGCTGGCTGGCTGATTCGGTGCAGCCGGCGGCACAGCGCTGGTTCGGCGTGCGCGTGGTCGAGATCAAGCAGATCTCCGCCTATTCCTGCCGCGGCATGAACGGCAATTCGAACGCGCATATTTCCGAACATGCCTTCGGCAACGCACTCGATATCGCCGCCTTCACGCTCGCCGACGGAAGGCGCATCACGGTGAAGGGCGGGTGGCGCGGCATGCCGGAAGAGCAGGGCTTTCTGCGCGACGTGCAGGCATCTGCCTGCCAGCAGTTCAACACCGTGCTGGCGCCCGGCTCCAATCGCTATCACGAGGATCATATCCACGTTGACCTGATGCGCCGCGCCAGCGGGCGGCTGATCTGCCAGCCGGCCGCGTCATCCGGCGAGGAGGTCGCCGCAAGGACAGGCGGACGTAACCCTTACGCCTCATCGCGTGAGCCATACGTCACGGGCTCGCTCGGCGGCAAGAAGCCGCCGCATCGGCACGGCGCCTCGAGCAAGGTCAACGAGGAAGACGAGTTCGAGGACGATTGAGCTATCGTTCCGTGCAATAGTAGTTGCGCGGAATGACGCGATAGGCGGTGTAGCGATAATACGGCCGGTAGGCATGGCCGCGATAAACCGCCGGCGGCACGTCGTACCAGGCGCCGTGATAATAATTGTCGGCGGGCCCGTCGACGCAGCGATACGGCACCAATCCGATCTCGCCAATCCGCCGCACGCCGATCTCCGGGGGAACATCCGGCCAAAGCGCGCCCGCTTGCGCAGGGACGGAAGCGGCGATCGTGACGAGCGCGGCGGCGAAGGTGAAAGCGCGTTTCATGTGCAGACCTCGGGATGGTTTGCGTGAGGCGATTGTCGCTCGCCGGACGTCGCGATGTCGAGGGCTCGAAGAACGCTTCGTAGGGTGGGTGGAGCGCAAGCGATACCCACCAATGCATCCGGGAACGAAGATGGTGGGTATCACTTCGCTCCACCCACTCGCTACGCAGCCAGCCTCTCCAGCAGATCCTGCACGACGCCACCCAGCAGATCGAGCTTGTATCCCGTCATCGGCAACGGCTTGGCGCCCGATATTGCAAGCTTGGCGGCAGCCTGAATGTTCAGCGCATTTGCGGGCTTGCCCTGCAACGCGGCTTCCGCCGCCTGTAGCCGCAGCGGCACCGGTGCGATGCCGCCGGCGGTGAGACGGACGAACTGGAACGCGCCGTCGGTTACGACCGCGCGGGCGCAGACTTCGACCAGCGGCCATTCTGCGTGGCTGCGGCTGATCGCGCGCTTGTAGAACGCGCGCTCGCCCGGCCGCGGCGCCGGCAGCTCGATGCCGCGGATCATTTCGCCCGCCAACAACGCGTTGTCGGCCGCGCCATTGCTGCCGTCGCCGAGCAGGTCGGGAATCGAGAGCCCACTCCGTTTGTAGGTGATGACGGTCGCGTCATAGGCGAGCAGTGCCGCCGCCATGGTCGAGGGATGCGGCGCCACGCAGGGGCCGAGATCGAACGCCACGCCATAGAGATGATTGCCGCCGCGGGCGGGACAATCCGATCCGCCCTTCTTCAGGCAGGCGATGTGCGGATTGCGGTAGTACCAGCAGCGCGAACGCTGCGCGAGATTGCCGCCGAGCGTTGCCAGATGACGGATCTGCGGCGTCGCCAGCCCCTGTGCGGAAGCCGCGATGCCGGGATAGACGGTGGCGATCTGCTTGTCGGCGGCGATCGCCTCGATCGTGGCGTAGGCGCCGATGCGCAAGCTTCCGTCCGCGCCCCAGTGCATGCCGGTGATGTCGGCGGCGGGCACGATCTCCATCAAGGGCCCCGTGGAGACGCCGCTGCGGCGGCGTTCGGACAGATCGGTGCCGGCGGCGCGGAATTCGATCGCCTGTGTCATGCGGCGGCCCTCCCTTTGAGCGCGGCGATCAGACGATCAGGCCGGATCGGCAATTCGTCCAGCCGGATGCCGATCGCGTTGTGTATGGCGTTGGCGACCGCGGGCGATGTCGGCACGGTTGCGACCTCGCCGATGCCGACGCTGCCGCCGAGCACGTGGTCGAAACCCGCCTCGTCGAAATGCACGTCGATCACGGGCGTGTCGGCAATGCCTGGAATACGATAATCCTCCATCCCGCCGCTCAGCGTCTCGCCGGTGCGGGCGTCGATCTCGCGCGCCTCATAGAGCGCATAGCCGATGCCTTGAATGACCGAGCCCGCCGCCTGGCTTCGCGCCAGCGCCGGGGCCGCGATCTTGCCGACGGCAATGCCGGTATGGACGTTGACGACTCGGACATGGCCGAGCCAGGTGTCGACTTCCACCTCGATCACCTGCACCGAGCTCGGCACGCCGGCGCCGATCGCAAGGTTGGAGAAGCGGCGCATCATGAAGCCGAAGATCCAGCCGAGGATACCGACCTGCTTCAGCGGCGACTCGATTCCCGGCGCCATCCTCTTGCTGTCCTCCGGCCGCACGCCGGAGGCGGTGAGATCGGGCGATGCCGCCAGCATCTCGCGCCACGGCGCGTTGGAGCCGGGGACCGGCTTTCGCTTGGCGTTCTTTTCGATCGCGGCCTTCAGCTTTTGAACGGCGAGCAGTGTCGGCGGGATCACCGAGGCGGTGGTGCGGCTGCCGCCCGAGCCCGGGCCTTCCGGCAAGTTGGAGTCGCCGATGCGGACCTCGACCTCGTGCGGCTCGAGGCCGAATTCATGCGCGACGGTGTTGGCGATCACGGTGCGGCTGCCGGTGCCGATATCCTGGGTGGCGGTGCTCGCGATCAGGCGTCCGCCCTGCACCGACACCTCGACCTTGGAGCCGGGCTGCCAGAGATAGAGCCAGTATCCGGTGGCGACGCCGACGCCGCGGCGATAACGGCCGGTCTGCGTTTCCGGTGATTTCCGGTTGCGCCAGACGTCGAGCCCCTTCGCCCAGTCATAGAGACGCCCGCGGTTGGGATCGGGATCCCAGCGTTTGCGCAAATCGATCGGATCGACGTTCATCCGCGGCGCGGCCTCGTCGATCGCCTGCTCCAGCGCGAACGCCATCGGCGGTCCGCCGGGTCCGCGGAACGCCGCGCCGGGCGGCAGATTGCTGATGACGTCGAAGTCGGCGAGCTCCTTTGCCTCTGCCGGATAGATCAGCCGCGCCAGTGCGGCGATGGTGGAGTTGATCGCTGCTCCGGTGTCGGCGTAGGCGGTGAGCGACAGCGCCTTCAACCCGCCCTGTTCGGACGGCAGCAGCGCGATCTTGACTTCGGTCGCCGGCCGATAGCCGGTCACCGACAGCTCCTCGTGGCGGTCGTAGGCGATGCGGACCGGCGCCTTGGCGGCGCGCGCCAGCTCGATCGCGGTTGTCGTCTCGACGCCGAGACTGGCCTTCGAGCCGAAGCCGCCGCCGACATGGTCGGCGATCACCTGAACCTTGTCGTGTTCGAGCTTGTAGCGTTTGGCGATCAGCTCCATCAGATGGAACACCGACTGCGTCGAGACGTGCACGGTCAATCGGTCGCCGTCGAAACGGGCGACGGCGGCATGCGGCTCCAGGCAGGCATGCGATTGCGTGCCGGTCCGGAAGATGCCTTCGACCAGCAGCGGATTGTTGGCCTGGCGCGCGCCCTCGACCCAGCTACGCACTTTCTTTGGCTTGAGCGAGAACGCCGCCGACGGTCCGCGAATGTTGGCCTTCCACGGCGCCGGCGAACCGCCGCCTTCCGACACGTTGCCGGCCTTCTTGCGGTTGGCCTTGTCGAACACGACCGGCGCGTCCGGTTTGCGCGCTTCATCGAGTCCGATCGCCGACGGCAGCCGTTCGCTGTTGATCCGGATGGCGGCGATCGCCGCCAGCGCGGTCTTGCGGTCTTTCGCCGCCACGGCCGCGATCGGCGCGCCGACATAGCGGACGATGCGGTCTTCGCCGAGCAGTGAGATCGCCGCGCTGACGCCCGGTATCGCCAGCGCCGGCGCAAGATCGAGATCGCCGATTTTCGCATGCGCCACCTGCGAGCGCAGGATGACGCCTTCGAGCTGGCCGTCATGATGGATGTCGACGGTGTATTTCGCCGAGCCCGTCACCTTGTCGCGCGCCTCGATCCGCGGCGAGACGATGTCGCCGCCGTCGAACCGGCCCTCACAGGCCGCGGCCACCGCGCTGAAAATGCCGTCATAGGCGCCGCAGCGGCACAGATGGCCCGACAGGGCTGCGCCGATTTCCTCGCGCGACGGTGTCGGCGCTGCCCTTGGTCGCGCGCCAGCGGTCGTGAAACGCCGCGGCCTCGACGATGAAGCCCGGCGTGCAGAACCCGCATTGCAGGGCATCGTGCACCATGAAGGCCTTCTGCACCGGGTGCAGGCCTGAAGCACCGATGCCTTCGACTGTCGTCACCGACTTGTCCATCGCCGCACGCGCCGGCATCAGGCAGCTCGCCACCGGCGCGCCGTCCACCAGCACGGTGCAGGCGCCGCAGACGCCGGCACCGCACACGAGCTTGGTGCCGGTGAGGCCGAGATCGTCCCGCACGACGTCGATCAGCAGCGCATCGAGATCGTCGGGGAGGGGAGCGAGGCGGCCGTTGATCGTCATCGTGCTCATTTGCGATCTCCAGATTTGCGACGGGCGGATTTCCTGGCGGGTGTTGGTTTGGCGGGACGCGGTTTCGGCGACGGGCCGACGGCGCCGGCCACCAGCGTGCGCACCATGATCGAAAAATCCCGGAGGAAGGCGTCGGCCGGCTGCATCGCCGGATAGGCGGATTTGGTGCCGTTGAACGCCATCTCGATGCATCGCGCGAAGTCGCGCGCCTTCATGTTCTTCAGGACGAGATGCTGCTTGCGGCAGACGCGTTCGATCGTCGCCGTCAGCTGTTCGGCATAATGGGCGGCATATTTCTGGTAGATATCGCGTGCCTGCAACAGATGCTCGGAGAACAGCTCCTCGATGTGGGGCGAGCCCTCCAGCGGCGCGATCAATTGTTTCAGCCGCGCGGCGATTTCGGCGATCAATATGTCGGCGAGATCCTTGCCGGCCTTCTCGGCGGCGTCGGCAGCAGTGATTTCGGCCGATAGCGCGTTCTCATGCAGCCGCTCGATCACGGCGCGGAACAGCGCCTCCCTGGATTTGAAATGATGGTACAGCGCCTGCCGCGTCAGGCCCGCGGCCTCAGCCGCCTGTTCGATCGACGAACGCCGAAAGCCCTGGCGGCGGAACACCAGCATGGCGGCGTCGAGGATGCGGTCGCGGGGCTTCATTTGACGATTTTGACAAAATACGATGAAATGTCAAATGACGCGGACGTGACGAAGAACTCCACCTCGTCATGTCCGGCCGTAGCGGTCTGTCTTGCGCAGACCGCGTAAACTTGTCTGCGATGCCGGGCATCCATGTCCTTGCAGTCGCGCCGCAAGAACGGCGTGGATGGCCGGGTCAAGCCCATGACGAAGAAAAGAGTATCGCGCTCAGACGAACTCGACGCCGATCAGGTCGCCCTTCTTCCAGGCGACCTTGCAGGCCCGGCCGGGCGATGTCCGTTCGAATTTCAGATGGAACCGCGGCTTGACGAATTGCGGGTCGTCGACCCGGAGCCGCGCGCCGCCTTCGGAGATGTCGACGACTGTGCACGGGCGCGTGGCGAAACTGCCGTCGATGGTCATCCATGCCGACTGGTTGGTTCGTCTGCGGGAAGGGCGGGACTTGCGGCCGAACATCGCCATGGCGCGTACCTCGATGGGGTAGAACGCGATGGGGCGGCGTCGGTTGCGGTTATGGATAATTTGAGGGAATTGTAACGCGGGATCGTCACCGACTGCGGGGAGGCGTCGTCTTGGCTGTCATTGCGACGAACAACTCCGCTTCACTTCGCCCGATACGCCGCCAGAAACATCCGCGTCGCGCTGTCCACCACTTCGTCGATCCGCTCGGGCGATGGCGCAGGCGCGGCCTGGAACACGAACGGCAGGAACAGCGACGCCTTGCACACCTCCATGAACTGCGACGCCGCGAGTTGGCAGTCGTCGATGGCGAGATCGCCGGGCCCGACATGCGCCCTGAGATAGTCGGCGAGGCGATTGACGGTTTTTTCCAGCACGTTGGCATAATAGCGGCGGCCGACATCCGGCATCCGCTCGGCGATCGCCATCACGGTGCGGATCCACGACCCGCCGCCCGGCCGGCAAAGCAACTCGATATAGCTCCGGCCGAACTCCCGCAGCGTGGTCTCGGCATCGCGCGCAGGGTCGAGATTGAACACCACCTTTCCCTGTTCGAACGCTTCCTGCTCGACGATGGCTTCGAACAACCGGTTCTTGTCGGCGAAGTAGACGTAAAGCGTGCCCTTGGAAACGCCGGCGGAGCGCGCGATCTCGTTCATGCTGGCGCCGTCAAAGCCCAGATCCATGAATACCTTGCGGGCGCCATCGAGAATCTGCCGCCGCTTGGAGGAATCCTCCTCGGTGACGATATCGATCGCGCTCGGCGTGCCTGCAACCATTGGTTTAGCTTCTCGGGAAAGATTTCAACCGGACATAGGTATCGGAAGAGCTTTTCGCCCTATGGTCCGACTCATACAAATATATCTTGACCGAACCGTTCGGTCAATGCTAATTTCACAAATGACGGTGCCAGTGTGGGCTGGTTTTGGTCTCGCACACGCATCGCGTCATCGTAACGAGGAGGCCGGTAATGGCCGGAGCGAGAGACCAGGCCGCGCGCGTCGTCCGGCAAGAGCCGGAGGCTGCCCGTCAAGCGCCGGAAACGGCCGAAGGCGAGGCCGCGCGCGACGCTGCCGCCCCGTTGGCGGATCAGCTTCGGACTCACGTTGCGGAAGAAACCAAGCGCCGGCCGGGAGACGCGCCGGGCGCGCCGCCGGCCGATAGACCCACCGCGCCAACGGCCGATGCCGCGAGAGCGGCCGCGCCCCAATCAGGCAAGCGCAAGAAATTCGTGATGATGGGCGTGGTCGGATTGCTGGCGCTCGCCGCCGTCAGCTACGGCGTCTATTTCGCTTTCGTCGGACGCTTCTATGTCTCGACCGACGACGCCTATGTTCGCGCCAACAACACCACGCTCGGCGCGCGGGTCGCGGGCCATGTCGCCGCGATCCTTCCCGCCGACAATTCGATCGTTCGCACCGGCGACGTGATCTTCAAGATCGACGACGGCGATTACAGAATCGCGGTGGATGCGGCGCGCAGCAAGATCGCGACGCAGCAGGCCACCATCGATCGCATCGGCCGCCAGGTCACCGCGCTGGAAAGCGCGGTCGAGCAGGCGAGAGCGCAGCTCGCTTCCTCGGAAGCGGCGCTGAAGCGCGCCGGTCTCGATTTCGACCGCCAGCAGGCGCTGAGCACCAAGGGCTTTGCCTCGCGCGCCACCTTCGAGGGTTCCGAAGCCAGCCGCGATCAGGGCGCCGCTGCGGTGAGATCGTCGCAGGCGGCGTACGATGCCGCGCGCGACAATGTCGAGGTGACCAAGGCGCAGCAGAACGAAGCCCGCGCCCAGCTGGCGGAGTTGCAGACCACGCTCGCGAAGGCCGAGCGCGATCTCGATTTCACCTCGGTGCGCGCGCCGGTCGACGGCACCTTTTCCAACCGCATCGTCAACACCGGCGACTTCATCGCGGCCGGCCAGCGGCTCGGCAATGTGGTGCCGCTGAACGAGGTCTTCATCGACGCCAATTTCAAGGAAACCCAGCTCAAGCGCATCCGTCCCGGCCAGCCCGTGACGATCTCGGTCGACGCCTACGGCCATCGCAAGTTCGCCGCCGTCGTCGATAGCATTTCGCCCGCGGCGGGTTCGGTGTTCACGCTGCTGCCGCCGGACAACGCCACCGGCAATTTCACCAAGATCGTGCAGCGTCTGCCGGTCCGGATCCGGGTGCCGAAGGAAGTGGCGAAGCAGAACCTGCTGCGCGCGGGCATGTCGGTCTACACCACCGTCAACACCCGCGAAGGTGCTGCCGATGCGGACAACGAGGCCGACCTCGATTCGAACCCGCACGGCCCATCCGAAGTAATTTTTTGTAGCGCCGGGCTGGATCCGGCGCGCGTCCCGAGCAGATCATGGCTGACGCCACCCCCGCACCGCCGCCGATGATGAGCGCCGCAGGCCCGCCGTCCGAGCGCATCGCGCCGCGGCGGCTGTTTGCGTTCCTCATCATGGTGTTCGGCATGTTCATGTCGATCCTGGACATCCAGATCGTCTCGGCGTCCTTGTCGGAGATCCAGGCGGGGCTGTCGGCCAGCTCCAGCGAAGTGTCGTGGGTCCAGACCTCGTATCTGATCGCCGAGGTGATCGCGATCCCGCTGTCGGGATTCCTGTCGCGCGCGTTCGGCACAAGGCTGCTGTTTGCGATATCCGCCTCAGGTTTCACCATTGCCAGCTTCTTCTGCGGATTTGCCTCGACAATCGAGCAGATGATCCTTTGGCGCGCGCTTCAGGGGTTTCTCGGCGCCGGCATGATCCCGACCGTGTTCGCCTCCGCCTACACGGTGTTTCCGCGCACCAAATTCCATATCGTCGGCCCGATCATCGGTCTCGTCGCCACCCTGGCGCCGACGATCGGGCCGACCGTCGGCGGCTTCATTACCGACCTGATGTCGTGGCACTGGCTGTTCTTCATCAACATCGTTCCCGGCATCGGCATCACCATCGGCGTGTGGATACTGTGTGATTTCGACCAGCCCAACTTCAAGCTGCTGGAATATTTCGACTGGTGGGGCCTGCTGTTCATGGCGGGCTTCCTCGGCTCGCTCGAATACGTGCTCGAGGAAGGCCCGCAATATCAGTGGCTGCAGGACAGTACGGTGGCGACATTCGCTGCGATCGGTTTCGTCTCGGGAATCGCTTTCTTCTGGCGGGTGCTGACCGCGCGGGAGCCGATCGTCAACATCCGGACGTTCACCGACCGCAATTTCGGCATCGGCTGCCTGATCTCGTTCTGCGTCGGCATCGGGCTGTACGGCCTGACCTACATGTATCCGCGCTATCTCGCCGAAGTGCGCGGCTACAGCGCGCTGATGATCGGCGAGACGATGTTCGTCTCCGGGGTCGCGATGTTCCTCACCGCGCCGATCGTCGGGCGGATGATGACCAAGGTCGACATGCGCTACATCATCGCCTTCGGTCTTTGCACCTTCGCGCTCGGCTCCTATCAGATGACCTGGATCACCCGCGACTATGATTTCTACGAATTGTTGATCCCGCAGATCCTGCGCGGCGTCGGCATGATGTGCGCGATGGTGCCGACCAACACCATCGCGCTCGGCACGCTGGCGCCGGAGCGGGTCAAGAACGCCTCCGGCCTGTTCAACCTGACGCGCAACCTCGGCGGCGCGGTCGGGCTCGCCGTCATCAACCAGGTCCTGAACGAGCGCACCGACCTGCACATCGTGCGGCTGCAGGAACGCGTGCACTGGGGCAACGCCACCGCGACCGAGACGCTCAACATGTTCACCCAGCGCATGCAGGGCCTGGGCGACGCGGCCCTGATGGCGATGAAGCAATTGTCGCAGATCGTGCACCGCCAGGCGGTGGTGATGGGTTATGGCGACGCCTTCTTCATGCTGACCGTCTTCTATGCCGGCCTCAGCCTTCTGGTGTTGCTGCTGAACAAGCCGCCGGCGACCGCGGCGGGCGGCCAGGGTCACTGAAAAAGACACTGAAAAGGCACACTGAGGCGCAAATCCAATTGCGCATCGATTGATTTCGCAGCCCTCACGCGGTTGTCATATTGCAAATCACCCGTGACGCATTTATAAGCACGCGCATTGTCGCTCGAACCGGGGAGGATTTTGCATGATTTCGTCCAAATCGCAGACCGCCCGTCCGCGTTCGATGCCTATGCCGGACGCTGTAACGGGCCTTTGAGGCTCATGTTCGAGGCTCAAGTTTAGCCGGTACCGATCGGGCCTGACGTCCCGATTATCAAAACTTCCCAACGCGTTACCGATTTTTTTCAACGACGCCTGCGTTCGGCCTGTTGGCCCTCGCTGCGTCCTTTCAGATGGAGCCGGCGTGCGCGCAAAACGCGGTGCCGGATGAGGCCATGACCGCTCAAATCAACAAGCGTCCCGCGGCTATACGCGTGGTGATTCCGTTTGTATTCCGCCACTGGCTCGAACAGCCCGCCCGCGCGCTGACCGTCGCCGGCGGATTGCTCGGCGCGACCGCGGCCGACCTGTTCATGCCGCTGTTCTCCGGCCACCTGGTCGATGCGCTGACGCAAGGCGCCTCCGATCCGGCGGCGCGGCGTGCGGCGACGATCGCGTTCGGCGGCATCGTGGCGCTGGGCGCGCTGTCGATGGTGCTGCGGCTGATCGGGCTGCAGGCGATCGTGCCGTTTACGCTGAAGATCATGTCGGACGTGGCGCGCGATGCCTTCATGCGCGTGCAGCGCTTCTCGACCGACTGGCACGCCAACAGCTTTGCCGGCTCGACCGTGCGCAAGATCACGCGCGGCATGTGGGCGCTCGACCTGCTCAACGACACCATCCTGATGGCGCTGGCGCCGTCGCTGACGGTGCTGCTGGGCTCGATGATCCTGCTCGGCCTGCACTGGCCCTCGCTCGGCGCGGTGATCGCGGTCGGCACGCTGATCTATGTCGCGATGACGATGGCGTTCTCGGTGAACTACATCGCGCCGGCCGCACGTGTCTCCAACGCCTGGGACACCAAGGTCGGCGGCACGCTGGCGGATGCGCTGACCTGCAACGCGGTGGTGAAATCGTTCGGCGCGGAAGCGCGCGAGGATTCGCGGCTGGACGGCGTCATCGGCCGCTGGCGCACGCGCGTGCGGCGGACCTGGCTGCGCTACAACTATACGAGCACGGCGCAGCTTGTGGTGCTGCTGTGCTTTCGCACGTCCGTGATCGGCGGCGCGATCCTGCTGTGGATCGCGGGCCGCGCCACGCCGGGCGACGTCACCTATGTGCTGACCAGCTACTACATCATCCACGCGTATTTGCGCGATGTCGGCATGCACATCAACAATCTGCAGCGTTCGGTCAACGACATGGAGGAACTGGTTGCGATCCATGGCGAGCCGATCGGCATTGCGGACGCGCCGGATGCGAGACCGATCGATATCCAGGGCGGACGCATCGTGTTCGACGCCGTGACGTTCCTCTATGGCGGGCATCGCGATCCCCTGTATGACGGCCTGTCGGTGGATATCCGGGCCGGCGAGCGCGTCGGCCTGGTCGGCCGCTCCGGTTCCGGCAAGACCACCTTCGTCAAGCTGGTGCAGCGGCTCTACGACGTCAGCGGCGGCAAAATCCTGATCGACGGCCAGGATATTGCCACGGCGACACAGCATTCGCTGCGCAGCCAGATTGCGATCGTGCAGCAGGATCCGATCCTGTTTCACCGCACGCTGGCCGAGAACATCGCCTATGGCAGGCCGGGCGCCAGCATGGCTGCGATCGAACAGGCCGCGCGCCTTGCCAACGCGCACGAGTTCATCCTGCGGCTGCCGAAGGGTTACGGCACGCTGGTCGGTGAACGCGGCGTCAAGCTGTCGGGCGGCGAGCGTCAGCGCGTCGCGCTGGCGCGGGCGTTCCTGGCGGACGCGCCGGTGCTGATCCTGGACGAGGCGACCTCGAGCCTCGATTCGGAGTCCGAAGGCCTGATCCAGCAGGCGATGGAGCGGCTGATGAAAGGCCGCACCTCGATCGTGATCGCGCACCGGCTGTCGACGGTGCGCAGCCTCGACCGCATCCTGGTGTTCGACCGCGGCGAGATCGTCGAGCAGGGCACCCACGCCATGCTGACGGCGCGGGCGGGCGGCATCTATCGCGGGCTGTTCGAGCGGCAGGCGACCGAGTTCGGCCGTATTACGGCTGCGGAGTAAATGGCATTGCGGCGCGCGGCGTGACGCCGCGCGCCGGGGATGGAATGAAATGAAAGATCTGACGCAAGGCTCCATCGTGAGCCACATCCTGAACATGGCGCCGCCGATCGTCGCCGGCATGGTCACGATCATGATCTGCCAGCTCGTCGATCTGTATTTCGTCGCCGGACTTGGCGAAGGCGCCATCGCGGGCGTGGCCGCGGCCGGCAATCTGGTATTTCTCCTCAACGGTGTGTTGCAGGTGCTGGGCGTTGGCACCGTGTCGCTGATTGCGAATGCCGTGGGCCGCAAGGATCGGGTCGACGCCAATCTGGTATTCAACCAGTCGCTGGGCCTGGCCGCCGCGTGCGGGTTGCTGACATGGGTTGCAGGATCGGTGTTCGCCGGCTTCTACATGCGAATGGTGGCCGCTGACCAAGCTACCGTCGCGGCCGGCACGACCTATCTGCTCTGGTTCATGCCCGCGCTGGCGTTGCAATTTGCTTCGCGGGTGATGGGCGCAGCATTGAGCGGTACCGGCATCGTGCGGCCCGGCATGATCGTGCAGGCGCTCGCGGTGATGATCAATATCGCGCTGGCGCCGGTCCTGATCGCAGGTTGGGGCACAGGCCTTGCGCTCGGCGTCGCGGGCGCTGGCCTTGCGAGTTCGGTCGCGGTGCTGATGGGCGTGCTGATGATGTGGATCTATTTCCGCAGGCTCGAGCGTTATGTCGGCTTCGATCCCGCGCAAATTCGTCCGCAGCTCCGGCAATGGAAGCGCATTCTCAATGTCGGTCTGCCGGCCGGCGGCGAGTTCGCGATTATCTTCCTCTGGATGGGCGTGATCTACTACGCCTTGCGCGACTTCGGCGCAGCGGCGCAGGCCGGCTTCGGCATCGGGACGCGCGTGCTCGGCCTGATCCAGATGCCGGCGCTGGCGATCGCTATCGCCGCCGGACCGATCGCCGGACAGAATTTCGGCGCCGGCGACGCCGCGCGCGTGCGGGAGACCTTCACCAGGGCGGCGATGATCGTCACCGTGGTGATGATCGCTTTCACGATACTTTCGCAGTGGCAGCCAGGACTGCTGCTCGGCGGCTTCGCCAGCGACGCCGAGACATTGGCGGTCGCCATTCTGTTCCTGCAGATGGTCTCGCTGAATCTCGTCGCTCAGGGACTGAACTTCGTGTGCGCCAGCATGTTTCAAGGCCTCGGCAACACCAAGCCGGTGCTGCTGAGTTCCGGCACGCGACTGGTCACCTATGCCTTGCCGGTTCTCTGGCTGTCGGCGCGGCCCGGGTTTCGCATTGAATATGCCTGGTACATCTCGAACTTCACGACCGCGCTGCAAGCCGTGTTGAGCCTGTGGTTGCTGCACCTGGAGTTCAGGAAGCGGCTGGCGCCGCTCAAGTCGGCGTTGCCGGCGGAGTGACCGCGGGAACGGATGTCGGCTCCGGACTTTCGGGCGCTTTGCTCCCGCGCGTGCGCGTCGAGATCGCGACGGTTACGACCACGCCGGCGGCGAACAGCAGGATTTGCAATGTGATGGTCTCGTCGTTGAAGAACGACGCCAGCGCAAAGGTGACGAAGGGCTGCAGCAATTGCACCTGGGCCACGCGCGCGATGCCGCCCATGGCGAGGCCGGCGTTCCAGGCAAAGAAGCCGATCCATTGCGAGAATAACGTGACGTAGAGAACCGCCAGCCACGGCTTCAGGGCCATGTGGGAGATATCCGCCGGGATGGTCAGCGCGGTGGCGGGGATCGAGATCGGCAATGCGATCACCAGCACCCAGCTGATGACTTCCCAGCCCGGCATCTGCGAGGTGAGCCGGCCGGAATAGGCGTAGCCGATTCCGGACATGATGACCGCGGCGAACAGCAGCAGATCGCCGGCCGAGAGCGCGCCGCCGCCCTGCCGCAGCGCGAACGCCACCACCAGTCCGGCGCCCGCGAAAGAGGCGATCCAGAACAGCGGCCGCGGGCGCTCATGGGTGATCATGACGGCGACCAAAGCGGTCGCGATCGGCATGATTCCGAACACCACGCCGCCATGCGAGGCGTCGACGGTCTGGACCCCCAGCGCCATCAGGACCGGAAACAGGATGACGACGCAGAGCATCGTGATCACCAGTTGCGGCCACAGCGCACGCGGCGGCAGCGGCCGCCGCAGCACAACCAGCAACATCAGCGAGCAGAGGCCCGCGAGCGCCGCGCGCAGCGAGGTCAGTGCAATCGGATCAATTGCCGATACCGCGATCCGCGTCGCCGGCAGCGTGCCGCCGAAGATCACCATGCCGACAAAGCCCAGCAAGAGGCCGAGACGTTCGCGCGAAAAAGAAGGAGAGGTCATGATGCGCGTGGTAGCGAGTTTGATCGCGTGCGTACAGCGTTTGCGCATGCGCCGCATGGCGGCCATGCACGCGCTAGCGCACGCTGCCGATGGTGCTCCACACCAAGACTAACCCGGACATAAACAGCAGGCCCAGCACGACGTCGTAGAAATTGCGGTCGCTCAGCGCCTGGTAGGTACGCATGCCGATCCGCGCGCCGATCAGCGTGCCCGGCATCGCCAGCAGCGCGAGCCAGAACACCTCCGGTTTGACGAAGCCGCTGGCGATTTGCAGCAGCAGGGCGGCGCCGAGCACGGTGCCGTTGAAGATCTGGAAGACGCCGCGGCGCTGATCCTTGCTCCAGCCGCGCACGCTCGCCCACAGGGTCGGAAGCGGGCCGGACAGGCCGGCAAGGCCGCCGAGGATGCCGCCGGCAAATCCGACGGCGGCGTCGCGCAGGCTTGCCGCCGAATTGAAAGGCCATCGGCTTGCGGATGAAGAACAGCGCGGCCGGAAACACCAGCAGCATTGCGCCCACGCTCAATTTGAAGTTCTGCGGGTCGGCGCGCGCGACCAGCAGCGCCCCGATCGGCATGCCGGCCAGCCCGCCTGCGACGAATGGCCAGGCCAGTTTGAAATCGAGCTGCCGCCACATCGCCGGCAGCGTCGAGATCTGCGAGCTGACCGAACAGATCAGCACCAGCGGCACCGCCAGCGCCGGCGGCAATATATAGAGCCAGATCCCGAGCGCCATCAGCGCGGTGCCGAAACCGGCGAGGCCGGACACGAAGCCGCCGGCGAGTGCGCCGAAGAGCAGAACGGCATAGGTGGACGCTTCCAATTTTTTTCTCCGTCATTCCGGGATGGTCCGAAGGACCAGACCCGGAATCTCGAGATTCCGGGTTCGATGCTGCGCATCGCCCCGGAATGACGTGGTTGAATTTGCCGCGACATTTACACGAGCCCGCCAGCGGGTACTATCGCAATTGACGCCTTCAACAATAACTTCATGGAAACGTCCGATGAGCTCAAAAAAGACCTTTCTGGTTTGTCACGGTGCCTGGGGTGGCGGCTGGTCGTGGAAGAAGATGCATCCGCTGATGCAGGCGGCCGGGCATCGGCTGGTCACGCCGACCTACACCGGGCTGGGCGAGCGCGTGCATCTGATGAATTCGACGGTCGATCTCGACACCCATATCGAGGATGTGGTCAACGTCATCAAATTCGAGGACCTGCGCGAAATCGTGCTGCTCGGCCACAGCTATGGCGGCATGGTCGCGACCGGGGTCGCCGACCGCGCCCGTGATCGCGTCAGCCAGCTGATCTATCTCGACGCCTTCGTTCCGGAGGATGGCCAGTCGCTGCTCGACCTCAACGAGGCGGATCGCCAGCGCATGAACGAACTGGGGAAGGCCGGCGAATGGCGGGTGCCGCCGCGCCCGGTCTCGCCCGATACCGCGGAAGCCGATCTCCCCTGGCTCAACGCGCGGCGCGTCGACATGTCGATCGGATGCTTCGACAAGAAGCTGAAGCTGCATGGCGGCAAGCTGACATTGCCGCGCAGCTACATCTACGCCACCCGCATCACGCCGGCGGACACCTTCGGGCCATTCGCCAGGCGCACCAGGGAGGCGCCGGGCTGGCGCTATTTCGAGATCGATACCACCCACACGCCGAACGTCACCGCGCCGGAAACACTGATGGCGCTGTTGCAGAAGATCGTCGCGTAGAAATGGCGAGGGGTCCGGCGCGTTACGCCGAACCCCTCATTTCAGCAAGACGGTTTCTTCGAAAACGCTTTCGCAAAGATATCAGCCAGCCTGTAAGCCGGGTTTTGTAGGGCACCGCCCGCTTGCGCGGACGATACGTGACGGCCATTCCTCTGGGACCATGTTTGCACATGGCCTCGAGCAACCTACCCGGACGGCGAGCCTGACATCGCCCTGCGTCGTTTTCGCTTTCGCGAACTGCCCGCGTTGCCGTCCCTATTCGGTTTTGCTCCCGGTGTGGTTTGCCATGCCGGTTCCGTTGCCGGACCCGCGGTGCGCTCTTACCGCACCTTTTCACCCTTGCCCCTTCCGAAGAGGAGGCGGTTCATTCTCTGTGGCACTGTCCCTGGGGTCGCCCCCGCCGGATGTTATCCGGCACCGTATGTCGATGGAGCCCGGACTTTCCTCTCCCGCAGCCTTTCGACCATAGCAGGAGCGGCCGTCCGGCCGACTGACGCCCCAAGGCATGGGGGCTGCGGCGGCCTGCGTCAAGCGATAGCGATGGTTAATGGGCCGGCGGGGGTGATTTTGACATAAGCGGAATTGAGGCCTTTGATATCGACATCGTCGATTGAAGGATTTGCGAACCATGGACACCGAACTGGCCCGGACGTTCCTGACGGTGGTGACCGCGGGCAATTTCATCACCGCCGCGGATCGACTCCATGTCAGCCAGTCCACCGTCAGCACGCGTATCCACACGCTCGAACAACAGCTCGGCTGCACGCTGTTCGTGCGCAACAAGGCGGGCACCACGCTGACGCCGGCGGGCCGGCAATTCCAGCGCCATGCCTCGGCGCTGGTCCGGACCGTCGAACAGGCGCGTCACGACGTCGGCATTCCCCAGAGGATTCCTGGGCACGCTCGTGGTCGGCGGCCGCATCGGATTGTGGGAAGAATATCTGTTGCGCTGGCTGCCGCTGATGCAGTCGGCCCATCCGGAAATCTCGATCCGGGCCGAGAGCGCGCTCGAGCCGGAGCTGATGCAAGGCCTGGTGGAAGGCCGCATCGATATCGGCGTGATGTACACGCCGCAGAGCCGGCCCGGTTTGAAGGTCGAGCTGTTGTTCGAGGAGCAACTGATCCTGGTGTCGACCGATCCGCGCAGCGCGCCGGAGCCGCAGCCCGGTTACGTCTATGTCGACTGGGGCCCGGAATTCTACGCCCGCCACAGCGCGGTCTTCCCGAATTTCGCAGGACCGTCCCTGACGGCGAATATCGGCTGGCTCGGGCTGCAACATGTGCTGGAAAACGGCGGCTCCGGTTTTTTCGCGCGCCGGATCGTGGAGCCGCTGTTGAAGACGCGGCGGCTCCATGTGGTCGCCGATGCCCCCGAATTCTCGATGCCGGCCTATGTCGCCTATCCCATCGACCGCGAGAGCGATCATGTGTCGCGCGCGATCGGGATCATGCATCGCGTGGCCGAGGCGCAGGCGAAACAGATCGCGGACACGCCGGCGCCCAGGCGCATTGCGCGCAAGCAGCGCTGATCGCGCGCGGATTTTATATTGGTTTTACCGATGCGGGCGATCGGCATTCCTCGCTTGTCAGGGCGGGCCCACGGGTTCAGACCAACGCGATCAAACCAGAGGATTGCTGCGATGAATATTCCCGTCGGACTCGGCGATGCCCTGCTCAACAGCGCCTCGGACGCGATTATCGCGACCGATCGCGAGGGCCGCATCATTTTCTGGAATCCCGGCGCGGAGCGGATCTTCGGCTTCACCGCCGTGGAGAGTACCGGCCAGTCGCTCGACCTGATCATTCCCGAAAACCTGCGGGCGCGGCATTGGGCCGGTTTCCGCCACACGATGGAAACGGGCACCAGCCGTTACGGTCACGGCGACCTGCTGTCGGTGCCCGGTCTCACCAAAGATGGCCGGCGCATCTCGGTCGAATTCACCATCGTGCTGTTGCGAAACGCGCAGCAGGAGGTCGCCGGCACCGTGGCCGTCATGCGCGACGTGACGAAGCGATTCGAGGAGGTCAGGGAATTGAAGCGCCGGCTTGCACAAGCCGGCTCGAAATCATGATCTTTTGCTGATCCGAAATTTGGCCTCGGCCAACGCCGTCGCGATGCCGACGGCCAGCATCGATGCGACGATGTCAGCTGTCGCGCCGAAGCCGAATGCGAGGATCGCGGCGGCGGCCACGGCCGCGAAGATCGAGATCGCAAATCCTTCACCGGCGATGAGGCGCCGCAAATCGCCGAGCAAAGCGGCGCCGCCTCTGTTTGCCGATTTCATCGTCAACTGCCTATTGAAACAGTTTCATGGCGTTGACGAGCGTCTGCGCGACACCCGCGAGCAGCGGGATGCCGGCAAAGCTCCAGGCCAGGATCAGTTGCAGCGGCGTGGTCTGGGCTGTTCGGGCGTTCTGCATGATCGTGCTCAGGCGCCCGAGGGGTTGCCGCTGGCGGCGACGTCGGCTGCGATCTGATCGGCCCGATGCCGCGGCCTGATCGCGGCAAACGTGCGCGCGATCCGCTCCGCCGTCCAACCCGACAACAGCTGCGTGAAGGACGTTTCGGCTTGCGATAATGTCTTCATGGTCGCCTCCTTATGTTCGGCCGGACATGATTTGCGCATGCCCCGCCATGAATAAAGCCTTGGGCCTAAGCACGCGCCGGCTCGAGATCGGCATCCGTTTCGGGTTTCATGTGGTGGCGCTGGTCGACTGCCTTGACGCAGAGATTGGCGAGGAAGCCGACCACGAGCAGCCCGGCCATGATGTACATGGTGGTGTTGTAGGCCTGCGCCTTCGGCACGCCGTGGGTGACGTTGTATTCGCGGATGTAGTTGATCAGCACCGGTCCGGCGATGCCGGCGGCGGACCATGCCGTCAGCAGGATGCCGTGGATGGCGCCGACATAGCGGGTGCCGAACATGTCGCGCAGATAGGCCGGCACCGTCGAGAAGCCGCCGCCATACATGCTGACGATGATCACAAAGCAGATCACGAACAGGACGACGTTACCGCTGCCGCCGGCATAGGGCACCGTCAGATAGAGTGCGATGCCGAGCGTCATGTAGACGAAATAGGTGTTCTTCCGTCCGATGAAGTCGGACAGCGAGGCCCAGCTGAAGCGGCCGCCCATGTTGAACAGGCTCATCAGGCCGACAAGGCCCGCGGCCGCCACCGCGGTGATATGGCCGGGGAACATTTCCTGGCTCATCGCGGAGGCCTGGCCGAGAACGCCGATGCCGGCGGTGGTGTTGCAGAACAGCACGATCCAGATCAGCCAGAACTGCGGCGTCTTGATCGCCTGATAGACGAACACGTCGTTCTTCGTCATCATCTTGCTGGCGGTGGCCGGCGGCACATAACCTTCCGGCTTCCAGCCCGGCGCCGGCACCCGCACGATCAGCGAGCCGACCATCATGAACACGAAATACACGCAGCCGAGCGTGACGAAGGTGTAGAGCACGCCGACGTCGGATGAGCTTGCAAACTTGCCCATCAGCCACACCGACAGCGGCGAGGCGATCAATGCGCCGCCGCCGAATCCCATGATCGCCATGCCGGTGGCCATGCCCGGACGGTCGGGAAACCATTTCATCAGCGTCGAGACCGGCGAGATGTAGCCGATGCCGAGCGCGCAGCCGCCGATCACGCCGTAGCCGAGATAGATGATCCAGAGATTGTGCAGGTAGACGCCGAGCGCCGAGACCAGGAACGCGCTCGCCCAGCACACGCCGGCGGTAAACATCGCCTTGCGCGGCCCGCCTTCCTCGACCCAGCGGCCGAACACCGCCGCCGACAGTCCGAGGAACACCATCGCGATCGAAAAGATCCAGCCGAGGTCGGTGAGCTTCCAGTCGGCAGGCGTCGATTGCGAAACGCCCAGCAGCCGGGTCATCGGCAAATTGAAGACGCTGAAGGCATAGGCCTGGCCGATGCACAGATGCACGCAGAGCGCCGCCGGCGGCACCATCCAGCGGCTGTAGCCGGGCCGCGCGATGGTATGCTCGCGATCGAGAAACGGCAGCAGGGTTCGTGAGGGCAGGTCGGTACCGTCGAGCGTCGTCGTCATTCAAATCCTCCGGCGGCGCCGCTTCTTGTGATGGGCTTTGAATCGCCGCGATTGCGCACGCCATCCACGCTACGCTTGGGGATAGTTTTGACAAACGAATAATATTGGCCGTTATTATCGGATTATTAGATATAACGCTTTGGCGCCGAAGGGTGTGGCGGCGCGCGGCCCGGTGTGCGGATCCGAATGACCGGCCGCCGGGTCCAAAATAAATTATCCTGACGATGTCGTCTGGCGTTGGCTCCGTTCGACCGGATGTCGGCGATCCAGCCAGACAAAGGGAGTGATGAGATGCAGTATCTGCTGTTGATCTACCGGAACGAAGCCGACCTCGGCAAAATGGGCGCTGCCGATCGGCAGCAAATGATGACGGACTACGGCGCATTCACCCAGTCCATCGTGCAGAGCGGCCATTTCAAGGCCGGCGACGGCTTGCAGCCGACGACGACCGCGACCACCGTGCGGGTTCGCGAGGGCAAGATGCTGACCACGGATGGCCCGTTCGCGGAGACGCGCGAGCAACTCGGCGGCTACTATCTGGTCGAAGCCAAGGATCTCGACACCGCGCTCGGCATTGCCGCGCGCATACCCGGCGCCAAAACGGGTTCGATCGAGGTCAGGCCGGTGATGGTCTATGACTGACGGTGAATCCGTCATTCCGGGTGCGCCGCAAGCGCAGACCACGGATGTGCAATTGCCACGATCGGAGAATCTCGAGATTCCGGGTCTGGTCCTGACGGACGCATCCCGGAATGACGTTTCTGGATAGCACGCCCCCCATGACACCTGGCGAGATCGAAAAGATATTTCGCGACGAGGCGGGGCGGGCGCTGGCCACGCTGATCCGCCTCGTCGGCGATTTCGATCTCGCGGAGGACGCGCTGCAGGATGCGTTCGCGGTGGCGCTGGAGCGTTGGTCCACCACCGATCCACCGTCGAATCCGCGCGCCTGGCTGGTCAATGTCGGGCGCAACAAGGCGATCGACCGGGTTCGCCGCGCCATCGCGTTTCGCGGCAAGCAGGCGCAACTGACGCATGAATTGCTGCTCGATGCGTCGGCGCCGGGCGAGGCCCAGGACAGCGCACATGACAGCGCGCTCGACGACGACATGCTGCGGCTGATCTTCATTTGCTGCCATCCGTCCTTTGCGGCGGAGGTGCAAGTGGCGCTGACGCTGCGCACGGTGTGCGGGCTGACGACGGCGCAGGTCGCGCGCGCGTTTCTGTCCAGTGAAGACGCGATGGCGCAGCGCCTGGTGCGCGCCAAGCAGAAGATCCGCCTTGCCGGCATTCCCTATGAAGTGCCGGAGCGCGAGGCGCTGGAACCGCGGCTGCGCGGCGTGCTCGCGGTGATCTATCTCGTCTTTACCGAAGGCTATGTCGCGACCTCAGGCGAAGATTTGATGCGGCCGGATCTGGCGCGCGAAGCGATCCGGCTGGCGCGGCTGCTCGACGCGCTGATGCCGGGACGCGGCGAGATCAAGGGCTTGCTGGCGCTGATGCTGCTGCACGATTCACGGCGTGCGGGGCGCGAGACCGCCGGCGGCGACATCGTGCTGCTGGAAGAGCAGGACCGCTCGCTATGGGACCAGGCCCAGATATCGGAAGGGTTGAGGCTGGTCGAAGACGCCTTGCGGATGCCGGGGCGGCCGCAGTCCTATGCGGTGCAGGCCGCGATCGCGGCACTTCATGCGCGCGCGCCCAATTATGAGGACACCGACTGGCCGCAGATCGCCGGCCTCTATGAAGTGTTGCTGCGGATCAGCCCGTCGCCGGTGATCGAACTCAACCATGCCGCGGCGGTGTCGATGGTCGACGGGCCGGCGCGGGCGCTCGACCTGATCGATGCGCTGGAGGCGCGCGGCGGGCTGAAGGGCTACGAACTGCTGCCGGCGGTCCGCGCCGATCTGTTGCGCCGGCTCGGCCGCCGCGACGCCGCGCGCGACGCCTATCTGGCGGCTACGACGGCGACCCAGCTGGAGCCGTTGCGGCGGCTCTATGCGCGGCGCATCGCAGAGCTGTAAGGATCGTCATTGCGAGCGAAGCGAAGCAATCCATCTCACCGCGCAAAAGAAAGAATGGATTGCTTCGTCGCTTCGCTCCTCGCAATGACGCTGATGGATCCCGCGGAAATTACTTCGCCGCGGCCTGCGTCGGACGGCATCCGCCGGCAGGCTCGCCAGCAGCGCGTGCAGCGTGGCCATGGTCGAATGATCGGCGATGCCGTCGACGCGGGCGGGGCGGAAGTGGCGCTGGAACGCGGTGACCACTTCCATGGTCGGGCCGTCGAACTTGCCGTGGGTCGGGACGCTGTAGCCGTATCGGGCCAGGGCTGCCTGCAGGCCACCGACATCGTCGCTGATGCTGCCGAGCTTCAGCGTTTCGCCGCGCACGATCGGCGCCGGCTGCACCCAGTGGCCGACGCCGGAATTGGCCAGCGAATGCCACGGAAATTTCTCGCCGGGATCCTTCTTGCGCGCAGGCGCTACGTCGGAATGCCCGAGCACGCGATGCGGGGCTACGTTGCGGCGGAGCATGATGCCGCGGCACAGCGCGATCACGGCCGCGATCTGGCGCAGCGGGAAATCCGGATAGCCCCAGTCGTGGCCGCGGTTGATGATCTCGATTCCGATCGAACAGGAATTGATGTCTTCCTCGCCGGCCCAGAACGACACGCCGGCGTGCCAGGCGCGCTTGCTCTCGGGCACGCTTTGCACGATGCGGCCGTCCTCGAGCACGATGTAATGCGCCGATACGTCGGTGCCGGCGGTGCAAAGCTGGGCGATCGCGCCTTCGACATCCGGCATGCCGGTGTAGTGCAGCAGGATCATGTCCGGCAGGCGACCCTTGTTGCGGTCGCCGTAATTCGGCGACGGAATGACGTCGGAAGCGATCGAGGAATCCGGGGTAAAAGTCTTCATGTCCGCGTTGGCCCTGGGAACGGGGAGGGCGCGTTGACGCTTCGAATCAATACCAGCAGACGCGAACGAACCAGGAGACATCATACAAACTCAAAACCGGCAGGAGAACGGCAAAGGTACTTTGGAAAGCAATGACATTTACTATTCCTTTACCTTGTGCGCCGCGCAATCCGGCAACAGCCCTCCGTCCCGCATTTTGCCGGAGTGTGTGCAGGGTGCATCACTGGCCTGAAGTAGCTGCAAAGCGCGCAAAAGGCGCCGCAGATCGTCAACGCTTTCTTAACGCTAAGTGCCGTTACTAAGTGGTGAAGAGCCGAACCGGTTTTGGGGACGGCCGAGGCCCTCTTTCACGCTCGAAATGCCATGGCAGCCCAGCAAATTCCGTCCGGAAATGAGGGTTTGCAGGCAGGCGTGGGGAACGACGATTCCGCCTCGCAGTGGCTTTTTGGCCGGAAAAGACCGGCCAAGCGCAGAGATTTGAGGCGCAATGGACCCGTTGGCGTCCAGTTCCTGTTCAAAACGCTGGAATGCGCCAGAGGCCGGCGAATGAGCCCGGCCGCCCCCCGTCACGTCTCCGTTCTCGGCCGCGAGGCGGTCGAGATGCTCGCCCCCCGCGACGGCGGAATCTATGTCGACGCCACCTTCGGCGCCGGCGGCTACAGCCGCATGATCCTGGCGACCTCCGGAACCCGGGTCATCGGCATCGACCGCGACCGGTCGGCGATTACCGGCGGGTTCGATCTGGTCGACCGCGCCGATGGCCGGCTGACGCTGGTCGAGGATCGCTTCTCCAATCTCGCCGAGGTCTGCGCCGCGCAGGGCGTGGATGCGGTCGACGGCGTCGTGATGGACGTCGGCGTCTCCTCGATGCAGCTCGATTCCGCCGAGCGCGGCTTTTCGTTCCGGCTCGGCGGCCCGCTCGACATGCGGATGGGCCATGACGGCCCGACCGCCGCCGACGTGGTCGCGAAGGCCTCCGAGACCGATCTCGCCAACATCATCTACATCTTCGGCGAGGAGCGTCACTCCCGCGGCGTCGCGCGCGCCATCGTCGCCGCGCGCAAGGAAGCGCCGATCACGACCACGCAGGCGCTTGCCGATATCGTCGCCAAGGTGGTCCGCTCCAAGCCGAACGAGATTCATCCGGCGACGCGGACGTTCCAGGCGCCTGCGGATTTTCGTCAACGAGGAACTCGACGAACTGCATCTGGCGCTGATCGCGGCGGAGCGCGTGCTGAAGCCGGGCGGCCGGCTGGTCGTGGTGTCCTTTCATTCGCTGGAAGACCGCATCGTCAAGGATTTCCTTAACGAGCGCGGCAAGGCCGGCGGCGGCTCGCGGCATCTGCCGGAAGTCGCGCAGGCCGTGCCGAGCTTTCAGATATTGACCAAACGTCCGGTCACGCCTGGCGAAGCCGAGATATCGGCCAATCCGCGCGCGCGATCGGCAAAACTGCGCGCCGCCGAGCGCACCGCGGCGCCGGCGCATGCGGCGGACAAATTGCCGGCATGGCCGACCATCGACGCCGTGATGAGGGGAGGCTGATCATGCGGATCATCCACCTCCTCGTGATCGGCATGCTGGTGTTCGCCGCCTCCTATGTCTACCGGATCAAGATGGAATCGACCTCGCGCACCGAGCGGGTGCTGCGCCTCAATGCGGAAATCCGCGAGCAGCGCGACGCCATCGCGACGCTGCGCGCCGAATGGGCCAGGCTCGATGCGCCGCTGCGGCTGCAGGGCCTCGCCGAGCGCCATCTCGGGCTGAAGCCGCTGGTCGCCACGCAATACGACCAGCTGAAGAACCTGCCGGAACGGCCGCCGAGCTTTGCAAGGCCCGGCGACCCCGATCCGATCGGCGCGATGATCAACACCATCGAGGCGGCGACCGACGCGCCGACCGTGACCGGCTCGGTGCCGGCGCCTGGAGACCGGCAATGACCGGCCAGGCGCTGACCACCACCACCAGAAGCCGGCCGAACCCTGGCGGCAGCGGCTGATCCGCAGCCTGCTCTACGGGCGCAATGTCGATCGCGCGGCGAAGGCGCGCGCCCGCGTCGGCTTTGCGGTGCTGGCGTTTGGCCTGGTCTATGCCGTCCTCGCCGGACGGCTGGTGATGTTCGCGGTCGGCGCCGACAGCCACGGCGCGCGCCGCACCGCCTCGCAGGATGCGATCGCGACCGCGCGGCCCGACATCGTCGATCGCAACGGCGAGGTGCTGGCCACCGACGTCAAGGCGCCGAGCCTGTTCGGCGAACCGCGGCGCATCATCGACAAGGACGAGGCGATCGAGCTGCTGACCGCGACATTGCCCGACCTCGACACCAGCGAGGTGCGCGAGCGGCTGTCGTCGCGCAAGGGCTTCGTCTGGCTGAAGCGCGAGATCACGCCGAAGCAGCAGCAGGCCATCCACCGGCTCGGCATTCCCGGCATCGGCTTCCTGCGCGAGAACAAGCGCGTCTATCCGACCGGCCCGTCGGTCGCGCATTTGATCGGCCTGGTCAATATCGACAACCAGGGCATCGCCGGGATGGAGAAGTGGCTCGACAACAACGGTCTGGCCGATCTGCACCGCGCGGGCTTTGCCACCGATCGCCTGCAGAAGCCGGTGGAACTGTCGATCGATCTGCGCGTCGAGCACGCGCTGCGCGACGAACTGATGAAGGCCAAGGAAAAGTACAAGGCCAAGGCGGCCTCCGGCCTCGTCTCCAACGTCAGGACCGGCGAGATCGTGGCGCTGGTGTCGCTGCCGGATTTCGATCCGAACAATCCGAAGGAGGCGCACGACCCCGACCGTATCAACCGCCTGACCACCGGCGTGTTCGAAATGGGCTCGACCTTCAAGGCGCTGACGCTGGCGATGGCGCTGGATTCCGGCAAGGCCAATCTCAACACGCTGTATGATGCGCGCGGCGCGCTGCACTACGGCAAGTTCGCCATCCACGACACCCATCCGCTCGGCCGCTCGATCACGCTGTCGGAAGTGTTCACCTTCTCCTCCAACGTCGGCGCCGCGCGCATCGCGCTGGCGCAGGGCGTCGAGGCGCACAAGGCGTTCCTGAGCAAGCTCGGCCAGCTCGAGCGGCTGCGCACCGAATTGCCGGAGAGCGCGTCGCCGATCGTGCCGAAGCGCTGGAGCGAACTCAACACCATCACCATCGCCTTCGGCCACGGCATCGCGGTGGCGCCGCTGCAGGCGGTGATGGGCATCAACGCGGTGGTCAACGGCGGCTATCTGATTCCGCCGACCTTCCTGAAGCGCTCGGAGGAAGAAGCCAGGGCGATGGCCAAGAAGGTGATCAAGCCCGAAACGTCCGAGAAGATGCGCTATCTGATGCGGCTCAATGCCGAGATCGGAACCGCCAAGAAGGCCGACGTGAAGGGCTATTATATCGGCGGCAAGACCGGCACCTCGGAAAAGGTCGTCAACGGCCGCTATTCCAAGAAGCAGGTGCTCAATTCCTTCACGGCGATCATTCCGGCCGACAACCCGCAATACCAGCTCCTGGTCATGCTGGACGAGCCGAAGGCGCTGCCGGAGACGCACGGCTTTATTACCTCGGGCTGGAACGCGGTGCCGACCGGCGGCAAGGTGATCGCCCGGATCGGGCCGCTTCTGGGGGTCGAACCGCGGTTCGATCTGCCGCCGTCCGACCGCCTCATTCTTGCGGCATCGAAGACAACCCAGTAAGGCGTATGATCACGCAGGCCCTGCTGCACTGGGCCGGACTGGAAGACCATGAGACTTCGCGACCTCTTCGGCAATGATGCCGCGATCGAGCCGCAGGCGGAGGCGGTCGAGGTGGGCGGCCTTGCCGTCGACAGCCGCGCGGTGAAACCGGGCGATCTGTTCTTTGCGCTCGCAGGCAACAAGACCGACGGTTCGCGCTTCATCGAATCGGCCATCGCCGCCGGCGCCGTTGCGATCGCGGGCGAGCAGCCCGCCAGGGATCGCCGCGTGCCGTTCGTCGTCACGCCCAATCCGCGCCGCGCGCTGGCGCTGGCCGCGGCAAGATTTTATCCGAAGCAGCCCGCGACGATCGCCGCCGTCACCGGCACCAGCGGCAAGACCTCGGTCGCCGCCTTCACGCGCCAGATCTGGCAGCGGCTCGGCCATGTCTCGGCCAGCATCGGCACCATCGGCCTGGTTTCGCCGAAACGCACGGTCTACGGCTCGCTGACCACGCCGGATCCGATCGCGCTGCACCGGCAGCTCGACGAGATCGCGCACGATGGCGTCACGCATCTCGCCTTCGAGGCGTCGTCGCACGGGCTCGACCAGTACCGGCTCGACGGCGTGCGCGTCGCCGCCGGCGGCTTTACCAATCTGACGCGCGACCACATGGATTATCATCCCGATGTCGCGCATTACCTTGCGCGCCAAGCTGCGGCTGTTCCGCGATCTCGTCGTGGCCGGCGGCGCGGCGGTGATCTCGGCCGATCATGACTGCTCGGGCGAGGTGATCGACGCCGCGCGTGAGCGAGGACTGCGGATCATCGCGGTCGGCCGCAACGCGGACGGGGCCGGCGAGGGCATTCGCCTCGTTGACGCCGCCGTCGACGGCTTTGCGCAAAAGCTCGAGCTCGAACATCGCGGGCGTCATCACCTGATCAAGCTGCCGCTGGTCGGCGAATTCCAGATCGAGAACGCGCTGGTCGCGGCGGGGCTCGCGATCGGCACCGGCAGCGAGCCGGGCGCGGTGTTCGCCAGCCTCGAAGATCTCGAAGGCGCCAAGGGCCGTCTCGAGCGGGTCGGCGAACGCAATGGCGCGCCGATCTTTGTCGATTACGCGCACAAGCCGGATGCGCTGGCCAAGGCGCTGCAGGCGCTGCGGCCTTATGCGGAACGCAAACTGATCGTGGTGTTCGGCTGCGGCGGCGACCGCGATGCGGGCAAGCGCCCGCTGATGGGCGCGATCGCGTCTGAAAACGCCGACAGCGTCATCGTCACCGACGACAATCCGCGCAGCGAGAATCCGGAAGCGATCCGCGCCGCGATCCTCGCTGCCGCCAAGGGCGCCGCTGATATCGGCGACCGCGCCGAGGCGATCAAGGCCGGGATCGCCGCGCTGCAGCCGGGCGATGCGCTGCTGATCGCCGGCAAGGGACACGAGACCGGGCAGATCGTCGGCGACAAGACGTTGCCGTTCAGCGATCACGACGCGGTGGCCGCCGCACTGGCGGAGAGGGTTGCATGAGCGCCAAGCCGTTATGGACGGTTGCCGAAGTGGCAAGTGCGCTGGGGCTGTCCGGGACATTTCCGGACACCGCGATCGATTTCGTCACGCAGGACAGCCGCCTCGTAAAACCCGGCAGCCTGTTCGTGGCGTTGAGCGGCACGCCGAGCGGCGGCTTCATCTCGAGCTTCGCCAGCGCGCGCGACGGCTGGGAGTTCGCCGACAAGGCGCAAGCCGCCGGCGCGGTGGCGATGATCGTGCCGCACAGGATCGACGGCATCAGCGTTCCGCAGCTGATCGTCAAGGACACGCTGATCGACGGTCTGTGGGCGTTGGCGCGCGCTGCGCGGGCGCGCTTCAACGGCCCGGTGATCGGCCTCACCGGCAGCGCCGGCAAGACCAGCACCAAGGAATTTCTCGCCGCCTATCCGAACGCCTATGCCAGCCCGAGCAGTTTCAACAATTTCTGGGGCGTGCCGCTGACGCTGTGCAATGCCAGTCCCAACGCCACGCTCTGGGTGGTCGAGATGGGCATGAACCAGACCGGCGAAATCGCGCGGCTCAGCGCCTTGACGCAGCCGACGGTGGCGCTGGTCGTCAACGTGCAGCCGGTGCATCTGGAAAAGCTCGGCAGCCTGGAAGCGATCCGGCGCGAGAAGGTGAGTATCGCGCAGGGTCTGCCGACGGATGGCGTGCTGGTGCTGCCGACCGACGTCGAGGCGCCGGAATGGAAGGGCA
Source organism: uncultured Alphaproteobacteria bacterium (assembly GCA_963742665.1). Lineage (GTDB taxonomy): Bacteria > Pseudomonadota > Alphaproteobacteria > Rhizobiales > Xanthobacteraceae > Bradyrhizobium. The sequence continues at coordinate 364,265 of CAVUNH010000035.1, forward strand.
AGGTTGTGCGCTTCGGCGGCGCGTCCGAAGTGCGCGAGCTGAAGCACGCCGCGCATGGCGAGAGCTGGGACGTGACCGCGCAAGTCGGCGGCAAACAGATCGCCTTCGAGCTGACGCCCGGCGCGCCGCATCGTTTGCAGAACGCGCTGGCCGCACTGGCGTCGGTCCATGCCGCCGGCCTCGATGTATCAGCGCTGGCGCAACAACTCGGCAAGGTCGGCATCATGACCGGGCGCGGGGTCGAGCAGACTGCCCGCGGCGTCACCGTGATCGACGACAGTTTCAACGGCAATCCGGCCAGCATGGTCGCGGCGCTCGACAGCCTGAAGGCGCGGCCGGTCACGTCAGGCCGGCGCATCGCCATTCTCGGCGACATGCTGGAACTGGGCGCCGACGCGCCGGCCTATCACGAGAAATTGGCCGCCGATCTGCCCGGCATCGATGGCGTCTATTGCGTCGGCCCGCTGATGCGTCATCTTGTACGACCTGCTGCCGGCCAAAAGCGGCCTCGGCTGGCATGAAGACCCCGCCACGCTCGAGCCGGAGAAGGTCGCCGCCTTGCTGCAAAGCGGCGACGTCGTGGTGGTCAAGGGCAGTAAAAAGATGTTCTGGGTCAACAAGTTTGTGCCCAAGCTGCTGGCCGCCATACAGGCAAAAGCGTAAACTGGCTAAAGCTGGGGCCTGCGTTTCCAGCACGACGATTCGCTCGCCTGCCGACGCGATCGTGACCAGGATTTGCTTGGTTTAAGGATGAAAACGACTATCAACGTGTTCCCAAGGTGCTTTCCCGGCAAAGACGGCACGACCAGGCCGCGCAACAGGGCATATTGAATGTTTTACTGGCTGATCGAGCTTTCCAACACCGTTCCCGGCTTTGCCGTCTTCCGTGGCCTCCTGAACGTCTTTCGCTACATCACCTTCCGCACCGGCGGGGCGATGGTGACGGGCGCGCTGTTCGTGTTCCTGTTCGGTCCCTGGATCATCGATCATCTGCGGCTGCGCCAGGGCAAGGGCCAGCCGATCCGCACCGACGGCCCGGCATCGCACATCGTCACCAAGAAGGGCACGCCGACGATGGGCGGGCTGATGATTCTGTCCGGCCTCGTCGTCTCGACGCTGCTGTGGGCCAATCCGCTCAATCCCTATGTCTGGATCGTGCTCGCGGTGACGCTCGGCTTCGGCTTCGTCGGCTTCTATGACGACTACCTGAAGGTGACCAAGCAGACCCATAGCGGCTTCGCCGGCAAGCTGCGTCTGCTGATCGAAGGCGTGATCGCGCTCGCCGCCTGTTACGCGCTGGTCCGGCTCGGACGCGATGCGGCCTCGACCTCGCTGGCGATTCCGTTCTTCAAGGACATGGTGTTCAATTTCGGCTGGTTCTTCGTGATGTTCGGCGCCTTCGTCATCGTCGGCGCCGGCAATGCGGTCAACCTCACCGACGGTCTCGACGGCCTCGCGATCGTGCCCGTGATGATCGCCGCCGCGAGCTTCGGCATGATCGCCTATCTCACCGGCAACGCGGTGTTCTCCGACTATCTGCAGATCAATTACGTCGCCGGCACCGGCGAACTCGCGGTGCTCTGCGGCGCGGTGCTCGGCGCGGGTCTCGGATTCCTCTGGTTCAACGCGCCGCCGGCCTCGATCTTCATGGGCGACACCGGCTCGCTCGCGCTCGGCGGCATGCTGGGCGCGACCGCGGTCGCGGTCAAACACGAGATCGTGCTGGCCGTGATCGGCGGCTTGTTCGTGCTGGAAGCGGTTTCCGTGATCGTGCAGGTGGTGTCGTTCAAGCTGACCGGCAAGCGCGTGTTCCGGATGGCGCCGCTGCACCATCATTTCGAGCAGAAGGGCTGGACCGAGCCGCAGATCGTGATCCGGTTCTGGATCATCTCGGTGATGCTGGCGCTGGCCGGCCTCTCCACGCTGAAGCTGCGGTGACGCCTTGATCCCCGTCACCTCCTTTGCGGGCAAGACGGTCGCGGTGTTCGGCCTCGGCGGTTCCGGGCTTGCGAGCTGCCACGCGCTGAAGGCGGGCGGCGCGGAAGTCGTCGCCGGCGACGACAGCGCCGACAATGTCGCCAAGGCGGCGCAGGCCGGCTTCATCACCGCCGATCTGCGCACCGTGTCCTGGGCGAATTTCGCCGCGCTGATTTTGACGCCCGGCGCGCCGCTGACCCATCCGGCGCCGCACTGGTCGGTGCTGATGGCGCGGCAGGCCGGCGTCGAGGTGATCGGCGACATCGAACTGTTCTGCCGCGAGCGCCGCCGTCACGCGCCGGATGCGCCGTTCGTCGCCATCACCGGCACCAACGGCAAGTCGACCACGACGGCGCTGATCGCGCATCTGATGAAGGTCGCCGGCTACGACACCCAGATGGGCGGCAATATCGGCACCGCGATCCTGTCGCTGGAGCCGCCGCGGATGGGCCGGGTGCATGTGGTCGAGATGTCGTCCTACCAGATCGATCTCGCGCCCTCGCTCGATCCGTCCGTCGGCATTCTGCTCAATGTCAGCGAAGACCATATCGATCGCCACGGCACGCTGGAGCATTACGCCGCGGTGAAGGCGCGCCTGGTCGCCGGCGTGCAGCCGCAGGGCACTTCCATCGTCGGCGTCGACGACGGCTGGTGCCGCAACATCGCCGACCGCCTCGATCAGGCCGGCAAGCGCGTGGTGCGCATCTCCGTGAAGAATCCCTTGCCCGACGGCATCTATGTCGAGCGCGAAACCATTATTCGCGCGCGCCGGCGGCGCGCGCAGCGAAATCGCAAAGCTCGGCGGCATCGGCTCGCTGCGCGGCCTGCACAATGCGCAGAACGCGGCCTGCGCCTCGGCCTGCGCGCTCGCGATGGGCATCTCCACCGATGTCCTGCAGAACGGCCTGCGCAGCTTTCCGGGGCTGGCGCACCGCATGGAGCAGGTCGGCCGCCGCGGCAATGTGCTGTTCGTCAACGACTCCAAGGGCACCAATGCCGATGCCGCCGCGCATGCGCTGTCGTCCTTCGGCGACATCTTCTGGATCGCCGGCGGCAAGCCGAAACTCGGCGGCATCACCAGCCTGACCGAATATTTCCCGCGCATCCGCAAGGCCTATCTGATCGGCGAAGCCGCGGCCGGAATTTTCCGGCACGCTCGGCGCCCGCGTGCCGCACGAGATTTCGCAGACGCTCGATGTCGCGGTCGCCAGCGCCGCGCGCGACGCGGAAGCCTCAGGGCTCGCCGATCCCGTCGTGCTGCTGTCGCCGGCCTGCGCCTCGTTCGACCAGTACCGCAATTTCGAAATCCGCGGCACCAAGTTCCGCGATCTGGTCACGGCGATGCCGGGCGTGAAGCCGGTGGTGTGACGACCGGGCGCCGTAGGATGGGTAGAGCGCAGCGAAACCCATCAACCTCCGTGCAAGACTTGATGGGTTTCGCTGCGCTCCACCCATCCTACTTCTTCGCACTGCGACTGCCGCGACCCGGCTTGAACAGATCGAGGTCGATCGCCTGGCCCATCGCCAGATATCCGGTGCGGTTGGGGTGAAGCTTGTCGCCGGCGCCGCCGGTGGTGCTCTCGGGAACGAACTCCGGCTTGAGGCCGCCCGTGGCCGGATCGAGCGTCGCCTTGTCGAAATCGATCACGCCGTCGAACGTGCCGGATGTGCGGATGAAGTCGTTGAGCGCTTTGCGCTTGGCGTCCTGCTCGGGGAAACCATGCGCCGCGCTGGAACTGCCCAATGCCGAAACCACGGTGGCGCCGATGACGCGCGCTTTCGGCCATTTCGCGCGCAGCCGCGCGACGCCGTCCTTCATCGCCGCGATCACCTGGTCGGCCGAGGCGTTGCCGTTCTTGCTGAAGTCGTTGATGCCTTCGAGCCAGATCAGGCTGGAGATGCCGGACAGCGACAGCACGTCGCGCTCGAGCCGCTGGCCCGAGGCGGGGCCGCCGGGGAACGGCTTGTTCGGGACCGTACTCGGCCGGTCCCGCGATCTGGTTGCCGCCGATGCCGCCGTTCACCACCGCGACCTTGTTGCCGTAGAGCGCCTTCAGGCGGCGCGACAGCACGTTGGGCCAGCGATCGTCGCCGTTCATGGTGGACGCCGTGCCGTCGGTGATGGAATCGCCGAACGCCATGATGGCAAAGGCGTCGGCGGGCGCGGTCATCTCGACCGCATCGAGGAAGAACCACGACGCGGTCGTGTAGGGGAACGCGGCCTCGTCCTCCAGCGCGCCCTTGGCGCCGGCGCCGGGCGCGCTGACGTAGGACGTGGTCAGCGCCTTGGCGTGCCAGGTCATCGGACCGCTCTCGCCCGCGACGTGAAAACTCACCGCAAGCTGGCGGCCGGCGAGCTCATCCGGCTGCTTTGGCGAACGGCAGCGCGATCGCATCGCTCCAGACCGAACTTCCGGGCGGGACGGTGACGGAAGGCTTGCCGCCAAACGTCACCGGGCGGTTGGATCCGCTGAGCAGCGCCGCACTGCCCCATTGCAGGCCGACATACGCGCCGTCGAACGTCACGGGCTTGGTGCCGAACGCGTTGCTGAGCCGGATGCGGGCCTGGCGGCCCCACAATTCGGGCGCACGATCAGGCGAAAGGTCTGGTCCCGTGCGCCGGCCGCGGGATCGGGAAACGCGAATTTCTGGTCGGGCTGCGCGGACGGGTTGCCGACGGGATAGGGGCCCTGGACCGAACCGGTCCATGACACGACCCAGTTGTCGCCATCCCTTGGCGGATGCGCTTTGAAGCGATGCGACGAGCAGCGATGCCGCGACGAGATAGTGAACGATGCAGGTTTCCCCCGAGCCTTTTGATTTTGGGCCACCCTAGTGTCCTCACCTCGCAGCCTCCCCGTCATCGCCGGAATGCCGTATCACCGGGCTTTCGTCGGCGCCGTACCGGACCAGCTGCGCGACGACGCTCGCAAGGCATCGCGAAGCCGCCATCAAAATTTGACAGACCCCATTAACCCCTTGGAAACCATCCTCGGCCACCAATGGACGTTACCTCTGCCATCTGGGGACGCCCATGCTCGCCCGTGACCAACGCACCCCGTTCTCGGAATGGTGGTGGACCGTGGATAGACTGCTGCTCGCGGCGATATCAGCGCTGATGCTGGGCGGCGTCATCCTGTCGCTGGCGGCGAGCCCGCCGGTGGCGACGCGGATCGGGCTCGATCCCTTCCACTTCTTCAACCGCCACGTGCTGTTCCTGCTGCCGTCCTTCATCGTGCTGATCGGCGTGTCGTTCCTGTCGCCGAAGCAGATCCGCCGCACGGCGCTGTTGGTGTTCGCGGTCTCGATCGCGCTGATCGTGGCGACGCTGATGTTCGGCCCCGAGGTCAAGGGCTCGCGGCGCTGGATCACGCTGCTCGGCGTCAACATCCAGGCCTCCGAATCCGCCAAGCCGGCCTTCGTCGTGATGGCGGCGTGGCTGTTTGCGGAATCGACCAAGCGTCCGGAAATGCCGGCGACCTCGATGGCGATGGTGCTGCTGTTGATGCTGGTGTCGCTGCTGGTGATGGAGCCGGATTTCGGCCAGACCATGCTGATCCTGATGGTGTGGGGCGCGCTGTTCTTCATCGCGGGCATGCGGATGATCTGGGTGGCGGGCCTGGCCGGCGCGGCCGGCGCCGGCCTGTTCGGCGCGTATCTGCTGGTCCCGCACGTCGCCGGCCGCATCAAGCGCTTCATGAATCCGGCCTCGGGCGACACCTTCCAGGTCGATACCGCGATGGAAGCGTTCTGGAACGGCGGCTGGTTCGGGCTCGGGCCCGGCGAGGGCATCGCCAAGCGCAGCCTGCCGGACAGCCATACCGACTTCGTGTTCGCGGTGGCGGCGGAAGAGTTCGGCATCATCCTGTGCCTGGCGCTGGTCGCGCTGTTCGCCTTCGTCGTGATCCGCACGCTGCTGCGCGCCTATGCCAGCGAGGACATGTTCTCGCGCTTTGCGGCCTCCGGCCTCGCGATCCTGTTCGGCGTGCAGGCCGCGATCAACATGGCGGTCAATCTGCAGCTGATCCCGGCCAAGGGCATGACGCTGCCGTTCATCTCCTATGGCGGCTCCTCGATCATCTCGCTCGCCTACGGCGTCGGCATGATGCTGGCGCTGACGCGGCAGCGCCCGCGCACCGAGATAGAGTCGATGAACGATGCCAACGCGTCGCGGGCCTTTGCCTAGGGCGGATTCCGGGCCCATTTCTACTTTGCATGGGGTTGTTTTCGAGATTCTTGTCCGGGACCCCATGGAACCGTCCGGGCGTGACTGACGGCACGCCGTCGGCTATTTAAAGCCATGGACCCTTCGCCCTTGATTCTGCTGGCCGCGGGCGGCACCGGCGGCCATCTGTTCCCCGCCGAGGCGCTCGGCGTCGAGCTGATCAAGCGCGGCTTTCGCGTGCGGCTCGCCACCGACGCCCGCGCGCTGCGCTACAGCGGGTTGTTCTCCAAGGAAAACGACAACATCGACGTGGTGCCGAGCGAGACCGTGCGCGGCCGCAACCCGATGTCGCTGGCGCGCACCGCGATCATGCTCGGCTACGGCACCGTGGTGGCGTTCAATCTGGTGCGGCGGTTGAAACCGGCGGCCGTGGTCGGCTTCGGCGGCTATCCGACGCTGCCGCCGCTGGTCGCCGCAAGACTGATCGGCGTGCCCGGCATCATTCACGACGCCAACGCCGTGCTCGGCCGCGCCAACCGGTTTCTCTCCGGCCGCGTCAGCGCGATCGCGACCTCGCTGCCCGGCGTGCTCGACCGCGATCCGGCGCTGGCGGGCAAGACGACGACGGTCGGCACGCCGATGCGTCCGGCGATCCTGGCCGCGGCCGCGATGCCGTTTGCCTCGCCCGAGCCGAACGGGCCGTTGCGCCTGCTCGTGGTCGGCGGCAGCCAGGGCGCGCGGGTGATGAGCGACATCGTGCCACCAGCCATCGAGCGGCTGGAGCCCGCGCTGTGGAGCCGGCTGATCCTGACGCAGCAGGTGCGCGAGGAAGACATGGCGCGGGTGCGCGCGGTCTATGACCGGCTCAAGATCAACGCCGAACTGGCGCCGTTCTTCACCGATCTGCCGGCGCGGCTGGCGTCGAGCCATCTGGTGGTGTCGCGCTCCGGCGCCGGCACGGTGGCCGAGCTCGCCGCGATCGGCCGGCCCTCGATCCTGGTGCCGCTGCCCGGCGCGATCGATCAGGACCAGTTCGCCAATGCCGGCGTGCTGGCCAAGGTCGACGGCGCGCTGCGCATCGCGCAGGCGGAATTCACGCCGGACCGTCTGGCCTCGGAAATTTCGGCATTCGCCGCCGAGCCGGCGAGGCTGACCGCGATGGCGACCGCCGCGCGCACCGTCGGCCGGCTCGATGCCGCCGAGCGGCTGGCCGATCTGGTGATGAAAGTTGCCGGAATCTAGGCGGAAAAAGCCCTTGTCATGCCCCGCGAAAGCGGGGCATCCAGTACACTGCGCCGCTGATTTGACTGACGGGCTGCGCGGAGTGACGCCGGGGAACCAACCATGAGACTGCCGCGCGAGATCGGACCCATCCACTTCGTCGGGATCGGCGGCATCGGCATGAGCGGCATCGCCGAGGTGTTGTGCAATCTCGGCTATACCGTGCAGGGCTCGGACGCCTCCGAGAGCGGCAATGTCACGCGGCTGCGCGACAAGGGCATCACAGGTCTCGGTCGGCCACAAGGCCGAGAATGTCGACGGCGCCGACGTGGTCGTGGTCTCGACCGCGATCAAGCGCGACAATCCGGAACTGATGGCGGCGCGCGCCCAGCGCATCCCCGTGGTGCGCCGCGCCGAGATGCTGGCCGAACTGATGCGGCTGAAGAGCTGCGTCGCGATCGCCGGCACCCACGGCAAGACCACGACGACGACGATGGTCGCAACCCTGCTCGACGCCGGCGATCTCGATCCGACCGTGATCAATGGCGGCATCATCAATGCCTATGGCTCCAATGCCCGGCTCGGCGCCGGCGACTGGATGGTGGTGGAGGCCGACGAGAGCGACGGCACGTTCCTGAAGCTGCCGACCGATGTCGCTCATCGTCACCAATGTCGATCCCGAGCATCTCGATCACTTCAAGACCTTCGAGGCGGTGCAGGACGCGTTCCGCAGTTTCGTCGAGAACGTGCCGTTCTACGGCTTTGCCGTGATGTGCATCGATCATCCCGTGGTGCAGACCATGGTCGGCAAGATCGAGGACCGCCGCATCATCACCTATGGCGAAAACCCGCAGGCCGATGTGCGGCTGATCGATCTCACGCCGATGGGCGGCGGCTCGAAGTTCAAGGTCGTGTTCCGCAACCGCAAGACCGACGCCACCCATGAGATCTCCGACATCATGCTGCCGATGCCGGGACGCCACAACGCATCGAACGCGACGGCGGCGATCGCGGTGGCGCATGAACTCGGCATTTCCGACGACACGATCCGCAAGGCGATGGCGGGCTTCGGCGGCGTCAAGCGGCGCTTCACCAAGACCGGCGAATGGAACGGCGTCACCGTCATCGACGATTACGGCCATCACCCCGTCGAGATCGCGGCGGTGCTGAAGGCGGCGCGGGAATCCACCAACGGCAAGATCGTCGCCGTGGTGCAGCCGCATCGCTTCACCCGGCTGCAGTCGCTGTTCGAGGAATTCTGCACCTGCTTCAACGATGCCGACGCGGTCGTGGTCGCCGAAGTCTATCCGGCCGGCGAGGCGCCGATCGCAGGCATCGATCGCGACCATTTCGTGCTCGGCCTGCGCGCGCACGGCCATCGCGAAGTGATTCCGCTGCAAAGCGCTTCGGAACTCGCCAAGGTGGTCAGCGGCATCGCGGCAGCGGCGATCTGTCGTCTGTCTCGGCGCCGGCAACATCACGCAATGGGCCTACGCGCTGCCGGGCGAATTGAAGGCGCTGGGGTAGAGGTGGCGGCCTTCCCCGACATCACGCCCGATCTCAAGGCCGCGATGCCGGACTTGCGCGGGCGGCTGCTGGCGAACCAGTCGCTGGCCGAGCTGACCTGGTTTCGCGTCGGCGGTCCGGCGCAGGTGCTGTTCACGCCGGCGGATGAAGACGATCTCGCTTATTTCCTGAAGAATCTGCCGAAGGAATTGCCGGTCTATGTCGTCGGCGTCGGCTCCAACCTGATCGTGCGCGACGGCGGCATGCCCGGCGTCGTGATCCGGCTGTCGCCGCGCGCGTTCGGCGAGACCAGCGCCGAGGGCGATATCGTCAGCGCCGGCGCCGCCGCGCTCGACAAGCGCGTGGCGGAAACCGCGGCTTCCGCCAATATCGGCGGCCTGGAATTCCTCTTCGGCATTCCCGGCACCATCGGCGGCGCGCTGCGCATGAACGCCGGCGCCAATGGCAGCGAGACCAAGGACGTCCTGATCGAGGCCACCGGCATCGGCCGCGACGGCACGAAGCATGTCTTCGGCAATGCCGACATGAAGTTCGTCTATCGCAACAGCGGCGTCGATCCCTGCGATCATCTTCACCTCGGCGCGGTTTCGCGGCGTCAATCGCCGCACCGGAAGCCATTCGCGCGCGGATGGAGGAGGTGCAGACCCATCGCGAGACCGCGCAGCCGATCCGCGAAAAGACCGGCGGCTCGACCTTCAAGAACCCGCCCGGCAACAGCGCCTGGAAGCTGATCGACGCCGCCGGCTGCCGCGGCTTGCGCGTCGGCGGCGCGCAGGTGTCGGAAATGCACTGCAATTTCCTCATCAACACCGGCAATGCGACCGGGCATGATATTGAAACGCTGGGCGAAACCGTGCGCGAGCGGGTCAAGCAAAATTCCGGAATCGAGTTACACTGGGAAATCAAGCGGATCGGAATCGGGCAGGGCTGATGCGGATTACCATTCTCTTCGGCGGCACCAACAAGGAGCGTCTGGTCTCGGTGGCGAGCGCGCAGGCGCTGCACCGGGCCTTGCCGGAGGCCGATCTCTGGTTCTGGCACGTCGCCGACACCGTGCACGAGGTGCGCTCGGAAACCCTGCTCAATCACAAGCGGCCGTTCGAGGACGAGTTCGAGCCCGGCAGCCGCGGCGTCGCGTTCGAACGCGCGCTCGACAAGGCCAAGGCGGAAGATCGCGTGCTGGTGCTCGGCCTGCACGGCGGCAGGGCGGAGAACGGCGAACTGCAGACGATGTGCGAAATGCGCGGCATTCCCTTCACCGGGTCCGGCTCGGCGTCGTCGCATCTCGCCTTCGACAAGATGGCGGCCAAGCGCTTTGCGGCGATTGCGGGCGTGAGCGCGCCCGAAGGCATCGCGCTGGAAGATATCGATGCGGCCTTCGCCGAATACGGCAAGCTGATCGCCAAGCCGGCGCGGGACGGATCGAGCTACGGCCTGATCTTCGTCAATGCGAAGCAGGATCTCGTCGCCGTCCGCAACGCCGCCAAGACCGAGGAATATCTGATCGAGCCGTTCGTTTCCGGCGTCGAGGCGACCTGCGGCGTGCTGGAGCGGTCGGACGGCACGGTGATCTCGCTGCCGCCGGTCGAGATCATTCCGGGCGAGGGCGCGTTCGACTACACGGCAAAGTATCTGCTCAAATCGACCCAGGAGATCTGCCCGGGCCGGTTTTCGCCCGAGATCACCGCTGCACTGATGGACCAGGCGCTGCGGGCGCACCGGGCGCTGTCCTGCAGCGGCTATTCCCGGACCGACTTCATCGTCTCGGCCAAGGGGCCGATCTATCTCGAAACCAACACCCTGCCGGGCCTGACCGCGGCCTCGCTCTACCCGAAGGCGCTCAAGGCGCAGGGGATCGAATTCGCCGATTTCCTGCGCGACCAGATCGTGCTGGCCGAAAAGCGCGTTCCAAAGCGGGATTGATTCGCCGGATCAGTCTGTTGCCGGCGGAAGCCGGCCTGGCCGGACGAGATATTACTAAAATCCTAACCAATCCCCGGCAAACTACTCACAAGGCTGATCAAAACACGCCGCTGACCGGCCGAATTTACCCTTTGTTTACCAGGAAGTCCGAAGGTTAACGCTGGCGGCGCATGTGGCGCTTGGCTGCCGGGGCGTGAGCTGTTGCGGATTTCCGCTTCGACGACCGCATCGAGGGACAAAATGGCCTCTTCCAATTGAGGTCCAACCCTGAGCCCGGCATCACCGAGACGTCACATGTGCCAGAGCCCGCAAGACTTTGTGCGGGAACAACATTTGACGAGCTCGTGCAATGGATGGTGCAGGACGCCTCGCTCGATCGCTGAGATCGCTGAGGCCCCAGGCTGACCTGAAAGCCGCCGCTATTGGAGCGGTCGTGCTGTTGCGCGAGCGGCTGGGCCTTCGCGCCCGCGTGCCGGCAAGGCCCGTGATCGATCGCGACGCCGCCGAATCGCCTGATCCTCCTGCTCGAGCGCTATCTGCCGAACCGCACCGGCGTCGCGCTGACCGTGCTGATGCTGCTCGGCAGCGCCAGGCTTGGCGTCGTCAAGGGCGGCCATGTCGACGAACTGGTCGGCGCGCTGAGCGATACCCGCAATGCGCTGGCCAATTCGGCCGGCTTCCGCATCACCACGGTCGCCATCAACGGCCGCAAGCAGTTGAGCCAGGACGAAGTGCTCGCGATCGGCGGCGTCAACGGCCGCTCGTCGCTGTTGTTCCTCGATGCCGCCACCGTGCGCGACAAGCTCAAGGCCAATCCCTGGATCGCCGACGCCACGATCCTGAAGCTTTATCCCGGCCGGCTGCAGATCGACATCGTCGAGCGCTCGGCGTTCGCGCTGTGGCAGCAGGACGGCCGCCTGTCGGTGATCGCCGACGACGGCGCGGTGCTCGAACCCTATGTGTCGCGCCGCTTCGTCTCGCTGCCGCTGGTGGTCGGCAAGGGCGCCGACACCAGAGCGCGGGATTTCCTCGCGCTGCTCGATCGCTATCCGCAGGTTCGCAGCCTGACCAAGGCTGCGATCTTCGTCGGCGAACGGCGCTGGAACCTGCGGCTGAAGGACGGTCTCGACATCCGCCTGCCGGAAAACGACGTCGGCAATGCGCTGGCGGCGCTGAGCAAGCTCGACAAGGAAGACCGGCTGTTCTCGCGCGACATCGTCGCCGTCGACATGCGCCTGCCGGACCGGCTGACGGTGCAATTGTCCGAAGACGCGGCCAAGGCCCGCGACGAACTGTTCAAGGACAAGAAGACCAAGAAAAAGGCCGGTGACGCATGACCGGCCTCGATCGCAACCAGACCCCGAAGACGCGGCCGATGGCGCAGAAGCGCACCGCGCTGGTGGCCTCGCTCGACATCGGCACCAGCAAGATCGCCTGCATGATCGCGCGGCTGAAGCCGTGCCCGCCGAACGACGCGCTGCGCGGCCGCAGCCATGCCGTCGAACTGATCGGCTACAGCCAGATCCAGTCGCGCGGCGTCAAGGCCGGCGCGGTGGTCGATCTCGCCGAATGCGAACAGGCGGTGCGCCAGGCCGTGGCGCTGGCCGAGCGCATGGCCAAGGTCCGCGTCGAATCCGTGCTGCTGTCGGTCTCCGGCGGCCGGCTGCAGGGTCAGCTGGTCGAAGCCGCCGCCGATATCCGCGGCGGCTCGGTCACCTCGGCGGACGTCACCCGCGTCACCTCCACCGGCATGCGCCACGCCACCGGCGAGGGCCGCACCGTGCTGCACGCGCTGCCGGTCGGCTACACGCTCGACGGCGTCAAGGGCATCCGCGATCCCCGCGGCATGGTGGCGCGGCAGTTCGGCGTCGACATGAACGTCGTCACCGCGGATGCGACGGTCGCCAAGAACCTGATGCTGGTGGTCGAGCGCTGCCATCTCAATGTCGAGGCCATGGCGGCCAGCCCCTATGTGGCGGGCCTGTCGGTCCTGACCGACGACGAGGCCGATCTCGGCGCCGCCGTGGTCGAGATGGGCGCCGGCTCCACCACGATCGCGACCTATTCGGCCGGACGCTTCGTGCACGCCTCCGGATTTGCGGTCGGCGGGCAACACATCACGATGGATCTTGCACGCGGCGTCGGCGCATGCATTGCGGATGCCGAGCGAATCAAGACGTTATACGGCACCGTGCTGACCGGCGGGTCCGACGCGCGCGAGTTGATGTCCGTACCGACCGCAGGCGACGAACGCGACGCTCCGCAGATCGTCTCGCGCGCCACGATCGCAAACATCGTCCGGCATCGCGCCGAGGAGATTTTTGAGATGGTCCGGGACCGGCTCGCGGATTCCCCCTTTGCGGCAGAGCCGAGGGCGCGGGTTGTCCTGAGCGGCGGCGCTTCGCAGCTCACCGGCACCGTCGAACTCGCCACCCGTATTCTCAACCGGCCGGTCCGCATCGGCCGCCCGCTCGGCTTCGGCCGGCTGCCCAACGAGGCCAAGAGCGCCTCGTTCGCGGTGCCCGCGGGCCTGCTGGTCTATCCGCAATACGCTCATCTTGAACACGTCGAACCGCGGCATACGCGGCAGCTCAGGACAGGGACTGACGGCTATTTCGGAAAGGTCGGACGATGGCTTCGCGAGGGCTTCTGATGACCGGTCTTCATACCAAACGACTTTCACCAACTCCCGCGGCCGCCGGCCGGGGCGAACCAACGCGCGCGTAATAATCGAGAGGCAACCATGGCACTCAATCTGACACCCCCTGACATCAGCGAGCTGAAACCGCGGATCACCGTCTTCGGCGTCGGTGGCGCAGGCGGCAATGCCGTCAACAACATGATCACTGCCGGGTTGCAGGGCGTCGACTTCGTCGTCGCCAACACCGACGCGCAGGCGCTGACCATGTCGAAGGCGCAGCGCATCGTGCAGATGGGCACGCAGGTCACCCAGGGCCTCGGCGCCGGATCGCAGCCCGATGTCGGCGCGGCCGCGGCGCAGGAGGTCATCGACGAACTCCGCGATCATCTCACCGGCGCCAACATGGTGTTCGTCACCGCCGGCATGGGCGGCGGCACCGGCACCGGTGCAGCCCCCGTGATCGCCAAGACCGCGCGCGACATGGGCATCCTCACCGTCGGCGTGGTGACCAAGCCGTTCCACTTCGAAGGCCAGCGCCGCATGCGCACCGCCGAAGCCGGCATCGCCGAGCTGCACAAGGTGGTCGATACGCTGCTGATCATCCCGAACCAGAACCTGTTCCGGGTCGCCAACGAAAAGACCACCTTCGCCGACGCCTTCGCGATGGCCGACCAGGTGCTCTATTCGGGCGTCGCCTGCATCACCGACCTGATGGTCAAGGAAGGCCTGATCAATCTCGACTTCGCCGACGTCCGCGCGGTGATGCGGGAAATGGGCAAGGCGATGATGGGCACCGGCGAAGCCACCGGCGAGAAGCGCGCGCTGACCGCGGCCGAAGCTGCGATCGCCAATCCGCTGATCGACGATAGCTCGATGAAGGGTGCGCGCGGCCTGTTGATCTCGATCACCGGCGGCAAGGACCTGACGCTGTTCGAAGTCGACGAAGCCGCCACCCGCATCCGCGAGGAAGTCGATCAGGACGCCAACATCATCGTCGGCGCGACCTTCGACGAGACGCTCGACGGCGTCATCCGCGTCTCCGTCGTTGCCACCGGCATCGAGCAGGCGCTGATCGCCCGCAACGGCGCAGCGCCGCCCGCGGTCGTGCCCAACGCGGCGTGCGCCGACGCCGGACAGCCGGCTGGCCGATCTCACCGCCCGGCTGCGCGCCGACAATCAGCGCCTGGCCGAACGCGCCCAGAAGCTCGAAGCGCCGGGTCAGCAGGCCGCGCCTGTCGCACAGGCCCCCGCCGCAGCGCCGCAGCGCACGGCCAGCAGCGTCGAGCGTGCCGCGCTCGCCGCGATCGCCGCCGCGGTCGCTCCCGAAGCTGCCGCCGCCCAGGCGCCGCTGCAGCCCGCCTCCTATGGCGACGTCACGGTTCGCCCGATCGCGCAGAAGCCGACCCTGTTCCCGGATCACGACGTCACCCGCGTCGAGACTGAAGAACCGGTGATGCCGCCGAGACCTTCATCCCGCAGGCGGCGGAACGTCCGCCGGTCCGCGCCCCGCGGATGCCGAAGTTCGAGGATCTTCCGATGCCGGCCCAGGCCGAAATCCGGCAGGCCCGCGGCGAGGCCGAGGAAGATCATCCGCAGAAGACCCGGCTGTCGCTGCTGCAGCGCCTGGCCAATGTCGGCCTCGGCCGCCGCGACGAAGAGACCGAGCCGCCGATCGCGGCCCGCGCCTCCGGTCCGGCGATGGCGCCGCTGCCGCCGCTCCCGGAACGCAAGCCGCAGCGCTCGGTCGCCCAGCAGATGGCGAACGAGCCGGTATCCGAGTATGCTCGGCGTCCCGCGCCGCAAGGTCTGGACGTCCATGGCCGCCCGGCACCTGTTGCCGCGGCGCCACAGGGCGACGACCATCTTGATATCCCGGCCTTCCTGCGCCGGCAGGCCAACTGAAGTTTGTTACAATTCTGACGACCCAAAAGGCCCCGGCGAATCCCGCCGGGGCCTTTTTCTTTTGCGTCGCGAGGGCGGGCCGACGGCCGTTCAAGCGACTGATTTTAAATGATTAATTATGCATTCCGTGGTCTGATGCCGTGGCCGGAACCAAGTCCAACGGCGCCGGAATTTGGTTAAGCCTTGGCGCGAATGCGGCCGAGATGGGGTAACAATCGGTAAAAAAGCGTGAGTTGGCGCGCTTTCGGGCAGTGACTATGGTCTGCCGTGACTTGGGGATGCCGGAAGCAGAATCGGCGCGAAAGCGGACCGTTCCTGTCTTTGGGTTAAGTCGGGTAGTGGGCGATTATCGAATGAAATTCAGCCGTCAAACAACGCTTCGGTCGCAAGCCACCGTGACGGGCGTCGGCGTTCATTCTGGTTTACCCGTTAATCTCACCATTGGACCTGCACCCATCGATGCAGGTTTTATTTTTGTCCGCACCGGTCTGGATGATGCCGATCGCGAAGTTCCCGCGATTGCAGAATCCGTGATCGCCACCGAATTTGCGACCGTTCTCGGCGACCATGAAGGTCCGCTGGTTTCCACCGCGGAACACGTGCTTGCTGCGTTGCGCGGCATGGGCGTCGACAACGCCACCATCGAGGTCGATGGCCCCGAAGTTCCGATCATGGACGGCAGCGCGGCTGCCTTCGTCGCCGCCATCGATCAGGCCGGCATCGTCACCCAATCCGCCGCCCGCCGTTTCATCCAGGTGCTGAAGCCGGTGCAGGTCAGCGATCGGCGATTCCTTCGGCGAGTTGCGCCCCCATGCGAGCGGCTTCCGCGCCGAGGTCGAGATCGACTTCGCCAATCCCGTGATCGGCCGTCAGAACTTTTCGCTCGATCTCAGCCCGGAAAGCTTCCGCCGCGAGATTTCCCGCGCCCGCACCTTCGGCTGCATGAACGACATCGCGAGGCTCTGGAGCGCCGGTTTCGCGCTCGGCGCGTCCTTTGAGAATACCGTGGTGTTCGACGAAACCCGTCTGCTCAACACCGAGGGCCTGCGCTACAGCGACGAATGCGCCCGCCACAAGGTGCTCGACGTGGTCGGCGATCTCGCGCTGGCCGGCCTGCCGCTGCTCGGCGCCTATCGCTCCGTGCGTGGCGGCCACAAGCTCAACCACGCGGTGCTGACCGCGCTGATGGCCGATCGCAGCGCCTGGCGGGTGGTCGAGGCCGAATCGGCGCGCCGTTCCCGCGGTCACGTCGAAGCCGGCGCCGGAATGGCGGGCGGCATGGTTGCCCCGGCCTACGGCCCGGACGTTTCCTGAAAAAGCGTCCGCCGCGATCCCCTGGATCCCGATTTCCGTAGTAACCACAATTAGTAACGATGGTGTCCTGCCGCCTTAATCCGGGCGAAATGCCTGCGTATTCGGTTGGTTAACGACCATTTTTCGGCTACACAGGCCCGCGGTTGCACGACAAGGCGCCAAGTAATCCTGGGCGCGGGAAAGTTGGGCCCGGGGGAAGTTGGGCACGGGAATATGCGTCCATGACCGCGGTTCATGGACGGACGGGCTCGGCCACCAACCGCACCGCTACCAATCGCGTCCAATACCAATCGGGTCAAAGGCGTCAGGTCTCAGATTTCATGTCGGCACAGCGTATGACGCTCGAACCACGCACATCGGCCCCTTCCAGGCTCCAGCGGGCCGGCCGGTCGCTTCGGCTGGCGGCGGGCCTGATTGTGCTGGCGGTTTCCCTGAGCGGATGCGGCACCGGTGCGCTGTGGGACAAGTTCATGGCGAAGGATGACACCTTCGTCGAGGAACCCGCGGACAAGCTCTACAATGAGGGCTTGTACATCATGAACCAGCGCAAGGACCCGAAGGCGGCGTCGAAGAAATTCGAGGAAGTCGACCGCCAGCATCCTTATTCCGACTGGGCGCGCAAATCGCTGCTGATGTCGGCCTATGCGTTCTACAATGCCGGCGACTACGACAGCTGCATTGGCGCGGCGACCCGCTACGTCACGCTGCATCCGGGAAGCCCCGACGCGGCCTACGCGCAATATTTGATCGCAGCGTCGCATTACGACCAGATCCCGGATATCTCGCGCGACCAGGCCCGCACCGAGAAGGCGATCGCCGCGCTGGAAGAGGTGATCCGCAAATATCCGACCTCGGAATACGCCACCAGCGCCAAGGCCAAGCTCGAAGGCGCGCGCGACCAGCTCGCCGGCAAGGAAATGGATGTCGGCCGCTATTACATGTCGAAGCGCGACTACACCGCCGCCATCAACCGCTTCAAGACCGTGGTGACCCGCTATCAGACCACCCGCCATGTCGAGGAAGCGCTGGCCCGGCTCACCGAGGCCTATATGGCGATCGGCATCGTCGGCGAGGCGCAGACGGCCGCGGCCGTACTTGGGCACAATTTTCCTGACAGCCGCTGGTACAAGGACGCCTATAATCTTGTAAAGTCCGGCGGTCTCGAGCCGAGCGAGAATCAGGGTTCCTACATTTCCAGGGCCTTCAAGAAGATGGGTCTCGGCTAGGAATTAGTTTCGCATGCTGGCCCGTCTGTCGATCCGTGACATCGTCCTGATCGAACGGCTCGATATCGAGTTTTCCCGTGGACTGGCGGTGCTGACCGGCGAGACCGGCGCGGGCAAATCCATTTTGCTCGATGCGTTTGCGCTGGCGCTCGGCGGCCGCGGCGACGCGGGCCTGGTTCGCCACGGCGTGGAGCAGGGCCAGGTCACGGCCTCTTTCGATGTGCCCAAGGGCCATCCGGCGGCAAAAATCCTCGCCGAGAACGGCCTCGACGATACCGGTGAAATGATCCTGCGCCGCGTGCAGCTTGCCGACGGCCGCACCCGCGCCTTCATCAACGACCAGTCGATCAGCGTGCAGACCCTGAAAGCGGTAGGCTCCGCGCTGGTCGAGATCCACGGCCAGCATGACGAGCGGGCGCTGGTCGACGCCTCGACCCACCGCCAGCTGCTCGACGCCTTCGCCGGGCTGGAGAAAGAGGTCGCGGCGCTGGAAGCGCTGTGGGACGCGCGGCGCACCGCCAACACGGCGCTGGATGAGCATCGCGCCGGCATGGAGCGCGCCGCCCGCGAGGCCGATTATCTCCGCCACGCCGCCGACGAGCTGAAGACGCTGCGGCCGAAGGACGGCGAGGAAACCGTGCTTGCCGAACGCCGCACCACGATGATGCAGGGCGAGAAGATCGCAAGCGATCTGCGCGAGGCGCAGGAGGCCGTCGGCGGCAACCATTCGCCGGTGCCGGCGCTGGCGGCCGCCGTCCGGCGGCTGGAACGCCGCGCCGCCAATTCGCCGGCGCTGGTCGAACCTGCGGTGAAGGCGATCGATGTCGCGATCAACGCGCTGGAAGAGGCCGACCAGCATCTGCGCGCCGCGCTGGTTGCGGCCGATTTCGACCCGGCCGAACTGGAGCGGATCGAGGAGCGGCTGTTCGCGCTTCGCGCCGCGTCGCGCAAATATTCGACGCCGGTCGACGGGCTCGCGGCGCTGGCCGCCAAATATGCCTCCGACGTCGCGCTGATCGACGCCGGCGCCGAGCAGTTGAAGAAGCTGGAAGCCGCTGCCGCCGAGGCCGACAAGCGTTACGGCGCGGCGGCGGCAAAGCTCTCCGCCGCCCGCACCAAATCCGCCGAAAAACTCAACAAGGCCGTCAATGCCGAGCTGGCGCCGCTAAAACTCGAGCGCGCCAAATTCACGACCCAGGTCGAAACCGACGCCAGGTCGCCGGGCCCGCAAGGCATCGATCGCGTCGAGTTCTGGGTGCAGACCAATCCCGGGACCAAACCGGGCCCGCTGATGAAGGTCGCTTCCGGCGGCGAGCTGTCGCGCTTCCTGCTGGCGCTCAAGGTCGTGCTGTCCGATCGCGGCTCGGCGCCCACGCTGGTGTTCGACGAAATCGACACCGGCGTCGGCGGCGCGGTGGCGGATGCGATCGGCGCCCGGCTGGCGCGCCTGGCCTCCAAGGTGCAGGTGATGGCGGTGACGCATGCGCCACAGGTCGCGGCCCGCGCGGGCCAGCATCTCCTGATTTCCAAGGACGCGCTCGACAAGGGCAAGCGCGTCGCCACCCGCGTCAACGCGCTCGCCGCCGATCACCGCCGCGAGGAAATCGCCCGCATGCTGGCGGGCGCCGAGATCACCGCCGAAGCCCGCGCCGCCGCCGACCGGCTGCTGCGCGCGGCGACGGCGTAGGGTGGCGTTCGCGCATGGCTGTGAAAGCAAAGAAGCCGCTGGTTGACGTCGCCAAGCTTACCAAGGCCCAGGCCAAGGTCGAACACATGCGGCTTTCGCTTGAGCTTGAGGCTCACGACAAGCGCTATTATCAGGACGACGCACCAACCGTCACCGACGCGGAATACGACGCGCTGCGGCAACGCCACAAAGCTATCGAAAAGCGCTTTGCTGAATTCGTCACTTCCGATTCGCCGTCGCAAAAGGTCGGCGCGGCGCCGTCGGGTCGATTCAGGAAGGTGCGTCATGCAGTACCGATGCTGTCGCTCGACAATGCATTCGCCGAACAGGACGTGCTCGATTTCGTGGGGCGCATCGAAAGATTTCTTAAACTGAGCGACGACAAGATCGATTTCAGTGCCGAGCCGAAGATCGACGGGCTGTCGATGTCGCTGCGCTACGAGGGCGGCGAGCTCGTCACCGCGGCCACCCGCGGCGACGGCGCGGAGGGGGAAGATGTCACCGCCAATATCCGCACGCTCGAAGACGTTCCGCAGAAGCTCAAAGGGCGCAACGTGCCCGACATCTGCGAGGTCCGCGGCGAGGTCTATATGACCAAGCAAGCCTTCCTGGCGCTGAACGAACGGCAAAAGGCCGCCGGTGATACCATCTTCGCCAATCCGCGCAATTCGGCGGCGGGATCATTGCGACAGAAGGACCCTACCATCACCGCCTCGCGCCCGCTTGGCTTCTTCGCCTACGCATGGGGCGAGATGAGCGCGATGCCGGTCGATACCCAGTCCGGCATGATCCACTGGTTCGAGCGTTGCGGCTTCAAGACCAACCCTTTGACCAAGGTTTGCCACTCCACCGATCAGTTGATCGCGTTCCATCGCAAGATCGAGGAAGCGCGCGCCGAACTCGACTACGATATCGATGGCGTCGTTTACAAGGTCGACCGGCTCGACTGGCAGGAGCGGCTCGGCTTCGTGTCGCGCACGCCGCGCTGGGCGATCGCGCATAAATTCCCGGCCGAGCGCGCGACGACGGTGTTGCGCGATATCGAGATCCAGGTCGGCCGCACCGGTTCGTTCACGCCGGTCGGAAAACTGGAGCCGATCGGTGTCGGCGGCGTGATCGTGCAGAACGTCACCCTGCACAACGAGGATTATATCAAGGGTATCGGCGGCGACGGCGAGCAATTGCGCGAGGGTCGCGACATCAGGATCGGCGATACCGTCGTCGTCCAGCGCGCCGGCGACGTGATTCCGCAGGTGGTCGATGTCATCATCGACAAGCGGCCGAAGGGCGCAAAAGAGTTTCATTTTCCGAAGAAGTGCCCGTGTCCGCTGCATACGGACGTGGTACGCGAGGAGACGGCGACCGGCGAGGAGGGCTCGCGAGCTCGCTGCAGCGGCGAGTTCGCCTGTCCCTACCAGAAGATCGAGCACCTGAGACTATTCGTTTCGCGCCGTGCCTTCGACATCGACGGGCTCGGCGAGAAGCAAATCCAGTTTTTCTTCGACGAAGGATGGGTGAACGAGCCCGCCGATATCTTCACGCTGCCCAAACGCAACGCCAGGCTGAAGCTGGAGGAGATTGAAGGCTACGGCGAGACGTCCGTGCGCAACCTGTTTGCTTCGATCGAGGGACGGCGCAAGGTTTCGCTCGAGCGTTTCATCTATGCGCTCGGCATGCGCCACGTCGGCGAGACCACGGCGCTCGCGCTGGCGCGCGGGTACGGTTCGTGGCAGGCGTTTCACGATGCCGGGTTGAAGGCCGCCAAGGGTGACGAGGAGACGATCGCCGAGATGGATGCGCTCGACCAGATCGGCGATACCGTGATCAAGAGCGTCGCCGCCTATTTCGGCGAGAGTCACAATCGAGGCATCGTCAACCGGCTGGTGAAAGAACTCGATGCGATCATCGACGCCGAGAAGCCAAAGAGCAATTCGGCCGTCTCTGGCAAGACGGTGGTTTTCTCAGGATCGCTCGAGAGAATGACGCGGGACGAAGCAAAAGCCCGGGCGGAGCGACTCGGTGCCAAAGCTGCGAGTTCGGTCTCGAAGAAGACTGATTATCTCATCGCCGGTCCCGGCGCGGGCTCGAAGCTTGCGGACGCCAGGAAGCATGGAGTTACCGTGTTGACCGAGGATGAGTGGCTGAAATTGACCGGGGAATAATTTGAGCGTGCTATAGAGAAGGCAAAAGGGCCGTCGCGAAGCCCACGATTTTCCATAGTGGTTTCAAAGTGATTTGCCTATCGGGCAGTAGATTCCGATTTACAGAAATTGTGTCAAGTAAAAAATCAAGCCGCGCTGAAAATATTTCGCTTTTCCAGAAGTTAAAATCAGGGCATATCTATCGCTATCCCGTCCCGACAAGAGGGGCGTCGGCCGTCGTCACGAACGAGGGACGGGTTGCGGTGGACGTGGAGGTGCCTTGACGAACGGCACTGAAGCGTACGGCAAAGATGTGTGGTCCTGACGTCGCGGTGCTGGCGTCACGTTGGCGGAAGCAATTCCGTCAACAACGGAGGCAAAAGAGCCGTTCTCCGGGGAGAGCACGTTATAAGCCGTAAAGCCATTGCGCAGGGAATGTCGGATGTTCTCCGCTGCCCTGTATGCTCGTGTGCGCACTCTTTGTGCACATTGCACACGAGACCGCGGGTGCAGCGCGCATCCGGCATTCCCTGCGCCCTCTGACTTTCGGGAGGGCGAGCGCTTCTGCAAACCTCGGGCGCATCGCGCTGCGAGAACGCGAAGATCGTATCGGCTGTTTGAAAATTGAATCAGAATTTCTCTCAGTCATTGCGAGGAGCCCTTGCGACGAAGCAATCCATTCTTTCTTTACGCGGTGACGTGGATTGCTTCGCTTCGCTCGCAATGACATCGCGGCGACATTCGCACCCCTACAGCATCCCCTGTTCTTCCTCCCCCGCCTTGTCGATCAGCGCCTCGCTGACCACCACCTTCCGTCGCGGCACGATGAAGATCATGGTCGATGCGCAGATGGCGCCGGCGACGGAATTCGACATCACGAAGGCGTTGGCGATCATCACGATCATCTGGGTGCCGAACAGGTCGCAACACCTCGATTGTCCGTCGCCGGTCCCGGCGGTTTGCCCGTACCCCGTGCATGCTTTCCCGATGCCGGCCCGGATCCGATCCAATATGCCGGATTGAACTGTACCGATGTCGCTGAGCGGGAATACGGCCGTTTCGGAATACGGCTATCGCGTTTTCAGGTACGGCCGAATGGAATGAGCCGCCTGCACTGGAGGCTGCTATCGCTTCGCGGCCGAGATTTCGCCTACTGCAATCTGCAACGCGTTGACGCGCGCCAATATTTCGCGCGTTAGCGCGGCACTTGCGGGCCCTTCCTTAACGTTGATTTCCACATTGTTTACGCGATCGTCGATACCGGCCAATCGTGGGTCGACGACGTTCTGAACCTTCATTTGCAGGTTGTTTACGCGATCGTCGATACCGGCCAATCGTGGGTCGACGACGTTCTGAACCTTCATTTGCAGGTTGTTTATGCGATCGTCGATGCCGGTCAATCGTGAGCCGACCAGGTTTTGAACCATGATTTCCACATCATTTACACGCGCGTCGATACCGGCCAGTCGCGCATTGATATCAGACAATTGCTTCGCGAGGAGATCGTAACTCGCCTGGCTCTTGTCGGTCGTCTTGATGGTTTGTTCGATTCGCGCGAAGTAGTCGCGTTCGCCCTGCCAGATGGTGCGCCGCTGCCATTCCAGAAGAGCCATGAAAACCAGATTTGCCGCAAGCAAAGTGAGTCCGATCGCGCGCCAGTTTTTTTCGATCATTGACGGTCCCTATCTCGGAGTGCGGCTTGTCACAGCGGAAGCAGCGCCGCCGTCGCGTCGTCCAGCCACAGCTTGGTCGCGTTGTCGTCGAGATGCGGACGCACCTCGCGGTTGACGCGGGCGTGGTAGTCGTTCAGCCATTTCAGTTCCGTCGGGCTCAGCATGTTGACGTCGATCAGCCGGCGGTCGATCGGCGCCAGCGTCAGCGTCTCGAACGCGTTGATCGGTTTTTCGGCGCCGGCAATGTCGGCGCCGACCACCAGTTCGAGATTTTCGATCCGGATGCCGTAGGCGTCGGTCTTGTAGTAGCCGGGCTCGTTGGACAGGATCATGCCGCGCTTCAGCGGCGCGGTGCCGAGCTTGGAAATCCGCGCCGGGCCTTCATGCACCGAGGAATAGCTGCCGACGCCGTGGCCGGTGCCGTGCTCGAAATCGAGCCCGGCGGCCCAGAGATATTGCCGCGCCAGGCTGTCGAGTTGCGCGCCGGTGGTGCCGTCGGGGAATACCGCGCGTGCGATCGCCATATGGCCGCGCAGCACGCGGGTGAAGCGGTCGCGCATTTCGGCGGTCGGCTCGCCGATCGCGATGGTGCGGGTGACGTCGGTGGTGCCGTCTTGATATTGCGCGCCGGAATCGATCAGCAGCAGGTCGCCGGGCGCAATCCGCCGGTTGCTCTTGCGGGTGACGCGGTAATGCACGATGGCGCCGTTCGGTCCGGTGCCGGCGATGGTCGGAAACGACACGTCCTTCAGCGCGCAGGTCTGGCGGCGGAAGGTTTCCAGCGCCTCGACGGTGTCGATTTCGGTCAGCGCGCCCGACGGCGCCTCGCGGTCGATCCAGGCCAGGAACCGCACCAGCGCCACCGCGTCGCGCTGATGCGCGGTGCGGGTGCCCTCGATCTCGGTGATGTTCTTCACGGCCTTGAGCAGGCTCACGGGATCGTTGCCGCGCACCGGCTTGCCGCCGGCGGCCGCGATCAGGCGGCTCAGGGCGTCGGCCGCGGTGGCGCTGTCGAGCGCGATCGCGGCGCCGGTTTTCGCCAGATCGGTCAGCGCCGGCGTCAGCGCGCCGGGCTCGCGGACATCGGCGGATTGCTCGACATGGTCGCGCGTCAGATTGGAGAGCTTGCGGTGGTCGATGAACACGGTCGGGCGGCCGTCCTTCGGCACCAGCGCGTAGGACAGCGGCAGCGGCGTATGCGAAACGTCGGCGCCGCGGATGTTGAAGGTCCAGGCCACCGCGTGCGAATCCGACAGCACCAGCGCGTCGACGCCGAGTTTGGCGATTTCGAGCCGGATCCGTTTCAGTTTCTCGGCTTCGATCTCGCCGGAAAACTGCGTGCCGTGAATCGCGACCGGGCCCAGCGGCGGGGCGGGGCGCTCGGTCCAGACGGCGTCGACCGGGTTGCTGTCGACCGCGACCAGTTCGGCGCCGGCCTTGGCGCAGGCCGTCGCCAGCCGCTCGGCTGCCGCCGAAGTGTGCAGCCAGGGGTCAAAACCGAGGCGGTCGCCGGCGGCGAGATGCCGCGCCAGCCAGTGTTCCGGCGGCGGATCGGCCAGCGGCTCGATATGCCAGGCCTTGCGGTCGACCTGTTTGGCGGCCTGCAGCGTGTAGCGGCCGTCGACGAATACGGCCGCCTCCTTGGTCAGAACGACCGCCATGCCGGCCGAACCGGTGAAGCCGGTCAGCCAGGCCAGCCGCTCTTCGGAGGGCGGGACATATTCATTTTGCTGCTGATCGGCGCGGGGAATCACGAAGCCGGTCAGCTTGCGCCGCGCCAGTTCCTCGCGGAAGGCGGCCAGCCGCGCGGTCAGCGCCACGCCGCCTTCGGGTTCTTCGAATGTCTGGAAATGGGCTTCGAACATCGCCGGGTCACTTTAGGGTTGGGTGGATAAGTCCGCAATGCGGCCAACATAGCCACAATTTGGCATAATCTATGCTTGAATATTCGCGTCCGCGTTAGACCGGATGGAACGGTTTGCCGTTCAAGCCGTTCGATGCGATTCTGCAGGGGGGAATTCCAGGAGTGTTTCAACTCAACGAAGAGGGGATACACGATGCCTGCTTTCAGTTTTGAGAAGATTTCGCCGCCGGTCCGCCGCGGTCCAATTCCTCCCATCGCCAAGAAGCAGCGCGGCGTCATCGTCCAGATCCTGGACCGGTTCGTCGAGGCGCGCGTCAAGCGCAGCCAGCGCAAGCAGGAAAAGGGCGTCATCGCCCGCCACAAAGCCCCCGAGTAGGTCTTCAGCCGGCGTTGCGCAGCAGCAGGCTGCTCCAGCCTTCGATGCGCAGATGCCGCAGCGGCACCAGCCCGCGCGCGCGATAGGCGGCGATGACGGAAGCCGCCTGATGCGTCAGCAGTCCCGACAGGATGACCAGCGCCGATGGCGCCAGATGCCGCGCCATCGGCGTCGCCAATTGCCGCAGCGGATTGGCGAGGATGTTCGCCAGCACCAGGTCGAACGGACCGGCATTGCGCGAATTGCGGCGCCGAAAAGCCGGTGGCGCGGATCGCCTGCACCAGATGCCCGGACACGTTGAGCCGGGCATTCTCCTGCGCGACCTCGCACCGAAGGCGGATCGATGTCGCTGGCCAGAACTTTCTCGTGCAGCGCCTTGGCCGCGGCGATCGCCAGCACGCCGGTGCCGGTGCCGAGATCGAGCACGCGCCGCGGACGCCAGGCCTTCAGCACATGATCGAGCAGCAGCAGGCAGCCGCGCGTGGTGCCGTGATGGCCGGTGCCGAACGCCAGCGCCGCCTCGATCTCGATGCCGAGCTTGTTCGGCGGCGACGCGCGCGCGGTCATGCTGGCCGTGCACGACGAAACGCCCGGCCGGGACCGGAACGAGATCCTCGAGGCTGGCCTTGACCCAGTCCCTGGCCTCGACGGTGTCGAAGGCGATGCCCCCGGCGATCTCGTCGCCGGCGGCGTTGGTCACGAGCTCGCGCACCAGCGCCTGATCCGGCGCGTCGGCAAAATGCACGGTGACGTCCCAGCGCCCGTCCGGCCGCTCGAACGCGGCGATGGCGGCCTCGCCCTCGAAAAAGACTTCGGTCAGGATGTCGACGACGCGTTTGGCGGCGTGTTCGTCGCCGATCGCGAAGCTGGCGCGGTGGGTGGAAGGAGCGGAAGCCATTGGGGAACCACGTAAAAAAGGCGAGAAGTTTCAAACTTGAGCAAACTTCGCTTCGCAATATCGCGAAAAGTTAGACATCGGTCCTTACAACAACCTTAGATTTTTACCCGTAGTTGCACATACGGGAACCGGATGGAACTCCGGGTTCCGTGGGCAGCAAAAACGAGGTCGGAACCGCCATGAAGTCTCTCATTTTGACGTTTTTCAAGGATGAATCGGCGCCACCGCGATCGAATACGGCCTGATCGCCGCAGGTATCGCCATTGCCATCATCACGGCCGTGCAAGGTGTCGGCAGCAAGCTCAGCGCCAACTTTGACTCGATCAGCACGTCGCTGAAGTAACTGGATCACTCGGCGATTGCCAGCATCACCGAGCAATTGTCGGACCGGGCGTGTCGCAGCGTCCGGTCTTTTTCTTTTGGTTCAAATGCTGACTATCGCGGCGCGAATTTGTAACGGAACGTGCAGCACGATCCGCCCTGCATCAGCGTCTGGTCGCGGTTGAAGCTGACATCGCGGCCGCCGGCGTCCGCAATGTCGACATCGGTCCAGCACACCAGCAGCGCGCCGAGTTCAGGCTCGCCGAGCGCGCGGAAGAATTCGGCGAAACGGCAGGAAGTGACGTTGAATTCCCGCGCCTCCTTGTCGTCACGGTGCATGTCGAACGTGACTTCCCGCTCGGTCACCTCCGCCAGCGCGGTGTTCATCTTGGCGAATTTGCGCCCCGGGCTGCCCTCGATGCCGTCGCCGATTTCGGCGAACATCTGCTTCGACCATTCGCGCAGCGCGCCTCGCACCAGCGCATCGGCCTTCTCGCGGCCGATCTCGGCCCGCATCGCGCGCATCACAGGCACCAGCACCTGGGCCTGGATCCGGGTCTTGTCCAGCAGCGATATGTCTGAGTTCACCATGAAGTCGTCGAGTACACCCATTGGTGTGTTTCCTTGTTCGTCGTGCGGGCGTTGTTTTGGGGCGTCCACAGCCGGCTGACATCTTATGCCGGGCTTGTTCACAGCCTTATACAACAAACATCCCTGGATTGCGCTCGTGCTGCCCCGCGGACACGCACAGCCTTTCCACGCTTCTATCCCTGGTTTTCCACAGCCTATCCACAGGCCTATCAACAGCCTTTTATCCAAACAGCGCCCGGTGATCGCCGAGGATCGCCCTGGCGGCGTTGTGGCCGGGGGCGCCGGTGACGCCGCCGCCGGGATGGGCGCCGGAGCCGCAATGGTAGAGACCTTTCAGCGGCCCGCGGTAATCGGCGTGGCCCAGCATCGGCCGCGCCGAGAACAACTGGTTCAGCGTCAGCGCGCCATGAAAGATGTCGCCGCCGAGCAGGCCGAACTGGCGCTCGAGATCGAGCGGCGACAGGATCTGCCGGCCGATCACGCTTGCCGCAAAGCCCGGCGCGTATTTGTCCACCGTCGCGATCATGAGATCGGCGACCTCGTCGCGATGGTCGTCCCAGGAGCGGCCGTCCGGCAATTGCGGCGCGACGTGCTGGCAGAACAGGCTCGCGACATGCTGGCCGGGCGGGCAGAGGGAATCGTCGAGCGTCGACGGGATCAGCAGTTCGACCACCGGCTCGCGGCTCCAGCCGTGGTTGCGGGCGTCCTGCCAGGCGCGGTCCATGTAGCCGAGGCTCGGGCGCGAGGATGATGCCGGCGGTGAGATGATCGCCGTCGCCGGGCAGCGCCGTGAACGAGGGCAGGGCGCTCAGCGCCACGTTCATCCGGAAGGTGCCGGAGCCGTTGCGCCAGCGCGTGATGCGATCGAGGAATTCCGGCGCCAGCGCCCCTGACGGCATCAGGCGCGTGTACAGCAGTTTCGGATTGACGCTGGAGGCGATGTATTTCGCGCGGACGGTCTCGCCATTGTCGAGGATGACGCCGACGGCGCGGTCGCCCTCGACGATCACCTCGCGCACGCCGGCGTCCGTTTCGATCTCGACGCCATGGCCGCGCGCCGCGCGCGCCATCGCCTGCGTGATCGCGCCCATGCCGCCGATGGCGTGGCCCCACACGCCCTTCTTGCCGTTCACCTCGCCGAAGGCATGGTGCAGCATCACATAGGCGGAGCCGGCCGCGTAGGGGCTGGCGTAGTTGCCGACGATGGCGTCGAAGCCGAACAGCGCCTTGACCAGGTCGCTCTCGAAGCGCTCGTCCAGCATCTCGCCGGCCGAGCGCGTGAACAGATCGAGCAGGCTGCGCTGCTGTTCCAGCGACAGCTTCTGCAGGATGCTGGCGGTGCCGAGCGCGTTGAAGCTCTCGCGGATCGCACCGATGCCAAATCCTTCGACGATGTTCGGCGGCGCGCGCAGCACCAACTGCCGCAGCACGTCGGCGATGGCCTCGAGCTCGTGCGTGAACGCCTCAAAGCGGTCGGCGTCGCGCGCGCTGAGTTTCGCGACCGACTCCCGGGTGCGGCCTTCGCCGGTGAGGAGATAGCTGCCATCGGGCGCGGGCAGGAAATTCTGCGCGCGGCGCTCGACGATGCGCAGGCCGTGATCGGCGAGTTTCAGATCCCTGATGATCTGCGGGTTGAGCAGGCTGACGGTATAGGCCGCCACCGAATTGCGGAAATCCCGGGATGGAATTCCTCGGTCACCGCGGCGCCGCCGACCACCTTGCGGCGCTCGACCACCTTCACGCGCAGGCCGGCCATCGCGAGATAGGCCGCGCAGGTCAGGCCGTTATGTCCGGCACCGATGATGACGACGTCTGTTTCGTTCATGTCCGCTTCAAGAAGGTTTGATTAAGCCGTGCTGTCGCGCGGTCCCCGCGCCGCGTCAAGTCCACCATTTTGCGGTTCCTTGCTAGCCATGTTGCCATATGCTCCATTCCACGTCTCTGGCACGCCCCTGCCGGAATTCCCGCAACCGGCGCCCGCCGGGCCCAAGCCGGAGCTTTCATGAGTCTGCCTGAACCGTCCGCCGCCACGGACACGTCTTCCGACGCCCGCAACCGGCTGGTCCTGGTGGTCTACACCGCGGCGATTTTCGTCAGCGCGTTGCTGCTGTTCTCGGTGCAACCGCTGTTCACCAAAATGGTGCTGCCGCGGCTCGGCGGCTCGCCGGCGGTGTGGTCGGTGGCGATGGTGTTCTTCCAGTCGCTGCTGCTCGGCGGCTACGCCTATGCGCATTTCCTGATGCAGCTCCGCAACCGCGCGATCCCGGTGGCGGTGCATCTGGTGCTGCTGGTGATCGCGCTGCTGACGCTGCCGCTGTCGATTTCAAGCGGCTGGGGCGATCCGCCGACGTCGGGCTATGCGTTCTGGCTGCTCGGCCTGTTCGCGGTGTCGATCGGGCTGCCGTTCTTCGCGCTCGCCGCCAACAATCCGCTGCTGCAGGCCTGGTTCGTCCGCACCGGTCATCCCGAGCGGCCCCGATCCGTACTTCCTCTATGCCTCCTCGAATATCGGCAGCTTCCTGGCGCTGCTGTCCTATCCGGTGCTGCTGGAGCCGATGTTCACGCTGCGCACGCAAAACCTGATCTGGACCGGCGGCTATGGCCTGCTGATCGTGCTGATCGCTGCTTGCGGCGTGCTGCTGCTGCGCTCGCCGGCGAATGCCGCGGCATTGAACATGCCCGACGACGACACCGATGCGCCGGCGCCGTCATGGATGCTGCGCGCGCGCTGGATTTTCCTGGCCGCGGTGCCGTCGGGGCTGCTGATCGCGGTGACCGCGCATATCTCGACCGACGTCGCCGCGGCGCCGTTGCTGTGGGTGCTGCCGCTGTCGCTGTATCTCCTGACCTGGGTGCTGGTGTTCCAGTCGCGGCCGCTGCTGCCGCACAAATGGATGCTGCTGGCGCAGCCGCTGGCGATCGCCGGCGTCGTCGTGCTGCTGGCGGTCGGCGGCGAGCAGAACCTGCTGCTGACGCTCGGCGGCCATCAGCTGTGCTTCTTCGTCATCGCGATGGCCTGCCATGGCGAACTGGCGCGCACCCGGCCGGCCGCGAAATATCTCACCGGCTTCTATGTCGCGCTGTCGTTCGGCGGCATGGTCGGCGGTCTTTTTGCCGGCCTGATCGCGCCGTTCACCTTCTCATGGATCGCCGAATACCCGATCCTGCTGGCGCTGGCCGCGCTGTGCCGGCCGCCCGGCGGCGACGAGCGGCTGCCGCGCTGGGCCGCTGGTACTGGCCGTTTCTCGCCGTGCTGGCGGTGGCGTTGATCGCGCCGTCCTGGTCTCCGGGCAAGGTCATGTACTGGCTCGACGAACGCCGGGTCTGGATGATCGGCGCCGTCGGCGTGCTCTCGGCCTTGCTGGCGCTCGGCCTCAACGCCAGCCGCTGGAAGATCTTTGCCACCGTCGCGGTGGCGCTGGTGCTGCTGCGCGCCTATCCGTCCGACGACGGGCGGGTGGAAACCGTGCGCAGCTTCTTCGGCGTCCACAAGATCGTGGTGACGCCGAACGGCCAGTATCATGTGCTGATGCACGGCACCACGATCCACGGCGCCGAAAAATTCAAGAACGATGACGGCACGCCGGTGACCGGACAGCCCGAGCCGATCACCTATTATCACAAGGACGGCGGCATCGGTCAGGCGATCACGGCGATCCGCGAGCGCAAGGGCGCGCCGCTGCGGGTGGCGGTGATCGGGCTCGGCTCCGGCACGCTGACCTGCGCCGCGGCGCCGGGCGAGGACTGGAAGTTCTTCGAGATCGACCAGTCGATGGTCGATACCGCGCGCGATCCGAAATATTTCACCTATATCCAGAACTGCGAGCCGAACCTGAAGCCCGTGATCGGCGATGCGCGGCTGACCTTCGCGCGCGAACCCGACGGCGTCTACGACCTGATCATCGTCGATGCCTATTCGTCGGACGCGATCCCGATCCATCTCGCGACCGAAGAGGCGATGGAGATCTACAAGCAAAAGCTGGCGCCGCAGGGCGCGGTGGTGATGCACGTCTCCAACCGGCATCTGGAACTGTCGAGCGTCGTCGTCGGCATCGCCGACGCCAACGACATGAAGAGCTGGGTCTACAGCGAGGATTCCGGCCGCGACAATGAGTACATCTTCTCGACCTCGGTGGTGGTCTCGGCGCGCGAAGAGGCCGATGTCGGCGCGCTGGCCTCGTCGGACAAATGGGCCGAGACCGAGGCCGACGAAAAGCAGCGGGTGTGGACCGACGATTATTCCAACGTGCTGGGCGCGGTCTGGCGGCGCCTGCGCGACGGCGAGCAGTAGGCCATTGCGATAATTCGTTGACGGGTCTATGGTTCGGCACGTTCCGTGAATCGCAACGGAATGGCGTCATGGCGAATTTCACTCCCTGTCGGCCGCGATCGGCGGTGCGTTGATCGGCCTGTCCTCCGTCCTGCTGAT
Organism: uncultured Alphaproteobacteria bacterium; assembly: GCA_963742665.1. Lineage (GTDB taxonomy): Bacteria > Pseudomonadota > Alphaproteobacteria > Rhizobiales > Xanthobacteraceae > Bradyrhizobium. Next base: position 396,141 of record CAVUNH010000035.1, read on the forward strand.
GCTGCTGACCGGCCGGATCGCGGGGATCAGCGGCATTTTCGCCGGCCTCCTCAACATCCGGAGCGACGACAAGGCCTGGCGCATCGCCTTCATCGCGGGGCTGATTCTGGTGCCGGTCATCGCCGGGTGGATCGGCTACGGGATGGCGCCGCCAAAACTGCCGTCAAGCTGGATCGTCATCGTCGCGGCGGGATTGCTGGTCGGCTTCGGCACGCGGCTCGGCGGCGGTTGCACCTCCGGCCACGGCATTTGCGGGATTGGACGGTTTTCCGCGCGCTCGATCGCGGCCACCATCGTCTTCATGGTGACGGCGGTCCTCACCGTGGCGGTCACGCACCACGTGCTGGGAGGTTGAGCCATGTGGATGATCGCGCCGCTGGCTTGCGGCCTGATCTTCGGAACAGGCCTGCTGGTTTCCGGAATGGTGCAGCCGACCAAGGTGCTCGGCTTCCTCGATATCTTCGGCGCGTGGGATCCGAGCCTTGCCGTGGTGATGGCGGCGGCGCTCGCGGTCGCCGTGCCCGGCTTCATGCTGGCGAGGCATCGCCCGCGGCCGGTACTGGCCGGACAATATTTCTGGCCGGGCAAATCGGAGATCGATGCACCGCTGGTGCTGGGGGCAGGGCTGTTCGGGGTAGGATGGGGCCTGGTCGGATTATGCCCCGGCCCGGCGCTGGAGAGTCTCGCGACGCTGTCGCCGGGCGTGATCGTGTTCGTCGTCGCCATGGCCGGCGGGATGCTCGTTCACGACATCTGGCAAACATCGCGGCCAGCGCTTCGGCGCGATGGCCCGATTGCGAGTGCTGCGGACGGATGAATACGCCTGCGTGCGGTGGCCCAAAGATTGAGCGACGCACCGGCGTGGACTAGCGGTGGTTCGGTATTTGGCGACCGCTCCGGCAGGCTTGGCGCAGGGGGTTGTCCGGGCTATGTACTGACGGGTTAGCGGTTGTTCCAGAATCATTGCCTGTGCGGAAATGCGCGACAATCGGATCATCAGGAGCCGGCACTTTCGCAAGCTGCAGCGGCGGCATTTCATCATGTTCGACGTGCTGCCGTTCGTCGGCACGCTGGTTGCGCTGGCCTGCTGTTCTACCGGCCGATCGGCTGGCTCGAGATCGGCCTGTTCTTCGGCATGTGGCTGCTGACGGGTCTCGGCCTGACCGTCGGCTATCACCGTCTGTTCACCCACCGCGCGTTCTCGACCGGCACTGCCGTGAGTTGCATGCTCATCGTCATGGGATCGATGGCGGGACGGGGTCCGATGCTGTCGTGGGTCGCGATGCACCGCCGGCATCATGAACTTTCCGACCACGAAGGCGATCTGCACTCGCCGAACCTGCACGGCGACTAGCGTTCTCGGCCGCCTGCGCGGTTTCCTGCACGCGCACCTGACCTGGATGATCGAGCATGATTATCCGAACGTGGCGCACTACGTGCCCGACCTGATGGCGGAGCGCACTCTCGCTGCCGTGAACCGCTACTATTATGCGTGGGTGCTGCTCGGGCTGCTCATGCCCGCGGCGATCGGCGGGCTTGTCGCGGAAGCTGTGGGGCGCGATATCCGGATTGCTCTGGGGCGGCGTCGTCCGCATGTTCGTGGTCGAGCAGACCATGTCGGCGATCAATTCGGTGATGCACAGCTTCGGCGCGCGGCCTTTCGCCACACGCGACGACAACAGCCGAAATCTCGGCGTCATGGCGTGGCTGGCATGGGGCGAGGGCTGGCACAACAACCACCATGCCTTCCCGTATTCGGCGGCGTTCGGGCTGCGCTGGTTCGAGTTCGACCCCGGCTATCTGTTCATCCGCCTGCTCGAGGCTGCTTGGGCTGGCCTGGAACGTCAAGGTGCCGAGCCCCGAGAAGATCGCCCGTCGCAGGCTGCATGAGCCCGGCGTTCGAGCGTCCGATCTCGAACGTGGCTAGTTTCGGATCCAGCAACGATGGCGAGGCCCGTTGCTCGGATCCCCCGTCGCATCTAGAGTTGAACATGCACGGGATCGTCGGCTGATGCTGTTCAACGACTATCCGTTTCTGCTGGGCTTCCTTCCGGCGGCCATCCTGATCTGCCGGCTTGTGGATCCGTATCCGCAACTGCGGATCTGGACGTTGGTGCTGCTTGTCGCTGGCGTTCTACGCCTACGGCAATCCGCCGTTCATCTTGCTGCTGGTGCTGTCGATCCTGATCAACTGGCTGGCCGCGCTGGCCTATGCCAGGACCAAATTGTCAGTCGATCATCACGGCGACGATCATCGCCGATCTCGCCGTTCTCGCATTCTTCAAATACGCGAACTTTCTTGGCTACAATCTCGGCCTGGTGCTGGGGCGGCCGATGCCGCTGCTCGACATCGCGCTGCCGCTCGGCATCTCGTTCTTCACCTTCCATCACATCATGTACCTGGTCGATCTGCGCAAGGGCAAGGCACCGATCTATCCGCTCGACCGTTACGCGCTCTACATCGCCTTTTTCCCGCAGGCGCTCGCCGGCCCGCTGGCGCGCTGGTCGCAGGTGATGCACCAGTTCGGCCGCAGGATCTATGCGCCGGGCTGGCAGCGCGAGTTCTGCCTCGGCATCTCCTTCATCGCGATGGGCCTGTTCGAGAAGATCTTTCTCGCCGACCGGATCGGGCGCATCGTCGATCCGATCTATGCGCAGGCGCTGCTGGGTCCGGTGGCCAACGGCGACGCCTGGCTGGCGTTGGGCTTCAACTTCCAGATCCTGTTCGACTTCGCCGGCTATTCCGACATCGCGATCGGGCTCGGCCTGCTGTTCGGCGTCAAGCTGCCGTTCAATTTCAACGCGCCGTTCCGTTCGACCAGCATTCAGGATTTCTGGCAGCGCTGGCACATCACCTTGATGCTGTTCCTGCGCGACTACGTGTTCAATCCGCTCGCCAACACCCGCATCCTGCCGCGGCGATTTCTCCCGGTGCAGTATTTCTTCGCCATGCTGCTGACGATGGCGCTGTGCGGCCTGTGGCACGGCGCGAGCTGGACCTTCGTGCTGTGGGGGACGCTGCACGGCTGCGCGCTGGTGATTTGCTCGCTCTGGCGCCGCTATGGCCCAAGATTGCCGTCGCTGCTCGGATGGGCGCTGACGGTGATGTTCGTGATCCTGACCGGCGTGATCTTCCGCGCCGGGAACGCTCGATGCGGCCTGGCATATCTTTCAGGGCTTGCCGTTCCGCCCAATCTGCAGGGCAGCCGGCACCTTGCGCCGGTTGTTCATCGTGCCGCTGGTCGCGTTCCTGCTGCCGGCGAGCCAGGACATCATCGAACGGTTGACGCGCCGGCCGAGGCCCTGGCTCGCCGCCCTGGTCGGCATCGGCCTGCTGGCGCTCTTGATCGAACTTGGAGAACGCAACGTCAATGGATTTGCCTACTTCAACTTCTGAGCCGTCGCCGGAGTGGGGACGCTGCCTGGCGGCCTGTCTCGGCGCGCTCGGCCTCGGCGCCTTGCTGTTGTTCGCCGTCATGATCGCGGTCGATCCCTACGACACCGGGAAGTTCGGCTGGCTCGGCATTGACGGCGTCGATGACCGCAATACGCGCACCGCGACCGCAAGCCGGGCGCGCGATCCGCAGTTCGACTCGGCGGTGATCGGCAATTCGACGGCGCAGATGCTCAATCCGGCCGAGCTGTCGCGGGCGACCGGCCTGCGTTTCGTGCAACTCTATCTGACCGGCGGATCTCCCCGCGAGCAGCTCGCGGTGCTGAATTTCTTCTTGCGGAATCATCAACGGGTGGCGCGCTGGTGTTCGTTGCCGATCCTTTCTGGTGCGCTCATGAACTCAGGGAGCCACGGCCCGGCGATTTTCCCTATTGGCTCTACGACAACAGCTCGCTCGCCTACGCGGCCCGGTCTGATGTCCTGGCCGGCGATCGAGCACGTCTCGCAGAGGATATCGATCGGCCTTGGCTTGCGTAAACGCAACGACCCGGACGGCTTCTTCAGCTACGAGGACATCTGGCTTCCCGGCACCTTCCGCCAGATAAACCCGCCGAGGGACCCGGTGCCGGCGGGCTCTGCCGCGAGACCGCGACAACTTCCCCGAAGTCTCGCTGCTCGACGACGCGATCAAGCGGCTTCCGGCCAATGTGGCCGTCGTTCTGGTCGTGCCGCCGACCTTTCATACTACGATCGCCAAGCCCGGCACGGCTGAGGCAGCGGAGCGCGAGGCTTGCAGTGCGGCGCTGCAACGGATCGTGGCCGACCGTCCGCACAGCAATTTCATCAACTACCGCATCGACAATGCGCTGACCCGCGATCCCGCGAACTTCGCCGACTACATTCACTATCGCCCGACCATTGCGTGCAGGATGGCGGAAGGAATTGCGGCGAGCATCAAGATTCGGCGCGGCCGGCGAGGATCGATTTCTGATCAATCCGCGTCGGCGGCGAGATCCTCGAAATGCCTGCTCGAGCCACAGCTTGCGCGCCAGGCTGCGCTGGATCTTGCCGCTGGTGGTTTTCGGCAACGCGCCAGGCCGGATCAGCACGATATGCCGCGCGAATAACTCGTGCTGTCGGTCACGTTCTCGCGGATCGAGCCCTTTCATCTCGGCCGGATCGATCCGGTTGCGCTCGGTGCGCTCGATCTCCTGCACGATGACCAGCGTTTCCTCGCCGCGCTCGTCGGCTACGGCGAATGCCGCGCCGCAATTGGCGCGAAACGCCGGATGCGCGGCCTGGACGGTTCGTTCGATGTCTTGCGGATAATGATTGATGCCCCTGACGATGATGAGGTCCTTGATCCGGCCGGTGACGATACAATTCGCCGGCCTCGTCGAACAAAGCCGAGGTCACCGGTGCGCAGCCATCGCGCGTCGTCGTCGCCGGCGATGCGTGGCGTTCAGCGCGGTCTCCGTGGCCTCCGGGTTGTTCCAATAGGCGCGCGCGACGTTCGGCCCATTGACCCAGATTTCGCCGACCTGCCCGACTGGACAGGCGCGTGCGCTGATCCGGATCGACGATCGCGATCTGTTCATTGACCAGCGCGCGGCCACAGCCGACGAGCAGCTGAACGTCGGCAGCATCGACAGGCGCGGTGACGGCATGCGACTGCAGCGCCGGCGCGGCTGACGCTGCGCGTCACATGACCCGCACCGCGCCGGCCGCCGGAGATCAGCAAGGTCGCTTCCGCCATGCCGTAGGCCGGGAAGACGGCGCCGGCATTGAAGCCATGGCCGGCGAAGGTTTCGATGAAGCGATCGATGGTCTCGGCATGCACCGGCTCGGCGCCGTTGAGCGCGACCTTCCAGCAGGACAGATCGACGCCCTGCATCTGGTCGGCGCGATAGCGGCTGACGCAAAGGTCGTAGCCGAAATTGGGGCTGCAGCCGACCTCGGCGCGATAGTCATGAATGGCGCGCAGCCAGTTCAGCGGCCGCTGGGTGAAGGCGTTCGGCGCCATCAACACGCAGAGCGATCCGACATAGAGCGTCTGCAGCGCGTTCAGGATCAGCCCCATGTCGTGGTAGAGCGGCACCCAGTTGACGTAGGTCGATTGGCTGGTGTTGCCGAGCGCGCAGCGGATCATTTCCAGATTGGCGAGCAGATTGGCGTGGCTGACGGCGACGCCCTTGGGTTCGGAGGTCGAGCCCGACGTGTATTGCAGGAAGGCGATGTCGTGCGGCTCTGGCGCCGGCAGGTCGGGTCTTGTCGGTCGCGACCGGCGAGGGATCCAGATCGCACCGACAGCCATTGCAGCCCTTCGCGCAAAAATCGCGCCTGCAAATCCTCGCGGATCGCGAATGCCGCATTGGTGAGCGCGACCGCCGGTTCGCAGTTGGCGATGATCGCAGCACTGGAATCCCGCGCGCTTTGCCGGCGCGGCATCATCATCGGGAACCGCGATCACGCGCGCGATCAGGCATCCGAAGAAGGCGACGATGAATTCGAGGCCGGGCGGAAACACCAGCAGCGCGCGCTCGCCGGGGCGGGCGACCGCGCGCAGCCGCGCCGCGAGCGCGTTGGCGGCGTCATGCAGTTGGCGAAAGGTAAGGGCCGCTTCCTCGGCGCCGCGATCGGACAGGAAGACGTAGGCGCGCTCGTCCGGCTGTGCTTTCCGCCCGCTTTGCGAGCAGTTCGACCAGCGAGGAGAACGGTTCCATATCGGCCAAGACTGTCTGCCGGTCGTCGGTTCAGGCGGCAGAACGGGCTGCGCGCCTTTCGGCGAGGTATCGGGATAACTCGTCGATCGTCGGATAGTCGTAGAAATCGTCGGTCGAGAGCTCGAGGTCGAGCTTTTCCTCGATCTCCAGCATGACATAGACGACCATGGCCGAATCCAGCCCAAGACGGCTGAATTTGGTGTCGGTTTTGACCCGATCCTTTGCGATCCGGAGCACATTCGCGAGCGAAGCCACGCAGAGTTCTGAAATTTCTTGTTGCGTCATGACATTCCAACCGAGGATCCAACGACATTACGGACGCTCTTTGTCAATTGCGTCACGATTGTGCGACCGGTCGACGTGCTGATAGGTGAACAGCCCGCGCGGCTGATAATACGGCCGCGGCTGGTAGTAGCCCTGCGGCGCCGGCGCATAGCCGCGGTTGTCGTAATATTGCTGCTGCGGCTGCGGATAGGCCTGGGCGTCGTAGACGCGGCGGCCGCGCGGCGCCGGATAGCGCGCCTCGTTCGAACTGCCGTCGGCCGGATAGATGTAGCCGTCATCGGCCCGCATCTGCGGCGCAACGCGCTGCCGGCTGCGGCGTGATCACGACGGGATCGCCGGCGGCGTCATACTGCGGCTGCTCGGTTTGCGGCGCCGGGGCGCGGCGCGCGACGGCGGTATTCGCGCGCGGCCGCGGATTGCGCGCCAGAGCGACCTGCGACGAACCGGTCAGCGTCACCGTGGTGTTGAGCACGCCTTCCTGTTGCACCAGCGCATAGAGCGTCGAGGCATTCTCGCGCGACAGCCGCACGCAGCCATGCGAGGCGGGGCGTGCCGAGCCGGTTGACGGAATCGGTGCCGTGAATGGCGTGGCCGATCTTGGTGAAGAAGATCGAGTGCGGCATCGGCGCGTCGTCGAATTCCTTGGAGTAGTGGTCTTCTTCCATGCGGAAGGTGCGGAAGCTGCCGTTCGGCGTCTCATAGGAGGGAATGCCCGGTCGATACCGGCCAGTGATAGCGCTCGACGCCGTCGACGGCGACGGTCATCTGCTGGTTGTCCTTGTCGACGGTGATGGCGACTTTGGCTCTGCGCGGCGCCGGTGGCGATCAGCATCAGGCCGGTGACGGCAACGAGGAAGGAACGCATTTTACCTTTGGCCTCCAGGCCATGAATGCAGCACCGCGGCTCTCCGTCCCCCGGCATCCAATATGCCCGGAATCCGGCTTTTGTTCCAGTGGCCTGCGCGGCGCATCGTTAATGCCTGCCACGGCGCAAACAAGGCGGCGGCGGGGCCGAATCCGGCTGCCGGCGCTGACATTTTCGCGAGCGCGTCAATTCTTCAGCCGGTACCCGGTCTTGAAAATCCACCACACCAGGATCATGCAGATCGCCAGGAAGCCGAGCGTAACACCGACGCTCAGGACGATGCTGACGTCGGAAATTTCGTAAAAACTCCAGCGGAAGCCCGAGATCAGATAGACCACCGGGTTGAGCAGCGTGATGGTGCGCCAGCCCGACGGCAGCATGTTCACCGAATAGAAGCTGCCGCCGAGGAAGGTCAGCGGCGTCACCACCAGCATCGGGATCATCTGCAGCTTTTCGAAACCGTCGGCCCAGATGCCGATGATGAAGCCGAACAGGCTGAAGGTCACCGCCGTCAGCACCAGGAAGGTCAGCATCCACCAGGGATGATGGATATGCAGCGGCACGAACAGTCCGGCGGTGGCCAGGATGATCAGGCCGAGGATGATCGATTTGGTCGCGGCGGCGCCGACATAGCCGAGCACGATCTCGAAATAGGAAATCGGCGCCGACAATATTTCATAGATCGTGCCGACGAATTTCGGAAAGTAGATGCCGAACGAGGCGTTGGCGATGCTCTGCGTCAGCACCGACAGCATCACCAGCCCCGGCACGATGAAGGTGCCGTAGCTGACGCCCTCGACCTCGGTGATGCGCGAGCCGATCGCCGCGCCGAACACCACGAAATACAGCGAGGTCGACACCACAGGCGAGACGATGCTCTGCAGCAGCGTGCGCCAGGTGCGCGCCATTTCGAACAGATAGATCGCCTTGACGGCGTGGAAATTCATGGCTTCCTCACCAGGCTGACGAAGATGTCTTCCAGCGAACTCTGCCTGGTATCGAGATCCGAAATGCGGATGCCGGCGGTGCGGAGGTCGCTGAGCAGGCTGGTGATGCCGGTGCGGTCGCCCTTGGTGTCATAGTCGTAGGTCACCGCGCGGCCGTCGTCCGACAGTTCGAGATTGTAGGCGGCGAGGCCGTCGGGAATCGCCGCGATCCTGGCTCTGCAGATGCAGCTTCAGTTCCTTCTTGCCGAGCTTCTGCATCAGCCCGGCCTTGTCCTCGACCAGGATGATCTCGCCCTTGTTGATGACGCCGATCCGGTCGGCCATCTCCTCGGCTTCCTCGATGTAATGCGTGGTCAGGATGATGGTGACGCCGGAGGCCTGCAGGGTGCGCACCACTTCCCACATGCCCTTGCGCAGTTCGACGTCGACGCCCGCGGTCGGCTCGTCGAGGAACAGGATCTGCGGCTCGTGCGACAGCGCCTTGGCGATCATCACGCGCCGCTTCATGCCGCCGGACAGCGTGACGATCTTGGAATCCTTCTTGTCCCACAGCGACAGGTCCTTCAGCACCTTTTCGATATGGGCGGGGTTTTTCGGCTTGCCGAACAGGCCGCGGCTGAAGCTCACCGTCGCCCACACCGTTTCGAACGCGTCGGTGTGCAGTTCCTGCGGCACCAGCCCGATCAGCGAGCGCGCGGCGCGGTAATCCCTGTTGATGTCGTAGCCGCCGACGGTGACGCGGCCTTCGCTCAAATTGACGATGCCGCAGACGATGCTGATCAGCGTGGTCTTGCCGGCGCCGTTCGGCCCGAGCAGCGCAAAAATCTCGCCGCGGCGGATATCGAGGTTGACGGCGTTCAGCGCCTTGAACCCGGAACCGTAGGTCTTGGAGAGATTGGAAACGGAAATGATCGGGGTCATTGCAAGCATGGCGGTCCGATTCGAAAGGATGGCGGCAGGATGGCAGCGGTGCTGCGGCTGGCTCAGCGCAGACGGCGGTCTCGCTGAGATAGGAACGCGAGGCCGATTTCGCAATCGCGTGAGAGTATTTTTATCGCTTTTTCGCCGGCTTCTTCTTCGCCGACGCCGCGCCTTTGCTGCCGTTGCGGCGGGCTCGCTCTGCTCGGGCATTTTCGCCAGCGTCATGATCTGCGTCTGATTGTTGACGGGCGCGTTGGGACGGGCGGGGTCGAGCAGTTGTTCCTCGCCCAGTCCCACCGACTGCAGCCGCTTCGACGATATCTTGAAGGTGTTGATCAGGATGTCGCGGATCGCGTCGGCCCTTCGCTGGCTGAGCAGGACGTTGTTGTCGCGCCGGCCGGTCGAATTCGATATGGCCGACGATCAGGAACTGGTAACCCAGCAGCTCCGAATTGACGAGCGTATCGGCGAGCTGTCCGAGCTTCTGGTAGGATTCCGGCTTGACGATCGGCGTGTCGGCATCGAACTGGATATCGAGGTTGACGGCCGGCAGCTTGTTCAGTTCCGGCGCAATCGGCGGCCGCTTCTGCGGCGGCGGCTCGTTCTTGCCTTTCGATTTCGATCGCTCGAGGACTTCCTGGCGCAGGGTCGCGACATTCAGCTCCAGCGGCGTTTCAAGCTTGCTCAGCTTCGTTGCGACGTCGTCCGTCGCCCGGTATCCGACGTCGGCGATCGACTTGGTGCAGCGTGCGCTCGTGTTCGGCAGCGCCAGCAGGCAGGCGAGGGACTTGCTGACTTCGCGGCCCTTGCCGCCGCATTTCTTGACGACCTCGTATTCGCACTCGCGGCCGACGGTGGCGCGCGCCGCAATGCGTTTCTGGATCGCGTCGAGCGCCCGGGGATAGTCGGCCTTGCACTGCGCCGACATCACGTCCTGGTTGCGGTACAGACAATCCTTGAGGCGGGTGGTGTCGATATTGACGCCGCGGCAATTGGCGACGATATCCGGGGCGCAGCTCTTGCCGAGCATGGCGGCGCCATCGCCAAAGCTGATCGTCTGCGCAGCCGCCAGCGACGGCGCGGCGAGCGCAACGACAAAAAGGATAAACCCTCCCCGGACCATGGCGTATCTCAACCGATGAATGCGCTGTTGGTCAAGGGCTTGGGCGAACAGAATGTCGTTGTGTGACAAAGTCTGTTGTCAAATGACGCTTCGTGTATGGCGGACAGGCCACCGCCACGCGGGGGACGACAGGTGGGGGGCGACGGGATTGTATGCCGAGCCGTCATTGCCAGCGAAGCGCAATCCATTCTTCTTGGTGTCGTGGCATGGATTGCTTCGCTTCGCTCGCAATGACGTGGATACGGCTTGGCGATCTCGCGGCGCGATTGCGCCCGAGGTTTGCGGGAATCTTCGCCCCCTCTCGAAATCAGAGGGCGCAGGGAATGCCGGGTGCGCGCTGCACCCGCGGTCTCGTGTGCAATGGTAGAAGAAGTGCGCACACGAGCATACAGGGCAGCGGAGAGCATCCGACATTCCCTGCGCAATGGCTTTACGGCTTATAACGTGCTCTCCCCGGAGAACGGCTCTTTTGCCTCCGTTGCGCCCTGAGAAGCTGTTGCCTCCAGGTGCATTGACGCCAGCACCGCGACGTCAGGACCACACGTCTTTGCCGTACGCTCTCATGCCGTTCGCTATCGGCACTGCCAGCGTCCACCGCGACCCGTCCCACGATCGTGGCGATCATGATACGCCCCTCTTGTCGGGACGGGATGGCGACAAATATGCGCCTGATTTGGCCTTCGGATAAAGCGAAATATTTTTTATTTCAGGGCTTGACACTATTTCGGAAAATCGGAAGTGATTTGCCCGTCGGGTTGTTTTGTCGCACCCGCCGCATCCAGATTGTTGTGGTTCATGCATGCTGATACGATGCACTTATCGAGAGGCCAGAGGTGGATATGCGTCGGCGGGATTTTCTCGGTGTCGCGAGTGGGGCGGCTGTTGCGTTGCCTCTTGCGGCACGCGCGCAACAGCCCGAGCGCGTGCGCCTCATCGGCATGCTCAACGCCCTCGGGTCGGACGATCCGGAGGCGCAAGCGCGGCTCGCGGTGTTCGAGCAGGCTCTTCAGCAGCTAGGGTGGGTGGTAGGCCGCAATCTCAAGATCGAAAATCGTCAGATCGGTAGCGATGCCGACCGCGGTCGCACTGACGCAGCGGAGCTGGTGGCACTCGCGCCGGACGTGATCCTGACGATTGGCAGTGTGGCGGTCGCACCTCTGCAACAGGCTACTCGTACCGTCCCGATCGTATTCGTGAACGCTCCCGATCCGGTCGGTGCCGGCTTCGTCCAAAGCATGGCCCGCCCGGGCGGCAATATCACCGGCTTCTCGAATTTCGAGTACGGCATGAGCGGCAAGTGGACCGAGTTGCTCAAGCAAATCGCGCCAAACGTGACCCGGGCTCTGGTGTTTCGTGATCCAGCCACTGCGGCCGGCATCGGGCAATTCGCGGCTGTTCGATCGGTAGCGCAGAACCTTGGCATTGAACTCACACCCGTGAACGTGCGCGACGCCGACGAGATCGAGCGGAGCGTAGCGGCGTTCGCACGCTCCGGCAGTGGTGGCATGATCGTAACGTCAGGCGGCACAGGGGCTCGTCGCAAGCTTCTGATCGGTCTTGCCTCGCGTCACAAACTGCCGGCGGTTTATCCCTATCGCTATTACGCCGTCGACGGTGGCCTTTTGGCCTACGGAGCGAACACGCTCGATCCGGTCCGCCGAGCCGCGGGGTATGTCGATCGCATCCTCAAGGGCGAGAAACCGGCCGACATGCCGGTGCAGGCTCCGACCAAGTATGAGTTGGTTATCAACCTCAAGACCGCAGGGGTGCTCGACCTGATCGTACCGCAGTCGCTGCTCACCATGGCCGACGAGGTGATCGAATGAGCCGGCAGGATTTTTTCCCGCTCCAGTAGCGTGTCAAATCCCCCGGGGCGATTCTCCGGCAACGCCCATTCGCATGATCTCGCGCACCACAGCGTTTTGGTCTTGAACGCCGCCTGCCGATCAATAAAATGCGTCGGCAGGCCAAATTTTTGGAGCGCGCCAATATGGCGTTGGATTTATTCAGTTCTGGATACGCAACTCTCCAATACGAGATCGCCGAGGAGAGGGCGTCCGCGCTCGGACGGCTTGGCCGGCGGCTCGAGGCCGCGCTGGCGGCCCTGGCCGAATGCCCGCGGACGGACAACTCGAATCGAGAAATCCGCAAACGCCTGGTCGAACAGGCCGGTTATGCGCTCTGGCTGTTCGTCGTGCAGCGCGAGGCCTGCGGTCTGAACAAGATGGACCACGTGATCAAAGTCTATCGCGTGCCGAACGAGGTGGTTGCCCGCATGGGGCCGTTGGCCGAGCCGGGCAAAAGTCCGGCGAAAGCCACAGGGTTGGCGGAAGCGCGGGCGCCGATGTTCTGAAATTCGCCGTTTGCGCCGGAGTCGCGGCCGCGCGCGTCAGCGACGAACACCAAACGGCGAGGCGCCCGGTAGCAGCGGCGAATTGATGCCGGGCTGTTGGCTGTAGCCGACGCCGAGTGACAGGCTGAGATTCGACGTCGGCTGGAATTCGATACCCACATTCGCGCTATAGCCCTGCTGCGTGCCGGACGTGGAATCGAACGGGCTGAAAGGGTTGCCGATGCCGGAATTGTATTTCAGGGTGTCGAAGCCGGCATAGACCGTGACGGGCGCGTTCTTCAAGTTGTAGCCGAACTGCATGCCCTCGGTCGTGAACGCGCCGAAATTGCCAACGGCCGCATCCTGCCGGAAGCCATTCAACCCGATGCTGCTGCGCTGGCTGCCGACAAACCAGCCGTTCGGAAAATTGGTGCGCGCATAGGAAGCGCCTCGCGGATTGCTGCCGTCAAAGCCCGGAAAATTGCCGTAAGTGTTCGGGCTCTGGCCGGCGTCACCGAAGCCGAGCGGCCAGCCCGGAGTCCAATAGGGCACAGGGGCCGCCTGGGCATGGGCCGTTCGTCCGCCCAGACAGAGCGCGGCCAATACCAATGCGAGAGCTAACCTGGCCGAGAAAAGGCTCATCCATCCACCTTCGTCGTGTCCGGCAAATTTTACGCTTCCGGCATCGGGAATGCCAGTGCGGCCGTGACCCTCATTTGTGCTTTCGCGCCATCCACAAATCGCCGCAGTTGAGGAACGTTCAGCGGACCGTCACCACGATTTCCGCTGGCTCCGAACGGAAGACGCAGGAGGTGCGGGAGGCGAAACACAGCACGAGCGCTGCTCGCGCAGTCGGCCTCACACCCGCTCGACAAAACTGTCGACCACCTTCTTCTCGCCGGCCTTCTCGAAGGCGATGGTGAGCTTGTTGCCGTCGATCTTGACCACGTGGCCGTAGCCGAATTTCTGGTGAAACACGCGGTCGTCCAGCGTGAATTCCGAAACGGTGCCGGTGGATTTCGCGACCAGTTCGCCTTCGATCACCATCGGCCCGCGCTTGTTGCGGGAAAAGCCGCCGCGGGCGTCGCTGCGCGAGCTTGAACCATCGAAGCCCGAGTTCGAAAATGACGACTGGCTTTCCTCAAAGCCGCCGCGCGCCTGTCCCTTGCGGCTGCTCTGATTGTTGCGCGCGCGGTTGGCCTGCGCGCGCTGCCAGCCCGGCGTCGTGTAGCTCGAGCCGAAGGATTCCACATTGTCGAAGCGCGAGGCGCCGTAGCCGCCGCTGCCGCCCCAGCCCGAGCCGCCCTTGGATTCCGTGATCTCGACATTGTGCGCCGGCAGTTCGTCGAGGAAGCGCGACGGGATCGTGGTCGACCAGGTGCCGTGAATGCGGCGGTTGGTGGCGAAATAGAGCTTGGCGCGGCGGCGCGCGCGCGTCAGCCCGACATGGGCGAGGCGGCGCTCTTCCTCGAGTCCGGCGCGGCCCTGTTCGTCGAGCGTGCGCTGGCTCGGAAACAGGCCTTCCTCCCAGCCGGGCAGGAACACGTTGTCGAATTCGAGGCCCTTGGCCGAATGCAGCGTCATCAGCGACACCGCGTCTTCCTCGGCGCCGGCGTCGCGGTCCATCACCAGCGAGATGTGTTCGAGGAAGCCTTGCAGGTTCTCGAACTCCTCCATCGAGCGCACCAGCTCCTTGAGGTTATCCAGCCGTCCGGCGGCGTCGGCCGAGCGGTCCTTCTGCCACATCTCGGTATAGCCGCTCTCGTCGAGCACGATCTCGGCGAGTTCCGTATGCGCGGTCACCTCGCGCTGGGCGCGCCAGCGGTCGAAATGCAGGATCAGGTCGCGCAAGACTGCCGCGCGCCTTCGGCTTCAGCTCGTCGGTCTCGACCACGGCGCGGGCCGCCTCGAACAGCGGAATGCGGCGCTTGCGGGCGTGGTCGTGCAGCATCTGCACGGTGGCGTCGCCGAGGCCGCGCTTGGGCACGTTGACGATGCGCTCGAAGGCGAGATCGTCGGCCGGCGAATTGATCACGCGCAGATACGCCAGCGCGTCGCGGATTTCGGCGCGCTCGTAGAACCTCGGACCGCCGATCACGCGATAGGGCAGGCCGAGGGTGACGAAACGATCCTCGAACTCGCGCATCTGGAACGAGGCCCGCACCAGGATCGCGATCTCGTTGAGATTGTCGCCGGCGCGCTGCAATTCCTCGATCTCCTCGCCGATGGCGCGGGCTTCCTCTTCCGAATCCCAGGAGCCGGTGACGGTGACCTTCTCGCCGTCGACATCCTCGGTGCGCAGCGTCTTGCCGAGCCGGCCTTCATTATGCGCGATCAGGTGCGAGGCGGCGGCGAGGATGTGGCCGGTGGAGCGGTAATTGCGTTCGAGCCGGATGACTTTGGCGCCGGGAAAATCGTGCTCGAAGCGCAGGATGTTGTCGACCTCGGCGCCGCGCCAGCCATAGATCGACTGGTCGTCGTCGCCGACGCAGCAGATGTTTTTCGGCGCGGTCATGGCGGGAAGCGGTCTCGCACCCTCGTCATTCCGGGGCGCGCCGACAGGCGCGAGCCCGGAATCTCGAGATCGAGTCCACTTCGGCTCGAGATTCCGGGTTCGCATCTTCGATGCGCCCCGGAATGACGGCCGAGAGCGGCACGCCCGGCTTAGACGGCGCCTGCGACAACAGCCGCAGCCACAGATACTGCGCGACGTTGGTGTCCTGATATTCGTCGACCAGGATGAACTTGAAGCGGTCCTGGTATTGCCGCAGCACGTCGGGGTGCTCGCGAAACAGGCGGATGTTTTCCAGCAGCAGATCGCCGAAATCGGCGGCGTTGAGGATCTTCAGCCGCTCCTGGTAGCTGGCATAGAGCTTGCCGCCCTTGCCGTTGCCGAACACGGCGGCTTCGCCTGACGGCACCTGCGAGGGCGTCAGCCCGCGGTTCTTCCAGCCGTCGATCAGGCCGGCCAGCATCCGCGCCGGCCAGCGCTTGTCGTCGATGTTCTCGGCCTGCAGCAGTTGCTTCAGCAGGCGGACCTGATCGTCGACGTCGAGCACGGTGAAATTGGATTTCAGCTGCACCAGTTCGGCGTGGAAGCGCAGGATGCGGCCGCCGATCGAGTGGAAGGTGCCGAGCCACGGCATGCCCTCGACCGCCTGGCCCAGCATCTGGCCGAGCCGCAGCTTCATCTCGCGCGCCGCCTTGTTGGTGAAGGTCACCGAGAGGATTTCGTGCGGCCGCGCCCGGCCCTGGCTCAGGATGTGGGCGATCCGCGTGGTCAGCACGCGGGTCTTGCCGGTGCCGGCGCCGGCCAGCACCAGCACCGGGCCGTCCAGCGTTTCGACCGCCTCGCGCTGCTCGGGATTGAGGCCGGTCAGATATTGCGGGCCTGCCGCCGCCCGCGCACGCGCAGCGATGCCGCCAGCGGCGGGCTGGTGCTCGGGAACGCCGTGATGAGGCAGTTTGCTCGGCTCGGTCATCTTCGAATCGTGTTGTCCCCACGATGGCACCGTGGGGCGCTGAAGGGGAGCCTTCATAGCAGGGATTATAGGCCATATAGGCCCTGTCCGGCGGTTTTGACAGGTTTTATCCCGCGGCGTCCCGGGGCCGTTTTTCGCAGCCGCCGTACGGTTTTGTTCCGCCGGATCCGCAAATTTTTGCGGGTTTCACACCCCGGAACTATCAGTTCCGGCCCGGATTGTTTCTGCAGGCCACGGCGCGGTCGCTTCGCGCCGATCGAAACCAAACAGAGGTCGTGTCATGCTGAGCTGGGTCGTTACGTTTCTGATCGTCGCGCTGATCGCAGGCATTCTGGGCTTCGGCGGCATCGCCGGCGCCTCCATCGAAATCGCCAAGGCGATCTTCTTCATCGCCATCGTGCTGTTCCTGGTGTCGGCGGTGGTCGGCCTGGCGCGCGGTCGCACGCGGGTTTGACGAAGTAGACTACTTCGAGGGCATCGCCACCTTGCGGCCGGTGCCCTCGGGCCGCGGGACGGCCGCATGGCTGTCGACGACCGCCTGGATGCGGGCGCGAATATCCGACGGAAATGGCGCGGTCTTGCGCGCGTTCATGTCGATATGAATCGTCATGTTTTCGGACGTGGCGGAGATCCAGCCCTCGGTGGCGTGGCGCAGCTCCTCGAAGGTGTGGATGCGCTTTTCGTCCGCCGCGAGCAGATAGACCGTGACCTGCACGGGATCGCCGAGATGAATCTCGCGCAAATACCGCACATGGCATTCGGCGGTGAAGGTCGAGCCGTGGCGTTCCTTCATGTAGGTCGGGCCCGATGCCGAGATGCAGCCACATCTGGTCGATCGCGCGGTCCATCATCACGTTGTAATAGGCCATGTTGAGATGGCCGTTGTAGTCGATCCATTGCGGCTCGATCTGCATCACCGTGGACAGGAACGGCGCTGGCGGCAGCGGCATATCCGCGGTGGTATTCCTGGCGGTGGCGGCGGTCGTCATCATCCATCCCTGTTTGGTCGATAGGCTCTCTTGACCCCTCATATATCCTTTGCCACGGTCGGCTCAAAGCCGGGAGGAATTTCGCGTGGCGACAACAATAACGGGCAATTTGAAGCGGCCAGAGCCGAAGGCGCTGGCGGGCGCCGTTGAGGCGCTGGCGGCGCGGTTCGGCAATCGGCTGATCACCTCGCAAGCGGTGCGCGAACAGCATGCCCATACCACCACCTGGCTGCCGACCCAGCCGCCCGACGCCGTCGTGATGGCGCAGGAAACCGCCGATATCCAGGATGTGGTGCGGATCTGCGCCAAACACGGCGTTCCCGTGATCGCGTTCGGCACCGGCACCTCGCTGGAGGGCCAGGTCAATGCGCCCGCCGGCGGCGTCTGCATCGATCTGCGCGACATGAACAAGGTGCTGGCCGTCCACGCCGACGACCTCGACTGCGTGATCCAGCCCGGCGTCACCCGCAAGGCGCTGAACGAGCATCTGCGCGACCAGGGCGTGTTCTTTCCGATCGATCCCGGCGCCGATGCTTCGCTCGGCGGCATGGCCTCGACCCGCGCGTCCGGCACCAACGCGGTGCGCTACGGCACCATGCGCGACAACGTGCTGGCGCTCAAGGTCGTGCGCGGCGACGGCGCCATCATCACCACAGGCACGCGGGCGAAGAAATCTTCCGCCGGCTACGACCTGACGCATCTGTTCGTCGGCGCCGAAGGCACGCTCGGCATCATCTGCGAACTCACCATCAAGCTGCGCGGCATTCCCGAGACGATCGCCGCCGCGGCGTGCTCGTTCGAGACCGTGCGCGGCGCCTGCCAGGCGACGATCCTGGCGATCCAGACCGGCATTCCCGTCGCCCGCATCGAACTGCTCAACGCCGAGCAGGTGCGCGCCTGCAACGCCTATTCGAAACTGACGCTGCCGGAGACGCCGCTGTTGCTGCTGGAATTCCACGGCAGCGCCAACGAGGTCGCCGAGCAGTCGAAGAATTTCAAGGAGATCGCCGGCGAATGCGGCGGCGGCGATTTCACCTGGACCACCAGGCCGGAGGACCGCACCAAACTCTGGCAGGCGCGGCACGACGCCTATTGGTCGGTGAAGGCGCTGCGTCCAGGTGCCGGCGTGGTGGCGACCGACGTCTGCGTGCCGATTTCGCGGCTGGCGGATTGCGTCACCGAGACCGAAGACGACCTGAAGCGGCTCGGCCTGCTGTCGCCGATCGTCGGCCATGTCGGCGACGGCAATTTCCACTGCTCGCTGGTGTGCGACGTCGACAACCCCGAGGAGATGGCGCGCGGCGAGGATTTCATGCATCGGCTGGTCGAGCGGGCGCAGGCGATGGGCGGCACCTGCACCGGCGAGCACGGCATCGGGCAGGGCAAGCAGAAATACCTCAAGGCCGAGCTCGGCGAAGAGGCGATCGACGCCATGCGCGCGCTGAAAAAGGCGCTCGATCCGCAAGATATCTTCAATCCCGGAAAGATCGTGCCGGCGGCGTAAGCCGCGAGGCCGCAAAATCCTCCGGAAAGCGCGTCCGCGGGCCTCGCGGCGGCTTCGCCAGTGGAACTTTAATCGCCTGTCGGCGTCTTTCTTGTGCCCCAACATCGTCGGGGCGCGTAGGAGGCTGCCATGTCCAAACGGGCAATCGGAATTGCCGTCATTGCTATCGTGACACTGCTGTCGGGCGCCGCGATCGGCAAAGGAGGCGGCCATGGTGGCGGACATGGCGGTGGCCACGGAGGCGGACACGGCGGTCATGGTGGCGGCCACCGGCATTTCGGCGGCGGAGGCCACGGGCATTTTGGCGGGCACCACGGTGGTCGGCGGATCGCAATATCCCGTTCATTTTCGCGCGGCAGTTCTCACGGCAATCGCGCGTTTGCCGGACGTGGCGGTCCGAACTTCAGCCAGATCCGGAACGCCTCGGTTGCTTCGGGAAGTGTCCGCAACGCGATGAATTCGCTGTCGCACGGCGGCGCACGTAGCGGCCGCCTGCTCAGCAATCCCGCCGCGCGCGGGCAGCTTGCCGCCGGTCTTGCGATAGCAGGCTGGCACAATCGCAACGGCGGAAGCGGGTGGTGGCAACACGGCAACGGCGGATATGGATGGGTTGGTCCGCTGTTCTGGCCGTTCGCCTATCACGACATCTATGATTATGCGATCTGGGGCGACGGCCTCGGCTTCTGGGACTACGGCTACCCTGACATTTACGCCGGAATATTTGCGCCTTACGGCTATGACGATCTGTCGGGCTACATGACGCCGCGCCCGTCCGGCCGAAGGCAGGGCAGGGTCGCGCCACTGGCGCAACTGTGCGGTGATGAGAGCCGCAATATCGCCGGCCTTCCGATCGATCAAATCCAGCTCGCGGTGCAGCCCGCCGAAGCGCAATTCGCCGCCCTCGACGACCTCGGCAATGCATCGATCTCGGCCGCCCAGAACATTCGCGCCGCGTGCCCGACGCAGATCGTGTTGACGGCGCCGGGCCGGCTTGCGGTCATGCAGCAGCGGATCGAGGCGATGATATCGGCGGTCGTCACCGTGCAGCCGCCGCTGGAGAAATTCTACGGACTGCTCAATGACGAGCAGAAAGCCCGGTTCAACGCGCTCGCCGACGACCAGCGAAAGCCCGGCGATGCCCGGGCGTCATTTGTCCCAGGTTGCAGCACGACGCAGTCCGCAGCCCTGGGATGGCCGGCCGGCGAGATCGAAGCCAGGTTGCAACCGAACGACAGCCAGCGCGCCAGCCTCGCAGCACTGCAGGACGCCAGCACCAGGGCTGCCGAGACGCTGAAAGCGGCTTGCCAGCCGGGCGAAGCGCTAACGCCCCCGGCCCGGTTCACCGCCATCGGCAAGCGGCTGGATACCATGTTGCAGGCCGTCAAGCTGGTGCGCGCCAGGCTTGAGGATTTCTACGCGACGCTGAGCGATGAGCAAAAGGCGCAGTTCGAGGCGATCGGACCACGGCGATCGGCGTAACTGAATCCGTGCACAATCATGCAGGTTGGCCTGCCGCGCCCGCGCGCGGATAACCTGGCTCGCCTGAGGATTTCCAGTCCGCTGTTGCCGGAATATCACCATCGACGGATGTCCCCGGACGAAGATGCCGTCGCCGGCTGGCATCGTTTGGATTGTGGAACGGTGCCGGCCACGGATTCCATGCGTTCCCTTATTTGAAGACGTTGCAATGCGATGGTTCAACAAGACCAAGCCGACGGAAGTCTGGGACGAGGCCTTCGAATCGCCGATCGGCGATATCGAGGCCGCGCACCGGATTCGTGAAATCTGCCGCTCGGCCGCCGGCAGCGCCGAGAAAATAGCGGGTTCGGCCGATCGTTCGCACAAGAAGATTGCGCCCGAGGTCGAGCGTTACCAGCGCGCCGCGAAAGTCGCGATGGAGATCGCCATCAAGATTTCCGACGGTCTGCTGCGCGACGCCGCCGTGCGCCAGATCGTGGAGCTGTGCCTGAAGGCGAACGACATCCGAACGGCGCGGCCGCTGTTTCGCGCCATCCAGTCCCAATCGATCGTCGAGGATCTGCTGCGCGCGCATCCGTCGCTGAGCGAGTAGCGCATGGCGCATGTCGCGCCGCGACCGGATTGGTGGGAACAATCCGCTTATTTCACGGGCCGCGCGGTAATGGCCTTGCGGATCGCGGCCAGCGGCGCGGTGTCGTCGAAGCCGAGGCTTTCGCCCTGCGGCCTCAAGCCGAGGTCGCGCCACAGGCCTGCAAGATCGGGCGTGACGGATTTCGGTCCCATCTCGTTGTGAAGTTTTGTCATCACGTCGACGCCGACCGCCTTGTCGGCGGCGGCGAGGATGCGATCGATCGACCAGTCCTTCTCGTGATTGCCGCCGGCGGCGAGGACGCCGCGCATGGCGTCCTGCAGGCCGAGGCGGTTATTGGTGCGCTTGCGGATTTCAATATCCGCGAGCAGGCAGAAGATCGCGCCGCCCCAATATCTGCGGCCCCAGGCGTCGGTGTTGTCGAGGCCCCGATCGCCGGCCTGCGGCAGGCCCTTCGGCATGTCGCGCATCATCGCCTGCCAGATCTCCGCGGCCGTGAGGTCGCCGGCCTGCACCCGCGCGACCGGTTCGACATAGACGGCGAGCCCCTCCGACAGCCACCCGTAGCGGGAATCCATGTCGGGCAGGGCGGTATGCACCATTTCGTGCACCATCACCCAATCATGCCGCAACACCTCCTCGGTGGATTCGCGGCCAAAGGGTATGCGGATGGCGGCGCCGCGATAGCCCCAGGTGGTTCCGCCGCGAATCCGGGCGCCGTCGACCGGCACCAGCAACAGCCGCAGCTGCTCGACGGGAAAGCGGCCGTAATAGGTCGTGACGGCTTTCGCCGACATCCGGACCCAGTCCAGTATTTTTTCTTTTGGCAGCGTCATGTCGCCGGGCGCGAAGCCGACATGGATGGTGCTGCCTGATATTTCGATATCGGTCCTGGGCAGCCGGTCGAACGCGTCGTATGGCATGCGATCGCCGCGCATCAGGTCCGATTGCGCCTCGGCGCGGAACGGGATCAGGCTGGCCAGCATGGCAGCGAGCACGGCGGCGGCGACGATTCCGCCTGCACTGACGCGCCTCATCGCGACACGCTTCGGACGATACCCGATCGCTGGTTCACCGCGCCTTCTTCCACGATGAAAGCGGCGGCCTGTTCGCGGAGATCGTCGAGAATGGCGGCGAGCAGGATTTCGCCCTTGGCTGACGTCGCCAATGTCGGATCGCCGTAGCTGCCGGAGCGGCTGTAGTTCGGTGAATTGACGTCCGACGGCGTCAGCGGACCGGGGGCCTCGTAGCCAAGGGCAGGGCTCGGCTCGGCGCGGGTCATGTCGACCAGTTGCGGCGCCAGCGCCAGCATCAGCGAGGTCTCGAGTTCGTCGGCATGGCTGCCGTGGCTCTGCTCGGCCAATTGTTCGGCGGCACGCCGGTAGCGCGGGCCTTCGTGGATCCGCAAGTGCAGCACGCGGCCGGCGTCGAGGCGCGACAGCGCGCGCTCGACCGGGGCGAGCGTGCTGATGCCGGTGTCGAGCACGAGCAGCTTTCGGCAACCGCTGGCGATGATCTCCGCCGCTATCTCGTGCACGACGGCTTCGAAGGTCGCCGACGACAGGCTGCTGCTGCCGGCATAGGCGGTGAAGGCCGGATAATATCCATAAGCCAGCGTCGGCCAGATCAGCGCGTCGATCCGTTCCGCCAACCGGCTCGCAAGAAATTCGGCCTGGATACGGTCGGTATTGAGGGGCAGGTGGAAGCCGTGCTGCTTGGCGGCGGCGCCGATCGGCAGGATCGCGGCCGCGCCATTGGCGATGTGGCGCGCGACCTCGTCCCAGATCATGTGCTCGATAAAATGGCGATCGGTGTTCGTGCCCATCGGGCGGGCCTTTGCTGTCAGGCAGAAACGGCGGTCAGAAGTCCTGATGTAATCCAGCCGTGCAGGTAGCCCGCACCGCGCGCGGCTGCACCGTCAGGATCGTCATAGGTCGCGAGCATCTCGCAAAGCACGCCGAACGGAATTCCGTTGGCGGCCTCGTCCCACATCATGGCTTCTTCAGTCGGGAGTTCGCGGAACATCGGCGTCACGTCCTGGCGCCAGATCAGCAGGCGCGACGGTTCGTCCAGCGCGGCGGCATCCGGCGGCGTCTCGTCGTTCTTGAGCGCCAGCCAGATCGCCGACGCGTTGGTCGAAAGATCGAGTCTGGCGGCGCTCGGATGGGGCTGGAATTTGAGATCGGGCCACGCCTCCGGCGCAAAGGCCGACATGGCGGTCAGTTCCAGCACCGGGCCTTCGGCAGCGTCGAAGGCGTCGTTGAGCGCCTTCTCCAGCGCGGCGAGATCGGACAGGACAGGATGATTGCAATAGGGCTCGGCGGTTCCTGAGAAACTCCGGCAGGCCTTGCGTGAACCAGCGCAGGTTCGGATGTTCCGACGGACGCGCCTTGACATAGGCGTGCCCCATCTCGTCGAACGTCTCGTCGCCGAGATAGAGATGCAGGAGCTCGTGGTCGTTGCGCATGGCCTCGACCAGCCGCGAGCCGTAGGCAAAACGATACACGCCATACAGCGTCTCGCGCTTCTCGCGGGGGCTGTCGAGGATCTCGGTGAGCACGGCATCGTCGCCGGTCAGGATGCCGCGCTGGAAATCAGCCTGCTGCCGCGCGAAGTCGCTCATCCCGCAGGCTTGCCCGCTTGCGGCAGAACTCTTTCGGCGATCTCACGGGTGCGGTTCACTTCAAGAAGAAGCTCGTCGAGCGGCGGGATGTTGTCGTCGCGCTCGATCATGGTCGAGACCCGGCCGAAACGCTTGATGGCCGCGACATAGAGGTCCCAGACATCCTCGCATACGGGATGATCGTGGGTGTCGATGATGTGGGTGCCCATGTGGCTGTGGCCGGCCATGTGGAACTGCACGACCCGGTCGGGCGGAATCCCGTTCAGGAAGGCAAGCGGATCGTAGCCGTGGTTGAAGGCCGAGACATAGACGTTGTTGATGTCGAACAGCAGCCAGCATCCGGAGCGGCGCGACAGTTCGGACAGGAATTCCCATTCCGTCATTTCGGAATTGTTGAACTGGATATAGGTCGAGACGTTCTCCAGCACGATGGCGCGGCCGAGGAAGTCCTGCACCAGCTGAACGCGGCTGACGACGTGATCGAGCGCCTCGTTGGTGTAGGGGATCGGCAGCAGATCGTGCAGGTTCTTGCCGTGCACGCCGGTCCAGCACAGATGGTCGGAAATCCATTTCGGCTCGACGCGTTCAGCCAGATCCTTCAGGCCCTGCAAATACCCAAAATTGGGCGGGGCGGTCGATGCGATCGACAGCGACACGCCATGCATCACGACCGGATAGCGTTCGCAGATCCGGTCCAGCGTGCGCAGCGGCTGGCCGCCCGGCAGCATGTAGTTTTCGCTGATGACCTCGAACCAGTCGATCGGAGGCTTGCTGCCCAGGATTTCGTCGTAGTGTTGCGCGCGCAGGCCAAGACCGAAACCGAGGAACGGCGGCTTGACGGACTCCCTGGCCGATTGCATCGGGCGCTCTGCAAGCGCCGCAGGCGGGTTGGGCAATCTGCTTGCGACGTTCATGTCGTCTCCGCTTGCGACACCGCCGTTAAGGCGAAAAGGCATTGCCGCAAATTATCACGGAAAGGAGGCCCGGCATACACCGGGCCCCGATCCGGATCGCCGTTGGATCAGGCCGGGCTCGTACTTGCCCTTGGCGGCGTCGCATTTGTCCTTGGTCATGGCGGAGAAGCCCTGACCCTTGCAGGCGTTCTGGCCCTTGCAGGAGTTCGCGCCGCCCTTGCAGGCGCTCTGGCCCTTGCAGGCGTTGGCGCCGACGCACTTACCTTCGCCGGCGGCGTAGGTCACGGTCGACATGGTCGCGCCAGCCAGGAACAAGGTGGCTGCAGCGGCGGCAATCGCAGCGCCGGATTTGGAAGTCATCTTCATGAGCATCTCCTCCATCAGGAAGTGGAACGGTGCACCACCCCGCAGGACCTGCGAATTTCAGGGCCGACAGGGCGCACCCAGCGATAGTTACGCGGTGGGTTCGGATTGGTTACACGGCGAGCCGAATTTATTTCAGGAGACTCAGACGTCAAGCGTTTTCAAACAATGCGGGCCCGGTATCGATACCGGGCCCGTTTCGTCTCAATTCGGAACGATCAGCTCTTGGCGAGCGCGCCGCCCTTTGCCTTGCACTGCGCTTCCGTGGCCATCGCGAAGCCCTGGGTCTTGCAGGCGTTCAGGCCCTTGCAGGAGTTCGCGCCGCTCTTGCAGGCGCTCTGGCCCTTGCAGGCGTTGACGCCCATGCACTTGCCCTGGGCGGCGGCGTTTGCGCTCGTCGATCCGGTCGATACGACCGCGCCGGCGAGAAACAGGGTGGCGGCAGCGGCCGCAAGCGTCGCGCCGGACTTGGAATTCAACTTCATGACGATCTCCTCGATGATTGTGTGACGACAAATGTGACGCCGTGAGTATCCGATGATCAGGGATCACCGGCCCGCACAACGCAGGGAAGCAACGGATGTCCATCAGATCGCGGTGGCAGCGCGCAGGTCGCCAAGTCCGGTGATTTGAATGCTCATCCGGTAACAGCTACGGGGCGTCAGGTGATTTGGTTACAGAGTTTCGAAAGAAAATTTTCTTTTTTTGACGTTGGACGACCCGTCCATGTCTAACCCCGCCTGCCCAAGAGTATTTCGTTGCGCGCCGTTATCAAGACCTGGCGTCCTTGCCAGTCGAGAAACCACGCAGCCTCAACCGCTTAGGTTGCTGCCGGCGCAGTCTGCGCTGCGTTGCACAACGAGATTTGCGGTCGGATGCATTGGCACGCGGCCGAATGCGAGCCTGAAGGCAGATAGATGGCCGCGAGCTTGGCATATCGGGTCACGACACGCCGACGCTGCTTGATCCCTTGGAAGAGACGTTCGATCAAGTTGCGCGTGCAGAGGAATTCCAGGAAGGTTGAAGCCTGTTGCGAAAAGAAGAAATCCCACACTCTGCCAACGGCCATCCAGAAAAGCGCCAGTTGCCACGGAGAAATTGTAACCCTTGCCGCCAGCGTACTTGACCAATTCATCGGGGTCGTTGGTTGATTCAATTCCCTGACGAAGTTCGGCCGAGCCACCGATTACGCACTGCAAGCGTACCCCCTGACGGGGCTATGTCTCCGCTACGGTCGGCCGTCAGCATGCCAGCGGGACGAGACCACAGCAAGCCAACTTAATTTGCGTTGCAAGCCTCGCCGTTCCGAGCGATCTGGCGTCGTCTCGTCGAACGGAGGGGGTATTCATGGCCTGTCGCACACGGACGAACGCTGCCGTCACAGGGCCGATCGGCGCGCGCATCGATGTCGAGTACGCAAGTGTTGGCGAGGTGCTGGCGTGAACCGCGGCGCCGCCGATCCGGAGCTGGCGGCTCCGAACATCATGGCCACGACGCCCGAGAACCAGGCGGCGACCTTCCGCAACCAGGACCAGGTCTGGCCGGTGCGCGTCATCCGGCGCGGCGACGCGGTGCGGCCACTCCCACCGCACGCCCGTTCGCTCGCGGACCTGGCCTTTAAGGTCGGCGACGTCCGCCTCAGCCTCAGCGACTTCATGGCCCGCCGCCGCACGGCCGGGCTCCTGATCCTCAAGGACGGCGAGATCGCGCTGGAGCGCTACGGTATGGGCAACGGCCCGGAGAGCCGTTGGGCGAGCTTCGCGACCGCCATGTCGATGACCTCGACGCTCGCCGGCGCCGCGCTCCACGATGGCGCGATCGGCAGCCTGGACGATCGCTGCGACCTCTACCTGCCGCGGCTGCTCGGCTCGCCATATGAGGGCGTCACGGTCCGCAACGTCATGCGGATGTGCTCGGGCGTGGCCTGGAGCGAGGAAAACCAACCTGACGGACGCTCCGACGACGCCCGGCGCCTGGGCCGGGCCATGGTGAGCCGGCGGCCAGGCTCCGTCCTGGACCTGCTGTGCGCCCGACCGCGCGCTCAGCCGCAGGGTGTCGTCTTCAACTATTCGACCGGCGAGAGCTGCCTGCTTGGCGCGCTGGTCGTGGCGGCTACGGGCCGGCCCCTGGCCGACTATTGCGCTGAGAAGATTTGGAGACCTGCCGGCATGGAGGCCGACGGGTATTGGCAACTCGAATCCGATGACGGCCTGGAGCTGGGCGGGCTTGGCGTCAGTGCGCGCCTGCGCGACTTCGGCCGCTTCGGCCAGCTGATGTTGGAGGATGGCGAAGCGTTCAGTGGCCGACGGGTGCTACCGCCCGGCTGGCGCGATCTCGCCGGACAGCCCGACAGCGCGCCCACTGGCTTCGGTCGGCTCATGCCCGGTTCACCGGCGGGATACGGCTATCACTGGTGGGCGGTGCCGCCCTTGCTCGGCGGCGTCAACAACGGTGCCTTCTCGGCGAGAGGCGCCTTTGGCCAGTTCATCTTCGTCAATCCGACCGACCAGGTGGTCATTGCAATCCAGAGCGCGTGGCGTCAGCCGCAGGACAGCGACGCCGAGGCCGAGATCGTCGCGATGATCAGAGCTGCGGTAAGCGCGCTGCGAACGGAGCCAGCGTCGTAGGCCTCGGAGCGGCGACTTCCCTCGCTACCCTGGCCAACTCGCAGCAACCGACTTTATGAGTACGCACCCTAGTTCAACGACGCGCGTGAGGGCTTCAGCTTCGCCATCTGCTTCACCGTGGCCTGCAACTCCTCGGCATTGAAGGACGGATACGAGCAGATGCGGTTGCTGCAGGCGAACGCCGCGGGTTCGCCGAGATCGGGATATTCGACATCGGGATTGGGCAGTTTGCCCTCGCGCAGGTCGAGCCACTCCAGGCGCTTGTAGCGGGCGGGCAGCGCGCGCGCCAGCGCATGCAGCGACTGCGCGCGGGGTTCATCCTTGCGTCCGACGATTGTCATGTGGGTCGGCTCGACCGCGAGTTCCTCGTCGGCGAGCAATACGCCGGGCAGGGGACGCATCATGTCGGCTGACGCGCTGCCGAGATAGCGCATCGCGTGCGAGGCCTGCTCCCGATAGGTCTCGTTGCCGTAGTAACGATTGAGCAGGTTCATGAAGCGGGCGACCTGCATCTGGTCGTCCATCAGTTTTGCGGGTTTGGCGAGCACGCCGGTTTTGCCTTCCGACGTCTTCGACGTCACGAAGCCGCCGGCCTCATCCCGGAACGTTGCGACGAAATCGCCGGCCTTGGCGGCGGCGGTGAGCCAGTCGCGGTTGCCGGTGGCGGCATAGAGATCGAGCAAGGCCTGTCCCATCGCCAGCGTGTCGCCGAGGAACGGCCCGCCGCGATCCTTCTCGCCATGGCGGAATCCGCCATTCGGCAGCGCGCGGTTGTCGATCACCCATTTCGCCGCGCGCTCGGCCATCGCGAGCGCCTTGGGATCGTTGGTGACGTCGTAATAGGCGGAAAGACCCGAGATCGCCCAGCCGTTTTCGCGCGCGTACAGGTTCTTGTCGATGCGCGGCATGCCGAGCTTGCGGCGCTCGCCGTCGCCAAGCGCGTAATATTTGTGCCCATCGGTGTCGTGATCGAGATCGGCATCCTGGCTGACATAGAACGCGCCGTCGGGGCTCAAGAGAAAGGCGGCAAGGTAGCGCTCGATATTTGCGGGCAGCCGCGAGGTATTTCGGGTCCTTCCACAGCGCGTAGGCCTGGCTGTATTGCCGCAGATACTGCGCCTGGAACGACATGATCTTTTCGAAATGCGGGTGGGTCCAGGAGCCGGTTTCGGAATACTGGAACACGCCGCCCCACACCGGATCGATCAGCGCGATCGCGGCGTCCAGCGTCTGCCGCGCGCGCTTGATCGCGGTGGCATCGCCGGCCTCGGCGCGGGTGATCGCAAGGTCCATGCTGTCGGCGTCGATGAATTTCAGGTTCTCGCCCCAGCCGCCGAGCTTGTCGTCCCAGGATTCGTCGAAATTTTTCGTCAGTTCGGCGCGTGCCTGCTTGCTGAGGAAGGCCGAGGCGGACGGTTTGACCTCGAAGGCCTCGCCGACCGAAGGTCCGGGCGAGGGATCGTCGATGATGGCCTTGAGCAGGTCCTGCATCCGCTCCGGCTCGATATAGCCCCTGATCTTGGCGATCTCGGTGCCGTCGGGGCCGAACACGATCGTCGCCGGCCAGCCCCAGTCGCCATAGCGGCTCGCGAGATCCGGGTTGGCGTCCTGGTCGACGCGGACCGGCAGATATTTCGACGCCAGCAATTCCTGCACTTGCGGGTTCGCATAGGTCGTCTTTTCCATGACGTGGCACCAGTGGCACCACACCGCCTCGAGATCGAGGATCACGAAACGCTTTTCGGCCGCGGCGCGGGTGAACAGATCGTCGCCCCAGTCGCTCCATTTCGGCCCGTCCGCGGCCGATGACGGAACGGCCGCGAGCGCGGCAATGGCGAAGGCTACGATGCGGACGAGTTTCATGGCGGCTCCCGGAACGCTGGTGTCTCGACAGCTACGCGCGCGGCGGAATCCGGGCTCAGGCTTTGCGCGATGTCACGGGATTGTGAGACCTCGGTGAGGCCGCATCGTCAGGTCGATGCGTCGCGTGCCCGGCCGCATTCACCAGCAGCCGGTCCAGCGAGGCGGCGCCGGGGCCAGCGATCGCGAGCCACATGAAGGCGGCGAAGTAGGTCATCTCCTCGAAGCCGAGCAGCGTTTCCAGCGAATCGACGTCGCCCCATTTCGCCGACTTGATGGCGACCAGCATCACCACCGCCAGCATCGCCGCCGGGATCCGGGTGAACAGGCCGAGGATCAGCATGACGCCGCCGAAGCATTCGACGCCGGACACGAAGGGCGTGAGGATCTTGGGAAACGGGATGCCCCATCCGATAAAATTCTCGGTGACCTGCGCCAGATTGGTGAGCTTGCCCCAGCCGGTCAGCATGAAGGTGTAGCCGACGATCAGCCGCATGATCAGCGGGCCCGCCCAGGAAAAATGCGAGGCGATCTGCGCGGGCAGCAGGATCAGAAGATTGACGATGAAATTCATGCGAACCCCCTCCAAGTATCTAGTCGTGACGCTAAACCGCGTCGGCGGCCTTCAACCCGGTGCGCGCGAAAACGCGCTGGCGCGCGCGCAGGCAAGCGCCGGTCATGGCAGGAGTTTCGCTTGGCGCGGCCCGCTTGTTACGGGGCCTTAGCCGAAATTTTGCAGTGCAGGGAAAGTCTCCAGCAGCCAGATGCTGATGCCGGAGACGGCGCCGGTCAAGAAACCGATGCCGGTAATGACCATCAACACGCCCATGGCGCGCTCGACCGTGTCGAGGTGCCGCTTCATCCGCGCGAACAGCGACGAGAATTGCTCGATCATGAAGGCCGCCAGCAGGAACGGGAATACCGAGCCCGAGCGAGTAGACCGCGAGCAGGCCGGCGCCCTTGGTCACGGTGGCTTCCGCGGCCGCAATCGACAGGATCGCCGCCAGGATCGGCCCGATGCAGGGGGTCCAGCCGAACGCGAACGCAAGCCCCATGACATAGGCGCCCCACAGCCCGACCGGCTTCGGCGCCGTCAGCCGTCCCTCGCGCATCAACAGCCCGATCCGGGTCAGGCCCAGGAAATGCAGGCCCATGATGATGATGACGATGCCGGCCAGAATCGAGAGTTCGGCCGACCAGGCGCGGATCAGGCCGCCGACAAAGGACGCGCTGGCGCCGAGCGCCACGAACACGGTGGTAAAGCCGAGCACGAACATCAGCGCCGAGGCCATCACCGCGCGCTTCGAGGCCTGGCTCGCCTCGTCATTGGCGACGTGCTCGATGGTCGCGCCGGTCAGGTAGATCAGATAGGGGGGCACCAGCGGCAGCACGCAGGGCGACAGGAAGCTGACGAGACCGGCAATCAGGGCCGCCGGGAAGAGAAACATCGTGCATTGCATGACCTTCAGGAATTGCCGCAAGGCATAGCGCCGTCCTTGGCTTGTACGGAACAGGCAATCGGTAAGTTTCGCCGGCTTCCGGTTCAACTATGGTCACAGAGCCGTGTCCGGCGACAGCTCGGTGCTATCGTTAAAGGCGGGCGGCGGCATAGCGGCGGCGGTGAAACAAACGCTAGTATGCTTCCGTATTGCGGTAACAAGACCCGCAAGCCAGGACCAAAGCATGCGCATCGGCATCCGCAGCGCCATCTCCGCCCTCGTCCTGACGTCGATCGTCGTCAGCGCCGTCGGCGTGCATCTGTTGTGGTGGCGCACCGCCCAGCAGGTCAGCCAGACCCTTGCCGACACCATCAACGACCAGATCGTTTCCGCCGTCGGCGACGAGCTGCAGTCGATCACGACAGAGGCGCGCTCGTCGATGATGGCGGTGCGCACGCTGCTGGTCGAAAAAGTGTTCGAGGCGCGCGACGCCGGCAAGCGCGAGGTCGTGTTCCTGTCGCAATTGCGGTCGCAACCGACCATTTCCTGGGTGGCGTTCGGATGGCCGGACGGCGCGTTCTTTGCCGGGCACAAGCTCGGCGATGGCGTGATCGAGATGATCGCGATCACCGGCGACGGCAAGATCAGGACCAATCGCTGGGAATATGTCAGCGACGATTTGCGGCTCAAGGCCAGCCGTGTCGAGGACACCAATTATTCCGTCACCGATCAGGAATGGTTTCGCGAGGCGATCCGCTCCAACGACGAGCACTGGTCGACGCTGACGACGCATCCCAACGGCGAACGGCTGGCGGCGGCCTTCGCGGCGCCGGTCGAGATCGATCAAAAGCCCGCCGGCGTCATCGCCATCATCATCGAACTGACGCGGGTCTCGAATTTCCTGTCGCAGCTCACCGTCGGAAAATCGGCCGGCGCCTTCATCCTCGATCGGCAAGGCGGCGTGGTCGCGGCGCCCGATTCGAAGGCCAGCGAGGTGATGCCGCTGAAGACCGATCATCCGCTGTTTCCGGTCGCGGTGGACGCGATGCGCAACGCCGGCAGCGCCTACAATCCGGGCGAGGGCGAGGCGCTGCATCGTCAGGTGACGCGGGACGGCAAGGCCTATCAGGCGGTGCTGACGCCGATCTCGTTTCCGGGCTGGTCGCTGGTGACGGTGGTGCCGGAATCGGAATTTTTAGGCCCGGTGCAGATGACGATCCGGAAACTGCTGATTGGGCTTGCGGTGCTGATCGTGTTTGCCGGGCTGTTGTCGGCGTGGCTCGCCCAGCGCCTGATCGCCGCGCCCCTGATCAAGGTGGTCGGCGAGATCCGCCATGTCGAGCGCTTCGATCTGGATAAAGTGCAGCGGCATCCGTCGCGGCTGACCGAGATCGAAAACCTCTCCGGCGCCATCGGCGACATGGCGCAGGGGCTCGCCGCGTTCCGGAAATACATCCCGGCCGATCTGGTGAAGCGGCTGGTCAGCGACGGCAACGGCGCGCGGCTCGGCGGCGCGGTGCGGCCGATGAGCGTGATGTTCATCGATCTCGCCGGCTTTACCGGCATGTCGGAGCGGCTCGGCGACCGCATCATCCCGCTGCTGTCGCGCTATTTCGATTCGGTCTCGGTGCAGATCCAGGAAACCGGCGGCACCATCGACAAGTTCATCGGCGATGCCGTGATGGCGTTCTGGGGCGCGCCGGCGGCCAATCCCGATCATGCCGTCGATTGTTGCCGCGCCGCGCTGGCGTGCCAGCGCGCGATGGCGGAGGCGGGCCTCGTCGACGACCACGGCCAGCCGGTCAAAATCCGTATCGGCATCAATTCCGGCGACATGCTGGTCGGCAATATCGGATCGGAAGTGCGGTTGAACTACACCGTGATCGGTGACGCCGTGAACATCGCGAGCCGGCTGGAGAGCACCAACAAGGTCTACGGCTCCACCATCATCATCGGCCCCGAGACGCGGCGGCTGGCGGGTGAGCGCATCGTGGTGCGCGAACTCGACCGCCTTGCCGTCTATGGCCGCGCCGGTGGCCTGCAAATCTACGAATTGCTCGACATGGCCGATCGATCCGGCGGCGCGCCCGACTGGGTGGAAGCCTATGAGGCCGGACTGGCGGCTTGGCGCGCGCGCGAGTTCACCGCCGCGATCGCCGCGTTCGAAACGGCAAAGGAAATCCGCAACGGCGATGCGGCGTCATCGGTCATGATCGAACGCTGCAAGCAGCAGCTCGAGAATCCCGCGGCTGAGGATTGGGACGGCACCACCATCGCGCGGACCAAGTAGCGACTGAAAGCGCACCGCAGTACCGGTCCGCGCACGCTGCACGGCGCAAGCAAGGTTTTTTCGAAGCACCCTTTCAAGCACCCTTGCGCGCGGTTTCCTTTTTGTCATACATTTGGACAAATAGAGCTGCCGCGCATCAAACGCGGCACGACAAAAAACTCGTTTGGGGAGAAAAAGCGCCATGAAGACTGTGCCCATCAACCGGCGCGTGTTCCTGCAATCATCGACGGCCGTCGCCGCGGGCGTCGTGCTGTCGCCGGCGATCGTCGGGCGGGCGGAGGCCGCGACGCTGAAAATGAAATGCTCGTCGTCGCTGCCGAACGATCCCAAATACGCCAATGGCCGCGTCTACTACGACAATCTGGTCAAGCATCTGAAGGCGAACGGGCTCGGCGAACAGGTCGAGGTCACGTTCTTCCCGGACAACCAGCTCGGCCAGGAAATCGACGTCATCAATTCGGTCAAGCTCGGCGTCATCGACCTGATGATCTCGGGTTCGTCGATCTCGGCCAATCTGGTGCCGCTGGTCGGCACCTTCGACCTCGGCTATCTCTTCTCGAGTTTTCCGCAGCAGACCAAGGCGTTCGACGCCGGCGCGGCGAAACCGATCGAGGACGCGCTGCTCAAGGGCGCCGGCATCCGCATCATCTCCTGGGCCTATAATTTCGGCTCGCGCAGCGTGCTGGCGAAGAAGCCGGTGAAGGGTCCGGAAGATCTCGCCGGCCTCAAGATCAGGACGCTGCCCAATCCCGTCATTACCGAGTGTCTTCGCCTGATGGGCGCGGCCGCGACGCCGCTGGCGTTCGGTGAAATCTACACGGCGTTGCAGGCCGGCGTGCTCGACGGGCTCGAGCATGATCCGCCGACCATCCTCGCCAGCAAGTTCTGGGAGACCTCCAAGCACTACGCGCTGACGCAACATAATTTCTCGCCGCTCGCGACCTATTTCAGCGAAGTGACGTTCAACCGGATGGATCCGAAGCTGCGCGAAGGCTTCCTCGACTCGGCCAAAAAGGCCGCGGCCGATACGCGTGCCCACGGCCTGGAGATGGAAAAGGAAGCGCTCAAGAATCTCGCCGACAAGGGCGTCACCATCGTCGAATGCGACAAGGAAGCGTTCCGCAAGCGCGTGCTTCCGCAGACCGACAATTTCATCAAGGCGCGCCCCGAGGCGAAGCCCGTGGTGGATGCGATCCGCGCGACGCAGGCCTGAGGTTGCAGGCCATGTCAGTCGCCGTGCCCGCGTCCAGCGGCGGCCACCGGATATCAGCTGCGCTGCTCACGGTCAGCGACGTCACGGCGGCGATCCTGCTGGTCGCCGACCTGCTGGTGGTCTGCGTTTCCGTATTGCTGCGCTTCCTGTTCAACGCGCCGGTCGAATGGGCCGACGACGTCGCGCGCGGGCTGATGGTAGGCTCGAGCTTCTTTGGTGCTGCGAGCGCGCTGGCGCGCAGCGAAAATCTCGGCGTGGCGTTCTTCATCGACATGCTGCCGGGCGGCGTCAGGCGCGTGGTGGACGCCGTCGGCGCGCTGCTGGTGACGATCATTGCCGGCTATGTCGCGTTCAACGCCATCAAGATGGGCTGGCTGACGACGGGGCAGACCTCCGGCTCCGGGCTGCCGCTGGAATGGACCTTCTATCCGATGGGCGTCGGTGCGCTGTTCATGACGGTGTTCGCGTTCGAGCTGTTCTGCACGCGCCCGCTTCGCGACATGGTCGCCGGCATCGTCGCGACCGCCATTGTCGTCGGCCTCTATCTGGCGTGGGACTTCTTGTCGCCGAACACGGTGCCGTCGTCGAACGCGCTGATGCTGGTCGGCTTCTTCCTCACGCTGTTCGGCGGACTGCCGATCGGCTTTGCGCTGGCGCTGGCGGCGCTGATCTTCATCTGGGTGGAGGGCACGCTGCCGGGCGTGATCTTCGCGCAGCAGATGGCGCGCGGCATCGACAATTTCGTGTTGCTGGCGATCCCGTTCTTCATCCTCGTCGGCTATCTGATGGAAGCCAACGGCATGTCGGTCCGGCTGATCGAATTGCTGCAGCGGGCGGTCGGGCGCATGCGCGGCGGATTGAACGTCGTGATGGTGATGTCGATGGTGCTGTTCTCGGGCATCTCCGGCTCCAAGATGGCCGATGTCGCCGCCGTCGGCTCGGTGCTGATCCCGGCGGCGCGGCGCTCCCGGCAGAATCCCGGCAGCGCGGTGGCGCTATTGGCGGCGTCCGCGGTGATGGCGGAAACCATTCCGCCCTGCATCAATTTGATCATCCTCGGCTTCGTCGCCAATCTGTCGATCGGCGGCCTGTTCGTCGCGGGCATATTGCCGGCCGGCCTGATGGCGCTGGCGCTGATCGTGCTCTGCATCATTCTCGGCAAGCGCCCGGCAGCGATCGAAGACGACGAGCCGCAGATTCCCGTCTCCGGGCTGTGGAGCGGCGCGATCGCCTCGTTCGGGCTGATCTTCATGATCTTCTTCGGCTTCAAGAGCGGCTTTGCGACCGCCACCGAAATCTCGGCCTTTGCGGCGGTCTATGCCATCGTCATCGGCAGCCTCGTGTTCCGCGAGCTCAGCTTCAAGACGGCGGTGCACAGTTTCGTGCAATCGGCGACGCGCTCGGGGCTGGTGCTGTTCATCGTCGCCGCCGCGCAATCGCTGGCGTTCATTCTCACCCTGCAGCAGGTGCCGCATATGGTCGGCGACATCATGCTGTCGCTGTCGGGCTCGCACGGCGTCTGGCTGTTCATGCTGCTGTCGATCGTGGTGCTGATCGTGATGGGCTCGGTGCTGGAAGGCGCCGCGGCGCTGATCATCTTCGGACCGCTGCTGTTGCCGGTGGCGGTCAAGCTCGGTATCGATCCGCTGCATTTCGGCGTGGTGCTTGTCATTTCGATGGGGCTCGGCCTGTTCGCGCCGCCGCTCGGGCTCGGGCTCTACGGCGCCTGCCTGATCGGCAACGTGCCGATCGAGCAGACCATCAAGCCGATCATGGGTTATCTCGGCTTGCTGCTGCTGTGTCTGCTGGTGATCGCCTTCGTGCCTGCCATCAGCACGACGCTGCCGCACGCGTTCGGGTACTGACATGAAAGTCCTGCTCACCCATACGCCGCAGGCGAGGGCGCAATATTACGGCGAGCGCAGCCTGAACGGCTTGCAGGCGATCGCCGACGTCCAGCTGCATCAGGGCGACGAGGCGCTGGATGCGTTCGGCCTGATCGCGGCGGCCCGCGATGTCGATATCATCGTGGCCGACCGGCTCACCGCCGGTCCCAGCGAGATCTTTCCGCGGTTGCCGAAACTGCGCGCCTTCGTTCGCTGCGCGGTCGATATCCGCAATATCGATGTCGACGCCGCCTCCAAAGCTGGCGTGCTGGTGACGCAGGCCGGACCCGGCTTCGTGCAGTCGGTGGCGGAACTCGCGCTCGGATTCATGGTCGATCTGTCGCGCGGCGTCTCGCGCGCCAGCGCCGACTATCACGCCGGGCGCAAGCCCAAGGTCATCATGGGCCGGCAACTCGCCGGCAGCCGTCTCGGCATCATCGGCTATGGCAGCATCGGCCGCTATCTGGCCGGGATCGCCAGGGTGCTGGGCATGGAGGTTCTGGTCGCCGATCCCTTTGCGACCGTGAACGAGCCAGATATCGCGCATGTGCCGCTCGACGATCTGCTTGGCCGCGCCGATTTTGTCGTGTGCCTCGCGGTCGCCAATGAAGAGACGGAAAATCTGATCGGGCAGGCGGCGCTGGCGCGGATGTCGCCGCATGCGTTCTTCATCAATCTGTCGCGCGGCAATCTGGTCGATGAGGCGGCGCTGACGGCGGCGTTGCGCGAGAATCGCATCGCAGGTGCCGCGATGGATGTCGGCCGCGCCCTGGATCAGATGCCGACGCCGGAACTGGCTAAACTGCCGAATGTGATCGCGACGCCGCATATCGGCGGTCTGACGCCGCCGGCGATCGAGAGCCAGTCGCTGGAGACGGTCCGGCAGGTCGAGAAGATCATCGCGGGCGAGGCTCCGGCCGGCGCCGTCAATGCCGACCGCTGGGGGCGCCGGCCATGAACACTGATCTGCCATGTCCGCATAACCGCTGGACAAGTTTCTCGCGTCAGGTTCAAACTTAACTCACCAAACCGCGGCCCGTGAGCCGCGGAAAATCAACGAAACCGGCGTCCGCAGCCAATGACGGGCGCCGCAAAGGGAACAGGGAACGCATCACATGACCATTTCACGTCGTGACGTATTATTGGGCAGCGCCGGCGCAGCGGGCGCTGCAGCATTTTCGTTTCCTGCCCCCGCCATCGCGCAATCCGAGCCGATCAAGATCGGCTGCCTCGCGGCGATGACCGGGCCGAGCTCGGCGCCGACCATCGGCTTCAACCGCGGCGTGAATTTCGCGGTGGATGCCATCAACGCCGGCGGCGGCGTCAAGGGCCGCAAGATCGAAATCTTCATGCGCGATACCCAGGGCGATCCGACCAAGGCGGTGAACGCCACGCAGGAACTGATCAGCCAGGCCAAGGTCCACGCCATCTGGGGCCCGCTCAATTCGGGCGAGGCGCTGGCGACCACGCCGATCATGGCGCGCGCCAAGATGCCGGATATTCATCCCTGCGTCGTCGAAACCCTGATCGACACCACCAAGTTTCCGAACGCCTTCCGCATGGCGCCGTCGAACAGCCAGTGGGACGACGCGGTCCGCAATTATTGCCTCAACATCCTCAAGGTGAAGAAGATCGCCGTGATCGGCGACACCACCGGCTACGGCGTGACCGCGGTCGGCGCTTCGGTCGCGGCGTTCAAGAAGGACGGCGCCGACGTGGTCTATCAGGCCAATGTCGACTCGACCCAGCCCGACATGACGCCGGACATGCTGCGCGCCAAGAACGCCGGCGCCGAGGTGATCGTGGTCTGGAGCGTCTCCACCGGCATGGAAGCGCGCATGTTCAACGTCCGCGCGGTGATGAACTGGGACGTGCCGTTCGTCGGCCATCCCTCGATGTCTTCGGGCGAGATCGCCGGTCTGGTCGAAAAGCCCGCCAACTGGAAAAAAGTCTACGCCATCGGCTACAAGAGCTGCAGCTACGACGCGGCCGGCAAGTTGCCGCCGAAGAGCGAGGACCTGGTCGCGCGTCTGACCAAGGCCAACGTCGTGATGAGCGACACGCTGCTGTGGTGGATCGCCGGCGGCATCGACGCGATCGAACTGATCGCCAAGGCGGTCGCGGAAAGCGGATCGACCGACAGCGCCGGGATCATCGCCTACTGGAACACGCTGTCGAAATATCCCGGCTATTTCGGCAATTACACCTTCTCGCCGACCCAGCATAACGGCTATCTGACCGAAGAGATCGTGATGTCGGAAGCCTCCACCGCCAAGAACGGCACCTTCGCGCTCGCGCCGGGATATTCATAAAGCGGCGGAAGAGGGCGGTAGCACATGCTCGCCTCGATCCTCGCATCCGGTCTCGCGGCGGGCGCGATCTACGCGCTCGTCGGCGTCACCTACAACACCATGTTCTCGACCTCGCGGGTGATGAGCTTCACCGCCGGCCAGCTGGCCATGCTCGGCGGCGTGTTCGGCTCGATGTTCACGCTGAAGCTGGGCATGCCGATCTTCGTCGGCTTTCTGCTGACGCTGCTGGGCTGCGCGATCATCGGGATCATCACCGAATTCGTCGCGGTGCGGCCGGTGCTGAAAAGCCTCGACCAGCATCTCTATGTGCTCTCGACGCTGGCGCTGGCGCTGATGATCCAGCAGGTCGCGGCGATCAAATGGGGCACCGAGCCGCAGCCGTTCCCGCGCCTGTTCGGGCTCGGCAGCGGCGTCTGGGACGAGAAATTCTGGCTGCCGGTGGTGGCCTGCGCGATCACGATCCTGGCCTCGAATATCTCTATCGCCGCACCCTGGTCGGCCGCGCCTTCCTCGCGATCGCCGAGGACAATTTCGCCGCGCGCGCGCTCGGCCTGCCCGAGCGCAATCTGCGCGTCGCGAGCTACGCGCTCGCCGGCGTGATCGGCGGCGTCGCCGGATTTTCCGGCGGCGAATTGCTGCTGGCGTTCTTCGCCAACGGCGCGCTGCTGAATTTCTACGGCTTCGTGCCGGTCGCGCTCGGCGGGCTCGGCAACAACCGCGGCGCCATCGTCGGCGGGCTGGCGCTCGGCCTGTTCCAGCAGGCGGCGAATTTCCTGGTCGGCGGCATCTTCTCGTCGGTCGCCGTGTTCACGCTGTTCATCGTCGTGCTGCTGGCGGCGCCGCAGGGCCTGTTCGGCACCGCCACGGCGCGGAGGGTGTGATGACCTCGGTCACCGCCACGCCAGCACAGCACGAAACCGGCGCGATCCGCGCGGCGTTGCCGCAGCTGGCGCCGTTTCTCGGCATTCTCGCGCTGGCGATGATCCTGCCGTTCGTCAGCAACGACTACTGGGCGCTGATCGGCACGCGGGCGGCGATCTACTGGGTGCTGGTCTCCGGCCTCAACCTGGTGGTCGGTTTCGCCGGCCATCTTGCGATCGGCTATGTCGCGCTGCTGACGCTCGGCGCCTACACCACGAGCGTGCTGGTCGCCGGCAATGTCATGCCGCCGGTGCCGGTATTCGCCGCATTGCCCATTGCCGGCGTCGTCGGCGCGGTGTTCGGCGTGATCGTCGGCCTGCCGGCGCTGCGGTTGCGCACCTTCTATTTCGCGATGTCGACGCTCGGCTTCGCCACCATCGTCACGCAGATCGCGCTGGCCTGGCAGAGCGTCACCGGCGGCGGCATCGGCATCGCAGGTCCGGAGTTTCCGGCGCCCTTCAATACCGCGTGGGGCTTCTACTACGCTCTGCATCGCGATTGCCGCCTTCACCACCTGGATGAGCGCCAATGTCGCCCGCAGCCGGTTCGGCCGCGCCCTGATCGCGGTGCGCGACGCCGAAGTCGCGGCGGAGGCCACCGGCATTTCCAAGCCGCGGATGCTGATCGCGATCTTCCTGTTTGCCGGCGCGCTGGCGGCGATCGCCGGCGGATTGTTCGCGACCCTGCAGACCTACATCACGCCGGACGCCTTCACCTTCGATCTGTCGGTGCTGTTCTTCATCGCGATCCTGATCGGCGGCCGCGGTTCGATCCTGGGGCCGATGCTCGGCACCATCATCCTCACCATCCTGCCGGAGATCGCCGCACCGCTGGCGGCGTGGTCGACCTTCCTCTACGCCGTGCTGCTGCTGGTGATCGTGCTGGTCATGCCCGGCGGCATCGCGGCGCTGCTCGATTTTCGCAACCGCCGTCCGCTCGCGAGCAATCGCGCCATCGTGCCGCGCCCCGCGGCGCTCGCCGATATCGTGCGCCGGAGCACGGGCGGCAGGACGCTTGCGCTGCGCGGCATCGCGCTGAGCTTCGGCAATGTGCGCGCCATCGACGGCCTCGATCTCGACGTCGCGCCCGGCCAGATCCACGGCCTGATCGGTCCCAATGGCAGCGGCAAGACCACGACGCTGAACGTGATCTCCGGCTATTACGCCGCCAAGGCCGGCACGATGACGCTCGGCGACGACGCGCTGCCGCCGGGCATGCCGGTGTTGCGCGCGGCGCGCGGCATCGCGCGCACCTTCCAGACCCCGCGCGTGATCGGCGAGGCCTCGGTGCTGCAGAACGTGATGATCGGCGGCACGATCGAGGGCAAGGCGAGCTTCGTCGAAGCGCTGCTGGCGCTGCCGCGCAACCGCCAGGACGAGCAGATGCTCGGCGCCAAGGCGCGCGCGCTGCTCGGCGTCGTCGGACTGGAGGCGCTGGCGGAGGTTCGCGCCGACCGCCTGCAGCACAGCGAGCTGCGCTTCATCGAGATCGCGCGCGCGCTGATGCTCGATCCGGATTTCCTGCTGCTCGACGAACCCGCCGCCGGCCTCTCCAGCGACGAGATCGAACGGCTGGCCGGGCTGATCAAGGCGATCAGCGCCCGCGGCACCGGCGTGCTGCTGGTCGAGCACCATGCCGACCTGATCTTCGACATCTGCGATCAGGTCACCGTGCTCAATCTCGGGCGCACGCTGGCGGCGGGAACGCCGGCCGAGATTCGCGTTCACAAGGAGGTGGTCAGTGCTTACCTCGGCGGCTGAACCTCTGCTCTCGGTCGACGCGCTGGAATCCGGCTACGGCAAGATCCGCGTGCTGCACGGCATCGACTTCAAGGTCGCGGCCGGCGAAGTGGTGGCCTTGCTCGGCCCCAACGGCGCCGGCAAGACCACCATGCTGCGCGCGCTGTCGGGATTGCTGCCGGTCAATGCCGGCCATGTGCGCTTCGATGGCCGCGACATGACCAACGCCACGCCGCGCGAGACCGCGCGCGCCGGGCTCGTGCATGTCATCGAAGGCCATCGCGTGTTCACCCAGATTTCCGTCACCGACAATCTGTTGCTGGCGGGCTACGACCTGCCGCGCAGCGAGCGCGCGACGCGCGTCGAGGAAGCCTTGTCGTTCTTTCCCGAGATCGCCGAGAAACGTCACGAGCGCGGCGGCGCGCTCTCGCGGCGGGCAACAGCAGATGCTGACGGTCGCGCAAGGCCTGGTGCGCCGCCCGCGGCTGTTGATGCTCGACGAACCCTCGGCCGGCCTGTCGCCGGTGCTGGTCGATCGCGTGCTCAACGTCATCGCCCAGTTGCGCCAGCAGGGCACCGCGGTGCTGCTGGTCGAGCAATTGCTGGAGAAGGCGCTTGCCGCCGCCGACCGCGTCTACGCGCTGGTGCAGGGCAATATCGTGCTGGAAGCGCCGACCAGCGAGAGCAATCTGCCGCAGCGGCTCGAACGCGCCTATTTCGGGCACGAGAGCCATGCCCTGACGCCGTCGGCGTCCTGAATGCGCCCGGGATCGAGACCGCCGGCACTTGAACGGTTTCGAATGAAACGATACGCAGGCTGATGCGGCTTCCCTTCTTTTACGGCTGGATGATCGTCGCGGTGACGTTCGTCACCATGGCGATCGGCGTCAATGCGCGGACCGCGTTCTCGCTGTTCTTTCCGCCGATCATCTCCGAGTTCGGATGGGAGCGCGGCGTCACCGCCGGCGCCTTCTCGTTCGGCTTTGTGGTGTCCGGCGCCGTCAGCCCGCTGATCGGGCGGATGATGGATCGCTTCGGCCCGCGCGCGGTGATGGAACTCGGCGTCGCCCTGATGGGCGGCGGCTTGCTGCTGGCGCCGCTGACGTCGCAGCCGTGGCATCTCTATCTCACCATCGGCGTGCTGGTCGGCGCGGGCAGCGTCTGCCTCGGCTATTCCGGCCAATCGCTGTTCGTGCCGAACTGGTTCATTCGCCGCCGCGGCCTTGCGATCGGGCTGGCGTTTGCCGGCGTCGGCATCGGCTCGGTGACCTTGCTGCCCTGGGTGCAGCACATGATCGAGCAGACCGGCTGGCGCACCGCCTGCACCGCGATGGGCATTTTGATCCTGGTCGTGCTGGCGCCGATCAATCTGTTGCTGCGAAAGCGCCCTGAGGATATCGGCCTGCTGCCGGACGGCGACGCCGCGCCGACGGCAACCTCAGCCAAGCCGGTCTCGAACATCGTCGATCCCGTTTGGGCCGGCACCGACTGGACCCTGCGCCGCGCGCTTCGCACCGCGCGGTTCTGGTGGATCGCGCTCGGCTATTTCTGCGGCCTGTACATCTGGTACGCGGTGCAGGTGCACCAGACCAAATTCCTGCTCGACATCGGCTTCAGCGCCAATGTCGCGGTGTGGGCGCTCGGCGTCGTCAGCCTGCTCGGCATTCCCGGCCAGATCTGGCTCGGCCATCTGTCCGACCGGATCGGGCGCGAATGGATCTGGGCGATGAGCTGCCTCGGCTTTGCGATCTGCTTTGCGGCGCTGATCGCGCTGAAATTCGCGCCGGTATTGCCGCTGGTCTATCTGATGATCCTGACCCAGGGCGCGCTCGGCTATGGCCTGACCTCGGTGATGGGCGCGGTCGTGCTCGAAATATTCCAGGGCAAGCACTACGGCAGCATCTTCGGCACCATCATGCTGGCGGCGCTGGCCGGCGGCGCCGCGGGCCCGTGGGCAACGGGCATTCTGTACGATCGCTTCGGCGATTACACGATTGCCTTTGCGATCGGAATCGCCGTCAGCGCGCTGTCGGCGATCGCGATCTGGCAGGCGTCGCCCCGGCAAGATTCGCGCGGTCGCGGGCCAGATGCACAAGGTGCACGGCGCCGGCAGGCGGCTTCAGGTCGATGCAACGTCCGATCGCCCGCTGCAGATCGTCGATCGCGCGCAGGAAGCTGTCGGCCGGCGTGGTCTCCGGATCGATCAGGCGGTGCAGGCGGAAGCCGTCCTCCATCGCCAGCACAATCGCCCCGGTCCAGCCGGGGCGCGAGTGCCGGCTTCTTGCCGCTGTTCTTCGCCGTGGTCTCGACGATGTCGGCGATCAGCTTTCGCCGGGCGCGCAGGCGCTTGGCGAGTTCGGGCCGGCGCTTTTCGGCGCGCGCCACGAACAGGATCATTTCCATGTGCAGCAGGGGAGAGCGGCCGAGCGGATCCTGCTCGCTGCGGTCCATGGTCTTCAGCGCGTCGATGAGATCGGCAGGGTTCCGGTGCCTGGCGAGCAGGTCGAGATGGCGTCGAAACGATTGCTCGACGTGAT
Organism: uncultured Alphaproteobacteria bacterium; assembly: GCA_963742665.1. Classification (GTDB taxonomy): domain Bacteria; phylum Pseudomonadota; class Alphaproteobacteria; order Rhizobiales; family Xanthobacteraceae; genus Bradyrhizobium. Next base: position 439,498 of record CAVUNH010000035.1, read on the forward strand.
CCTCGAGCATGGCGATGATCAATTCGTCCTTGCCCTTGAAGTTGGAATAGAACGCGCCGCGGGTGAAACCGGCCGCGGCCGCGATGGTTTCGATGCTGGCGCCGCCGATGCCGTGTTCCTCGAACACGCGCGCGGCCGCCTCGAACAACTTGTCGCGGGTATCGTCACGGGTCGGTCTGGTTCGGACTCTTGACATCGGCTCATTTTAGGTCAGAATGCAACTCGATACAATAGTGTATCGAGTTGCATTTGTTCGGATAGCGGCTCCGGCGGCTGCGAACGGCGATACGATAAGCCATGCGGTGTGGAAACCAACAGAGGTCCCCATGAACGAGCATGTTCAGGCTGCGACGAGCGAACCGCTCTTCAACCCGTTGTCCCCGGAATTCATCCGCAACCCCTATCCGCATTACGAGCGGATGCGCATCACCGATCCGGTGCATCTCACCCCGCTCGGCGTATTCGTCGCCAGCCGCCACGCCGAAGCGAGCCTCGTGATCCGCGACAAGCGCTTCGGCAAGGAGCATGCCGAGCGCAGCATCCGCCGCTACGGCCCCAAGATCATGGATGAGCCGGCCTTTCGCAGCCTTGGCCTGATGATGCTGCAGCAGGATCCGCCCGACCACACCCGTTTGCGCGGGCTGGTGGTGAAGGCGTTCACTGCGCGCCGGGTAGAGGACATGCGGCCGCGCATCCAGCAGGTCGTCGACGAGGCTCTCGACCGGATCATTCCCCAGGGGAAAATGGACCTGATCGAGGATTTCGCATTTCGTCTGCCGGTCACCATCATCTGCGACATGCTCGGGATCCCCGAAGAGCATCGCGGAGCGTTTTACAGCAGGGCGCGCACGGGTGGCCGCATCCTCGATCCCGTGCCGTTGTCACCGGAAGAGATCAAGGAAGCCAACGCCGGCAGCGTGATGTCGGCGATGTATTTCCAGCAATTGTTCGAGCTGCGGCGGAAAAATCCCGGCGACGACCTGATCACGCAGCTGGTGCAGGCCGAGGAGGAGGGCAGCAAGCTCTCCAACGAGGAACTGACCGCCAACATCATCCTGCTGTTCGGCGCCGGCCATGAGACGACGGTCAATTTGATCGGCAACGGCCTCTTGGCATTGCATCGCAATCCGGACCAACTCGCGCTGCTGAAGGCGAAGCCCGAACTCATCACCAACGCCATCGAAGAGTTCCTGCGTTACAATTCCTCGGTGCAACTGACCGGCCGGGTGGCGCTGGAAGACATCGAAGACCTCGGCGGCAAGCGCATTCCCAAGGGCGAAAGCGTGCTGTGCCTGCTGGGCTCGGCCAATCACGACCCCGCGGTCTACCCTGATCACCCGGAGCGTCTCGACATTACCCGGCCCAATGTGCGGCCGCTGTCCTTTGGCGGCGGCATCCACTTCTGCCTCGGCGCCCAGCTGGCGCGCATCGAGGCGGAGATCGCGATTTCGACCCTGCTGCGCCGTCTCCCCGACCTGCGGCTCGATGACGCGGTAAATCCCGAATGGCGGCCGACCTTCGTGCTGCGCGGCCTGAAGCGTCTGCCCGCCAGCTGGTAATCATGCCGGCCCGGCGCACGCGCGCGCCCGGTTCTGGTTAATCCGGACCGGACGGGCGCCGGCGCTCATACCGCTGTGACTTCGCCACACTTCTCTCTATATATTGGGCTGCTCCGGCCCTGAGTTCGCGTGGCGCGGTCTGTGCCGGAGCGGGTTCAAAGGGAGACACCGTGCAGACGACGCTGCTCGGCCTGGCAATTGCCTTCATCATTGCGCTCGCGGCCGCACTCGTCGGGCCGTATTTCATCGACTGGAATCAGTTCCGCCCGCAATTCGAGGCCGAGGCGACCCGGATCATCGGGGCGCCGGTGCGCGTCGGCGGCAAGCTCGACGCGCGGCTGTTGCCGGCGCCGTCGCTGCAGCTGCGCTCGGTGGTGGTCGGCGGCGCCAACGATCTCGGCAAGGTCCGCGCCGACAAGCTCGACGTCGAATTCAGCCTGGGGTCGCTGATGCGCGGCGAGGTGCGCGCCACCGAACTCACGATCAACGGCATCTCGCTCGATCTCGGCCTCGATCCCAAGGGGCGGATCGACTGGCCTGCCTCGGCCGGGACGTTCAATTTGGGTTCGCTGGCGATCGACCGCCTCAATCTCACCGGCCGGATCGCCCTGCACGATGCGGGTAGCCGCGGCACGCTGGAGCTGGGCGACATCGCCTTTTCCGGCGACGTGCGTTCGCTCGCGGGCTCGATCCGTGGCGACGGCAATTTCGTGCTGTCGGGCACGCGCTATCCGTTTCGGGTCTCCTCGGGCCAGACTTCGGACGGCAACGGCACGCGCGTTCACGTCAATATCGATCCCGGTCCGCGGACGCTCGCGGTCGATCTCGACGGCGTGCTGGCGTTCGAGGCGCGCGCGCCGCGCTTCGAAGGCGCGGTGACGCTGGCGAGCCCATCCGCACAAAGGGGCGGCGGCAACGAGGCGTCGCCGCCGTGGCGCATCACGTCGCGGGTCAAGGCCGATCCCTCGGCCGCGCGGCTCGAGGCGCTCGAAATGAGCTACGGCGCCGAAGATCGCGCGCTGAAACTTTCCGGCAACGGCGACATCCGTTTCGGTGCGTCACCGCTGCTGCGCGCCGCGCTGTCGGCGCGCCAGCTCGACGCCGACCGGTTTCTCGCCAGGGAGAACAACAAGGACAGCAAGGACAACAACGCGGCCGAACCGGTCCGCGTACTGCCGGCGCTGCGCGCGCTGATGTCGGGAATTCCGATGGCGCCGATTCCGGCGCAGGTCGAACTCGCCTCCGAGCAGGTCATGCTCGGCGGACGTCCGTTGCAGGACATTGCCGCCGAACTCCATGGCGACGGCAAATCCTGGCGCGTGAGCAAGCTGGATTTCCGTGCGCCGGGCGCGACCCGGGTGTTGCTGAGCGACGCGGGCGCAAAAGTCGGTTCGCCCGACCAGTTCAAGGCCGCGCTCAATGTCGAATCGTCGGACCCGGACGCGTTGATGACCTGGCTGCAGGGCCGTGGCGATATCGCCTATCGCAGCCAGAAGCCGTTGCGGCTGCGCGGCGATGTCACCGTGGCGCCTGATGGTTTCAGCATCGATGCGATGAGGGCCGAGATCGATGGCGGCGCGGTGGAAGGCCGCGTCGCGGTTTCGCACCGTGATGCCGATCGCGGCTCGAAGATTTCGGCGGAGCTGAAGGCGGAAAGCCTCGACCTCGATGCGGCTGCCGCGTTTGCCCGTTCGCTTGCGGGCCCGCAGGCCGAGTGGCCGGACGAAGGGCATTTCGTGCTCGATATCGGCCGCGCCATCTCGAGCGGCCAGGAACTGCGGCCGCTGGTGGCCAGGTTCGGCTACGGCCCGAAAGCGTTTTCGCTCGACCAGCTGAATATTGGTCAGCCCGGCAAGGTCGCCCTGGAAGGCATCGGCCGTTTCGATCGCGTCGCGTCGCTGGGGAAGCTGGAGCTCAACTCGACGGCGCCGTCGCTTGCCCAACTCACCGTCGCTGGTTGCCCCGTTTGCGCCATCGCTGGTCACGCGGCTCAACGCGATGGGCGCGAGCCAGGGACCTGCGCGCGTCAAACTCACGCTCGCACTCGACAGGAATGCCGGGCAGGCCGATCGCGCCAATGCGCGCGCGGTGCTCGATATCGACGCGCCGCAGCTCAAGGGCGTCACCACGATCACCGCGAAGCCGCTTGTTGCGGCGATCCACGGCATCGACCTCCAGGCGCTGGGACGCAGTGAACTCGGCATCGAGTCGAAGATATCGTCAAATCAGGGCCGCGCCTTGCTGGCGCTGCTCGGGCTTGATCGCACCCTTGCGGCCGGCGAGGGCCCGGCGCAGTTCGAGGGCACGGCGAGCGGTGCGTGGGGTGCCTCACTGCGGCTGAAAGCGAAGATCTCGGGCGCGGGGCTCGATGCCGATGCAGAAGGCTCGGCGGAGCCGTGGGCGCAGGAGGCGAGGGCCAGTGTTGTCTTGAAGGTTCGCAATGCCGATTTCGGACCGCTGCTCGATCTCAAACCGTCCGACGCGCTGGCGCGGAATATCGCCCTGTCGTCGCGGGTATCGCTCGCCGGCAGCAGGCTGACGTTCGACGATCTCGACAGCAGCATTGCCGGTTCGCGGCTGCGCGGGCATGTCGCGGTCACCCTTGGCAGCGAGAAATCGGGCGACGAGAAAAACATCGAGGGCGAGATCGGCCTCGACCAGCTTGCGCTGGCGCCGGCCTTCGCGCTGGCGCTCGGCGCAGCCGGACATGACGCCGCCGAGCCGCTGGGCGCGGGGCTGGCGAAGGGCTGGCGCGGCAAGGTCGCGTTCCAGGCGCTGCGCGGCCAGTTGCCCGGCGGCAGCGAATTGCAGCCGGTGAGCGGGATCGTCAGGAGCGACGGCCAGTCGCTGACGTTCGACGCCATCAAGGGCAAGATCGGCGGCGGCGAGGCGTCGGCCAGTTTCGACGCCAGGCCGGGCGCTAACGGGATCGTGTTGAATGCCAGCATTCAATTGAGCGGCGTCGACGGCACCGCGCTGCGCTATCGCAACCTCGTGATGCCCACGGGCCGCGCCTCGATGCAGCTGACGCTGGCGAGCCAGGGCCGCAGCGCACAGGCATTGACAGGTGCGCTGTCCGGCAGCGGGACCGTGACGCTGGAATCCGCCGAATTGCCGGGCTCGATCCGCGCGCCTTCGAGGTGGCGGTGCGCGCAAGTGACTCCGGCCAGAGCAAGGACGATGCACGGCTGAAGCAGATCGTCGAACCCGCGCTCTCGGCCGGCGCGTTGTCGGTCGGTTCGGCGCAAATCCCGTTCACCATCCGCGATGGGCGCTTGCGCGTCGGCGCGACCACGCTCGATGCCAATGGCGTGCGCGCCACCGTCTCCGGCGGCTATGACATTCCCGCCGATCAGGCCGACATCCGCGCCGCGCTGGCGCTGACAATGGTTGCAGCCGCCACCGGTCGCCCTCCCGAAATTCAGTTGTTTGCCGCCGGGACGCCCGATGGGCTCAGCCGCAGCGTCGACGTCACGGCGCTCTCGTCCTGGCTGGCGGTGCGGGCGATCGATCACGAAACCCGAAGGTTAGATGCGATCGAGCGCGGCGAACCACCGCCGCCGATGCCCGCGCCGATATCGCTGCCGCCGCCGCTGGATGCGCAACCCGCGCCGCAGGTGACGCCGCCGAGTGAGCCGCTGACGCAAGTGCCGGTCCCCGGCCCCGATCCGCGCAGGCCTCCAGCCAGGCCGAAGACCGTCGTACCGCGCCCGCCGGCGTCGCCACCCGTGACGAGTGCGCCTGCGCCCAATCCGCCCGCGCCGGTGGCGAGCCAGCAGCAGGTGGCGCCGCTGCCGCCACCGATCGACGTGAGGCCGGCACCCGGCGCCGTTGCAAAGCCGAGGCCGAAGCCGCCGCTGGTGCTGACGCCGCAGGTTGCCAATCCGCCGCCGCGCCCGGCGCTGCAGAACAGCAACTAGCCCTCAAAGCGCGATTTTGCGCCGGATCCGATGGCGTTCAACAACGCTTCGTCGTGGCTGGCCGGCTTCCCGGATTTGTGAAGACCAGGTCTGACGACGTCAGGGAATGCCCCGGGTAATGTGGGGTTTATGAATGCGGCTGGAGAAGTTTCGAACCACCATAAGGAGGCCCGCGTGCCTAACCCCGCGATTAGACTAGCAACCCTCGCCATGTTCTCGATGGCGCTTGCCGTGGCGCCGCCGCTGGTTCCAGCGTTCGCCGCCGGTGGCGGTGGTGGTGGCGCGGGCGGCGATCCGACCCAGACGACCGCGCCGCCCGACAACAGGCAGACCCCCGGCGCCCGCACCACGCAAAAGGCCAAGAAAAAGGACAAGCAATCCAGTTTCGACGATCCCGCTTTTGCGAAAGGCTATCGCGCCGCCTATGCGACGATCTATGACCGCAACGAATATGCCGACGCGATCGGGCAGTTGAAGGCGCTCGGTCACGACGATCATCCGAACGTGGCCAATCTGATCGGCTACTCCTACCGCAAGCTCGGCGATTACAAGCTGTCGCAAGCCTGGTATGAGCGCGCACTCAAGGCCGACCCGAACCACGTGCTGACCTGGCAGTATTACGGCCTGTGGCAAATCGAGCAGGGCAATCGCGATCAGGCGCAATATCATCTGAACCGGATCGCGGCGATCTGCGGCACCGATTGCGCGGAGTATCGCTCGTTGGAGGCGGCGCTCGAGAAGCCGGCCGGCACCGGCCTCGTCTACTGAGGTCTGCGAAACTCTCGCGGCGGGCGCGTCCCCTTTCGGGAGGCGCCCGCTTGCACGGCGCAGCGACTGGCGGCGCCGAAAACAAACCAGCCAATGCTCCCGGCCAGGCACGCGCCAGCGCTACGCCGCGCGACGTGCTCTTACGCGCGCGACGCGATCGGACTGCGACCCCGACGAAATGCGCCTAGGCCTGATGCCTTGCTGCCTCAGGTGCGGCGGCGGCTGCCGCCGGCACCGCGCGGGTTCGGAAATAGTCCAGCACGAAAAGACGTATCGCCGAGGACAAATTGCCCTGCTGACGGTTGCTGTCGATCTCGCCGACGAGCTCGGACAGCGTCATGCTACGCAGGCCCGAGATTTCCTTCATGCCGTTCCAGAACGCCTCTTCGAGGCTGACGCTGGTCTTGTGGCCGGCGACCACGATCGAACGCTTGACGACGGGCGACTTCATGATGCGTCTCCGCCGTCGATGCGGTGCTGATCCAGAACTTGCGATGCGCGATCCTTGGTACTCTCATCCAGCGCACGCTCGGATTTGGTACGGCCGAAACGCGCACGATTGGCGTCGGCCAGCCTGGCCGACTGCTCGCGCTCGTTGCGCTTCTTGAAGCGCTTCAGGTTGACGACGTCTCCCACATTCGTCTCCATCATCCGGCAACCTGAAAGCGTGATAACTTATTACGTAAGCGAGCGTGGTCACGCCACGCGCAAGCAAACAAGATCGTCATTGGAATCCCCACATTGTGCTCTCTGATAGCATCAAAAATTGAATTTCGCTCTGCGAAAACTGAATATTTCCAGCTCCTACCATGCGTCAACGCAATGGCGATAGACTAACGTTCTAATTACTTAGGCGTTATGAGATATAATTATATCACCCGCCCGTGGTTCTCCGGAGCGCACGCGATGCTCAGCCGGGGTGTGTCATCTTGTCTGGCTGCACCAGGCGATCGAACTCCGCGGATTCAACAAACCCTAGCCGCACAGCCTCTTCTTTCAATGTCGTGCCGCGCGCATGCGCCGATTTCGCGACCTTGGCGGCGTTGTCGTAGCCGATCTTTGGCGCGAGCGCGGTCACCAGCATCAGCGAACGTTCCATCAATTCGCGGATGCGCTTTTCGTCGGCGCGTATGCCCACAACGCAATGCTCGGTGAACGAGCGAACCACGTCCGACAGCAATTGTATGGAATGCATCATACAATATGCCAGCACCGGCTTGTAGACGTTCAACTCGAAGTGGCCCTGGCTGCCGGCAATGGTGACGGCGGTCTGGTTGCCGAACACCTGGCAGCAAACCATGGTCATGGCTTCGCACTGGGTCGGATTGACCTTGCCCGGCATGATCGACGAGCCCGGCTCGTTCTCGGGCAGGATCAATTCTCCGAGACCGGAACGCGGGCCGGATCCAAGCAGGCGAATGTCGTTGGCGATCTTGAACAATCCGGTCGCCACCGAATTGATCGCGCCATGCACCAGCACGTAGGCGTCGTTGGACGCCAGCGCCTCGAATTTGTTGGCCGCGCTGGTGAACGGCAGTTTTGTAATTTTGACGACGTGCCTGGCAAACAGCCTGGCGAATTTCGGCTTCGCGTTGAGGCCGGTGCCGACGGCAGTGCCGCCTTGCGCCAGCGGAAACAGATCCTTCACCGCCACGCGCAGCCGCGCGATGCCGCTCTCGACCTGCGCGGCATAGCCGGAGAACTCCTGTCCCAGCGTCAGCGGCGTCGCATCCTGGGTGTGGGTGCGGCCGATCTTCACGATCTTTGCAAACGCCTTTTCCTTCCTGCGCAACTCGCGATGCAATTCGCTCAACGCCGGGATCAGGTCGGCGATGATGCGCCCCGCCGCGGCGATATGCATCGCGGTCGGGAATGAATCGTTCGACGACTGGCTCATGTTGACGTGATCGTTGGGATGAACCGGTTTCTTGGCGCCGAGTTCACCGCCGAGCATCTGGTTGGCGCGGTTGGCGATCACCTCGTTGAGGTTCATGTTGGTCTGGGTGCCCGATCCGGTCTGCCAGACCACCAGCGGAAAATGATCGTCGAGTTTGCCTTCGATCACTTCCTGCGCGGCGCGGGTGATGGCGTTCGCGCGGCGCGTATCGAGCAGACCGAGTTCGCGGTTGGTCTTTGCGGAAGCGAGCTTGACGATGCCGAGCGCATGGACGAGCGCCATCGGCATGCGGTCCTGGCCGATGCGGAAATTCTGTCTGCTGCGCTCGGTCTGCGCGCCCCAATAGCGATCGGCAGGGACGTCGATCGGACCGAAGCTGTCGGTCTCGCTGCGGGTCGATCTGGATCGCGATGATGTTGCTGACCGGGCCATGAATGAATTCCGTTGCGCCTGAGAGCGGAACGTTCAGTCTAGAGCCTATTTGGGTCCGATTGAAATCAGAGCCAGGCTCCAGATTTGCATTTTGACGCTTTTCTTTACGCGAACCGGTCGCCACTTCGCTCGAAAGCGCTATCGAGCGTCGGCGATCCTGTCGCGCGCGGATTGTTTCCGGTTATTTCTTGCGGAAACGATCCAGCCGCACCACTTCGGCGCCTTCGGCCGCCTTCGCCGGCTCTTTGGCCGGTTCATTGCTGCTTTCGGCCTTGCTCTCGGCGGCGGTTGCAGGAACGGGCAGGGCGGAGGGCCCGGCAACGGCCGGCAGATTTCCCGCAGGCATCTCGATCGCGGCATCGGACGGCTCGAACTGCAAGTGGAACTGCACCGAAGGATCGAGGAAGGTCTTGATCGCCGCGAACGGCACCACCAGCCGCTCGGGGATGCCGCCGAACGACAGGCCGACCTCGAAGCGATCCTCGGTCACCACCAGATCCCAGAACTGGTGCTGCAGGATGATGGTCATCTCTTCCGGATATTGCGCGAGCAGCCGCGGCGACAGCTTCACGCCGTCGGCGGTCGAGATGAAGGTGATGAAGAAGTGATGCTCGCCGGGCAGGCCGTGTTCGGCAGCGTCGGTCAGCACGCGGCGCAGCACCCCGCGCAGCGCGTCGCGCGCCAGCACGTCATAACGGATGTGGTCGGTCGCCATGATGGTCCTGTTACGTTGTGATGCCGGCGGCGCCGGTGTTGCCCAACTCGCCCTTTGGCCCATGGTACCCCGCCGGGGGCCGCAGGTCAGCAGGCGTCATCGGTGGAATTTGCAGTCGAAACCTTCCGTCAGATGGCAAACCGCAAGAAAGCCGGAGGAAGCAAGCCGGAGGCAAGAAAGCCGCAAGAAAGTGAAGTGGAGGCTTCTGTTGCCAGGTGCCTCCGAACCCCGCCTGACGGAGCTTAACCCATCAGGACTTTAGACTTGGTTTTTCAAACTGCGTTACGCAGCCTGAGCAACCGGAGCATAGTTGTCGTTTGCAACTATTGCGTAGCCCGATAACGGCGGAACCATACCGAGAAAAAACACGCCCTTTACGCCCTCGTCGATCCTGTTTCGCCCCCGCCCAAGCCCGCTTTATTGCGGTGGGCTTGGGTGGAGGCGCCGGGTACTGCCCCCGGGTCCGAATGGTTTATTGCGACGGCAATTTATTTCCATAGCCGGCGAACCGGCACCCCCAATATAGGGTGCAAGTGGGGAGAAAAATAGTGCCGCCGTGGTGTGGTCCTGGTGCCCCAAGTGACGCGAAATGTGACGCGAAATGCACGGGAACACGCCGAATTCGGTTGGCCTTCGGCCATGCCCCGCTCTAGATTTTGACCATGGCTTCGGATTCCCCGCCGGCCGCCGTTCCGGCGCCGGATTTTCATGACCAAACCCCGCCAGACCAGCCCGGCCTGTTCGAGCTGTTCATGGCGTTTGCCAAAATGTCGCTGGCCGGCTTCGGCGGCGTGCTGGTCTGGGCCCGGCGCGGCATCGTCGACCAGCACCGCTGGATGACGGCGGAGGAGTTCAACGAGACCTTTGCGCTGTGCCATTTCCTGCCGGGGCCGAACATCGTCAATCTGTCTGTCGTATTCGGCTCGCGGTTTCGCGGTATCGCCGGCGGGATTGCGGCCTTCGCCGGGCTGATCGGGCCGCCAATGGTGATTGCGACCATCCTGGCCGCGCTGTACGCGCGCTACGGCGAAATCGACGCGCTGCGGCGGATCCTGGCCGGCGTGTCCTGCGCCGCGGTCGGGCTTTTGATGTCGGTCGTCTTCAAAATGATGATGCCCCTGATCCGCAAGCGCGACGCGGTCGGGCTTCTCATTCTGGTCGCGGTGTTCGTTGCGATCGGGCTGGTGCGGCTGCCGTTGCAGGCGGTGCTGCTGGTGGCGATCCCGTTGAGCCTTGGTCTCACTTATTTCACGCGGCGGCGGGGGAACGCATGAATTCGGAGGCCAACCCGGTTTCGACGCTGATCTGGACTTTCGGCTTGATGTCGCTGTTTGCGGTCGGCGGCGCGAACTCGGCCATCCCCGAAATGCACCGGGTCGCGGTCGATGTTCAGCACTGGATGAACGACAAGCAATTCGCCGACATCTTCGCCATTTCCCAGCTCTCGCCGGGGCCGAACGTGCTGATCGTGACCCTGATCGGCTATTCGGTGGCGGGTGTTGCCGGCGCGATGGCCGCGACTTTGGCGATGTGCGGCCCGACAGCCATCCTTGCCTATTATGTCAGCCGCCTGTTGCGGCGCTCCAGCCATTCGCCCTGGCCGGCGATCATTCAGGCGGCGCTGGTTCCGCTCTCGATCGGCCTGATGGGCGCCAGCGGCCTGATTTTGGCGCTGACATCAGACCAAAGTTGGATCGCGGCCCTGATTACGGCCGCCGCGGCGGTGCTGGCCTTTGCCACCCGGCTCAATCCGGTCTGGATGCTGCTGGCCGGTGGCGCTTTGGGTTTTGCTGGTATTATCTAAGGAAAATCGGTAGGCAGTTCTGGGGCGGGTACAATTCCAGCCGACAAGAAAAGTGATTGCGGCCGGAGGCTGGCCGCGGAGGAGACATGCATGGCCGATACACTGGGCCACTCGCCGGATCGATCGGCATCGACAACCCGTCACACTTCGGCGGCGCTCAGCATTTTGGTGCTGGCACTGACGCCGCAGATCTTCGAACTGCTGTGGTCGTTCAGTACGATCTTCGGGGCAAGCGGGCGTAATCCGCTGCAGGTGCTGGCCGGTCACGGGATTGCGCTGGTGTCCGCCGCGCCCGGCCTGCTGGTTGGGTCGTTTGGCGCGAAGACGCCGATCGCATCCGATGCGCTTCTGGCGCTGATCTATTCCTATCCGCTGCTGGCGGTCGCGGTTCTGACGCTGCTCGTCAAACCGAAGGCGCCGCAGGATTATTTCGGCGGCGTCGTGCTGATAGCGGTTGCGCTGTTCGCGTTGTGGGCGTCGAGCGACCTGCAGGGCATGCGCGGGTTCTCATTCGGCGCGGGCACCGCACCCCGGATGTTCGGGGTTTTGCTGCTGGTGCTCGGCATCGCCATCGCGCTCATAGGCCTGTTGGCCGACGGACCGGCCTTCGTGCATTACGCCTGGCGCGGTCCGCTGTTCGTCGCGCTGTCGATCCTTGTCTTCGCGGTTGCCATTCGACCCCTCGGTCTGGTCGTTTCGGCATTTATTACCTTCCTGGTGTCGGCGCTTGGAACGCCCGAGACCCGCTGGACCGAGACGATCATCGTCGGCATCGCGCTGACCGCATTCTGCAGTTTTCTTTTTCCCTATGCGCTTGGGTTGCCGATGCAGCTTTGGCCCCGCTTCCTGGTTCAGTGAGGAACGATGTCCGAACTCTTTTCCAATCTCTCACTCGGCTTCGGCGTTGTTTTCCAGTTCATGCCGTGGTCGCCCGCGTGGCTTGGCGGCTTTTCGATCCCGATCCCGGTCAATATCCTGCTCTGTCTGATTGGCGCACTGGTGGGCACGCTGGTCGGCGTGCTGCCGGGCATCGGCACCATCGCTACCGTCGCCATGCTGTTGCCGATTACGTTCGGTTTGCCGCCGGTGGGCGCGCTGATCATGCTCGCGGGCATCTATTACGGCGCGCAGTATGGCGGCTCCACCACGTCGATCCTGGTCAACATTCCCGGTGAAGCCAGTTCGGTCGTTACCACGCTCGACGGTTTCCAGATGGCCAAGCAGGGCCGCGCCGGTCCGGCGCTGGCGATCGCCGCGATCGGCTCGTTCTTTGCCGGCTGCGTCGCCACCGTCCTGATCGCCGTGCTCGGCGCGCCGCTGACAAAACTGGCTCTGGCATTCGGCCCGGCCGAGTATTTCTCGCTGATGGTGCTCGGCCTGATTTTCGCGGTCGTGCTGGCGAAAGGCTCGGTGCTGAAGGCGATCGCGATGATCGTGTTCGGACTGCTGCTGTCGATGGTTGGTTCGGACATCGAGACCGGCGCTTCGCGCATGGCCTTCAACATTCCGGAGCTCGCGGACGGACTGGGTTTCGCGACCGTCGCCATGGGCGTGTTCGGCTTCGCCGAGATCATCCGCAACCTGGATGCGGGCGCGGAAATGGACCGTCAGCTGGTGCAGGAAAAAGTCACCGGCTTGATGCCGACCAAGCAGGACATGAAGGACTCCGCACCGGCGATCCTGCGCGGCACGGTGCTGGGATCGATCCTCGGCATCCTGCCCGGCGGCGGCGCGACGATCGCCTCGTTTGCGGCCTACACGTTCGAGAAGAAGATCGCCAAGGATCCGTCGCGGTTCGGCCGCGGGGCGATCGAAGGCGTGGCGGCGCCGGAGAGCGCCAACAACGCCGCAGCACAGACCTCGTTCATCCCGCTGCTCACGCTCGGCATCCCGCCGAACGCCGTGATGGCGCTGATGGTCGGCGCGATGACGATTCACGGCATCGTGCCGGGCCCGCAGGTGATGCAGAAGCAGCCCGAACTGGTCTGGGGCATGATCGCCTCGATGTGGGTCGGCAACCTGATGCTGATCATCATCAACCTGCCGCTGGTCGGCATCTGGGTGCGTCTGTTGCGCGTTCCGTACCGGCTGATGTACCCCGCGATCGTCATTTTTTGCGCGATCGGCATCTACTCGGTCAATAATGCGCCGGTCGACGTCATTCTTGCGGGCGCGTTCGGGTTGGTCGGCTACTGGCTGATCAAGCATGATTTCGAGCCGGCGCCGATGTTGCTCGGCATGGTGCTCGGTCCGCTGATGGAAGAAAACCTGCGCCGGGCGCTGTTGATCTCGCGCGGCGACTGGACGGTGTTCCTGACCCGTCCGCTGTCGGCGGTGCTGATGGCGATCGCCGCCTCGCTTCTGGTGCTGGCGGTGTTGCCGTCGCTGCGCAAGAAGCGCGACGAGGTGTTCGTGGAGTTGGAGAGCTGAGCAGGCGCGGTCCGGCGAACCCGAACCGTTAGATCAATGCGATCAAGCAGATAGGTGAGGGGCGGAACGCAGGTTCCGCCCCTTGTCGTTTGCCGACGGAATCATCATTTTTCCTTGTATAATCGGTGAGCAGCCGAATCGGCGCTGTCGATCAGCGCCACCGGCCGCTAAATTCGCCTTCCCAAAAAGGCCCGACCCGACGCCATGAACCAGTATCACGACCTGCTCGAACGGATCCTCGCCGATGGCGCGGAGAAGCACGACCGCACCGGCACCGGCACGCTGTCGATCTTCGGCCACCAGATGCGCTTCAATCTGGGTGCGGGCTTTCCGATGCTCACCACCAAGCGGCTGCCGCTGAAGGCGATCGTGCACGAATTGCTGTGGTTTCTGGCCGGCGACACCAACATCAAATACCTCAGGGATAACGGCGTTTCGATCTGGGACGAATGGGCCGACGCCAATGGCGATCTCGGTCCGGTCTATGGCTCGCAATGGCGGTCATGGCCGGCGCCGGACGGGCGCCGTATCGACCAGATTTCCAACCTGATCGAGATGATCAGGCGCAACCCGGATTCGCGGCGGCTGATCGTGAGCGCCTGGAATCCGGCCGACGTCGACAAGATGGCGCTGCCGCCCTGCCACTGCCTGTTCCAGTTCTACGTCGCGAACGGCAAGCTCTCGTGCCAGCTCTACCAGCGCTCCGGCGACGTCTTCCTCGGCGTGCCCTTCAACATCGCTTCCTATGCGTTGCTGACGATGATGGTCGCGCAGGTCACCGGCCTGAAGGCCGGTGACTTCGTGCATTCACTCGGTGATGCCCATCTCTATTCCAACCATCTCGATCAGGCGCGGCTGCAGCTGACGCGGCCGACGCGGCCGCTGCCGGTGATGAAGATCAATCCGGACGTGAAGGACATCTTCGCGTTCCGTTACGAGGACTTCGTGCTCGAGGGCTATGATCCGCACCCGCATATCAAGGCCCAGGTAGCTGTATGAGCGGCTGTATGAGCGGCCGTATGCGTTGTCGCGGTGTGAGCGATTGAGATGTCTCTTTCGATCCGCCGCGCGCGGCCCGATGAAGCCGGACTGGTCCTGTCCCTGGTGCGCGAACTCGCCGAGTACGAAAAGCTCTCGCACGAGGTCGAAGCCTCCGAGGCTGATATCGACGCCGCGTTGTTCGGCAGCCATCCGCGGCTGTTTTGCGAGATCGCCGAGTGGGAAGGCGAGCCGGTCGGCTTCGCGGTCTGGTTCATCAATTTCTCGACCTTCAGCGGCCGGTCCGGCATCTATCTCGAAGACCTGTTCGTCCGTCCGGCGCAGCGCGGCAAGGGCATCGGCAAGGCGCTGCTGACCCATCTTGCCAGGCAATGCGTCGAGAACGGCTGGTCGCGGCTGCAATGGTCGGTGCTGGACTGGAATACGCCGTCGATCGAATTCTACAAATCGCTGGGCGCCGTGCTGATGGATGAGTGGACGGTGTGCCGGGTCGGCGGACCGGCGCTGACGGCGCTGGCGCAGGGGACACGATGACGGAGATTGTTCTCATTGCCGCGGTCGCCGAGAATGGCGTGATCGGCGCCGATGGCGCCATGCCGTGGCGGCTGAAATCCGACATGGCGCGGTTCGTGGCGCTGACGATGGGAAGGCCGATCGTGATGGGCCGCAAGACCTTCGAGTCGTTTCCTCGCCGGCCGCTTCCCGGACGGACCAATATCGTGGTCACGCGCGATGCCGCCTATCGCGCCGCCGGCGCTGTGGTCACGACTTCCTTCGCGGACGCCGAGGCAATTGCCACCGGCGACGCGCTGCGACGTTTCGCCACTGAGATCGCGATCATCGGCGGCGCGGAAATCTTTGCGCATTGGATGGATCGCGCCGATCGCCTGGAAATCACCGAAGTGCACGCCCGGCCCGACGGCGACACGCGTTTCGCCGCTGTTGACCCCACCCTTTGGCAAGAGGTCGCGCGCGTGCGGAATCCGGCCGGTCCCGGCGACAGCGCCGACTTCTCCTATGTGACATTTCGTCGGCGCTAGCCGTGTTGACGGTCATTAACCTCGCTAACCAATGTATGCATTGACAATTATGGCCTCAGGCATAGCTGCTCCGGGCCATAAGCTTGCGTTGTAAGGGCCCGGACGGTCCCCTATAAAGCCGGGCGTATATGCGAGGGCCGGGCGACTTGCCCAAACCGGCGGACCCGGGCCCCGCGGAGGAGAGTTTTACATGCCGTGGAAGAATCAAGGCGGGGGCCCATGGGGCTCGGGTCCGAAGGGGCCGTGGGGCTCAGGTCCGCAGTCGGTCGGGCCGCGCCCGCCCGACCTTGAGGACCTTCTGCGCCGCGGCCAGGACCGGCTGCAGCAGCTTCTGCCCGGCGGCCATTTCAGCGGCATGGGCATCGCGCTGGTCCTGGTCGGCGCGCTGGCGATCTGGTTCCTGTCCGGCTTCTTCCGCGTTCAGTCCGAAGAGCTCGGCGTCATCCTGCGCTTCGGCAAGCACATCAAGACCGTGCAGCCCGGCCTGAACTATCATCTGCCCTATCCGATCGAGACCGTGCTGCTGCCGAAGGCGCTGCGCGTTTCCACCATCTCGATCGGCATGACGCTGATCGACGATCCGGCGCGGCGCGGCCGCACCATGCGGGATGTGCCGGAGGAAAGCCTGATGCTGACCGGCGACGAGAACATCGTCGACGTCGACTTCACGGTGTTGTGGCGGATCAAGCCCGACGGCGTCGGCAATTATCTCTTCAACATCCAGAATCCCGAAGGCACCGTGAAGGCGGTGGCCGAAAGCGCGATGCGCGAGGTGATCGGCCGCTCGAACATCCAGCCGATCCTGACCGGCGCGCGCACCACCACCGAAGCGGGCGTGCAGGATCTGATGCAGAAGACGCTCGACAGCTACGGTTCGGGCATCCTGGTGCAGCAGGTGCAGATGCAGAAGGTCGATCCGCCGGCGCAGGTGATCGACGCCTTCCGCGACGTGCAGGCGGCGCGCGCCGACCTGGAGCGGCTGCAGAACGAGGCGCAGACCTATGCCAACCGCGTGGTTCCCGATGCGCGCGGCCGCGCGTGCGCAAATCCTGCAGGTCGCCGAAGGCTACAAGGAGCAGGCGGTCGCCGAGGCCAAGGGCCAGAGCGCGCGCTTCCTGAAAGTCTACGACGAATACAAGAAGGCGCCCGACGTCACCCGGCAGCGAATCTATCTGGAGACGATGGAGCGCGTGCTCGGCGGTGCCGAGAAGCTGGTCTATGACGGCGGCGCGTCCGGACAGAACATCGTGCCGTATCTGCCGCTCAGCGAATTGACGCCACGGCGTCCACCGGCCGCGCCCGCGACAACCCAGCCGCAACAGGGAGGCTCGCGATGAGATCCCCCGTTGCAGGCATTGCGGCGCTGATCGCGCTGTTTGTCGTTATCATCATCGGCTACAGCTGTGTCTTCACGGTCTCGCAGACCGAGCAGGTGCTGGTGGTGCGGCTCGGTGAGCCCGTGCGCGTCGTCACCGAACCGGGCCTGAACTTCAAGGCGCCGTTCATCGACACCGTGATCTCGATCGACAAGCGCATCCTCGATCTGGAAAATCCGTCGCAGGAAGTGATCGCCTTCGGATCAGAAGCGGCTGGTGGTCGATGCCTTCGCCCGCTATCGCATCAAGAACGCGCTGCGCTTCTACCAGAGCGTCGGCTCGATCCAGGCCGCCAACATCCAGCTCACGACGCTGCTGAACGCGGTCGTTGCGCCGCGTGCTTGGCGAGGTCACCTTCATCACGGTGGTGCGCGACGAGCGCGAAACCCTGATGGCCAGGATTCGCGAACAGCTCGACAAGGAAGCCGACGGTTACGGCATCCAGGTGGTCGATGTGAGGATCCGCCGCGCCGATCTGCCGGAGCAGAACAGCCAGGCGGTCTATCAGCGCATGCAGACCGAACGCCAGCGTGAAGCCGCCGAATTCCGCGCCCAGGGCGGCCAGAAGGCGCAGGAGATCCGGTCGAAAGCCGATCGTGAGGCGACCGTCATCATCGCCGAGGCCAATTCGACCGCCGAGCAGACGCGTGGCGCCGGTGACGCCGAGCGCAACCGCCTGTTCGCGGAATCCTACGGCAAGGATCCGGATTTCTTCGCGTTCTACCGCTCGATGACGGCCTATGAGAACGGGTTGAAGAGCAACGACACCCGCTTCCTGCTGCGGCCGGATTCGGAGTTCTTCCGCTTCTTTGCCAATCCGTCCGGTCATCCGCCGGCGGCCGCTGCCGCGCCGAAGCCGTAAGGTCTGCGGCAGGCCGCCATGGTTTCAGCGAAGCGGGCAACCGCTTCGCTGCGATAAAAGCAAAAGGCGTCCAACGGGAGGTTACCATCCGATGAGGTCCATAGCGTTCGCCGACTTCCTCATCGGTGTGGGAATCCTGTTCGTGCTGGAAGGCGTCATGTTCGCGGCGAGCCCGGCCTGGATGCGGCGGGCGATGAAGAGCGCGATCGCGACGCCGGACCATATCCTGCGCGCGGTCGGCATCGGGTCGGCGGTCGCGGGTTTGATCCTGGTCTGGCTGGTCCGGCGCTAGCGCTGTTTTTTGCAACCTGTCCGGCAACGATGGAAACGGTGGTGCCGGATCAACGTGATCGTGAGCCTTTGCCGCCGGTTTTTCGCCGAAATGTCCGCCTCAAATGCTTGCGCTCTCAGACCCGTTCGGGCGCACTGTGGTCCCCAAATCGACCCGTTGGAGAAAAGCTGACATGACCGGTGCCAGACCCGCCCTGAGCCGTCGCCTGCGCCTGATGGGAGCCGCGGTTTCGCTTGGCGCCGCCACCATGCTTGCTGCAGTGCCGGCTGGCGCGCGCGGTCCGGACGGCATCGCCGACATCGCCGAAAAAGTGATCGACGCCGTCGTCAACATCTCGACCTCGCAGACCGTCGACGCCAGCAAGGGCGGCGGCGGCGACCGGGGCGCGGTGCCGCAATTGCCGCCGGGTTCGCCGTTCGAGGAATTCTTCGACGACTTCTTCAAGAACCGGCGCGGCGGCGGTGGCCCGAAGGGCGGCGAGCGGGGCGAGATGCAGCCGCGCAAGACCAATTCGCTCGGCTCCGGTTTCATCATCGATACCGCAGGCGTCGTCGTCACCAACAATCACGTCATTGCGGACGCCGACGAGATCAACGTGATCATGAACGACGGCACCAAGATCAAGGCCGAACTGGTCGGCGTCGACAAGAAGACCGATATCGCGGTGTTGAAGTTCAAGCCGGTGAAGCCGCTGATCGCGGTGAAGTTCGGCGATTCCGACAAGCTGCGGCTCGGCGAATGGGTGATCGCGATCGGCAATCCCTTCAGCCTCGGCGGCTCGGTCACGGCCGGCATCGTCTCGGCGCGCAACCGCGACATCAGCCAGGGCCCGTACGACAGTTACATCCAGACCGACGCCTCCATCAACCGCGGCAATTCCGGCGGACCGCTGTTCAACCTCGAAGGCGAAGTGATCGGCGTCAACACGCTGATCATCTCGCCGACCGGCGGCTCGATCGGCCTCGGCTTCGCGGTGCCCTCCAAGACCGTGGTCGGCGTGGTCGATCAGCTCCGGCAGTTCGGCGAATTGCGGCGCGGCTGGCTCGGTGTCCGCATCCAGCAGGTCACCGACGAGATCGCCGAAAGCCTCAACATCAAGCCCGCGCGCGGCGCGCTGGTCGCCGGCGTCGACGACAAGGGCCCGGCAAAGCCCGCCGGCATCGAGCCCGGCGACGTCGTCGTCAAGTTCGACGGCAAGGACGTCAAGGATCCGAAGGATCTGTCGCGCGTCGTCGCCGACACCGCGGTCGGCAAGGAAGTCGACGTCGTCATCATCCGCAAGGGCGCCGAGGAAACCCGCAAGGTGACGCTCGGCCGGCTCGAGGACACCGACAAGGCGCAGCAGGCCTCGGCCAAGTCCAAGGATGATCCGCCGGCCGAGAAGCCGGTGACGCAAAAGGCGCTCGGCCTCGATCTGGCGACGCTCAGCAAGGATCTGCGCGGCAAGTACAAGATCAAGGACAGCGTCAAGGGCGTGATCATCACCGGCGTCGACGGCACCTCCGATGCCGCCGAAAAGCGGCTGTCCGCCGGCGACGTCATCGTCGAGGTGGCGCAGGAAGCGGTGAGCAACGCCGCCGACGTCAAGAAGCGCGTCGATCAGCTCAAGAAGGACGGCAAGAAGTCGATCCTGCTGCTGGTCGCCAACGGCGAAGGCGAACTGCGCTTCGTGGCGCTGAGCGTGCAGTAATTCGTCGTCCCGGCCGCTGAGCTCCAGGTGAACCCGTCATCGCCGGCAGGCCGTGACCCGATAATCACCGGCCCAATCGGTGCTGACAGGTCTCTACCGCATCGCCAACCGACAGGCCGCGGCGTATGGGTCCCGGCCTCACGCCGGGACGACGTCGAGAGATTACCCTTCCACAAACTCGTCGCGCCGATACCCCTGCGCATACAGCAACGCCGTGAGGTCGCCATGGTCGATCCGCGCCGCGGCGGCCGCGGCCACCGCCGGCTTGGCGTGATAGGCGACGCCGAGGCCCGCGGCCTCGATCATGCCGAGATCGTTGGCGCCGTCGCCGGTCACCAGCGTGTCGATCTCGTCGAGATCGAAGGATTCGGTCAGTTCGATCAGGGTCGCGAGTTTGGTGGCGCGGCCCAGAATCGGCTCGGCGACTTCGCCGGTCAGCTTGCCGTCCAACACCTTCAACTCATTGGCGCGGTTTTCCTGGAACCCGATCTGGGCGGCGACCGCATTGGTGAACAGCGTAAATCCGCCCGAGATCAGGCAGGTCCAGGCGCCGTGGGCGCGCATGGTCATGACCAGTTCGCGGCCGCCCGGCGTAGGCCGGATGCGCTTTTTCAGCACCTCGTCGACCACGCCGACCGGCATGTCCCTGAGCAGCGCGACGCGCTCGCGCAGCGCCGGCTCGAACTCGATCTCGCCGCGCATCGCGCGTTCGGTGATGGCGGCGACATGCGCCTTCAGTCCGGCGAAATCGGCCAGTTCGTCGATGCATTCCTGGCCGATCATGGTGGAATCCATGTCGGCGAGAAAAAGCTTCTTGCGCCGGAACGCGGCAGGCTGCACGACAATGTCGATCGGCAGGTCGCCGCGCGCCTGGCGCAGGCGGGCCTCGATCGCCCTGACGTCGTCGCTGCCGGTGAACGGAATATCGACCGCGACTTCGCGGAACAGCCATTGGGCTGACCCGGGCGAGGGCAGCACGGCCAGCGCGCCGTCGACGATGGTGGAGTCGAGCGCGGGGTTGGCGGGATTGCAGATGAGCGTGGCGACGAGGGACATGCAGGCGAATTCGCTATTCTCAGGCAAGGCCGTGCTTATCGCAGGGCCGACCGCCAGCGGCAAGTCGGCGCTGGCGCTTGCCCTTGCGCAAAAAACCGGCGGCGTCGTCATCAATACCGATTCCATGCAGGTCTATCGCGATCTCCGCATCATCACGGCGCGGCCGACGCCGGCGGAGGAGGCGCTGGCGCCGCACCGGCTCTACGGCCATGTCGATGCGGCGGTGAATTTTTCCGCCGGCGCCTGGGTCGCGGACGCCGCGAGAATATTGTCGGAGGTGCGGGTGGAACAGCGCCTGCCGATCTTCGTCGGCGGTTCCGGTCTCTATTTCAAGGCGTTGACGCGCGGCCTGTCGGCGGTGCCGCCGATCCCGGCCGACGTGCGCGACGGCGTGCGCGCGCGGCTGGAACGCGACGGTGTCGAAGCGCTGCATGCCGAACTCGCGCAACGCGATCCGGCGTCAGCCGAGCGTCTGAAACCGCGCGACCGCGCCCGCATCGCGCGCGCGCTGGAAGTGGTCGAGGCGACCGGCCGCGCGCTGACCGACTGGCACCGCGAAGGCCTGCCGCCGCTGCTCGCGCCCGGGCGAATTCAGCGCGCTGTTCCTAAGCCCCGAGCGCGACCAGCTCTATGGGCGGATCGATGCGCGGTTCGACGCGATGCTGGCGGCGGGCGCCCTGGAGGAAGTGGCTGCACCTCGCCGCGCGGCAGCTCGATCCATTGCTGCCGGCGATGAAGGCCCATGGCGTGCCGGCCCTGATCCGGCATTTGAAGGGCGAGATCACCCGCGAGGAGGCGTCCGAAATCGGCCGCGCCGACACCCGCCACTACGCCAAGCGGCAATTCACCTGGTTCCGGCACCAATTGCCGGAATTCGAATGGCTGGCGCCGGAGGCGGCGAGGGGGTGGCTGGACGGCACAGGTCGCGTAGCCCTTGCATGGCAGGGAACAGCAAATTCGCACTCGCCGAACGGCCGGAACCCCGTTACACTGCTCCAAATCGCGATTTGAGCGTCCTTCCCTTGACTTCCGGGGTTTGGCCGTTATAAGGCGCGTAATCTTTGGGAAGTCTGAGCCGCAAAATGCGTAATATTATTACCAAACTCCTTATCGTAGTCGTACCCAGGCGCACCGCCGGGGATGGCTGAGGCCATCCAATTTCAGGCGGTGTGCATGGGGCCTCTGGGGCCCTTTTTTATTTCCCAAAATTCAAATCGACCAAGCCGCGCAAGAACAGCGCATCCGGAGCAAGTCAAGGAAACACGTCATGACCGACAAGAGCCACGATCCGAACCAGATGACCGGCGCCGCGATGATCGTGCGCGCGCTCATCGATCATGGCGTCCAGCATCTGTTCGGCTATCCCGGCGGCGCCGTGCTTCCGATCTATGACGAGATCTTCCAGCAGAGCGACGTCGAGCACATCCTGGTCCGGCACGAGCAGGGCGCCGGCCACGCCGCCGAGGGCTATGCGCGCTCGACCGGCAAGCCGGGCGTGGTGCTGGTGACCTCCGGTCCCGGCGCCACCAACATGGTGACGCCGCTGACGGATGCGCTGATGGATTCGATTCCGCTGGTGTGCATCACCGGGCAGGTGCCGACGCATCTGATCGGCAATGACGCGTTCCAGGAATGCGACACCGTCGGCATCACCCGTCCCTGCACCAAGCACAATTGGCTGGTGCGCGACGTCAACGATCTCGCCAAAGTGCTGCACGAGGCGTTCTACGTCGCCACCACCGGCCGTCCCGGTCCCGTGCTGGTCGACGTGCCCAAGGACGTGCAGTTCGCGGTCGGCACCTACCATCCGCCGCGCAAATCCGACGTGCACGTGTCCTACACGCCGCGGACCAAGGGCGATGCGACGCAGATCCGCAAAGCGGTGGCGATGCTCGCCTCCGCCAAGCGGCCGGTGATCTATTCCGGCGGCGGCGTCATCAATTCCGGGCGTGAGGCCTCGAAATTGCTGCGCGAGCTGGTCGAGGCCACCGGCTTTCCGATCACCTCGACGCTGATGGGCCTCGGCGCCTATCCGGCGACCGGCAAGAACTGGCTCGGCATGCTCGGCATGCACGGCACCTATGAGTCCAACATGGCGATGCATGATTGCGACGTCATGCTGTGCATCGGCGCGCGCTTCGACGACCGCATCACCGGCCGCGTCGATGCGTTCTCGCCGGGCTCGAAGAAGATCCACATCGATATCGATCCGTCGTCGATCAACAAGAACATCCACGTCGACGTGCCGATCATCGGCGACGCCGCCAATGTGATGGGCGACCTGTTGCAGGTGTTCAAGGCGGAGGCGAAGAAACCCGACATCAAGGCGTGGTGGCAGGAAATCGCCAAATGGCGTGCGCGCAACTCGCTCGCCTACAGGAAGAACAACGATATCATCCTGCCGCAATACGCCATCGAGCGCCTGTTCGAGGCGACCCGCGGGCGCGACACCTACATCACGACCGAAGTCGGCCAGCATCAGATGTGGGCGGCGCAGTTCTTTGGTTTCGAGGAGCCGCACCGCTGGATGACCTCGGGCGGCCTCGGCACCATGGGCTACGGCCTGCCGGCGGCGCTCGGCGTCCAGGTCGCGCATCGCGACAGCCTCGTGATCGATATCGCGGGCGACGCCTCGGTGCAGATGACGATGCAGGAGATGTCGACGGCGGTTCAATACGAACTGCCGATCAAGATCTTCATCCTGAACAACCAGTACATGGGCATGGTGCGGCAGTGGCAGCAGCTGCTGCACGGCAACCGGCTGTCGCATTCCTATTCGGAAGCGCTGCCGGATTTCGTCAAGCTGGCGGACGCGTTCGGCTGCGTCGGTCTGCAGGCGATCAAGCCCGGCGATCTCGACGGTGCGATCAAGGAAATGATCTCGGTCAAGCGGCCGGTGCTGTTCGATTGCCGCGTCGCGGCGCTGGAAAACTGCTTCCCGATGATTCCATCCGGCAAGGCCCACAATGAAATGCTGCTGCCGGTGGAAGCCACCGACGAGGCGACCGCGGCGGCCTTCGCCGGCGGCAAGGCACTGGTGTGAGGACAAGGACATGTTTGATCTCAAGCAACTCGAACACGCGCACGACGTCGTCGGCGCCGCGATGCCGCCGACGCCGGCGCACGCCTGGCCGCTGTTGTCGGAGCGGCTCGGCGCCACCGCCATCGTCAAGCACGAGAACCACACGCCGACCGGCGCCTTCAAGGTGCGGGGCGGGCTGGTCTATGTCGACCGGCTGAACCGCGAACGTCCCGGCACGCCCGGATTGATCTCGGCCACGACAGGCAATCACGGCCAGAGCATCGCTTACGCCGCAAACCGCTATCGCGTGCCGGTGACGATCTATGTGCCGCATGGCAATTCGGTCGAGAAGAATCGCGCGATGCGCAGCTTCGGTGCGAACCTGGTCGAGCACGGCAATGATTTCCAGTCCGCCCGCGAGGAAGCCGACCGCCGCGCCAAGGCGGATGGTCTCGAATTTGTGCAGTCCTTCCACCCCGACCTGGTGATGGGGGTTGCGACCTATGCGCTCGAACTGCTGCGCCAGTTCCGCGATATCGACGTGCTCTATGTTCCGATCGGACAGGGGTCCGGCATCTGCGGCTGCATCATGGCGCGCGACCTGCTCGGACTTGCGCACCGAGATCGTCGGCGTGCAATCGACCGAAGCGCCGTCCTTTGCGCTGTCGTTCGCGGCCGGCACGGTGGTGCGGACCAACAGCAGCAACACGCGCGCCGACGGCATGGCGACGCGGGTCCCCGATCCCGAGGCGCTGGCCGTCATCCGCAAGGGCGCCTCGCATATCGTGCAGGTCACCGACGACGAGATCGCGGCCGCGATCCGCGCCTACTGGACCGACACCCACAACCTCGCCGAAGGCGCCGGCGCCGCGCCGTTTGCCGCGGCCATGCAGGAAAAGGCCAAGCTCCGCGGCAAGCGGGTCGGCCTGATCCTGACCGGCGGCAATATCGATTTCGATCTGTTTCAAAAATGGATCGCCAACAACGAAAATGTCACCGCCGCCAGGGCGCTGGCGTAAGCGAAAATTTGGGGACGACCATGAACCAGCCCGCATCCGCCTACTTCCTCGAAGAGCGCCACGATCCGACCGAGTCGCACACGCTTTCGGTGCTCGTGCAGAACGAGCCGGGCGTGCTCGCGCGCGTGATCGGGCTGTTCTCCGGCCGCGGTTACAACATCGAAAGCCTCACCGTCTCCGAGACCGAGAGCCAGAAACATCTCTCCCGCATCACCATCGTCACCACGGGTACGCCGATGGTGATCGAGCAGATCAAGCACCAGCTCGACCGCATGGTTCCGGTCTATCGCGTCGTCGACATGACGCTGGCCGGCCGCTCGATCGAGCGCGAACTCGCCATGGTCAAGGTGCGCGGCGGCGGCGACAACCGCGTCGAGGCGCTGCGGCTGGCGGATGCGTTCCGCGCCCGCGTGATCGACGCCACCACCGAGAGCTTCGTGTTCGAGATCACCGGCAATACCGCCAAGATCAATCAATTCATCGACCTGATGCGTCCGCTCGGCCTTGTCGAGGTGTCGCGCACCGGGGTTGCCGCGATCGGGCGCGGGCCCGAGGGGATGTGAACATGCTGGCGCGCGACTGGTATTACACGCAACGGCGGCAGCTCGGGCTCGATTCCGCGGTCGCCTCGATCTACGACCGCCATGACGACAGCGACATCCGGGCGCGCGCCGCGCTGACCATGCTCGGCGTGCAGCGCGGCTGGCGGCTCGCCGATATCGGCTGCGGCAACGGCGTGCTGGCCTGCGAGGCGGCGATGATGGGCGCCGAGGTCGATGCCATCGATATCTCGCCGGCGATGCTGGCGCTCGCCGACATCCAGGCGCGCGACCGCAAGGTGGCGATCCGCACCCAGCCGGCGGGCATGCTGAGCTTCGCCTACCAGCCGAATTCCTATGACCTGATCGTCAGCGAGTTCACGCTGCATCATCTGCCGGATTTCTGGAAGGCGGTGGCGCTGGCGCGGATCTTTGCGGCGCTGAAGCCCGGCGCGAATTTCTATTTGCGCGACATCGTGTTCGTCAGCATGCCCGACGGCGTCGAGCGCGACGTCGAGCAATGGGCCGATTTCTCGATCAAGAACCACGATTTCGAGCGCGAGAACGTGGTGACGCATATGCGCGACGAGTACTCGACCTTCGGCTGGGTGATCGAGCGCATGCTGACCGACGTCGGCTTCACGCTGGAATCGGTCGACTATCACGCGCCGCTGCACGGCACTTACCTTTTGCGCAAACCGAAGCCGGACCACCAACAGAGTTAGAAAAAAATGAAACCGGCCGATGTCTGCATCGCCGTCATGGTTGCGGTGACCTGGGGGCTTGCCTTTGTCGCAAGCCGGATCGCGCTCGACGAATTTTCGCCGGCTGCATCCAAAACCGTCCTGCCCCGAATTGCGTGAGGCCCCCAGAGATGTCGCACTCGCTACTGATCGCCTTCGTGCTGTTCGCTACCGTGATGTTCTTCACGCCGGGGCCGAACAATATCATGCTGCTGTCGTCGGGGCTGACCTATGGCTTCCGGCCGACCATCCCGCATATCGCGGGCATCACGTTCGGCTTTGCTTTCATGGTCGGCGCGGTCGGGCTTGGGCTTGGCACCATCTTCATTACGTTCCCGGTGCTGCAGACGATCCTGAAATATGCCGGGGTCGTTTACCTGATCTATCTTGCCGCCACGATCGCGCTGTCCGGGCCGGTTTCTGCCGATCAGGACAACCGCCGCGGGCCGATGACCTTCTGGGGCGCGGCCATGTTCCAGTGGATCAACGCCAAGGGCTGGGTGATGGTGATCGGCACCATCACCGCCTATGCGGCGATCGCCGTCTATCCCTGGAACATCGCGATCCAGGTCGGCCTGAGCCTGCTGCTGGGGGCGGTTTCCTGCACCGTCTGGGCCCTGTTCGGCACTTCGCTGCGGCCGGTGCTGACCTCGCCGCGGGCGGTGCGGGCCTTCAACATCGTCATGGCGGTATTGCTGCTGGCCTCGCTCTATCCGGTCTTCATGGACGCATGATGCCGCACCGCGCCATGCGAGAGAAGGGTTTCCCCTGAACGGAAAAAGCTCTAGACAACGCCGGAAATTCGCGGGCGACCGGCGCTCCCACTCAACTCAAATGCCTGATTAACCGGCCGATTTTGGCCACCGATGAGGAAACGACTATGCGAGTTTATTACGATCGTGATGCCGACCTGAACCTGATCAAGGGCAAAAAGGTCGTGATCGTCGGCTATGGCAGCCAGGGCCATGCCCATGCGCTGAACCTGAAGGATTCCGGCGTCAAGGAAGTGGCGATTGCGCTGCGCAAGGGCTCGGCCTCGGCCAAGAAGGCGGAGACCGCCGGCTTCAAGGTGATGGAAGTCGCCGAAGCCGCCAAATGGGCCGACCTCGTCATGATGCTCACCCCCGACGAGTTGCAGGGCGACATCTATCGCGAGCACCTGCACGACAACATGAAGAAGGGTGCGGCGCTGGTGTTCGCGCACGGCCTCAACGTGCATTTCAACCTGCTCGACCCGCGCGCCGATCTCGACGTGCTGATGATCGCACCCAAGGGCCCCGGCCACACCGTGCGCTCGGAATATCAGCGCGGCGGCGGCGTGCCCTGCCTGATCGCGATCGCCAAGGACGTGTCGGGCAACGCCCATGACCTCGGGCTGAGCTATGCATCGGCGATCGGCGGCGGCCGCGCCGGCATCATCGAGACCTCGTTCAAGGAAGAATGCGAGACCGATTTGTTCGGCGAGCAGGTGGTGCTCTGCGGCGGCCTGGTCGAACTGATCAAGGGCGGCTACGAGACGCTGGTGGAAGCCGGCTACGCGCCCGAGATGGCGTATTTCGAATGCCTGCACGAGGTGAAGCTGATCGTCGACCTGATCTATGAAGGCGGCATCGCCAACATGAACTACTCGATCTCCAACACCGCCGAGTACGGCGAATACGTCACCGGCCCGCGCATCGTCACCGCCGAAACCAAGGCCGAGATGAAGCGCGTGCTCGCCGACATCCAGTCCGGCAAGTTCGCCCGCGACTGGATGCTGGAGAACAAGGTCAACCAGACCTCGTTCAAGGCCACCCGCGCCAAGCTCTCCCAGCACCCGATCGAGGAAGTCGGCGCCAAGCTCCGCGACATGATGCCGTGGATCAAGAAGGGCGCGCTGGTCGACAAGACGAAGAACTGAGCGGTCTTCCCTGCGTCAAAGTTGCAAAGGGGTCGCGCATTGCGCGGCCCCTTTTCATGCTGATCGTAGAGTAGGCAAAGCGACTTGTCCGCCGTAGCTCGAAGAGCGACGGCGGAAGCCGCGCCTTTGCCCACCTTACGAATTCTCACCCCAGCCCCAGCGCCGTGACGACGGCGCGGCGGTCGAAATACGGCCGCTCGCAGATGATCTTCGCGGTGCCGGGCTCGAATTCGAAGCTCGCCATCATGCGGACGCGGAACGATTTTCCGGTTGGCGCAATTTCTCCCTTCGGCGTGCGCAGCGGGCCGAGATGGGTGCCCGTCAGCCAGAACTCGACCAGCACGGAATCGCCGGACGCGCCGATGGCGATGATCTCGTTGGCCTGGTCCGGAAACGGGATGCGTGACGCCGCGAAATAGCCGCGCACGGCCGCCTCACCGTCGAACACGCTTCCGGCGCCGTAGAGCTCGTAGCGCGGGTGGGCGAAGGTGGCGATGACGCCGTCCCAGTCGCCCTCGCATTCGAGCCGCATGTGATCGCGCACGGTCTGGATGCGGGAAGCCGCCAGCTGGTCCATGGAAAACACCCCCGAAGCCGCAATACGGCGAGGGTTAGACGATGCCGCCGGGGCCGTCAAAGACGGCAATGCGGGCGTTCCCTGCGCCGTCTCACGCGCGGGGTAGAAGGTACGGACGCCGATTCGGCCGGCCACCGGTATTATGAACGAAATATTAAGATTGCAGGGTGACTTTGGGTCTGCACTTCATGGGTAAATCGGGCAGGCCATGCCGGGAGCCTTTCGACGGATAGCGCGGTCGCCGGCAGCGCCCATTGCGACGCTCGGCGCGCTTCTGTGCCTCTCGACCATCGCGCTGTTCCTCACCGACCTGCAAACCCGTTACAGGGACAGGATCGCGGCTGCAAAGACCGATGCCCAGAGTTTTGCGAACATTCTCGCCGAACATACGGCGCTGTCGTTCGAGGAGGTCGATCGCGTCCTGCTTGAGGCGGAGTCGGTCCGCAAGAACAGCCTGGCTGGAAAATATCCCAATCAGCGCGCGACCAACGCGGCCCTGCAGCATTTGCAGAAGGGGTCTTCCATCCTCGTTGCGGTCGGCTGGACGGACGCGTCGGGCAATGTCGTCGCGCACTCCTATGACCGGCCGCCGCCACGCAGCAACATTGCCGACATGGCGCACTTCATCACCCCGCGCGACAGCAACAGCGATGAGCTCTTCATCTCGCCGCCCTATCGCTCCGCAGTCAGCGACAAATGGTTCATGGCGGCATCGCGCCGCTTGAGCAACGCCGACGGCAGTTTTGCAGGCGTTGTGACCGCGCCGATCGATCAGGCAAGCTTCACGCAGCTCTATCGCTCGATCAATATGGGCAGCCACGGCTCGGTTCTGCTGCTGCACCGTAACGGCCAGTTGCTGGCGCGCGAACCGCTATTGGAAGCCGCGATCGGCAGGTCATATGCAAAGGCGCCGCTACTGGCCGAGCATCTGCCGAAGTCGGAATCCGGATCGTACGAAACGCGCAGCGTCGTCGACGACGTGCCCCGCATCGCCGGGTACCATGCCGTCCGCGGTCTGCCGCTGGTTATCCTGGTCAGCTTCGGCCGTTCCGACGTGCTGGCGCCGTGGTACCGGCATCTTTACACGTTCGGCCTGCTGGTTTCCGCGATCACGGTCGTGATCCTGATCGGCACCCTTGTGCTGATGCGCCAGACCAACAGTCTGGCCGCAAAGACGAGGGCGCTGGCGCGGACCAACACGCGTTTCGATATCGCCATCAGCAACATGACGCAGGGCCTCTGCCTGTTCGACGTGGACAAAAGGCTGGTGATCTCGAATCGCCGATATCAGGAGATGTACCGTCTTCCCGACGAACTGGTGCTGCCTGGCACGCCGTTGGACCGCATTCTGCAACACTATGCCGACCGCGGCGAAACCAGCGATCTGACCGTCGACCAGCACGTCCGGTTGATGCCGACGACGCCGAGGCAGGATTACCAGCCGTCCGACGGCCGGCAGATATTCATTCAACGCAAGCCGCTGCCGGAAGGCGGCTGGGTCGCCACCCATGAGGACGTCACCGAACAGAAGCGCGCCGAGCACCTGCTCGCGGAGAAGGCCACCGAACTAGCCGCCATGAACGAGCGCTTCGACGCCGCGCTCAACAACATGTCCCAGGGGCTGTGCATGTTCGATGCCGAGCAGAAGGTCGTGGTGTCGAATGCGCGTTATAGCGAGATCTATCACCTCAGCCGCGATCAGATCTGCCCGGGGACTTCGCTGGCGCAGATTCTGGAATATCGGCGCGAAAAAGGCACCGCCTTCGCGGACATTACACCTGAAACCTACCTCGCACGGAATGTGCGGGAGGCCAAGGAGGTTCGCGAGCTTGCCGACGGGCGGGTGATTGCGATCGCCCGTCACATGATGGCAAACGGCGGCTGGCTCACCACGCATGAAGACATCACGGACCGGGCGCGGAACGAAAAGCGGATCGCATTCCTTGCGCAGCACGATCTGCTCACGGGGCTGGCGAACCGCACGCTGTTCTCCGAGAAGCTCGACGATGCGGCGAAGCGGCTGAAGCGCCATGGCAGCAATTTTACGGTGCTGATGCTCGATCTCGACAAGTTCAAGAACGTCAACGATACGCTGGGACACCCCGCCGGCGATCAGCTGCTCGTCGAGGTCGCGCGGCGCCTGCAGTCCTCGCTTCGCGATACCGACGTGGTGGCGCGTTTGGGCGGCGATGAATTCGCGATCATTCAGGAAAACGAAAAGAACCAGGGTGATGGCGCGATGGCGCTGGCCCGCAAGATCATCGCCTTGATCGAGCAGCCCTTCGACCTCGGCGGCCACAAGGTCAGCGTTGGAACCAGCATCGGAATTGCATTCGCCCCCGAACACGGCAGCGATGCCGAGACGCTGCTGCAGAAGGCGGACATCGCGCTCTACGCCGCGAAGTCGGGCGGCCGGAACGATTTCCGCCTGTTCAAGTCCGAACTGACCGAAGCCGCGGACAGGCAGAAATCGATGGAAGGCGAATTGCGCGAGGCGATTTCCGGCCACGAGTTCGAACTGCATTATCAGCCGGTGATCGATGTCAGAACCGGCGCGGTAAGCGGCGTGGAGGCATTCGTGCGCTGGCATCACCCTTCGAAAGGCTTGCTCCTGCCCGACCAGTTCCTGCCGCTGGCGGAATCGGCAGGCTTGATGCGGCCGCTCGGAGAATGGATCCTGCGGCAGGCGTGCCAGGATGGTGCGGCGTGGCCTTCGAACATCCGGATTGCCGTCAACCTCGCGGCAAGCCAGTTCGACAGCGGCAATTTGTTCGACACCGTTTTAGGCGCGCTGGTCGAGTCCGGGCTGTCGCCGGACCGGCTGGAACTCGAAATAACCGACGCGGCGTTGCTGGAGCGGGATCAGGAGATCTGCTCGTCATCCGGCAGCTGAGAAACCTCGGCGTCTCGATCGTGCTCGATAATTGCGGCGGCGGATATTCCGCGGCGAGCTCGCTCGCGGGCTTCCCGTTCGACAAGATCAAGATCGACAGGTCGATCGCGCAGGGGGCCGCCTATCGGCGGGACTGTAGCGCCGTGGTGGCTTCGGTGCTCGCGCTGGCGCGGGGTCTCGGCATTGCGACGACGGCCAAAGGCGTCGAGAACCGCGAGCAGTTCCAGGTGTTGCTGGCGGCAGGTGTGGACTATGCGCAAGGGTACCTGTTCGGCAGGCCGGTGCCGCATTGTGAGTTCGATCTGGACGCCGTCACCCGGTCGATGAAGAACGTCGCCTGATCGTTCTCCTCGCGTGCCGCAGAGGCCGTCTGCGCGGGCTACTTCTCGATCCTGTTGTGCAGCTGCCAGAAGCGAATGGTGCGCTGGGCGGTTTCCATCGACAGCCGCTTGTAATCCCGCTCCGCGACCGCAAGCGTTTCGCTGTTGATCTTCTGCCGCACCGGCCGGTTGCGCAGGATGCTCTCGACCGTCGGCCAGTTCAGGCGCGCGGACCGGCACGGAATCAGGATCAGGTCGGCGCGGGGACCTTCGATCAGCTTGGCAATCATTTCGGCCGGCACGTCGTTGAGCACCGCGAGCGAGACCATCACCTCGTCGAACTTCTTCGCTTCCGCGAACTTGTAGACCGCGACGTCGTCGAGCTCCCTCAATTGCATCATCAGTCTGACGAGCTCTTCGGCGACGCGAAAATCCCGGCCCGAGGGCGGACCCTCGCGCACGATGTCCTCGATCACCCGCCGGATCTCCTCCTGCAGCTCAGGCGGTGCGAGGGCCAGCAGCCGGTTGCGGACGGCGTCCTTGGCGCGGCGCAACAGGTCGCGCAGGAATTTCATGGGGAGATCGAGGCGAAGGCCGAGGATCTCGACCAGCTCGTCGTCATCAGCGGAATGGGCGATCAGGCCGGAATAGCCGGTCTCGGAAAAACGCGCGGTGGCATTGTTCGCCAGCCGGCGGATGACCCTGGTTTCGCCGCGCCCGACGATCACATCGGTGACTGCTTCGGGCAGATTATCCCGCGCCGAGATTGCGAGCAGATGGTCCTGTCCCTTGATGCTGGCGATCTCGACCAGCGCCTCGGAGCTGAGCCGGCTGGAATGGGTCAGCACGTCGCCGGCGACCGCGATCTCGTCGTCCCACGCCAGATACTGGATGACCTCGAACGGCGCGTAGTCGAGCGGCGCCAGCCGCTTGCTGAGCTCGGCCCGGGCCCGCGTCTCGACGCGCGCGATCAGCAGGCACAGCACGTCGTCGAAGACCTTGACCTGGTCGTCGCTGAGACGTTCGCCATCGTTGAGGAAGAGGTCGGTGACCTGTCGCAGGGTTTCGACCCGCCGGGCCGATGACCCGCCTCTCACGGCATCTTCGAGTTCGGCGATAATCGAGTGCGCCGGCTGTTGCACCATCTTGGGCAGCCTGTTGGTTGTTTCTATTTCAGGCTGCATCATGGCAGGTGTGGCCTTTCGCGCCCGTTAAGGTGGAACCCCCGCAAAAATACAGGAGGGTAACCGGGACCACGGGCGACCGGGCGGACCGCGTCGCCGCCGGTCACCTCGGCGTGAGAGCACGTCGCGCATTGTCCGGTTTGGATTCTCGGTTGGTTTACCTGGCTTGCTGCGCTGCACGCAGCCGTTTTGCGCGATCAATTGGCCTACTAATGACCGGTGATATCAGGATTGGCGCCGCTTCCGGTATTCGGCTCCCGCTGCTATCCTCTCCAAACCGTTTCAGAAAAAACTCGAAGAGGAAACTTCCCAACAAGAAGCCGTCAAGCCTGGCCCGCACCGGAGGAGGAAGCTCATGAAGCGCTGCGCTAAGGATTTCTTCACGACGAATTTTTTTAATCGGCCTGCCAGGTCTCTTGTCAGATCCATTGCCGGATATCTCGGACTTACCGGACTGATCCTGGCCGCAGCCACCGCGTCCGCGCGTCGCGCAAAAGAAATACGACACCGGCGTCACCGATACCGAAATCAAGATCGGCAACATCATGCCGTACAGCGGGCCGGCCTCGGCCTACGGCATCATCGGCAAGACGATGAGCGCCTATATGCGCATGATCAACGACAATGGCGGCGTCAACGGCCGCAAGATCAACTTCATTTCCTATGACGACGCCTACAGCCCGCCGAAGACGGTGGAGCAGGCGCGCAAGCTGGTCGAGAGCGACGAGGTGTTCCTGATCTTCGCGCCGCTCGGCACCGCGCCCAATGCGGCGATCCAGAAATACATGAACAACATGAAGGTGCCGCAGCTGTTCGTCGCTACCGGCGCCTCGCGCTGGGGCGATCCCGAGCATTTCCCCTGGACCATCGGCTGGCAGCCGAACTACCGCGCCGAGGCGCGCATCTATGCGACCTACATCCTGCAGCATCATCCGACCGCCAAAATCGGCGTGCTCTACCAGAACGACGATTTCGGCAAGGACTACGTGCTGGGGCTGAAAGACGTGCTGGGCGACAAATATGGCAAGATGGTCGTCAGCGAGATTTCCTACGAGATCAGCGTGCCGACGGTGGATTCGCAGGTGGTGGCGATCAAGACTTCCAACCCGGATATCTTCATCAATATCGGCACGCCGAAATTCGCCGCACAGGCGATCAAGA
Source organism: uncultured Alphaproteobacteria bacterium (assembly GCA_963742665.1). Lineage (GTDB taxonomy): Bacteria > Pseudomonadota > Alphaproteobacteria > Rhizobiales > Xanthobacteraceae > Bradyrhizobium. Next base: position 473,696 of record CAVUNH010000035.1, read on the forward strand.
AGATCGCCGAGCTCGACTGGCATCCGATCCACATCATGACCAACGTATCGGCTTCGGTCGGCGCGGTGTTGAAGCCCGCCGGGCTTGATAACTCGAAGGGCATCCTGAGCGCCGGCTACCAGATGGACGTCACCGACCCGCAATGGGACAGCCATCCGGGCATGCAGAAGTACCGCGCCTTCATGGCAAAATATTATCCGGAAGCCGACCGCTCGGAGAGCGGGCCGCTGACCGCCTACAACACTTCGACCGCGCTGGTCGAGGTGCTGAAGCGCTGCGGCGACAATCTCACGCGTGCGAATGTCATGAAGGTGGTCGCCAACCTCGATTTCGAGATCAACACCTATATCCCGGGAATCCGCATCAAGACCTCGCCGACGGATTTCTATCCGATCGAGCAGGTCCAGATGATGAAATTCTCCGGCGAGAAATGGGAGCTGTTCGGCCCGATCATCGACGGGCACGCGGAGTAGGGCGCGAGATTTTCAGATGTTGTCGGGGCCGCCGGATCGTTCCGGCGGCTTTTTTCTGGGCTGCCACACTTGCGCGGCCCATCGAACATGCTGACATGAGTGCGATCAAAGGGGAGCCAATCATGAAATCCGTCGTCATCACCGGCGCGTCGACCGGCATCGGCTGGGCCGCGGCGAAACTGCTGCTGGATCGCGGTTTTCGCGTCTTCGGCAGCGTGCGCAAGCAGGCCGACGCCGACCGCCTCAAGAGCGAGTTCGGCACGAATTTCACGCCGCTGCTGTTCGACGTCACCGATGAGGCGGCCGTCCTGGCGGCCGCGCGCGAGGTGCGCAGCCAATTGAACGGCGAGACGCTGACCGGCCTCGTCAACAACGCCGGCATTGCGGTGCCGGGTCCCGTGCTCGAACTTGCCGCCGACGAGTTCCGCCGCCAGATGGAGGTCAACTTCATCGGGCCGATCATAGCTACGCAGGCTTTCGGTCCGCTGCTGGGGGCCGATCCGCAGCTCAAGGGGCCGAAAGGGCGGATCGTGATGATCTCTTCGGTGGCCGGCAAGAGCGGCAGCCCGACGGGTGCGGCCTATTCGGCCTCCAAGCACGCGATCGAGGGGCTGTCGGAGAGCCTGCGCCGCGAGACTGATGCTGTTCGGGATCGACGTCATCATCATCGCCCCCGGCGCGGTGAAGACGCCGATCTGGGACAAGGGCCAGCAGGTCGACATTTCCGTGTACAGGAATTCGCCGTATTTTCCGGCGCTGGAAAAAATTCGCGCCTACACGCTGCATTTGAGCAAGATCGGGTTGCCGCCGGAGACGATCGCCGAAGCGATCGCCGACGCACTGACGTCGCCAAACCCCAAGGTGCGCTATCAGCTCACGCCCGATCCGATCCGGCATCTGATGATGTCATGGCTGCCCAAGCGCACCGTCGACAGGATCATCGCCAAGCGCCTCGGCCTGACGCCGCAGCCATGAACCGCGCGCTGAAGATATCGATCGGGGCGGCCGCGATGGCGGCGCTGGCCTCGGTCGCTCATGCCGGGGACGAGGGCGAGCCGGCGCAAAACTGCGACGGCAACACGTTCCAGATTGTCGAGTGCCTGAAGGCGCAGACCGCTCAGTGGGACAAGCGGATGACGGTGGCCTATCAGAAGGGGCTGAAGGATGCGGGCGCGAAGCAGCGCGAGCAATTGCGCGCGGCGCAGCGGCTGTGGATCCAGTACCGTGACGCCAATTGCCTGTATTACGGCCTCGGTGAGGGCACCATCGCCCGGATCGATGCCGGCGAATGCATGCGCAACATGACGAAAGCGCGGGCCGAGGAATTCGAAGGCCTCGGCCAGCAGTGACGACGACCGGAAAGACCGGCGCGGAGCTGACGCGCATCGCGAACGAAGCGCTGCGCAGCCAGCCGGGATGCGAGACCGCCAGCATCACCAGCGTTCAGCCGGTGCCGGATGCGCGCGGAGGCCGCAACTGGGAAATCCCCAATGTCACCCTTGGCGACAGCCTGATCAGCGACGTCGACCGCGCGGTGATAACGCTTCACCACCAGCTGGGACGGAAGTTTCATTTGCTCGGGGATGACTGAACCAGGGCGCCGAATTGCAGGTCTGAGATGGGCCAGATAGCGGCATGCTGCAGATATGTCAAAGACGACGCAAATGACCCGGAGCGGACATCAGCTGAATTGTGAATTGTTTCGAAGGTGCTAGGCTGCCGAATGGCCGGCCTCACCCAGCGGAGGGACAATGCGGCGACGCGAGTTTATGGTGATTGGCGGTGGCGCGGTGTTGGCGTCGCGACTGCCAGCGCAGGCGCAACTGGCCGAAAGGATACCGCGCGTTGGCTGGATCATTCTCGGCTCTCCCGCCGGTGGGTTTGCAGATATCTTTTCGTACTACGATAGTTTCCGCGCGGGGCTCGTTGATCTCGGCTACGTGGAAGGCAAGAACATCAACTTGATCGCGCGTTCCGCATTGGGCGTGCCCGAGGCGCTCCCAGGTCTCGTGGATGAGCTGGTGCGGGAAAATGTCTCGGCTATCGTTTCGCCAGGGCCGGCGATCCGGGTTGTTCGGGAGAAGGTCAAATCGATCCCGGTCGTGTTCGCCTTTAGCGGCGATCCGGTTGCTGCAGGATTTGTCGATACGCTGGCGCATGGCAAGGAAAACCTGACCGGGTTGTCCTATATGGCAGTTGAACTCAACGGCAAGCGACTTGACCTCATGAAGGAGATACTTCCAGGGGCTTCCCGGGTGACGCTTCTGACCAATCCTATCCACCCTGGCGAACATTTGGAGGTGGCGGAATCTCAACGGGTGGCGGCCGCACTCGGTATGTCGCTGCAATACCTTCAAGTGCGAACACCCGCCGAATTTGATGCTGCGTTTCGCGCGATGAATGACAACAACACACAGGGCATCGTTGCAGTCCCCGACAATCTCATCATGCTGCAGCGAACGAGGTTGGCAGAATTTGCAAAGGAAAAAAGAATTCCCGTGATTTCCGGATGGAGTGAATTCGCGGAGAGTGGCGGGCTGTTGACCTATGGGCCAAATTCAAGAAAATTCTTTCGGCGCTTAGGATGGTATGTTCAAAAGATCGTCGCTGGCGCAAAGCCCGCGGAAATTCCGATCGAGCAGCCCACGACATTCGAGTTGGTGATCAACCTCAACACGGCGAAATCTATCGGTCTCACCATTCCACCGACGCTGCTTGGCCGGGCCGATGCCGTAATCGAATGAGGCGGGGGCAATGTCTGGCGGAGGGTCAAAACCGACACCATTGACCCTGACCTGACATGTAGCGGCCACGCCCATGGCAGACACGATCCTTCGGTCTTTCCCGCAAGTCGGCGGGTGTTCAAGGCACTGCTCCCAAAGAAAAGCCCTGACAATTGCCAGGGCTTCACCTCAAGTCAGAGAGGGGACAGGAGTCGAAGTAGGGCTAGATCGCTTCCCACCGCTCAAGCGGAAGCGTGCCTTTGTAATTCGACATCATCTCGGTCGGATTGATTGACGTAGCGATGCCTGCTTGGGAAGACGTGAGCACAGTGTGCGACCAGGCAAATGCCACCATGAAAGCAATCGCGAGGGCTCCGATTGAAAAGACCAGCTTGCGCATCGTTGGCTCCTTCGTTGGCGAATTCGATGCAGTCAGGGTGCACGTATCGTGTTTCAGGAGTTTGCCATCGCAAGCCAAGAATGGTGTCGTCGCAGGATTTGTTGGTTTCGCGGGGAGCCGTACGAAGAAACGCCTTCACGAATTCGCGAGGAAAACGTCAGTTGGCCACCCAAATGCGGGTACCAACCACGATTGCAAACGTACTCTGTCCGCCCAAAAGGACAGCATTGGGTACCTAAACCAACCCAGATGGATGGCAGGTCACTGTTTCTGATTTGTGCCGTGGCGCGAGGAAACTACCCGTGATGTACGCTTGTGGCATTTGAGGCATGCCGGGGCGGTCTGAAAATACAATGTCCGTTGTTCGGGGGCCGGGTAGACCGGAAGTGGCTGGCCAAGGGGCAAACCGACGCGAATGACCCGGAACGGACATCTAGTCACGGGGAACTAGTGCTGGAATTGGGCTAGGCTGGGATTGGTCATCCAGGGGCGGAATTTAGCGGATGAAGCGGCGAGAATTCATTGCGGCTACTGCGGCGCTGCTCGTTTCACCACGGCATGTGCAAGCGCAGGGGAAGCCTCGCCGGATCGGCTACTTGGGAGGTTTCGAATACCCGGCCCCACTGCGCAGGGGCATAGACGAAAAGGGCTGGATTGAGGGCAAGAACCTGATCTTGGATTACCGATATTTCGAGGGCGATAACGCGCGCATACCGCCTCTAGCCGCCGAACTCGTCGCCCTCAACCCCGATCTGCTCATTTGCAGCACCGGGCAGGCAGCCATGGGCCTAAAAACGGCAACTGTCACCATTCCGATTATATTCGTGGGTATTGCCAATCCCGTCGAGCTCGGCCTCGTCCAAAGCCTATCGCGTCCAGGCGGCAACATTACCGGTCTTACGACCTTCGTGCCGGGAGATTTCGCCACAAAACAAATAGAAATACTCCGGGAGCTGGTTCCTAACGTCTCCAAAATTGCGATCCTGGCCAATCAGGGCAACCCGATGCACGCGCTGTTATTGGCCGAGGAAATACCCCGCGCCGCCCGGAACTTGGGCATCGCTCTGCCCGTAGTGGAGGCGACCACGGCCGAGCAACTCGACATTGCGTTTGCCTCTGCCACCGGCCAGCGCGCCGATGCAATGGTTGTTTTTGGCGATACTATGGTCCTTCGACAGGCGTCCAGAGTTGTCGCGCTCGCGGCGGAACATCGTCTGCCTGCAATGTATCTCTTCGGGCAATTCACCAATGTCGGCGGATTGATCAGCTACGGCCCCGATCTAGCCGATCTGTTCCGCCGTGTAGGCGGCTACGTCGACAATATACTTAAGGGCATCAAGCCTTCTGATCTGCCGGTAGAGCAGCCGACCAAATTTGAGCTAGTGATCAACTTGAAGGCTGCAAAAGCGCTCGGCCTCACCGTGCCGCCCTCGTTACTTGTTCGCGCGGACAAGGTGATCGAATAGCAATTCATATCCGTTGTTGGCAGATATTGTTGCAAAAGTCGAAAATCAAACAGCCCTAAAAATCTCGCGAAAGTCGATCTTTGGACTTCTCTGCTGCAGCGTCGCCTTTCAACGCCACTACGGCGCTCCGTGATCGATTTTGGATGAAGCGATATGGTCCCTCACGTCGCGCGCGCATCAGCGGCTCTAAGAATTTTCGTTCGCCACCCCAAAAAGACTTTTGCAACAATATCGGCACTTTTGAGACATGCCGACCGGCCGTGACGATGTCTGCTTCCGGGGGAATACCGGAAATCATAGCCAGACCGTCAAAATGACGCGAATGATCCAATGCGGTATTCGGTTGGCGGAATCCGCTGAACGGAATTTTATCGAATGTGCCCCACGTTGTCAGTCGATCTTCAGCTCGAGCGCTTTGACGATCGGCGCCCACAGAGCAACATCGGCCGCAAGCGACTGCCGGAATTTTTCCGGGTTTGAGTCGAGAGTGGCTTCGATACCTGCGTCGATCAACAACTGCTGGTAGGCCGGTTCGGCGATCGCGGTGCGCGTTGCCTGCGCAACTTGTTCAATGATCCCAACCGGGGTTCCGGCCGGAGCGAGCAGTCCGATTGAGCCTCTAACGGTCATGCCGGGGAAGCCAAGTTCGGCCGCCGTCGGAAGTTCAGGCGCAGCGACGAGGCGCGTGGGACTCGTCACAGCAAGAACGCGCATCTTGCCGGCCCGATGGAGTTCGATCACCTGCCCGGTTACGCCTGGCGTACCCATCGGAATTTGTCCGCCGACCAGGTCTGTAATCACCGGGCCAGTGCCCCGATAGGGCACCTGCACGATCTCAGGCGTTCCCGCGAGGGATTTGAATAGCTCACCGGTCAGGTGCTGGATCGAGCCGACACCGGAGTGCCCGTAGGACAGCTTGCCGGGATTGGCTTTCGCATATGCGATGAGTTCGTTCAGGGTCTGAACCGGCACCGCGGGATGCACGGCGATGCAGAGAACGTTGGCGGCCACGCCCGCAATCGGATCTAGATCTTTGACCGGATCATAGAGTGGCCGGCTCTTAAGCAGGGCCTCGTTGACGTGCGTCTGCGTCCCGCCGAGCAGGATCGTGTAGCCGTCAGGCCGGGCGCGTGCGACGGCGGCAGCGCCTATCGAGCTGCCGCCGCCACCCATGTTTTCAACCACCACCGTACCGAGCAGGGGCTTCACCTTATCCGCCCACGGGCGACCGACAGCGTCGAATGCACCACCCGGGGGGAACGGAATCACGAGCCGGATGGGCCGTGTCGGATAGGCTTGCGCCCGTGCAATGATGGATACGGCCGGCAGCGCGGCAGCGCCCGCGGCCAGATGCAAGAATTTGCGGCGGGGAAGTCTCACGGTGATCCCCAATTCCGAGAAGGCAGAACTTCGTATGCGCAGCGGGCCGCTCTCAAACAAGAATATGCCGACTGCCAGTCTACGCCGAAGGGGCGATGTCGCCTAGTGGCAGATATTGTTGTAAAAGTCTTTTTGGGGTGGCGAACGAAAATTCTTAGAGCCGCTGATGCGTCTAGCGCGCAGCGACGTGAGGGACCATATCGCTTCATCCAAAATCGATCACGGAGCGCCGTCGTGGCGTTGAAAAGCGACGCTGCAGCAGAGAAGTCCAAAGATCGACTTTCGCGAGATTTTTAGGGGCTGTTCGATTTTCGACTTTTGCAACAATATCGACCCACAGCGGACATTGGCGGTTACAAATGAAAATGAGTCCGAGGTTGGTTTCTGGCCTCTTTCCAAGAGCTTGGTTGAACCGCTACGATGCCGTCCCTTGGCTCGGGGATGTACATGCGTCGGCGCAAGTTCCTGACACTTCTCGGAGGCGCGGCGGCGCTGCCGTTATCGGCGCGCGCGCAACAACCCAAGGTCACCCGGATCGGATTTCTTCGCTATGCCAGTCCACATGAAAAGCAATTCAATGCGTTCCGGGACGGTTTGGGTGCGTTGGGATACATCGAGGGCCAGAACATCGTCATCGAACAGCGTTACGCGGCTGGCGCGCTGCAGCGCCTGGCCCCGCTTGCCGAGGAGTTGGTCAGCCTGAACATGGACGTCATCGTCGTGGATGGTTCGGCGACGGCCAAAGCCATCAAAGCGGCGACGGCCACCATTCCCGTGGTGTTTGCGTTGGCCACCGACCCCGTGGCGGAACAACTGGCTTCCAGCATGGCGCGACCCGGCGCCAATTTGACCGGACTGACTATGTCAGTCGGTTATCAACTTGCCGGCAAGCGCGTCGAACTGTTGAAGGACATCAAACCGAGCCTTTCGCGGCTCGCTTTGCTAGCGCAGCCCGACAACACAACCGCCCGCGCTTACGTTCACGACACGGAGACGGCAGGTCGAGCCTTGGGCATAGGCACGCGTACCTTCGAAGCGCGAACTTCGGACGATTTGCCACGCGCATTCGCTGCTATGGTCGAATGGCAGGCCGACGGCGTCATTACGCTTGCCGACGCTTTGCTGTTCAGCCAGCGTGACCGCATTGTCACCCTTGCAACCAACAACAGGCTCCCTGGGGTCCATCCGGAGGTAGAATTTCCGCTCGCCGGCGGCCTGCTCTCCTACGGCCCGAGCCTCGCCGATCTTTTCAGGCGCTCCGCCTCTTATGTAGACAAGATCGTCAAGGGAGCACTGCCGGCCCAACTGCCGATCGAGCAGCCGAGCAAACTCGAACTCGTCCTCAATCTGAAGACAGCGCAAGCGCTCGGTTTGACCATCAGTCGAGACTTCCTGCTGCGCGTCGACGAGGTGATCGAATAGAAAGCCGCCGACTTCCGAGTTTGGCGTGCGGTGACAAGGCGGCGCTTTCCAGTGGGTGCAAGCCCCACCCGGCAACCGCTCCAGCCGGAAGCAATCGGAGCAGTCATGGAGGTAACGAAGTGGCTGAAGCCTTCGATTAGCGTGTCACGAATTGGTGACAGCGCGAATGTGCAGGCCGCAACGCGAGTGAACGTCGAGCAAGCCTCGAAAAGGAAGATGTGTAGGCCTACCTGACTGCCATATCGGGGAAGGTTGAAACAGCTGGGCGAGTTGAGCGAAGAGTACGCCAGTTGCTACACCGGGGTATTGGCGGCGGCATGTACACAAGGAAAGCGTACGCAACACGGGAAGCCCCTAGGCGAGGTCAGCGATGACCAACCGAACGCCCGCGAGGGACAGGTCGGCCGCCATGGGGTGGCGGAGAGGTTCGTATTACCGCTGAAGCCGGGTAACTCCGGTGGAGGGAAGGGACCTCAGTTCAAGACAGACGCAACAAGTGGTGAGGGATTTGGAGATTGGGCAACCTATCAACTCCGAAAACTGTTCAGAAACTGCAGAAGGCGTTGCACGCGAAAGCGAAGGCAGAAGCCGGCTATCGCTTCTACGCGCTGTACGACAAGATCAGCCGTGAGGACATTCTGGCCCATGCGTTTGCCCAGTGCCGTTCCAATAAGGGCGCACCGGGGGTCGACGGTCAGGACTTCGCGGACATTGAGGCGTATAGCGTCGAGCGGTGGCTTGGCGAACTGGCGCTTGCGCTCCGGGAGGAAAGCTACCAACCGGATCCTATCAGAAGAGTGTTCATCCCGAAGGCCAACGGCAAGCTCAGGCCGCTGGGCATCTCGACCGTGCGGGATCGGTCACGAAACGGACCTGAGTGGGCAACCTGCCGACGTCGCTTTCCCGGGTGGTCTCAACCGGTCGACGCAACACTTTATCTTAGAGCGAAAAGATGGAGTGTAGGATGGAACGGAGATTTCATAGAGGTTTTACCGCGGCAGAAAAGACGGAATTATGGGACCGTTGGAAGCGCGGGGAGTCATTGAAGGCGATCGGGCGAGCTTTTGGTAAGCCGTCATCGTCGATCTATTTTCTGGTTGCCCCGCATGGAGGGTTTCGTCCTGCGGAGCGGCGCCGCTCCAGGCTGGCACTGACGCTTGCGGAACGCGAGGTGATTTCCAGAGGCGTTACGGCACGCCAGTCGGCCCGGTCGATGGCCAAATTACTTGGCCGCTCCGCCTCGACGGTGAGCCGGGAAATGAGCCGCAATGGCGGCTGTGATCGCTACCGGGCGACCCTTGCGGACGAGAATGCCTGGGCACGATCTCGTCGTCCAAAATGTTGTAAGCTGGCGACCAATCCGCGGCTTCGGCGGGCAGTGGCAAGGAAGCTCAGATTAGATTGGTCACCCGAGCAGGTCGCCGGCTGGCTGAAGAGAACGTATCCTGAAGACGAGTGCAATCAGGTGTCCCACGAGACCATCTATCGCAGCCTGTTTGTCCAAGCGCGTGGCGTGCTCAAGAAAGAGCTGCTTAGTCATCTTCGATCGAGGCGCTCGATGCGTCGCTCCAGGCCGGTTGATCCGAATGGCGATAGACGGGGACATATGAAGGATGCCGTCTCAATCCGTCAGCGACCGGCGGCGGTTGAAGATCGAGCGGTACCTGGTCACTGGGAGGGCGATCTGTTGTCCGGGCCGAACAACACGTACATCGCGACCTTGGTCGAACGTCATACCCGTTACGTGATGTTGGCCAAGGTAGCAGGCAAGGACACCCGAACGGTAATCAACGCGCTCATCAAGCAGACGAAGAAGCTACCAAAAGAGCTGTATAAGTCCCTGACCTGGGACCGGGGCAAGGAACTTACGGATCACCGTCGCTTTACTATGGCGACCAACATCGACGTCTATTTTTGTGATCCGCAAAGTCCGTGGCAACGCGGCTCGAACGAGAATACCAATGGCCTGCTGAGACAGTACTTTCCCAAGGGCACCGACTTGTCGGTGCATTCGCAAGCCCATCTGAACAAAGTGGCTCGTCAGCTAAACGAGCGACCACGTGAGACCTTGCAATTTGAAACGCCAGCAGAGAGATTTAATGCCTGTGTTGCGTCGACCGGTTGAGCCGGCACCCCAAGAGCGGACATCGTCGTCAGACCAGTCGGCCAGATCCAAATGTGGACATTGATCAAACCGGCATCGTCGCACAAATCACCAGCCCTTTCACTGGTGCACCTGCCTCCATACGCAATTCGGCTTGGGTGATCTTCGACTGCAGGCCCGAAGTCGCGAGCGACTGCTCGACGTAAGCCTGCGCATGACTGTAACGGCCGTGCAGTTCCAGACGGAAACCAGCGTCGGCCATGTCTCCGGC
>CAVUNH010000036.1:0-47875 GCA_963742665.1 uncultured Alphaproteobacteria bacterium
TATCTGGTGGCGCCTGACGCTGGGATGGTGGTGAGCGGTGTTCGTCCCGACGTCAACGAGCACTATAGCTAAGAGGTTATCCGCAACTCGCTCGTTCGCGGCTCCTGCGCAGAGATGGAGACCCGGTCATTCGGCTTTGTCGGCTCGATGTCCGGCTTGCCCGAAAGCGGACACGACTGGGCGGTTTATGAGTACACACCACCTAGCATTACAGTTGCTTCTTTGATTTGAAGTGGGCTCGTTGAGCGGCAGCTTGGTGAGCTCTGCGCCAGAAAGACCATGCGATGATGTGTGCGGGTTGAATCCGCTTTCGCGCAAGTCTGATAGCAATGCGGCGGATTTCCTGGATTGACCAACGGATCAGTGGTGGAGTGGTTATGCTTTGGCTTTTGCCGGGGGGCGCCGTTTCGTTTTTTTTGGGCGGTGGCGGATTAGCGCGATGTCGGATCGCGGCCATCATGGCGAAGGCGAGCATCACCAACCCACTCGTGCCATCGCATTACTATCGAATGCGTGTTTTTGGTCGGGACCTGATCCGCGGAGGGCATTATGGCCAGCGGTCATGTGAACCGCACTTAAAGGCCGAACACATGGCTGCACCGACCAATGCTGCAAAACGTGAAAAAAGCTCTTGCCAACCCGGAGCCGTCCACACATGGCGCCCCTTCCCAGCATTCTATCGCTGGTAGGGCAGGAGCACGGCCGGACCATCCCATTAACGGACCTCGGGTCGCAGCTGCTGAGGTCAATTGCCTACCCTTTCTCGCTCGCCATCCCATCGTAAAGTGCTAGGCTTTCAAAGGACGAGGCGTTTTCCTGGGGGCTCAATGAGACGGCGAGAGTTCCTTGGTTTCCTTGGCGCTGCTGCTTGGCCACTCGCCGCGCCTATCGCAAGAGCCCAACAGCGCTCGAGATTCGTTATCGGATTTCTTGGTCCGCAAAGTCCCGGTTTCGGGCACTTTCTCGATGAAGTCGCTTCAGGATTGCGACAGTTTGGCTACCAACAAGGCCAAGACTACGTGTTCGCGGAGCAGTACGCTGAGGGTGTGATGGCTCGGCTGCCCGCGCTGGCGGAAGATTTGGTTCGGCTCAAACCGAATGTGATTATCGCACCAATCACAGTCGCGGCTCTGGCAGCAAGGAAGGCGACCACCGATATTCCGATTGTCGGCGTGGCGTTAGCGGACCCGGTCGGCATCGGCCTTGTGCGTAGCGAAGCGCGTCCTGGCACCAACGTGACCGGCATTCGCTCGTGGGTGGAAGGGCTTGGAGGAAAGCAGGTAAGTATTGTTCTTGAACTGCTTCCCGGGGTCAAGAAAATAGGCTTGCTTTCAAGCATAGACAGTCCTTCCGGTACTTTGATCTCGACAGAAATCAAAGCCGCGGCCAGCAAAGTGGACTTGGCAGTAACGACATTCGAAGTTCAGGGGGCCGAGCCCATTGCTCCTGCATTTGAGCGATTCCGCGAACAGCAGGTCGGTATCGTAATCGTTGTAGGCGACTAGATTTTTTTCGACGCCTCTCACATCGCCGCGCGGGCCTTGAAGCTTAATCTTCCGACACTCTTTAACTTCCGGGAGAACGTCGAGAGTGGTGGCTGTCTCAGCTATGGTATCGATGTGCATCAGAACTTTCGACGCGCCGCTTACTTTGTTGACCGGATACTTCGCGGTGAGAAGCCATCAGATTTGCCGATAGAGTTTCCGACCAAGCTGGAGCTCGTTATGAACATGAAGGCGATGAGAACGCTGGGTCTAACAGTGCCGTCGACGCTTCTTGCCCGCGCCGACGAGGTGATCGAGTAGGCCGACCCACTTCCGCCTTTGGCACTTTTCGGACATGCCAGGGCGGGCTGACGATGTCCGTACACGGGCGTAAAGCAGACCTCACCATTGAGCGTCCCGACTTCCGAAAATGACCCATCTCGGAAGTCGGCGACCCACCGAATTTCTTGCTGAAAGGTCCTCGGCCTTCTTCCAGATGTCGAGCTTGGACAGATACACTGCCGCATCTGATGCTTAGGGGGACGATGCATGGAGCGGCGGGAATTTATTGGTCTCGTAGGCGCTGCGGCGGCGTGGCCGTTTGTGGCGCAAGCGCAGCAGGCGCCACTCGCGCGCCGTACGGCGTATCTCGTATGAGGCTGAAAACAGTACAGATGAAAGAGAGCTTCGAAACGAATTCACCGCACGGCTGCGGGAACTAGGCGGGATTGAGGGCCGCAATATCCAATTTGAATTTCGATTTGCCGGCAACGACGATGGCCGAATGCGTACCTATGCCCGGGAACTGGTTGCTCTTCAACCCGATGTCATTTTCGCCGGCTGGGCGGTGGTGCCGGCGCTTCGAACTGCGACAGCCACATACCAATCGTGTTCGCGGGCGGGGCCGATCCCGTCGCCGGAGGACTTGTGGCGAGCTTGGCGCGGCCGGGCGGCAACGTCACGGGATTTTCCAATAATGGGTCATCGATCGCGACGAAACGGCTGCAAGTTCTCAAGCAAATCGCGCCTCGCGTCACGCACGTCGCTCTGATGTACGATACTGGGTATTCGTCTGGAGCATTGCAATCTCCTCGCCGAACTCGAAGCCGTGGGCATCGAGTTGGCCGGGGCCGCGGTGCGCAACGCAGAAGAGATTGAAAGCTACCTTTGCGGTGCTCGCAGGGAGACCGGGTGGCGGCCTTGTCGTATACGCGGGCGGCAGCACGTTTGCACATCTCGACGCGATCATCGCCGGAGCCGCCAAGCGCGATGTGCCGACTATCTACAGGGATCGTCACTCCGTTGCTGCCGGCGGGCTCGTTTCATACGGTGCCGACGGCCGCGAAAGTTATCGAGGCGCCGCAACTTATGTCGACCGTATTCTTAGGGTGTGAAAAGGCCGCCGATCTACCAGTTCAGGCACCGACAAAATTTGAACTGGCGATCAATCTCAAGACTGCGAGCGCGCTTGGTCTCAGCGTGCCGGACGTGCTCCTCGCGCAGGCAACCGAAGTGATCGAGTAAATATTCGCCATTTCCGTTGTTGGCAACTGAAACGGAAACGAACAGGGCCGGTCGATTGATGTCCGTTTCCGGGGGAGATCGGAAGTGACTAACCGAGCGCCAAACCGACGCGATTGACCCAACTGAGACATTGGCCGCGCCCGGCGGTAGTGCTCTTGTATGCCGGTTTTAGCCCTATCAACGAACCTGTTTGAACCGCTAAGATGCCAAAATCTGAACCTTGGGGTCGGCAATGCAGCGGCGGGAGTTCATCGCACTTCTTGGCAGCATAGCCGCGTGGCCGCTGACAGCGCGGGCGCAGCAGTCCACGATGCCGGTGATGGGCCTTCTCAGCACCTTTCAGAGCTTCGGGTACGAAGCCGCCTTTCGGCGAGGTCTGGCCGAAGAGGGCTATGTGGAGGGCAAAAACCTCGCAATCGAAAAGCGCTTTACCAACTTCAGACCAGAGCTAATGAAGGAGGCTGCCGGTGATCTTGTTAGGCTCGAAGTGAACGTCATATTCGCCCCACATCCAGAGGCGGTTGCCGCGGCCAGGAACGCAACGAGCAGCATTCCTACCGTTGCGATAGACATGGAGAGCGATCCCGTCGCGATGAGATACATCAAGAGCCTTGCACACCCAGGCGGCAATTTGACCGGGGTGTTTCTTGATCTTCCGGAGTTGAGCGGGAAACAGGTTGGGCTGCTCAAGGAGATGATTCCCGGGGCGTTTCGCATAGCAATCTTTGGCATCCGCCGCCTCAACGCGGCGCAATTCGCCGCGGCTGCGTCGGCGGTACGGACGGTCGGGGTCGAAGTTGAAATTATTGAAGTGCAGGTCCGGGACGACTCCGGGACGCGCCTTGGAGGCTGCAAAAAAGGCAGGTCGAAGCCGGAATTTTGTTGTCGTCGCCTCTTGTCTTTATCTTTTCAAAGCAAATCGGCGAGCTTGCGCTGGCGAATCGGCTCCCTCTCATTTCCTTGTTTGCCGAATTTCCAAAAGCGGGCGGTTTGATCGGTTATGGGCCGAGCATAGCCGCGATGCAGCAAAGAGCCGGGGTTTATGTTGGGAAAATCCTGCACGGTGCCAAGCCAAACGACTTACCGATACAACGGCCGGAGAAGTTCGATCTCGTAATCAACCTCAAGTAAAGCGCTCGGCCTCGAAATGCCAGCGATGCTGCTCGCCCGCGCCGACGAGGTGATCGAATAGGCCGGTCATCTGCTGCGGTGCATGAGTTTCTTGTTGGCACTTTTGAGACATGCCGACTGCCTATGACGAAGTCCGTTATGGAGCGCAAAGCCGACCTCCCAGTGGCCCACCCGGACTTCTCAGTTTGACCCGAAGGGAACATTTTCCGCTCTCAGGAGCAAAGTAGAACGGCCCGGCCTTTTTCCCGGTCGCGCCGAAAATCTATGCTGATTTTCGGTTCACCTCCTTCAAACTGTCAGGTCTTACCGGTACGCTGGCGATATGAGGCGGCGCGATTTCATAGTTGTTCTCGGCGATTTGCGGTCATCTTGCCGGACGCTACGCGCGCGCAGCCGAAAGAAAAGGTTTATCGTATTGGCTATCTAAGTGCTCCCACGCGCGCATCTGTGCAGCGCATTCTTGATTCCTTCTTGCTGAAGCTAAGGGAGCTCGGGTGGATCGAAGGCACCAATATCAGCATTGAATACCGATGGGCCGATGGAGACATTGCGCGGCTGCCGCAACTTGCAGCCGAGTTAGTCCGGAGCAATGTTGATGTTATCGTCGCGCCGGCCATATCAGCGGCGGTTGCGGCTAGGAATGCAACCAGCCGCATCCCGATCGTCATGGTTTTCAGTCCAGAGCCTGTTGAATTGGGGCTCGTTTCCAGCCTCAGTCGACCGGGTGGCAACGTCACTGGTACCACCTTCACCGCAGCTGCAGGGTTCGTCGGGAAACTCCTTGAAACTCTAAAGCAGGCTGTCCCCGATATCGGCAAAGTAGGCGTCCTCGGCAACTCGGCGGATCCTGCCTTCAATTCTCAAATGGGAGAACTGGATGCGGCGGCGGCGTCCATGGGCATTCAGATCCAGCACCTTAACGTGTCAGGTCCAGAGCAACTTGATGCGATGTTTTCCGCGCTCGCGCCGCGGCACATAGATGCTCTTGTGCTCATTACGAGCTCGACGTTTGCGCCGCACCGAAACAAGGTCGCGGAGCTCGCAATAACAGGGCGGCTACCGATGATCGCCAGCCATCGGGAATTCTCCGAGGCCGGCGCACTGTTGAGCTATGGCGTGAATATGATCGATTTCGTTGGACGCTCAGCGGTGTATGTGGATAAAATTCTCAGAGGTGCCCAGCCCGCTGATCTCGCCGTCGAGCAGCCAACAAAATACGAGCTGATCATCAACCTCAAGACTGCAAAGGCGCTCGGCATCACCGTCTCGCCGCTGGCACTCGCCCGCGCCGACGAAGTGATCGAGTAAAATGGTCATTTCCGCTTCTGGCATGAAACGGACCAACGAGGCCGGTCTGTTAATGTCCGTTGTTCGGGTGCCGGGTAGATCGGAGGTGGCCGGCAGACGGCAAAACCGACGCGTTTGACCCACAATGGACGTCGAAGTCACAACGAGCCCTATCAAATAGCCTTATTCGATCCGATAAGATCAGCCTCCCGAACTTTGGGTACACGCAATGGACCGGCGGCAATTGTTTGGCGTTGTTTGCAGCACCGGGGTTCTCTTGCCGTTGACCGTTTACGCGCAGAAGCTCGGAAGAAGTCTGCGAATTGGCTATCTCTCGCCTGCACGCCTTCCCCAGCTTCTGGAAGCGTTACATGACGGGCTGCGCGAGTTGGGATACATAGAAGGGCAGAACATTGTATTCGATTACAAATTCGCAGAGGGTCAAGGAAAGACACTCGATGAATTGGCGGCGGAGCTGGTGCGACTTGGACCTGATGTTATCGTCACCGTTGCCAGCGGACCGGCTCTAGCCGCAAAGCGAGCCACATCGACCATTCCGATCGTGATGGCAACGGTAGGTGAGCCCGTGGGGATCGGACTTGTAAGCAGTCTTGCTCGGCCCGGCGGAAACATTACAGGAGTGACGCTCTACGGTTCTGAATTGGCACGGAAGCGCCTCGAGCTTCTGAAAGAAGCGCTACCTGGGGTTCGACGCATTGCGCTGCTGGGTAACATTGCAAACCCCTTTAGCGCTTTCAGTTGGAATGAAATTCAGCCTGCTGGCCCTTCACTCGGGTTGGAACTGCAGCTATTCACTATCAGCGAACTCGGGGAATTTCCCGCGACGTTTGCCGCTATTGCAGGAAATGGTTCCGATGCGTTGTTCGTATTGTCGGATGCATTGTTTAATGCCGCGCGCCAAGAAATAGTCCGGTTGGCTGCGCAGCATCGTTTGCCCAGCATGTTTGAGGCAAGAGAGTTCGTCGAAGCCGGTGGGCTGTTGGCTTATGGACCGAACATTGCAGAAATGACACGGCGCTCGGCCTCGCTAATAGTCAAGATTATCAAAGGGGCAAACCCGGGTGATTTGCCGATCGAACAGCCGACAACATTCGAACTGTCCATAAACGTTCAAACTGGGCGGACTCTGGGGATCACGATTCCGGCAACCGTGCTGTTGCGAGCAGACAAGGTGATCGAATGAAGCAGCTCGCGTTGGTTCTGCTCTGGTCCATTGCATTTGGGTCAGCGGCGTCCGCTCAGCCGACGCCGCAACGCACCTATCGCGTTGGCTTTATTTCTGTCAGCTCCGGCTCGATCGAGCTGTTTCGCCGGTTTGGAGTGCCGGAACTCGCAAAACGCGGCTTCGTGGAGGGCCGCAATCTCACGCTGGACGCTCGGTTCGGAGAGCCACACGCCATTCCGGAGCTTGCAAGAGATCTGGTCGGCACCAAGCCTGACGTGGTCGTCGCGGTGTCGACCCCGGTCATCCGGGCCGTCGCATCCGCCTCCTCTCACATCCCAATCGTCGCAGCATTCTTCGGTAGCGATCCCGTTGCGGAAGGGCTGGCTGTGAGTTTGGCGAAGCCCGGCGGGCACATCACCGGCGTCGCCATGCTGGCTGAAGCGCTTGATGCCAAGCGCTTCGACATTCTCTCGGAAAATCTGCCGGCCATAAGGAAAGTAGCCGTTCTGGCCGGCCGGCCGCCGCGACATGACGCAAACATCAAAGCAGTCGCCGCGGCGGCGCAGAAGCGCGGCATCGAGCTGAAGATTGTCGAGGCCGAACTCGCCAGCCGAGTACCCCGGCGCGTTCGAAAAGATGCGCGCAGCCGAAGTACAAGGGCTGGTGATTGTGTCGGCCCCGGATTTTAATCGAGACGTGGCAATCCTGGCGGAAGCGGCTCGAGTTGCCAGATTGCCGACGATTTGCGAGTGGCGTGACATGGCCAATAGCGGCTGCCTTATGGCCTACGGCCCTCTTAAAGAAGAGCTGACGCGACGCGCGGCGGCCTACGTCGTCCAGATACTGCGCGGCGTTCCGCCCGGCGATCTGCCGATCGAAACACCCACACACTTCGAGTTTGTCATAAACCAGAAGATAGCCACCGAGCTCGGCGTGCGGTTCGAGCCCGCAACGCTTATCCGGGCCGACGAAGTAATCGAATGAGGTGAGGTGTTTGCTGCGGTGCATAAGTCCGGTATTGGCAGATACTGTTGCAAAAGTCGTTTTGCACAGGTGGTCAAAAATTTCGCGGGCCGTAGGCGTGGTTTTCGTGTAAGGTCCTGAGGGACCTCGTCGCCTCACGCTAAACTCATCGGCGACTTCGGTAGCGCGACTGAGGCTACACGAATTATCGATCTCTTCGCGCTTCAAGTTCTCGCCAAAAATTCAGACCGTTGCAACTTTCGACTTTTGCAACAGTATCGGCACTGAACGGACCTGGCCGACCGAGCCAGTCGAGGTCCGGTTTCGGGGGAACGCGGAAGTCGCGTTGAGGGCAGGTCAGGACGGGTTTTTACCCATGCGGACATCTGAGGTCCCTCCAAATTTACTTCATCCGACCGGCCCCGACGTCTTCCAAGTGTCGACTTTTGACAGATACACTGCCGCAATCTGATCGCGGGGACTGCCATGCGACGGCGTGAGTTTATTGTCCTTTTAGCTCGTCTGGGAGTTTGGCCGCTTGTCGCGAAGGCTCAACAGGCGGCTAAGCCAAAGCGCATCGGATTTCTAAACCCCGCTTCGCATGGTCCGTATGTCGACGTCTTCTTGAGTGGCTTGCGCGAGCTAGGATGGATCGAGGAAAGAAATATTGTAATCGAATGGCGTCATGCGGCCGGGGATTTTGGCAAACTGAAGGAATTCGCAGTTGAATTTGAACGGCTCAAGTTGGACATCGTTGTAACCGCAGCATCGGCCGCAACACAGGCCATGCAGGAGGTAACGAAAACAGTTCCTATTGTATTTTTGGCTGCGGGAGATCCGGTCGGCCAGAGGTTTGTAAAAAGCCTTTCGCGCCCTGGGGGAAATATCACTGGCGTTTCTTTTGATGCGACGGTCGATATCACGGCAAAGCAAGTCCAATTGATCATCGAGATGGTTCCGGAAATCGACCGCGTAGCCGTGCTGTGGAATCCAGTCAGTCCGCTCCTTCGGTCCTATTGGGAAGCAGCCAGGGCGAAAGGTCCTGATCTCGGTGTCTCGCTCGACTTATTTGAGGTGCAAGAGCCTCGACAGTTTGAGAGCACGTTCGACGCGATGAAATCAGCTCATGTCGGAGCTTTGATCGTTCTGTCCGACAGTTTTTTTACTTTCCACGGGCCTCGCATTGCGGAACTCGCAGCGAAGTACCGCATACCAACAATCTATGGGCACCGCGGATATATTGCCCAAGGGGGAGGCTTGATGAGCTATGGCCCATCGATCCCTCGACATCTCCCGGCGCGCAGCAAGTTGATGTCGATAAAATTCTCAAAGGTGCTGCGCCCGGTGACTTACCGGTCGAACAGCCCGTCAAATTCGAATTATTCATAAATCTGAAGGCTGCAAAGGCGCTCACGCTTAATGTTCCGCCTACACTGCTCGCCCGCGCCGACGAGGTGATCGAATGAGACGGCGCGAGTTCATCACGCTTGTTGGCGGTGCGGCAGCATCGTCGATTTTCGTGCCGCAGGCTGCGCGTGCGCAGCAGACGAAGATGCCCGTGATTGGGTTCCTCAGCAGCGCTGCTCCTGAACTGACCAATCACCTCGTCACGGCATTCCGTCTTGGCTTGAGGGAAACCGGCCGTGTTGAGGGCGAGAACGTTGCGATTGAGTACCGCTGGGCCGAGAATCAAATTAATCGCCTGCCGGCCCTCGCCGCTGATCTAGTTGGGCGGCGATTGGCTGTGATCGTCACCCACGGTGGAACGAATTCAGCGCAGACTGCAAAGGCGGCGACGACGACAATTCCCATCGTCTTCGTCGTGGGCGCTGATCCAGTCGCGACTGGACTGGTTCGTAGTCTAAATCGGCCTGGCGGCAACGCTACCGGGGTAAGCCCCCTCAGTTCTGCTCTAGGTCCGAAGCGGCTGGAACTGCTTTGCGAACTGGTGCCCAAGGCATCGACCATCGCCGTGCTCGTCAACCCGAAAAATTCGACCGAGGCACCCCAAACTGATGAAATGTTGAATGCGGCGCGCATGATCGGGCGACAGCTCAGGATCGTACATGCCAGTGCCAGAATTGACTTTGAAAAGGCATTTGCTGCCGTCGTCGAACAACGAGCCGAAGCACTCATCATCGGCACCGACGGATTGTTCAGTGGCCAGCGCGAACCACTCGTCGCGCTGGCGGCACGCCATGCAATACCTACGATCTACAATTTTCGTGAGTCCACTACAGCCGGCGGTCTTATTAGCTACGGACCCAGCCAGACGGATGCGTTTCGGCAAGCCGGCGTTTACACCGGGCGCATCCTCAACGGCGAAAAGCCAGAAGACCTGCCAGTAGTGCAGCCGACCAAATTCGAGCTAGTCATTAATATGAAGACAGCGAAGGCTCTCGGCCTGGCTGTGCCAGCTACACTGCTCGCCCGCGCCGACGAGGTGATCGAATGATGTCGCTTGGGCACGAAACGGACCAACGGGTTGGTCGGTTGATGTCCGCTAATTGGGGAGACCGGAAGTCGCTGGCGGAGGGTCAAACCGCCGCGATTTGACCCATAGCGGACATCGGCCTGCTGCCTTCCGGGCCGCGGCTTGGAACGATAAGATGATGCCTCCTGACCGGGGGCGAGCATGAGACGGCGGGAGTTCATCACGCTGGTGGGCGGCAGCGCCGTGGCATGGCCGATGGCGGCGCGTGCGCAGCAGGGTCAGCGGGTGCGGCGCGTTGGCGCCTTGATGAATTTGGCTGCCGACGACCCAGTCTCGATTGCGCGCGCCAAGGCGTTTAGTGAAGGACTGCAGGCGCTGGGTTGGGTCGACGGGCGGAATGTGCAGATCGACTATCGATGGGCCGCGAGCAAGCCAGACCTTTTTCAGCGGCACGCAGCAGAGCTTGCGACACTTGCGCCTGACGTGATCCTCGCCGCGGGCGGAGCGGCGCTGCCCGCGGTTCTGCAAGCCACGCGCACGATCTCGGTCGTATTCGTCCACACCCCTGATCCGGTCGGTAGCGGCTTCGTCGCAAGCATGGCGCGGCCGGGCGGCAATGCCACCGGCTTCCTGACGTTCGAGTACAATTTGGCAGCGAAGTGGGTTGAACTGCTCAAGGAAATCGCGCCGAACGTCACACGCGCTGGGATTCTGCGCGATGCTGCCGTCGCCCAGGGGATCGGGCAGTTCGCCGTAATTCAGTCCGTTGCACCGTCGCTGGGTGTGGACGTCACGCCGATCAATGTACGAGATGCCGCCGAGATTGAACGCGATATTACGGCGCTCGCGCAGTCCGCTAATACCGGACTGATTTCGACGGCAAGCCCTGCGGGCCCCATCCATCGCGACCTAATCATTGCGCTCGCCGCGCGCCACAAGCTGCCGGCCATCTATGTCGAACGCTTGTTTGTCGCCGCGGGCGGCCTGCTTTCCTATGGACCCGACTTCGCCGACCAGTACCGCCGCGCGGCGAGCTACGTCGACCGCATCTTCAAAGGCGAAAAGCCAGCAGATCTGCCCGTACAGGCTCCGACGAAGTACGAACTTGCTATCAATCTGAAGACCGCAAAGGCGCTCGGCCTCACCGTGCCGCCACTCCTGCTCGCCCGCGCCGACGAGGTGATCGAGTGATAGCCTGATGTTTCCGTTGTTGGCACGAACCGGACATGGCGCGATGTCCGGGTCTGACGATGTCCGTTTCGGGGTAAAGCGGAAGTCGGACTTCGGGGCCGTCAGGGCGCTTTTTGACCCAACTGCGACATTAGCTGTGCAGTGCGGCAATGGCTTTCATGGCTATCAATGTGCCCGACTAAACCGCTACGATGCCGTCACCTGAGCTTGGGAGCGGACATGAGACGGCGCGAGTTCATCACGCTTCTCGGCGGCGCGGCGGCGACGTGGCCGCTGGCCGCGCGCGCGCAGCAACCGGCAGGGCGGGTCTACCGGATCGGATACCTCGTCGATCGCGTCCCGGGAGCAAACGCTCCATTTCATCAAAGCGTTCGAAGAAGGCCTGCGGAGCCTCGGCTACCGCGTTGGCGAGAATGTCGTCATCGAGTACCGCTTCGCCGACGGCGAGATGGAACGGCTGCCCGCGCTTGCCGCGGACCTGGTCCGGCTCGGCGTGGACATCATCGTCACCGGGTCCAATCCGATCACGGTTGCGGCCATGAAGGCGACCACGACCATCCCGATCGTCATGACCAGCGGTGTCGATCCGGTCAGTACCGGGCTTGTCGCCAGTCTGGCGCGCCCCGGCGGTAACGTCACCGGGCTCGCCGTGGATGCGGGCGGCGAGATTTTGGGCAAGCGGTTTGAGTTGCTGAAGGAAACACTGCCGAACCTCTCGCGTCTGGGCATTCTGTGGAATCCGGACGTTGCGCTCAATCGGAGCCGGCAGACGTCGATGACGGAGACCGCCCGGACGCTCGGGTTGACGACTATTCCGGTCGAAGCACGTGGGTTGGACGCACTTGAACAAGCGTTTGCGACAATGGTGAGGGAGCGCGCGCAGGCGTTCGTCGTGCAGGGAGATAGTGTGCTGTTCAACTATCGCGGCCAGATTGCAGAAATGGCTTTAAGGAATCGGCTGCCAGCCGCCTCTGTCCAGAGAGAGTTGGCGGAGGCGGGCTTCCTTCTGACCTACGGAGCCGATATTCGAGATCTATATCGTCGGTCCGCCGTCTTCGTCGACAAGATTTTCAAGGGTGCGAAGCCTGCCGACCTGCCGGTCGAACAACCGACCAAGTTCGAACTGGTGATCAATTTGAAGACCGCAAAGGCGCTTGGCATCATCGTGCCACCGACACTGCTCGCCCGCGCCGACGAGGTGATCGAGTAAGCCGCGCCTTCCGCTTCTGGCACGTTTCAGACATGCCGGCCCAGGTGAGGATATCCGCTTCCGAGTGGACGGCCGGAAGTCGTACGCATGTACGGTCAAATCGACCCAAAGGCGACTTGAAGGCGCCTGGGTGCCAATCCCTTACCGCGCCTCTTTTGAACTTACTACTATACTCATAGTTGACACGTAACAGGGAACGCGACATTATCTACTATGGATCTAGTAGGAACGATGGGATGGACGTCCAGTTCACGGATCGAGAAATCGACGTCATGGAGGTGCTTTGGGAGCGCGGGCCGTCCCTTGTCGCGGAAGTTCGAGCGGCACTCAGAGACGAACTGGCGTACACCACCGTGCTGACTATCCTGCGGACGCTCGAAGGCAAGGGATATGTGAGCCGCGCGCCGGAGGGCCGTGGCCATCGATATTTCGCCGCCGTAAAGCAAACGGCCGCGCAAAAAAGTGCCCTACGGCACCTGACACGCAAGCTCTTCAAGGGATCGGCCGAATTGCTCTTCGTCCATCTGGTTTCGGATCAGAGGCTCAGTGAAAAGCAGATCCTAAACATGCGCAAGCTTCTGGAAAGCAAGTCGGACACGGGGGAGACTTAAATGTTGTCCTGGATGCTTTATTCCATCGTCGTGAGCTTGCTGATGGGCTTGGCCGCCCTCGCGCTTGAGCGGTCGGCGCAGATTCGACAAAGGCCGGCGCGTTGGCTGTGGGCTACGTGTATGGTTGCTTCTCTCGCGATCCTCTTCATCCCTTCCAAGGTGTCGGTGCAGATCCCGGAAACGACGCATGCCGACCGGGCGACATCTTCCGAAATACTCACGCCCCCGCAAACGACAGCAATCGAAACGTCGCGGTTCACGTTGCCGATCATTGGCACCGATCAAACCCCGTTATCTGATGGCGTGTCCACGCTGCTGGACTGGACCTGGCGTATGACTTCCATGGCTCTCGCCCTGGTTATCCTCGCCAGTGGCGCCCATTTGTCGTGGAGACGACGTCGCTGGGACCGCGGTCATATGGCCGGGACGGCCGTCTACATATCGGAGGATTGCGGTCCCGCCGTTGTCGGGTTTTTACGTCCACATATTGTCGTGCCGCGTTGGCTGACAAAATTATCTCCCGACGAGCAGGAATTGGTGATCGCGCATGAACGGTCCCATCTCGGCGCGCACGACACCCAACTGCTGACAATCGCCGTCTGCCTTCTCGCCTGCATGCCTTGGAACCCAATGCTCTGGTGGCAACTGCGGCGGCTCCGTTTGGCCATTGAAATCGATTGTGATGCCCGGGTCCTGAGCCTCGGCTACCCTGTTGCACGGTATAGCGAGACCCTGATCGCCGTCGGTGAAAGGCAGTCTGCAAGTTACGCCATGACAATGGCCAGGTACGGATCGAAATCATTCCTGGAGCAAAGGATCCACAATATGCTGCGGAAGAAAACCAGACACGCTCGGGTGTCGGCGCTGGCCTTGGCCTGCCTCGGCGTCGGCCTCGCCGTTTGTGCGGCCGAAGTCGCTCCCCCCAAGGTCGACTTCGTCGGCAAGACTTCGTCCCAGGAAATATCCGTAGATCCCCAATTGCTCCAAGCCAATGGACAGTCGGACGTCCGGGCTTTGCGAAGCCAAATTCTCCTAATGCAGGCCGAGGGCATCGCCGACAAGCTTGCTCAGTTCATTAAGGAGAGTCAGAACCAAGTCGGCTGGATCACGCAGCTGCCGTCGACGGCAGGCTCCATCGACCAACGTCGGTTCGACGCGCTGCGGCTTCTGCGCCAGGCTCCTGCTATCACCGAGCTGTCGCAACTCGATGCCGAAGGCAAGGAGTTCCTCAAGGTATCGCGTCTGGCCATGGACGTGGTTGGCAGCGGCACTGACTACTCCAAGGAAGCGAAATTCACGGAGACGGTGGCAAAGAAGATCTATTACGGGCCGGTCTACATGCGCCGCGAGTCGGAGCCTTACATGACCATGGGAATGGCCGGTCAGCGGTTCGACGCTGGCGTGAGCGTCGTCGAACTCAATCTCAAGCCAATGTGGGACATTGTGCAACAGACCAAGGTCGGCGATCACGGCGTCGCTTATGTTGTTGACGCCGAGGGTCGTGTCATCGCGCATCCAGATTTTAGCGTGGGTAAGTCTCTGCGGGATGTGTCATCTCTTGCCCAGGTGCAGGAGGCCCGCACGACACCTTCGACAGGGTCGGTCCGCATGGCGCGTGACATGAACGATCAAGAGGTTGTGGTGGTTTACGCGCGCGTCGCGGGGCCCGGCTGGCTGGTATTTGTGGAGTTGCCGATCGGGGAGTGGACAAAAAATTGAAGCGACCAAGCGCGGCGATCCACCAGCGAACCGCCGATCGGGTACAAACTTCGTTATCAATATCCCGCCGCGCATTCTTGCCATGTCGGATTCTCGGGCACGAACCGGACATGGCCCGGTGTGGTCCGTTGATGACTCGGCTCGGACATTGGCTGTGCACCGCGCGGCTATGGTTTTGACGCCGATAGCCTCTGTTAAAGGACCCGTCTAAGCCGCTAAGATGGCTTCTCCTAAGCTTGGTTCTCCTCCAGGCCCATCGATGTTCCCACTCTACACCAAGGCCAGCCATCTGGTCGATCATGCGCTCGTACACGTCACGCGGCACCAGCGTGCCGCCGCTTTCCTCGATCCTGATGCGCAGCAATGCCGCCTTCGCCAGGCATGCTCCGCATCTGCCGCAGCGCGCGGCGATGGCTGGCGCTCACGCCGCAAGTATCGCAGGTAGGCGACGCGACTCTGGTCGAGCGGGAAGCCGCCACCTTGCCGCTGGATCACGCCTTCGGCTTCGAGCTTGCCGATATAGGTCCGGCTGCAATGGAGGTGCAGCGCCAGTGCCGACGCGCTGACGGTCACGCGCTTGGCGGATCGCGGTCGAGAGACCGGCTGAGCGCAGCAAACCTCTCATTGTTTCACTCGAACACCTCATCGGCCTGCGCGAGCAGGATCGGTGGAATTGTGATCCCCAACGCCTTGGCAGCTTTCGCATTTATTACTAGCTCGAACTTGGTCGGTTGCTCGACGGCCAGATCGGCGGGCTTGGCACCTTTCAGTATTTTGTCGACATATGCTGCGCTGCGCAGGAATCGATCGGCCGTGTTCGCTCCATAGGCCATGAGCCCACCGAGTGCCGCATATTCCCTGGTATTGAAGATCGACGGCAGTCGGTGCTTCGCGACGAGGTCGGCGATGCGTCTCCGCTCGGTGAAGAACATCGTGCTTTGGACCAAGATCAGGGCCTCGGGCCGCTCGC
This sequence comes from uncultured Alphaproteobacteria bacterium, assembly GCA_963742665.1. Taxonomy (GTDB): domain Bacteria; phylum Pseudomonadota; class Alphaproteobacteria; order Rhizobiales; family Xanthobacteraceae; genus Bradyrhizobium. Next base: position 15,711 of record CAVUNH010000036.1, read on the forward strand.
GTGCGATGGTATCGAAGGCGCCGTCGATGTCGTCTGCACCGCGCACATCCACCCGTCGAAGCTGCAGACGCAGGCGGGCTGCCGCTGCCTCCGTAGCCTTCCAGGTCTCGTTCGCCGTGTGGTCGCTGAACGCACCGGGATGCCAGAGGACGGCGACACGGGACAGGCCGGGAAGTGCTTGGCTAAGAATATCCAGAAGCTTGGGGGTGAGCTCGGCGCCGAGTGTCGTCAAGCCGGTGATGTTTCCGCCCGGCCGCGCAAGGCTCGCCACGAGCCCATCGGCGACCGGATTAGACATCGCAGGAACGATGATCGGGATCGTCCGCGTTGCTAGTTGGGCGGCGCGAGCATGCGGCGTCCCCGCGGCGACGATGAGGTCGACATTCATCCCGACGAGGTCGACGGCCAGGCTTGCGAAACGCTCCTGCTTGCCCTCCGCCGACCGGTATTCGACTCTGAAATTCTGTCCCTCGATATAGCCCAGCTCGCGCATGCCTTGTAGGAAGGGGTCGCGTGCCTCGCGAAATTCTGGGGTATCAAACGGTGCAGTGACCAGGAAACCGATGCGCGGCACTTTCACAGGTTGCTGCGCGTGCGCAGCCAGCGGCCAGATCGTTGCCGCTCCACCGAGCCTCATGATGAACTCGCGCCGTCTCATTCGATCACCTCGCCGGTTCCGATGGACACGTGCCGATCTCAACAAGATCATGCAACAGTATCCCCGTTGTGGCGAGTTGATCTTTGCGAGTTCTGGGTGCTCGCTGTCACTCTTGGGACAATGACAGTGCGATGCACTCAATGGTGCGGTTGAAGAGTCGCACCTAGCCCCTGCCGTGGCCATGGTCAGATGGTTTGAACTTCGCGCCACCATCGCCGCTCGCGCATCACGTCATCACCGCGATACGGTGCGAGCCACCGCTTCTGGAACCAAAGCAGACATCCCGCCGCAAGGTCCCGACCTCCGAATTTGACTTTTCAGATCTCAGGCGAGGTCCGATTTGGGTCGAGATGGCGTGGAAAGCGGAGCTTCCCCACCTGTCGCCTTGGAAATCCTGATCAAGACTTCGCGCAATGCCGTGCGAACGATATCGTTCGTATAGGGGTCGTCTGGGTGCGGTGGATTGCCTTCTCTATTGAAATAGGGCCGCTCGTCCATCCTTCGTCCCCATTCCACATCGGCTTCGCGGACAAGTTCCTTCAGGTGATGATCCGAGGCGAGAACCTGTTGGCAGTAGTCTGCCAAAGCGACGAGCGGCTGATCAAGGTTGTTTAGCAGCAGCGGACTTTCCTTGAGCTGACGGTGCAAGAGCGCCTGCAATGCTCCCGTCGAATCGGTGAGATTGCTTCCTAGCCACGTCCCGATCTCTGTCTCGGCCTGTTGCACTCTAGAGACCGCGGAACCGCCTTTCATCGCGCCCGGACCAAGCATCCGCCCCATGGCCTCTCTTGCGGTGAACTTTCGCCCTTGGCGGATTTCGCGTTCAAGTTCGGCCTCCGCGGCGGAGCGCTGCTTGTCGTCATCGTTCATCGAATTTCCCTTCTGCAAGCGAATGTCCGAAGGCGCTTTCCGAAGCCTCGCGCAGCGGAAGCTTTGCGCGCTTGATTTAGATCAGGCGCAAGCGCTCGCGGGAAGCCCGTCCAGCGCGCCGCCTGCGCAGGGCTACAGGACACAGCGGGCAAGCCGCGCCAGCGCACAGGGGACTGGCGGCATCGCGATCATCACCGGCCTTACCTCAGCACGAGCCACCAGAGCGCGATGTAGGCTGCCGTCAGAGCGCACGAAATCAGAAACGCGAGCGCGATCAGCTTGGACCATTCCCAGTACGACACGAGTGCCCCACCGGCCTCTATGCCGCACGTCACCTTAGCGCGATCCGCGCCTGAAGCATCCGCACGTGCTTACCTCAGCACGATCAAAGTATAGGCGACGGACGGCAAGTGGGGAGCGACAGGCGACAGGCAGGCGTCAGCGTCGCGGCCATTAAAAGGCCCCACAACGCGCCGTCAGCACAAGGCTAGGACACCGCGCAAGCCGCGCCAGCGCATCCCCGTGCGCTTCGCCGGTTCCCCATACGCGCCGCGATAGCGTTTCCGGCATCACCGTGCGCGACAACTTTACCGTCCAGTTATCCATAGAGTCCGGGCGCGTCGCGGCGGTTAGCGAACTGGGTTTCTTCACAGGGCTCTATAGGCATCCATATGTCCCCATGTTTCTTGTCGCAGCAAAATCAACATCGGATCGCGACACAAATGTGAACACAACGACCGCATTGCATTGATTTATCTATGGTTTTTGGCTCAATACATTCCCTGCGCAATGGCTTTACGGCTTATAACGTGCTCTCCCCGGAGAACGGCTCTTTTGCCTCCGTTGCGCCCTGAGAAGCTATTACTTCCAGGTGCGTTGACGCCAGCACCGCGACGTCAGGACCACACGTCTTTGCCGTACGCGTCTGGCGCCGTCGTCACAGGCTCCATCCGCGTCCACCGCATCCCCGTCCCACGTTCGTGACGATCGCGAACGCCCCTCTGAGCGGGACGGGATAGCGATAGATATGCGCCTGTTCGCGCTTCTGATAAAGCGAAATATTTTTTATTTCGGGGCTTGACATCAATTCCGATAATCGGAAGTGAGTTGCCCGTCGGGCTAGCTGACCATCACGGCCTGGAAGTTCAAGTTGCAGTCCGGTTGGCCTTTGGCCGATATTCCCTGTAATATCCCGCATATCCGACGAGGTCACAGGTACCGCGGAAAGGAGCTGGTGATGGCCGACGGCAAGGACGAACTGGCGATGGACCAACTCGACGCCGTGTCTGGCGGCACCAAAGCGCGGCTTGTCGAAGTAGAGATCACCAAGCCCGTGACCAAAGTCCCACCACCATCGGGTCCGGTGCCCATTCCTTATCCCAATACGGCGTCAAACAAACCGACGTGACAGTGGGCGCCAGCGCCTCGGCCCTCTCACCTGCACCAACCGATGATCGATTAGGTGCACGGTCACCTTAATCAACATAAAAACCGCCAAAGCGCTTGGCCTCACCGTCCCGGCAAGCTGCTTGGTCACGCCGACAAGATAATAGAATGATGTCCGTTTGGCACCAAACCGATCTGCCGTAATGGTTGCTCTATGTCCGTTGTTGGGGTGCCGGCTCAACCGGTCGACGCAACACAGGCGTTAAATCTCTCTGCTGGGGTTTCGGGCGTCAGGACCGTTTTTGACTGCCGCACTTTTCGGACATGGCGTGATGTCCGAGTTGAGTCCGCTTTCGGGGGTGAAGCGGAAGTCGGACTTCGGACCAGTCAGGGCAGCTTTTGACCCATTTCGGAAATCGCGCATGATGCGGCCCCGGTACCGGCTTCGTGCCGCGATCACGGTTGAATGTCGTCCAGATGCCAGCGAAGGCGAACAGCGGACGATCCTCGTTGAGCGCGAACCAGACGACATCCTTCTTGTTGGTCTGCGGGTTCGGCTCCGGCGCGTACTCGGCGAAGCTGTTGGCCGGGACCAAGCAGCGGTTCTCCGGCTTGAGCCAGCCGCGCCAGTTCGTTGAAGGCGCTGTTTGTCAGACTCGATCCGGTGCGTTCAACGATCCGACCGCTCGACGACGACCTCGCTGAACTGGATCACCGGCGCGATGTCGGTGTAGTTGGCGAGGTCGCCCCGGATCTCGGCGCCGTGCTCCTGCATGGCGGCCTGGTAGCCTTCGGCCGAATCACAGATGAAAGCGCACATCGCCACGTAAGCGGGCGATGCACCTCTGCCGGCCAGGCCTTTTTCGACGGTGTAGTAGGCGCAGGCACTGCCCAGCCTGGCCTTCACCATCGGCATGTGGCGGTCGCGGTAGTAGTCGTGGTCGAAGCGCGCGCCTTCAGTGTACGGGTACATCACGTTGATCTTGATCACGCGGTTCTCCTTGCCATCATGTGAGTTTTTCACGGGTGCTTGCGGCCGATACCGGGCGCCCAGGTGTTGCCTACGACGTTCAGCAGATCGAATCGGGACATGATCGGCCGGCACTCATAGGGAAGGTCGAGTTCGTGCAACGCCCAATGCGCACGGATCGTCCGCTTGGTGCCGACTCCCCAATCATCAAGGCAATCCGGCAGCACCGTCGCCTGCGGGCAATCCGCCCTTCTCGAATGCCGTTCAATCGCCGCCATGACGGCTACCGGGATATCCCCATAGCATCGGTCGCCATCGGTGATCCCGTGGCGTTGGGCTTGATCGCCAGCCTCGCCCGACCCGGCGGGAACGTGACGGGGCTGAGCCTGTTGACCGCGGAATTGAGCGGCAAGCGCCTGGAGCTTCTCGCGGAAGTGCTGCCTAGCATCCACCGCCTGGCCGTCCTGGTTAATCCCGACAATCCTGTGCATGCCGTTTTCCTGAACCAGACACGCGGCGCAGCGCTCAGCAAAGGCGTAGAGCTTCATTCGTTGACGGCGCGAAATCCGCGAGAGATCGAAGACGTATTTGCCGAGGCATCGAGGAAGCAAGTCGCCGCACTCATCGTGTTGGACGACCCCGTCATCTGGGGCCATCGCATCCAGATCGTCGCGCTCGCGGCAAAACAGCGGCTGCCGGTGATTTACGGTTATCGCGAGTTCGTCGACGCAGGCGGGCTCATGTCCTATGGACCTGACAGGGTCGCGCATTATCGGCGCACGGCATACTACGTCGACAAAATCCTCCGAGGTGCCAAACCGGCAGATCTACCGGTCGAACAACCGACCAAGTTCGATTTGATCGTCAATCTCAAGACCGCCAGGACGCTCGGCCTCACAATTTCGCCGACGTTGATCGCTCGCGCCGACGAGGTGATCGAATAGCATTCACGTCCGGTAGTGGCACAAAACAGACATTCTGAAGGCCGGCTTAGACGTCCGCTTCTAGACGTAACGCGGACATCACAATCCTTTCGCGCTCATCGCCTACTCAGCCCACCTGCCCGCGGTGCCGCAGCAAATGATCCGCCAGCACGCAGGCCATCATGGCCTCGCCGACCGGCACCGCGCGGATGCCCACACAGGGATCGTGGCGGCCCTTGGTCATGATGTCGGTATCGTGGCCTGAGCGGTCGACGGTCTGGCGCGGCGACAGGATCGACGACGTCGGCTTCACCGCGAAGCGCACCACCACCGGCTGGCCGGTCGAGATGCCGCCGAGCACGCCGCCGGCATGGTTGGACAGGAAGCGCGTGCCGTTGTTGCCGGTGCGCATCTCGTCGGCGTTTTCCTCGCCCGACAATTCGGCCGCGCCAAAGCCCGCGCCGATCTCGACGCCCTTCACCGCGTTGATGCTCATCATCGCGGCCGCCAGTTCGCCATCGAGCTTGGCGTAGATCGGCGCGCCGAGGCCCGCCGGCACGCCTTCGGCGACGATTTCGATGACGGCGCCGATCGAGGAGCCGCTCTTGCGGATGCCGTCGAGATAGCTTTCGAAGAACGCGGCCTTGTCCTTGTCCGGGCAATTGAACGGATTGCGCGCGATCTCGTCCCAGTCCCATTTGTCGCGGTCGATCCTGTGCGGGCCCATCTGCACCAGCGCGCCGCGCACTTTCACGTCGGGCAGGATCTTTCGCGCGATCGCGCCGGCCGCAACACGCGTTGCGGTCTCGCGCGCCGACGAGCGGCCGCCGCCGCGATAGTCGCGCAGGCCGTATTTGGCCTCATAGGTGAAGTCGGCGTGACCGGGACGAAACTTGTCCTTGATCTCGGAATAGTCCTTCGAGCGCTGGTCGGTGTTCTCGATCAGGAGCGCGATCGGCGTGCCCGTCGTCACCTGCACGCCGGTCTCGGGATGGGCCATCACGCCGGACAGGATTTTCACCGCGTCGGCCTCCTGGCGCTGGGTGGTGAAGCGCGACTGGCCGGGACGGCGGCGATCGAGATCGTGCTGGATGTCCTCATTGGTCAGCGGGATCAGCGGCGGACAGCCATCGACCACGCAGCCGATCGCGATCCCGTGGCTCTCGCCGAAGGTCGTGACCCGGAACATATGGCCGAAGGTGTTGTGGGACATTTTGAGCGCTTGGCCTTGGGAAACAAGTCAATTCTGACTTGTCGTAACGCGCGTGGATGCCCGGCACAAGTCCGGGCATGACGTCGGCCCGGGTTAACTATACTTCTGCAGGCCCCCGTCGCGGAAGACATAGACCGCGCCCTGCTCGATGGTCAGGTCGGCGGCGCTCACGGGCGTCTCGATGCCGAGCGCCACCATCAGGGCGCGGGCCGTGCCGCCATGGGCCACGGCCACGGTGTCTGCTGTCACCGAGGCGTACCAATCGGCCATCCGCGCCTGCACCTCGACATAGCTCTCGCCGCCCGGCGGCGACACCGTCCATTTCTCGGTCTGGCGCTTGGCGTAGAGCTGGGGGTCCCGAAGCTTCATCTCCGGCAGCGTCGAGCCTTCCCACTGGCCGTAGCCGATCTCGCGCAGACGGTCGTCGAGCGCATAGCCGTCGCGCGGCAGCTTCAGTTCGCCGCGCACCAGCTCCATGGTCGCGCGCGCCCGGATCAGCGGGCTCGCGACAAACGACAACGAGGATGTTTCGCGGCCGTCGCGCGCAAACAGATCGGCGAGGATGTTGCCGGCCTTCGCCGCCTGCCGGCGGCCGAGATCGTTCAGCGCAATATCCTGCACGCCCTGCAGCCGGCCTTCCGCATTCCACGATGTCTCGCCATGGCGGACGTAATAGATGACAGGCGCAGACATCGAACTGGCGGCTATTCCTTAAGTGTTGGCGACGCCGGGAATGACCCCGCGCTTGCCCTGCATCAGACCTGAATGTTGCGGCATCCGCTTTCCAATCAAACCTTAGTATAAGGTTGGAGGTACACCAGCACTCCACCGGGGTACAGTCCAAATCCGCCCCGGATTAACACGGGACCTCGACGGCCGGAATAGACGCGTCAATTGGGTGTTATGTTGGGTAAGGCGTTCGCGCCGGAGCAACCCTGATATTCGGTACAAATGACCGCGTTTCGCCAAAGTGTCGAAGCCATGATTCCGGCGCTCCGCCGCTATGCACGCGCGCTCGCGCGCGATGCCGACATCGCCGACGATCTGGTGCAGGACACGCTGGTGCGTGCGTTGCGTTCGGAAAAGCTGTTTCTCGGTGGCGACGTCAGGAGCTGGCTCTACACGATCCTGACCAACCTCAACAAGAACCGGCGGCGATCGCTGGCGCGGCGGCCGCAGTTCATGCCGCTGCTGGACAACAACCCGGACGCCAGCGGGACCGAGGCGGAAGGCCGCGACATCGCGCGCGCGCTGTCGACGCTGGTGGAAGAGCAGCGCTCGGTGCTGCTGCTGGTGATGCTGGAAGGATTGAGTTACCGCGAGGTCGCCGACATCCAGGGCGTACCGATCGGCACCGTAATGTCCCGGCTTGCCCGCGCACGGGCGCATGTGAAAGCCTCGCTCGAAGGCGAGCGCACCGCGCTGCGACGCGTGAAGTGATTCGGTTGAAGTGATGAGGGTATTGGCAAGCGTTATGCATCGGCAGATTTCGACGAAAAATTTAGACTTTGAACAGAACTGATTTTGAACAGAACAGACTTTGAACAGACAGACTTTGAACAGACAGACTTTGAAACGACAGACCCGGAATAGACAGAGACGACGACAATGACCAATCGCAACATTCCCGTCACTGAAGACGAGTTGCATGCTTTCGTCGACAACGAGTTGCCGGCGGAGCGACGCGGCGATGTCGAGGCGTGGCTCGCCACGCATCCCGACGATGCCGAGCGGGTGCAGTCATGGCGCACGATGGCCGAAGCGCTGCACGCCCGTTACGACCAGGTCGTCGACGAGGCGGTGCCGAAGCGGCTCGAGATCGAGCGGCTGGTGCAACAGCCGCGCAAATGGCTTTACGGCGCGGTTGCCGCGACGCTGGCGGCGTTCATCGTCGGCGGCGGCACCGGCTGGGTGGCGCACGGGGCTGCGGCCACGCCCTCGACGTTCCAGAGTTTCACGGTGGACGCACTCGATGCGCACCGGCTCTATGTGGTCGAAGTCCGCCATCCCGTCGAAGTGCCCGGCAGCGAACGCACCCATCTGCAGGCATGGCTGACCAAGCGTTGCGGCTGGGACGTCCGCGCGCCTGAACTCGCTGGATGGAAGCTCGTCGGCGGGCGGCTGCTGCCCGGCCCGACCGGACCGGCGTCCTTCCTGATGTATGAGAGCGCCTCGGGCGAACGCTTCACGATCTACACGGCGAAGGCCGAAACCGAGGCAACCCAGATGCGCTATTCGGCGCAAGGCACTGAGGGTGCGCTGTTCTGGGCCGATCAGGGCGTGGCCTATGTGGTGAGCGGGGTCGGCGACCGCGGCCGGCTGACGCAGATCGCTCAATCGGTCTACGACCAGATGGAGAAGGCCGGAGGCTAACACGCTCCCGGTTACGTCAAGCCGCTTGTCCCAATTCTGACATCGAAAATCTGGAATCAAGTCATCCGTGCGTCTCATTATCGTACCGGGTGATCACGCGAAAATGAGTGGCGCTCGATCCGCCGATCGGCGCAAGCGGCCTCGATTGGGGTTTGGTACCGCGCTGGTCCCCCTTTCGAGGCCGCCCCTTTTTCAGGGAATGGCCGAGATTATCGGGAAATTGAGATTTATCGGGAAATTGCCTGCCGCACTCCGCTTTTCTTGTACGACGCCTTTTAGTCAGCCGAGATCGCTGCGCGGATTGTAGGGGTGGCCGTCGCGCCACTTCTGCATCAATGCTTCAAGCTCACTATCGTTCCCGTCGGGAAGGATAATTCGGGTGGTGACGAACAGGTCACCGGCGCCGCCCGCCTTCGGCAGGCCCTTGCCCTTGAGGCGGAAGGTGCGGCCGCTGGACGTATTCTTCGGGATCGACAATTCGACCGCGCTGCCGAGCGTCGGCACGCGGACCTTGGCGCCGAGCACGGCCTCATACAGCGTGATCGGCAAATCGAGGCGCAAATCGCCGCCGTCGACCTTGAAGAAGGGATGCGGCGCGATGCTGACGGTGATCAGGAGATCGCCGGGTCGATGACCCTGCGCGGTCTCGCCCTGGCCTTTCAGCCGGATCTGCTGGCCGGCGGTGACACCTGCCGGAATCTTGACATTGAGCTCCTTGCCGGTCGGCAGGCGGACGCGTTTCTCGGCGCCGTTGACCGACTCTTCCAGCGACACCGTCATGGCAACGTTGAGATCGAGATCGAGACCGATCCCGCCGGTGTCGAACTCGAACGGGCTGCCGCCGCCGGGACGTTGCCCGCGGGCCGCACCTCCGAACATGCTGTTGAGGATGTCTTCGAACCCCGCGCCACCGCCGGGACCGGCGCCGCCGGTCCGGAAGGTATGGGTCTCGAACCCGCCGCCCGGCCCGCCGGCACGGCCGCGCGGACCGCCGCCGGGAAAGCCCTGAAAGCGCGGCTTGCCGTCGGCGTCGATCTCGCCGCGATCGAACTGCTTGCGCTTGTCCTCGTCGCCGACGATCTCGTTGGCCGAGTTGATCTCGGAAAAACGCTCGGCGGCTTTCGGATCGTTCTTGTTGCTGTCCGGGTGATGCTTCTTGGCGAGCTTGCGGTAGGCACTCTTGATCGCCGCAGCGCTGGCGCCCCGCGGCACCCCCAAGACCTCATAGGGGTCGCGCATCCGTCACGTCTCCTTCACGGGAAATCGGTTTTCTGACATTGGGCTGTTCGCCCACTTTGTCTTCATCTGGGGAGCCAGTTGCATTTTTGCAACTGCCTGATTGGTTCGGATTGTATCAGAGCTTATTTTTTTGACGCGTTTTCTTCACGCGAACCGGGTACCCACTTCGCTTGAAAACGCTATGTCAGCCCCGTTTCCAGGGCTTTAGCGTATGAATTTCCCACCGGCCCTGGCCGCCCTTGCAGGCGGCGCCCTGCAGCCAGCTTTCCGAACGGCCGTTGACGTAGCTGGCCAGGAAATCCCGGCAGGTTCGCCCGTCGTCGGATGAATAGGCCTGCGCCAGCGGGGTCACCGAGCCCCGCGCGCCGGTTTCGGGGTTTTCCCAGGGCTGGCTGGAATCCTTGTCGCCCTTGGTCAGCACGTCGGAGGCGGCGGTGCGGGCAAACGCCAGATCGCTTTCGGTCGGCACCGGAGGGGCCGCCGGGGGCGTAATCGAACCGGTGACTTCCCTGTCTTCCATCTTGGCGAAGGCCCCGTCGGAGCGCGACAGGCTGCAGCCGGCCGAACCGAAGCCGACCAAAATCAGCGTCATCACCGCGCCCGCCGGCCGGATCGCCGATAGGCCAATGCGTCCCCATGTCCTATATAGGGCGAGCCTATATCGGGGCTGTAACGCGCTCTGGGACGCGAACGGACGCAACTGGAACTCCTGACATGACGGACACAACCTCCATCAAACACCCGACACCGTTAACATCGGGTGATTTTACCGCCGCCGAGGAACCGTTTGCGCTGTTCGGCGAGTGGTTTGCCGAAGCGGTGAAGGCCGAACCGAACGATCCCAACGCCATGTCGCTGGCGACCGTCGATGCCGACGGCCTGCCGGATGTCCGGATGGTGCTGATGAAGGGCTATGATGCGGATGGTTTCGTGTTCTACAGCCACATCGCCAGCCAGAAGGGCCGCGAACTCGCCGCAAATCCTAAGGCGGCTTTACTTTTTCACTGGAAATCGCTGCGCCGCCAGGTGCGCATCCGCGGCAACGTGACGCCGGTGACCGGCGAAGAGGCCGACGCCTATTTCGCCACCCGGCCGAAGCAGGCGCAGATCGGCGCCTGGGCCAGCAAGCAGTCGCAGCCGCTGGAAAGCCGCTTCGCCTTCGAGCAGGCGATCGCGCTGGTTGCGGCCAAACACGTCATCGGCGAGGTGCCGCGTCCGCCGGGGTGGAGCGGCTGGCGCATTGCGCCCGTCCGTTTCGAATTCTGGCACGACCGTCCGTTCCGCCTGCACGACCGCATCGAATTCCGCCGCGACGCGCCGATCCAGCCTTCAAAAGTCCAGCGATGGACCAAAGTGCGGCTCTATCCCTGATGCCGAACGCCTGAAAGAACTCCATGCCGACTTCGACCAACGCGCCCCGACGCACGCTGCTCCTGACCGGAGCCAGCCGCGGCATCGGCCATGCCACCGTGATCCGCTTTTCCTCGGCCGGCTGGCGCGTCATCACCTGCTCGCGGCATCCCTTTCCGGAAGACTGCCCGTGGGACGCAGGCCCTGAGGATCACATCCAGGTCGATCTCGCCGACCATGCCGACACCACGCGGGCGATCTCGGATATCCGCGAGCGGCTGGAAGGCGGGATGCTGCATGCGCTGGTCAACAACGCCGCGATTTCGCCGAAGGCCCCGGGCGGCGACGCGGATGGGCACCATGGACACCGACATCGACACCTGGAGCCATGTTTTCCGGGTGAATTTCTTCGCGCCGATCATGATGGCGCGCGGACTGATCGATGAATTGAGGGCCGCCAAGGGCTCGGTGGTGAACGTCACCTCGATCGCGGGCTCGCGCGTGCATCCGTTCGCGGGCGCGGCCTATGCGACGTCGAAGGCAGCACTTGCGTCATTGACGCGCGAGATGGCGTCCGATTTCGGCCGCGTCGGCGTCCGCGTCAATTCGATCGCGCCGGGCGAGATCGACACCTCGATCCTGTCGCCGGGCACCGAGAAGATCGTCGACCAGCAGATCCCGATGCACCGGCTCGGCACGCCGGACGAGGTGGCGAAGATCATCTATGTGCTGTGCACCGAAACCAGTTCGTACGTGAACGGCGCCGAGATCCACATCAACGGCGGTCAGCACGTGTAGCCGACGCTGGCGGCGCGTGCGATCCGGCTCCGATAAATCAAAGAGATCGTGAACCCCACGATGGGACGCTTCGCCACCACGGTTGCACTGTACGAGGAATTGCGGCCGCCTTATCCGCCCTCCTTCTTTCGCGAGGTGGCGCAACGGCTCGCGCTCGACAGGCAGCACGCGCTGATCGACCTCGGGACCGGGCCCGGGCTGCTGGCGCTCGGCTTTGCCCCTTATGTCGGCCGCATCGTCGGCGTCGATCCGGAGCCGGCCATGCTCGCCGCCGCAAAGAACGCGGCGGAGCGCGCGTCGCAGGCCTTCACCTTGATCGCAGGCAAGGCCGAAGACCTGCCGGACGATATCGGCAGCTTCGATGTCGTGACGATCGGGAGGGCGCTGCACTGGATGGATCGCGAAGCGACGCTTGCGCGCCTCGAGCGGCTGGTGGCGCCGACAGGGGTGATCCTCGTCTGCGCGTCCTTCTCCGCCACCGATGGACGCAACCCGTGGCTCGACGACTACAACACCGCGCGGCGCGCCTGGTCGAAGCGAAAGCCTGTGGTCGGAGGCGGGCAGCGGCGGGCGAACCCATCGGGATCTTGCCGGCTTTTTCCGCGGCACGCGGTTTCACGCGGCCGATGTGATCAGGGTCGAGACCAGCCACGAGATCAGCGTGCGCGACCTGGCGCGCCGGGTGCTCACGTTCTCGTCATCGTCGCCCGACGTGCTCGGCGACAAGGCGGAAGCGATGCTGCGCGATGTCGAGCAGCGTCTCCTTCCCTTGAGCCGCGACGGCCACATCACCGAGGTCGTGGTGACGACGGCGCAGCAGGTGAAGCGATAAAGCGGGGCAGCCGGGCGCGATCGACGCCGGCAATGCCACCCGTTCAGATCAATCCGCGTAAAACTTGCGCGGCGCATTTCGCGGCGCCGACGCCTCGACATTGAACGCGCTGGAGCATTCGTCTTCGTTCTCGCCGTCCGAGAGCGCAGCACCGCAATGCCGGCAAAGGCGCGCCGCGAACGCCTGCGCCTTGCCGATGCCGCGGCCCTGTTGATAGCGCGCAAAGTCGATGACGTTGCGTGGTGACGTTATGAGTTTCTCAACCATTGTGTCCTCGCGGCCCCAGGACGTTATCGCAGACAAGTTTCGCTCAATCGTTCAGCGCAACGCTCAAATTTTAGCGGAGGAATTGGGGCAGGTTCCATTGCCTAACCGCGGCTTTACGCAGCCGGGTCTTCGGGATGAAGATCGCTTAACACGTCAGCGTTTGCGGCATCACATCACACATCACAGCCACTTCTTCCACTTGAACAGGAAGTAAGGCAGCACGGCTGCCGCCAGCATCATCAGAAGCGCCATCGGATAGCCGTGCACCCATTCGAGTTCCGGCATCATCTTGAAATTCATGCCGTAGATCGAGGCGATCAGCGTCGGCGGCATCAGCACCACGGCCATCACCGAGAACAGCTTGATGATGTTGTTCTGCTCGAGATTGACGACGCCGAGCATGGCGTCGAGCACGAAGGTGATCTTGCTGGAGAGATAGGAGGCGTGGTCGGTCAGCGAGGCCACGTCGCGCTGCATGGTCTTGAGCTGCTCGCGCATGTCCTTGGACCATTTGACGCCTTCCATCACCGCCGACAGGAAGGTGACGACGCGGCCGACCGAGACCAGGCTTTCGCGGACCTTGGAGGTCAAATCCCCCTTGCGCCCGATCGCGATCAGGATCTGGGAATATTGCTTGGCGTGGCCGTGGCGTTCGCTCTCGGGCTCGAAGATGTCATGGGAGACCTGGTCGACGTCGGCGCCGACGCGTTCGAGAATGTCGGCGCAGCGGTCGATCACGGCGTCGACCAGTTCCATCAGCACCATTTCGCCGGTGATGCCCGGCATGCAGGACCGCGCCAGCTTGTTCTCCACCAGCGCAAACGGCTTCGGCACATCGTAGCGCACGGTTACCAGCCGGTGACCGGCCAGGATGAAGGTGACGGCCGTGGTCCGCGGCATGTCGGTGTCGGAATGGCACATCAGCGTCGCGGTCATGTAGCGCGCGCCGTTCTCGATATAGAGCCGGCTGGAAATCTCGATCTCCTGCATGTCCTCCCGGGTCGGCACCGCGATCCCGGCCAGCCGCTCCACCGCCTGGTCCTCCTCCGTGGTCGGCTTCACCAGGTCGATCCAGACCGCGTTTTCCGGCAGCGCCGCCGGGTCGGCCACATCGACCTTTTTCAGGGAGGATTCGGAGGGGACGTACACCGACAACATGGGCAACTCCGGAAACGGGCGACAGGCGCACCCAGCAGGACTAAACGCGATTCTGGCAAGCGCTTGATGACTGGCGTATTAACCGCCCATCCACATTTATGGCGGTGGGGTGGCGGCAGCGTGGCTGCGATTCGGCAACAGCGCCAGCCCTGCCCAAAAATCAACCGGAAACCGCAAAACTTGCGGCATAAAAGCCACAGCCAGCCTCCCGCAGCGCCGAACAGGCGTGTAAGCACTGGAATAATTGCCGGTTTTTGACGATAATGGGATTAATGGAATCGTGGCGTTTAAGGCGCAAGGTTGGCGCTGCGAACGCAGGGCTTTCGATTGGAAGTGAACAATGTCGTCGCTGAAAGTTAGATTGGGGATCCTCGCCGCCGGCCTGATGCTGTCGGGCTGCATTCAGACGACCTATGAGGCGACCAACACCCAGAATTTCAAGCCGCGCGACAAGGAACTGCTGGCCAAGGTCAGCTACGCCAAGGTTCCGGTTGCCGAACCGTTCCGCCGCGCGATCGTCGACTATCACCGCAAGGAAGCCCCCGGCTCCATCGTGGTCGATTCCGACAACCACTATCTCTATTACGTGCAGGCCGGCGGCAAGGCGATCCGCTACGGCATCACCGTCGGCGAAGAAGCCATGGCCTGGTCGGGCATTGCCAAGGTCGGCAGCAAGACCGAGTGGCCGCCCTGGCATCCGACCCCGGGCGAGATCTCGCGTCTCGGCGTTCCGAAATTCGTGGCACCCGGACCGGACAATCCGATGGGCTCGCGCGCGCTCTATCTCTACTCCGGCGGCAAGGACACGCTGTTCCGGATTCACGGCACCAACCAGCCGGAATATATCGGCGCGTCGATTTCGTCGGGCTGCATCCGCATGACCAACGAGGACGTGATCGATCTCTATGACCGCGTCGGTCTCGGTACGGTCGTGGTGGTGCTGGAGCCGAAGCACGGCAACTCGCCGTTCAATTCGAAGATGGCGCTGCAGGGCGGCGGCACGGCGGCCCAATGGTGCAGTAATCGGCGACGGGTTACGCAGCAAACAGACAATCAAAAGCGCCGGTTTTGCCGGCGCTTTTTTGTTGCGGGCTTGTTCGCTTCAGATTTTTGCTCGGCTTCCGGCTCGGCGCCATCTGATTTCGCATCCGGCTTCGCAGCGCCGGATTTGGCGGCGACCTCGCGCGGCGGCGCTTCCTCCGGACGCTCCGCCGGCAACAGCGGCGCGGTCTGCGGCAGCGGGTCCCACACGTTCCACTGGCAGATCCGGTAATTGTTGCGCCGCTCCATCAGGTCGAGATGGATGTGGTCCTCGTGATACCAGTCCGAGCCCGGACCGAGCACGGTCGAGAACCGCGCGCAGACCGAATGCAGCACGGTTTCGCGCAACTCCCGCGGCACGGTGCGATCGGTCAGCGAGATCGAGCGGCCATTGGCGAGCTTGAGCGCGCGCACGTCGAGCGCATTGGCGCGGCCGTGCTCGGACAGTCTGTGCGCCGACGATGCGGTTGCGGCCGCGGCATTCGAACGAGTCGAAATTGTCGAGATCGCTGATCGCGCTGCCGAGGCCTGCCGCCAGCGGCGCGATGTCGGTGCGGATCCAGTCGGCGAGCGCCGAGGCCATGGCGCAGCGCAGGATCGCCGCGGGCTTCACCGAGACCTGCCGCTTGTCCGGCAGCACGATCGCCTCCAGCCGCACCAGATCCTCGCCGCCGCAGCCGCCGGCGCCATGGATGTCGGGAATGCTGGGGGCGATGGCGATGGCCTCCGTCAGCGCCAGCCGGCAGGCCGAGGGCTGGGGCGAGGCTCCGGTGACGGCTCTGCGTCGGCCGGCTTGGCGGCCTCGGCGCGGCCGGCGCCGGCTCGGCCGGGCGGGCTCGAGCTTCCGGCTCGCTGGGCGCATCGGCCGGGCGCGGCCTCGGCAGCGGCACCGCCGCGCGGTGCAGCGTTCCCCGCAGCCGGGGCGGGCCATCCCCGAACAGGTCGCCCCACGGCGCCGGCCGGGCGCCCCTGCGCCGCCGCGGCCGGTTCGGGCAGCGCGCCGAGAAGTGCCACGGCCGCAACGGTAACCATTGCCGCCGCCGTGCGGCCAAAGGCGCCATAAGCCCATTTTCGGCTTGCTTTCTCCGCGCTACAGTTCATGTCAATTCCATGATCGCCCGCCAAACCGCACGCAGTTTGGCGGGCTCATGCGCGAGGAAAAACCATCGGGAGGGACGTGCGTATGCTCGGATTGATGCAAGACTGGCCTTTGCTTTGCCACCGGATTATCGAACACGCGGCGCAGTATCACGGTACGCAAGAGGTCGTCACGCGGTCGGTCGAAGGTCCCATTCATCGCACCAATTACGCCGAAATTCATGCGCGCGCACTGAAAGTCTCGCAGCGGCTGGAACGCGACGGCATCAAGCTCGGCGACCGCGTCGCCACCATCGCATGGAACACCTGGCGCCACCTCGAAGTCTGGTACGGCATCATGGGGATCGGCGCGATCTGCCATACCGTCAATCCGCGGCTGTTCCCGGAACAGATCGCCTGGATCATCAACCACGCCCAGGACCGCGTGGTGATGGTCGACATCACCTTCGTGCCGGTGCTGGAAAAGATCGCCGACAAGCTGCCGAGCGTCGAGCGCTACATCGTGCTGACCGACAAGGCCCATATGCCGCAGACCACGCTGAAGAACGCGGTCGCCTATGAGGACTGGATCGCGGAAGCCGACGGCAAGTTCGAGTGGAAGAATTTCGACGAAAATACCGCGGCCGCGATGTGCTACACCTCGGGCACCACGGGCGATCCCAAGGGCGTGCTGTATTCGCACCGTTCCAACGTGCTGCACGCGCTGATGGCCAATTCGAAGGATGCGCTGGGCACCTCTGCCAGCGACGTCATGCTGCCGGTGGTGCCGCTGTTCCACGCCAACAGCTGGGGCATCGCGTTCTCGGCGCCCTCGATGGGCACCAAGCTGGTCATGCCGGGGCCGAAGCTCGACGGCGCCTCGGTCTATGAACTGCTGGACACCGAGAAGGTCACCTATACGGCCGGCGTGCCGACGGTGTGGCTGATGCTGCTCAACCACATGGCCGCCGGCAATCTGAAACTGCCGCATCTGCAAGATGGTGGTGTGCGGCGGCTCGGCGATGCCGCGCTCGATGATCAAGTCGTTCGTCGACATGGGCGTGCAGGTGCGCCACGCCTGGGGCATGACCGAGATGAGCCCGCTCGGCACGCTTGCGACGCTGAAGCCGCCCTTCGCCGAACTCACCGGCGAGGAACGGCTCGATATCCTGCAGACCCAGGGCTACCCGCCCTACGGCGTGCAGATGAAGATCACCGACGATGCCGGCAAGGAACTGCCGTGGGACGGCAAGACCTTCGGCCGGCTCAAGGTCGCGCGGGCCCGCGGTCGCGAAGGCCTATTTCCGCGTCGATACCGACATCCTCGACGATGAGGGCTATTTCGACACCGGCGACGTCGCGACCATCGACGCGCACGGCTACATGCGGATCACCGACCGCTCCAAGGACGTCATCAAGTCCGGCGGCGAATGGATTTCGTCGATCGATCTGGAAAACCTCGCCGTCGGCCATCCCGCGGTGGCGGAAGCCGCCGTGATCGGCATCCATCATCCCAAATGGGACGAGCGGCCGCTGCTGATCGTGCAGCTCAAGGCCGGCCAGAAGGCGACGCCGCGAGGACATCCTGAAATACATGGACGGCAAGATCGCGAAATGGTGGATGCCCGACGACGTCGCCTTCGTCGACGGCATTCCGCACACCGCGACCGGCAAGATCCTGAAGACCGCGCTGCGCGACCAGTTCAAGAGCTACAGTTTCCCGAACGCGGCGGCGTGAGGGAGATGCGTTCCTTCTCCGCCTTGCGGGTAGCAAGGGAAGAAGCGCGTCCATCGCATCGCTATCGCCCCATCCCCTTGAATTTGCCTTTAGTCCGTGGTCTCAAACGGGCATGCGCAGCCCGGCGCTATTCGGCCGGCAAGGCTCCAACCGGCAGATTTTGACGATGGCCCGCAGGTTTTCCGCTCCCTACCAGTCGGAGCCCGTGTCCAGCCTCGCCACATGGGCGCGCAACCTCGCGATCTTCTCGATCATCGCGGTGGTGGTCTCGATCCTCATCGTCCGCTTCGGCTTCCTCGAAATGAAGCCGGCGCTGGCGACGTTCTTCGGCGCGCTGGCCTGCGCGGCGCTTTCGATCCTGGTCGGCCTGGCGGCGTTTGCCGCGATCTGGCAGAACGGCTCGCGCGGCATGAGCCGTATCCTGCTGGCGCTCCTGATCGACGCGGTCATTCTCGCCTACCCGGCCTATCTCGGCCTGCAATACCGCAAGCTGCCGCCGATCCACGACATCACCACCGATCCGATCGATCCGCCGCGCTTCGAGGCGCTGGCGCGGCTGCGCACCGGCGAAGGCACCAATCCCGCCGTCTATGCCGGGCTCTATTCGGCCGAACAGCAGCGGCTGGCCTATCCCGATATCGAGACCGTGGAGCTCGAGGTCCCGGCGCAGCGCGCCTATGAGATCACGCTCGCGCTGGTCAACAAGCGCAAATGGCGGGTGGTCGACGAACGCCCGCCGCAGCCGCGCCGCGACGGCCGCATCGAGGCGATCGCGCAAACGCTGATCATGGGATTTCGCGAGGACGTCTCGATCCGCATCACGCCCGACGGCGAGGATTCGCGCGTCGATATCCGCTCGTCGTCGCGCTATTTCGACAGCGATCTCGGCAGCAACGCCGCGCGCGTCACCAAGCTGATCGAGGACATCAACACCGCGGCCGACAACGCCAACGCCAAGCCGGCCACCAAGAAGCCGCCGGCGCCGGCGAAGGCGCCGGCCAAGACGGTGAAGAAGTGACCGGCGCGAAAGCGCGTAACAATTGCGCAGGGCGAATACGCGAACGCGAATCGAGACCGCGGTCTGAACTTCCTTCGCCACTCGCCATTCGCTGACTCACGCCATCCGGTAGTTCCCGCCGATCACCGGATCGCCATCGGTCGCCACGATCCCGCGCGACGACCAGATCTTCCAGATGCGCCAGCACGGAATAGCCGGCGGCAGTCGTCAGCCGCGGGTCGAGGCCGATATAGATCGCGCGCACCATGGTCGGAATATCGGCCTCGCCCTTGGCGAGGCGATGCAGGATCGAGGCTTCGCGGGCCTGGCGGTGGCGGGTCAGGAAACGGACGTAACGCGGGCCTTCCGGAATTTCCGGCCCGTGGCCCGAGAAATACAGATCCTCCGGCCGCGCCTCCAGCCGCTCCAGCGAGGCCATGTAGTCGATCATCGAGCCGTCCGGCGGCGCCACGATCGAGGTCGACCAGCCCATCACGTGGTCGCCGACGAAATTGATCTTTCGCTCGCGGCCAGGCGAACGCCAGATGGTTGGCGGTGTGGCCCGGCGTCGCCACCGCTTCCAGCGCCCAGCCGGAGCCTTCGATGGTGTCGCCGTTCTTGACCTCGATATCCGGCCTGAAATCGCGGTCGGCGCCGGATTCCGGATTGTGCTTCTCGCTCTCGAAGCGCGGCCGCGAGGCGCGATGCGGCCCCTCGGCATAGACAGGCGCGCCGGTCGCGGCCTTGATCCGCGCCGTGTTCGGCGAGTGGTCGTTGTGGGTATGGGTGACCAGGATATGCGTCACGGTCTCGCCGCGCACGGCATCCAGCAGCGCCTTGGCGTGCGCCTCGTCGTCCGGACCGGGATCGATGATCGCGACCTTGCCCTTGCCCACGATGTAGCTGACCGTGCCGGTGAAGGTGAACGGGCTCGGATTGTTGCAGAGAACCCGCCGCACGCCGGGGCGGGCTTCGTCGACGACGCCGGGCTTCAGCGGAAAGTCGCGGTTGAACGGGATGTCGTCGTTGTCGGCCATGGGGAGCTGCCTCGATCTGCGAGCGCTTCGTCATCCGTGAGGTGCGAGCGCTTGCGAGCCTCGAAGGATGGCGGGCACCGTCGGCGTGCCATCCTTCGAGGCGCGCCGAAGGGGCGCGCACCTCAGGATGACGGTCGATGACGCTGTTACGAAAACGCCTGAATGCCGGTGATCGCCCGGCCCAGGATCAGGGCGTGGACGTCGTGGGTGCCTTCATAGGTGTTCACGGTTTCCAAATTCGCGGTGTGGCGCATCACGTGATATTCGATCTGGATGCCGTTGCCGCCGTGCATGTCGCGGGCGACGCGCGCGATGTCGAGCGCCTTGCCGCAATTGTTGCGCTTGACGATCGAGATCATCTCCGGCGCCATCTTGCCCTCGTCCATCAGGCGGCCGACCCGCAACGAGGCCTGCAGGCCCAGCGCGATCTCGGTCTGCATGTCGGCGAGCTTCTTCTGCACCAGTTGCGTTGCCGCCAGCGGCCGGTTGAACTGCTTGCGGTCGAGCGTGTATTGCCGCGCGCGGTGCATGCAGTCTTCGGCGGCGCCCATCGCGCCCCAGGAAATGCCGTAGCGGGCGCGGTTGAGGCAGCCGAACGGCCCCTTCAGGCCGGACACGTTGGGCAGCAGCGCGCTCTCCGGCACCACCACGCCGTCCATCACGATCTCGCCGGTGATCGAGGCGCGCAGCGACAGCTTGCCGCCGATCTTCGGCGCCGACAGGCCCTTCATGCCCTTTTCGAGGATGAAGCCGCGGATCTGGTTGTTGTGCTCGGCCGATTTCGCCCACACCACGAACACGTCGGCGATCGGCGCGTTGGAAATCCACATCTTGCTGCCGGTCAGCCGGTAGCCGTCGGAGACCTTCTCGGCGCGGGTCTTCATGCCGCCGGGATCGGAGCCGGCATCGGGCTCGGTCAGGCCGAAGCAGCCGACCCATTCGCCGGTCGCGAGCTTGGGCAGGTATTTCTTGCGCTGGTTCTCGTCGCCATAGGCGTAGATCGGGTGCATCACCAGCGAGGACTGCACCGAGTTCATCGAGCGATAGCCGGAATCGACGCGCTCGATCTCGCGCGCCACCAGGCCATAGGCGACGTAGCTCGCATTGGCGCAGCCATATTCCTCCGGCAGCGTGATGCCGATCAGGCCGAGCTCGCCCATCTCGTTGAAGATCTCGCGGTCGGTCTTTTCTTCGAGATAGGCCTTGGTGACGCGCGGCAGCAGCTTGTCCTGCGCATAGGCGCGCGCGGTGTCGCGGATCATGCGCTCGTCTTCGGTGAGCTGCTCGTCGAGCAGGAACGGATCGTCCCACTGGAAACCCGCAGCGGTCGGCTTGTCCTTGGCCTGAGGGCGCACGCTCATGAAAATCCCTTTCGCATCACTGTCCTCATCGGAATTGTCGACCAAATTAGTGCGCTATCGTCCGAAGCGCAATTGAATTGGCGGATCGCTCGTCTATCGCCTTCGAGCCGCTCGTTGGAGACGATCTCGATCCCGAAACCGGACAGTCCCTTGTAGTCGTGCACCGACGACGTCAGGTGCCGGATCGAGGTGATGCCGAGATCGCGCAGGATCTGCGCGCCGACGCCGACTTCGCGCCATTGCCGGTTGCGATCGGCTTCGGCGGATTTCTGTTCGCCGACCGGCTCGACCGGAACGCCGGCGGCGCCGTCGCGCAAATAGACCAGCACGCCGCGGCCGGCCTTCTTGAAATGGTTCAGCACGATCTGCATGCGCGCCTGGCCGGTGAAGAGGTCCTTGACGATGTTGGGCTTGTGCAGCCGCGTCAGCACGTTCTTGCCGTCGCCGATGCCGTTATAGACAAAGGCGGCGTGCGCGATCTCGTCGAACGGCGAGCGGTAGGCATAGCCCTGCAGCGGCCCGATCGGGCTTTCGGTCGTAAAGGTCGCGACCCGCTCGATCAGCTTCTCGCGCGCCTGGCGATAGGCGATCATGTCAGCGATCGTGACGTGCTTGAGCTTGTGGGTGGCGGCGAAGCGGGCGACCTGCTCGCCCTTCATCACGGTGCCGTCGTCGTTCATCAATTCGGAGATGACGCCGACCGGCGGCAGGCCGGAGAGCTTGCAGAGATCGACCGCGGCCTCGGTATGGCCCGAGCGCAGCAGCACGCCGCCGTCGCGGGCGATCAGCGGAAAGATATGACCGGGCCGGGCAAAATCATTGGCGCCGGCATTCGGGTTGGCCAGCGCGCGGCAGCAGGAGGCGCGCTCGTCGGCCGAAATGCCGGTGCCGCCATCGGGCTTGTAGTCGATCGAGACCGTGAAGGCGGTGGTGTGGTTGGAATCGTTATGCGCCACCATCGGATCGAGCCGCAGCCGGCGCGCGTCGTCCGTGGTGATCGGCGCGCAGACGATGCCCGAGGTGTGGCGGATGATGAACGCCATCTTCTCGGCGGTGCACAGCGAGGCCGCGACGATCAGATCGCCCTCGCCTTCCCGGTCGTCATCATCGGTGACGACGACGAGTTCGCCGTTGGCAAAGGCTTGCAGAACTTCCTGGATCGTATCGGCCATTTTCTCAAGTTCTCGCTTGGTGCAGGGAGTGCATTAGCCGGACTCATGGGCCCGCGCCAGCATCAATACGCAGGGCAGAACGTCGCTGACGGGCATACCGGAACGGCCATGCTGAAATCAGGCCGGGCACGGAAAAATCATTGACGAGGTCCGGTCACAATCGCCATGGTCGCAGCCATAAAAACAAGAAGCAGGCGTCGGGGAAGAAACATCATGCGTTTTCAACTGAATTTCCGTCGGACGGCATTGGCCGGCCTCGTCTTGCTGGCGGCGGCCGCAGGGCTTTCGCAGGCCGCGCGCGCCGCCGACGAATGGCCGACCCGCGACATCACCTTCTATGTGCCCTACGCGCCGGGCGGCTCGACCGACCCGATCAGCCGCAAATATGCCGAGCTGCTGGAGAAGCAACTCAAGGTCAAGGTGATCGTCGAGAACAAGCCGGGCGCTTCCGCGACCATCGGCACCGGTGCGTGATCCGCGCCGAGCCGGACGGCTACACGATCGGGCTCGGCTCGAGCTCGTCGCTGGCGTACCAGCCGCTGGAGATGAAGGGGCTGGTCTGGAAATCGGCCAACGACTACCAGTCGATCGCCAAACTGTCCGACCTGCCGGCGATCCTGGCGGTGCCGGCGGACTGCGCGCTGGAAGACCTTCGACGAGTTCATGGCCGAGGCCAAGGCCAATCCGCGCAAGCTGAAGGTTTCGGTGTCGGGGCTGCGCTCGGCCAACGACATCAACGATCCAGCAGCTCAACAAGCTGTCCGGCGCTGCGCATCGTCACGGTGCCGTTTACCGGCGGCGGCGGCGAAGCGACGCTGGCGGCGCTCGGCGGCCGGGTCGACGGCACCTGCGGCTACGCGCCGGGCATGAAGGGCCAGATCGACGCCGGCAAGCTGCGCGTGCTCGCGGTGTTCCAGCAAGGCAAATACGACCTGCTGCCCGGACGCCAAGCCGATCGGCGAGACGCCGTGGAAGGATACGTTTCCGGTCGGCTATTACGTGATCGCGCCGAACGGACTGCCGAAGCCGGTGCTCGACAAACTGATGGCGGCGTCGAAGACCATCGTCGAGAGCGACGAGTTCAAGAGCTTCCTGAAAGCCAACGGCTACACCTGGGATCCCAAGATTCGGCGACGACATGAAGAAGGAACTTGCAGGACTACGACGGCAAGTTCCGCGCCATCATCAAGTTCCTGGACGACGACAAGTGACGCCGGCAAGAAGTTTCGGGCTGCCGCCGGCGCGGCGGTTCATCGGCCTGCTCGCGCTGCTGCTGGCGGCGGTCTACGCGGTCGACGCCTGGCAGACGCTGTCGATCGGACGCTGGCACAAGCCGGGGGCTGCGATCTTCCCGATCGCGGTGGCCGCGCTGATGGCGATCTCGGCGATCTCGGTGCTGCTCGAGCGGCACGGCGGCGCTGACGATCCGATGCCGGCGACCTTCTCGCTGCCCGGCCGGCGCCGATCTTGCGCCGGCTGCTGCGGTGCTCGCGGCGTTCGCGATCTACTTTCTGGCGATGCCGGTTCTCGGCAACATGATCGCCTCGGCGCTGTTCCTGCTGGCGAGCATGTGGCTGCTCTCGGACGACCCCGACAGGTCGGTCGTGCGTCTGGCGATCTACGCCGTCGTGATCGCGCTCGTGTTCGAATGGTTCTTCGTGCGGCTGCTGAAGGTGCAGATGCCGGCGGGCGTGTTCAAGCAATGGCTGTTTTGATCCCGTCATTCCGGGGCGCGCGTAGCGCGAACCCGGAATCTCACGATCTCTGATTCCGGGTCGCGCTCGCGCGCCGGAATGACGGGAACGAATGAACTCCCTGCAAGGCCTGCTGTACGGCCTCTCCATCGCCGCAACGCCGGCCAATCTGCTCGCCGCCTTCGTCGGCGCGTTTGCGGGCACCGCGATCGGCGTGCTGCCGGGGCTTGGTCCGGTCGCCGGCGTCGCGCTGATCCTGCCGCTGACCTTCTCGCTCGATCCGACCGCGGGCCTGATCATGATGGCCGGCATCTTCTACGGCTCGATGTATGGCGGCTCGACCACCGCGATCCTGCTCAACATCCCCGGCGAGTCCGCCTCCGTCGTCACCGCGATCGACGGCTATCAGCTCGCCAAGAAGGGCCGCGCCGGCGCGACGCTGACCATCGTCGCGGTCGGCTCCTTTGTCGGCGGCACGCTCGCCGTGATCGGCGTCATGCTGTTCTCGTCGCTGCTGGCCAACGTCGCGATCCTGTTCGGGCCGGCGGAATTCTTCGCGCTGACCGCCGGCGGCCTGATCGTGATGTCGCGGATTTCAGGCGGCACGCTGGCCTCGGCGCTGCTGCCGATGACGCTCGGGCTGATGCTCGGCACCATCGGCCAGGAAGCCGTCACCGGCGAAACCCGCTTCACCTTCGGCCTGCCGGATCTGGCCGAAGGCGTGTCGCTGGTGCCGGTCGTGGTCGGGCTCTACGGCTTTGCCGAGCTGATGCTGCTGGTCGAGGACAGGGTTCACGCCGCGAGCCGGCCGGAATCCGTGAAGATGCGCGACCTGCTGCCGACGCGCACCGAATGGAAGCGCGCGGTGCCGTCCTGGCTGCGCGGCACGTTTCTGGGCTTCCTGTTCGGCCTGGTGCCGGGACCGGCGGCGACGCTGGCCTCGTTCGCCTCCTACCGGCTGGAGAAGGCGACCTCGAAATATGCAGCCGAGATCGGCAGCGGCGCGATCGAAGGCGTCGCGGGCCCGGAGGCCGCCAACAATTCCGCC
Source organism: uncultured Alphaproteobacteria bacterium (assembly GCA_963742665.1). Lineage (GTDB taxonomy): Bacteria > Pseudomonadota > Alphaproteobacteria > Rhizobiales > Xanthobacteraceae > Bradyrhizobium. Next base: position 40,913 of record CAVUNH010000036.1, read on the forward strand.
GCCACCGCCTCGCTGGTGCCGCTGCTGGCGCTCGGCATCCCCTTCACGCCGATCGCGGCGCTGATGATCTCGGCGATGCTGGTGCAGGGCATCCAGCCCGGGCCGCTGTTGATCACCCAGCATCCGGAAATCTTCTGGGGCCTGATCGCCTCGGCCTATATCGGCAATGTGATGCTGCTGGCTGCTGAACATCCCGATGGTCGGCGTCTGGGTCAGCCTGCTGCGGATTCCGCATTATCTGTTCATTCCGCTGCTGCTGGTGCTGTCGGTGATCGGCACCTACAGCGTCCGCAACAGCATCTTCGACGTCTGGGTGCTGCTTGGCGCCGGCATCGTCGGCTACGCCTTCAACAAGATGAAATTCCAGCTCGCGCCGCTGGTGGTCGGCCTGATCCTCGGCCCCAACATCGAAAAGCATTTTCGCGAGGCGCTGTTTCTCAGCCAGGGCGATCCCTGGATCTATGTCGAGAGCCCGATCGCGATCACGGTGTGGCTGCTGGTGGCGGCGATCCTGATCGCCGGCTTCATCGCCCGCCGCCGCGCGGCGTTTGCCGATGCGATGGCGCAGGAAAGCAGTTTGTAGGCGAGACGATGCGCGGCAACTCGCTCACCTCTCCCTTGTGGGAGAGGTCGCATCGACGCGATCGGGGGGAAATCAACCGCATGCGGGAGCGACGCATTCCCGCGGGCGGAGAAGCTCGTCAGCAGCGCCTACGGCAGCACTTCCCGGCGCTCGGCGAGCAGCGCATCCATTTCGGCGCGCTTGTCTTCCAGCAGGCCGGCCTGGGCGGCCTCGATCACGGTGTAGAGCTCGTGGGCGTCGCTGAGCCGGGTCACGGTGACGTAATCGGCGCCGGCGGCGTAGAGATCGTCGACGTCGGACAGCAGGTCGGCGGTCGCGACGATCTTGGCGGTCGGATTGAGCGTGCGGACGTGCCGGACCAGCTTCTCGTTGTTGGCGCCCTTCAGCAGCGAGTCCGGCACGCTCAGGATGATCAGCTCGGCCTTGCCGACGCCGGCATGCAGCAGCGTATCGACATTGCTGATATCGCCGTAGATCACGTGCAGGCCGCGATCGGCCAGCGTCCGGAACACGTTGGGATTGAAATCGATCACGGTGATCTGGTCGAGCACGATCGGATTCTGCCGCTCGATCTCGGCCAGCAGCGCGCTCGCGGCGCGGAAGAAGCCGAGGATGACGATGCGGCGGGCTTCGCCGTGGCCGCCCTCATGCTCCGGCATCGTGCGCCGTGGCTGTGATCGAGATCGCGCAGGCCGATCCGTCTTCAGCGGCCCGATCAGGCCTCGCGTGATCTGGTCGCTGCTTGCACCATCACGAAGGTGCTGAGCACCGCCAGCACCACGAAGGCGAACGACGCCGCGCTCGAGGTCTCGGTCTGATATGCTCGGCGGCGATGCCGGTCTGGATCACGACCAGCGAAAACTCGGAGATCTGCGCCAGATTGATCGCCGGCAGCAGGCTGGCGCGCAGGCCCTGCTTCATCAGATAGAGCGGCACGAACGTCGTCACCACGCGGCTGACGACGGTGAAGAGCCGCGATCATCAGCGCGAGCCCGATCACCGACAGGCCGGGGATCGGAATGGTCATGCCGAGCGCGACGAAGAACAGCGTGATGAAGAAATCGCGCAGCGTCGTGACCTTGGCGGTGACGTCGAGCGCATAGGGGAAGGTCGAGAGCGAGACGCCGGCGACCAGCGAGCCCATCTCGCGCGACAGATGCAGCTTTTCGGCGATCTCGCCGATCAGGAAGCACCACGCCAGCGCGCCGAGCAGGATCAGTTCCGGCCGGCGCGCGATCTGGTGGAACAGCCGCGGCAGCACGTAGCGGCTCAGCACCAGCGCGGTCGCGACCAGCACGCCGACCCGGCCGATCGAGAGCAGGATCACGCTGACCTGCAGATTGTCGAGGCTCGGCTGCACCGCGAGGAACAGGATCGCGAAGATGTCCTGCAGCACCAGCACGCCGAGCGTGATGCGCCCGGGCAGCGTATCGAGCTCGCGCTTCTCGTACAGCACCTTGACGATGATGACCGTGGAGGAGAGCGCGCAGGCGATGCACAGATACAGCGCGTCGAAATGGCCGGCGCCCATCGACAGCCCGATGCCCCAAAAGAACAGGATCCCGAGCAGGCAGCCGCCGACCAGCTGGCCGCCGGCGGCGAACAGGATGACCTGGCCGGCGCGCACGATCTTCTTCAGGTCGATTTCCAGCCCGATCATGAACAGCATGAAGATCAGGCCGAGTTCGGAGATGACGCTGATCGATTCCTGGGACTTGACCCAGCCCATGCCGAATGGACCAATGAAAAACCCGGCGATAAGGTAGGCCAGGATCAGCGGCTGCCGGGAAAAATGGGCCAGCAGGCCGAGCACCCAGGCGAACAGGATGCATAAAGTGATATCGCCAATAAGCTCGTGCATAATTCCGGACTTTCCCTTTCCGCAACCTAGAGGCCCCGGCGCAAGGGTCAAACGAGCAATGTGTCACATCCGTTTGGCGGGCTTTTTTCTGGCGATTCTGGCCGGTCTGTCGACCCTGCACGCCCCGGGCGCGCAGGCGCAGACGGCAGGCAGCATCGAGCAGAATTTCGCCGGTTCCCTGACCGCGGTGCCCGCGGAAAACCTCGCCGTGATCGGGCGCGTTCTACGTGCCGGTCTATTCCAGCGTGTCGATGAGCCAGGGCAAGCTGCGGGCGGATTTTTCGGTCACGCTCAGCGTCCACAACGCCTCGGAGACCCGGCCGCTGGTGCTGAAGCGGATCGCCTATTTCGACACCGTCGGGCAAGATGGTGGAAAGCTACCTCAAGGCGCCGATCGCGCTAAAACCGTTCTCGACCGTCGAGGTCTTCATCGCCGCCACCGACGTGCGCGGCGGCACCGGCGCCAATTTCGTGGTCGACTGGGCGGCCACCGGCGAGATCGCCGAGCCCGCGGTCGAGGCGCTGATGGTCGGCAGCGTCGGCAACGGACATTATGCCTTCATCAGCCAGGGGCGGCCGATCAAGGTCATCGGCAAGAACTAAAACTGACTACCGGAAGGCCGCGCAAAGCGGCCTTCTCAACGAAAAACAAAGGGGAGTGAATGTCCATGTCTACCGCAGCACGTTTCGATTTCGCACCATTGCTGCCGGCCGGATTGCCGGCGCCGGCGGCGCGGTGGACGGGTCTGGCCAAATACAGTTTTGTCGGCGGCAACAACGATCCCGACCAGGTGCCGGTCGATGGCCTGATCGACGCGGTCAATGCCGTGCTCAGGCGCGAGGGCAAGACGCTCGCGACCTACGGCCTCGCCAGCGGCCCGCAGGGCTATCGTCCCTTGCGCGAATTCCTCACCACCAAACTCAAGCGCGACGCCGGCATCGACTGCACCGCCGACGACATCATGATCGTCTCCGGCTCGCTGCAGGCGCTCGACCTCGTCAACGCGACGCTGCTGGCGCGCGGCGACACCGTGCTGATCGAGCAGGAGACCTATCAGGGCTCGCTGAACCGGCTGACGCGGCTCGGCGTCAAGACGGTCGGCATTCCCCTCGACGACGAGGGCATGCGGATGGACGCGCTGGCGGCCGCGCTCGCCGACCACAAACGCCGCGGCATCACGCCGAAATACATCTACACCATCCCGACCGTGCAGAACCCGACCGGCTCGATCCTGCCGGAGACGCGGCGCGCCGAGATGCTGAAACTGTCGCAGCAATACGGCGTGCCGATCTTCGAGGACGATTGCTACGCCGATCTGATCTGGAACGGCCAGCGCCCGCCCGCGATCTATGCCATGAGCCAGCATGGCGGCGTCATCCATATCGGCTCGTTTTCGAAATCGATCGCACCGGCGCTGCGGGTCGGCTTCATCGTCGCGCCCTGGGAGATGATGTCGCGGATGCTGGCGCTGAAGACCGACGCCGGCTCCGGCGCGCTGGAGCAGATGGTGCTGGCGGAATATTGCGCGCCGCATTTCTCGACCCATGTGCCGAAGCTGACGCGGGGCCTGCGCGCCAAGCTCGACACGCTGATGGAGGCGCTCAACGAGCAGTTCGGCACCTCGGCCGAATTCGAGGATCCCAAGGGCGGCATCTTCCTGTGGGTCAAACTGCCCGACAATGTCGATACGCTGAAACTGTACCAGGCGGCGCTCGCCGCCGGCGTCGCCATCAATCCGGGGCCGGAATGGTCGACCGACAAGGCCTATTGCCGGCAGCCGGCTGCGGCTGTGCTTTGCCAGCCCCTCGCACGAGCAGATCCGCGAAGGCGTCGCCGTGCTCGCCGACGTCTGCCGCAAGGAGTTCGGCGTGCCGGAGCGCAGCGCCAATGTGGAGAAGCACGCGCGCACGTGAGTTCGGGTTGACGAAGTCCCGCGCCCGACACAGCCTTCAGACAGGATTTTCGATATGGCCGGGGCGCAGTCCCAGCATCGCCTCGGCATTGCCCTCGTCGTCGCCGCCGCCGTCGCGTGGAGCACGGCGCCGTTCTTCACGCGGCTGCTTGCCCTACGATTCCTGGACCATCCTGTTCTGGCGCGGGCGTGTTCGGCGGCGGCCTGATCGCGGTCATCCTGGTCTTGCTGCAGGGCCGCGCCGGCCTGCGCGATCTGATCGGGATGGGCACAAGCGGCTGGCTGGTCGCCTCGTGTTCGACGTTGGGCATGATCGCCTTCATCCCCGCGCTGCAGCTGACCAGCGTGTCCAATGTCGCCATCATCATCGCGACGGGACCGTTCCTCGCCGCCGCGCTCGCCTGGATATGGCTTGCGCGAAGTCCCGCGATGGCGAACCATGCTGGCGAGCGTCGTGGCGCTCTGCGGCGTCGCCATCATCGTCGGCAACGCGCGCATGGGCTCCGACATTCTCGGAATAGCGCTCGCCTGCTTCATGGCGCTGGCGATCGCCGCGATGACGGTCATGGTCCGGCGGCACAAGGACACGTCGATGGTCGCCGCGGCCGCGATATCGAACTTCCTCGGCAGCGTCGTCAGCATTCCCTTCGCGCACGGCATCACCAGCGTTACCGGCAGCGACCTGTTCATCCTCGCGATGTTCGGGTTCTTTCAGGTCGCGCTGGGGCTGACGCTGTTCTTCCTCGGCTCGCGCCTGCTGCCGTCCGGCCAGGCCGCCCTGATCTCGACGCTGGAGACGCCGCTGATGCCGTTTTGGGTATGGCTGGCGTTTCAGCGAGGTTCCCGCGCTCCGGGTCCTCCTCGGCGGCGCCCTGGTGATGGGCGCCGTCATCGCCGACATCATCGGCGACAGACGCGAACAGAAACCGGAAGCGATCGACTCCGATGCGCGGTACTCGATGCTAGCGCGAGAAGGCCGACGATCTCGACCCAGTTCGGGTTCTTGCCCATCGGATACTCCTTCAGCTTGGTGAGCTTGCCGGTCGCCTTGTCGATCGCGTAGCTCGTCATGCTGTTGGACAATTGGCCGACCGACAGCAGATAGCGGCCGGTCGGATCGATGCTGAAGCCGCGCGGCTGTTTTTCGGTCGGATAGGAATTGATCGATGTCAGCATTCCCGTCTTGGGATCGACCTTGAATGCCGCAAGCGTGCTGGTGGTGCGTTCGGAGGCGTAGAGAAATTTGCCGTCCGGCGTGAGGTGGATGTCCGCCGCCCACGGCTTGCCCTCAAACCCCTTGGGCAAGGACGTCGCGACCTGAACTTCCTTCTTCAGGGTGCCGGTCTTGGCATCCCAGGGAAAAACGTAGATCGACGCGTCGAGTTCATTCGACCAGATAGACGAACTTCCCGTTCGGCGAGAATACGAGGTGACGCGGACCTGCCTTGGCCTTGACGCTGACGTTCGGCGGATCGTTGGGCGTCAGCTTGCCGGTCTTGGCGTCGAATTTTTCCTGGTACACGAGGTCGCCGCCGAGGCTGGTGTGCAGCACGTAGCGGTTCGACGGATCGGCCACGATGCAATGCGCATTCGGCTGGGTCGCCATGATCTGCTGCGCCGGCTGCACGACGCCGTCCGGTCCGATCGGATTGACCGTGACCTTGTTGCCGCCATAGGAGGCGCTGAGCAGAAACTTGCCGCTCCGGTCGGTGGCGACATAGGCCATGGAATCGGCCAGCGGACCGGAGCCCAGCCAGCGTCAGCTTGCCGGTCTTGGCGTCGATCGCGAAGGTCACCACCGAATACGGCTCGTTGCGCAAGCCGACAAAGAGACGCTTCTTGTCCGGGCTGACCGCGAGCGGCAGCGAGCTGCCGGGTTTGGCGGGGCCCGGCACCGCCCGGTTTCAACCGGCGTCAGATCGCCGTTCGATTTGAGTTCGAGAACGGTGATATCCTGGCTGTCGGCGTTTCCGACATAGACAAACGTGGCGGCGCCCGCAGATGACATGAAAAGCCCCGCTCCCAATAACGCCGCCACACCGAATACCGCCTTAAGATTCGCTCGCGCTCGCATAGTGTCTCCCCATTTCATGTTGATTGCGCATCGATTGCCGACGTGATGGAAGCGCGCGCTACCGCACCGCGAACGGCGCCTGATACGGCCGGCCGAACGGCACGCCGTTGATGACGGTCTGCACCGGTTTCAGCAACAGCTTGCCCTCGCGCTTGTTGTTGCGGGTGTCGAGGAAGGTGAGGCCGGCCCTTCCACCAGTTCCATGATCGCGACGTCGCCGGGGGCGCCGATCTGCAGCGTGCCGATCTTGGGCGCGCGGTTGATGATTTTCGCCGGCGCCGAGGTTGCCATCGCCACCACCTGCTCCACCGTAAATCCGAGCGTGATGAACTTGCTCATCACGTTCGGCAGATAGGGCACGCCGGGCGAATTGCCGGAGAAGACGTGAATGTCGGAAGAAATCGTATCGGGGGTGCAGCCGCCGGGGATCGCCACTTCCGCCACCGTGAAATCGAAACTGCCGCCGCCATGGCCGACATCGAACATCACGCCGCGCTGCTTGGCGGCGAGCGCCGCCGGCAGCAGCTTGCCG
>CAVUNH010000037.1:0-36192 GCA_963742665.1 uncultured Alphaproteobacteria bacterium
AGCGCTGTTTCGCCAGCAATTCAGGCGCGACCTCCGCGCGGGCCAATTCACGATGGATTTTGCCCAATCGGCAGTCGGGGCCCTTAAACTCATCAGTGAGGCGGCGGGGACATCGTTGATCCTGGTCCTGTCCGACATCAACATGCCTGGAATGACCGGTCTTGAACTATTGCCGAAGGCCAAAGCAGCTCGACCGGACGTCCCAGTCATCATGATCACCGCCTACGGCGACGACAGCGCCAGGAGAAAGGCCCTGGAGGGCAGAGCCGAGGCACTTCTGACAAAGCCCATCGATTTTACCGCGCTTCGCAGCGAGATCGACAGCCGTGTCGCGGGGGCCAGAGCCGGGTCCATTAACGGGATGGCGTGCTCCCCCGGAGGGTTGATGTCCGAACTGGAAAGCCACCCTGCTCGTCAACCGGTATCAGTGGTCACGCCCAGACTTGGATTCCTGGATGGCGGCTGCGTGGTACCAACTGCCACTGCAATCGGCCAGGTTGACGGCCGGCTCGGCAGATTTGGTTACAGCCTTGGTCTCGCCGTAGCGACGTCCCTCGAGAGCCGTCCTGCCCCCGGCAGGGAATTGGTAGATCTTGGCAGATCCCTCATTCACACTCGTCTTGATCATTTCAGTGTCTCCTAAATCGAGTTCGTCCCTACATTGTTAATCCAAAGAGTCATGGAATTTTTGTGATGTCCCGCCAATGACTTGGCTTTTGACGCCGGACCAATCGCTGCCAAGCTTAGCGCTCCCAGATGCGGCAACAATAAATCGCTGCGGTTGCCAAAGCACCGGCGTCCGAATTCTAATCGGTGGTCTAGCCAATAAAAGCGGTTTTCTTTGAGGTGTCTGGTGACTTCCCAGCGCCCCCTTGCGACCTTCCGTTTTGATCAACCCCGCGTGATGCGCGGCTGCAAGAGGCGTGCCCTGCCTTCGTGGCCAAGGCTTGCTTTTCTCCTCCGCATCAGCCTCGGGCACATGCTGACGCGATCTTCCTCATCGCGCGTTGATCGCTTCAGGAGTCCTGTGGCGCGTCGCCGGCATTTCCGCTGACCTTACGCGGGGGAATGAAATTGCGCACGGGGCGGCCTCGCGCTGAGCCAGCTTGGACGGTTCTGATCAAAACGGCATCAGCTACCTTAGAGACTGACCGCGAGCCTGTGTTCGGTGAGCGTTGGGGCGTCACGTCCAGTATTAAGTTCAAGGTGCAAAAATTTTGGCGGGCAGTTATGCGTCCTCCCGCGCCGGTTCGATCGGGACCAGCCAGGGGGCGGTAGGCGTGCTGTGGTCGCCATGTGGAATCGCCAATTCCAAAGTTAGCTAGGCTGCGCTTCAGCTGTTCTGAAAAGAGTTTGGCTACACGTAGCGAACGGCTTCCGCAGATGGCACGGCAGACGATCTGTCTCTAACTTTCAAAAAGTCTACTTTGTGAAAGCTTACAGTTGACGTTGTATCGTCGCATGTTTTTACTTTCGAAAATCAAACTTTCAAAAGAGGGGAATGCATTGAAATACGGATAGCGCGCGGGTCTCGTCTAACACCCAGGACTACAACGGGCAAATTGACGCTTTGAAGGCTGCGGGGTGCGAGTGGATATTCAGCGAGAAGACGTCGGGCAAGTCCACCAACGGGCGGCGAGAGTTTGAGAGGCTCATGAAGGCCCTCGTCGCCGGCGATACCGTCACGGTGACGAAGCTGGATCGGTTGGCGCGATCAAGCCGGGATCTCCATAACATTCTGCATCAACTTCAGGAGCGAGGCTGCGGCTTCGTCTCACTCGGCGAGAACTGGTGCGACGGCGCCAGCGAGGTTGGCAGGTTAATGCTCACCATCATGGGCGGGATTGCTGAGTTTGAGCGCGGTTTGATCCGCAAGCGATGCGAGGAAGGTATCGAGCGGGCCAAAGCCAACGGCAAGCAATTCGGCCGGCCGACGGCACTCGATGTCGGCCAACGGCGGCGCGTCGCGGAGCGTTACGCTGCCGGCGAGACATTGGCAGAGCTGGCGCGCGAGTACTCTTGCGGTGAAGCGACGATTTGGCGGGCGCTGCAATAGCAGCGAAGCCTGAGCTAGCAGTGCCCTTACGGCGGTGAGGCCGCACCGCGATGTTCCCTGCGGCAATTTGTTAAGGGCGCGATGCGTCCGCGTGCGATCGATCGATCGGGCCCCGCCAGGGGGCGGGTTGCAGATTGCGAACCGGCCACCACTACGCCAGGCCAAGCCAGGCCGTTCTGGCAGCTCGCAAGTATCGCCGGCCGCGAAGGAAGGATGGGACGCTCTCGTTTGTGGGAACAAGAGATGGCCGGCGACGGCCGTACCATGAGTCAAGCTTGATCCTACGTCAATCACGATGTGCGCCCTGGTCGCTTGGTCAGCGTGCCATCAGCATCGGGTAGTTGCCGACCACTTCCGAGCTATTTTGCACATTGATCACTCCCACATTGCATTTCTCCGCATCGTAACATACTGACGTCGATCAATCTGTTACAAGTCGGAGTCGAAATGCCTGCCATCGTCGCCTACTATCGCGTGTCAACCCAGAAGCAAGGACGCTCCGGTCTCGGCCTTGAAGCGCAGCGCAAGGCAATCGCGGCCTTCGCTGCAGCTGAGAGGTTCGACATCGCCGGTGAATACACCGAGATCGAGACCGGCAAAGGCGCTGACGCGCTCGCGCGCCGGCCGCAGCTGCAAGGCCGCGCTGAAGGCAGCAAAGGCAGCCAAGTGCTCTGTCGCTGTCGCCAAGCTGGACCGCCTGTCACGCGATGTCGCGTTCATTGCCGGCCTGATGTCACAGCGCGTGCCCTTCATCGTCACTGCGCTGGGCAAGGATGTCGACCCGTTCACACTGCATATCTACGCGGCGCTCGCCGAGCAGGAGCGACGCATGATCACGCAGCGCACGTCTGCAGGCCTTCAGGCAGCCAAGGAACGCGGCGTCAAACTCGGTAACCAAAAGATAGCGGACGACAACAAGGCCGCTGCAGCAGCTCGCGACGCTATCCTGAAACCAATTTTGAAAGGGTTGATCGGCAGCTCGACGCGCGTCATCGCAAAGGAGCTAACCAACCGAGGGTTTGCGACCCCGGGCGGCGGCAAGAACTGGAACCCGATGACCGTGCTGCGGGCAATGCGGCGGCTCGGCCTAGCTGATTGACCCAGGAAATGTCTTTTTCAGAGAAGCCAACCGACAGTCCCACTGGCGGGGTGCTTATTTTCAGCGCCGCCCCGCCTAATCAATCACACCTGAGCTGATCAGCCGCCGGTACAGCTCGCGCCGGGCCTCGAACCGTTCCGCCGGTCGCGCCTGATCGTCCGCCAGCGTCAGCAGGACCTGCTTCACGAACATACGGCTCACAAAAGCCTCGCGCGGATCCAGCGCGTCGAGCCAGCGTTCGACGGCCGACCACGGGATGCCGGTCGCCTCCAGCTCGGCAAATGCCTCGGCGATCCAGCTCCTTCAGCCACTGCGTCGTCGCCAACCTCGCCTTCCGCTGTTTCCGTGCGCGCACGATGCGGTCAGTCCGTTCACGGCTGCGTTTGACCGAAGACGCCTGCCAGCGTTTCGGCCGCACCACCGGCACAAACCGGCCACGGTCATCCCGAATGATCGAATGCACGGCTTGCCTCCGTGATCCGGTTGCGCAGTCGCGCAAGCTTAGCCGTCAAGTCATCGTCGCTGATCAGGCCACGCGACATCCGCGCCCATATCCATCGGCATGCATCCGAGAACGCCGGTAGGTCGCGGTCGAGGACATCGAGCTGAAAGCCTTGCCGCGCTGCCCATGCTCGGCAGGTCGCCTCATCGGCGGGATCCAGCATGATCGTCCTGCCAGGCTCGCGCGGATCGCGGCGCCAGAGAGCGCGCAGCCGGTTGCGTTCTGATCGCATCTCGGCGCGCTCGATGCGGTCCAAGTCTCCGGAAAGGTGTGCAGCCGCCAGCCGCGCCCGTTTAGCCGCAGCCGTGCCACCGTGCCGAAAGCAGGTCGACCGGCCGCGCATCCTCGCTGCCTTACACGGCTCGCCCAAGCGATTGAGAGCCGTACAGCGCGGCATCTCGCGGTTCGGCCCATTGCAGAACCGCGCGCGACCGATCATGAAGTTCGCACGCTGGCTCTCGGACTGAAATCCGAAGACGCGACCGGTTCGTGGATCTCGCCGGCCTCGGAGCGAATTCATGACGCAACCTTCTCGCAGCGGTAGCGAGCCAATTGTATCATGACGCGGCCGGACCGCAGATGATCTTCAGCGGACGGTTCTGCCGGCTCCCCTCCTCGATCTGGCCAAATGCGTAAGTAAGCCGGCTGATGTGAGACGCGTTGACCATCTCGCGACAGCGACGTCGGTCAGGATCTCAGCCTCGAGACAGGCGCGGATGTTTATCGTCCCAGCCTTACTCACGTCTCACGTTGCAGGCAGCACCATGTTGCGCATCGCACAGGTGACAGCGACGCAATGTTTCTTCTCGATGCGTCGATCAGATCGGTGATGATCTTCTGGACGCGGCCTGAATCTATGCTCTTGCAAATTCGGACTATCGCAAACAAAAACATCCTCTGGCGAAGGCCGACAACGTTGCTGCGATCGCGCTGGCCAACAAGATTGCGCGGACTCGGCCATGATGAACCGCTGTGTGCCACTCGATCCACTTGTGTTCCACTATGAAAACTAAAAAACAAAGTATTATCAATGCTGTAACCACTTGTGCCGCTTGTACAGCTTTCTGAAGCCAAATCGCGCGGCGGGCTTGCACCACAAAAAGCAAAGAGGAGGGAGAGGTTTTTCTAGCTTTTTTCCAATCACCTTCTTGTTTTATTTCTTCTTCTAAAGAGAAACAAGTGACACAAATTCGAGAAGTACCTGCGGCATAGGGATTTCTTGTGTTTCGCTTTCGTGGCACAGAGCGGCACAAGCGGAACGTTCAGTCGGGTGCTTCAGACCGCAGCATCCTCCTCATCGTCGGAATGGCGGGTCTCCTCCACATCATCAGTTTCCTCGGCGTGCCATTCCATGATCTCCGGGTTCCGCCATTTCCAGTCGGGATAACGCTTTATCCATGCGGCCCGGCATTCCGGCAGCGGAGGAAACGTCCAGCCCCGCCGACGCAGCACCTTCTCGGTATTGTCGCAGCCCATCTCTTTGAGATGAGCGCCGAGGCGGTGATCGCTGGTGTGATCCTTCTTGAGACGGGGCTCGAGCTGCTCTTGCCTGGTCGTAAATTCCGAGCTGCTGACGTGTCGGATCTGGGTGGATGTGTCGCCGTAGCTGGAGTTGGTCTCGATCTCTGACGAGGCGCTGATAGCGTTGCTGACCGCCCGGTGTGGCTCCTTTGGGTCGGCCCCCCACAAGGTGCCGGTCTCCAAAAGCTCGCACCACCACGCCTCAAGCGGCGGGAGGCTGTGATCTCGTTGCTGCATCAGCCCCTCCGTCTGCGGCACCATGCGGACGTTGAAGTCCGTGAGATCGACCTCGTGCAGCAGGTGGTAGAGCAGCGCCTCATATCCACCATCTTCGAGCTCTGCCTTCAGGCCGGCAAAGTATGCGAAGTCCTGTTTGCGCGCGGCCGACACGGTCGGGATCAGAAAACGTCGCGCCGTCCCGCTGACCGGCAGGAAGTGGTCGGCATTACTGGTGATCGACAGGTTTAGATAGCTGTCGGCCTTGTAGAGGCCGCAGCCCTTCGGTTCGATTGTCAGCGTTGGTTCGGTGATCAGCCCGAACAGGGCGTTGCGATGTTCGGGGTTGCCGACGAACAGGGCTTCATCGGCCGTCAATCGCAACAGCGTCTCCAGATGCGGGTTGAAATTGCCGATGATGTGCTTCGGGTTGGTGACCTGCATGGCGTGGGTGCCGAGCAGCCGCCCCATCGTCGCTTCGTAGAAGCCCTTGCCGCAGCCCTCTTCCTTCGTCTGCAGGCCGAGCGCTATCTCGCTGCGGATGCGTTTCTGGAAGATGGTCGCTTCGCGCTTTAGCAGATAATCGAAGTGCGCTTCGTTGCCGCTGCAGATGATGACGCGCATGAAATCGAGGAATTTCTGGCAGCCCGCGGCGCCGCTGGTGCCGTCCGGCTTGACGGCCTTCACGCCGAAGCCGCGGAACAGGTTCAGCCGGTTGCCGACATCCCCGTCGTGCTGCGGCATGAATGCCATGCCGCCGTCGTACTGCCGGCGCTTCGGGCTGGTGATCCAGTAGGTGCCCAGGGGAATGCTTTGCAGCTCGCCTTTCTTGTCCCGCCAGGTGTGGCGATACTTGTTTTGAAGCGACGCGAAGTCGGCGATTGTCTGGGTCATCACGATGGTTTCGCGGCCGGGGAATTCCTCCAGCTCGCCGAATGTCACGACGCGGGTCTTGCCGCCGATCGGCAGTACCGCGTGCATCTTGTTCAAGCGTGTTACATCGGCGCCGGGTGCAGCCAACTCCTCGTCGGGCTTGTCGAATTTCTCCCGAGCGCCTTCTATCAGCGGCACGAGATCGAGATCATCGGCTCCGTCCTTGCAGTAGGGCGCGCAGGCAACTTTGATCGCACTGTTGGGCCAGCCGCGGCCGATCATCGATGCAATCGCGTCGCGCATGGAATTGTGCCATTGGCCCGGCGTGCGGCTGGCTTCGAGCAACGCCATCAGCTCGCTATTATCGCCGGCGGGTTTGGCATCAGGGTCAGGCGAGCTCGACGGCTTGTCGGCAAACGGCCTTCCGCTTGGCGCGAGTTTCAACTGCAGCTGATCCACAATGTCCTGCGGCGAGTAGCGTTTGTCAGGTCGCCATTCGACGAGACGACACTGGAACAGCGCGCCGGCCTCGTCCGCGTAGTTCGGTTTGCCATTAATCGCCACCGGCAGCCGCGCCCAACGGCTCAATGGCTGCGTAGACCCCGCATCGCACAGATCGGCGTCGATCAACGCATTGAGTAAACGCGCGGCAACGGTACCCTCGGTGACCGGCTCATCGAAGATGATGCCGCCCTGGTGATTTCCGGGGCTGGTCTCAATCAGCCAGGACAACTCAAAACCGCCCAGGCGATCCAGCGGCACCTTCGTGCCCAGGTCATCGAGCATCAAGAAGTGGCATGCGGCAAACTGGGCTTTGACGCGCCTTGAACGAGCCGTCATCTCCCGGATAGAAGCTCGAACAGCCGAGGTAGTTGTTATGCTCGGCAATAACGATCGTGGACGCCCGATCATCAGCGCGACGGGCATCCCATCCGCCCCGCTTCGGGTTACCGGGCTTCGAGCACACCGCCGCAAAGGCACCTTCGGGCAGGTCCGTGAAAACCGCGGCGATGAATTCAGCATTCGTGATCTGAAAAGCATCGACCTTCGGGTTCGGGCTCCAGCGGTCGGTGGCAAAACCTTCGGCGGCTCCAACTCTTCGGGCGCGAAAGCAGCGCCGGGATCGGACGCCGAATTCTCAACCGTGTCGAGGACGTCCGCGGCCGCGCGCTTCGGGGATCAGGTTCAAAGCGTCCTTTTGGTGTTCGTCGCTAGGGGTACCGGCAGTCATGTCCCGATCCTCGCAGCCTTGCGTACCTCGATCTCCCGATACGGCTCTGCCACCCACTCGAAGACCTCGCGCGCCGTGGCCTCGTCCAAGTCGTTTTCGGCGCCTTCCAAATTCGGTTTGGCGATGTTGTGGACGGCCGTGAACCACCGGTAGCCGGGCGGGATCGTCATCGGTCGGCCGTCGATTAGTTCTTGCCGGGCGATCTCGGCCTGGCTGGTGAGCCGAACTCGGTGTTGTCGGTGTGGGAGGCGTTCGAAGAACAGGCGATCGGCGTCCGTCACTCGATCCACGCTGGCCGCAAGCTTCTTCAGCTCCCGCCGCTGAGCTCGGGTAAGCCGAAGCGTGCTCATTGTGCCGCTCTGGCGGGGACTGGTCATGACGCACCTCGATTCCACGAGATGCGATCAATTTCGGGCTTGCCGGTGTAATCGCGCTCCCAAACGAACCAGGCGAACGCCGTCGGATTTGAAACGCGGTTTCCAGTCCAGCCGTCGCGGTGCATCATTTGCAGGCGGTCGGCGGCTTCGTGCCAGAGTATTTCGGCGATGATCCGATCGGCTCACAGCCGGCCATGCAGCGGACCCGCACGGCGCCCGTGCGCCCCTCAAAAATGATCAGGCTCGGCGACTTGTCATCATGCGCCGGGCAACATGCCGACCACTGCTTGCCGAGATTCTTGCCGCCGAGCGTGAGAGCGGCGCTCATCGGCCGGTCAGGCCAGGGGAAAGGCATACGATGGGCGACTGCCCGTGATGGTGATGCAGGCGGTCATTGACATAGGTCGAGATCGTATTCATCTTTCTCTTCACTTTCTGCCCTGGCACGGGCGGTTAGGTTGGTCTTCGTCACAAAGAAAAACGGCGCAGCTCTTGCTGCGCCGTTTGCTTTCAGGCGGCCGTTGGTGACTCCGTGGCGCGCTGGGCCGCCAATTTCAGCACGCTGGATCGGGTGATGCGGGCGGTCTTCGAGCCGAGCTTTACCTTTTCAAGAAGGTTCTGGTCGACGAGATTATGAATCTGGCGCTCGCAAACGCCGAGCTCACGAGCGGCCTCGCGGTATCGCAGCAGGATCGGAAGGGGTTCGTTGCTGTGCACGACGCTCTCCTGTGTTTCGTGAACACAAGGATGCGAGTCGCGCAGTAGTGGTCAACAATTAGATCGTGACACTCGGGCCGGCTTTTGAATTCGTGACACCTGTCTTCGGGTGTAACGAATTATTCCGAACCGGCTCGAGAAAAATTCAAAAAAGCCCTGCAGCAGAACAACATTTGAATTCGTGACACCCGCGATCGTCGCAGCGAATCGGTGTCACGAATAGGCGTCACAATTATTTTTTGATTTGCTTCTTTGGACCGGGCTTTGCGCGCATTGTCAGGCCCGCCAACTTGCGCGCGACAGGCCATACAAGGAACTGATAGTCGCGCCCGCTGATTCCGAATAGGTCGATACATTCACCTTTGTAGTCGTCGCGCTTCATTGTCTTCAGGTCCGGCTTTCCCGCGAGCCATCTAGTCGCCAGGGCTTCGCTAGTCGCCAGGGCTCGGGCTGCACAACGAGTGCCGCCAGACAGTCACCCAGCGACATGTTGCGGAACGTTTTGGGTCGCCAGGCGTCGCGTAGGGCGCGAAGTAAAAACGCGCTTAGAGGTGTACGATGATGAGGTCATTGTCGGCACCCGTTACGTGTCGATGATGATCAGGCTCCGTCCGGGTGATGACCGGGCGGAGCCAACCTGTTTTCAGCGGCGAAATTCTATCACTTCAGCGCCGTGCATCATAGTGCCGTCACCGCAGTAGTCTGCCCACGCAGCCATCAGGCGGCGGCGCTTGTCGAGATAATGACCCACGGTGGTAGGCCGAATCCAGTTCGCCTTGCGCGTGGGCCAGGCAGCCTCGATCACGTCCTTGTCGTAGCCGGTGGTCTCCGACGCCCAGGTGCGGAAGGTGGCGCGCATCCCGTGCGTGGTGGCGATCGCCGGCATAGCCCATGTCCTGAAGCAGATACGCGCAGCGTGGCATCGGTGATCACGCGTGCCGCGCTTCGCGCCCGGAAAGACAAAGTCGGTTGCCGGATCGCGAAGCGCTGCATCTCGCCGAGCAGCCGCATGGCCGGATCGCTCAGCGGCACGACGTGCGGCCGGCCCATCTTGGTGTCCGGAATGGTCCAAGTCTGGCCGGGCATGATCGACGTGCGACCACTTCATCGGCACCGCGTGCTCCTTGCCGCCACCGCAGATGTCGGCGACGCGCACGGCCGTCAGCATGACGAATTCGAGCGCCCGGGCCTTGACGCCTTCCTGCTTGCGCAATTCCGCGAGGAAGCTCGGGGCCTCGCTCGTACGGCAGTGAGGGATAGTGCTGTGACCTTGCGTTCGGCGAACGACAGCGAGAATTGCAGCCGCTTGACCTCGGCCGGGTTGCTTTCGTCCGTGCGGATGGCCTTCGGCAATCGCCCAGTTGATGGCACCTTCAAGATGCTTGCGAATGCGATTTGCGGTCGGTCGCTTGTTGGTCCAGATCGGGACCAGCACCTGCTTGATCTCGGCAAGCCCGATGTCGGCAATCGGCAGGTGGCCGATGATCGGCTTGACGTATGTTTCCAGCCGCGCCCTGATCTGGCTGGCGTACCGTTTGGTTTTCCATTCCTTCTCCATCACCGCGATGTAGGCCTCGGCGGCCTGCATCACCGTCAACGCCGCGGCGGCGATCTGGCGCATCGAGCCGCGCGCGATGATCGGATCGATGTTGTTGTCGCGGCAGCTTGCGGGCGTCGTCGCGCTTGATGCGGGCTTCCTTGAGGCTCACCTTCGGATAGGAGCCGAGCCCCATGGTGCGGACGCTTGCCGCGAATGCGGAAGCGATACTCCCACGATTTGTATCCGAGCTTGGTGATGTGCAGGTACAGACCGCCGCTGTCGCTATAGCGGCCGCGTTTCTTTTTGGCCTTGACCGCCTTGTCGCTCAACCTGTCTTTCGCTCGTGCCATTGTTGCTCCTTTGGGCGAGGCCAGATCCAGACCTTTACCTGTCGTTTTACCCACCAAAATGCGATTGCTAGGAGATACATCGCCCTTGGGTCGTGTTTCAAGATAATGCAGGATAACGATCTGAGGTAGCACTTTCTCGCTTCCTTGCATGCGCTCTTTCCGAACCTTGCATCATCGACACGCGTTACCCGCGGTCTCGTGTGCAATGTGCACAAGGAAAAGCGCACACGAGCATACAGGTTCAGCGGAGGCAATCCGGCATTCCCTGCGCAATGGCTTTACGGCTTATAACGTGCTCTCCCCGGCGAACCGGGCTCTTTTGTCACCGTCGTCCCTGGAAGCGTTGCTTCCGCAGAACTTGACGCCAGCATCGGGGCGTCAGGACCACACGTCTTCGCCGTACGCTCTCATGCCGTTCGTCTATCGGCACTGCCAGCGTCCACCGCGTCCCACCCCACGTTCGTGACGATCATGATACGCCCCTCTGGTCGGGACAGGATGGGTGTTATGTAGCGCTGATTTGGGTTCTGTAAAACAGAAATATTTTCGATGGGCGCGAATTTTTCGCTTGACGTGATTTCTGTAAATCGGAATCGGTGATTTGCCCGTCGGGCTGTTTCTCGTCATTCCGGGACGCGCGAAGCGCGGGCCCGGAATCCATTGATCCACCAACTCTGTGCGCGATGGATTCCGGGCTCGTGCTGCGCACGCCCCGGAATGACGAGGGAGCGAGGCCCCCGCCGCGCGCCCTAATTCATTGCCAGCCACACAATCCCGCACGGCGCATTGCATTCATTGCAATGAAGCGGCTGCCCGAATGTTTCGGTCAGTTGCCATTCCTGCGCTTCGTTGCTCCACTGCGCGGTGGAGCGGCAAACGATATCGTCGGAACTGCAGTTCGAGCACACCGGCGTCGACCGGGCGGCTCCTGTCGTCGGCCGCTCGCCGGCCGTCCGTGGCGCCTCGAGCATTCTGTCGAATGGATTGACAAGTGTGCCGCGTCGCATTTCCGCCCCACGCCAAGTTCAATTCTTGATTGTGACCAGTTTACGACGGTGACACCGATCTTCAATTCGCTTCGTGCGTGGCGCGTCTTTTATGCGGTGACGTTGCAATTCGGTCACAAGGGGAGGGAACGAACTATCGCCGCGTCATTGCGAGGAGCGAAAGCGACGAAGCAATCCATGGTCGCCATGCCGTGAGATGGATTGCTTCGCGGAGCCTGTCATCGGGCGCGTATTCGCGCGACCCGTTGGCTCGCAATGACGGCTAGGCGATCGGCTCCACCACCGCGGCAGGCACTTCCGGCATCGGCCATTTCTCGAACCGCGCCGGCAGGTTGACCGGGCGATAATCCGCCATCGCGTCCATCCGCTTCACCACGCTTTCATGGATCCACGCGCCTTCCGGGATCGGCCGCGGCTCGGCGTCGGGGATGTAGAAGCCGAAATGCGCCTCGCGCGCCGGCCATTCCTTGTACTTTGCAAGCTTCGGCACGAACTCCAGCAGCCACCACGCGCCGTGCAGCGAGTTGTGCAGGACAGCCTCCGCGCTCGGCGCGACGTAGCTGTAAGGGCTGCTCTTGCGCTGCCGGCCCCAGGCGAGCGTGTTGACGGTGCTCGGGTTGACTTCGAGCCCGCATTTCACGGCCTCCTCGATCATCCACAGCAGCGGATATTTCGACAGCGCCACTTTCGATCTCCGGATAGCCGCCGCCGATATCGGAATGCACGCCGGCGAACCACACCTGCAGGATGTCCTGCGGCTCCCGCGTTGGCATCGTTGAAGCGGATGGGCTTGAAGGTCTGCGGCTCGTCCCACTTCTTCAGGCGGAACATGCAGCGCCGCTCGTCGATCGAGATCGCCTGCCGGAACGTCTTCGACGCTCGGATTCCACAGCGTGAAGGCGAGCTCTTCGAGGGACGGCAAGTACAGCCGGTCCGGCCGCGGCACGATCACGCTCGCCACCGTGTCCCAGACGCCGACGAAGCGGACCGCGGCCACCGCGTCGAGAGAATGCGCGCGAACTGCGCCGCCTGGTCGTCCTTGTTGGCGGCAGCGGCCCCTCGGCATCGGCCGCGCCATCGGTGAGCGCCTTCAGCTCGACGCCGAGGCTCGGCTGGTTGTCGCTGGAAAACTGCTTGTAGGCGGTGAGGCCCGACCCTGCGAGGTTGACCTGCTCCGGCGAAACAAGCCCGATCTTGTGGATCAGCCCCGCCAGCACGCGCACGGTGTAGGCGCCGCGGGAAAAGCCGAACAGATAGATCTGGTCGCCCTCGCGATAATTGTCGACCAGGAAGGCATAGGAGGCGAGCACCTTGTCATCGAGGCCATAGCCGGTGGCGAGCCCCATGATGGCGGTGAAATCCTGCAGCCAGCTTGCGCCACGGATTCGGCCGCGCCAGCGTGCCGACGCCGGGATCGTAAAACACCATCTGCCGCGGCTCGGTCCTCTCGGTCTTGCGCAGGCAGCGATAGAGCTTCAGCACATTGGAGATGTTTTCGGAGATCTCGTTGCCGGTGCCGTCGCAGCAGATGACGATGTTTCGCATGGATCGGGTACCCGTTATGTTCTACCTTGGCGAGCATAGCGGAATTCCGGATATAGCGCTGCTGTTTAGAAAAAACGCCACGCGTTTTTGGGAGTCGGTGCGTCCCATATGAAATACTGGGCTGGCTCAGGCTAGTTGACATAATGTGCGGGAGTATCCCAACTCGATTTGAATCGGAGGCGGGCGAGAAGCCCGAAAATTCTATGAAATTCGATATCCTGGGTCGGATCAACAACATGCGACTTCCCGATGGGAAGACGGCTGTACTTTATTCAGTCTATGAGGCTGTCAGCAACTCGATACACGCGATTAATGATCGGTTTACTGAAGAACACGCCGCGGCGCGTGGAAAAGTAGATGTCGACATAAAAGTCGACAGCGAAAATGACGTTGCATCGATTACCATTTCTGACAATGGAGTAGGCTTTACTCCAGAAAATTTAGCGTCCTTCGAGACCAGCGATAGTCGGTTTAAATATCAACGTGGTGGAAAGGGGCGTAGGCCGTTTAATTTGGATCAAACTGTTTGAAACTAGCGCGCTAGTGGTTCATCACAGTGATTTTGACGTTTTGATACCGAGCCATTCGAGAATCGGCAAGCTTTCGGGGGGCACGAGGATTTCGATGCTTCTGGGGACGCCGGGTTGACGTCGGATGAAGGCGTTTCGTTCGAGGGTTACGATCATCTGGTGGACCGCAGGCGGGCTGACACGGAAGTGGCGCTGGATGTCGGCTTCGGCGGGTGGGCGTCCGAACATGTAGGCGTAGGTATGGATGAAGGCCAGGTAATGACCCTGCTTCTCCGTGAAGCGCGCGCCTGATTTTTAACTCATCGCTGGATTCGTCCCGGCCTCCGACAAGGAGGCAAAGCATGAATGTACGTTATCGGGTCGAATTGAGCCAAGCCGAGCGCGATGAACTGACGGCGATGCTCGGCGGCGGCAAACACGCCGCCCGCAAGCTCAAGCGGGCGCAGATTTTGCTGGCGGCCGATGGGGGCGGCCGCGACGAGGAGATTGCCCGGACCGTCAGTGTCAGCCTCTCCACCGTCGGCCGGACCAAGCGCCGTTTCGTGGAAGGCAATCTGGAGCGGGCCTTGAGCGAGGAGCCGCGTCCGGGCGCAGAGCGCAAGCTGACCGGCAAGGAGGAGGCCCTGCTGGTGGCGACCGCATGCGCCAAGCCGCCCGCGGGCCGCAAACGCTGGACGCTGACGCTTCTGGCCGACACGATGGTCAAGCTCACCGATCACGACAGCCTGTCGGGCGAGACCGTCCGCCGCCGGCTGGCCGAGAACGATCTCAAGCCATGGCGCAGGGACATGTGGTGCATTCCCCATGTCGATGGCGAATACGTCGCCCGCATGGAGGACGTGCTCGATCTCTACGCCGAGACGCCGAATCCCGCCTGGCCGCTGGTTTGCTTCGACGAGACCCCCGTCCAGCTAATCGGCGAGGCGCGCCAGCCGGTCCCGGCCCAACCGGGACAGCGCGAGCGCTACGATTACGAGTATCGCCGCAACGGCACCGTCAATCTCTTCGTCACCTTCGATCCGCATCGGGGCTGGCGCAACGTCAAGGTCACCGACCGCCGCGCCGCCGTGGACTACGCCCAATGCATGCGTGAACTCGTCGACGTCCATTATCCCGACGCCGCCTGCATCCGTGTCGTGCAGGACAATCTGTCGATCCATAAACCTGGGGCGCTGTATGAGGCCTTCGCGCCCGCCGAGGCTCGACGCATCCTGCGCCGCCTCGAATTCCACTTCACTCCGAAACACGCCAGTTGGCTCAACATGGTCGAGTGCGAGATCAGCGTGCTGCAGCGCCAGTGTCTCGGCCGCCGCATCGACGATCCCAAAAGGCTCCGAAACGAAATCGCAGCATGGCAACGGCGGCGAAATAAAACCCGAGCCAGCATCAAATGGATGTTCACAACCGACAAAGCCCGCGCCAAACTCGGTCGCGCTTATCCAGCCACCGCCAAAGAGTCAAAATCACTGTGATGACACTGTGCGAACTTAAGTAACGCATTGCCCGTGCGGATGATGTACAATTCGAACAGTCTTTCCCCGTGAAATGCCAGGACGGAGAGGGTGGCGATCTTTGATACAGCGAGTTCGTCGGAATGCCTCGATCGCAACAGCGATTCGAGATGAGGCTGTCACCTGATCGCCCTCGCACGGACGTTGTGGTCGGGATGCACGGCATCGCGCAAATCTCGCGTTCAAGTTGGAGAATCCAGGCGTTGGCGAATTCCGGCAGCGGCCTATACAGTCGTTGAGAAGAGTGAGCGAATGTTCTGGGTGAGAGGGTCGGATGAAGAAGGCTTTACGAGATATATCGGCAAGTTGAGTGCCCTCTGAGCAGGGTCGAGGTTCGTGACCTGAGCCCCAAAGTTCATCCAGCGATGGGCGGAATCCTTTTGTCATTTGAGCCTGTGTGGCTCGGTGATGCAACAGGACGGGGCGCGGAGCCCTCGACACAGCGCAGCGTCCCGTCCTGTTGCATGTCGGACGCTGTTAGCCTGGCATAGGTGATGGCGGCTGGTTGCCGATCCCGCTGTGCGGACGAACGGTGTTGTAGTCATCCTGCCATTCGGCAAGCAGTTCGCGAGCATGATCGAGTGACGAGAACAACGTCTCGTTCAACAACTCGTCGCGCAGTCGTCCATTGAAGCTTTCCACGAAGGCATTCTGCTGCGGCTTGCCCGGTGCGATGTAGTGCCACTCGATCCGGGTGAGCTGCGACCAGCGCAGGATGGCCATGCTGGTGAGCTCGGTTCCGTTGTCGCTGACGATCATCATTGGCCGACCTCGTCGGGCGATCACGGCATCGAGCTCACGACCCACCCGGGTCCCCGACAACGACGTGTCGGCGACCAATGCGATGCATTCCCGGGTGAAGTCATCCACGACAGCCAGGATACGGAAGCGTCGGCTGTCGGTCAGCGTGTCGCTGACGAAGTCCAGTGACCAGCGCTGGTTCGGTCCCTGCGGCAACGCCAGCGGAGCCCTTGTTCCCAGAGCTCTTTTACGTCCGCCTCGCCGGCGAACCTGCAGCCGCTCCTCGGCATACAGCCGCCTCAGCTTCTTGTGGTTGATCAGCACGCCTTCGCTGCGGATCATGAGAAGCAGACGGCGATAGCCAAAACGCCGGCGTACCGACGCCAGCTCACGCAGCCGGACTCGGATGATCGCGTCGTCAGGCCGAAGGCTGAGATATCGCACCGAGGATCGATCCGCCCCAATCACTTCACACGCCCGCCGCTGACTGACCTCAAAACTTGAACAAAGGTGAGCCACCGCTTGCCGCTTCGCGACGGGCGTCACCATTTTTTTGAATTGAGGTCCTTCAACATGGCGTTGTCGAGCATCGCCTCGGCCAGCAGCTTCTTCAGCTTGGCGTTCTCGTCGGTCAGAATCTTCAGACGACGAGCTTCGGACACGTCGAGCCCGCCGTACTTGGCCTTCCATTTGTAGAACGTCGCGCTGCTGATCCCGTGCTTGCGGCAAACATCCCCGGTCTTCGATCCGGCCTCGTGCTCCCGCAGGATCGCAATGATCCGCTCTTCCGTGAACCTCGACTGCTTCATCTCCGTCTCCCTCAAGGTGACGGATTCTACCCATTTTTGGAGGAAGTTCAGGGGCTCAGTCGAAATTTAGTCGAATTCAAAAGACGAGGCGATGAACGAATAAGCCAGCTTTAATTACATCAGGTTCGGCAATATATTGTTCGATCTTCTCGATTCAACGGTACGGCATCACGACGAGTGAGGTTGCCGACATCTATCAACAGACACCATTTGACTGCAAAATCGTCTGCGATCTCACAGCATCGGCTCGTCGGCTTTTGTACGGTCGTTGGGCGCACCCAACCCCGGACCATAAGGCGGTACTATCGCTGGTCGAAACGTCATTCCGTCTCTCATACGCGCAAAGTAGTACGGAAAATGCTTCGTGACTCGGAGTTTCGAAACGAAGCTCGCTGTACCCAAGCTTAGACTTTCACGAGCGCTCTGCGGTTGCGAAAAAACCGTTCGGCAGAATTGCGCGCGCGCTCGAGAGCGGGGGCGCGGGAACGCCGGGGGACCGACGTCAGGTCAGCACGGCTTGGCCGGGGCAATGTGGTTTTCGAGTCCCGATGACGCCACCCCTCTCCCTAGCCCTCCCCCGCAAGGGGGGAGGGAACGCGGATTGCCGTGTCGCCCCACCGCCTATTCAAAACAAAAACGGCCGGGTCTTTCGACCCGGCCGTTCAAAACTTTCAACGGTCTTTGCTCGGAGAGAGCCCCTCAGTCCCGCAAGAGCGGGGCGAGGGAGAACCCTCAGCTCGCCTTCTTCACGAACACCGGCTTGCCGACCTTCTTCTGGATCGCGCGCTTCAGTTCGAGCGCGCGGGGCGACAGCACGTCGGCCTTGGCCTTCAGCAGGAACGTGTCGAGGCCGCCATTGTGGTCGACGCTCTTGAGCGCATTGGTCGAGACGCGCAGGCGCACGTTGCGGCCGAGCGCGTCCGAGATGAAGGTGACGTTGACCAGGTTCGGCAGGAACCGGCGCTTGGTCTTGATGTTGGAGTGGCTCACCTTGTGACCCACCAGCGGGCCCTTGGCGGTCAGTTCGCAGCGGCGTGACATCTTGAGAAATCCTCTTCCATCCCCGCATCCAGGCAGCACAGTGCCGCGCGGGGGTCCAAAATCATGTCCATTTCCAGGAACGGCGGACGTATAGGGCGCAAGCCCTTATCCGTCAAGGTTTTGGGCCGGCTTTTGGCGGCTCCGCGCCCTTCAGAAAAGCCGGTTTGGAAGCCATTTCAGGGTTTTTGCCAGTACTTTAAGTACCATATAAAGGGCGCAATCCCCGCCGACATCAGGGGTTCCGTGCGCACATAAGCGATTTTGACGGCGGCATGGCCCATCGATCCGTTGTTTGCCGGGCCATTCAGCCTAAATGAGAGATCGCCCGCGCGGGCCAGGGATCGTGAAGGTTGTGACCAATTTCAGCGCCATTTCGCCTCTCGCGGGGCTATTGGGTAGTTTGGCTGTCGGCGCCATGCTGCTTTCGCCGGAAACGGCGGCGGCGCAGGGCCGGCTCGATGCCCAGTACGAGGCCACGCTGTCCGGCATCCCGGTCGGCAAGGGGACATGGGCGATCGAGATCGGCGACGACGCGTTCTCGGCCTCCGCCCAGGGCGGCACGTCGGGGCTGTTGCAGGCGTTTTCCGGCGGCAAGGGCTCCGGCGCCTCCCAGGGCCGCGTCGTCAGCGGCGCGCTGCAGGCGAACGCCTATGTCGCGACCACCGTCACCTCGAAGAAAGCCGAGACCATCCGCCTCGTGCTCGCCAATGGCGGGATAAAGGATTTTGCGATCGATCCGGAACCGCCGGTCGATCCGGACCGCATCGTCGTCACCGACGCGCACCGCAAAAACGTGCTCGATCCCATGACCGGCTCGATGATCCGCGTGCCCGGCAATGGCGAAGTGCTGTCGCCTGAGGCCTGCCGCACGGGGGCGGCGATTTTCGACGGCCGCCTGCGCTACGACTTGAAACTCGATTTCAAGCGCATGGAAGCGGTCAGGGCCGAGCGCGGCTATCATGGCGCAGCCGTGGTCTGCGCGGTCTATTTCACGCCGGTCGCGGGCTATATCCCCGACCGTCCGGTGATCAAATGGCTCTCCGCCCAGCGCAATATCGAGATCACCTTCGTGCCGGTCGCGGGCACACGGATCCTGGTTCCGTTCCGCATGGCGATCCCGACCCCGCTCGGCCCCGCGCTGCTGGAAGCCACCAGCTTTGTGACCACGGCCGCCCCGCCGCGGGTGGCGAAGACGCAGTAGGGCGCTATTTCGTCATTCCGGGATGGTGCGAAGCACCAGACCCGGAATCTCGAGATTCCGGGTTCGATGCTGCGCATCGCCCCGGAATGACGGAGAGGCGAATCCCCATTGACTCTTTGCCTCTTCTGATTCAACTCCGCGTTTACCGAATTCGCACCGAACGGCCGCCTTGTGGTATCGGCGCAAACTTGATCTAGTGCTTCCCTGATGGACCCAACGCGAGATATTGCGGTGAACGAAGCGAGAGGCGGGAAGAGTCAGCGATTCGGGCGCAATTCGTTCCCAAGGCGTTCCAGAGCTTAAGCCGCGACCGCATCACCGTCGCAAAACGACACACAAACCGACGATTTCCGCGTCAAACGAGAAAAGGTTCTCCCGTCATTGCGAGCGCAGCGAAGCAATCCATACTTCCTTGTTGCGCGATGGATTGCTTCGTCGCTTTGCTCCTCGCAATGACGACGGACGGCGGAAAAATAAAAGAAACACCTGTAAAATATGGCTTTCTCCTACTCGACCACGTTCGGTCATGAACGGGCTCCCGGCGCCGGCGTCACTGCGGTGCTGGGGCCGACCAACACCGGCAAGACGCATCTGGCGATCGAGCGGATGCTGGCGCATTCCTCCGGGATCATCGGCCTGCCGCTGCGGCTCTTGGCGCGCGAGGTCTACAACAAGATCGCCGATCGCGCGGGCGTGGATAGCGTCGCGCTGATCACGGGCGAGGAGAAGATCAAGCCGAAGAACCCGCGCTTCTGGGTCTCCACCGTGGAGGCGATGCCGCGGGATATCGACGTCTCGTTCCTCGCGGTCGATGAAATCCAGATCGCGGCGGATCTCGAGCGCGGGCATGTCTTCACCGATCGCATCCTGCACCGGCGCGGCCGCGACGAGACGCTGCTGTTGGGCGCCGCCACCATGCGGCCCATCATCGAGCGGCTGCTGCCGGGCGCCTCGATCGTCACGCGGCCCAGATTGTCGCAGCTCGAATTCGCCGGCGACCGCAAGATCACGCGCCAGCCGCGACGCACCGCGATCGTCGCGTTCTCCGCCGACGAGGTCTATGCGATCGCCGAATTGATCCGCAGACAACATGGCGGCGCGGCCGTCGTGCTGGGATCGCTGTCGCCGCGCACGCGCAACGCGCAGGTCGAAATGTTCCAGAACGGCGACGTCGATTATCTCGTCGCGACCGACGCGGTCGGCATGGGGCTCAACCTCGACGTCGATCACGTCGCCTTTGCCTCCGACCGCAAATATGACGGCTACCAGTTCCGGCGGCTCAATCCCTCCGAGTTCGCGCAGATCGCGGGCCGCGCCGGCCGCGCCACGCGCAACGGCACCTTCGGCACCACGGGGCGCTGCGCGCCGTTCGAGCCCGAGCTGGTCAACGCGCTGCAGAACCACACCTTCGACAGTGTGAAAATGCTGCAATGGCGCAATTCGAAGCTGGATTTTTCTTCGCTCGGCAGCCTGCAGGTCTCGCTGGCGCTCTCGCCGCAGCACGAAGTGCTGACCCGCGCGCCGATTGCGGAGGATTTGCGCGTGCTCGATCACGCCGCCCGCGACGGCGAGGTGAGGGACATGGCCCACGGCGCTGTCGCCGTGGAACGGCTGTGGGACGCCTGCCAGATCCCGGATTACCGGCGGCTGGCGCCGGCGGCCCATGCCGAGCTCGTGACCACGCTGTACGGTTTCCTGATGAAAAAGGGCCGGATTCCCGATGCCTGGTTCGGCGCCCAGGTCGACCAGGCCGACCGCGTCACCGGCGATATCGACACGCTGTCGGGCCGGATCGCGCAAATCCGCACCTGGACCTTCGTCGCCAACCGGCCGGACTGGCTCAGTGACCCCGATCACTGGCAGGGGATCACGCGCGAGGTCGAAAATAAATTGTCCGATGCGCTGCATGATCGGCTAACGGAACGTTTCGTTGACCGCCGGACCAGTGTATTGATGCGCCGCCTGCGGGAGAACAGTGTTTTGAATACGGAAATCGGCAAGACCGGCGAAGTGATCGTTGAAGGCCATGCGATCGGCCGCCTCGACGGATTCACCTTTGCGCCTGATGCGGCGGAGGCAGGTTCCGACGCCAAGGCGTTGCAGGCGGCAGCACAGCAGGTGCTGGCCGGCGAGATCGACGCGCGCGCCGAAAAACTCGCCGCCGCGCCCGACGACGCGTTCGTGCTGACGTCCGACGGCACCATCCGCTGGACCGGCGATGCGGTCGCCAAACTGGTTGCCGCCGACGAGGCGCTGCATCCGCGGCTGCGCATCATCGCCGACGATCGGCTGGCGGGTGCGGCGCGCGAAGCCGTGCAGACGCGGCTCGATCTGTGGCTGAAGACGCATATCGAAAAACTGCTGGGCCCGCTGTTCGGGCTGGCCAAGGCCGAGGACGTCACCGGCATTGCGCGCGGCATCGCGTTTCAGCTGATCGAGGCGCTCGGCGTGCTGGAGCGCGCGAAAATCACCGCCGAGATGAAGGATCTCGACCAGCCCTCGCGCGCCACGCTGCGCAAGTACGGCGTCCGCTTCGGCGCCTATCACATCTATTTCCCCGGGCTCTTGAAACCCGCGGCGCGCTCGCTGGCCTCGCTGCTGTGGGCCGAGAAGCAGGACAATGTCGATATGTCCGCGCTGTCAGGCGCGCAGCATCTGGCATCCAGCGGCCGCACCTCGTTCGCGGTCGACAAGGCGCTCGCCCGCGATGCCTATCGCGTGCTCGGCTATCGCCAGTGCGGCGAGCGCGCGGTGCGCGTCGATATTCTGGAGCGGCTCGCCGATCTCATTCGCCCCGCTCTCGCCTGGCGCGAGAGTTCGCCGGGCGCAAAGCCCACCGGCGCGTTCGATGGCCGCGGCTTTGTGGTGACGCAGGCGATGACGTCGCTGACCGGATCGGCCGGCGAAGACTTCGCCTCGATCCTGCGCGCGCTCGGCTATCGCATGGACAAGCGCCCGCCGCTGCCGCCGAAGCCGGTGGCGGCGACCGAGCCAGTGGTCGCGGAAGCCGCGCCTGCGGAAGGGGCTGCCGTAGAGGCAAGCGCGGAGACGCCGTCCGAAGTCGCCGCGGAAGCGCCGGCTGAAGCCGCGGCAGACGCGCCCGTCGAAACCGCGGCCGACATCGCGGCGCAGCCGGTCTCCGGCGACCCCGCGCCGTCAGCGGCCTTGCTGCCCGAAGTTTCGCCCGCGCCGGCGCCCGTCGAGGAGCCTGCGGCTGCCATTGAGACCGCGTCCGAAGCTGTCGAGCCGGCCCCAGTGGAAACGCCGGTCGCGGAAGCGCTGGAGGCGCCGACCGCACCTGAGGTGACCGCCGCGGTTGAAGCGGCAACGGCCCCTGACGCGCCGGTTGTCTCTGAGGTATCCGAGACGGCTGCCGCCGTCGACGCTGCGCCGGCGGAAGCCGCGGCCGCAGAAGCCACGCCCGATGCGCCGGTCGTGCCTGAACTGGTGGAAGTCTGGCGGCCCGGCGGCCGTTCGGAAGAACGCCGTCCGCACCATGACCGCAACCGCCCGCGTCGTCATGGCCATCAGAACCGTCCGCAGGGAGCGCAGCAAGCTTCGCAAGATGGTGCCGCACCCGCTGCCGCCGCGAGCGAAGGCGGCGACGCTGCAAGTCCCGGACGCGAGCAACGTCATCGCCGCGGCCGCCGCCACAATGAATTCCGAAAGCCCCGCGAGGGCGCGCCCGCTGAGGCCAATGCAACGCCGCCGGCCGAGGGTGCGCCCGTCGAGGTCGCGCGTACGGACAGCCGTCCGCCGCGCGAACGCTTTGAAGGCAAGGGAAACGAGAATCGCCGCGACAAGGACAAGGACGGCGGCGCTCGTCCGGAGAAATTCGGCGGCGATCGCAACAAGGGCGACCGCAACAAGGGTGATCGCGACCGTGGCGGACGCGACAAGGGCCGCGATTTCGGCGGGCGTGACAAGGGCGGCCGCGACAAGCGCGATAGCGGCCCGTCGCACCGGCAATACGCGACCAGCGCGAGCCCACGCGACCGCGATCGTCCGATCGATCCCAATTCGCCGTTTGCAAAACTGGCGGCGCTGAAGGAACAACTCGCCGGCAATCGCAAGGATTAATCGAGTTTTTGTTTTGACGCGTTTTCCACCGCAGATAAGTCTACGCAATCTGCGTAAACTTGATTGCTTTGAAAACGCTACGGCAGGTTTTATTTGGAGCGGCAGCGTCTCGATAAATGGCTGTGGCATGCGCGGGTGGTGAAGGCCCGCACCTCGGCTGCTGCGCTAATCGAGGCCGGTCACGTCCGCATCAACGGCGTGCGCGAGAAATCCCCAGGGCATGCGGTCAAGCTCGGCGACGTGCTCACGGTCGGCCTCGACAACAGCGTGCGGGTGCTGAAAGTGGCCGGATTCTCCGAGCGGCGGGGCGACGCCGCGGCCGCGCGCGTGCTGTACGAGGATTTGCGAAACGGGCGGGAATGACTATCTGCGGATGAGCCTGTCCGCGCACGAAAAAACCGCGCTTTCAGGCGTTTGGCCTGCTTTGCTGTTCCCTTGCGGCTGCGCAGTTCATGCGCTACGCAAACCCCGGAAAATCGATCGTTTCGGAGCCAATTCTTTCGGAGCCCTGGATGACTTACGTCGTCACTGAAGCCTGCATCAAATGCAAATATACCGACTGCGTTGAAGTCTGCCCCGTGGACTGCTTCTACGAGGGCGAGAACATGCTGGTCATCCATCCCGACGAATGCATCGACTGCGGCGTCTGCGAACCCGAATGTCCCGCCGACGCCATCAAGCCGGACACCGAGCCGGGGCTGGAGAAGTGGCTCGAGGTCAACACCGAATACGCCAAGAGCTGGCCCAACATCACCCAGAAGAAGGACCAGCCGCCCGACGCGAAGGATTTCGAGGGTATGGAAGGCAAGTTCGAGAAATATTTTTCCAAGGAACCCGGCACCGGCGACTGATTCGGTGGAACTGCCTTCCTGGAGCGGTTGCGACCGTTCCGGACCTAATCTCGCGTGGGTCCAGACCCCCGCGAGTGCCGATATTGCCTGCAGATTTAACCGTGTTGACCGACTTATGACCGAAAGGTTCCGGTGAAGGTCCGAAACAGGGCGTAAATCATTGATTTTTGCGGAAAATGTGCTATATTCGGCACATTATACAAGCCGCACCCGGCCAAGCGTATCTTTGGCCCCGGTGGGTTCCCGTAAAAACATCGAACAGGGGCGTGGCAGTTCCGCGCGCAGGCTGTGTCACAGAAAACGCGTAAAAAGAGTGTTTCAAAGACCTCGAAAAAAGCCGCCGCGGCCAGCCGCAGCGCAACCAAAGGCCGTGCCAAAGCGTCTGTAAAGGATGCCAAGAAGGCTGCGGCCACAAAGTCCTCGAAAAACAAAAGAAGCTCAATGCCAGATAAGACTGCAAAAACTGCCGCGAAAGCGACGGGATCGAAGGCCACTGCTTCGAAGGTCGCTCCCAAGACCCCTGTTAAGGCTGCCGCCTCTCACAAGACTGCCCCGAAAGCCGCCGCCCCCAAGGCGCCCGTCGCTAAAGCCGCCGCGCCGGCCGCCCCGAAGGCTGCCGCCAAGCCGGTGGCTGCGGCCCCGCGCGTGGAGGAGCCCAAGAAGGTCCTCACCCAGCGTCAGGGCTTCAAGACCAACGAATTCGTGGTCTATCCCGCGCACGGCGTCGGCCAGATCCTGGCGATCGAGGAGCAGGAAATCGCGGGCGCCAAGCTTGAGCTGTTCGTGATCAATTTCATGAAGGACAAGATGACGCTGCGGGTGCCGACCGCCAAGGTCGCCAATGTCGGCATGCGCAAGCTGTCCGATCCCGTGCTGGTCAAGAAGGCCCTTGAGACGCTGAAGGGCCGTGCGCGCGTAAAACGCACGATGTGGTCGCGCCGGGCGCAGGAATACGAAGCCAAGATCAATTCCGGCGACATCGTTGCGATCGCCGAAGTGGTGCGCGATCTCTATCGTTCGGAATCGCAGCCGGAACAGTCCTACAGCGAACGCCAGCTCTATGAGGCCGCCCTCGATCGCCTGTCGCGCGAAATCGCCGTCGTCCAGCATTCGACGGAGACCGAAGCGGTCAAGGAAATCGAGAGCCAGCTCGCCAAGAGCCCGCGCCGCGGCGCCAAGACCGAAGCCGGTGCTGAAGGCGAAGGTGAAGCCGACGAGGCCGACGCCGACGGTGACGACACAGCCGTTGCCGACGAGGCGGCCTGAAAGGGTTCGACGGTTTGAAAACGAAAAGCCCGGTCGAAAGACCGGGCTTTTTTGTTTGTGTCGTCATTCCGGGGCGCGCAAGGCGCGAGCCCGGAATCCATAGCCACGAATGGACATGGTCGGATCGGCTGTGGCTTCAGCGTCGTGCAACAACTCACTCGTGGTTATCGATTCCGGGCCTGCGCCTATCGGCGCATCCCGGAATGACGACAGTGAATGAATCAATCCACCACGATCTTCACCCGATCCCGCGTCTTGACCTGGGCGTGCGCCTCCAGCCCGTTGAGGATGCGGAAGCGTTCAGCGGGGCGGTCGACGCCGGCCATGCGGTGGGAGAGCAACTCCACGGTGTCGCCGGGCTGCACGGTGATGACCTTGATGCGCAGCGGACGTGCGGCCTGGATTTCCTCCAGCGTCAGCCGGCGGAACGAGTTGACGGTCTCGCGCGCGTTGCGCTCGCTCTCGGTGGACTTCTGCTTGGCGGCGAAAATGAAGCGGTAGACGTCGCTGCCGAACCGCAGCGCGTAGACCTTGAACTGCCACTGATCGCCATGCGCGGTCGCTGACGCTGCCGGAAAACCGTTGATGTTGATGTCCTCGGTCGAGGACTTCTCGACGCCTTCCATCCAGCCGGAATTGAGATAGTCGCCGAGCGTCTGCTCCGCCGGCACCCGCACCACGTCGAAGCGCATCGCCTGCGTGCCGCCCTCGCGCACGCCGATCACGGCCTGCGCGGTGTTATCCAGCGTGAAGGTGTCGGGGGTCTGGAAGGTGAAGCCGAGTTTCGGATGGAGGAAGCGGCGGCCGCGGACAAAACCTTCAGAGGGGTCTTCGCCATAGACGATGTTGTCGATCGCAGCCAGATAGGTTTCGCGGTCGCGCTCGCCGCCCTCGGGGGAAGAGAATTGCCGCGCCGAATTCTGCGCGTTCTGCACGCGTTCGGGCGTTGCCGGATGCGACGACAGGAAGTCCTGCGCGCGGGGATCGAGCGAGGTCTTGCCGGCCTTCATCGCCGCGTTGCGTTCCATCGCGGAGAGGAAGCGCGAGGCGCCGTAGGGATCGAAACGCGCGCGCGCCGAAATGCCGACGCCGATGCCGTCGGCCTCGAACTCCTGCGCACGCGAGAAGCTTGCCATCGTCAGTTTGGTCTTGGCGAGCGCCAGCGCGGTGAGATCCGGATCGCTGCTCATGTCGGTGACGACACGGGTGACGACGGCGGCCTGGCGCGCCTGGTCCTCGCGGATCGAGGCGTGTTTCGCCAGCACATGCGCCATCTCGTGGCTCAGCACCGACGACAATTCCGAGGTGTCGCTGGCGAGCGCGACCAGCCCGCGCGTCACGTAGAGCTGGCCGGTCGGCAGCGCGAACGCGTTCACCGCGCCGGAATTGAGGATCGTGACCTTGTAGGCCTGGTCAGGACGATCGGAGGCCGCGACCAGCCGGTCGACGGTCTTGGTGATCAAGGCTTCCAGCCGCGGGTCGTCATAAGCACCGCCATAGGAGGAGAGGATGCGCTCATGCTCGCGCTCGCTCGCCGGCGTCTGCGCCACGGTGCGGTTCGGCTTGGCGGGTGCGATGGCCGATGGCGTGGCGGTCTCGAACCGGCCCATATTGCCGCAAGCGGTCAGTGTGAAAGCCGCGCACAGCAACGCGGGCGCAGCCAAAAGGCGGCGGCCCGTCATTCCCTGGCGCCATCCTGCACGTTCCGTCAATTCAGCAACTCTGGTTTTGACGCGTTAATTCCCGCCGAGCACTTCAATCTGCCCCACCCGGAGCGCCTCGATCCGTGGCCCACTTCGCGCCTCGACATAGCCGCGAACACGAATCCGCCGATTTTCGAGGGACTTGGGCCCAAGTCCGGCCGCCTCGAACGCCGGCATCATGCGCCTTGAAATAGTCACAGCAAAGTCCCGTGTCCAGTTCCGGCCGAAATTCAGGTAGGTGGTTGCCCCTGCCTGCCGCACGGACAAAACCTTGCCCTCGACCACCGTAAAACGCCCAATCCCGGCCAAAATATCGCCGGGACTTTCCGCGTTTTTTATGGCCGCCGGATCGGCCCAGGTTCCATTTTTGGCCCGCCGCGCCTCGGCCTCGGCGGTCGCCAGGCCAGCGGCGCAGTCCTTGTCGGTCACCTCGGTCGAAACCAGCGCCTCGCCCCGCCGAAGCAGTTCGCTCTGCACCGGTGTCTCGGATCCGGCCAGGAAGGCAAAGGCGGACTGGCGGCCGTAGCGGTCCGGCGTGTCGTCCTCGCCGTGCAGCGTCACATCGCGTCCGCTGATAATCGCCGACAGCGTTGCCACCGCCCTGGTCCTGTCGGCGACAACAGGCACGATGCCGGCGAGACGGACCTCGCGGCCGTCGTCGAGACGAAAGGTGCGCGCGTCGATCACGGCCGCGACGTGGCCTTCGCCCAGGGATTCGAAGCTGCACCCGGCAGCGCGTGCCTGAACGCCGGCGGACAGCAGCATGACCGCGATCGAAGCGGCGATATGCTTTCCGTGACGCGATGCCCTGATCATACCGTTGATCTCAGTCCAGCCGGTTCCTGTATGCTGCGTCCGTGCAATATTGCTATCCGAAAAACCGCCCCAGGGGGAGATGATGGAAATCAACGGCATCGCGCATATTTTTCTGACCGCGTCGAATTTCGAGCGTTCGCGCGAATTCTATCGCCAGCTGTTGCCGTTCCTCGGGCTGAAACCCGTCATCGACACTGAAACGACCTATTACTGCGTCGGCGGCCGCACCGCGGTCGGGATCTCAGCGCCGTCGGCCGAGCATCAAGGCGCCGCCTTCGAACAAAAACGCGTCGGCCTGCATCATCTCTGCTTCCGCGCCCGCGAGCGCGCCGACATCGATGAGCTGCATAGCTTTCTCGGCACACTCAACGCCAAGGTCATCCGCGCCCCGCGCGAGGACCAATGGGCGCCGGGATATTATTCGATCCTGTTCGAGGACCCGGATGGCATCCGGCTCGAGCTCAATCATGTGCCGGGGAAGGGGTTGTTGGGGTGAATGGCTGCTCCGGGTAGATCCAGTTCAGGCGATAAGGCCCTTGATCACGCGGGCCAGTTCCTTCTCGTCGCCTTCGAAGCTTTCGATCATGGCGTTAAGCATCAATTCGGGATCGAGCTTTTCGAGATCGAGCGGATGCGCCGCGTTATCGGCCAGCATGGCGAAGAAGGTCAGCTGGGTACGGCCATTGCCTTCGCGGAATGCGTGGATCACGTTCAGCTCTGACAGAAAATGCGCCGCCCGCGTCGAGAAATCATCGGGCTCAAGGTTTTCAAGAAAATCGTCCGTCTTCAGCTCTGCGAATAGCTTGGCAGCTTGAGTCTCGATGTGCTCGGGAAAACAGAACGGATTTCCTTGTTTCGATATACGCACTGTACGGGGTTTGCCCGCCCAGTCGTAGACATCCTGAAACAGGTGATGGTGGACGGCACAGTAATGGACGAAATTGAGATTGCCTTCGGGTAGAGGCTCCTGCGATCGCGCGTTGGAGATCTCGGCCTCGTAAGCGTCCAGCACATCCTGGTCACGCAGATCGAGCTTGTTTACAAGAACCGTCGAGCTTTCGTAAGTATAGGGATCATCGATAGCGTCATACATGACGTGAGCGCTCAGGCCTTGCGATAAGACCGCATAATGGTCTGGCGATACTCTTCCGCCGACAATCCCTTCCGCTCGGCGTCGGCCGAACGTTTCTTCATGGTCGGCGTCAGCCGAATCCCCTCGACGGCGCTGATTTTGCCGAAGCTGTCGCGGCCGATGACAAAGCCGCCCTTTTTCTTGGCCTTGGTACCTGGTTGCTTTGTTTTAGGCATGTCGGGAGTGTAGCACATTCCGGTCAGATTCGCACCAGCGTCATTCCGCTTAGCGGAAAAACGCATATGAGACGCCCCCGGCGCGTGCCTTGCCGCTGTGGGTGCCATGCGGCATGATCGCGCCAACAGAAGTGAAGCCGCAGGCAATGCGGCGTCAAAGGGAGGCCGTCATGAAGCGGGTCGTTACGGGTATTTTCGCGGTGGCGCTTTCGATGTCGGCGACCGCGGCGTTCGCGCAAGCGAAGCCACCGCTGAAACTTGGCGCCATCCTCGATATGTCCGGGCTCTACGCCGACATCACCGGATCCGGCAGCGAGACGGCGGCAAAGATGGCGGCGGAGGATTTCGGCGGCGAGGTGCTCGGCCGCAAGATCGAGATCATCGCGGCGGATCATCTCAACAAGGCCGATCTGGCCGCCAGCATCGCGCGCGACATGCTCGACAATCAGGGCGTCGAAGCAATCATCGATGTGGCGGCCTCGGCTACCGCGCTCGCCGCCGGCGAAATTGCCAAGGCCCGCAACAAGATCGTGATCTACAACGGCCCCGCCTCGATCCGCCTCAGCAACGAAGCCTGCGGTCCCTACACGGTGCACTATGCCTACGACACCTTTGCGCAAGCCAACGTCACCGGGCTCGCCACCGTTAAATCCGGATTCGATACCTGGTTCTTCCTGACCGCCGACTATGCGTTCGGCCAGGACCTGGAAAAGGACACCACCAACGTCGTACTGAAGTCCGGCGGCAAGGTGGTGGGCGGCGTCAAGCATCCGCTCAACACTTCCGATTTCTCCTCCTTCCTGCTGCAGGCGCAGGCTTCGAAGGCCAAGGTGATCGGGCTCGCCAATGCCGGCGGCGACACCATCAATGCGATCAAGCAGGCCTCCGAGTTCGGCCTGATGAAGAGCGGCGGCCAGAAGCTGTCACCGCTGCTCGCTTTCATCACCGATATCGACTCAATCGGGCTGGAGACCGCGCAGGGCCTGCTGCTCGCCGAAGCCTTTTACTGGGACCTCAATGATGACACCCGCGCGTTCTCAAAACGCTTCATGGAGCGCATCAAGCGCATGCCGTCGGCGGCGCAGGCCGGCATCTATTCTTCGGTAGGGCATTATCTCAAGGCGGTGAAGGCTGCGGGCACCACCGATTCGGCCGCGGTGATGAAGGTCATGAAGGACACGCCCGATCAACGACATGTTCGCCAAGAACGGCAAGATCCGCGAGGACGGCCGCATGGTGCACGACATGTATCTGTTCGAGGTCAAGAAGCCATCGGAATCCAAGGCGCGCTGGGACGACTACAAGCTGCTGGCGACGATTCCCGGCAACGAGGCGTTCCAGTCGCTGGAATTGTCGCGCTGCCCGCTGGTGAAGAAATAGACTGAAGGTCGTCATTGCGAGGAGCGCAGCGACGAAGCAATCCATCTTTCCCGGTGCCGCAAAATGGATTGCTTCGCTTCGCTCGCAATGACGGTTCAAATGCACAACGAATAACGACAACAAGGAAACATCACATGAGCCAGAACGAAATGGTCCTCCAGAAGCTCGATCAGGGCTTGCTCACCATCACCATGAACCGTCCCGACCGGCGCAATGCGCTCAATCCGGACATGACGCGCGGGCTGGTCGAGGCGGCGCGGCGCGCGGCCGAGGATCACGAGGTGCGCGCGGTGCTGCTGAAGGGCGCCGGCGGCACGTTCTGCGTCGGCGGCGACGTCAAGTCGATGGCGGAGGGGCGGGCGCCGTTGTCGTTCGAGGCCAAGATGGTCAATCTGCGCCGCGGCATGGAAGTCTCGCGCATCCTGCATCAGATGCAGAAGCCCGTGGTGGCGCAGGTCGATGGCGCCGCCGCCGGCGCCGGGCTCTCGATCGCGCTCGCCTGCGACCTGCGCGTCGCCAGCGCGTCGTGCAAGATCACCACCGCCTTTGCCAAGGTCGGATTGTCAGGCGATTACGGCGGCACGTATTTCCTCACCCAGCTGCTCGGCAGCGCCAAGGCGCGCGAGCTTTATCTCACCTCGCCGGTGCTGACGGCAGCGGAAGCGCTTGCGCTCGGCATGGTGACCAAGGTGGTGCCGGACGCCGAAGTCGAAGCGGCCGCACATGATCTCGCGATGTCGCTGGCGCAGGGGCCGTCGATCACGCTCGGCTACATCAAGCGCAACATCAACAACGCCGAGACGTTGTCGCTGGAAGAATGTTTTGACGCCGAGGCGATCCATCACTCGCGCTCGGGCGAGACCGCCGACCACAAGGAAGCCGCCAAAGCCTTCGTCGAGAAGCGCAAGCCCGTGTTCCAGAACCATTGAGAGGCTAACGACATGGCCGGCTATATGAGGCTGCGGCAGATCTGCCTGGTGGCGCCGCATCTGGAGCCCGTGATCTCGGATATTGCCGCCATCATGGGGCTGAGCGTCTGTTACCGTGACGGTAACGTCGCCAAATACGGCCTGGAGAACGCGCTGCTGCCGGTCGACACCATCCTTTTGGAAGTGGTGGCGCCGTTCCAGCCGGGCACCGCGGCCGGCCGCTTCATCGACAAGAATGGCGGCCGCGGCGGCTACATGGCGATCTTCTGCTGCGACGATCCGGATGAGCGCGGCAGGCACGCCAACGCCATGGGCGTGCGCACCGCGAACGCGATCACGCACGCGCCCTATCACGGCGTGCAGCTGCACCCGCGCGACTGCCGCGCCGCCTTCATCGAGTTCAACCACACCGACGGCAGCGACGACATCCTGGGCGTCTATCCGCCGGCCGGTCCCGACTGGCAGAAGTCGATCCGTAAGGATACGACGCTGGCGCTGACGGATGTCGAGATGCAGAGCCCGGAGCCGGACGTGCTGGCCGCGCATTGGGGCAAGATCATCGGCGTCGCCGCGGCAAGAGCGCCAACGGCGAGCCGGAGCTGAAACTGCCCAATGCCAGCTTCCGCTTCGTCAAGGGCGGGAGCGATTTGATGACCGGGCTGACGTTCAGGGTCGCCGATGTCGCGAAGGTCAGGGATGCGGCGAAGGCCAAAGGCTGCAAGGTGTCGGGCGACGGGTTCGATCTCTGCGGGGTGAGGTTCAGTCTCACCGCGTGAGGCGCGCGCGCCTTTTCCCGTCATTGCGAGGAGCGTAGCGACGAAGCAATCCATTCTTTCTTTGCGCGGCGAGATGGATTGCTTCGCTTCGCTCGCAATGACGATCTCTAAGACAGGACCCACCCCCCGCATGCCGCATCCGCTCGACAGTTTCTTCGCGCCTGAAAGCATCGCGCTGATCGGGGCGTCGCGCGATCTCGACAAGATTCCGGGGCGGCTGTTCTCGATGCTGCGCAAGAACGAATATCCCGGAAAGATCTACCCGATCAATCCGAACTACGCCGATATCGACGGGCTGAAATGCTACAAATCGATCGCGGAGGTCGGCGCGCCGATCGATCTCGCCATCATCATCATCCCCGCGCGCGCGGTGCTCGGCGCGCTCGAACAATGCGCCGCGGTCGGGGTCAAGAACGCCGTCATCATCTCCTCGGGCTTTGCCGAGGAGGGCGGCGATAGCGCCGCGATGCAGGACGCGATCGTGGCGCTGGCGAAACAGACCGGCATGCGGATTTCCGGTCCCAACGCCGAAGGTTTTTTGAGCGAGGTGCAGAAGGTCGCGGCGACCTTCAGCCCGACCGTCGACGTCAAGCCGGGCCATGTGCCGCTGGTCGCGACCACACGCCGGATCGCCATTGTCGCGCAATCGGGCGGCATCGGTTTTGCGATCAAGCACCGCGCCAAGGCGCTGGGCGTTGCGATCAGCTATTGCGTCAGCGCCGGCAATGAGAGCGATCTCGGCGCCGGCGAGTTCCTGGACTACATGGTGCAGGACGCCTCGACCGACGTGATCCTGCTGTTCATCGAGGGTATCCGCGACGTCGACAAGTTTCTCGCCGCCGCGCGGCGCGCCGCGGAGGCGCGAAAGCCCATCATCGTCACCAAGGTCGGCCGCTCCGGCGCCGGCGAGCGCGCCGCCGCCTCCCACACCGCCAGCATGGCCGGATGGTCGGCGGCCTATGATGCGGTGTTCGCCAAATACGGCTTTATCGTCTCCAACGATCTCGACGAAGCCGTGACGATCGCCGCCGTGCTGACCACCAACCCGCTGCCGAAGGGCGACCGCGTCGCGGTGCTCACCGTGTCCGGCGGCGGCGGCATCTGGGGCGCGGATACGGTTTCGATGCAGGGATTGAAGGTCCCGGAATTGTCGCAGGCCGTCCAGGCGCAGATCAGGCAATGGATGCCGTCCTATGGCGCCGCCGGCAATCCGATCGATGTCACCGCGCAGGGCGCCAGCAGCGGCGGACTGCAAAAGACCGTCGAGCTGCTTGACCGCTTCCGACGAGGTCGACGCCATCCTGGTGGTGCTGTCGCTGTTCAGCGACACGCGGATGTCGTTCAAGCCGGCCGAGCTGACGCCGGTGATCGCGGCGCAGAACAAGCCGGTGGTGTTCTACTCCTACACGCTGCCGTCGGATTTGCGCGACGGCGAGCTTGCGAACGTCTGGCGTGGTCGTGCTCTCGGGCCTGACCCATGTCGGCGTCGCGATGCGGCGGCTGGTCGATTACGCCAAATTCAGGCTGGCGCCGCCGGCCGATGTTGCGGCGTGCCGCCGCGCGATCTTTCCGCGCATCTGAAAGCAGCCGGCGCTGTCGGAGGCCGACAGCAAGGCGCTGTTGCGCGACGCCGGCATCGCGCTGCCGGACGAGGTGCTGGTGACGGACGCGCGACGACCTCGATGAGGCGATCGGCCGCGTCGGTTTTCCGCTGGTCATGAAGATCCAGTCGCCCGACATCGCGCACAAGAGCGAGGTCGGCGGCGTCCGCGTCGACATCACGACCAAGGGCGAGGCGTTTACGGCCTGGCGCGCTGCTCGACAATGCACGAAAGCACCGGCCGAATGCCGCGATCCAGGGCGTGCTGGTCTGCCCGATGGCGCAAGAAGGGCGTCGAGATCATCATCGGCACGCTGCGGGATGCGACCTTCGGGCCGATGGTGATGGTCGGGCTTGGCGGCGTCACCACGGAACTGTTCCGCGACGTGGTCTATCGGCCCGCGCCGGTCGGCGCGGCCGAGGCGGCCGCGATGCTGGGCGAGCTAAGGCCGCGCCGCTGCTCAACGGATTTCGCGGCGCTGCCAAGGCCGACATCGCGGCGCTGTCGCAACTGATCTCGCAGGTCTCGGTGCTGGCGGCGCGACTGCAGCGATCAGGTCTCCGAGATCGAGCTCAACCCGGTGCTGGTGCACGCGGAGGGGCAGGGCGTCACGATCGTGGACGCGCTGGTGGTGAGAGGAGCGGTAATTAAGGGGCGCTGAACGCGAGGACACCCGAATCTCGCGCCGGGAGACGTGGACTTCGCGATGCGAAAATGGAATCGGAGTCCGATCGCCCCGGCATCGAGGTCCGGCACCTTTGACAGGGGAGAATGGAGAGGCCTCACCGTCCCTTGAAATTCGCGACGCGGCGCTCGGCGGTGGCCTTGACGCCTTCCTTGAAGTCCTCGGTGGCGCGCAGCTTGGTCTGCTCGACCAGTTCGTGGTTGGTCGCGGCGAGCACGCGGTCGGCGAGGCCGGCGCGCATGGTGGCGCGGGTCGAGATCAGGCCGAGCGGCGAGCATTCGGCGATTTCCGGCGCGAGCTTCATCGCCTCTGCGCGCACCTGGTCCTGCGGCACGCAGATGTTGGCGAGGCCCATCCGGGTCGCTTCCTCGCCGGTGACGCGGCGGCTGGTGTAGAAAATCAGCTCCGCGTTGTTCTTGCCGACCAGGTCCGGAAGCGTCGCCGTCAGCCCGAAGCCCGGATGGAAACCGAGTTTGGTGAAGTTCGCGGCAAAGCGCGCTTCCGGGCAGGTGACGCGGAAATCCGCCGACACGGCGAGGCCGAGCCCGCCGCCGATGGCCGCGCCATGCACGGCCGCGACGATCGGCTTCTTGTTGCGGAAGATGCGCACGGCCTGGACGTAGAGATGGTTGATCGGCAGGTTCGAGGCCGGATCGGTCTTGGCGTTCTCTTCCTGCTCCTGCCGCGCGGGATCGCCGAAATTGGCGCCGGCGCAGAACGCCTTGCCTTGTGCTGCCAGCACCGAGGCGCGGATCTCGATGTCGCGGTCGAATTCCTCCAGCGCATCCGCGATCTGGTTGATCAGCGAGACGTCGAAGAAATTCAGCGGCGGTTTTCGGATCTCGATCAGGCCGACATGGCCGTGCTTCTCGACGCCGATATCAGTGTAGTTGGTCATGGTGTTTCCCTCTTTGAATTAGCGCAGGCGGGGGGCTAGCGCAAACCGAGCCCGCGGGCGATGATGCCGCGCAGCACTTCGGTGGTGCCGCCCTGGATCGTCAGCTTGGGCGCGGTCTTGATCGCGAACGACAGTTGATTTTCCAGCGTCTCGCGGTTGGTGGCGGTTTCCTCGACAAAGGCGGCGAGGTCGCGCACCCGGTGCGGCAGTGCTGCTCCCACACGGTGCCGATGTCCTTCACGATGGAAGCTTCCACCACCGGCTCCTTGCCGGCCTGCAGCATGCCCGCGACCGAGACCGACATCCGCCGCATGGTGTGCAACTGCGCCACCAGCCGGCCGATGCCTTCGGCGCTGCGGGTGTCGGGTGTTGCCGACCGCGCGGACCAGTTCGGTCAGCACGTAGTAAGTCTCCAGAAAACGTTCCGGACCACTTCGCTCATAGGCGAGCTCGCTGGTCGCCTGCTTCCAGCGCCATCGATTTCGCCGAGCATGTGATCCTCGGGGTACGAAATAGTCGGTAAACACCACTTCGTTGAATTCGTACTGGCCGGTGATCTGGCCGATCGGGTTCACCTGAATGCCCGGTTGCTTCATCTTGACCAGAAACTGCGTCAGGCCGTGGCGGCGGTTTTCCTTGGTCGGCGGCGAGGTGCGGAAAATCGCGATCATGTAGTCGGCGATATGGGCCGACGAGGTCCAGATCTTGGTGCCGTTGATCAGATAGCCGCCGTCGGTCTTGGTGGCGCGGGTTTTGGCCGCGAACAGGTCGGAGC
Source organism: uncultured Alphaproteobacteria bacterium (assembly GCA_963742665.1). Classification (GTDB taxonomy): domain Bacteria; phylum Pseudomonadota; class Alphaproteobacteria; order Rhizobiales; family Xanthobacteraceae; genus Bradyrhizobium. The sequence continues at coordinate 35,936 of CAVUNH010000037.1, forward strand.
CGGAGTTCGGCTCGCTCATGCCGATCGCAAAGCAGATTTCGCCGCGGCAGATCCGCGGCAGGATGTCCATTTTGATGTTCTCGGGCGCGTATTTCAGCAGCACCGGACCGCTTTGGCGGTCGGCGACAAAGAAGCGCCGCGTCGGCGCGTTGGCGACGCGCATTTCCTCGGTCACGACGTGTATTCGCTCGAGGAACGAGCGCTCGTGGCCGCCATATTTCTTCGGCCAGGTCATGCCGAGCCAGCCCTTGGCGCCG
>CAVUNH010000038.1:0-22373 GCA_963742665.1 uncultured Alphaproteobacteria bacterium
TTAATGGCAGCGACGTAGGGTCTCTCTACGCGGTCCAGGATGGGCCGCGCCCGTCCAGGATGGCCGGGTGTTGCGTACGCGTTGGAGTCTTCCCATGGATATCATGACGGGCGTCGGGCTCGTGTTCGGCATCATCGTCATCGCGGTGATGATGCTGATGGGCGGCGATCTCCACATGTTCGTCTGCGAACATGCCATCATCATCATCTTCGGCGGCTCGATCGCCGCGACCATGATCCGCTTTCCGCTCGGCGCGATGCTGCACGGCCTGCCGCTCGGCGCGAAGTTCGCCTTCACGATGAGCCGGCTGTCGGCGCGCGATCTGGTCGACGAACTCGCCCGCATCGCCGAGATCGCCCGCAAGCAGGGCCCGGTCGGCCTGGAAAAGGTCGAGACCGACGATCCGTTCCTCGCCAAGGGCATTCGCTACGTCGCCGACGGCTACGATCTCGAATTCATCCGCGACAATCTCGAGCGCGACCGCGACAATTTCCTGATGCATCTCGACGAAGGCAGCAAGATCTATCGCGCCATCGGCGACTGCGCGCCGGCGTTCGGCATGATCGGCACGCTGATCGGCATGGTGCAGATGTTCGCCAACATGACCGACCCCTCGAAGCTCGGTCCGTTCATGGCGACCGCGCTGCTGGCGACGCTTTACGGCGCGCTGGTCGCGAACCTGTTCTGTCTGCCGATCGCCGACAAGCTGCATGGCAAGCTGCTCGACGAGGAGACCAATCGCACGCTGATCATCGACGGCATCCTGATGATCCGCGACTCCAAGAGCCCGACGCTGGTGCGCGAAATGCTGCTGGCCTACCTGCCGGAGAAGCATCGCCACGAAGAAGGCGAGCCGGTTCCGGCCTGAAGCGGCGGCGTGACGCGGCCGGGAAGCAGGCAATGGCCAAGAAAAAACGCGGCGATGCACATGGCGGAGGTCACGGCTGGTTCGTGACCTTCGCCGACCTGATGGGCCTGATGATGAGCTTCTTCGTGATGCTCGTCGCGTTCTCCACCAGGACCAGCAGCAAGCTCAAGATCGTCGCCGGCTCGATGCGCGACGCGTTCGGCGTGCAGACCGAGGCGCGCTATTCCGGCATCATCGAATCCGACGGCCTGCCGACGCGCCCGAAGCTGAAGAACACCGCGCATATTCCGCCGGAGGAAGCCTCCAACACGCCGACGCCCGGACGAGCAGGAGCGCAGCGCGCCACACGGCGCCAGGCTGAAGGTCGATCGCGAATTCGCGCTCGCCTCGGCCTCGCTGCGGCAGGCGCTGCAGGACATGCCGGAACTGACCGAAATCTCCAAGCACATCATGTTCGAGGAGACCAAGCAGGGCCTCAATCTCGAGATCGTCGACCAGGACGGCCGCTCGATGTTCGCCGACGGCTCCAAGGTGCCGTACGACCGCACCCGCCGGCTGATCGAGAAGCTGGCGGTGCCGCTCAAGGCGACGCCGCTGCGGGTCTCGATCGTCGGTCACACCGCGGCGGGCTTCGTGCCGACGCGCAGCGACTACGGCGCGTTCGATCTTTCGGCCGATCGCGCCAATGCGGTGCGCCAGATCCTCGAGCGGGAAGGGCTGCCGCCGGCCCACATCTTCGCGGTCTCCGGCAAGGCCGACAGCCAGCCGCTGTTTCCCGACGATCCCACGCTGTCGGCGAACCGCCGCGTGACCATCACGCTGATGCGCGAAGATCCGCCGCTGCCGCCGGACCTGAAGCCGTAGCTCTACGGCACTACTATAATACCATTCGATTTGACTGACTCGAAGCCTTGCATTGCGGGAAGTCGCCGCGTTGCCAGTCGGTGCGCTGATGATTGGATCGATTGACAGGCTTCGCAGGAAGCGTCGATAGCCGCCCGGATCAAATCAACCGACAGAGCGTTTTCCATCGCGTCATGACCGTCAGCGTCACATCAACCGAAGCCCATGAGGGGCACGGTCACGCATCGGGCTTTTGGGCCCTGACGCTCGGAAGCATCGGCGTCGTGTTCGGCGATATCGGAACCTCGCCGCTCTACGCGTTTCGCGAGGCGGTCGACGCGCGCGGCGCAGGGCGAGCCGGTCACGCGCGACGATCGTGCTCGGCGTGCTCTCGCTGATCCTGTGGGCGCTGTTCATCGTCGTCACCGCCAAATACGTGCTGCTGCTGCTGCGCGCCGACAATAACGGCGAGGGCGGCACGCTGTCGCTGATGGCGCTCGGCCAGCGCGCGCTCGGCCGCGCGAAGCTGGCCGTTGCTGGCGCTCGGCGTGCGTCGGCGCCTCGATGTTCATCGGCGATTCCATGATCACGCCGGCGATTTCGGTGCTGTCGGCGGTCGAAGGTCTCAAGCTCGCGCGCCGGCGCTCGAGCACTATGTGGTGCCGCTGACGGTCTTCATTCTGGTCGTGCTGTTCTCGGTGCAGAGCAGCGGCACCGCGCGGGTCGCGTCGGCCTTCGGGCCGGTCATGGTGGTCTGGTTCGCGACGCTGGCGGTGTTGGGCCTCGTGCATATCAGCGACGATCCGTCGGTGCTGGCGGCGATCAATCCCTGGTACGCGATCCAGTTCCTGCTGTCGCACGGCACCATCGGACTGGTGACGCTGGGCGCGGTGTTTCTCGCGGTGACCGGCGGCGAGGCGCTCTATGCCGATCTCGGCCATTTCGGGCGCAAGCCGATCCAGGCCGGCTGGCTCTATTTCGTGTTGCCGGCGCTGCTGATCAATTATTTCGGGCAGGGCGCGCTGGTGCTGTCCAATCCCGCGGCGATCGAAAATTCGTTCTACCGGATGGTTCCGGAAATGCTGCTGCTGCCGCTGGTGGTGCTGGCGACCGCGGCGACCGTGATCGCGAGCCAGGCGGTGATCACCGGCGCCTTTTCGCTGATCCGCCAGGCGGTGCAGCTCGGCCTGTTGCCGCGCTTCGAGGTCCGCTACACCTCGGAGACGCATGCCGGGCAGATCTATCTGCCGCGCGTCAACCGGCTGCTGCTGATCGGCGTGATGCTGCTGGTGCTGCTGTTCCGCACCTCGAGCGGACTTGGCCTCCGCCTATGGCATCGCGGTCTCCACCACCATGGTCGCCGACGGCATCATGGGCTTCGTCGTGATCTGGAAATTGTGGAACTGGCGCGCGGCGACCGCGGCCGCGCTGATCGTGCCGTTCGTCGTCGTCGACATGACCTTCTTCAGCGCCAATCTCCTGAAGCTGCTCGAAGGCGCCTGGGTGCCGCTGCTGTTCGGCGTGGCGATGGCGGTCATGATCTGGACCTGGCGCCGCGGCGCGGCGATCCTGATCGACAAGACCCGGCGCATCGAGGTTCCGCTCGACGGACCTGATCAAGAGCCTCGAGAAGCGTCCGCCGCACATCGTCAAGGGCACCGCGGTCTTTCTGACCAGCGATCCCGAATTTCGTGCCGACGGCGCTGCTGCACAATCTCAAGCACAACAAGGTGCTGCACGAGCACAATGTGATCCTGACCATCGAGACCGCGCAGACGCCGCGCGTCGACCTGGCCGAGCGGGTCCGGATGGAAACGATCAGCGACAAGTTCGCCACCGTGCGGCTGCGCTTCGGCTTCATGGAATCGCCGAACGTGCCGAAGGCGCTGGCGATCGCGCGCAAGCTCGGCTGGCAGTTCGACATCATGTCGACGTCGTTCTTCGTGTCGCGGCGCTCGCTGAAGCCGTCGGCGCAGTCGGGCATGCCGCAGTGGCAGGACCATCTGTTCATCGCGCTGAGCCGCTCGGCCAACGACGCCACCGACTATTTCCAGATTCCGACCGGGCGGGTGGTCGAGGTCGGCACCCAGGTCACGATCTGATCGCATCTGACGGGATTCGGGCGACAGCGTTCCCGTACCTATGTGCATCTTTGCATGCCGGAGGCCTGAAATCGGCCTAAGCTATGCATTCGAGCGCAGGACTATAAGCCTGCGCTCTGCATTGTGCAGTGCAGTGAAGCATATCGAGGCCCTGTTCCCATGACGTCCGAGAGTGCGATCACCGCGGCGGAAACGCCGGCGGCCAATGGGCATGGCGAAGCGCATTCCACCGCAGGCTTCACGGCGCTGACGCTCGGCAGCATCGGCGTCGTCTATGGCGACATCGGCACCAGCCCGCTCTACGCGTTGCGCGAAGCCGTGGTCGCGGCGAGCGGCGCGGCAGGCGGCGTCGACCCGCAGGCGGTGCTCGGCGTGCTCTCGCTGATCCTGTGGGCGCTGATCATCGTGGTGACGCTGAAATATGTCGTCGATCCTGCTGCGCGCCGACAACAACGGCGAGGGCGGCACGCTGGCGCTGATGGCGCTGGCGCAGCGCGCGCGTCGCCAAGAGCGCGCCGCGCCATCGTCCTGCTCGGCATCATCAGCGGCGCGCTGTTCTACGGCGACGCCGTGATCACGCCGGCGCTGTCGGTGCTGTCGGCGATCGAAGGCATCAAGCTCGTCACCGCCGGCGTTCGAACCCTATGTCGTGCCGCTGACGGTGATCATCCTGGTCGTGCTGTTTGCGGTGCAGTCGCGCGGCACCGCGCGCGTCGCCGCATTCTTCGGACCGATCATGTGCGTCTGGTTCGCGGTCATCGCGATCGCGGCGCTTGCCGCAGATCGCGCGGCATCCGGAAGTGCTGCTGGCGCTCAATCCGCTCTACGCCGTCTCCTTCATGATCCATCACGGCATCATCGGCTTCGTGACGCTCGGCGCGGTGTTCCTCGCCGTCACCGGCGCCGAGGCGCTCTATGCCGATCTCGGCCATTTCGGCAAGCGGCCGATCCAGACCGCCTGGCTGTTCATCGTGCTGCCGTCGCTGGCGCTGAACTATCTGGGGCAGGGCGCGCTGCGTGATCGCCGATCCCAAGGCGATCGAGAATCCGTTCTTCCTGATGTTCCCGGACTGGGCGCTGATCCCGATGGTCGGCGCTCGCCACGGCCGCCGACCGTGATCGCGAGCCAGGCCGTCATCACCGGCGCCTATTCGCTGACGCGGCAGGCGATCCAGCTCGGCCTGATGCCGCGATTCGAAATCCGCCACACCTCGGAAGCCCATTCCGGCCAGATCTACATCCCGCGCATCAACCTGCTGCTGTTCATCGCGGTGATGCTGCTGGTGGTGCTGTTCCGCTCGTCGAGCGCGCTGGCCTCGGCCTACGGCATCTCCGTCACCGGCACCATGGTGGTGACGGCGATGATGGGCTTTGTCGTGATCTGGAAGGTCTGGAAATGGTCGCCGCTCGCCGCCGCCGCGCTGATCGCGCCGTTCCTGTTCCTCGATCTGACCTTCCTCGCGGCCAACCTGCTGAAGGTGTTCGAGGGCGGCTGGGTGCCGCTGGCGCTCGGCGGCATCGTGATGCTGCTGATGTACACGTGGCGGCGCGGCAGCCGGCTGCTGTTCGAGAAGTCGCGCAAGCTGGAATTTCCGCTCGCCGATCTGGTGGCGATGCTGGAGAAGCGGCCGCCGCAGCGGGTGCCCGGCACGGCGGTGTTCCTGACCAGCGATCCCGACAGCGCGCCGACCGCGCTGATGCACAGCCTGAAGCACTACAAGGTGCTGCACGAGAAGAACGTCATCCTCACCATCGAGACCGCGCCGACGCCGCGGATCGACGACGCCGAGCGGGTGCGGCTGGAGCAGATCAGCGCGACCTTCTCCAAGGTGACGCTGCGGTTCGGCTTCATGGAATCGCCCAACGTGCCGAAGGCGCTGGCGATCGCCCGCAAGCTCGGCTGGCAGTTCGACATCATGTCGACGTCGTTCTTCCTGTCGCGCCGCGCGCTCAAGCCGGCCGCCCATTCCGGCATGCCGCGCTGGCAGGACCATCTGTTCATCGCGCTCAGCCGCAGCTCGAACGACGCCACCGACTATTTCCAGATCCCGACCGGGCGGGTGGTCGAGGTCGGAACGCAGGTCACGATCTAGTAAGGTCACGATCTCAGTACGCAGCGCGCGCGTCTCCGTCTCATCGTTGGAGATGACATGGGTGCTGCCGTTCACCGCCCGGCCACGCTTGATGACGCGACGCGTCTGTTTGAATTGCGGCGGCGATCGATCCTCGAACTGGCGCCGTCGGGCATGTCCGTCGAAGACGCGACGGCGTGGGCGAAGCAGCTCGACGCCTGCCGGAATGGAGCGAAAGCTTCGCGAGTTGGAAATATGGATTGCCGAGCTCGACGGTGTGACGGCCGGATGGGGTGCCATTCGCGGCGACGTCCTCGAGGGACTGTACACCGCCCCCGAATATGCCGGGCAGGGCGTCGGTGCGGCGCTGCTGGACCGGCTCGAAGCGCTGATGCGTGGACGGGGCGTCGATGCGGTTCGCGCGGAAGCAAGTTCGAACGCCAGGGCTTTCTATCTTCGGCGAGGCTACAGGCAGACCGGTCCGCAAACGCCGGTAGGGGCCTGGCCCATCGCGAAGCAACTTCTGACCTGAAAATTGAGGCTTGCGCGAGCCCATGAAGCGTTATGCCTCATGGGACGCGGCCAGGATTTCGACGATCTTTTAAACCGCCTGCGGCGCTTGATTTTCGCCGCGCGAGAGGCGACTTTGGCGCCCGGCTGACGGGGCGAACAGGACCCCTCAAAACCGGTTGTCGGGAGGATTTGCGTGGCGGACCATCAGGTGCACGATTTGACGCCGGAAGACGTGTCGAAGGGGATGGCGGAGGGACGCTATCTGCTGGTCGACGTCCGCGAGCCGAATGAGGTCGCCGTGGAGGCCTATCCGGGCGGCGTGGTCGTTCCGCTGTCGACCTTCGATCCGACGGCCATTCCGGACCCCGCGGGCAAGCAGGTGGTGTTTGCCTGCCGCTCCGGCAAGCGCTCGGTGACGGCGTCGCTCGCGGCGCAGGCCGCGGGGCTTGCCCTACGACAAGCATCTCGCCGGCGGCATCTTGGGCTGGAAGGCCGCGGGCTTGCCGACCAAGACCGGCGGCTGACATCTCCGGACGCTTCAAATGACCTCCATGAACAAGGTCTTCGCCGACCTTCCCGTCACCATCTTCGAGGCGATGTCGCAGCTCGCGCGCGACAACAACGCCATCAATCTCGGCCAGGGCTTTCCCGACGATCCCGGGCCTGAGGATATCCGGCGCGCCGCCGCCGACGCGTCCGTGAACGGCTACAATCAGTACCCGTCGATGATGGGCATTCCGGAGCTGCGGCAGGCGATCGCGGCCCATTACGGGCGCTGGCACGGGCTCAACGCTCGATCCGATGACCGAGGTGATGGTGACCTCGGGCGGCACCGAGGCGCTGACCTCGGCGATTCTCGCCGTGGTCGAGCCCGGCGACGAAGTCGTCGTGTTCCAGCCGGTCTATGACTGCTATCTGCCGATCATCCGCCAGGCCGGCGGCATTCCGCGCCTGTTGCGTCTCGAGCCGCCGCACTGGCGGCTGACCGAGGAGATGCTGCGCAGCGTCTTCAACCACAAGACCAAGGCGGTGCTGTTCAACAATCCGCTCAATCCGGCCGCCGTGGTCTATCCGCGCGAGGACCTCGAATTGCTGGCGCGGTTCTGCCAGGAGTTCGACACCATCGCGATCTGCGACGAGGTCTGGGAGCATGTGATCTTCGACGGCCGCGAGCATATTCCGCTGATCACGATTCCGGGCATGCGCGACCGCACCATCAAGGTCGGCACCGCCGGCAAGATCTTCTCGCTGACGGGCTGGAAGATCGGCTTCGTCTGCGCCGCACCGCCGCTGCTGCGCGTCGCCGCCAAGGTGCACCAGTTTCTCACCTTCACCACCGCGCCCAATCTGCAGGCCGCGGTCGCCTACGGCCTCGACAAGCCGGACGAATATTTCCACGAGATGCGCAAGGATCTGGCGCGGAGCCGGGACCGTCTGACCAAGGGATTGGAGAGCATCGGTTTCCCGGTGCTGAAATCGCAGGGCACCTATTTCCTCACCGTCGATCTGTCGCCGCTCGGGCTCAACGAGACCGACGAGGCATTCTGCAAGCGCATCGTGACCGACTACAAGGTCGCCGCGATCCCGGTGTCGGCGTTCTACGAGCAGGATGCGGTGACCTCGGTGGTGCGGTTCTGTTTTGCCAAGAAAGACGCAACGCTGGACACCGCGCTGGAGCGCCTGTCGGACGCGGTGCATCGCCGGAAGAGGTAGACGAGATGGCCGGTCGGACCCGCAATTCCATTGCTGTCATCGGCGCGGTTGCCGCGGCCCTGCTGGTTTCGCCCGCCAGCGCCGAGGAGCGCACCGTCAATTTCTACAACTGGTCGAACTACATGGCGCCGGGGGTGCTGGAGGATTTCACCAAGGAAACCGGCATCAAGGTGGTCTACGACACCTTCGACGCCAACGAGACGCTGGAGACGCGGCTGCTGGCCGGCAAGTCCGGCTACGACGTCGTCGTTCCCACCGCCTATTTCCTGCAGCGCCAGATCACCGCGAATGTTTTCCAGAAGCTCGACAAGTCGAAGCTGCCGAACCTCGCCAACGCCTGGCCGGTGGTGAGCAAGCGAGCTTGCGACCTACGATCCCGGCAATCAATTACGCCGCCAACTACATGTGGGGCACCACCGGCATCGGCTACAACGTCAAGATGGTGCAGAAGATTCTCGGGCCCGACGCCAAGATCGACAGCTGGGATATCGTCTTCAAGCCGGAGAACCTCGCGAAATTCAAGGATTGCGGCATTCACATGCTGGATTCCGCCGACGACATTTTCCCGGCCGCGCTGAGCTATCTCGGGCTCGATCCGAATTCGACCAAGCAGGCCGATCTGGAGAAGGCCGCCGATCTCGTCAGCAAGATCAGGCCCTATGTCCGCAAGTTTCATTCGTCGGAATATCTGAGCGCGCTGGCGACCGGCGAGATCTGCTTCGTGGTCGGCTGGTCCGGCGACGTCATGCAGGCGCGCAGCCGCGCCGCGGAGGCCAAGAACGATATCGAGATCGGCTACACGATCCCGAAAGAGGGCGCGCAGATGTTCTTCGACAATCTCGCGATCCCGGCCGATGCCAAGAACGTCGCGGAGGCCTATGAGCTGATCAACTATCTCTACCGGCCGGATGTCGCGGCCAAGAATTCGGACTTCCTGTCCTACGCCAACGGCAATCTGGCGAGCCAGAAGCTGGTCGATCCGAAAATTCTCAACGACAGGAACATCTATCCGGACGAGGCGACGCTGAAGAAGCTGTTCGTGATCACCGCGCGCGATCCGGCCACCCAGCGCATCATCAACCGGCTCTGGACCAGGTGAAGACGGGAAGGTAGTCCATCCGGAGGCGCGAGCCCGTCCCGAAGCATGCCGCAGGCTCCGGTCGAGCGCGCGGATGCGTTCCGAATCGCTACCGCCAGCGGCGGTGCAGCCACAGCCACTGGTCCGGATATTCGCGGACCCAGCCCTCGACCACCGAGGTGACCGCCTGCATCGTGCCCTGGATGTCGATCTGCCCTGACGCGTCGCGCACCGGCTTGACTTCTTCGGACAGTTCGGCGCGAAAGCGATGGTCGGGCAGGCGGATGATGCGCACGCCATGGATCGGGCATTCGACCTGGCGCAGCAGCCGGGCCAGCATCGGATTGGCCTTGGTCTTGCGGCCGAAGAAGGTGACCTCGACGCCGTTGGTCAGATACTGGTCGACCAGCATGGCGACGTGCTGGCCGTTTTGCAGGGCTTCGGCGAGCTTCAGCGGCGCGTCGCGGCCGGCCGGGATCAGCGTGCCCATCTTGACCGCGCGGATCTGCTCGATGGCGCGATCGGCGGAGTCGCTGTTCGGCCGGCGGTACAGGATCGCGGCATCGAGCCCGTGCGCGACGGCGGCGAGCGCCGGCATTTCCCAGTTGCCGAGATGGCTGGCGAAGATCAGCGCCGGCTTGCCGTCGTCCCGGAGCTGCTCGAACAGCTCGTGCGCTGCGCGGATCGAATTCGATGCGGCTGTTCTTTTCGGGATGCGTCGGGGTCGTAGTCCCAGATGTGATCGAGATGGGCGAATTCGGCGCCGATGCGGCCGAGATTGTCCCAGACGCCGGCCAGGATGGTTTCGATCTCTTCGGGCGATTTTTCCGGGAAGGCGGCCGTGAGATTGTCGCGGCCGATCCGGTCCTCGCGCAGTCGGCGGCCGATGAAGCGGGTGATGCGGCCGAACAGGTTGGCGGTCTTGTCGGGATCGAAATAGCGCGTGGTACGCAATAGCCCGATCGTCAGCGCGCCGACGGCGGCTTCCGCCAGCGGCTTGGCGGCGTCGCGCAGGCGCGCCTTGGTGCGAAGGAGCAGGCGGTTCATGGGGACAAGCCGTTATGGCGCTTTCAAGAGAAATCGGACCCGGTTTGCGCCAAGAAAACGCGTCGAAACGAATTGACGAGCCCGCTTGATGCAATCGGAAGCGCGCTTCCGGCTGCTAGATCGGTTCGCGCGTCAGAATCAGCGAGGCGTTCTGGCCGCCGAAGCCGAACGAATTCGACATCACGGCGGTGACGCGGGCATCGCGCGCCTTGTTGGGGACCACGTCGAACGGAATCGCCGGGTCCGGAATATCGTAGTTGATGGTCGGCGGAATCCGCTGGTGCTCGAGCGTCAGCAGCGAAAAAATCGCTTCGACCGCGCCGGCCGCCGAAATGGTGTGACCGACCATCGACTTGTTCGACGACACCGGAATCTGCTTGGCGCGCTCACCGAACACGGCGGAGATGCCGAGATATTCCATCTTGTCGTTTTCGGGCGTCGCGGTGCCGTGGGCGTTGATGTGGTCGATTTGCTCGGGCGTCATGCCGGCGTCGGCCAATGTCTTGCGCACGCAGCCGATGATCGGCTTGCCGTCGGGGCTCGAGCGGGTGCGGTGAAATGAATTGGTCAGTTCACCGCAGCCGGCAATGACGCCGAGGATGGTGGCGCCGCGCGCGACCGCGGCCTCGTAGCTTTCCAGCACCAGCGCGCCGGCGCCTTCCGCCATCACGAAACCGTCGCGGTTCTTCGAGAATGGTTTGGACGCGGCCTGCGGCGGATCGTTCTGGGTCGACAGCGCCGACAGCAGCGAAAACCGCACCAGGGTTTCCGGATTGACCGAGCCGTCGGTGGCGACGCACAGCGCGGCGTCGGCTTCGCCGCGGCGGATGGCCTCGACGCCGAGCTGGATCGCGGTGGCGCCGGAGGCGCAGGCGGTCGAAAGCGAAATCGGCGATCCCTTGGTGCCGAAGGTCTCGGCCAGATGACCGGCCACCGAGCCGAACATGAAACGGTGATGATATTGTGCGAACTTTCCGCCGCCGCTGACGCGCAACAGGTCGTTAAAGTCGAATTCCGTCTTGCCGACGGCGCGTCCGACCTCCAGTCGCTGCGGCCATTCGATCTCGACCGGCGCGACCGCAAGAAACAGCGGTCCCGGAAAATCGCCCTTGCGGCCGATGCCGGACTGCTCGAGCGCTTCCTCGGTGGCCATGTCGGCCAGGCTGCTCGGTGAGACCGGTCGACGAGAACGGTTCGACGGTGACGAAATCGACCGTTCCGGCCATCGTCGTTTTCAGGCCGTCGATCGGAAAGCGTGTCACGGTCCGGATGCCGGATTCGCCCGCGGTCAGCTTCGCCCAATTGTCGGTCTTGCCGGCGCCGAGCGAGGTGATGACGCCCATTCCGGTGACGACGACGATCGGCCTGCCGAATTTATCGCGTGGTGCTGTCATGATTTTCCCCGCCGCTGCTGCTCGTAGCTACTTGATCGCCTCGACCAGGGCCATGCCTTCGCCCTGCCAGTGGCCGGCCCCCACCACCACAATCTGGGTCGGCGGCCCGGACATTTCAACCTCCAGCCCGGTCGGATCGTTGGGCGGAAACAGTGCGCCGCGCGAGATCGAAAGCGCCGCCAGCGCCAGACCCAGCGGAAACTGGGTTTCCAGCGTGTGGCCGAACATCGTGCCGGTCGCGCGTACCGCAAAATCGGGGTGCTGGCTCAGGAAGGCCTTTTCCTCCGACGTGACAGGCTCGGCGCCGGTCGCGCCGGTGATCAGCGCGCCATTGCCGTCGCGGACACCAAGCTTGTTCCAGAGCGCTTCCAGCGATCGCGTTACCGCGCCGGGTTGCTTGCGTTGCGCCAGATCGGCAACCACGTTGGTCAGTCTGGCGTAGGGCTTGGCGCCGCGCGCCTGCGCATGCGCCTTGGATTCGATGACGAGAAATGCGCCGGCCGAGCCAAGCGCGAAGCCGGGCGTATCCTGGCGCGCCCATACCGGCGCGAATTTGTCTTTCAGGTTGAAGTCGCCGAATTCGTAGAGCATCAGCAGGTCCAGGCGTTCGCCATTGTAGGCCGAGCCGATCAGCGCGATGTCGCTCTGGCCCGCGGCGATCCGCGCCAGCGCGATCCGCGCCGCGTCGACGCTTGCGGTTTCCTCGCCCATGAAGGTGCGGGAGGTTCCGGAAACGCCGTGGACGATCGCAATATTGCCGGCGAGCAGATTGGAGAGCTGAGCCAGGAACAACGTCGGCCGCAGATCGTTCATCAGCCGTTCGTTGAGAAAGCCGGGAGCCGAATTGCCTTTTGCGGCGGCGTTCAGGATGGCGATATCGACCGCCAGATCGCGCTCGCCGCCGGCGGCCGCGATGACCATGTCCATCCCGCCCAGGATTTCCTTGTTGCCCTTGACGCCGGCGGAATCCAGCGCCAGCCCGGCGGCATAGGTCCCGATCCGCTGCCAGGCTTCCATCTGACGCTGGTCGCCCTTTTTGGGGATCTGCGTATCGAAATTGACCGGCGCCCAGGGATGGACGATGTAGGGCGCGAATGTTTTCTCATCGACGTTGATGCGGCGCGCATTGAGCGCTTCCCAGTTCGCGTCCAGCCCTTCGCCGAGCGAGGTCGCCAGACCGATGCCGGTGATCCAGACTTCCCTGGCAGGCGATGCATTCGGCTCAGTCATGCATCAGCGCCTGCGGAAAGCCGATCTTGTTGGCCATCGCGTCCATGTGCACGCGCAAGTCGGGATTGGGGAAGGGGATATGGCGGAAGGTCAGGTCGGCATTGCACTTCAGCTCCTTGCCGACACGGATCTTGGCCGATGTAACGGCATACCCCGAACCTTCGTGCTCGACCTTGGCTTCGATCGTCAGCAGGTCGCCAGGAGTGACGAAGCCCCGCATCTTGGCTTCCTTCACCATCGCCAGGAACGGCATGCGCTCGAACTTCAGGATGCCGAGCAACAGCCAGCCGGAGCTCTGCGCCATCGCTTCGGTCAGCAGCACGCCGGGCATGATCGGAAAGCCCGGGAAATGCCCCTCGAAGATGGTGTGCGTCGTCGGAACCTGCGCTTCGACCGTAATCGTGCGCTCGCCGACATTGAGGTCGACGATGCGATCGATCAGCTGGAAATAATCAAGCTGCATGGCGGGCGATTACGCGCCCGTGCGCTCTTGGCCGCGACCAGTTCGTCGATGCGATCGGCGAGGTTCTTCAGCACGAAGTACTGTTCGGTCGTGGCCTTGCCGTCGTTGACCTCCTGGGTCCATTTTTCGAGCGGCATCTTGATTCCGAACGCCTTGTCGATCGCAAAGGCGATGTCGAGGAAGTCCAGGCTGTCGATGCCGAGGTCGTCGATGGCATGGCTCTCCGGCGTGATCGTGTCGCGCGGAATGTCGCAGGTCTCAGCGATGATGTTGGCGATCTGATCGAATGTGGAAGACATCATTAAGCCTTTGATATATTGGAGATAAATCCGGAATGGCCTGAGGGAGGCGGGCTGCGTCGTTTTTCCCTCGGCCGGAGTTGAGTGCCCGTATATCGGAGCGCAGCCCTGAGTTCAATGGAGCTTGGCCACCCCGGCGGCAACCGGTTTATCGGCAAAAGAGGTGGATTTGGGCCTGTCTGCTAACTGCGCGGCATTACGGAAATCCGGGCGCAGTCCCGGCGTCCCATCAGGACGCAATCCTGGGTCTTGCGCAGATCGGCGATGCTCATGGCGAGCCAGATTCCGATCGCCGTCAGCGCGACCGTGAAGGCCAGCGCGGCGACATTGGCCAGCATGCGGTGACGGAAGTCGTCCGGCTCGTCTCGCCGCCGTTCGTAGCGGGACAGGTCGTTCGCTACCGGCTGGCCAAGGTCTGTCGCCGTGTTGTCGCCCGTCTCGTCGCGGTGACCCGGCGGATGGGCCGAGGTGCGCGGCCGAAACTTGACCACGACATGCTCGTCATCCCTCTGGATCGGCCGCTGGGTCTTCACTGCTGTTGGTCCGCGGAAGCTGTGATCCCTGTTTAGCACGCCCACCGTGCTTCCGACATAAAATGTTGGTGCACGCATGGCTGCCCGCGTGTTCACGGCATGGTGGAACCCGTTTCAGATCAATTTCTGCTGGTCAAATCCGCAAGGCTTCCAGTCATGGCAAACCTACGCGAACCCATCCGGTCCCGATCCTGTCGCTGCGTCCGACCCAGATGACGGTCGGAATGCGGGCGGCGTGGCCGCCGTCAGACCGAAACGGTCGCGGTTATTTCGGCAGCCGCCCCATCATGTAGAATTCGTCGTTCGGGCGCATCGCGGTGACATTGGCCATCCGGTTCGACAGCGCAAAGAACGCCGCGATCGCGGCGATGTCCCAGATGTCGTCGTCGGAAAAGCCGTGGCCGGCGACCGCGGCGAAATCCGCTTCTGATACCGTGTTGGCCTCCTGGCTCACCTTCATGGCGAAGTCGAGCATGGCGCGCTGGCGCGGCGTGATGTCGGCCTTGCGGTAGTTGACGGCGATCTGGTCGGCGATCTGCGGGTTCTTGGCCCGGATGCGCAGGATCGCGCCGTGGGCGATCACGCAGTAATGGCACTGGTTGGCGCTCGACGTCGCCACCACGATCATCTCGCGCTCGGCCTTGGTCAGGCCGCCGTCCTTGTCCATCAGCGCATCATGATAGGCAAAGAACGCGCGGAACTCGTCGGGCCGATAGGCCAGCGTCAGGAAGACGTTGGGAACGAAGCCGGACTTCTCCTGCACCGCCAGGATGCGGCTGCGGATATCGTCCGGCAGCTTGTCGAGGGAGCGGCGTCGGAAATCGTTTTGCAACAGGCTGCGTCATGGAAGGGTCCCGGCTATGGCCGCGTGATGCGGCTGTTCCGGAACCATATAGAGCGTTTTCGAGCGAAGTGGATACCGGTTCGCTGAAGAACTGAATAGAATCGCGCGAACAAAATCGCGCGGAACGCCCGTCGCTTTAGCGCAGCGGCTTCTTCAGCAGCGAGAAGCGATCGGGATCGAGCCCCATCGACGGCTGCAGCATCGGCGCTTCCACGGCACGCGGTTCCAGCGTGCGCGCGGCCGGCCGATCGTTGATCATGGGATCGTTGGGCACGTCGCGATGCGAGGTGGCGCCGCGCCAGCGGTCCAGCACGGCGCTGACGAAATGCATGTCATGGCCGGCGGCGACCGACGGCGAGGTCGCGATGGTGGCTTCGCTGCGCGGCAGCTGGTGGATCGGGACTTCCTTGAAGCGCAGCCGCGTCGGCAGCGCCACGCCTTCACCGAAGGCCAGCACTTCGCGGGTGCCGAGCGAGGGCACGAACGACAGCAGATTGGCGGCGGCGTCCGAGACCGCCGAGCGCAGCAGCGCCTGGTCGCGGTCGTTGGCAAGGCGCATCGCAAACAGCGTGTTGCACTGGGAGATGATGGTGGCGTCGAGTTCGGCCGGACGCTGCGTGACGAGGCCGAGATAGACGCCGTATTTGCGGCCTTCCTTGGCGATGCGCGAGACCGCCTTGCGGGTCGGTCCGAAGCCGATGTTGCGGTCGGCGGCGGCGTAACGGTGCGCCTCCTCGCAGACGAACAACAGCGGCGAGACGCCGTCGCTCCACAGGCCGAAATCGAACGCCATGCGGCACAGCACCGACACCACGGAATCGACGACTTCGGCGGGGAAGCCGGCGAGCTGCATGATGGTCATCGGCCGGCCATTGGCGGGCAGGCGGAACAGATGGCTGATGACTTCCGCCATGGTGTCGCCGCCGACATTGGCGTTGTCGAACATGAAGGTGTAGCGCGGATCGTTGCGCACGGTCTCGATGCGCGAAATCAGCTTGTGATAGATGATGCGCGACGAGCGGTTCTCCAGCTTGCCCATGCGCTCGTCGATCAGCGAAATCAGATCGACGAGGCGATAGGGCACCGGCGTATCGACGGTATAGCCGATCGCCTTGGGATCGATCCGCTTCAGGCCGACCCGGTCGGCGTTCTGGTACTGGGTGTAGATGCCCTTCGCCATCGGAATGACTTCGGCGAGGATGTCGAGCTCCTCGGGCACGCCGGGCCGGCCGGCGAACAGCACGTCGACGATTTCCTCGAAATTGAACAGCCAGAACGGCAGCTTCAGGTTCCGCGGGTTGAGCACCAGCGCGCGGTCGCCGAAGCAGCGGCCATATTCGTTGTGGACGTCGAGCAGGAAGATGCGCAGGTTCGGGCGCGATTTGAGGATTTCGTTCAGCAGCAGCGACACGCCGGTCGATTTACCGACGCCGGTCGAGCCGAGCACCGCGAAGTGCTTGGAGAGCATTTCCTCGACGTCGACATAGGCGATCACCGAGCGGTCCTGCTGCAGGGTGCCGACATTGATCTGGTCGGATCCGGTCGGCGCGTAGACCGTGCGGAGCTCCGCATTGGTGATCAGGTCGACGGCATCGCCGATGGTCGGATAGTTGGTGACGCCGCGCTGGAATTTGGGGCGATCGCCGCCGAGGATTTCGCCGAGCAGGTCGACGCCGGCGGAGGCGATATAGCTATCCGAGGTCGGCAGATCCTCGCAGGATACGTCGGTGATCATGGCGACGATGGTGGAAGTTGCGCAGCGGATGCTGATGAAGCGGCCGACGGTGGCGCGCACTTCCGAGGTGGCCATCTGGCTTACCGCCAGAAGTCCGACCCGGGCGAGGGAGCCGCGCACCGAAATCACACGTCCGAAGGATGTCACAGTGTTTAACCTGGCATGTCATGAGAACTGGGTCTGGCCTCATTATGAACAGCCGGGACTAGCGAAACGGTTAAACCGGCGAGGTTCCACATTCGCTAAATCCGCGACATCCTGTCTCGGAATTCGCTTTCGCAACAGGTTCCGGCCACGGCTTCGATCTGACAGTTACGCAGGAAAATCAGCGCTTTCTCGCATTTGCGCGCGCGTTCGAAACCTGTGCCGGCTTTAACCCTTCGTTTACCACTTCGAAGGAGAGGGCCGCATGCGACGATCGCGCACCGGTAACCTCCCGCTCCGGACCGAAGATTGGGACCAGCCCGTGTATCGCGGTAACCGATTGCTAACCGCAAGTTGTAACCCGCCTTCCATCTGTCGTGCGTAACGATGTCACGGTGGGGAGGCACCAGGTGACTTTCGATAACGGCCATCACATGCCGGACGGTTCTGCGAAATCCTGACGCGAAGCTAGGGATAGCGACGCGGCTTGCTTTTTGCGCTGTCCTGATCGCCGCGGCGATTTTGGCCGACATGGCGACCTCGGCGTGGGGCGTTCGCGAGCATGCGCTGTTCGCCACGATCGGAATCCTGGCGGTCATCGTCAGTCTGCTGTTGCGGCATCATCGATTGACCGATCAGCGGCTGGCGGCGGAGCGGCGCCAGCTCATCGTTGCCGTGAACAATATCCCGCAAGGCCTTGTTCTTTATGATGCGTCGGCACGCATCGTGATCTGCAACCAGCCCTATATCGAGATGTTCGGATTGTCGCCGGATGTGGCGAAGCCGGGCTGCACGATGCAGCGGCTGATCGCAGCACCGCAAGGAGACCGGCTCCTTTGACGGCGATGTCGATGAGTTCTGCGATGCCATCATCCGCAATGTGTCGCTCGGCATTGGCACGCGCCAGCTCACGGAGGCGCCGGGCGGCCGGGCGATCGAGATCGTCAACCGGCCGCTGAAGGCGGGCGGGTGGGTGGCCACGATCGAGGACATCACCGAACGCACGCGCGCTGACGAGAAAATCGCCCATCTGGCGCATTACGACGCGCTGACCGATCTGCCGAACAGGGTTTTGTTTCGCGAGCGGCTGGAACAGGCGCTTAGGGCGGTCCGACCGGGCGAACAGCTTGCCGTACTTTATATCGACATCGACGAGTTCAAGGGCGTCAACGATGCCCTCGGCCATCCGGTCGGCGACGAACTCCTGAAGGGGGTGGCCGAGCGCCTGCGCGGTTGCCTGAAGGAGACCGACGTGGCGGCCCGGCTCGGCGGCGACGAATTCGCCGTCATCCAGTGCGCTATCAAGAACCAGTCGGAAACCACTCAACTCGTTGACAGAATTTATGAGGCGATCAGGGCTCCACTGGAGTGCGCGGGGCACCTGATCACCACGGATGCCAGTATCGGGATCGCGCTCGCCCCGGGCGACGGGCTGGATCTCGACCAGTTGCTGAAGAACGCGGACCTCGCGCTGTACGGCGCCAAGGGCGACGGGCGGCGGACCTACCGCTTCTTCGAGGCCGGCATGGACGCGCGCGCCAAGGCGCGGCGAATCCTGGAACTCGAATTGCGTCAGGCGATCGCCGATGGCGGCCTCGAAGTCTACTATCAGCCGGTGGTCAATCTTGGGGACGGCAAGGTCTCCTCCTGCGAGGCGCTGCTGCGCTGGCGCCACCCCGAACGCGGCATGATCTCGCCGGCGCGAATTCATTCCGGTCGCGGAAGAGACCGGACAGATCAACCAGCTCGGCAACTGGGTGCTCCATGCGGCATGCGCCGAGGCGGCAAACTGGCCGGAGCATGTCCGGGTTGCGGTCAACGTCTCGCCGATCCAGTTCAAGAGCCAGACGCTGGCGCTCAATGTGGCCGCGGCACTTGCCGCCTCGGGGCTGGCCGCCTCACGGCTCGAGCTCGAGATCACCGAGGCGGTGCTGATTCGCGATGACGAGGCGGCGCTGGAGGTGCTGCATCAATTGCGAAAGCTCGGCGTGCGCATCGCGCTGGACGATTTCGGCACCGGCTATTCTTCGTTGAGCTATCTGCAGCGGTTCCCATTCGACAAGATCAAGATCGACCGCTCCTTCATCAGGGATCTGGCCGGCGAGGGCGCCTCGTCGTCGATCGTCCAGGCCGTCGTGAACATCGCGGCCGCGAGCAACATGACGACGACGGCGGAAGGCGTCGAGACCGAGCAGCAGCGAAACCTGCTGTACATACTCGGTTGCACCGAGATGCAGGGGTTTCTGTTCAGTCCGGCGATATCGGTCACCGAGATCCGCCGGCTGCTGCTCGCGCACCGCGGCCGGACCGTATCGGCGGCCTGAAGTCCCCAGGCCCCCGGCCGGCTTTGCGGATACGATCCATCAATTGGCGTCGAGGCCGAGCGGAAGCGGTCCGGCGAAATGCGGACCGGCCTCCCTGCGTGCGCGGGGCGGATGGGCGCCCAGCGTTTCGGACGGATACTCGCCGAACAGCGAACGATAGTAGTGTGAGAAGCGCCCGAGTTCGATGAAACCGTGCTGGATGGCGACCTGCGCTACCGTGACTCGCCGCAGGGTCACTGTCCCGGAGAGACGGAATGAATGGCGCAGAGCCGCTTGTGGCGCAGGAAACGTGATCGGCCCGATGCCGAACACGTCATGAAAGGCGCGGTGCAGCCCGCGGCGCGACACGCGAAAGGCGGCGCAAAGTTCTGATACATGCACCGGCCGCGCGCCGGCGGCGGCGAGATAGTCCTCGACATTGTGCACGAGCCGCAGCGCCGACGGCAGCGTGCCGGGCTCGTCCGGCGGCAACGACTGGAAGATCGTCGCGGTGATGCAGTCGACGATGGCGCGTTTCCAGAAATCGGCGGACGCTTCCGACAGCACATCCTGAAGTCGCGCGAGGCGGGAGACGATCTGCGGCAGTCGGCGCGCCGTCACCGTCGCGATGGCGGGATCGGCGCGATAGCGATTCTTCTCGCGCCAGGTCGGCGGGATCGCTCAAGCCGTGCTTCGCCGGCGAAGATCGACGCGACATCGGACGAGATCGAAGCGCAACGCCGCGTAGGACGCGGCGCCGTGAAAGGTGCCGTCGTGCTCGATCGCCGGCGGAATCACCAGCACGTCTGCGGGACGCATGTCGAAGGCAAAATGGGTGACGCGGTCTTGCGCCGACAGCAGCATGCCGACGATCAGCTTCTCGTCGCTGGAGGTACGCTGCGTGCGGACGCCCAGGTTGAACGAGCCGATACTGAGGGAGAAATCGCCGATGCCGACATGCGACAGCGTGCCGCGCAGCGTGCCGCGCCGGAGCTGCATGACGTCGACATGCGAGCCCTTGCACGGCCTGATGCAGTCCCTCGAAACCGTCTAGGTCACAACTGCTGACTGAAAGGCGTTTGCCCATGCGAATGCGCCCTAATTGTCACGAGAGCATAACAGGTCGTACAACTAGCTGGCGACAATGATTTCTTTGCGACAACGACAGTTTGCTGCGGTGCAAAAAGACGGTGTCGGCATACCCCGTGTTGCAGGTCAGATGCGCGCAAGAATGTTCTGCAAATTCTCATAAACGACGGCGCGCACAAGGCCGATTGATCGAATCGGTCGCTGGAGGTATGCCGGTGCGCGGCCGGCACTTTGGCACGAACTGCACATCACACGCGCTTCGCGTTGATCTATCGTCGCAAATCCACGAGACTGACAAGCGCTCGCGCTGTATCACCCAGCGTGCGAGCGGGGAAAGGAGTTTTGCGCAAGGCTTGCGCGTCGAAAAAGGGGAAGAGGGGCTTACTTGTTTCCTTCGCTGGACAGTCCGGCGAGAGTTGAAAATGAAAGGGCTCGACAATGCGTTCACCAAAGACGACGGTCGATCGTCGGGGACGAGACCTGCCGAAATTATTCGGTCATTCTTGCTTGCGCCGTAACGCTTGGGACAGGCGCAACATCGGTTCCCGCATCAGCATTGAATATCGGCGCGACGCGTTCGCTCGCCGTACAGGCCATCACCGGCCAATCCAATCCCGACGTGATTGAAGTTCGCGCCGTCGCGCGCCGCAGTGGCGCGCGGTCGGACCGCGAGGCGACGCGTGGCGCGATCGAGCCGGACGGTGGTGCGGCGGCGGCCGCGCGGCCGTGGTGCGGCCCGGCTATGCCGGCGGCGGCGTGCGTTGGGCGCGGCCTGGTCGGTACTACTGGCCGCGGGGCGGCGCCATCGCGGCCGGCGCAGCCATCGGCTTCGTGACCGCCGCAACGGCCGTCGCCTGGGCAGGCGCCGCTCCGCGCTCCGGCATGTGCTGGTACTACACCGACCCGTCGCGCACGCAGGGTTTCTGGGACTACTGCCCGTAGGGGCAGTCTGGAGTGGTGCGAGGGCGGAGCTGCAAGCCGGCGAGGTCGAACCGAGCGAAACGCGATCGGATGAAGGCCGGACCGGTGACATGGTCCGGATTCCCGGCGGCACGTTCCGCATGGGATCCGACCGATCACTATCCCGAGGAAGCGCCGGCCCATCGCGTGACGGTCGACGGCTTCTGGATCGACCGCACGCCGGTGACCAACCGCCAGTTCAAGCGATTCGTGAACGCGACCGGTCACAAGACCTTCGCGGAGATCCCGCCCGATCCGAAGGATTATCCGGGCGCGCTGCCGCACATGCTCTACGCCGGCTCGCTGGTGTTCGTGCCGCCGCACGTCGACCTACGATCTGCGCGACTGGAGCCAGTGGTGGACTTTCATGAAGGGCGCCGACTGGCGCCATCCCTACGGGCCGAAGAGCAACATCAACGTCCTCGACGATCATCCGGTGGTGCACGTGTCGTTTCGCCGATGCGCTGGCCTATGCGCAATGGGCGGGCAAGGACCTGCCGACCGAGGCGGAATGGGAATTCGCCGCGCGCGGCGGCCTCGACGGCGCCGAGTTCGCCTGGGGCGACGAATTCACGCCCGGCGGCGTGCACATGGCCAACACCTGGCAGGGCGAATTTCCCGCTGCGAGAATCTCCATGAGGACGGCTACGAGCGCACCTCGCCGGTGACGGCGTTTCCGCCGAACGGCTATGGCGTGCACGACATGATCGGCAATGTCTGGGAGTGGACGACCGACTGGTACGTCGCCCAGGCACGAGGCCGATGCGCCGAAGGCCTGCTGCATTCCGCGAAAATCCGCGCGGCGGGCGCGAGGACGGCAGCTACGATCCACGCCAGCCCAACATCAAAATTCCGCGCAAGGTCATCAAGGGCGGCTCGCATCTGTGCGCGCCGAACTATTGCCGCCGCTACCGGCCGGCCGCGCGGCATGCCGAAGCGATCGATACCTCGACCAGCCATCTCGGATTCCGTTGTGTGAAGAGGATTCCGGCCACGGAATAATTGTCAGTCCTTATGGTGAAAAAGGAGCCGAAAATGCCCGACAGTAGCAACGAGCAGGACCGACACGACGCACCATTGTACGGGACGGAGAGGGGCACCCAGCCGCCGCAATATCTTGCTCGGCTCGTCGGCGCTCGTGGC